>NZ_DAIRTS010000001.1:0-263042 GCF_036803765.1 Novosphingobium sp.
ACAGTGTAGATGGAGTTGGTCCCGTTCGACAGATTGCCGCCTTGCCGTACCGCGCCACGGGCGAAGGCCGTAACGGGCCGGTCGAAGTCCTGCTGGTCACCTCGCGCCGTACCGGGCGCTGGGTGATTCCGAAGGGTAATCGCCGCAAGACCGAGCAGCCGCACGTCGCGGCCGCGCGCGAAGCGGCAGAGGAGGCCGGCGTCACCGGCGCGATCTGTCCTGCCTCGCTGGGGTCATACGAGTACTGCAAGACGCTGCGCACCGGCGGCGAGGCGATGGCCCAGGTCCGGGTCTACCCGCTGGCCGTCACCGAGGAGCACAGCGATTGGCCCGAGGCGGGCCAGCGTACGCGTCGATGGTTTTCTCTTGCCGCTGCCGCCGAGGCAGTGGCCGAGCCTGATCTCCAGGCTCTGATTCGCAGTTTCCAGGCTTCGGATTTCCGCAGCCGTTCGACCACCACACCGTTTGCCCGCCACGTGGGCACCGTGAAAGAGAGATTGGGCATGTTCCACTGGTTCCAGAATCTGCTGCCGCGTCAGGGCAACTTCTTCGAACTGTTCGAAGCGCACGGCCAGACGCTCATCGCCGGCAGCACGGCCCTGTCGCGCCTTCTCGAAGGCGGTCCCACAATGGCCGAGCACATCCGCGAGGTTTCGGATCGCGAGCATGACGCGGACGACATCACCCGCGAGGTGCTGGTCACGGTGCGCCGCACGTTCCTGACGCCGTTCGATCGCGGCGCGATCACTTCGCTGATCACCGCAATGGACGATGCCATTGACCAGATGCACCAGACCGCGCGCGTCATCTCGCTCTACGAGGTGACCGAGCTCGAGCAGGAAATGCGCGACATGGCGGCGATCATCGTCGACTGCGCGCGCCTCGTCGCCGAGGCCCTGCCGCTGCTGCGCTCGATCCACGCCAATGCCGGCCGCCTGCACGAGTTGACCGAACGCCTCGTCCGGCTCGAAGGCAAGGCCGACGACGTGCACGATGCCGGCCTGGCCCGCACCTTCAAGACGCACGGCGAAAGCTCGCCGCTGCGTTTCGTGGTGGAGCGCGAGATCTACAGCCATCTCGAACGCGTCGTCGATCGGTTCGAGGACGTCGCCAACGAAATCGACGGCCTGGTCATCGACCACGCCTGAGGAGCAGGTTCCATGAACCACGTGGCCGTAGCCCTGCCGTTCATCATCGCTCTGGTGATCATGGCGCTGGCTTTCGACTTCATCAACGGTCTCCACGACGCGGCGAATTCCATCGCCACGGTGGTGACCACGCGCCTGCTCAGCCCGGTCCAGGCCGTGCTGTTCGCCGCCTTCTTCAACTTCGCGGCCTATTTCACCTTCGGCCTCAAGGTCGCCGAGACGGTGGGCAAGGGGATCGTCGACAAGGACGTCATCACCCCGCACGTGATCTTCGGTGCACTCGTCGGCGCGATGACCTGGAACGTCATCACCTGGTGGCGTGGCATCCCGTCCTCGTCGAGCCACGCGCTGATCGGCGGGCTGCTCGGCGCAGGCACGGCCCATGCCGGCACCGGCGCGATCGTGTGGAAGGGCGTGACCTCGACCACCTCGGCCATCGTGCTGTCACCGGTCATCGGTCTCGTGATCTCGATGCTGTTCATGCTGCTGAGCTCGTGGGCCTTCTCGCGCACTTCGGCCAAGAGCGCGGAAGGCGTGTTCAAGAAGCTGCACCTCGTGTCGGCCGCCGCCTATTCGATTGGCCACGGCGCCAACGACGCGCAGAAGACCATGGGGATCATCGCCGTGCTGCTCTATTCGCAGGGCATGCTCGGCGGCACGTTCCACGTCCCCGGCTGGGTCGTGCTGTCGTGCTACATCGCCATGGGCCTCGGCACGCTGTCGGGCGGGTGGAAGATCATCGAGACGATGGGCAGCCGCATCACCAAGCTGTCGCACCACCAGGGCTTCTGCGCCTCGGCGGGCGGTTCGGTCATGCTGTTCGCTGCCAGCGCTTTCGGCATCCCGGTTTCGACCACGCACACCATCACCGGTTGCGTGGTCGGCGTCGGCGCCGCACGCCGCGCCTCGGCCGTGCGCTGGAGCGTCGCGCAGCGTGTCTGCGTCGCCTGGCTGATCACGATCCCCGCCTCGGCGGCGGTGGGTGCGCTGTTCTATTGGATTGCCCGCCTGCTGTGATGTGCGCGGCGCGCAAGTGCCGTATAGGGAAAGCAGAGTGAAAAGGGGCGGTGCCGCGGCATCGCCCCTTTTTCGTTGACGGTCTTCGGACGCATAAGGCGCGCACAAAAAAAGGGCCGATCTTGCGACCGGCCCCGGAAAGTTTGGGAGAGGATGCCTGAAAGGCCCGTCCTAAATGCCGTTCGAATCGTCAATTTGCAAATGCGAACGCCGGCATTGCAATTGCGTTTCATGCAATTGACAATCAAGCCGCCAGATTGACAGAGGCTAAAAATTCGATATTTCGATAATTATCGAATCATGGAGCTGGTATTGGACGCATCGCAGGTCGTACGCGCGCTTGGCGCGCTCGCGCAGGAACATCGCTTGGCCGCGTATCGGCTCCTCATCCAGGCCGGTGCGAACGGCATGGCGGCCGGGGCAATTGCCGGCGATCTTGGTGTGGCGCCGTCTTCTATGAGCTTCCACCTCGCCACATTGGCCCATGCCGGGCTCGTCCGGCAGAACCGGCAGGGCCGGTCTATCCGCTACTTTGCCGATTATCCGGCGATGGCCGGGGTGATGGGCTATCTGACCGAGAACTGCTGTGGCGGCGTGCCGTGCATGACCCCGCCTGTTTGCGTCGAGGCGGACGATGACGATCGGCCGGGCTGCGCGGGCGGATCGGTCGCGTGACTGGCAGCACGCAAGCGCGGCATACCTTGGTGCGCGCCATCGCCGCCGAAGCGTTGGGCAGCCTGATGTTGTTCGCCACGGTCATCGGCTCGGGGATCATGGCCGAGACACTCGCGGGCGGGAACCGGGCCGTGGCGCTGCTGGGCAACACCCTGTCGACCGGCGCCATGCTCTATGTCCTCGTCACGCTATTCGCCCCGGTGTCGGGCGCACTTTTCAACCCGGCGGTCACCTTGGTGTTTCGCGCGCTGCGGGTGATCGGGACGCGGGCCGCGCTGTGGCACGTCGCAGCCCAGCTTGCCGGTGGCATCGCCGGGGTGTGGGTCGCCCACCTCATGTTCGGCCAGGACCTTCTACAGGTCTCGACCCGGGTTCGCGCTGGCGGCGGCCAATGGGCGGGCGAATTCGTCGCCACGTTCGGTCTGGTCCTGACGATCCTCGGCACCTTGCGCCATCGGCCTTCGGCCGTGCCTGCGACCGTCGCGCTTTATATAACCGGTGCATACTGGTTCACATCGTCGACCAGTTTCGCCAACCCCGCGATCACCATCGCGCGGGCCTTCTCGAACACCTTTGCGGGGATCGCCCCGCGCTACGTGCCCGGCTTCATCGCCGCCCAACTTGCCGGCGCCATGGCGGCCGTGCTTGCGGCGCGGCTGCTGTTCCCGCCTTCCGATTCCAACGAGGAGTTTGCCTCATGACCCCCGACATCATCATCTATCACAACCCTGCCTGCGGCACCTCGCGCAACACGCTGGCGATGATCCGCAATGCCGGAATCGAGCCGCATGTCATCGAATATCTCAAGACGCCGCCGTCGCGCGCCATGCTCGAAGGGCTGCTGGCCCGGGCAGGCATGCGGCCACGCGACCTGTTGCGGGCGAAAGGCACGCTGTTCGAGGAACTGGGCCTTGCGGACGAGAGCCTGGCCGATGATGCGCTGCTCGATGCGATGATGGCGCATCCGGCCCTGATTAACCGGCCGCTCGTCGTCTCACCGCTTGGCGTGAAGCTGTGTCGGCCGTCGGAGGCGGTGCTCGACCTCCTCCCGCAGCCGCAGCAGGGCGCCTTCACCAAGGAAGACGGTGAGGTGGTGATCGACGCCGCCGGGCAGCGCATCGGATGAGCGCGGTGACGCCCGACCGGCTCCGCGTCCTTGCCGACCCGGATCATTTGCCGGCGCTGCGGCCCGACGTCGCCTATCGCAGCCCGGCCCTGGGGCTGGGGCCGCTCGATCCCGCGCCGCGCATCCTGCTGCTCTATGGCAGCCTGCGCGAGCGGTCCTATTCGCGGCTCGTGGTCGAGGAAGCGGCGCGTCTGCTACGCTTTTTTGGCTGCGAGACGCGCATCTTCGACCCTGCGGACCTGCCGTTGCCCGACCAGGTCGCAGGGGACGACCACCCGGCGGTCCATGCCTTGCGCGAACATGCGCTGTGGTCCGAAGGCCAGGTCTGGTGCAGCCCCGAGCGGCATGGCCAGATAACCGGGATCATGAAGATGCAGGTCGATCACCTGCCGCTCGCGTACAAGGGCCTGCGCCCGACGCAGGGCCGGACTCTGGCGGTCATGCAGGTCAGCGCCGGGTCGCAGTCGTTCAATTCGATCAACACGCTGCGCGTGCTGGGGCGGTGGATGCGTATGTTCACCATCCCCAATCAGTCCAGCGTCGCCAAGGCCTATGCCGAATTCGACGAGGCGGGGCGGATGAAGCCCTCGGCCTACTATGACCGCATCGTCGACGTGATGGAGGAACTGGTCCGCTTCACCGTCCTGCTGCGCCCCCACGCCGCGCAACTGGTCGATCGCTATTCCGAACGGCTGGAGAAAATCGAGGGGGTCGACGGACAGGCGGTGGCCAAGGCCTGACGCGCTCTTTCCAAGGACGCGGCGATGGCGCACACTATAGCCATGCATCGCACGCTCTATCCCCCGATCGAACCCTATGAAACCGGCATGCTCGATACCGGCGAGGGCCATGTCATCTATTACGAGCGCTGCGGGACGCCCGGCGCCAAGCCGGCCGTGTTCCTGCATGGCGGGCCAGGCGGCGGCATCGGGCCAGCGCATCGGCAACTGTTCGACCCGGCGCGCTACGACGTGCTGCTGTTCGACCAGCGCGGCTGTGGTCGCTCGACCCCGCATGCCGGGCTGGAGAACAACACCCCCTGGCACCTCGTGGCGGACATCGAGCGGCTGCGCGCGCTGGCCGGTGTCGATCAATGGCTGGTGTTCGGCGGATCGTGGGGCTCGACGCTCTCGCTCGCTTATGCCCAGCGCCATCCCGAGGCGGTCAGCGAGCTGGTGTTGCGCGGGATCTACCTCTGTTCACCGGCGGAACTGGCCTGGTTCTACCAGTTCGGCGTGTCGCAGATGTTCCCCGACAAGTACGCCCGGTTCGTCGCGCCGATTCCCGAGGCGGAGCGGGGCGACATGCTGCGCGCCTATCACCGGCGGCTGACCACTGGAGCCAGGGAAGAGCAGATCGAGGCCGCGCGGGCCTGGTCGATCTGGGAGGGCGAGACGATCACCCTGCTGCCAGATCCCGCGCACACCGCGCAGCACGACGATGGCCACTTCGCCTTGGCCTTCGCGCGGCTGGAGACGCATTACTTCGTGCATGATTGCTGGCTGGAGCCCGGCCAGCTGCTCGCGGGCGTCGACCGTTTGCGCCATATCCCGGCGACGATCGTGCACGGCCGCTATGACATGCCGTGTCCGGCGCACTATGCCTGGGCGCTGCACGAGGCCTGGCCTGAGGCCGACTTCCACCTCGTCGAGGGGGCGGGCCATGCCTTTTCGGAGCCCGGCATTCTCGATCGACTGATCCGCGCGACCGACCGCTACGCCGGCAAGTAAGACCTGATCCGGCCCCTTTCACACAGGAAGGGGCCGGCGGGCCGGATCACATGGCGCGGCGCAGGTGCTTCCCGCCATAGCGCTGGCCGAGATAGGCCGACAGGCGGCGCAGGTAGCCCGAAGCCTCGGCCGCGCTGTCGTTGCGGCAGGGCAGGGGGTTGATGCTCGTGCCCGTGGCGCGGCGTTCCACCTTTTCGCAAAGAAGCTCGATGTCGCTGCGCGACAGGAGGTTCTTCTCGCGCATCAGGCACAGCAGCGATTCGAGGATGATCAGGCTTTCCTCGCCCGCATCCGCGCCGTCCAGGCCGAGCCGCGATTCGCTGTTACAGCTGTCCATGTTCGAAGACCTCTCACCAATATCGTTTGCATAGCATACTATGCCGCCAACGACGTTTGGCAAGATCAATCGATGAGGCCGCCTCCCAGCGTGCGGTAGAGCGTCACCAGGTTGCTGCTGCGGGCCAGCCGGGTGCCAATCAGCTGCTGCTCGGCGGCATAGGCGGTGCGCTGCGTATCCAGTGCGGTGAGGAAGGATTCGACGCCGGCGCGATAGCGGGCGTTCGACAGGTACGCCGCCTGCTGGGCCGCGGCGACGCGGGCGGTCTGTGCCGCCAGCTGCTCGTCGATCGTCCCGCGCTGGGCCAGCGCGTCGGACACTTCGCGAAACGCGGTCTGGATCGCCTTCTGGTATGTCGCCACCGCGGCATCGCGCGATGCCTTGGCGTAATCCAGGTTCGCCTTGTTGCGCCCGAAGTCGAACAGCGGGACGCTGGCGGATGGCCCGACGCTGTAGGTGCCGCTGCCCGATGAAAAGAGGTTGCCGAGCGTCGCGCTGATCGTGCCGATCGAGGCCGTCAGCGAGATACGCGGGAAGAACGCCGCGCGCGCCGCGCCGATATTGGCGTTCTGCGCGATCAGCTGATGTTCGGCCTGAAGCAGGTCGGGGCGGCGCAGCAGGACCTCGGACGAGAGGTCGCCGGGCATGGCATCGCGCGTCGGCGCGGTCTTGCCGAGGCTATCGGGCTGCAGCGCGGCGGGCACGGGGGCGCCGGTCAGCAGTTGCAGCGCGTTGAGATCCTGCGCGATCTGGGTCTTTGCCACGGCGATGTCGTTACGAGCCGACTGATAGCTGCTCTCGGCCTGCTGCATCTCGAGCGCGGACGTCACGCCGATGCGGAACTGCGCGCGGGTCAGCTCGAGCGACTGTTCGAAGGCTTTGAACGTCGCCTCTGCGGTGGCGAGCTGGTCGCGATCGGCGGCCAGCGTGAGCCAGGCGTTGGCGATCTCGCCGATCAGGCTGACGCGCGTTGCCCGGCGGCCTTCCTCGGTGGCGAGGTATTGCTCGAGCGCGGCCTTGGACAAGTTGCGCACCCGGCCGAACAGGTCGATCTCGAAGGCCGAGAGACCGACGCCAGCGGTGAAATACTGGATGTCGGTCGGCCCGCCGCCACCCGCGCTACCCGCGCCGCCGGCGCTCGCGGCGAACGAGGCGGTATTGGTGTAGGTGCCCGCGCCGGTGGCACTGACCGAGGGCAACTGGTCGGCGCGCTGCACGCGGTATTGCGCCCGCGCCTGGAGCACGTTGGCCGCCGCAAGGCGCAAGTCCTGGTTGTTGGCCAACCCCAGTTCGATGACCTGGCGCAGGCGCTCGTCCTGGAAGAAGTCGCGCCAGCCGATGCGGGCGAGGTCTTCGGTCGCGGCGACGGGGGCGGCGGGATAGACGCCCTCGCCCTGCGGAAGGGCGGGGGGCACTGCGGGCGCAGGGCGAACATAGCGCGGGGCCATGTTGCATCCTGCGAGCAGCAGGGCCGGGGTGAGCAGCGAAAGGCGGATGGCTGTGGTCACGGAAGTCATGCTCCCTCGCGCGCGGGCGCGCCGTTGGTGTCGTCGGGGGCAGAGGGATGCACGGCGGCAGCCTGCTTGCGCTTGCGGCGATGGAACAGGTCGTAGACGACGATGAAGAACATCGGCACCAGGAAGATCGCCAAGACCGTCGCCGAGAGCATGCCGCCGACCACGGCGCGGCCGATCGCGTTCTGGCCACCGGCACCCGCACCCGAGGCGACCGCGAGCGGCATGACCCCGAAGACGAAGGCAAAGCTGGTCATCAGGATCGGGCGCAGGCGCAGTCGTGCGGCCTCAAGCGCCGCATCGAAGGCACCCATGCCGTCGCGCATCCGCTCCTCGGCAAACTCGACGATGAGGATCGCGTTCTTGGCCGAGACGCCGATCGTGGTGATGAGGCCGACCTGCAGGTAGATGTCGTTGTTGAGGCCGGTGAGCGTGGCGGCCAGCACTGCCCCCACGACGCCGAGCGGCACGACCAGCAGCACCGACAGCGGCACCGACCAGCTTTCGTACAGTGCCGCGAGGCACAGGAACACGATCAGCAGCGACAGCCCGTAGAGCGCCGGGGCCTGCCCGCCGGAAAGGCGTTCTTCATACGACAGGCCGGTCCATTCGAGCGCGGTTCCCGGCGGCAGCTTGGCGTGGATCGCCTCCATCGCGGCCATCGCCTCACCGGTCGACACGCCGGGGGCGGGCGCGCCGAGCAGTTCCATCGCCGGCTGGCCGTTGTAGCGGGTCAGCGCCGAGGGGCCGAGCTTCCAGTCGATGGTCGAGAAGGCGGTGAAGGGCGCCATCGTGCCGGTGGACGAGCGCACGAAGAGCTTGGACAGGTCTTCGGGTGCCATGCGGAACGGGGCATCGGCCTGGAGGAACACGCGCTTGACGCGGCCACGGTCGATGAAGTCGTTGACGTAGGAGCCGCCCCAGGCGGTGGAGATCGTGCGGTTGACGGTCGCGAGATCGAGGCCGAGCGCGCCGGCGCGATCCTGGTCGATGTCGACCTTGAGCTGCGGGGCATCGTCGAGCGAGTTGGGACGCACCCCGACGAGGCGCTTGTCCTGCATCGCCATGCCCAGCATCATGTTGCGCGTCTTGACCAGCGCCTCGTGGCCAAGGCCGGCGCGGTCGACGAGTTGCAGGTCGAAGCCCGTCGCATTGCCCAGTTCCTGCACGGCCGGCGGCGTGACCGCGAAGATCAGCCCGTCGCGATAGGCCGCGAACGTGCCCATGCCGCGTCCGGCGATCGCCTGCGCCTTGTTGGCGGCGCCCGCACGATCCGCCCACGGCTTGAGTGGGATGAAGGCCAGGCCGCTGTTCTGGCCCGAGCCGGCAAAGCTGAAGCCGTTGACGGTGAACACGCCCTCGATGTTGGCGCTTTCGTTCTTGAGGAAGTGATCGCGGATCGTCGTCAGGCCGCGTTCGGTGCGCGCGCTGGTCGAGCCGGCCGGCCCCTGGACCAGCGCGATGATCGCGCCCTGGTCTTCGTCGGGGAGGAAGCCGCCGGGCAGGCGCCAGAACAGCAGGACCATGCCGCCCACGATCAGCGCATAGATCACCATCGAGCGCTTCCAGTGGCGCATCGTGCCGCGCACCGCACGGTCGTAGCGTGCCTGGCCCTGGTCGAACGTGCGGTTGAACCAGCGGAAGAAGCGCGCGAGCGGGCCGTTGCTCTCCTTGTCCTGCGGCTTGTGGGGCTTGAGGATGGTGGCGCAGAGTGCAGGCGTCAGCACCAGCGCGACCAGCACCGAGAGCACCATGGCCGAGACGATCGTGATCGAGAACTGGCGGTAGATGACGCCGGTGGAACCGCCGAAGAAGGCCATCGGCAGGAACACCGCGGCCAGCACCATGGCGATGCCGATCAGCGCGCCCGAGATCTCGTTCATCGACTTGCGCGCGGCGTCGATCGGGCTGAGATGCTCGGTCACGATCAGGCGCTCGACGTTCTCGACCACGACGATCGCGTCGTCGACGAGCAGGCCGATGGCCAGGACCATGCCGAACAGCGTCAGCGTGTTGATCGAGAAGTCGGCGATGGCCATGACCGCGAACGTGCCGAGCAGGACCACCGGCACGGCGATCGTCGGGATCAGCGTGGCGCGCCAGTTCTGCAGGAACAGGAACATCACGAGGAAGACGAGTACGACCGCCTCGATCAGGGTGTGGACCACCTGCTCGACCGACAGCTTGACGAACGGTGTCGAGTCGTAGGGGTAGATGACCTTGATGTCCGACGGGAACTGCTTGGACAGTTCGGCCACGCGCGCCTTGACGAGGTCGACCGTCGCGAGCGCGTTGGCGCCCGGCGCCAGCTTGATCGCCAGGCCCGCCGCGGGCTTGCCGTTCCACTTGGAATCGAAGCCGTAGCTTTCCGAGCCGATCGCGACGCGCGCCACGTCGCGCAGGCGCACGACCGCGCCGTCGCCGGCCGACTTGAGGCGGATGGCGCCGAATTCCTCGGGCGTGGTCAGCCGCGAGCGGACCGAAACGGTGGCGTTGAGCATCTGCTCGGCGGTCGAGGGCAGGCCGCCGATCTGGCCGGCTGAGACCTGCGCATTCTGGGCGGTGATGGCCGCCGTGATGTCGTCGATCGTCAGGGCATATTGGTTGAGCTTGAGCGGGTCGATCCAGATCCGCATGGCGTATTGCGCGCCGAACAGCTCGGTATCGCCGACGCCGTTCACGCGCGACAGCGGGTCCTGCAGCTTGGACACGATGTAGTCCGACAGGTCCGCACCCGAATGCGAGGCGTTGTCGGAATAGAGCCCGATCACGACGAGGAAGTTCTGTGTCGCCTTGGCGACCTGGACGCCCTGCTGCTGGACCTCCTGCGGCAGGAGCGGCGTCGCCGCCTGCAGCTTGTTCTGCACCTGCACCTGCGCGATGTCAGGGTTCGTGCCCTGCTCGAAGGTGAGGGTGATCGAGACCGTGCCTGCTGCGGAGGACGAGGAGGAGAAGTAGCGGAGGTGATCCAGCCCCTTCATCTGCTGCTCGATCACCTGGGTGACGGTCTTCTCCAGCGTCTCGGCATCGGCGCCCGGATACGTCGCGATGATTGAGACGGCAGGCGGCGCGATCGCCGGGAACTGCGAGATCGGCAGGCTGCGGATGGCGAGCGCACCGGCCAGCATGAGAACGATGGCGATGACCCATGCAAAGATGGGTCTGTCGATGAAAAAGCGGGCCATGGCGAGTTACTTCGCTTTCGCGCCGGGCGCCGCGGCAGGTGCGGCTGCGGCAGGCGCGTTCGGGTTCCACGGCTGCGCGGTGACCGGCATGCCGGGCTGGAGCATCATGCCGCCCTCGACGATGACGCGGTCGCCATTGCGCAGTCCGCTGGTGACGATCCAGTTGGCACCGGACGTGCCGCTGGTCTTGACCGGGCGCGGCGCCACCTTCTTGTCGGCGCCGATGACCATGACCACGGGATCGCCACGCTCGTCGCGGCTGACGGCCTGCTGGGGCACGAGGATCGCGTTCTGGACGGTGCCCTGGACCAGCTTGGCGCGCACGAACATGCCCGGGAGGAGAAGGCCGTCCGGGTTGGGAAACACGGCGCGAAGGACCTGCGATCCGGTGGTCTGGTCGACGGTCACGTCGGTGAACAGCAGCGTGCCCTCGAGCTTGTAGGTGCTGCCGTCTTCGAGGATCAGCTGGACGCGGGCCTTGCCATCGCGGGTCAGCTGGCCGGCGGCGATCTGCTGGCGCAGCTTGAGCACGTCGGCGCTGGACTGCGGAATGTCGACATAGACCGGGTCGATCCGCTGGATCGTCGTAAGCGCGGTCGTCTGGCCGGCGGCAACGAGCCCGCCGGTGGTCGTCAGCGAGCGGCCGATGCGGCCCGAGATCGGCGCGCGGATCACGGTGCGCGCAAGGTCGATCTGCGCGGCTTGCAGCGCGGCACGCTGCGCGGCGATGTCGGCGCGCGCCTGCCCGGCGCTGCTGATCGCGTTGTCGTAGTCCTGGCGGGCGATCGCGTTGATCTTGACCAGCTCGCCATAGCGGCGGGCCAGCGCCTCGCTGGCACCGATCGTCGCCTGCGCCTTGGACAGTGCGGCCCGCGCGCTGGCAACCGCCGCACGATAGGGGGCGGCGTCGATGCGATAGAGCGGCTGGCCGGCGCGGACGGTATCACCTTCGGCGAACAGGCGTTCCTCGATCAGGCCGTTGACCTGCGGGCGGACGTCCGAGGTCTCGTACGCGACGGTGCGGCCCGGCAGTTCGGTGCTGATCGACAGCGGCTGCTCGCGCACAGCAAGGACCGAGACCGTCGGCGGCGGCGGTGCTTTGGTTTCCTGGCCGCCGCCGCAGGCCGAGAGGGCAAGGGCGAGGGCCAGCGGCGCCGCGAGCGCGGACACTGGCAGGACAGGTTGCGAGGACCGCGCGGGGCCGAAAGTCCGAGCCGGGGCTAGCTGCCGCAAAAATGTCATGCAATATCCTGCCGATTGGTCTATGAGAGTGAACGATCACTCACATCGCCGCTAACGTACCGGAGGGGCCACGGTCAAGCGCGAACTTGGAGAGGAAGCGGTAAAGTCATGGGTCTGGTTGACGCAGAAGGGCCGTACGGCCTCGGCGGTAAGGCTATCGAACGGCGCGAACGAATCGTCGCAGCCGCCCGCGCGCTGTTCATCGAACATGGGTTCCATGCAACGGGCGTGGCACAGATCGCCAAAGCCTCGGGCGTCGCCGTGGGCCAGCTCTATCGCGACTTTGCCTCGAAGGAGGCGATCATCGCCGCCATCGCCGAGGCCGATGCCAGCGATTACCTCGCGTGCGATGGCTATGCCTGCGCCGCCTTCGGCATCGATCCGGTGGCCGACGAGGCCGCAGCCTGGACCTGGCTGCGCGGTTTTCTCGATCCCGATCCCGACTGCTCGAGCATCCTGATGACCGACATCCTCGCCGAATCGGCGCGCAATCCCAAGGTCGCGGCGATCTTCGAGACCATCCATCACCGCGTGCGCGACGCGATCCTGCGCGTCGTGTCGATGCTGGTTCCCGCCACCCCGGCGCTCGAGCCTGATTGCGCCGGCGAACGCGCCCTGATCGCCGACCTGGTGATGACCCTGTCGCTGGGGCTGATGCAGCAAGACATGCTTCACGGCGAAGCGCAGTCGCGCCGGCTGGCCGATGCCGGGTTCGAGATGGTGCGCATGCGCATCATGGCGCTGCGCGATACCTGCGCCGGCCGGGCGCGGGCCGAGGCGTCGTTTCCGGCATGGGCCATGGCGGACCACGCCTGAATCGGCGAAGGGGCCCCGCCTGCGTCAGGACACCGGGTCGGCGAGGTCCCGGCCCGAGCGCATCGCGGCGTTCCTGAACTGCTGCCGCAGCCAGCCCAGCCCCGGATCGTTGGCGCGGGCGGAGTGATACTGCATCATCTCGTTCATCGGCGGCAACACAATCGGGCATTCGGCGATACGCAGCGCAAAGGGCCCGACCAGCAGGTTGGCCAGCCGCTCGTGCATCAGCGCCAGGCGATCGGTATCGCGCAGCAGCCACGGCACCTGCAGGAACGACGGTGCCACTACCTCGATCCGCCGCTGATAGCCCCTTTGCCGCAGGACTTCCTCGATGAAGGTCTGGCGGTTCTGGATCTCGACCGCGACATGCCCGCACGCGGCAAAGGCTTCCGGCGTCAACGCTTGCTCGAACACAGCGTTGCGGGCGCAGCCGATGACAACGTGGCGCTCGGTGAACAGCAGCTCGCGCGGATGGTGCGGCGAGACATACTGCTCCGGCGTCATCATCAGGTCGAGGCCGCCGTCCTCCATCGCCTTGGCGCTGGCGCTTTCGGGCAGGCGGATCTCGAACTCGATCCCCGGCGCTTCCCGGTTGAGGCGGGCGATCAGCGGCGCGATCAGGACCGTGCCGATGTAGTCCGAGGCGGCGATGCGGAAGCGGCGGCGCGACGTGGCCGGATCGAAATCCGACGAGGAGGCCAGCAGGTTGCGCATGTCCTCGATGGCCGATGCGATCGCCGGTGCCAGTTCCATTGCCCGCGCCGTCGGGATCATCTTCTTGCCGTGCTGCACGAGGATCTCGTCACCCAGCGATTCGCGCAGCCGCTTGAGGGCCGCGCTCATCGCCGGCTGCGTCATGTTGAGGCGCTGCGCCGCCCGCGTGACGCTGCGCTCGCGCATCAGCATGTCGAAGGCGACGAAAAGATTGAGATCGAACTGGTCCAGCCGCATCGCGCATCCTTGCCGGGCCATCGTCGTCTGGCCGCCCCGGCGCGGCCTTGGCGTCATGTATCCATCATCACCGTCGATGATAAGCACTTCCGTGTAGATACGTTTTTGATGGCGGGCCCGCTTCATGACCGCGGCTTGACGCCCCCGGCACCGGAACCTTACCCATCAACCCTGAGGTAAATACGGGGGAGGGGAACCCATGCTGGATATTGCGGCGACGATCGCGCTGCATTTTGCCGTCGTCCTGGCCATTGCTGCCATCGCGCAGGTCTGGCGTGGCCATGGCATCGCGCCGGCTGGGGCCAGGACAAATCCGGCAATGCAGCGAGTGCGCTTCCGGCCCATCATGATCGGGCTGGGCTGCACCGCGGTCTACTGGCTGGCCCTGGTGCTGAGCGGCGACCTGCAGAACCAGATCCCGTTCACCGCAGGCCTCAACTGGAACTGGGCCGGGAAGGTCGTGGCCATCGCCACGTCCCTGGCGCTCGTCGCCGCGCTGCCGATGCTTTCTGCGCGTGGGGTCGGGCTGACGTGGCGCCAGCGTCCTGGATCGCTGCGCCCGGCCTTGCTGGTCGTTGCTGCGATCTGCGCGCTTTCTTGGGGTGCCGAGGCCCTGGTTCATGACGGGACCGATACCTCGCTCGAGCGGCTGCTCTATCAGGCGACGATGCCCGGGATCGACGAGGAGCTCTTCATGCGCGGCATCCTGCTCGCGCTCATGGTGCAGGGCTTCGGGCCGAGCCGCGCGCGCGCCGATGCGCCGTTCGGCTGGGCCGAGTGGGCCGTGACGTTCCTGTTCGCGGCAGGCCACGGCCTTCGCGTTGCCGATGGCGCGCTGGCGTTCGATCCGCTCGTCTTCGCGCTCACCGGCACGATCGGGGCAGGGCTTGCCTGGTTGCGCCAGCGGACCGGGTCGCTGGTGGTGCCGATCCTGGCCCATAACCTGGTGAACCTGGGCAACTCGTTCTTCTGAACCCGGCCGCGGCGTTCAGCGCCAGCGCGGCGCGGCCTTGGCGAGGTCGTTGCGGATCGTCGTTGCCGCGACGCCACCTTCGCCCATGGCGTGGCTGATCTGGTCGAGCCCGAGCACCACGTCGCCGGCGGCGTAGAGGCCGGGCACGTCGCACCGCTGGTGATCGTCGACGAGAAGGCAGCCCTCGTCGGTGCGTTGCGCGCCGACGCCGCCGGCCAGCTCGGATCGGATGTCGGAGCCCAAGGCGGGATAGAGCGTGTCGAACCGATGTGGCCCGTCTTCGAGGAATACGGTGATCGCACCATCGCCCGGCATCACGCCGCGGCAGGGTCCAGTCAGCGCTACCCCGGCTTCGGCCAGGGTGGCGCGCTGGTCCGGGTCGAACTGGTGGGGCCCTTCCGGGGCGATCAGCGTGATGTCGGCCGAATAGCTGCGCAGGAACATCGCCTCGTTGAAACCGCGGGTGCCTGTTCCCAGCACTGCGATGCGCTGGTCGGTTACTTCGAATCCGTCGCAGACCGGGCAATATCGCAACTGCCCCGCCGCCAGCGCTCGCGCGTGGTCGCGATCGTCCATGCCCGCCGGCCGGTGATTGACGACGCCCGTCGCCAGAAGGACCGTGCGCGCCGCGACTACGCTGCCATCGGCGCAGGTCGCCTCGAACAGGCTTCCGGTCATGTCCTCTTCGCGTCGGCGCAAGCCGTCGACCCGGCCAAGCCGCAGCCCGGCATCATAGCGCATGGCTTGCGCGCGCATGCGGTCGAGCAGATCCGGCCCGGTGATCCCGTCGGGAAATCCCGCGTGGTTGCGTGTGCGCGGGATGAGCCCGGCGCGGCTGTGCCCGGCATCGATCACCGTCACTTGGCAATGGAAACGGGCAAGATAGATGGCGGCGGTCAATCCTGCCGGGCCCGCGCCGATGATCAGGCAATCGAGCGGGGCGTCGTGGTCGTCGACGTGCATCGTGGTTCCGGTCTGCAAGAGGAGGCGCCCCGCCAGAACCATGGGGGAACCCGGCGGTTCCGCGCTTCCGTCCCGGTCCGTCCGTTCAGCCGGCCGATCCGCGCGGGCCGTCCATGCCGGCGCAGGCGGGGCGCAGCAGGCCGGCGAAGCCCACCCACAGGCCGACGCTGACGATCGCGAAGCCGCCCAGCACGAAGAACGCCACGTGATAGCCGAGCAATTGCGCCAGCCACCCGCCGAGGGCTGGCGACAGGCTGGCGCCCAGGCCCTGCACCGTCATCACCGCGCCTTGTCCGACGTTGACCCGGCCCGTGCCGCGCAGCAGGCAGGCGACCAGACCCGGCACCGCCACGCTTTGCAGGCCGGCCCCGATCCCGTCGAGCGCCTGGACAGGCCAGACGCCCCAGTGCTCGATCACGGTGCCCGCGATCAATCCGCGCAGCGGCAGCGCGACGAACGAGATGAGCAGTACCAGCCAGTAGCCGCGCGCCGAGACCAGCTTCATCGCCGCGATGCTGGCGAGGATCATGACGGCCTGCGCCACCATCACGGTGGTGGCGGTAAACATGGCCGCGTCGCCCTTGCCGGCTCCCACGACAGCCAGCCCGTAAAGCGGCAGCATGGCGCCGTTACCGAGGTGAAAGAACGCCAGCGCCAGGGCGAGCACGCCCATCGGACGATTGCGCAACAACTCGCGCAGGCCTTCGGCCTGGCCGCCCTCACCATGGTCGGGCGCGTCGTCTGCCTCCAGCCCGCGTGCCGCGCGGTGATCGATCGCACGTTCGGGAATGGACAGCACCGAGGCGATCGCCAGGACACCGAACGCGGCGGCGAGGAAGAAGATCGCCGGCATGCCGAAGCGCCAGCCCAGCCATCCTGACAGCCCCGCACCCACCAGATTGCCTGCATGGTTCCAGGCCTGGTTGCGCCCGTTCTGCGCATTGAAGCCGCGCTGGCGTACCACGCCAAGCGTCATGCCCGCCACCGCCGGGCCGATCGCGGCGCCGGCGATCGCGGTGGCGATCTGGCTGGCGGTGACCACGAGGCCCGATTGCGACCACAGGATGAGGAACGAGGCCAGCACGGTGCAAATGCCGGTGATCACCACCACCCAGCGCTTTTTCTGCGTGTGATCGATGAAGGCCCCGGCGGGGGCGGTCATGACCATCCCGGCAACCCCGCCGACCGTCATGACCGTGCCGATCGGTCCGGTCTGCCAGCCCCGCTGTTGCAGGAACACGCCGAGAAACGGGCCGATACCGGCCTGCATATCGGCCATGAAGAAGTTCAGCGCCTCGAGAGAGCGCGTGGCACGGCGGCGATCGCCATCGGATGCGCCGATGGCGTCGTGCGCATGGCCTGGAGTGGCGGGCGAGGCGGCGGACATGGATGCGGGTCTCCGTCGGGTCGTTCTTGCTCAACCCTCGGATTTGCCCAAATATCCGGGTGCAGCATCGAACATCCCGATGGTGCACCCATTCCTTCGCTCCGCAGGATGATCAGGCGTCACTCGTGGCAAGGGTTTGCAAAGGCACCGGGACATCGCGTGTTTGGCGCCGCGCCAGCACGCCCGGGATCGGGCGGAGGCTGGCAAGTCTGGCCAAGGCGAACGCCTTTTGCGGTACCGTCACGGGCATAGGCGTCGCAGCGCCATCCGGCTCGGGCAAGACCCGCTTGCTTAACCAGATGCCGGAAAGGGCCACGATCGTGCCCATGGCGAGGTCGGCGATGTAATGCCCCCCAAAGTAGGGAGTCGACGCGATCATGACCGCGTTGAGCGGAAGCACGACGAGGCGCAGGCGGCGCAGCGACAGGGCCGCCCACGACAGGAGAATTGCACCGGAACAGTGGTAGCTGGGAAATCCGATGATCGCCATGCTGGCCGTCGCATCGAGCTGCAGGAAGCTTCCCGAGCGAAGGTCATGAAGCGTTGTGACCCAAGACATTCCGGGTAGGCCCATTGCTTGCGCCGATCCAATCGCAATCTTTTCGTGGATCGACGGCGACGTCTCGGGGGCGATCGAAAATATTGCCACAGTCAGGGTAAGCACGAACACGTTCGCAATGATGAACCGGTTCATCTTCGCGCCATGTGTCAGACCAAGGATGAAGATGATGATCGTCAGCTGGGGGAGGAACGAGAAATAGGCCCGCCCGAGCAATTCGCGAAAGACGGGATGGGCCGCGACGAACGTCGCATAAGCCTGCCAATCGTAGCCGATGGCGCGGTCGAACGCCATTGCGCTACCATCGATGTATGCTGATCCGGTACGGGCTGCCGCGCACTCGAACCAGACGGTTGCGCAGCCGCACAAGGCCTGCTGCAACACGCCCCCGCAGGCACGGCTGAGGGGATGGTCCGGCCTGCGGATCGCAAGGACCACCGATGCCAGGCAGCCGAAACATAAAGACGCAAGGCCCGGATACATGAGGCGAGGGTGGATTGTGAAGCCGGCATAGATGAAGGTGGTCAGGGACAAGGCGGCGTAGGCGAATACGATGCACCAGGTTCGCATCGTGCTGGATTGATCCATTCGGCAGGGTCCGGTGATATTGTCCTCGGGAGGACTTGGGGGGACGGCCTGTCTGGCAGCCAGAGTGCTAAACGCGCCTTAATTCTTCCACCAAAATGGCAGCAAAAACCGCCTATAAAGAATGGGTTGGCTCAGGTCCTAACGCCTGGGTGCCAAGCGTGGCGGCCGCTAGAGCAGGGCACGCCATGGCGAGCCGCAAACATGGGCTGGATTTGGGGAGCGGAGTGAGGAACCCGCTTTTTTACCGTTACATGAAAGGTGACGGTGACATGGCCCAGAACACGTTCGAGGATATCGGGACGCCGGAACTGCTGGCCGCACAGGATGTGCTGCGTGGGGGCCAGGGTACGTATCTGGCGAAGGCGCAGGTGGGGCGGATCGACCTCACGCTGCGGTTCACGGCCGAAGCGGTCTGGGTGATCCTGCGGCGCGGTGTGGGTCGAGGCATGGCGCTGCGCTTTCCGGTCTTCGGGAGCAACGCCATCGCGCGTGTCCTGCCGGCCGACGATGGCATCGCGGCGATGGAATGGCAGTCCAACGCAGGGAAGGCGGTGCTGACGATCGGGGGCGAGCCGTTCGGGCTGGAGCAGCTTCACGCCCGATATGTGTTCACGCCCCATACTGCCATGCGCATCCCGCGGCTGCACCGCGATGTCGTGGTGTTCGATGCCCAGGGCAGGGTCGACCATGCCTCGATCAGGGTCGAAGCGCAGCAGCGCAAGCTCAATACCGGTTTGCTCTATTTCGACATCGGCGAGCCGGAGTTCGGCAAGGTCCTCTACATCCAGAATTTTTCGGCGCTCAATGCGTTCTTCAATGCAACCGGCACGACGCCGCAAAACGCGGTGCGCTGGGACTGCCCTGAGCTGGGGTATTCACCGCCGATCGACGCGGAGGCCGGAGGCGTCATCTTGCCTGCGGGCACGCCGATGCCGCTCTACGATACCATCCTCTCGGTGCGAGCCTATCCCAGGCGCGATGAAGCGGATTCCGCCTGGCAGTTCCTCGACATGCTCGGCGGGATCTATCCCTCGCTTACGCCGCCCGAGCCCGCCTACCGTGCCTGGCCCGCGCGCGCCGAGGCCACGGTGCGCGATCTGATGCATGCCCCCGAGGCGCGGATCGAGCACGACGGCCACGTCTATTTCCATCCCTATACCGCCAGTGAGTATCCCGACGTCATGGTGCAACTGGCGATCGCCTCGGCGCTGGATGTCCATGGCCGGTGGAAAGGGGTGCGGCATCCGCTCGTGCGCGAGATCATGGCCGGCATCGGGCATTTCCACGACAAGGAACTGAAAACGCTGCGGCGCTACCTGCCCAATGTGGGGAAGGACAAGGACGCCAATGCGGTCGACAGCTGGTATCTCTACCACCCGATGCTCAACCTCGCGAACCTTGCGCTTGCGGGTGACGAGCAGGCGCGCAACCTGTTCCTCGACACGATCGACTTCGGCATCCGTGCCGCCCGCCATTTCGACTATCGCTGGCCGATCCTTTACGACATCCGCGATTTCTCGGTGATCCAGGCGGTGACCGAGGCGGACGAGCGTGGGCAGACCGACGTGGGCGGAATCTATGCATGGGTCATGCTGCAGGCCTATGCGCTGACATCGGACCAGCGCTTTGTCGACGAGGCCAAGGCGGCGATCGACGCTGCGAAGGGCATGCGTTTCGACCTCAATTACCAGGCCAATCTCACCGCGTGGGGCGCGACCGCTTGTGCCCGGCTCTGGCGCATCACCGACCGCAAGGAATACCTTGAGCAGAGCTATGTCTACCTGGCGAGCTTCTTCCACAATGCGCAGATCTGGAACAGCGACATCGGCAAGGCGCGCCACTGGAGGAACTTCCTCGGCGTGACCTGCCTTCAGGACGCGCCGTACATGGCCGCCTACGAATGCTTCGACAGCTATTGCGCATTCGAGCGCTACCTCGACTACGGCGGCCCGGACGTCATCCCTGCGGTGCGCCTGCTGCTGTCGGAATACTGCCGTCACGCGCTCGACCGGGCATGGTTCTATTATCCCGATGCCCTGCCCGAGGATTGCGTGGCCCGCGACGATATCCGCAATGGCTATATTGCCCGCGATCTCAATTTCCCGGTGGAGGACCTCTATCCCGATGGCCAGCTCGCCGGACAGGTCGGCCAGGAAATCTACGGCTGCGGCGGCGCACTGCTCTATACCGCACTCAGCTTCCGCAGGATCGAGGGCATTCCCTTCCTGATCTGGAGCGACGCCTTCATCCGTGCGATCCACCAGCTGGATGCAACCACGGTGAGCCTGCGGATCGATGGCCCGTCGGGCACACTGGCGCGGCTTGCTCTGGTGGCCAAAGGCGATGCGCTTCCCCCGGGGCTTACGGCTGAACTCAAGACGTCGTCGGGTCAGGTCATCGCGTTCCGCGACGAGGCGACAAGGCTGGAGGCGTGGGTAGCGGCGGACGCAGCGCTCGTATTGTCCTGGAAATGTCAGGCGCCATGCGATGCGCGTTGTTTGCGCGAGGACGGACGGCCCGCGCGATGCACGAGTGCCGCCTGAAGGCCCTCTTCGCGAACTTGCCTGTCGCATTCGATCGCTGGCTTATGATCGCTCGCCAGCGGGGCGTTGCGCTCACCGGGTTAGCCCAGCATAGAATAAGGCCGACAGATACGCGGCGATCACGCTGGCACGCGAAAGGGCTGCGATGAATTTTGTCCAATGGTTGAGTTCTTTGGATGAAATACTCTACGAACTTATGGCGTGGGTGCTGTTCTATCCGATCACGCTGTGGAAGATCGTTCGCTCGCCGATCAGGACGATGAAGTACGCCGAAGATCAGCTAACCCTGCCCAAGTCCGAGCAATTTCGCGCCACGGTCAGTCCGCCGATCATGCTGGTGCTGACGATCGTGGTTATCCAGGGTGTCGGTATTGCCGTGGGGGATGGGGTCAGCCCGATCGTAGCCAGTCACCACGGCCTGGCTGCGCTGGTTAACGACAATACCAGCCTGCTCTTGCTGCGGCTGGCGTTGTTCGGTCTCTTTGCCCTGGTTCTCGCGGCGCGAAAGGTCCGCCGCAGCGGAACGGTGATCAATCGCGATACGCTCAAGCCCCCCTTCTATGCGCAGTGCTATGCGATCGCCCCATTCGCGCTTCTGGCCAGCGGCGGGGTGACGATCGCAATCTCGCCCGACGTGCGTCTGGCGCCATGGGGGCTGGCGGCAACCCTTGGTGGCTTCATCTACTACGCGGTGGTCCAGGTTCGGTGGTTCAGCGTCGAACTGGGGCAGACACGCCTGAGATCGAGCGTCGACGTCTTGTTCGGGATGGCGCTGAGCATCGCCATCACCCTTGGTCTCGGAGTGCTGTTCCGCTGATCCGCAAGTCGCCGGAACATTTGGAAATGCTGTTCGCTCTACACGACAAGTCCGGGCGCTGGTTTCCGGATTTTGCTCTCGATCGCGAGGTTCGTCATGCTCCGCCGTCTTCAACTGGCTTCCTGCCTCATCGCTGTGACCTGCGCTGCTGCCCCACTTGTGGCCACTGCCCAGAACACGGGTCTTTCGGATCTGGTCGGAGCCCGGGCGGGGCAGGCCGAAGGCGAACTGCAGCGCCGCGGGTACGTCAACACGGGCGGTACGAAGGCTGACGATCGCTCCTATACGAACTGGTGGAACGCCAGCCGCCAACAATGCGTGACGATTGCCGTGATGGATGGCCGTTACGCGTCGATCACGGCGACACCGGCGCCGGATTGTCGCCAGCGCGCGACCGCCACTCCGCCCCGGCCGTCGTATGACTACGGCGCGCAGGCCGCGCGGCCCCGGCCCAGGTATGAACCCGATCGGGGCTATTCCCGCCCCCAGCCGTCCTATGACGGCGGCCCCGGCTATGCGCCGCCGGTGGTCGATGGCCGTCCGGTCGAACTGGGTCTGGTGTGCTTCGGCGATGGGTCTCGCGACGGCATCGCCAGTGGCACGACCTGGACGTGGAATGCGCAGCGTGATCGCTATGAATATGGTCGCTACAACGAGACGCGCCAGGAAGTGTTCGACGCGTCGCTGATGATCCAGACGTGGCCGGGTGGCGGGCGCATCAAGCTGCCCCGTGCCCTGATCCCGCCGATCCATTCGCGCGGAGCCGACGGTTGGTGGGATCTCTACGATGTGGCCGTGACGCCCGACACGATCCGGGCGAGCTACCGGCTGAACGGGCTGAACAAGCCGCGTATCTTCATCGACAGACGATCCGGTCGTGTCACCGTCGAGGGATTGTCCAACTATGGCTTCCGCGGGACTTGCGACCAGATGGGCAACACGCCGCGACGGTTCTGATCGGTCGCAGCGCGATGCGGGTGCCGGGCAGACTGGCCTGGCACCTCGGGGCCCCCTCTTGATGGCATCGTCGCAAGCGGCCATGCGGCGGACACGCGAGCATTTTGCTAATGATAGAGGGGTGTCAAAACCGATGAACGATCCACAAGAACACTTCGCCCACTGCATCCAGGTGTTCGGCGGCGTCACTGCGGCGTCGCGCCGGCTGGGCATCGACGAGCGCGCACTGCGTCGTTTTGTCAGCGGCGAGCGGCCGGTGACGCCAACACTGCTGCAAGACACGGCCAAGGCGCTGGATGCCCTGATTGCCGAGGCCAGTGCCGCTCGTCGGGCGATCGAATCGGCCTGAAGCGGGGGCGACAAGCGTCGCCGCTTTCGGTGCGATCGTGCGTCATTGGTCGAGACAGGGGCGCCGCCGATGGGAAACATCGGTCGGCGCCGCTTGCGGTCCGCATCCCCAGCGCCTAGACCCGTGGCATGCCTGGTGACATTTTTGACAATCGTGGACGCGGCTCTGCCGGCTGGTCCTGGCCTTCCATCCATCCCGAAGGCCGCAAGTTCGGGGCGATAGCCGCGGCCATCGCCGTCTTCGTGATGATCGTCGGCGGCAGCCTGCTGGCTTGGCCGTTCGTGTTCCTCACGCTTGGGGTGCTGGCCTTCTTCCGCGATCCCGTCCGCGTCACGCCGCGCGATGACCGCTTCATCGTCGCGCCCGCCGATGGCCTCATCACGCTGATCCAGAAGGTGGCGCCGCCGCGCGAACTGTCGGCAGACGACGGCAGCGGCGTTGCCGCGATGGACCCGACGCCGGTGACCCGCGTGTCGATCTTCATGTCGGTGTTCGACGTGCACGTGAACCGTACCCCGATCGGCGGGACGATTCGCCGCGTGGTCTATATCCCCGGCAAGTTCCTCAATGCCGATCTCGACAAAGCGAGCGAAGAGAACGAGCGCCAGCACTTCCTGGTCGAGCGCAGCGACGGGGTGAAGGTCGGCTTCACCCAGATCGCCGGCCTCGTGGCGCGCCGCATCGTGCCTTTCGTCAAGACCGGTGACATCGTCGCCGTGGGGCAGCGGGTCGGCCTGATCCGGTTCGGCAGCCGTGTCGATGTCTATCTTCCGGTCGGCACCGAGCCGAAGGTCCTGATCGGGCAGCGGGTCGTGGCGGGCGAGACGATTCTTGCCGAGATCGGCGATGCACCGCTGATCGAGGGCGTCAGCCAGTGAGCCTTGCCGACGACGGCGAGGATCTGCGCGAATCCTACTCCGGAGAAGATTTCGGGCGGCATCGTCTGCCGCGCGGGCTGACCCTGCGGGCGCTCGTGCCCAATGCGATCACCTCGGCGGCGCTATGCTGCGGCCTGACCGGAATCCGCTTCGCCATAGGTGGGGATTTCCGCGCGGCGGTGCTGGCGATCATCCTCGCCGGGATGCTCGACGGGATCGACGGCCGCGTGGCGCGCCTGATGAAGGCGCAGTCCCGCTTTGGCGCCGAACTGGACAGCCTGTCCGACGCGATCTCGTTTGGTGTCGCACCTGCACTGGTGCTTTACCTGTGGTCGTTGCAGTCGGTGCCCCGCTTCGGCTGGTTCGCGGCCCTGGCCCTGGCCGTATGCTGCGCGCTGCGTCTTGCCCGCTTCAATGCGCGTATCGACATGGCGGAACAGCCGCACAAGTCGGCCGGCTTTTTGACCGGCGTGCCGGCCCCGGCCGGCGCGGGCCTTGCGTTCCTGCCGATTTATCTGTGGATCGCCAGCGGCCGCGAGGAATTCCGCAACCCGGCGCTCGTCGCCGTCTGGGCGGCGATCATCGCGTTCATGATGATTTCAAATCTCGCGACGCCCGGCTGGTCTTCGTTCCGGCCACGCAAGACCATCCGCCTCGAGGTGATCGCCCTAACCGGCCTGGTCTTCGCGGCCCTTTTGACCGAACCATGGCTGACGCTGGTCGGAATCTGCGCCGTCTATCTTGCGCTGATTCCCGTCGGTGTATTCCGCTACGCGCGGCTCAAGCGGCAGCGCGGCGTCCCGGCGTGATGGTCCGAACGGGCTGACGCGCAGCGCGGGCGCCCGCGCGGCGCGGGCCGGCGATCGGGGGCTGGCCAAAGGCGGAGGCCGGGGCCAGCGTCGCCTGGACTTCCACGTCCCGGCCGCCGAGATCGGACAGACGCGTCAGCTGCGACAGGAACTGGCGATCCTGCATGATGCAGTCGGCCTGCTGCAGCGTACGCGCATCGGCAAGCACCTGCCGGATCGAGCCCATCTGGCTTCGCAACGTGAACGCCATGGCGGCGATGCCGGCAAATCCGGCTCCGAAGATGGCGGTGGATGCGAGGATGGCGATCATGGCGGGAGCCTTTCCGGTGGCAATGCAGCAAGCCGCTGTCATCGTCCGACCTGTGACGATTATGACAGCGAATGCGATTGTTGTGGATAACCAGACTATTCCTGAACGGTTCCTGTTGACGCCGTTCCTGAGCCTTTTGTTCCATCTTTGTTCGCTTGCGTCAACCTGATTCATCAGGATGATCGTGTTTTGTTCTAAGCGTCTGTACCTACTGATTAAACATCCGAATCCCACGCGTTTCCGGCCTTCATGGTCTGTCACCCTGTACTTAAGGGAGGGTTTGCTCGCAG
The DNA here is from genome assembly GCF_036803765.1 of Novosphingobium sp. Classification (GTDB taxonomy): domain Bacteria; phylum Pseudomonadota; class Alphaproteobacteria; order Sphingomonadales; family Sphingomonadaceae; genus Novosphingobium. Next base: position 25,165 of record NZ_DAIRTS010000001.1, read on the forward strand.
GTGGACGCAATTGTGGGGCGGGTTGCCGTAGTTTCATCAGGGGGCTGGATTTGTCCGGGGGCAGCGGCTAAGCGCGGCCCAGCTCATCGGCGATTCGCGGCAAGTCCGCCCGGATCGTGACCTTGGGCCAGTCCACATGGGATGCGCACATACCGGTGCCAGCAGCGGGTTCTCCGCGCGGTTCCAGCGTCCCAGAGGTGAAACCGGAAAGGAAATATCTATGGCGGCTCCCGTCGTCACCATGCAGCAGCTGATCGAGGCCGGTGCCCACTTCGGCCACCAGACCCACCGCTGGAACCCGCGCATGAAGCCGTACATCTTCGGCGCGCGCAACGGCATCCACATCCTCGACCTGTCGCAGACCGTTCCCCTGATGTCGCGCGCGCTCGAGTTCATCTCGGCCACCGTCCAGGCCGGCGGCAAGGTTCTCTTCGTCGGCACCAAGCGCCAGGCGCAGGAGCCGATCGCCGAGGCCGCCCGCGCTTCGGGCCAGCACTACGTCAACCACCGCTGGCTGGGCGGCATGCTCACCAACTGGAAGACCATCTCGGGCTCGATCAAGCGCTTCAAGGCGCTGGAAGAGCAGCTGTCGGGTGACACCGCCGGCCTCACCAAGAAGGAAGTCCTCCAGCTGACCCGCGAGCGCGACAAGTTCGAGCTCTCGCTCGGCGGTATCCGCGACATGGGCGGCATCCCCGACGTGATGTTCGTGATCGACGCCAACAAGGAAGAGCTGGCGATCAAGGAAGCCAACGTGCTGGGTATCCCGGTCGTGGCGATCCTCGACTCGAACGTCTCGCCCGAAGGCATCGCGTTCCCGATCCCGGCGAACGACGACGCCAGCCGCGCGATTCGTCTCTACTGCGAAGCGGTTGCCGCTGCCGCGACCAAGGGTGGCCGTGACGCCGCCTACGCCTCGGGCGTGGACCTCGGCGCGATGGCCGAGCCGGTTGCCGAAGAGGCGATCGAAGCCTGATTTCGGAATGATGGCGGGGCGGGGGTGTATGCATCCCCGTCACCGAATTGTCCCGTTTGACGACTAGGGCCGCGGCGCGTGCAGCCGCGGCCGCACCGTTTACCCAAAAAGGACCAACGCAATGGCTTATACCGCCGCTGACGTGAAGAACCTGCGCGAGCGCACCGGCGCCGGCATGATGGACTGCAAGAAGGCGCTCGACGAAGCCGCCGGCGATTTCGAAGCCGCGGTTGACGCGCTGCGCGCCAAGGGCCTCGCCGCCGCCGCCAAGAAGTCGAGCCGCACCGCGGCCGAGGGCCTCGTCGGCGTGGCCGTCTCGGGCACCAAGGGCGTTGCCCTCGAAGTGAACTCGGAAACCGACTTCGTCGCCAAGAACGACCAGTTCCAGGACTTCGTGCGCAAGGCGACCGAAGTGGCGCTGGAAACCGGCGCCGACGACGTCGAGCAGCTCAAGGGCGCAGCCTACCCCGACGGTGGCACGGTTGCCGACAAGCTGACCAACAACGTCGCCACGATCGGTGAAAACCAGCAGCTGCGTCGCATCAAGCACGTCGCCGTGACCAACGGCATCGTCGTGCCCTACATGCACAACGCCGCCGCCACCAACCTCGGCAAGATCGGCGTGCTCGTCGCGCTCGAGTCCGAAGCACCGGCCGACGTGCTCGAAGCGCTGGGCAAGCAGATCGCGATGCACATCGCCGCTGCCTTCCCGCTCGCGCTCAACGCCGAGGACCTCGACGCCGAACTGATCGCCCGCGAGCGCAAGATCGCGGCTGAGAAGGCGGCCGAGAGCGGCAAGCCCGCCGAAGTCCAGGCCAAGATGGTCGACGGCGCCGTGGCGAAGTACGCCAAGGAAAACGCCCTGCTCTCGCAGCTCTTCGTGATGGACAACAAGACCCCCATCGCGCAGGTCGTCGAAGCCGCTGGCAAGGCTGCCGGCACCAAGATCGTTCTCGCCGACTACGTCCGCTTCCAGCTGGGCGAAGGCATCGAGAAGGAAGAGTCCGACTTCGCCGCCGAAGTGGCTGCCGCCGCCGGCCTGAAGTAAGCCTCTGAACCATTGCGTCCCCGCGCGGCGGGACCATCGCCCGGCATCGGCCGGTTTATGGTCCACGTCGTCGCGGGGATCCTTGCGTCTGCGAAATGCGCCCGGCGCCCTTGGCACGCGGCGCGTGCTGCGTATAAGGGCGCAACATTCGCCGCGCGCGCCGGGCCTTGCCCCGGCTGTCCCGGCCGCCGAATGCCACCGCCGAACAACGCCGTGCCAGTGCGAGAGACAGGATTCCCATGACCAGCCCCGCGACGTTCAAGCGCATCCTGCTCAAGCTCTCGGGCGAGGTGCTGATGGGCAACCAGCAGTTCGGTATCGACACCGACTTCGTTGCCGCGCTCGCCGCCGAAGTGAAGGCGGCGAAGGAAACCGGCCTCGAGATCTGCCTTGTCATCGGTGGCGGCAATATCTTCCGCGGCATGGCGGGCGCCGCCAAGGGCATGGACCGTGCCCAGGCCGACTACATGGGCATGCTCGCCACGGTGATGAATGCGCTGGCGATGCAGTCCGCGCTGGAAAAGCTCGGCGTCGACACCCGCGTACAATCTGCTGTGCAGATGGACCAGGTGTGCGAGCCGGTGATCCGCCGCCGTGCCGAGCGCCACCTGGCCAAGGACCGGGTGGTGATCTTCGCCGCCGGTGTCGGCGCCCCCTATTTCACCACCGATTCTGGCGCCGCGCTGCGTGCCGCCGAGATGCAGTGCGATGCCCTGTTCAAGGGCACCAGCGTCGATGGCGTGTACAACGCCGATCCCAAGAAGGATCCCGCCGCCAAGCGCTTCGACACGATCGACTACGACACCGTGCTCGCCCAGAACCTTCAGGTGATGGACGCCTCGGCCGTGGCGCTGTGCCGCGACAACAACATTCCCATCGTCGTGTTCTCGATCCGCGAGCAGGGCAATCTTGCCCGCGTCCTGGCGGGTGAGGGGACGCAGACCACCGTTCGGAAGGAAGCCTGATCCATGGCAAAGTATGACAAGGGCGATCTCGAGCGCCGCATGAAGGGCGCCGTCGAATCGCTCAAGGGCGATCTCGCGGGTCTTCGCACCGGCCGCGCCAACACCGCGCTGCTCGATCCCGTGATGGTCGAGGTCTATGGCAGCCACATGCCGCTCAACCAGCTCGCCACCGTCTCGGCGCCCGAGCCGCGCCTGCTCTCGGTGCAGGTGTGGGACCGCTCGAACGTCGGCCCGGTCGAGAAGGCGATCCGTTCGGCGGGTCTCGGCCTTAACCCGATCAACGACGGCAACAACCTGCGCCTGCCGATCCCCGACCTAACTGAAGAGCGCCGCAAGGAGCTGGCCAAGCTCGCCAGCAAGTATGCGGAAGGGGCCCGCATCGCCGTGCGCAACGTGCGCCGCGACGGCATGGAAGCGCTCAAGGCCGACGAGGCCAAGAAGGAAATCTCGGAAGACGAGCGCAAGCGTCTCGAAACCGAAGTCCAGAAGCTGACCGACGAGACGATCAAGGCACTCGACGAAGCCGCGACCCAGAAGGAAAAGGAAATCCTGGGCAAGTGAGCGCCGCGCCCGTTCCCGTGCCGGTATCCCGCGATGGGGGAGGCGATGCCCCCCTCGCGCGCCATGTCGCCATCATCATGGATGGCAACGGGCGCTGGGCGAAGAAGCGCTTCATGCCGCGTGCCTTCGGGCACAAGCGCGGGGTCGATGCGGTGCGGGCGACCGTGCGCGCCGCCGGCGATCTGGGTCTCGAGGCGCTGACGCTCTACGCGTTCAGCTCGGAGAACTGGAAGCGTCCGGCCGACGAGATCTCGGACCTGATGAACCTGCTGCGAGTGTTCATCCGCAGCGACCTCGACGAGATCGACCGCAATGGCGTGCGCCTGCGCATCATCGGCGACTATAAGGCGCTGGCTCCCGACCTGGTCGAGCTGATCGACGATGCCATCGCGCGCACCGCGGGCAACACCCGCCTGACCCTGGCGATCGCGCTCAACTACGGTTCGCAGCAGGAAATCGCGCGTGCCGCAGCCAAGGCGGCGGCCAAGGGAGAGATCACGCCCGAGACGATCGCGGCCGAGCTGGACACCGCAGACCTGCCGCCGCTCGACCTGCTGATCCGCACCTCGGGCGAAGTGCGCCTGTCGAACTTCCTGCTGTGGCAGGCCGCCTATGCCGAGATGGTCTTTACCCCCGTGCTCTGGCCCGACTTCACTCCCGATCACCTGCGCGCGGCACTCGACCAGTTCGCCGAGCGGGAGCGCCGCTTTGGCGGACGCTGAGATCCCGGCGCCGGCCCCGTCCGCGGGCCCTGCGGCGTCCAAGCGTTCGGACCTGCCGGTGCGGCTCGCCTCCGCGGTGGTCATGCTGGCGGTGGCGGGGCTCGCCGTGTGGCGCGGCGGTGTTGCACTCGACGGATTCATCGCGCTGGTCGGCCTGGTGGTCTACGGCGAGTACGTCAGGCTTGCCGCACGCATCGCACCCGATCCGGCGCGGATGACCGCGGCGGTCATTACCGGGGCGATCTACATCGGCTGGGCCGCGCTCGCGCTGATTGTCATGCCCGTGCCGCTGTTGATCGGGGTGATGGGCCTCGTGATCGCCACCGACACCGGCGCCTATTTCACCGGCCGCGCGCTGGGTGGCCCCAAGATCGCGCCGCGCATCAGTCCGTCCAAGACCTGGTCGGGGCTGGCCGGCGGCATGGCGGCGGCAGGCGTATGGACCGCCCTGTTCACGCTAGGCGGCGCCTGGCTCATCAGCGCGATCGGGCCGGTCGGGCCGAGCCTTGCCGAAGCCCTGCACATCGCCAACCTCGGTATCGCGGCGCTGGCCGGCGCGGTGCTGGCCATCGCGGCACAGGCCGGGGATTTCTACGAATCGTGGCTCAAGCGGCGCGCCGGCGTCAAGGATTCCTCGCGGCTGATCCCGGGACATGGCGGTTTCTTCGACCGCGTCGACGGGCTCCTGCCGGTGGCGATCATCGTCGGCACGGCTTGGGCCCTGGGAGCATCTGCATGAACTTGCGCAGCATTTCGGTGCTCGGCGCCACCGGCTCGATCGGGGACTCGACGCTCGACCTCGTGCGCCGCAACCGCGACGCCTTTCGCGTCGTCGCGCTCACCGCACATGGCCGTATCGAGGAACTGGCGGCTTTGGCGCGCGAGTTCGGCGCCGAGGTCGCGGTGGTGGCCGATCCCGAACGCCTGTCAGACCTGCGTGCCGCGCTCGCCGGAACCTCGATTGAAGCCGCCGCAGGGCCCGAGGCGTTGGTCGAGGCCGCGGCGCGCGGCGCGGACATTACCGTGGCCGCGATCGTCGGCTGCGCGGGACTTGCCCCGACGATGGCGGCGATCGAGTGCGGCCGCACGGTCGCGCTCGCCAACAAGGAAGCGCTGGTGTCTGCCGGCGAGGTGATGACCGCCGCCGTCGCGCGCAGCGGCGCCACGCTGCTGCCGGTCGATTCCGAGCATAATGCGATCTTCCAGTGCCTGTGCGGCAACGATCCGGCGCATGTGCGGATGATCACGCTGACCGCCAGTGGCGGGCCGTTCCGCGACTGGGCGGGCGACAGGCTGGTCCATGCGACACCGGCCGAGGCGGTCAAGCACCCCAATTGGTCGATGGGCGCCAAGATCAGCGTCGATTCGGCGACGATGATGAACAAGGGTCTCGAGTTCATCGAGGCCTATCATCTGTTCCCCGTCGGGGTCGAACGGCTGCGCATCCTGGTGCATCCGCAATCGGTGGTGCATTCGATGGTCGAGTATCGCGACGGCTCGACGCTGGCGCAGCTCGGGCCCTCGGACATGCGCGTGCCGATCGCCTCCGCGCTCGCCTGGCCGGCGCGCATGGACACGCCCTGCGCGCCGCTCGACCTGGCCGAGATCGGTGAACTGACGTTCCGCCGTCCCGACGAGTCGCGCTTTCCCGCGACGCGCCTGGCGCGCGAGGCGGTGATCGCGGGCGGGGCGGCACCGGCCGTGCTCAATGCCGCCAACGAAGTGGCCGTAGCCGCCTTTCTTGCCGGTAAGATTGGGTTCACCCGGATCGTGGCATGTGTCGAGGATGTGCTCGCGCGCGGCCTGCCGCCCGCACCCGCCGCGCTGGCGGACGTGATGGCGGTGGATCATGAAGCCCGCGTGCGCGCCGCCGCGTGCATGGAGCCCGTTCGTTGATGCAGCATCCCGGCTTTCTGACAAGCCTCCTCGGTTTCCTGCTCGTGCTGGGACCACTGGTCTTCCTGCACGAGCTGGGCCACTACCTCGTCGGCCGCTGGTGCGGGGTGAAGGCCGACGTCTTCTCGATCGGGTTCGGCAAGGAACTGGTCGGCTGGACCGACAAGCGCGGTACGCGCTGGAAGCTGTCGCTGCTGCCGCTGGGTGGATACGTCCAGTTCGCGGGCGACATGAGTCCGACGAGCAAGCCCAGTGCCGAATGGCTGGCGCTGCCCGCCGAGGAGCGCAACCGCACGTTCCAGGCCAAGCGCCTGTGGCAGCGCGCGCTGATCGTGCTGGCAGGACCCGTCACCAACCTGCTGGTCGCACTCGTCATCCTGTCGGGCTTTACGCTGGCCTATGGCAAGCTGGTGGTCCCGCCGGTCGTCGGCGTGATCCAGCCCGGCTCGGTCGCGCAGGCTGCCGGGATGAAGGTCGGCGATCGCATCGTCAGCCTGCGCGGCGCCGGCGTCGACACCTTCATGGACGTCAAGCTGGCGGTCGCCCAGCACCCTGGCGAGCCGCTCGACGTGGTGGTCGAGCGCGGCGGTCAGCGCCTGCCGCTGCGCGCGGTGGCCGGGGTCAAGACCGAGAGCGATCGTTTCGGCAATGTCCAGAAGATCGGCTTCATGGGAATCGGCCCGGCCAGCGTGCAGGTCGTGCGTGTCGGCCCGCTCGAGGCCGTGGCGGATGGCGCGCGGCAGGTGCGCAGCATCGTCGACATGATGGTCACCGGGATCGTCCAGATCGTCTCCGGCCAGCGCGAGGTCAAGGAGCTGGGCGGGCCGATCAAGATCGCCAAGTTCTCGGGCGAGCAGCTCGTCTCGGGCTGGCAGCCGTTCGTGTTCTTCGTCGCCCTGATCTCGATTAATCTGGGATTCATCAATCTCTTGCCAATTCCGGTGCTCGATGGCGGGCACCTTGCGTTCTACCTGGCCGAGGCGGTGCGCCGCCGGCCGGTGAGTGCGCGGGGCCAGGAATGGGCCTTCCGCGCAGGTCTTGCGCTGGTGGTGGTGCTGATGGTCGTCGTGACGGTCAATGATGTCGCCTCGCTCGACCTGGTTCGTTCGGCGGGGCGGCTGTTGGGAGCGAAGGGTTTCGGCGGTTGAACCGTTAGACGACGAGGACGCTGCCGCTGGGTCCGGCAGCGAGCCGAGGGGCCGTATCATCGCCACAGGGGTCGTGGCCGGCAAACTTTCGACATTTTCCACAATAAGCAGGGCGAATGCGATGCCCCGCGATGTGCTTGCTTGATTGGCGCATCGGCATCGGGCACAGGGCTGCGATGCCGGATTGCGGCAGAAGCTGACGAAGGCCGCCGGTCACGGCGGCGCAATGCGAATTTCAGACGGGATGGCGCTTGGTGATGAATGAACGGTACGCGAGCCTGACCGCCCCCGCCGCTGCGCGGGCATCGACCTGCATGGTGGCGCTGCTCGCTTCGACGATGCTGGCCAACGCCGCGCTGGCTCAAGATGCCGTGCCTGCGCCTGCTACCCGGTCGGCAAAGTCGGCCAAGCCGGCCAAGGGTGCGCAAAGGGTGCCTGTGGCGGCCCCGTCTGCCGCCGCCCCGTCGGCCGCTGCCGCTCCTGTCGCCGCTGCCCCGGCCGAGCCGGCGCAGACCGTCAGCTCGATCACGATCGAGGGCGCCCAGCGCCTCGAGTCCGACACCATCCGCTCGTACATCCGCCTGCGCGAAGGCGATCGCTACACCCAGGCCGTCGCCGACCAGGTGCTGAAGGACCTCTTCGCCACCGAGCTTTTCGCCGACGTGCAGGTGCGCAACAACGCCGGGGCCGTGACCATCCAGGTCAAGGAGAACCCGGTCGTCAACCGCATCATCCTCGAGGGCAACAAGCGCCTCAAGGAAGACAAGATCCTGCCCGAGATCAAGCTCGCGGCACGCCAGATCTTCACGCGTTCCAAGGTGCGCGCCGACGTCTCGCGCATCATCGAGCTGTACAAGCGGCAGGGCCGCTTTGCCGCTTCGGTCGAACCGAAGATGGTCATGCTGGACCAGAACCGCGTCGACATTGTCTTCGAGATCAACGAAGGGCCTAAGTCCAAGGTCCGCCAGATCAACATCATCGGCAACGAGCAGTTCAGCGCCACCGAACTGCGCAGCGAGATGGTGACCAAGCAGTCGCGCGCGTTCCGCGTGTTCTCGTCGGGCACCAGCTACGACCCCGATCGCCTGGCCTTCGACCAGCAGAAGCTGCGCCAGTTCTACCTGACCAAGGGCTATGCCGATTTCCGCGTGGTCTCGGCCGTTGCCGAACTCACGCCCGACAAGCGCGACTTCATCATCACCTACGTGGTCGAGGAAGGGAAGCGCTACAAGTTCGGCGACATCAAGGTCGACAGCCAGCTGCGCGAGATCGACGGCGAGCAGCTGGTCAAGAAGCTGCCGATGAAGGCCGGCGACTGGTACAACGCCAAGCTGGTCGAAGACACCGTCGACAGCATCAGCGAGACCGCGGGCAGCTTGGGCTATGCCTTCGCCAACGTGCAGCCCGATTTTGCGCGCAACAAGGATGACCTGACCATGGGCATCAACTTCCGCATCGCGGAAGCGCCCCGGGTCTATGTCGAGCGCGTGGACGTCAACGGCAACACGCTGACGCAGGACAAGGTCATCCGCCGTGAATTCCGTCTCGCCGAAGGCGATGCGTTCAATTCGTACCAGATCAAGCGTTCGTCGAACCGCATCAAGTCGCTCGGCTACTTCCAGGAGAAGTTCGAGGTCGAGCAGAAGCCCGGCTCGTCGCCCGACCGCATCGCGCTCGAGGCGAACGTCGAGGAAAAGCCCACCGGCGAGCTTCAGCTGTCGGCCGGTTTCTCGAGCCTCGAGAGCTTCATCTTCCAGGCCTCGATCCGCCAGAACAACTTCCGCGGCCGCGGCCAGACGATCGGCACCAGCGTCGACTATTCGCGCTACTCGCGCAGCGTCCAGGTCAGCTTTACCGAGCCCTATCTGTTCGATCGCAACATCTCGATGGGCGTCGACGTCTATCGCCGCGACTACAACAGCTTCAACTACCTGAACGCCAACCGCAACACGACCTACAAGCAGACCACAACCGGCTTCCAGGTCCGCGCCGGCGTGCCGCTGACCGAGTACATGTCGCTGATCGGGCGCTACACGTTCAACATCGACAACGTGACGCTGGACCAGGATACCTACTACCTCAACGGCCAGTGCAGCCCGCTGCTCGCCGGTCGCTACCTGTGCGACGCGCTGGGTCGCCGCGTCAGCTCGATGGTCGGCACCTCGCTGGTCTACGACACGCTCGACAACCGCCTGCGCCCGACCAAGGGCACCACCTGGCAGGTGAGCGGCGACGTCGCGGGCCTGGGTGGTTCGGTGAAGTACGCGCGCATCACAGCCAACGGGGCGCACTACTGGCCGGTGCTCAAGGGCTTCGTGTTCAGCCTGCGCGGCGAGGGCGGGGCGATCACTCCGCTGGCCAGCCGCACCAACGACCCGACCATCGACGATATCCGCCTGACCGACCGCTTCTTCCTCGGCCAGCCGCAGATGCGCGGCTTCGACATCCGTGGCGTCGGTCCGCGCGTGCTGCGCAAGTACTACAACCGCAACGCCGACGGCACGTTTGGTGCGATCACCACCAATCGCGACCAGTGGGCCGACGACGCGCTGGGTGGCCGCTACTACTACATCGGCCATGCCGAGCTGGAGATCCCGCTGGGCGCCGGTGCGCGCGAAATGGGCCTGCGTCCCTCGATCTTCATGGATGCCGGCGCGGTCTGGGGCGTAAAGCGCCCGGCTACCAGCACCGGCGTCGTGCTCTACACCGACGCGCTGACCGGTCGCATCACGACCTCGGCGAGCGCTTCGGACGGTACCGCCAACTCCGCCTACCAGAAGTACGACGAGGTCTTCGTCGGCAATTCGCCCCAGCCGCGCATCTCGATCGGCGTGGGCGTCAACTGGAACTCGCCCTTCGGCCCGTTCCGTATCGACTTCGCCAAGGTCCTGAAAAAGGTCGATGGCGACGACACCCAGCCCATCACATTCAACGTGGGAACCCAGTTCTGATGAAACTCCGCATTGCCTCGGCCCTTATCGCGGGCCTGATGATCTCGGCTGCTCCTGCGGCCATGGCGCAGCAGAAGGCCGCCGCCGCTCCGGCCTCGACCGGTCCGGTCGCCAACGGCGTCGCTTTCGCCAACCCCTCGGCGATCGTCGGCTCGTCGGCCGCCTACCAGACGGCGCAGCAGCAGCGCCCGACGACCTACAAGTCGCAGATCGACCAGGCCAACACCCGCAGCCAGCAGATCAATGCCCAGCTCAAGCCGCTGGCCGACAAGTTCCAGGCTGACCAGAAGAACCCCAAGGCCGATCGCGCCGCGCTCCAGGCGCAGCTCGAGCAGATCCAGCAGATTCAGGAAGACGGCAAGCGCGAGATCCAGCAGATCCTCGCCCCGCTGAGCCTCTCGGAGCAGTACGTGATCGAGCAGATCAGCGACAAGCTGGCCGACGCCACCCAGCGCGCCATGACCAAGCGCCGCGCCACCATCGTGCTCGACGTGCAGAGCGTGGTGAAGGCCGATCCGTCGTCGAACATCAGCCAGGACATCCTGACCGAGCTCAACGCGCTGATCCCTTCGGCCCAGCTCGTGCCGCCCGCCGGCTGGATGCCGCGCGCCGAGCGTGAAGCGCAGGCCCAGCAGCAGGCTGCCCAGGGCCAGCAGGCTCCGGCCGCCGCCAACAACACCAAGGCGCCGCAGGGCCGCTGAGCGAGCAGGGACGGATCAGGGGAATGACCGAGGAAGTCCAGGGCGCCGCGACGGCGGCACCGCGTTCGTTCGACATCCGTGGGGTGATGGCGGCGCTGCCGCATCGCTACCCACTGCTGCTGGTCGACCGTGTCGAGGCGCTCGTGATCGACGAGCGCATCCACGCGGTGAAGGCCGTGAGCATGAACGAGCAGTTCTTCCAGGGTCATTTCCCCGGCCGTCCGATCATGCCCGGCGTGCTCCAGATCGAGGCGCTGGCGCAGGCCGCCGGCGTGCTCGCGGTGGAATCGCTGGGCCTCGCCGGCTCGGGCAAGCTGGTCTATTTCATGGCGATCGAGGATGCCAAGTTCCGCACGCCCGTGGAACCCGGCTGCCTGCTCGACCTCCACGTCGAGTTTACCCAGAAGCGCAGCCGCGTCTGCAAGTTCGCCGGCAAGGCGATGCTGGGTGACAAGATCGCCACCGAGTGCAGCTTCACCGCAATGATCGCCGACAGCTGACGCTGCGGGCGCTCTGCGCCACCAGACTCGACAAGCCGCGCCCTTTGCATTAGGGGCGCCGCTTTCGAGATTCACTTACCCGTTTCCCAGCTGCCGGTCGGAACCGGCGGCGCATCGGAGCAGTCCCATGAAGGCCAACATCCACCCCGACTACCACTTCATCAAGGTGCAGATGACCGACGGCACCGTGTTCGAAACTCGCTCCACCTGGGGCAAGGAAGGCGACACGCTGGCTCTCGACATCGATCCCACCTCGCACCCGGCGTGGACCGGTGGCAACCAGCGCCTGATGGACCAGGGCGGCCGTGTCGCTCAGTTCAACAAGCGTTTCGGTGGCCTCACCCTCAAGAAGGGCTGATTCGGCCATCGCCCGCGCCGGTCGAGGCCGGCGGCGGGCGAACGCACGAAACGGACGAGGGCGGCTTCGGCCGCCCTTTTTCGTGCCTGCGGATTTGTGGAATGGCGCATCGTCGAGCGCCCGCGATATTCCTGCACGCGATGAAACGCGGCGGCGCGCATGCTTGCCTTGCCGGCGTCCTGACATAAAGTGTCATCCCATGGCCACCACTTCGTCTTCCTCCGCCGGCTCGCTGGCCAATTCGCTGGATCGCCTGCTCGGCTACCAGCTGCGCCGTGCATCGAGCGTGATGATGGCGGATCTCGCGCGCGAGCTCGGCGCCTTCGACCTGCGCCCGGCAGAAGTGACGACGCTGCTGGTGATCGGCGACAATCCCGGCTGTTCGCAGACCGAGGTCGGGCAGGTGCTGGGGATCAAGCGCGCCAACATGGTCCCGATCGTCTCGCGGCTCATGGATCGCGGCCTTGTCGATCGCGAGAAGGCGGACGGCCGCAGCCACGCCCTTCGGCTGACCGAGGCCGGGCAGGCGACCGCGGCCGATGCCATCGATCGGATCGAGCGCCACGAAGCGCGTTTCTCGGCCCTGTTCGACCAGCCCACGCTCGATGCCCTGTTTTGCGCGCTCCCGCTGATCCGCGCCCAGCGCGACGACGGCGAGGGCTGAGGGGGTAGGGCGCTGGTAAGGCCGAGGCCGTCGCGCTCCCGCCGAAAAAGTTATCCCGGCGGCAACTTTCCCCTTTTCAACCCGGCCAGATTGTTGCAATGGCGCTCACCCGCGTCGAGCACTTCTCGAAGATGCCGGTACGGGATACGGAAAACGGCCCTCGGGCCTGCCGTTGTGGCGATCGTAGCTCAGTTGGTTAGAGCGCCGGTTTGTGGTACCGGAGGTCGGGGGTTCGAACCCCCTCGATCGCCCCATTTTCTCCACCGATATGATGGGGCCTAGGCCTAAAGGCGAACGCCCCCATCCTCTGTTTTGCTTGCCCTTGATCTGGCGCAATGGCAGAGCGGACGCGCCGGGCCATGCCCGGTGGAGAAGGATCCCAAGTTCGCCCCAATGCACGGTTTTGCCAATCCCGCCCGGTTTTTGCGGCTCGCCCGCTGGTTGATGCCGCTGCTGCTGGTCACGGGCCTGGTGCTGGCCTTCGGCGCCCTGGCCTGGGGCCTGTTCGTCGTCCCGCCCGACCGGTTGATGGGGCAGACGGTACGCATCCTGTTCATCCACGTACCCTGTGCCTGGCTGGGCATGGCGGGGTGGAGCACGATCGCGGTCTCGAGCATCATGGAGCTGGTCTGGCGTCACCCGCTTGCCGCCATCGCGGCGCGCGCGGCGGCGGTGCCCGGCGCGGTGTTCACCGCCATGTGCCTCGCCACCGGCTCGATCTGGGCGCGCCCGACCTGGGGCACCTGGTGGGTGTGGGACGGGCGGCTGACGAGCTTCCTCATCCTGCTGTTCCTTTATTTCGGCTACATCGCGCTGGCCGGTGCCGCACAGAAGGACGCGACCGCCGGTGGCGGCGCCAGCCGCGTGACCGCGATCTTCGGTCTCGTCGGCGCGATCAACATCCCGATCATCAACCGCTCAGTGGTGTGGTGGAACAGCCTGCACCAGCCCGCCTCGATCACGATGGGCAAGTCGTCGATCGATGCGGCGTTCCTCTGGCCCCTGCTGATCGCAGCGCTGGGTTTCTCGTGCATCTTCGGCGGGGTCGTCCTTGCGCGGATGCGCACGCTGCTGGCCGAGATCCAGGCCGAGGCGCGCCTGCGCCGCAAGGCAATGGCCTGACAGTTTCGACGGATAGGCATCTCATGCACGAACGCCTCGATCAATGGCACTACGTGGCCGCCGCGCTGACCATCGGCGTGGTCGGCACGATCCTGCTGGTGGCCTGGACCCTCTGGGCCATGCGCCGGGCAGAGGCGCGCCGCGACGCCGTACGCGGCAAGGACAGGAAGAACACCCGCCCATGAGCGGCATCAAGGCCAAGCACCAGCGTCTCGTACTGGTCGTCATCGCGCTCGTCGCGCTCATCGGCGCGGGGCTGCTCGCGGCCTGGGCGCTGTCGCGCCAGGCCAGCTATTTCTATGTGCCGAGCGACCTCGTCGCGCACCCGCCCGAGCAGGGCCGGGCGGTGCGGCTCGGCGGCATGGTCGAACGCGGCTCGATCAAGACGATGCCCGATGGCGTGACGATCAATTTCGTGGTCGGCGACGGCAAGGCGCGCGTGCCCGTGCGTTTCGCCGGGATCACCCCCGATCTTTTTGTCGAAGGCTCGGGCGTGGTCGCCGAAGGGCGCATGGAAGGGCAGACCTTCGTGGCCGACAACCTGCTCGCCAAGCATGACGAGAAATACGTGCCGCGCGAGATGAAGGACATGACCAGGGCGCAGGCCAAAGCCGTGGTGGCGGAGACGAAATGATCGCGGAACTCGGTCTCGCCATTCTGTGGATGGCAGCGGCGCTGGCGGTGCTGCAACTCGTCGCCGGCGCGCTCGCGCTGCGGCCGCAGGGCGCGGCGATGGTGGGCGTGGTGCGTCCAGTCGCGGTGGCGCAAGGGCTGATGGTGGCGCTGGCTTTCGCCGCGCTCGTCACTTTGTTCGTCACCACCGATCTGTCGGTCAAGCTCGTTGCCGAAAACAGCCACTCGGCCAAGCCGCTGATCTTCAAGATCGCGGGCACCTGGGGCAACCACGAAGGCTCGATGCTGCTGTGGGTGACGATCATGAGCCTCGCCGGCGCCTTCGTCGCGCTGGTGGAGCGGCGCCTGGCCGAGAACACGCTGCTCGCGACGCTGGCGGCACAGGCCTTCGTCAGCCTCGGCTTCTATGCCTTCCTGCTGCTCGCCTCCAATCCCTTCGCTCGGCTGGCCCAGCCCGCACCCGAGGGTGCCGGCCTCAATCCGCTGCTGCAGGACATCGGCCTCGCCTTCCACCCGCCCACGCTCTACGTCGGGTATGTCGGCCTCTCGATCGCGTTCAGCTTTGCCGTGGGTGCGCTGATCACGCGCGATGTCGGCCCGGCCTTCGCCCGCGCGATGCGTCCGTGGGTGCTGGGCGCCTGGATCTTCCTGACCGTCGGCATCACTGCGGGCTCGTACTGGGCCTATTATACACTCGGCTGGGGCGGCTGGTGGTTCTGGGACCCGGTCGAGAACGCCTCGCTCATGCCCTGGCTGGCCGCGACCGCGCTGCTTCACTCGGTTTCGGTGCTGGCCGCGCGCAACGCCCTGCGTGCCTGGACGGTCATGCTCGGCGTCGTCGCGTTCTCGATGTCGATGGTCGGTACGTTTCTCGTGCGCTCGGGCATCCTCACCTCGGTTCACGCCTTTGCGGTCGATCCGGCGCGCGGCAGCTTCATCCTCGTGCTGCTGGCCATCTATATCGGCGGCGCGCTGCTGCTGTTCGGCCTGCGCGCCGGCACGGTGACCGAAGGCGCACGCTTTGCCCCCGTCAGCCGCGAGGCGGCGCTGGTGTTCAACAACGTCATGCTGTGCGGCATCCTCGGCATCGTGCTCATGGGCACGCTCTATCCGCTGGTGACCGAAGCCTTCGGGGTCAAGGTCTCGGTCGGCCCGCCGTACTTCAACCCGGTTTCGGCGGTGTTCGCGCTGCCGATGGTGGTGGTCATGGCAGTCGGCCCGATCCTGCGCTGGAAGGACGACGGCGCCCGCCGCGTGGCCCCGGTCATGGCCGTGCCCGCGCTGATCGCGCTGGCCGGCACCGTGGCCGCGCTGCTCGCTGGCGTCGGGGTGCTGCCCGCACTCGGTCTCGGCCTTGGCGGTGCGCTGGCCTTGGCCAGCCTGCTGCCGCTGCGCGGGCGCAACTTGCGGCGTACGCCGCTGCCCACCTGGGGCATGGTCGTCGCGCACTTCGGGCTGGCGGTGGCGATGCTCGGCATGGCGAGCGAGAGCGCGTTTTCGATCGAGCGTCTTGCCGCGCTTAATCCCGGCGAGACGCGCAGTGTCGGTCCCTACAAGCTGACGCTCGACCGCATCGACCCCGTCGCCGGCCCCAACTGGACCGCGCTGCAGGCCAGCGTGTCCGCCCGCTACGACGGCGGCAGCGCCGTGGTCCTGCAGCCGCAAGCCCGCGTCTTTGCCAATCCGCCGGGCACGCGCACTGAATCCGCGCTGCTGACGCGCTGGAACGGCCAACTCTATGTCGTCCTGGGTGAAGAGGGCGAAGACGGCCGCTGGCAGATGCGTTTCTGGTGGAAGCCGTTCGTGCCGCTGATCTGGCTGGGCGGCCTGCTCGTTGGCCTTGGTGGCCTGCTGGCGCTGGTCGGCCGTGTGGCGCGCGATGTGAAGCGTCTGGTCGCGGCCGACAAAATCGCCTTCCGCCGCGAGAGGCAGGGCCGATGACCGCGTCTTCACCCAATTCTGCGCCGCGCCGGCCCGGCCTGGCGCTGTGGTTGCCGCTGATCATGTTCGCCGGTTTTCTCGGGCTGGTCGTCTATGGCCTTGCCCGCCCCGACAACCGCGAGGTGGCGAGCACGTTCATCGGCAAGCCGATCCCCGCCTTCGTGCTGCCACCCGCCAGCGACGAGCGTCCGGGCCTGGACAACGCGCACTTCACCGGCGGCAAGCCGCGCCTGCTCAACATCTTCGCCTCGTGGTGCGTACCCTGCGCGGTAGAAGCGCCGCAACTGGCGCAACTGACCGCAGCGGGCGCCGAGATCGACGGCGTTGCCATCCGCGACCGCAAGGACGATCTGGCGCGGTTCCTTGCCGCGAACGGCAATCCCTTCGCGCGGATCGGCAAGGACGATCTCAGCAAGGTCCAGATCGGCATCGGCTCGTCGGGCGTGCCCGAGACCTTCGTCGTCGATGCGCGCGGCGTGATCCGTTACCAGCACATCGGCGCGATCGTGCCCGACGACGTGCCGATGATCCTGCGCAAGCTGAAGGAAGCGGGCCAATGAGAACGCTTGGCGCCTTTGTTGCGGCGTTTTTGGTGCTGGCCCCGCTGGCGCCCGTTGCCGCGCAGGATAGCATGCCGCCCGCACCCTATGCCTATCGCCAGTTGCCCGATGCAGCGCAGGAGGCGAAGGCCCAGGCGCTGATGGAAACGCTGCGCTGTCTCAAGTGCCAGAGCCAGTCGATCGCAGATTCGGATGCCTCGATGGCCGGCGACATGCGCAACGAAGTGCGGCTGCGCATCGCCGCGGGTGAGCAGCCCGAGGCGATCCGCGCCTGGCTGATCGAGCGCTATGGCGACTATGTCAGCTATACGCCGCAGCTCAATACACTCACCTGGCCGCTGTTCGCGGCGCCCGCGGTGATCCTCGTGGTGGCAGCGCTGTTGCTGCGCGGGCGTTTTCGGCGAGGCAGGAAAGCATGACCTGGGTTCTGGTGATCGGCGTTGCCGCCGTCGTGTTCGGCCTCATGGTATGGATCGGCCGCTTGCCCCGCACCGGTTGGGAAGTGACCGGCGCCGCCCTGCTGTTCGGTCTGGCGGGCTATGCCCTGCAGGGCCACCCGGGCCTGCCCGGTGCGCCGACGGCCGCGGTCGAAAGCCCGGCCGTGGCGGATGCCACGCTGGTCAGGGAACGCCAGCAGATGGGCGACGCCTTCGGCAAGGGCCGCAGCTGGCTGATCCTCGCCGACGGGCTGACGCGGCAGGGGCAGTATCGTGCCGCGGCCGATCTGCTCGCCAAGGCTGCGCGCGACAACCCGGACGACCCCGATATCGAGGTCGCGCTGGGCAATGCGCTGGTCGGGCACAGCGAGGGCCTGATCACGCCCGCCGCGCAGTTCGCCTTCCGCCGTGCCGCCGCGATCGCGCCCGATCATCCGGGGCCGCCGTTCTTCATGGGGCTGGCGCTGGCGCAGTCCGGCCGGCTCGCCGACGCTCGCGCGATGTGGGCCGGGCTGCTCGCGCGCTCGCCCGCCGATGCGCCCTATCGCCCCGATCTCGAGATGCGGCTCAAGCGTCTCGACCAGCTGATCGCGGCCAGCAGCGCGCCCGCACGCTGATCGCATCGCCCGCATGGCCCCCACATGGGGGCTGCGCGGGAACAGGCACGGCCTTCAAGGCTTTGCTCACCATTGCTTCAGGTTACACGCCGGTGCTAATCGCCGCGCCGATTCGGCGTCTATCGTGGCGCCGGAACACTTTTTGAGCCGGGCCGGACGCAGTCCGTGAAGGCTGGGGACCGAATGCCATGACCGATTCCGTGGGTAATGCGGATACTGCCGTTGCGTCGCCTTCCGCGAGCGGCGGTGCAGGCCATCATGGCGCACATGGGCACGATTCCAGCCTGCTCAAGATGGCCGTCGGCGCCGTCGGCGTCGTGTTCGGCGACATCGGCACCAGCCCGCTCTACGCCTTGCGCGATACCTTTGCCGGGCATCACCGCCTCCCGCTCGACCAGACCCACGTCTATGGCATCATCAGCCTGATGTTCTGGTCGATGATGATCATCGTGACGCTCAAGTACGTCTCGGTCATCATGCGCGCGGACAACAAGGGCGAGGGGGGCAGCCTCGCGCTGCTGGCCCTCATCAACCAGCACACCGAGGGCAAGCGCTGGGGCCGGGGCATCATCCTGCTCGGCGTTTTCGCGACGGCGCTGTTCTACGGCGACTCGATGATCACCCCGGCGGTGTCGGTCATGGGCGCGATCGAGGGCCTGTCGGTCTATCAGCCGAGCATGCAGGGCTGGGTCGTGCCGATGGTGGTCGCGATCCTCATCGGGCTGTTCCTGATCCAGAGCCGCGGCACCGCAAAGGTTGCGACGTTCTTCGGCCCGATCATGCTGGTCTATTTCGCGACGATCGCGGTGCTCGGCGTGGTCAGCATCGCCGCCCATCCGCAGGTGATCGGCGCGCTGAGCCCGCATTATGCGGTGGCGATGTTCGCGCTCGACCCGTTCCGCGGGTTCCTGGCCATGGGCGCCGCCGTCCTCGCGGTGACCGGCGCGGAGGCCCTCTACGCCGACATGGGCCACTTCGGCCGCAACCCGATCCGCGTCTCGTGGCTGGCGCTGGTCCTGCCCGCACTGGTGCTCAACTACCTGGGCCAGGGTTCGCTGCTGATGCGTGAAGGCGCCTCGGCGCTGGTCAGCCCGTTCTATTATCTGGCGCCCGACTGGTTCCAGTGGCCGCTGCTCATCATCGCCAGCCTCGCCGCCGTCATCGCCTCGCAGGCGGTGATCTCGGGCGCCTTCTCGGTGACGCAGCAGGCGATCCAGCTCGGCTTCATCCCGCGCATGACGATCCGCCACACCAGCACCGCTGCGGGCCAGATCTTCATCCCGGTGATCAATTCGGCGCTGATGGTCGCGGTCATCCTGCTGGTGCTGGTGTTCCGCCATTCGTCGAACCTGACCGCCGCCTACGGCATCGCGGTGACCGGCGCGATGATGATCGACAACGTGCTGCTCGGCGTCGTGCTGATCAAGCTGTGGCACTGGCGCCCGGTGCTTGCCGGCGGACTGCTCGCGCTGTTCGTGGCGATCGACCTCGGGTACCTCGGCGCGAACCTCACCAAGATCCCCGACGGCGGCTGGGTGCCGCTGGTCATGGGCGTGACCATCTTCACCCTGCTGACCACCTGGTCGCGCGGTCGTGCGCTGATGCGCCAAGGCATGGCCGAAGGCTCGATCCCGCTTGAGGTCTTCACCAAGTCCGCCCATTCGAGCGCCGCTCGCGTGGCCGGTACCGCGATCTTCATGGCCTCGGCCTCCAACGGCGTTCCCTCGGCGCTGCTGCACAACATCAAGCACAACAAGGTGCTGCACGACCGCGTCATCATCCTGACCGTGGCGATCCAGGACGTGCCCTATGTCGATCTGGCGGAGCGGTCGGACGTCAAGGATTTCGGCAACGGCTTCTACCGCGTCAAGCTGCGCTTCGGTTTCCTCGAGGAGACCGACGTGCCCGCCGCGCTCAAGACTGTGACGATGTGCGGCGCGCCGTTCGACATGATGAAGACCAGCTTCTTCCTCTCGCGCCAGACGCTGATCCCCTCGGACAAGCCCGGCATGGCGCTGTGGCGCGAGAAGCTGTTCGCCTGGATGCTGCGCAATGCCGCCAGCGCGATGGAATTCTTCCGCCTGCCCACCAACCGCGTCGTCGAGCTGGGCAGCCAGCTGCGCATCTGATCGGCAAGGAAGGCCGCGCGCCCGGGAACGTGGCGCGTTGGCATTCCCGCCCATACGAAAACGGCCGGTCGCTCCGTGGGGAGCAGACCGGCCGTTCTGTTTTGGCTTGCGGATGAAGGAAGCGGCTTACTTCTTCATCGTGTCCGCTGCTTCGTCGGCACCCTGGGCAACGCGGTTGCCGAACTTGTCGGCGGCGGTGCCGGCCTTGTCCGCAGCGTGGTCGATCTTGTCGCCGGCGCGGTCGAGCTTGGCCGACGCATTGTCGGCGGCACGGTCGGCAGCGCGGCTGGCGTCGTTCACGGCCTTCGAGGCGGCATCCGAGACATTGTCCGCAGCCTTGTCGGCAGCGCGGCCAGCGTCGGCGGCAGCATTGCGCGCGTCATCAGCGGCCGAATCGGCTGCAGCAGCCGTCTTGTCCTGGGTCTTTTCCGAGCAGGCCGAGAGGCCGGCAGCGGCGATCATCAGGGCAGGGATGGCGAGGAAGTGCGTGCGCATAGGGTGGTCTCCCGTGTTTGACTTGGTCGGATGCGAAACGCGACCTCGCCAAACCGGTTCCCCGCTTAGTCGTGCGGCGTGGTCGTCTCGGCCTCGGCCACGGCTTCCTCTTTGCCAAGTCCATGGCGCAGCAGCATCGGCACTTGCGCGAAGGTGAACAGGAACGACAGCGCGCTGACGCCCCACAGCTTGGCGGTCAGCCAGCCGTCGAAGGTGAGGGCGTGCCGCAGCACTTCGTTGAGACCGGCGAGCGCCAGGAAGAACCACGCCCAGTTGCGCGACAACTTGCGCCAGCCATCGTCGTCCAACCCGTCGAACGCGCTCTGCAGCAGCGTGCGCAGCAGCGGCTTGCCCCGCATCAGGCCGACGAACAGCGCGCCCGAGAACAGCAGGTAGATCACGGTCGGCTTGATCTGGATCCAGAACGGATCGCCCAGGAATACGGTCAGCGTACCGAAGCCGAGGATCAGCGCGGTCGACAGCCATAGCATCGGTGAGATCTTGCCGAGGCGCCATTTCGACACCGCCAGCGCCACCACGGTCGCGACCATGAAGGCGATCGTGCTCTTGGTGATGGCGACGACCGAGCCGACGCCGTTGTCGCTCGCCTGCGCCGGGCTGAAGTGGCGATAGGCGAGGAAGAACACCAGCAGCGGGCCATAGTCCACGGCGAGGTTGACCCAGGAAGTCTTGGGCTTCGCCGAAGCCTGGGGTTTGGTGGTCGTCACGTCGCTCACTGGAATACCCCGGCGATGACCCGCGCGACCAGATCGGGGTCGAACGGGCGCAGGTCGTTGATCGTCTCGCCCACGCCGATGGCGTGGATCGGCAAGCCGTATTGCCCGGCGGCGGCCACCAGCACACCGCCGCGCGCCGTACCGTCGAGCTTGGTCATGACGAGGCCGGTGACGCCGGCCACATCCTTGAAGATTTCGATCTGCTGAAGCGCGTTCTGGCCGTTGGTCGCGTCGAGCACCAGCACCACGTCGTGCGGCGCCTCGGGGTTGAGGCGGCCGAGCACGCGGCGCACCTTGGCCAGCTCGTCCATCAGCTCGCGCTTGTTGTGCAGGCGCCCGGCGGTGTCGACGATCAGGACGTCGGTGCCGGCATCAGTCGCGGCCTTGACCGCGTCGAACACGATCGAGGCAGGGTCGCCACCCTCGGGCCCGGTGACGATCGGCACGCCGAGGCGATCCGCCCAGACCTTGAGCTGGCCGATCGCGGCGGCGCGGAAGGTGTCGCCCGCGGCCAGCATCACCGAATAGTCCAGTTCCTGGAACAGGTGCGCCAGCTTGGCGATCGTGGTGGTCTTGCCCGAACCGTTGACGCCGATGACGAGGATCACCTGCGGGCGCGGGAAAGCGACGATGTCGAGCGGCTTGGCAACGGGGCGCAGAATTGCCGCGATCTCGGTCGCGACCGCCTCGCGCAGGGCCTTGTCGTCCAGCCCCTCGTCAAAGCGTGCGGAGGAAAGACGCTCGCGGATGCGCGCGGCCGCACGGGGCCCAAGGTCGGCCATGATGAGCGCGTCCTCGATCTCGTCGAGCTGCGCCTCGGTCAGGCGGGTGGCGCCGCCGAACCCGGTGAGGCTGCCGGCGAGCCGCTCGGAGGTCTTGCGAAACCCTCCCAGCAGGCGATCCGACCAGCTGTCGCTACTCATGCCAGCATTCCTTCTTCGATCCCCGTCGGGGTCATCATCACCAATGCACCCGCTGCCGTGCCGGGGGGCAGGCGATAGGGCGCGAAATCGGGGCCATGGCCCGTGCCGTCGCGTTCGGCAAGCACTTGTGCCGGCAGTCCGACCCGCGTGCCGAGCCAGCGTGCCCGTTCCGCGGCCACGGCGGCGCGCAACTGCGCGGCCCGCGCCCGGATCACGGGCAGCGCAACCTGGGGCATCCGCGCGGCGGGCGTGCCGGGGCGCGCGGAATAGGGAAAGACATGGCCATGGACGATGCCGGCCGCCGCGATGATCGACAGGTTGTCGGCGTGCATCGCCTCGTCCTCGGTCGGAAAGCCGGCGATGAGGTCGGCGCCCAGCGCGATCTCGGGGCGGCGCGCGCGCAGCGTCTCGGCCAGCGCCAGCGCCTGCGCCCGGCTGTGGCGGCGCTTCATGCGCTTGAGCACCATGTCGGCGCCCGATTGCAGCGAGAGATGGACATGCGGCATGACCCGCACCTCGCTGCACAGCAGTTCGAGCAGCAGCGGGTCGATCTCGACCCCGTCGACCGAGGACAGCCGCAGGCGGGGCAGGGCGGGGAATGCGTGCAGGATCGCGGCAACGAGGTCACCGAGGCGCGGCGCCCCATTGAGGTCGGCGCCCCAGCTGGTCAGGTCGACGCCGGTCAGCACGACTTCGGCGACGCCCAGATCGACATGGCGCGCCACGATGTGCAGCACGTCCGCCACCGGCAGCGACCGGCTGGCGCCGCGCCCCTGCGGGATGATGCAGAAGGTGCAGGCGTGATCGCAGCCATTCTGCACCGCCACGAAGGCGCGGGTGTGCCGCTCCGAAGGCACGCGCGGCATGGGCGAGGCCGAGACCTGCCAGCGCGCGGGCAGCAGCTTGTCGGCATTGGGCACCACGCCGTCGACTTCGGCCATCGCGGCGAAGGCCTCGGGTTCGATCGTGGCGGCGCATCCGGTGACCAGCAGGCGCGCGTCGGGGTTGCCGCGGCGCAGGCGGCGGACGGCCTTGCGTGACTGGCGAACGGCCTCGGTGGTGACGGCGCAAGTGTTGACCACCAGCGTCGGAGTGGCGGCGCCGCGCAGCATGGCGCGGATCGCCTCGCTTTCCGACAGGTTCATCCGGCACCCCAGCGTGACGACCTCGGCGGGCGCGCCCGCGCTGGGGCTGTCGTTGTCAGAGGGGGTAGAGGGCATCGTCGAAGGCGCCATCGAAGCTGGCGCTCGCCGGCCCGGTCATCAGGATCGTGCCGTCCTCGCGCCAGGCGATGACGAGGCTGCCGCCCGGCAAGTCCACGCGCACCTGGCGCCCGGTCAGCCGGCGGCGCATGGCCGCGACCGCGGTGGCGCAGGCGCCGGTGCCGCAGGCGCGCGTCAGCCCCGCGCCGCGCTCCCACACGCGCAGGACGATATGATCCGGCCCGGCGACATGCGCGACGTTGACGTTGACCCGTTCGGGAAAGACGGGATCGGTCTCGATGATCGGACCGAGCCGCGCGAGATCGACGGCCTGCGCGTCCTCGACGAAGAACACCGCGTGCGGATTGCCGACATTGACCGCGACCGGGTCGGCCAGATCGTCCCAGCCAACCGGCATGGCCAGCGTGTCCATTGCATAGGCCAGGGGAATGGCGTCCCAGTCGAAGCGCGGCACGCCCATGTCGACGCTGATCCCGCTGTCACCGGCCTCGGCCTCGATCAGGCCGCCCGCGGTCTCGATCCGGGTGCGGCCGCCGAGCAGCAGGCCCACCGCGCGGCTGGCATTGCCACAGGCGCCGACTTCGCTGCCGTCGGGATTGAAGATCCGCATCGTCACGTCGGCCCGGCTCGAGGGTTCGAGCACGATCAACTGGTCGCAGCCGATGCCGGTGTGCCGGTCGGCCAGCGCGGCGGCGCGCTGCGCCGACATCGCCAGCGGCGCGGTACGGGCGTCGATCACCACGAAGTCGTTGCCGAGGCCGTGCATCTTGTGAAAGGGAATGCGCATGGCCCGCGATCTAGGCGTTCCGCCCCTCGCGCGCAATGGAGGGCATGGCCAAAGACCGGCGTTTGTGCGGCGTCAGGCGCTGGCGCTGGCGCTGCGCGGGGCGCCCGGGAGCGGCATGGGCACGGCCTCGCCCGTGTCGGGCGTGGTGACCTGGGTCACCAGCAGCCCTTCGCCGGCAAGGCCCGCGGCTACGTGGCGCGCGTCCTCGGGCTGGCCATAGAGATAGCCCTGGCCCCGGAACGAGCCGAGCTTGCGCAATTCGTCGAGAACCGCCGCCGTCTCGATCCCTTCGGCAATCAGCGGCAGCGCCAGCCCCTGGCCCAGCGACGTGATCGCAGAGATGATCGTGGCGCTGTCCTTGCAGCTGTCGAGCGAGGTCACGAAGCTGCGGTCGATCTTGATCGCGTCGAACGGCAACGTGCGCAGTTGCGCGATCGAACTGTATCCGGTGCCGAAATCGTCGAGGCTGACGCGGATGCCCTGGTTCTTAAGGCTCGCCACCATCGAGCGCACCATTGGCAGGTTCTCGTGCAGCGCGGTCTCGGTGATCTCCACTTCCAGCCGGTGCGGCGGGAAGTTCGCCTCGACCAGCATCTTGAGCAGGCGCTGGGCAAACCACGGGTCGCGCAGCTGCAACGGCGAGATATTGACCGAGAGCGAGAGCTCGGGCGCCCAGGTGCGCGCATCGGCCAATGCCTGCCGGATCAGGCTTTCCGACATCTCGGCGATCACGCCGATTTCCTCGGCCACCGGAATGAATACTTCCGGCGATACCAGGCCATGGCGCGGGGAATGCCAGCGGGCGAGCATTTCGAACCCTGTCAGGCGGCCGCTGTCGAGATCGATCTGCTTTTCATAAAACGGCACGAATTCGCCGCGGGCGAGGCCTTCGCGGATGCCGCTTTCGAGTTCGGCGCGGAATCGCAAGGCGCTTTCCATCGCCGGATCGAACCAGCAATGGCGGTCGCGACCATGGCTCTTGGCATGGTACATCGCCAGGTCCGCGTGATGCAGCAACTGTGCGGCGACCGCGCTGGCGTCCGCGCCGTGGGGGATCGCCGGTCCGTCGCTGCGCGCAACGCCGATCGAGGTGGAGATATCCACCGTGCAGCCGGCCAGGGCGATGGGTTCGGCGACCGCCTTGTTGATCCGGCGTGCCAGGGTCGCGATCGCACCGGGTTCGGCCGGGTCGAAGCGCAGCGCGCAGGTGAATTCGTCGCCGCCGATGCGGGCGATGACCGCATCGTGCGGCAGGACGGCGCGCAGCCGCATCGCCGTGGCGACGAGGACCGCGTCGCCGGTCTGGTGTCCGTGCAGGTCGTTGGCGCGCTTGAACTTGTCGAGGTCGAGCATCAGCAGCGCGACCGCCTCGTCGTGGCACCAGGCATCGGCGATGAGCGCCTCGATCGCGGGTTCCAGGCTGCGGCGATTGAGGCAACCGGTGAGCGGATCGGTATAAGCGAGCCGGCGCGCGGTCGCTTCGGCGCGGCGGCGGACTTCTACTTCGCCCGTCAGCTCGACGTAGCGGCGCCAGCCGAAGATGATCAGCGCGATGTTGAGCAGCAGCGCATTGGCAAGGACGACGTCGACGTTGCCCGTGCCGAACAGGAGGTAATCGACCGTGCGGGTGAGCACCGCCGACCCGGAACCGACGAACAGGATAATGGCTGCGGCAATGATGCCCAGCGCGACGACATCGCGATCGGCGCGCGGAAGGGCGGTATCCATCGCCTCATGGAATGCTGTGGCATTCGTCATTGCCGCCGTTTCGCTGGTCATCGCCTCATAGCCCGTTGTTTTTTGCGTTGCAGGCCTAGTCCATTGCAGGACATGCGAAAAACTACCTGTCGGGGTTGAAGGATCGGTTAACGCCCCGGCAAACAAACCAGAGCCGGGCCGCCCACCTCGGTATGGTTGCAATCGGCAGCGGGTGCGGGTAAGGGCTCGGTCCTGTCCAGGCTTTCAGCGGATTCGCGTCTGCAGGCAAGGACACAGGTTTTGTACGCCCCCGGAACAGGAAGGCGCACGCTGGTCGGCGAGGTTTCGCCCACCGGCGTTTTTCGCGTTCGGGGCCGGTGGTGTACGGTTTGGCAATGGAGCAGCGCGTGTTCGACAGTCTTTCCGATCGGCTTGGCGGCGTCTTCGACCGCCTGCGCGGTCGCGGCGCGCTTCAGGAAGAAGACGTCCGCGCCGCCATGCGCGAAGTGCGCATCGCCCTGCTCGAGGCCGACGTGGCCCTGCCGGTTGTGCGCCGCTTCGTCGACAAGGTGACCGAGGAAGCGGTCGGCCAGTCGGTGCTGAAGTCGGTCACGCCGGGCCAGCAGGTCGTCAAGATCGTCAACGATGCGCTGGTCGAGATGCTCGGCAGCGAGGCGGCGGACCTCGATCTCGCCGCGACCCCGCCGGTGGTCATCATGATGGTCGGCCTGCAGGGTTCGGGCAAGACCACCAGCACCGCCAAGATCGGCAAACTGATCAAGGAAAAGCGCGGCAAGAAGGTGCTGATGGCGTCGCTCGACGTCAATCGCCCGGCCGCGCAGGAACAGCTCAAGGTGCTGGGCGAACAGGCCGGCGTCGCCACGCTGCCGATCGTGCCGGGTCAGTCGCCGGTCGAGATCGCGACGCGTGCGGTCAATGCCGCCAAGCTCCAGGCCGTCGACGTCCTGCTGCTCGACACCGCCGGTCGCCTCCACGTCGACCAGGCGCTGATGGACGAGATGAAGGCGGTCGCCGCCGTCTCGACCCCGCGCGAGACGCTGCTGGTGGTCGACTCGCTGACCGGCCAGGACGCGGTCAACGTCGCGCAGTCGTTCGCCGGCGAAGTGGACCTGACCGGCGTGGTGCTGACCCGCATGGACGGCGATGCACGCGGCGGTGCGGCGCTGTCGATGCGCGCGGTCACCGGCAAGCCGATCAAGTTCGCCGCCACCGGTGAAAAGCTCGACGCGATCGAGACCTTCCAGCCCGAGCGCGTCGCCGGCCGCATCCTCGGCATGGGCGACATCGTCTCGATCGTCGAGAAGGCGGCCGCGACGATCAAGCAGGATGAGGCGGAAAAGCTCGCCTCGCGCATGGCCAAGGGCCAGTTCGACATGAACGACCTGCGCATGCAGCTGCAGCAGATGCAGCGCATGGGTGGTCTCGGTGCGCTGGCCGGGCTGATGCCGGGCATGAAGAAGGCCAAGCAGGCCATGGCCAGCTCGGGCATGGACGACAAGGTGCTGCTCCACATGGACGCGATCATCGGCTCGATGACCGCCAAGGAGCGCGCGAAGCCCGAACTGCTCAACGCCAAGCGCAAGATCCGCGTCGCCAAGGGTTCGGGCATGCAGGTGCAGGACGTCAACAAGCTTCTGAAGATGCATCAGGAAATGGCCAAGGCCATGAAGCAGATCAAGAAGATGGGCGGACTCAAGGGCCTGGGCGCGCTGTTCGGCAAGGGTGGCATGGGTGCCGCCATGCCGGGGCTGGACCAGCAGGCCGGGCCGGGTGGCCTTGGCGGCATGGGCGGTCTCGGTGGTCTGGGCGGGGGCGGATTGGGCGGTCTCCCGGGCCTTGGCAACGGCAAGCTGCCCGGCAACCTCGCCGACCTGCTCAAGAACAAGTAATCACATCGTATTTTGTTGAAAGGTAAGTAAATGTCTGTTTCCATGCGTCTGTCGCGCGGCGGTTCCAAGAAGCGCCCCTATTACAAGATCGTCGTCTCCAACAGCCGCGCTCCGCGTGACGGCAAGTACCTGGAGCAGGTCGGCACCTACAACCCGCTGCTCGCCAAGGACGCCGAAGACCGCGTGCGCCTGATCGAAGACCGCGTGCGCTACTGGATCGGCGTTGGCGCCCAGCCGACCGACCGCGTTGCCCGCCTGCTCGACAAGGCCGGCATCAAGGAGCGCGCTGCGACCAACAACCCGCAGAAGGCCGAGCCGGGCAAGAAGGCCAAGGAACGCGCCGAGGACAAGGCCGAGAAGGCTGCTGCCGCCGCTGCGGCTGCTGCCGAGGCTGCTGCGGCTCCCGCTGCCGAAGAAACCGCTGAAGCCTGAGGCTGACGCACCAGCATGACGCACGATCGCCCGGTTACCCTGGCCGCCATCGCCGGCGCACACGGCGTGACGGGCGAAGTGCGCCTCAAGCTGTTCGGTGAGGGTGTCGCCTCGTTGAAGCCCCACAAGGCGTTCAACGGCGGCACCCTGACCCTCGACAAGCTGCGTGACGACGGCAAGGGCGGCGCCATCGCCCGCTTTGCCGAAGTAACCACGCGCAACGCCGCCGAGGCCTTGCGCGGAACGGTCCTGACCGTCCCCCGCACGGCGCTGCCGCCGCTGGCGGATGGCGAATACTACTATGCCGACCTGATCGGCCTGCCCGCCCATTCCACCGACGGCACCATGCTGGGCACGTGCGTGGGCGTGGAGAACTTCGGCGCGGGTGACCTGCTCGACATCGAACGCCCCGACGGCAAGCGCTTCATGGTCCCGATGCGGGCCGAGGCTGTACCCGAGTGGGACGAGGTGCGCCTGCTGATTGACGCGTTGTACGCCGAGTAATATATACAGCTTGGATATACGGAGGTAGCCGTGACCGAGCAATTCACCGCCAAGAGCTTCATGTCAGGCAATTCGGTCGCTGTGCGGCTGCCAAAAGGGCTGGGCGTTGAGCCGGGTCTGGAATGGGCAGTCGAGCGCAAGGGTGATGACTTGATCCTCCAGGCGAAGGTCAAGGGTAAGCGCAAGTTCAACATCGACAAGGTGTGGGGCATTGCCTCGGGCATGGGGCTTCAGCTGCGCACAAGCGACGATCGCGTGTTTGAGCCCAGCCGGCGCGTATGGAATGATGGTCCAGAAGGTCCGGCGTGAAGTTCCTGCTCGACACCAATGTTATTATTGTTGCTTTGGAAGGACGCAGTGAGGTTTTGCGGGCAAGGATGGCTGAGTGCGAGGAAGGCGATCTGGCGACGTCAGCCATCGTTCATGCCGAAATCCTGCTGGGTTTTGAAGCCGGCAAGCCGCCACTGCGCGACATTCTGGCGGTTTTCTCGCAGGAAGTGCCGGTGCTGCCCTTCGATATGGCCGCTTCGGAAGCCTATGCCCGCATTCCGTTCCGGCGCGGCAGCTTCGACCGGCTCATCGCTGCGCATGCTTTGGCGCTCGATCTGATACTCGTGACCGACAATACTTCCGACTACGACGACGTGCCGGGCCTCAGGGTCGAGAACTGGGTGCGCTGACCCGGCCATTGCCAAGGCAGAGCCAACGCGGCAAGGCCCCTCCACCGGCCTGCGGCTGGTTGCCCTCCCCGTGCCGGGGAGGATCGAGCAGGACTTGATTGCATGACGTTCCACGCTGCCGTTCTCACCCTTTATCCCGAGATGTTTCCGGGGCCGTTGGGCGTCAGCCTGGCCGGACGGGCGCTGCGTGAGGGGAAGTGGACGCTCGATGCGGTGCAGATCCGCGACTTTGCCGCCGACAAGCATCGCACCGTCGACGATACGCCTGCGGGCGGCGGGGCGGGGATGGTGCTGCGCGTGGACGTGCTGGCGAACGCTATCGATCATGCCCGGGCGGTGATGGCGGAGAAGGTCGATGCCTCGGCCCCTCCGTCAGGCGCTGGCGCGCCTGCCACCTCCCCATGGCATGGGGAGGATCTGGATCCTCCCTGCCGTGAGGCGGGGAGGGGGACCGCCGGCGCAGCCGGTGGTGGAGGGGCTGCCGCCATCCCCGTCATCGCGATGACGCCGCGCGGCAAACCCCTGACCCAGGCCCGTGTGCGCGAGCTGGCGCAAGGCCCGGGCGTGATCGTCGTCTGCGGGCGATTCGAGGGGTTCGACGAGCGGATCTTCGCCGGCCGCGCGGTCGAGGAAGTTTCGGTCGGCGACATCGTCCTGTCGGGCGGCGAATGCGCCGCACTGATGCTGCTCGATGCTTGCATTCGCCTGCTGCCCGGCGTAATGGGCGCGGCTTCCAGTGGGCACGAAGAGTCGTTCGAGAACGGGCTGCTCGAGTACCCGCATTATACCCGACCCCAGGAATGGGAAGGGCGCACGATCCCTGAAGTGCTGCGATCGGGGGATCATGCGAAGATCGCGGAATGGCGCCAGCGCCAGTCCGAGGTCGATACTCGGTCACGCAGGCCGGACCTTTGGGAGCGCCACGTCGGCGCTCGGGACCAGTCTGCCTCTGGCGCGCGGCACGAAGTGCAGGACGTTTGACCATGAACCTGATTCAGCAGATCGAAGCTGAAGCCATCGCCGAATTCAAGGCGAAGAAGGAAATTCCGGATTTCCGCGCCGGTGACACCGTGCGCGTCGGCGTGCGCGTCGTCGAAGGCGAGCGCACCCGCGTCCAGGCCTACGAAGGCGTCGTAATCGCCCGCTCGAACCGTGGCCTCGGCTCGAACTTCACCGTTCGCAAGATCTCGTTCGGCGAAGGCGTGGAGCGCGTGTTCCCGCTCTACTCGCCCAACATCGACTCGATTACCGTCGTGCGCCGCGGTGTCGTGCGTCGTGCGAAGCTCTACTACCTGCGTGGTCGCACCGGTAAGAGCGCACGTATCGCCGAGCGCCGCGACGTTCGTCCCGCCCAGGAAGGCTGATAAGCCGCCGCCGCGACACGGATACAACCGTAAAGGGGCGTCCTGGCTTATGCAGCCAGGGCGCCCTTTTGCTTTTCGGGATGCCCCCCTTGCCATGCGTCTTCGTCCCCTGCTGCTTGCCACCGCGCTGCTTGGCGCGCCGATCGTCGTTCATGCCGCGCCTGCCAAACCGTTGCCGGCTGGTGCTGTGAAGACGGTGCCCGCTGCCGCCGGTGCGTTGACGCTGGAGCGCGTCTTCGCCAGCCCCTCGCTCAACGGGCCGAGCCCGCGTGGGGTGAAGTTGTCGCCCGATGGGCGCTACCTGACGCTGCTGCGCAACCGCACCGACGATCGCGAGCGGTTCGACCTGTGGGGCTTCGATCGCAAGACCGGCAAGTGGTCGATGCTCGTCGATTCGCTCAAGCTCTCGTCGGGCCGCGTGCTCAGCGAGGCGGAGAAGATGCAGCGCGAACGCCAGCGCATCGGCGACCTCAAGGGGATCGTCGCCTACGACTGGGCGAGCGACGGCAAGAGCGTGCTCGTGCCGCTCGACGGCGAGCTGCTGCTGGCGGGCCTCGATGGCACCGTGCGCAAGATCGCCGGCACGACCGGCGGCGAACTCAATCCGCGCCTTGGCCCCAAGGGCCAGCACATCGCCTTCGTACGCGATCGCCGGCTGTGGGTCGGCCCGGTTTCAGGGCAGGGCATGCCGGTCGCGATCAGCCCCGAGGAAAGCGCCGACACGGTGCACTGGGGCGAGGCCGAATTCGTCGCGCAGGAAGAGCTGGCGCGCATGACGGGCTTCTGGTGGGCGCCCGATGAAAAGCGCCTCGCGGTCGAACGCTTCGACGAAGCCAATGTCGGCGTCGTCACCCGCGCCGCGATCGGCGCAGACGGCACCAAGACCTTCGACCAGCGCTATCCGGCGGCCGGCGGCGCCAATGCCGATGTCTCGCTGTGGCTGATGGATGCCGATGGCGGGCATCGCGTGCCTGTAGATCTCGGACCTGACAAGGATATCTACCTCGGCCGCGTCGATTGGGCGCCCGACGGGAAGACCGTCTATGTCCAGCGCCTCGACCGTGCCCAGACCAGGCTCGACATGCTGGCCGTCGACCCGGCGACGGGCGCCGCGCGGGTGCTGTTCACCGAGACCGCGCACGAGAAGAGCTGGATCAACCTGTCGAGCAATTATCGCTTCCTCGATGACGGCAGCCTGATCTGGTGGTCCGAGCGCGACGGTTTCGGCCACCTCTATCGCTTCACGCCCGGCGCCAATGGCGGAACGTGGCAGCAGCTGACGCAAGGCCCGTGGGCGGTGACCGATCTGGTCGGTGTCGACCAGCAGGCCGGCCGCGTCTATTTCGCGGGCACCCGCGACGACGTGCTGGCGGGCCAGGTCTATGCCCTGTCGCTCAAGACGCCGGCCAAGGTCGAGCGGCTGACCGACCTTGCCTTCGCCAATAGCGCAAGCATGGACGGCAAGGGCCAGGCATTGATCGTGACGCGCAGCGGCGATGCGCAGCCGCCGCAGTCCTATCTCGCCGATGGAGCGGGCAAGCGGCTGGCATGGATCGAGGAAAACCGCCTCGATGCCGGCCATGCCTATGCGCCCTACCTCGCCGCGCATCGCCCCGCCACCTTCGGGACGATCCCGGCCGCCGACGGCACGCCGCTGCACTACATGATGATGACCCCGCCGATGGAGCCGGGCAAGCGCTACCCGGTCTTCACCTACCACTACGGCGGGCCGACCGCGAACGTGGTGCACAAGGGCTGGCAGGGCGCGCTGGCGCAGGCCATCGTCGCCAAAGGCTACATCTACTTCGCGCTCGACAACCGCGGCTCGGAAAACCGCGGCGTCGATTTCGCCTCGAAGATCTGGCACGCGATGGGCACGGTCGAGGTGGAAGACCAGCTGGCGGGCGCGCAGTGGCTCAAGCAGCAGCCCTTCGTCGATCCCGCGCGCGTCAGCATTTTCGGCTGGTCCTATGGCGGGTACATGACCGTCAAGATGCTGCAGGCGCATCCCGGCGTCTGGGCGGCGGGCATCGCGGTGGCGCCGGTCACCAAGTGGGAGCTTTACGATACCGCCTATACCGAGCGCTATCTCGGCAATCCCAAGGCCGTGCCCGAGGTCTACAAGGCCGCGGGCGCGCTGGAGAACAGCGCGAAGCTCAAGGATCCGCTGCTGCTGGTTCACGGCATGGCCGACGACAACGTGGTGTTCGAGAACAGCTCCGCGCTCATCGCCAAGATGCAGGGCGAGGCGGTGCCGTTCGAGATGATGCTTTACCCCGGCTATACCCACCGCATCAGCGGACCGAAGGTGAGCCAGCATCTCTACGAGACCATGTTCCGCTTCCTCGACCGCAACGGTGCGGGTACGGGCACGGCGACCGGCGGAAAATAACAAGTTCGCGGGGGCAAAGCCCCTTTCGCTTGGCTGGTCGGAACCAGCCGCTAAGGAGCGGGCGCGCGCAAGGCGTTCGCAGGGAGTGAGAGTTACCATGGGTTATCGGGTTGTAGTGGTGGGTGCCACCGGCAATGTCGGGCGCGAAATGCTCAACATCCTCGCCGAGCGCGAATTTCCGATCGACGAGATCGCCGTGCTGGCCTCGTCGCGCTCGCAGGGGTCTGAGATCGACTTCGGCGAAACCGGCAAGAAGCTGAAGGTCCAAAACGTCGAGCACTTCGACTTCACCGGCTGGGACATCGCGCTGTTCGCCGCCGGGTCGGGCCCGACCAAGATCTACGCCCCCAAGGCCGCCTCGCAGGGCTGTGTGGTGATCGACAACTCGTCGCTCTACCGCATGGACCCCGATGTTCCGCTGATCGTGCCCGAGGTGAACCCCGAGGCGATCGACGGCTACACCGCGCGCAATATCATCGCCAACCCCAACTGCTCGACCGCGCAGATGGTCGTGGCGCTCAAGCCGCTGCACGACAAGGCGAAGATCAAGCGCGTCGTCGTCGCGACCTACCAGTCGGTCTCGGGCGCCGGCAAGCAAGGCATGGACGAACTGTTCGAGCAGAGCCGCGCGATCTTCGTCGGCGACCAGGTCGAGCCCAAGAAGTTCACCAAGCAGATCGCCTTCAACGTCATCCCGCACATCGACAGCTTCCTCGACGACGGCTCGACCAAGGAAGAGTGGAAGATGGTCGCCGAGACCAAGAAGATCCTCGATCCCAAGATCAAGGTCACCGCGACCTGCGTGCGCGTGCCGGTGTTCATTGGCCACTCCGAGGCTCTCAACGTCGAGTTCGAGGACGAGATCTCGGCCACCGAGGCGCAGGACATCCTGCGCGAGGCGCCGGGTGTCATGCTCGTCGACAAGCGCGAGGACGCCGGATACGTGACGCCGATCGAATGCGTGGGCGACTACGCCACCTACGTCTCGCGCGTGCGCGAAGACCCGACGGTGGATTCAGGCCTCGCGCTGTGGTGCGTCTCGGACAACCTGCGCAAGGGCGCCGCGCTCAACGCGGTCCAGATCGCCGAACTGCTCGGCCGTCGCCACCTCAAGAAGGGCTGAGGCAAGCACGCCGCCCCTCGCGCGAGTGAGGGGCGGCGGTGTTTTCCGGCAGGTGCGTCACCCCGGGCATTGACCCGGGGTCCCGCTTCCGGGGCCAAAACCGCGTTCGATAGGTGTCGCCCAAAAGCTGGACCCCGGGTCCTCGCCCGGGGTGACGTGCATGGAGTCGGGCGCCTTATCGCGGCGTCGATGTCAGACGATCGCGCCATGCGGCCAGCCGGCTTATGGCCTCCTCAAGCATGGCTGCCGGCTTGCAATGGCACAGGCGCAGGATGTGGCGCGGGGCCGGCGGGCCTTCCCACAGCGCCGAGAGCGGGATCGTCGCGACGCCGGCCTCGTGCACCGCACGCTCGGCGAATGTCGCGTCATCCAGCGCGATGCCGCTGCGGGCAAGGTCGATGCAGGCGAACCACGTCGCCGCATTGGGCTGCACCGCGAAGCCATGGCGGGCAAGCCCGTCCAGCAGAACCTGCCGCGCGGCCGCCCAGTCGGCCACCAGCGCATCGATCGTCACATCCTGCGCCAGCCCCTCGGCCACGGCTGCCTGCAGCATGGGCGGGGTGGTGAAGGTCAGGAACTGGTGCGCCCGCGCGACGACCGCGGCCAGGGCCGGGGCGGCCAGCAGCCAGCCGACCTTCCACCCCGTCGCGCCAAAGATCTTGCCGGCCGAGCCGATCTTGATCGTCCGTTCCGCCATGCCCGGCTCGGCCATCAGCGGGCGGTGCGGCGCGCCATCGAAGCGGACGGTCTCCCAGACCTCGTCGCAGATCGCCACCAGATCCGCCTCCAAACACAGCTGCGCCAGGGCGGCGCGTTCCGCTGCCGTGGTCACGGTGCCGGTTGGGTTGAGCGGATCGTTGAGGATCAGCGCGCGCGTGCGCGGCGTGACGGCCTGGCGCAGCGCCTCAAGCGGCAAGGCCCAATCGGGCGGGGCGAGGGCCAGGAACACCGGCACGCCGCCCGCCCGGCGCACCAGCGGAGCATAGGCATCGTAGGCCGGCGCGAAGACCAGCACCTCATCGCCGGGTTGCACGACTGCAAGGATGGCCGCCGCCAGCGCTTCGGTCGCGCCCGAGGTCACGACGACATGGTCCGCCAAGACGGCCACGCCCTGCCGCCGCGCATAGAACCCGGCCACTGCCTCGCGCAGCACGGGCAGCCCGGCCATCGGCGGATATTGATGCGACACGCGATCCACCGCTTGCGTCAGCGCCTCGGTCAGCCACGCCGGCGGCGGACCATCGGGAAACCCTTGCCCCAGGTTGATCGCACCGGTCTGCCGGGCAAGCCCCGACATGCGCTCGAACACGGTGGTCGGCATGGCGGCATAGAGCGGGTTTAGCGAAGGCACGGTCATGCCGCGATCACTACCCGCGCCGACGGCAGGCGCAACCGTTGTGCCGCTCAAGCCGCCTTCTTCGCCGCCCGGCGTGCGATGGTCGACAGGCCCTTGGTCAGCTGGACCAGTCCGTTGAGGCGGCCTTGCGGATCGCCCCAGGCGCGCTGGATCACCAGCTTGTTGTCCGGGCGCAGCTTGGCGGTGCCCTTCAGGCGCTCGACATAGGCGATCAGGCCCATGGGGTCGGGGAAGTCGTCGTTGTGGAACGAGACCAGCACGCCCTTGGGGCCGACGTCGATCTTGGCGATGCGCGCCTCGATCGCCTGGCGCTTCACCTCGATCAGCTGGAGCAGGTTCTGTGTCGCCTGCGGCAGCGGGCCGAACCGGTCGATCATCTCGGCGGCCAGCGCCTCGACCGCGTCGGCGCCCTCGGCATCGTTCATGCGGCGATAAAGCGCCATGCGCACGGCAAGGTCGGGGACGTAGTCCTCGGGAATCATGATCGGTGCATCAAGCGTGATCTGCGGGCTCAATGCCTCGCGCTCGCGCGCCAGGCCGATGTCGCCGGCCTTGGCGGCGAGGATCGCATCCTCGAGCATCGACTGGTACAGCTCGAAGCCCACTTCCTTGACGTGGCCCGACTGTTCGTCGCCCAGCAGGTTGCCCGCGCCGCGAAGGTCGAGGTCGTGGCTGGCGAGCTGGAAGCCGGCGCCGAGCGAATCAAGGTCGCCCAGGACCTTGAGCCGCTTTTCCGCGACTTCGGTGAGTGCCTGATCCTCGGGGTAGGTGAGGTAGGCATAGGCGCGCAGCTTGCCGCGCCCGACGCGCCCGCGAAGCTGGTAAAGCTGGGCAAGGCCGAAGCGGTCGGCGCGGTGCAGGACGATGGTGTTGGCGCTGGGGATGTCGATCCCGCTTTCGACAATCGTGGTCGAGAGCAGCACCTCGTACTTCTTTTCGTAGAACGCGCTCATGCGGTCCTCGACCTCGGTCGGGCTCATCTGGCCATGCGCGGTGACGAAGCGGACCTCGGGCACGTTGAGGCGCAGCCAGTCCTCGACTTCGGCCATGTCGGCGATGCGCGGCACGACGATGAAGCTCTGCCCGCCGCGCTGGTGTTCGCGCAGCAGCGCCTCGCGCATTGTGACGTCGTCCCACGGCATGACATAGGTGCGCACCGCGAGGCGGTCGACGGGCGGGGTCTGGATCGTCGACAGCTCGCGCAGGCCCGACATCGCCATTTGCAGCGTGCGCGGGATCGGCGTGGCGGTGAGCGTCAGGACGTGGACGTCGGTCTTCAGCTCCTTGAGCTTTTCCTTGTGCGTCACGCCGAACCGCTGCTCCTCGTCGACGATGACGAGGCCGAGCCGCTTGAAATGCACCGACTTGGACAGCAGCGCGTGCGTGCCGATGACGATGTCGATCGTGCCCGCCTCGATCCCGGCGCGGGTCTCGCTTGCTTCCTTGGCCGGAACCAGGCGCGACAGGCGGCCGATCTGGATCGGGAAGCCCGAGAACCGTTCGACGAAGTTGCTGTAGTGCTGGCGCGCCAGCAGCGTGGTCGGCGCGATGACCGCCACCTGGTGGCCCGCCATCGCCGCGACGAAGGCCGCCCGCAGCGCGACCTCGGTCTTGCCGAAGCCGACGTCGCCGCAGACCAGCCGGTCCATCGGCTTGCCCTCGGCCATGTCGGACAGCACGTCGTCGATCGCGCGTTCCTGGTCCTCGGTCTCGTCCCACGGGAAGCGGTCGACGAAGGGGCCGTAGCTGGTCGGGTCGACCGCGAGCACGTCGGCCTGGCGCAGCGCACGCAGCGCGGCCGTCGCCATGAGTTGCCCGGCCATTTCCAGGATGCGCTCGCGCATCCGCGCCTTGCGGCGCTGCCAGCCTTCGCCGCCCAGCTTGTCGAGCGTGACGCCCTCGCTGTCGTTGCCATAGCGCGAGAGGACGTCGAGGTTTTCGACCGGGATATAGAGCTTGTCGCCGCCGGCGTAGGACAGCTGGACGCAGTCATGTGGGCTCTTGCCCACCGTGATCGCCTCGAGCCCCTCGTAGCGGCCGATGCCGTGGTCCATGTGGACGACCAGATCGCCAACCGACAGCGCGGACAGTTCGGCGAGGAAGGCGTCGGCATCCTTGCGCTTCTTCTTGCGGCGCACCAGGCGGTCGCCGAGAATGTCCTGCTCGGTCAGCAGCTCCAGCTCGGCATTGGCGAAGCCATGCTCGAGCGGAAGCACTACCGCGACCGGCCGGCCAGACGCGGCGAGACCCAGCGCTTCCTGCCAGGTGTCGGCCATGGCGGGCGCCTGCTTGCCGGCTTCGGCCAGCAACGAGGCAAGGCGCGAGCGCGAGCCGGGAGTATAGGCCGCGACGATCGGCTTGAGGCCGCGCGTGCCGAGCGCGGCGAGATGCTTGGCCGCCGCTTCGTAGATGTTGGCGCCCTGTGCGCGATCGGGTGCGAAGTCGCGGCTGCTGGTAAAGCCGAAGTCGAGCACCTGCGCGCTTTCCGGCTCGGCGAACAGCGTGGCGCGGTGAACCGGCCAGCCGGCGATGGCGCGGTCGAGTTCGTCTTGCGTCAGGTACAGCGCGTCGGCCTTTAGCGGGCGATAGGCGCCGGGCTGGCGCGCCGCGCTGTCGAGCCGGGCCTGGTGATAGTCGGCAATGTCGGCGAGGCGGCTTTCGGCGGCCTTGGCGGCGGCGGCATCGATCACCACCACATCGCCCTCGGCGAGATGGTCGAACAGCGTGACCATCCGCTCCTCGAACAGCGGCAGCCAATGTTCCATGCCTGCGAGGCGTCGGCCTTCGCTCACCGCCTGATAGAGCGGGTCACCGGTGGCGTTGGCGCCGAAGGTCTCGCGATAGCGGCTGCGGAAGCGCTTGATCGAGGTTTCGTCGAGCAGCGCCTCGCTCGCGGGCAGCAGCAGGTGTGTCTCGACCGGCTGGACCGAACGCTGCGTGCTGGGATCGAACAGGCGCAGCGTTTCCAGCTCGTCGCCAAAGAAATCGAGCCGCAGGCCATGGTCGAGGCCGGTGGGGTAGATGTCGAAGACCGAGCCGCGCACCGCGTATTCGCCGGCATCGACCACGGTGTCGGTGCGCAAATAGCCCTGGCGCTGGAGTAGGGCGATCAGGCTTTCGCGGCCGATCTCCACGCCGGGGCGCAGCAGGCGAGTCGATTCGCGGATGCGGAACGGGGTGAGCGTGCGCTGTAGCACGGCGTTGATCGTCGTGACCAGCAGCTGCGGCCGCGCGTCGCGCTTGTGTTGCAGCAGTTGCAGCGCCGCCATGCGCCGCGCGCTGATCGACAGCGCGGGCGAAGCGCGGTCGAAGGGCAGGCAGTCCCACGCCGGGAAGTCGATTACCTCGAGTTCGGGCGCGAAGAACGCCGCGCTTTCCACCAGCGCGCGCAGCGCCGTGTCGTCGGGCGCGATGAACACTGCGCGGCCCTGTGCCTTGGCCGCTGCCGCCGCGCGCGCGATGTCCGCCATGACCAGCGGCTGCGCCCCGCGCGCCACGCTGGCAAGGGTCAGGGGGCTGCGGGCAGAAAGGATGCGGGACAAGTCGGGCATGGGGGACAGGCGTTCCGGGGTGATCGGTGAGGTTTAGGGGAAGGTCGGCGTCAACGGGTTTGAAAAGCCACGGGAATGGGTTGGTTCCGGGTGGGATAAGCGTTTGGCATGGGGCTTCGACACGCTCAGCCCGAACGGATCCTTTGAGAAATCCAGCTCCACCCCCGTTCGCCCTGAGCCTGTCGAAGGGGCCAAGCGCGATCAGGCAAAAGGCGAGGCCGTACCCGCAGACCCATCAGCGCGGAATGTCGACGTAATCCAACTTGCGCATCCGCTCCATCAGCGGCCCCTGGTATTCGGCTGGGACCGACAGCGTGCCCAGCGCCCAGCCGAGAATGTCGACGTCTTCCTCGTCCATCAAGGCCTCGAACCATGCGGCCTCGGCCTCGCCCCATTGCGCGTGGAAGCGGTCGAAGTAGCAGCCGATCATGTAGTCGGCCTCGCGCGTTCCGCGATGCCAGGCGCGGAACTTCATCCGGCGCAGGCGGGCCTCGTCGAGCTGCGGGGCGGGCGCAGTGCCGGACGTGCTGCCGGATTCGGGCGTTTCGGGCGTGTCGGTCATGCGGCTGCGGGTAAGCCAGCTTGCCCCATGGCGCAACGGCCCCATGGTGATTATGGGAGTGCCGATGCGCCCCGATCTGCTCAATCCGCTGTTTGCCGAGGCCACCAGTCTCAAGGGCGTCGGCGCCGGGCTGGCGCGCCCGCTCGACAAGCTGGGCCTCACGCGGATTCGCGACTTTCTCTATCACCTGCCCGACCGCTTCGTGGAGCGGCGCGCGGTGCCGACGCTCGACGATGCGGCACTTGGCGAGCAGATCGTGATCGCGCTGACGGTGCGCGAGCATCGCCAGCCCGCCGGGCGCGGCCCGTTCCGCGTGCTGGCCGAGGACGCGGTCGGCAACATGGTGTCGATCACCTATTTCGGTCGCGCTGCCTATTCGGCAAAGAAGGCGCTGCCGGTGGGCGAGACGCGCTGGGTGGCGGGGCGCCTCGACCAGTACGGGCAGAGCTGGCAGATCGTTCACCCCGATCACGTCGCCGAAATGGGCGAGGCGACGCTGGGGCACCTGACCGAGCCGGTCTATCCGCTGTCGGAGGGGCTGACGCAGGGCCGCATCCAGGCGCTGGTGCAGCAGGCGCTGGCCCAGGCCCCGGCGCTGCCCGAATGGATCGAGCCAGGCCTCGTCGCGCGCGAGGAATGGCCCGAATGGCGCGAGGCGCTGGCCCGCGCGCACAAGGCGCAGGACAAGCGCGCGCGCGACCGCCTCGCCTATGACGAACTGTTCGCCAATGCCCTGGCGCTGATGCTGGTGCGCGCCGCCAACCGCGCACGCGCCGGCCAGGCGCTGCACGGCGACGGGCATCTGCGCGCCAAGCTCAACCTGCCGTTCCAGCTGACCGGTGCGCAAAGCCGCGCCATCGCCGAGGTCGAGGGCGACATGGCGCAAGGCTCGCCGATGCTGCGCCTGCTGCAGGGCGACGTCGGCTCGGGCAAGACGGCGGTGGCGCTCCACGCCATGCTGATCGCGGTCGAGGCGGGCGGGCAGGCGGCCCTGCTGGCGCCGACCGAAATCCTCGCGCGCCAGCATGCCGATACGCTGGCGAAGATGGCGCGCGGCACCGGTGTCGACATCGCCTTGCTGACCGGGCGCGACAAGGGCCGCGCGCGCGAGGCCCTGCTGATGAACCTGCTCGACGGCGGGATCGACATCCTCGTCGGCACGCACGCGATCTTCCAGGACAGCGTCGCCTATCGCAACCTCGCGCTGGTGGTGATCGACGAGCAGCACCGCTTCGGCGTGGGCCAGCGGCTGATGCTGACGCAAAAGGCGCGCCGCACCCCGCACTGCCTGGCGATGACCGCCACCCCGATCCCGCGCACGCTGACGCTGGCGCAATATGGGGAGATGGAAGTCTCGCGTCTGGATGAAATGCCGCCGGGGCGCCAGGCCATCGACACGCGCGTCGTGGCGCAGGAGCGGCTGGCCGACGTCGTCGATGGCATAGGCCGCCATATCGCCGCCGGGGCGCAGGCCTATTGGGTCTGCCCCATGGTGCGCGAGGCCGAGAACGAAGACCTCGCCGCGGCCGAGGCGCGCCACGCCATGCTGTCCGAACGCTTCGGCGATGGTGTGGTGATGGTCCATGGCCAGATGCGGCCCGAGGCCAAGGACGCCGCGATGGAACGCTTCGCGCGCGGCGAGGCCAAGCTGCTGGTGGCAACGACGGTGATCGAGGTTGGGGTCGACGTGCCCAATGCCACGCTCATGGTGATCGAACAGGCCGAACGCTTCGGCCTTGCCCAGCTTCACCAGCTGCGCGGCCGCGTCGGGCGGGGCAGCCAGAAATCGACCTGCCTGCTGTTGCGCGGGGACATGGTCAGCAAGGTCGGGCGCGAGCGGCTGGCGCTGATGCGCGAGACGCAGGACGGCTTCCTGCTGGCCGAGGAAGACCTGCGCCTGCGTGGCGGCGGCGAATTGCTCGGCACGCGCCAGTCGGGCGACACGCCGTTCCGCGTGGCCGACTTCGAGCAGATCGCCAATCTTCTGCCGATCGCGCACGACGACGCCCGGTTGCTGATGGAGCGCGACGGCGGACTGTCCTCGCCGCGCGGGGAGGCGGCGCGCGTGCTGCTTTATCTGTTCGAGCGCGACTGGGGGGTGCAACTGCTGCGCGGGGGATGAGGGGGCTTGCCCCTCCACCACCGGCTACGCCGGCAGTCCGCCTCTCCGCCTTCGGCAGGGAGGATCGTGGGGAACGATCCTCCCCACACCGTGGGGAGGGGGCAGGCGCGCCAGTGACTGACGGAGGGGCGAGGCGCAAAACGGCCCCGCAAACAACTCGGACTTATTCCCAACGAGACGCCACTGTGCCACAGCACGCCCGAACCATCCAGGGGCACACCGCCATGACCGAATGCACGCTGGCCATCGACTGGGGCACCACCAACCGGCGCGTCTTCGTGCTCGGGCCGGATGGCGCAGTTGCGCATGTCGAGCGCGACGGGCGCGGCGTGCTGGCGATCGAGGCGGGCGGTTTTGCCGCCGAGATCGACGCGATCCGTGCGCGGCTGGGGGATTGGCCGGTGATCGCGGCCGGCATGGTCGGCTCGCAGCGCGGCTGGGTGACGGTGCCTTACCTGCCGTGCCCGGCGGACACGGCTGCGTTGGCCGGCGCGGTCCATGCCATCGACGCGCGCACGGTCCTCGTGCCGGGCCTGTGCGATCCGCGCGGCGACGTGATGCGCGGAGAGGAAGTGCAGTTCCTCGGCGCGGTCGAGGCGGGTTTGGCGCCAGGGGATGCGCTGCTGTGCCAGCCGGGCACGCATTGCAAATGGGCGCGGATGGAGCGCGGCGCGGTTGCCGGGTTCTCCACGAGCATGACCGGCGAGATCTATGCCCTGCTGCGCCAGCACAGCCTGCTGGCCGAGTTCCTGGATGGCCCGGTCGCCGATGGCCCGGCATTCCGTGCCGGCGTGCGCGCCTCGGCCGAGGGCGCACTGCTGACCACGCTGTTCGGCGTGCGCGCCTCGGCGCTGCTCGGCCTGCGTGCGCCGGAAGACAGCGCGGCCTATTGCTCGGGCCTGCTGATCGGCAGCGACGTGCGCGGCGCGGGTGTCGGTGCTGGCACGGTGGTCCATCTGCTGGCCGATCCTGCGCTGGGCACGCTTTACGCCGCCGCCATTGCCGAATGCGGCGGGACGGCCCACCTCATCGACAGCCAGGCCGCGTTCGTGGCCGGCGTGACCCGCATCGGGAGATTGCTGCGTGACTGAAGGACCCAAGCCCGCCGAACTGCTTGCAACCGCGATGCACGCCTGCCCGCTCGTCGCGATCCTGCGCGGGGTGCGCCCTGACGAGATCGAGGCGATGGCCGATGTCATCATCGCGGCCGGCTTCACGATGATCGAGGTGCCGCTGAACTCCCCCGAGCCGCTCGAATCCATCCGCCGCATCGCGCATCGCTTTGGCAGCGACGTGCTGGTGGGGGCGGGCACGGTGCTCACGGTCGAGGACGTGGACGCGGTGGCCGAGGCCGGCGGGCGGCTGATCGTCTCGCCCAACGTCGATCCGGCGGTGATCGCGCATAC
This sequence comes from Novosphingobium sp., assembly GCF_036803765.1. Taxonomy (GTDB): domain Bacteria; phylum Pseudomonadota; class Alphaproteobacteria; order Sphingomonadales; family Sphingomonadaceae; genus Novosphingobium. The sequence continues at coordinate 68,360 of NZ_DAIRTS010000001.1, forward strand.
TGCCGCCCGCGGGCTGGTTTCGCTGCCCGGCTATGCCACCCCGACCGAGGCCTTCGCCGCGCTCGCGGCCGGGGCGCATGGGCTCAAGCTGTTTCCGGCCGAGGCGGCCAGCCCCGCCGTGCTCAAGGCGCACCTCGCGGTGATCCCGCGCCATATCCCGATCCTCGCCGTCGGCGGCGTCACGCCCGAGAACCTGGGCGAATGGATGGCGGCGGGCGCAGCCGGCGGCGGGCTCGGCTCGGCGCTCTACAAGGCGGGGCGCAGCGTCGACGAGGTAGCCCAGGCGGCCAAGGCCTTCACCGCCGAACTGCGCCGCCTGCTGGGCTGAGGCCGCTCAGCGCAGCGTCAGGCCGTCCTCGCGATCGACTTCGAAGCCCGCTCGGTCGCTCGCGCGCGCAGGTGCCCAGGCGAGGCCGGGGGCAGCGGGGTCATTCCACTCCGCCGCATCCATGATGCGGCCATCGGGTGCGGTCCAGGTGCCATCCTCGGGGAAGCGCGCCATGGCGGATTGCCGGGCAGCTCGCGCTGCGGCGAGCGTCGCGACATGGTCTTCGAGGTCGCGGTCGCGGGTGGCCCAGTCGATCCAGCCGATCGCGTTGTCCTGGCAATAGGCGTTGTTGTTGCCCTGCTGCGTGCGGCCGAATTCGTCGCCTGCGGTCAGCATGATCGTGCCGGTCGAGGCGAACAGCGTGCCGAGCAATGCACGCTTTGCGGTGGCGCGGCGCGCCAGCACATCGGGATCGTCGCTCGGGCCCTCGACCCCGCAGTTCCACGAATGGTTGTCGTTGTGCCCGTCGCGATTGGCCTCGCCATTGGCCTCGTTGTGCTTGGCCGTGTAGCTGACCAGATCGGCCAGGGTGAAGCCATCGTGCGCGGCAATGAAGTTCACGCTGCGGCAGTCGCGAGCCGCACAGGGGCCGAACACATCGGCCGACCCCGCCAGCCGCGTCGCCAGCACAGCGGCCGTGCCCTGCTCGCCCCAGAAGCGGCGGGCATCATCGCGGAACAGGTCGTTCCATTCGAGCCAGCCCTCGGGAAACTCCCCCAGCCGATAGCCGCCGGGGCCGATGTCCCAGGGTTCGGCGATCATCACGCGGTCGGCCAGCCAGGGATCGGCGGCGATTTCGGCGAAGATCGGCGCATCGGCCGCATAGTCCGGCCCGCGCGCCAGCACGGGGGCGAGGTCGAAGCGGAAGCCGTCGACGCCCGCATGGCGCACGAAGTGACGCAGCGTGTCGAGCGTCAGCGCACGCACCGAGGCTTGCGCGAAATCGAGGGTGTTGCCGCAGCCGGTGTGGTTGACCAGCCGGCCTTCGGGGGTGTGCGCGTACGCCGCATTGTCCAGTCCACGCAGTGAGACGATCGGGCCGATCTCCTCGCTCTCGCCGGTGTGGTTGAACACGAGGTCGAGCAGCGTGCCGATGCCGTGGCGGCGCAGCGTGGCGACCGTTTCGAGCAGTTCGGCCATGCCGCCGGGGCACAGGCCGGGATCGAGCGCCATGAACGCGACCGGGTTGTATCCCCAGGCGTTGGTGAGGCCGAGCGGGGGCAGGTGGCGTTCGTCGAGCCAGGCGACGATCGGCATCAATTCTACCGCCGCGACATGCAGTTTCTTGAGGTGGGCGAGCACGGCGGGATGCGCCAGCGCCGCCACGGTGCCGCGCTGCGCCTCGGGGACATCGGGGTGCAGCAGCGTGAATGCGCGGACATTGACCTCGTAGATCAGCCCGCCAGCGGTGAAGACCGGCGGCTGCTGCGGCACCTCGGGCAAGGGCGCAGGCACGATCGCGCGGGGGACGAGGGCGGCGGTGTCCGCCCCGTAGATCGCCAGCGCGGGGTCGAAGGCGAAGCGGCGATCGAGCTCGACCGCGCGCGGATCGACCAGCAGCTTGGCCGGATCGAACCACAGGCCCTCGTCCGGCGCCCAGCGCCCGTCAGCGCGATAGCCGTAAGCCACGCCGGCATGGTCGCCCGGCAGGGTCAGGACCCAGTCGTCGCCCTCGCGCGCCATGGCGTGGCGGGTCTCGGTCTCGCCCGCGAACAGGCAGAGCCACAGTGCTTCGGCCCGTGGCGACCGGACCCGCCAGGTATGCGCCATCAGGTGACGACGTCGGGCGCGGTGCGGCCGGTGTGGCGCGCAATGCCGGCAATGGCGTCCGCCGCGGCGATGAGGTCGGCCAGCATGTCGGGCGTCTCGCGATCGAGATAGCCGTCGGCCGGCTCGTAACGCTCCAGATAGACGCGCAGCGTCGCGCCTTCGGTGCCGGTGCCCGAGAGGCGGAACACGATGCGCGAGCCGCCTTCGAACAGCACGCGCAGGCCCTGGTTCGAACTGGTCGAGCCATCGACGGGATCGAGATACGAGAAACTGTCGGCCTCGGCGACGGTCAGCGGGCCGAAGTCCTTGCCCGGAAGCGTGGCGAGCGCGGCCTTGAGTTCGGCCATCAGCGCGTCGGCCTTGTCGGTCGGGAGGCCCTCGTAGTCGTGGCGCGCATAGTAGTTGCGGCCGTACTTGGCCCAGTGTTCGCGCGCGAGCGCATCGACGCTGATCTTGCGCACCGCGAGGATGTTGAGCCACAGCAGCACGGCCCACAACCCGTCCTTCTCGCGCACGTGGTCCGATCCGGTCCCGGCGCTTTCCTCGCCGCAGATCGTGACCTTGCCGGCATCGAGCAAGTTGCCGAAGAACTTCCAGCCGGTCGGGGTCTCGAACGCGGGCACGCCCAGCGCCTCGGCGACGCGGTCCGCAGCGGCGCTGGTGGGCATCGAACGGGCGATGCCGGCCAAGCCCTTGGCATAACCGGGCGCGAGGTGCGCGTTGGCGGCGAGCATGGCGAGGCTGTCGGAGGGGGTGACGAAGCGGTGCTTGCCCACGATCAGGTTGCGATCGCCGTCACCATCGGATGCAGCGCCGAAGTCGGGCGCATCGTCGCCGAACATGGTGTCGAACAGCGCCTTGGCGTGAACCATGTTAGGATCGGGGTGGTGGCCGCCGAAGTCCTCGAGCGGCACGCCGTTGCGTACCGTGCCGACGGCAAAGCCCAGGCGCTTTTCGAGGATCTCGACGGCATAGGGGCCCGTGACCGCATGCATGGCGTCGAACGCCATCGTGAAGCCGCCTGCCACCGCTGCACGGATCGCGGCAAAATCGAACAGCCGCTCCATCAGGTCGGCGTAGTCGGCCACCGGGTCGATCACCGAGACCTGGCATCCGCCGACATCGACGCTGCCGCAGGTGTCGAGGTCGATGTCGGGGGCGTCCACGGCCATCCAGCGGTCGATGGTCTGCGTGCGGGCATAGATCGCCTCGGTCACGCCCTCGGGCGCGGGGCCGCCGTTGGCGATGTTGTACTTGATGCCGAAGTCCTCGTCCGGCCCGCCGGGGTTGTGGCTGGCCGACAGGATCAGGCCGCCGCTCGCCTTGTACTGGCGGATCACGTTGCTGGCGGCCGGCGTCGAGAGAATGCCGCCCTGGCCGACCAGCACTTGGGCATAGCCATTCGCGGCAGCCATGCGGATCGCCTGCTGGATCACGGTGCGGTTGTGGTAGCGGCCGTCACCGCCGATCACCAGCGTGCTGCCGGCGGGGCGCTCGACCACGTCGAACACCGCCTGGATGAAGTTCTCGGTGTAGTTCGGCTGCTCGAATACGCGAACCTTCTTGCGCAGGCCCGAGGTACCCGGCTTCTGTCCCGCAAATGGCGTGCTGCTGTGCGTCGTCGTCATTCTGCCCCCGCAAGTTGCCGATAGAGCGCAGCATAGGCCTGGCCGCTGCGTTTCCACGAAAAGTCCGTCTTCATGCCCGTGCGCTGCATCTGCGTCCAGGTATCGCGCTGATGGTAAAGATTTATCGTCCGGGTTATCGCATCTGCGAAAGACGGATAAGTGACGCCCGCAAACTGGATGCCGGTGGCGGCCCCCGCCTGGATCGCGGCGAGGTTGGCATCGACCACGGTGTCGGCCAGCCCGCCGGTATGCGCGACCAGCGGAACACAGCCATAGGCCAGGCCGTAGAGCTGGGTCAGCCCGCACGGCTCGAACCGGCTGGGCACCAGGATCACGTCGCCGCCGCCCTGCAGCCGGTGCGACAACGCCTCGTCATAGCCGATGCGCAGGGCAACCTTGCCGGGGTGGCGTGCGGCGGCCGCATGAAGGCCCGCCTCCATCGCCGGATCGCCGGCGCCGAGCAGCGCCAGCCGCCCGCCGAGACCGACCATGTGGTCGATCACCTCGAGCAGGACGTCGATACCCTTCTGCCAGGTCAGGCGCGAGATGCACACGAACAGCGGGCCATCGCTCTGGTCGAGATGGAACTCGCGTTCCAGCGCGCGCTTGTTGGCGCTGCGCCGCGCGATCGAGCGCCACGAATAGCGCTGGAGCAGGTGCTTGTCGGTCTCGGGGTTCCACACCGCCGGGTCGATGCCGTTGACGATGCCGGTCACGCGGTCGCCGCGGCTGTCGATCAGCCCTTCGAGGCCCATGCCGAACGCCGGCTGGCGGATCTCGCGCGCATAAGTCGGGCTGACCGTGGTGATCGCGCTCGCGCTTTCAAGGCCTGCCTTCAGGAAGCCCACGCCGCCGTGATATTCGACGCCGTCGTAAGTCCAGGCCCACGAGGGCAACTCGAGCAGAGCGAAGATGTCGGAGCCGTAATAGCCCTGGAAGGCCATGTTGTGGATCGTCATCACCGTGGGCACGGGCGTGCCGGCGGGGGCGAAGCGGATGTAGGCCAGCGCCATCGCCGCCTGCCAGTCGTGCGCGTGGGCCAGGTCGAAGGTGAGGCCCTTGACCGCGCCGCCTGCGACGTCGGCCGCCGCTCGCCCGAAGGCGGCGAAACGGCGCCAGTTGTCGGACCAGTCGCGCCCGGCCATGTCGGCATAGGGGCCGCCCTCGCGCTGGAACAGCGCCGGGCAATCGAGCACCAGCAGCGGGTGCGTGCCGAGCTTGCCCTGCAGCAGCCGTGCCGGCTCGCCCAGCAGGCTTTCCCACTGGTGCAGCGGCTTGGTGCGGCCCAGCGCCTTGAGCACGGCAGGATAGCCCGGCAGCATCGTCGTCATCGCGACGCCGTGCGGCGCCACCGCATCGGGCAGCGCGCCCGCCACGTCGGCCAGGCCGCCAGTCTTGATCAGCGGCACGGCTTCCGATGCGATCGACAATACGCGCAAGGTCATGGTCGTCTCCTGCCGGGTGAGGGCGGTGATGTCAAAGCGGGGGTGAGTGCTTGGGCTCCACCACCCCCCGACCCCATCCCCTGAAGAGGAGGGGGAGTATCACGTAAAGCCCCCTCCTCTTTAGAGGAGGGGGTTGGGGGTGGTGGCAGCCTTACGCCAAGACGCGTCACCCCAGCTTGTCGATCATGGCCTTGGTGATGAGGCACACCCCGCTGTCGGTGCGGCGGAAGCGCTGCGCGTCGTATTCCGGGTCCTCGCCCACGATCATGCCTTCGGGAATGCGCACGCCCGAATCGAGGATCACCCGCTTGAGCCGCGCACCGCGCCCGATATTGCAGTAAGGCAGGATCACGCCTTCCTCGACCCGCGCGTAGGAGCCCATCTTGACGCCGGTGAACAGCAGGCTGCGCTTGGCGAGCGCGCCCGAGACGATGCAGTCCTGGCTGATCAGCGACGAAATCGCCGTGCCGCGCCGGCCTTCCTCGTCGTGCACGAACTTGGCCGGTGCGGCGACGATCTGATCGGTCCAGATTGGCCATTCGCGGTCGTACATGTTGAGCGCGGGGACGGTGTCGGTCAGGTCGAGGTTGGCATCGAAATAGGCATCGAGCGTGCCCACGTCGCGCCAGTATTCGCCGATTTCCTCGGCTGCGCGGATGCAGCTGTCGGTGAACCTGTGCGCCACCGCCTTGCCGTGTTTGACGATGTAGGGGATGATGTCGCCGCCGAAATCGCGGTTCGAGCCGGGCGTGACCGCATCGCGGCGCAGCTGGTCGAACAGGAACTGCGTCTCGAATACGTAGATGCCCATCGAGGCCAGCGCATGGTCGGGGTCGCCGGGGATCGTCGGCGGATCGGCCGGCTTCTCGACGAAGCTGGTGATGACGCTGTTCTCGTCCACGCCCATGACGCCAAAGCCCGTGGCCTCAGCCTTGGGGACGACGAGGCAGCCCACCGTCACGTCGGCGCCCGAGTTGACGTGCTGCTGCAGCATTAACTCGTAGTCCATCTTGTAGATGTGGTCGCCCGCGAGGATGACCATGTGGCGCGGCGCATGCGCCTGGATGATGTCGATGTTCTGGTACACCGCATCGGCCGTGCCCTCATACCACAGCAGCTCGGAAATGCGCTGCGAGGCGGGAAGGATGTCGAAGCTCTCGTTGCGTTCGGGGCGCATGAAGTTCCATGCGCGGTTCATGTGGCGGATCAGCGAATGCGCCTTGTACTGCGTGGCGACGCCGATGCGGCGGATGCCCGAGTTGATCGCGTTCGACAGCGCGAAGTCGATGATCCGGCTGACCCCGCCGAAATAGACCGCCGGCTTGGCGCGGTTGTCGGTCAACTCCTTCAACCGGCTGCCACGCCCGCCGGCCAGCACATAGGCCATGGCATCGCGGGCCAGGGGTTGCCCATATGTAGCGCGCATCATTCTCTCCTGACCTTTTCGTCTCTGGTTATGACTGGAACTGGAACATCATCGTCGACAGTGGCGGGACGATGACAAGCGCGGCGCCATCCTCGGCGATGATCTGCCCGGTATTGCCAAGGCCACTGCCACCGTAGGTCGTCGCATCGGAATTGAGGACCTCGCGCCAGGTGCCGTCGAGCGGCAGCGGCAGGCGATAGTGGTCGTGGATCGCCGGGGTCATGTTGCACACCACCACAACCGGATCGGCGCCCGGCGCGCGCCGCACCCAGGCGAACACGGAAGCCTGGGCATCGTCCACCACCAGCCATTCGAAGCCCTCGGGCTCGCAATCGCGGGCATGAAGCGCGGGCAGGGCGGCATACGTCCGGTTGAGGTCGCGCACCCAGGCCTGCACACCCTGGTGCGGGGCATATTGCAGCATGTCCCAGTCGAGGCTGCGTGCCTCGCTCCATTCGCGGCGCTGGGCGAATTCCTGTCCCATGAACAGCAGCTTCTTGCCCGGATAACCCCACATCAGCCCGTAATAGGCGCGCAGGCTGGCGAACCGCTGCTCGTCGGTGCCGGCCATCTTGGCGATGAGGCTGCCCTTGCCGTGGACCACTTCGTCATGGCTCAGCGGCAGGACGAAGTTCTCGGTGAAGGCGTACATCAGCCCGAAGGTGATCTCGTCGTGGTGATGGCGGCGATGAACGGGGTCGCGCGCCATGTAGCGCAGCGTGTCGTTCATGAAGCCCATGTTCCACTTGAACCCGAAGCCGAGCGCCGACGACCGCGGCGCATCCTCGCCCACCGGCAGGGTGACGCCGGGCCAGGTGGTCGATTCCTCGGCCATGGTCATCACGCCGGGACTCGCGGCGTAGACCGCCTTGTTCATCGCGCGCAGGAAGGCAACTGCCTCCCAGTTCTCGCGCCCGCCATCGGCGTTGGGGATCCACTCGCCCGCCTTGCGCGAATAGTCGCGGTGCAGCATCGAGGCGACCGCATCGACGCGCAAGCCGTCGACGTGATAGCGCTCGGCCCAGAACACCGCGTTGTTCACCAGGAAGTCGCGCACCTCGCGGCGGCCGAAATTGTAGATCGCGGTGTTCCAGTCGGGATGGAAGCCCTGGCGCGGATCGTCATGCTCGTAGAGCGCGGTGCCGTCGAAGCGCGACAGGCCATGCGCGTCGGTCGGGAAGTGGGCGGGCACCCAGTCGATCAGCACGCCGATCCCGGCTCGGTGCGCGCCATCGACGAAGCGCGCAAAGCCCATCGGATCGCCGAACCGCGCGGAAGGGGCATAGAGCCCCGTGGTCTGGTAGCCCCAGCTCGGGTCATAGGGATGCTCGGACACCGGCATGAACTCGAGATGGGTGAAGCCCATGTCGACGACGTAGGGGATCAGCCGGTCGGCCAGTTCGTCCCAGGCGTAGAACTCGCGTCCGTCGCCCGGCTTATGCCACGATCCGGGGTGAACCTCGTAGATCGTGATCGGCTGGCGGCGAGCATCGACGTTGGCCCAGTGCGCGCGGTGGGCCTCATCGCCCCAGACATGCGGCGGCGCATCGAGCGTGATCGAGGCGGTGTGCGGGCGCAGTTCGGCCGCGAAGGCAAAGGGGTCGGCCTTGTAGGGCTGGACCGTGCCGTCGGCTCCGACGATGCGGAACTTGTAGGCGCGGCCGCCGCCGATGTCGGGAATGAAGATTTCCCAGATGCCGGTGTCGGCGCGGCGGCGCATGGGATGGCGCGCGGCTTCCCAGTCGTTGAAGTCGCCGACCACGCTGACGAGGCGGGCATTGGGCGCCCAGACCGCGAAGTGCACGCCGCGCGCGCCTTCGTGGTCGATGACATGGGCGCCGAGCTTGTCGAACAGGCGCTGGTGGCGACCCTCGCCGATCAGGAAGTCGTCCACCGGCCCCAGCACCGGACCGAACGAATAGGGATCGGTCACCTGCCAGGTATGCGCCCCGCCGCCGGCGCTGCAGTAATAGCGCACCGGCTGGCGCGTTCCCTGCACGGGTCCCTCAAAAAGGCCACGGGGATCGACCCGTTCGAGCGTGCCGAGCAGGGCGCCGTCGAGCGAGCGGGCCTCGGCGGTTTCGGCCCCCGGCAGGATGGCACGCGCAAACGCGCCTTGCGGCCCCGGATGGATCCCCAGCAACGAGAAGGGATCGGCATGGGTGCCGGCAAGAAGGGCCACGATGGCATCCGCCGGAGGCTGCATGGCCAGACGTTATACTCCCCAGATATCGCGGGCATATTCCGCGATGGTGCGGTCGGACGAGAACCAGCCGACGTTGGCAATGTTCCGGATCGCGCTCGCACGCCAGCGGGCCTGGTCTTCCCAGCGCTGGTCGACGTGGCGCTGCGCGGCGTGGTAGGCGTCGAAATCGGCGGCGAGCATGAACCAGTCGCTGTCGTAAAGCCCGTTCATCAGCGCGGTGTAGCGGCTCTTGTCGTCGGGCGAGAACACGCCGTCGGCAATGGCCGAGACCGCCTGGCGCAATTCGCGGCTGCCCTCAATGATCGCGCGGGGGTTGTAGCCGTTGGCTCGCTGGTGCGCGACTTCGTCGGCGGTAAGTCCGAAGATGACGATGTTGTCGTCGCCCACGCGGTCCTTGATCTCGACGTTGGCGCCGTCGAGCGTGCCGATCGTCAGCGCGCCGTTGAGCGCGAACTTCATGTTGCCGGTGCCCGACGCTTCCATGCCCGCAGTGGATATCTGCTCCGACAGGTCGGCCGCGGGGATGATCCGCTCGGCCAGCGTGACGTTGTAGTTGGGCACGAACACGACCTTGAGCAGGCCGCCGACCGCGGGGTCGGAATTGACGCGGCGCGCGATGTCGTTGGCCAGTTTGATGACCAGCTTGGCGTTGTGATAGCTCGACGCGGCCTTGCCGCCGAAGATCTTGACGCGCGGCGTCCAGTCGCGCTCGGGGTGGCTGCGGATCTGGTCGTAAAGCGCGACCGTCTCGATCAGGTTGAGCAGCTGGCGCTTGTATTCGTGGATGCGTTTGATCTGCACGTCGAACAGCGCGTCGGGATCGACGCGCACGCCGGTCAACTGCTTGATGTGGCCGGCAAGGGCGACCTTGTTGGCGCGCTTCACCTCCGCGATGCGTTCACCCAGCTGAACATCGTCAGCCAGTGCATTGAGATCAGACAGCTTTTCCGCATCGTCGAGAAAGCCGTCGCCGATCGCGTCCTTGAGTACACCGACCAGTTTCGGGTTGCATTGCTGCAACCAGCGGCGCGGCGTGACGCCGTTGGTCTTGTTGTTGATGCGCGTGGGATAGAGCGCATGCAGATCGGCAAAGACGGTGGTCTTCATCAGGTCGGTGTGCAGCGCGGCGACACCGTTGATCGAGTGTGCGCCGACGAATGCCAGGTTGGCCATGCGCACGCGGCGCTCGCCGCCTTCGTCGATCAGGCTGATCGCGGAAATGGCGCGGTCGTCAAGGCCCGACTTGCGTGCCTCGCGCAGGACGCGGCTGTTGATCGCGTAGATGATCTGCATGTGGCGCGGCAGCAGGCGCTCGAACAGCGGCAGCGGCCAGGATTCGAGTGCCTCGGGCAGCAGGGTGTGGTTGGTGTAGCCGACGGTGCGCTTGGTCACGTCCCAGGCCTCGGCGAAGTCCAGCCCGTGGACGTCGACGAGCAGGCGCATCAGTTCGGCGACGGCGACCGAAGGGTGCGTGTCGTTGAGCTGGATCGCGGCCTTGTCAGGCAGGGTGCGCACGTCGCCGTGGTACTGCGCATGGCGGCGCACGATGTCCTGGATCGAGGCGGAGGTGAAGAAATACTCCTGGCGCAGGCGCAGTTCCTGCCCGGCGGGTGTGCTGTCGGCGGGATAGAGCACGCGCACCAGCGCATCGGCACGGACCTGCTCGGCCAAGGCACCGGCATGGTCGCCGGCGTTGAAGGCGTCGAGCCGGATCGGGTCGAGCGCATTGGCGGTCCACAGCCGCAGCGTGTTGACGCGCTTGCCCTTGTAGCCGACCACGGGGGTGTCGACCGCGCTGGCCTCGACCTTTTCGGCCGGGCGCCATTCGACGCCGTCACCGTTGTCGATCACTTCGCCGCCGAAGCCGATCATGTAGGCGCTCTCGCGGCGGTCGAATTCCCAGGGGTTGCCGTGGCTCAGCCAGGTTTCGGGCAGTTCGACCTGCCAGCCATCGTCGAGGCGCTGGCGGAACATGCCGTTCACATAGCGAATGCCATAGCCGTAGGCCGCGATATCTAAGCTGGCGAGGCTTTCCATGAAGCAGGCCGCCAGCCGACCGAGGCCACCGTTGCCGAGCGCAGCATCGGGCTCCAGCTCCTCGAGCGCGGCGAGGTCGAAGCCGTGGCTGGCCAGCGCTTTTTCCATTTCGCGCGTCAGCCCGAGGTTGGAAAGCGCATCGCGCAGCAGGCGGCCGATGAGGAACTCGAGGCTGAGGTAATAGACCCGCTTGCCGCCCTCGTCGTAGGTCTTGCGGGTGGATTCCATCCAGCGGTCGATCACGATGTCGCGCAGGGCATAGACCGTCGCGGTGTACCAGTCGTGCGGCTTGGCAGCGCGCTCGTCCTTGCCCACGCGGTGGCGCAGCACATCGATGATGTGGGCGTCGATTTCGGCAACCGGAGACGTGATCTCGAGGCTCATGCGGTATGGCTCCACCTGCTTGGCGCCGGACCGCACGATGCCCCCTGGCACCCCGCGACCGGACCTGTTCTTTCGGCCTTCGCTGGCTCCTGCCACCGTGTCGACATGCGCGATTGCCACCCCCCGGAGGCAACCGGCTCATCGCCGGCGGCTTGTTTGCCACAGTCCGCACGATGCGTCCTGCGGCCTCCCGCAAGCAGGCGTAGGCCAGCGATGGCGCCTGCGACAAGCGCATACTGACGCAGGGTTGTTAATTTCGAGCGGAGGCGTGGCCGGGGCGGGGCAGGAATACGAATCCGCAAATCCGCGTGGACAACGCCTATGCAGGCGGGGCGGTGGTGGGCCGACAGCCAGGCGCGGTTCGCCGGCGACATTTGACCGCGGGCGTCCAAGGGTGCAACGATTGTGCCGCCCGTTTCATTCGCAACCAGACAGGAAGCCCAGCACCTTGCAACGATCGACCAAACGCGGGCTCGGGTTCTGGATGACCCTGGCGCTGGTGGTGGGCAACCTCATCGGCTCGGGCATCTACCTGCTGCCTGCGACGCTCGCGCCGCTCGGGCCCAACCAGCTGGCGGGCTGGGGCATCACCATCGCCGGGTCCTTGTGCATGGCCTATGTCTTCGCGCGGCTCTCGGCGCGCATGCCTTTGCCAGGCGGGCCCTTTGCCTACGTGATGCAGCAATTCGGCCCGGCGGCCGGGTTTGCCGCAGCCTGGGCCTACTGGACCATGGTGTGGTCGGGCAACGGCGCGGTGGCCGTGGCGGTGGTGTCCAACCTCAGTTTGCTGGCGCCCTCGATCGGCAAGACGCCCGGCCTGCCGGCCGCCCTCGCGGTGGGCGCGGTCTGGGTGCTGACGCTGGTCAACATCCGCGGCGTGCGCGCGGCGGGCGACGTGCAGGTCGTGACCACCGTGCTCAAGCTGCTGCCGCTCATCGGCCTGATCGGCCTTGCGCTGTGGCTGTTCCTGAGCGGTGCGCCGCGTGTAGAGCAGCCACCGGTCGCCCTCGCACCTGGCCTGATCGCCAGCGCAGCCGGCCTGACCTTCTGGGGCTTCCTCGGCCTCGAATCCGCGACCGTGCCATCGGACAAGGTCGAGAACGCATCGCGTATCGTGCCGCGTACGACAATGTGGGGCGTGGCGCTGGCGGGGCTGGTCTATGTCGGCATCGCACTGGCGTTTCGCGGCTACATGCCCGAGGGCGCGGCGGCGACCTCGCCGTCGCCGGTGGCCGAGTTCCTTGGCCAGCGCCTGGGCGGCGACGTGTCGGGCGTGGTCGCGATCTTCGCCGCGATCAGCGCCTTCGGTACGCTCAACGGCTTCATCCTCGTGCAGGGGGAGGTGCCCTGGGCCATGGCGCGAGACGGGCTGTTCCCGCGCTGGTTCGGCAAGGAAACCAAGGCCGGCACGCCGATCAACGCGCACATCGTTTCGTCGGTGCTGCTGACCATCATCACGCTGATCAATTTCGGTCGCGACATGGGTAACCTGTTCGCCTTCATCGCCTCGATCAGCCTGGCCGCGGGCATGTTGACCTATATCGCCACGATGATTTCCGCGACGCGCCTGCTGCGCGACGAGCCGGTGCTGGTGGTAGTTGCGATCCTGGCGGCGGCGTTCAACGCCTGGGCGCTGTGGGGCCTGGGGATCGATGCGATCCGCTATGGCCTGGGCCTGGTCGTCCTTGGGGTGCCGGTCTACTGGATGGTCCGGCGCGGCAAGCGGGCGGAGCAGGCCTGAAGGCCGCCCCGCCCACCTTGCACGATCAGGCTGGCTGTCAGCCCTGGACCTTCGTTGCGTCGAAGGTGCCGAGGCCGGGCTTGAAGCTCTTCTCGTCGAGGAACTGACGCGTCGCTTCCTTGCGGGCCGCGACACCGCCATAGCTGTGCAGCGCTTCCTGCGCGCGGATCAGGTAGTCTTCCGCGTTCTCGTAGGTCATGTCGATCATGCGGCGCACGGCCCACTTGGTGGCGCGCAGCGCATTGCCGTCCTTCTTGAGCAGCGCCTCGGCGATCGCGGTGACGCGTGCCTTGAGATCGCCCGCCGGCACGCTTTCGGTGACGAGGCCTTGGGCGGCGGCCTGCTGGCCGGTCAGGTTCTCGCCCATCATCGCGTGGTACATCGCCTTGCGCAGCGGCATGAGATCGGCCGCGACCTTCGAGGCGCCGCCACCGGGCAGGATGCCCCAGTTGATCTCCGACAGGCCGAACTGCGCGTCATCCGATGCGACCGCGATGTCGCAAGCATAGAGCGGGCCGTAGCCGCCGCCGAAGCACCAGCCGTTGACCATGGCGATCGTCGGCTTCTCGTACCAGCGCAGGCGGTTCCACCAGCGATAGGCCTCGCGCTGCGACTTGCGGATCGCCCAGAGGCCCTGGGCCTCGGTCTCGCGGAAGTATTCCTTGAGATCCATGCCGGCCGACCAGGCATCGCCTTCGCCCGACAGCACCAGCACGCCCACGTCCTCGCGGAATTCCAGTTCCTCGATAACCTTGAGCATCTGCCGGTTGAGCTTGGGGCTCATGCAGTTGCGCTTCTCCGGGCGGTTGAAACGCACCCAGGCGATGCGGTTCTCGATCGTGACGGCGACGGTATCTTCTTCCGCGCGAACGAACTGTTCGTCTGCCATGTTCTTATCCTTTCAGGCGTTTCTTTGAATTCAGATCGGGAAGTGGCCGGGCTGGGTCTCCATCGTGATCCAGCGCAGTTCGGTGAAGCTGTCGATCCCGGCCTTGCCGCCGAAGCGGCCGTAGCCCGAGGCCCCGACGCCGCCGAAGGGCATCTGCGCCTCGTCGTGCACGGTCGGGCCGTTGACGTGGCAGATGCCGGACTTGATCTGCCGCGCGACGCGCAGGCCGCGGGCGGTGTCGCGGGTGAAGACCGCGGCCGAGAGGCCGTATTCGGTGTCGTTGGCCAGCGCGATCGCATGGGCCTCGTCGCGTGCGCGGATCACGCCGACCACCGGGCCGAAGCTTTCGTCGCGGAACAGCTTCATCGCCGGGGTCACGCCGTCGACGACGTGCGCGGGCATCAGCACGTTCTGCGTCGTGTCACCGCCGACCAGCAGGGTCGCGCCGGCGGCTACCGCATCCTCGACCAGGCTGCGGCAATGCGCCACGGTCTTGGCATCGACCACTGCGCCCAGCGGCGTGGTACCCTCGCGCGGGTCGCCGACAGCCATCGTCTCGACCTTGGCCTTGAAGCGGCGGGCGAATTCGTCGGCGACGGCCTCGACCACGATGATCCGCTCGGTCGACATGCAGATCTGGCCCTGGTTCATGAAGGCGCCGAAGGCGGCGGCCTTCACCGCTTCGTCGAGGTCGGCATCGTCGAGCACGATGAGCGGCGCCTTGCCGCCCAGTTCGAGCAGGCACGGCTTGAGGTGCTGCGCGGCGCGCACCGCGATGATGCGGCCGACCGCGGTGCTGCCGGTGAAGTTGATGCGCTTGACCTCGGGCGCGTCGATCAGCGCGCCGACGACATCGGCGGCGTCCGCCGGGGCATTGGTCACGACCTGGACGACGCCGTCGGGGAAGCCGGCCTCGGCAAAGGCCTCGACGATCAGCGCATGGGTGCGCGGGCACTGCTCCGAGGCCTTGAAGATCACGGCATTGCCGCAGGCCAGCGGCACGCAGATGGCGCGCACGCCGAGGATGATCGGCGCGTTCCACGGCGCGATGCCGAGGATCACGCCGACCGGCTCGCGCAGCGCCATGGCCAGGCAGCCGGGCTTGTCGGAGGGGATTACTTCGCCCGCGATCTGCGTGGTGAGGGCCGCGGCCTCGCGCACCATGCTGGCGGCCAGGCCAAGGTTGAACAGCGCCCAGCCCTTGGTCGCGCCGATCTCGCCCATCATCGCCTCGACGAAGGCATCGGCGCGCGCCTCGAGCAGGGTGGCGGCCTTCATCAGCACGGCCCGGCGGGCGTTGGGGCCCATCGCGGCCCAGGCCGGGAAGGCGGCGCCGGCCTTGGCGGCGAGGGCGGGAATGTCTGAGGCCTGCATCGCCGCAGCGGACGACGCGACAGCGCCGGTCAGGGGGTTGTGCCGTTCGAACTGCATCTTGAGTCTCCCGTAATATGTTATGAGTTATAGCAATCGCCTGTGTCTGGTGCAAGTGGTCGGAAGGGTAGGGCCGTCATTGTCGTCAGGCTGCGGCCGTCAGCATTTCACCGCGGTAACCATGGATCTCCGCTTGCGCGCGACGCATCCAGTAAGCGTCCATACGGAGCGGAACCGCCCATCTAGAATGACACTAGTTGCAA
Organism: Novosphingobium sp.; assembly: GCF_036803765.1. Lineage (GTDB taxonomy): Bacteria > Pseudomonadota > Alphaproteobacteria > Sphingomonadales > Sphingomonadaceae > Novosphingobium. The sequence continues at coordinate 83,848 of NZ_DAIRTS010000001.1, forward strand.
AAACTGCATTGCAATCGATGCTTTTCGCACTTGCACAGTGACGCCGCCGACGGCATTCAGGACGGGCCTTTCAGGCATCCTCTCCCAAACTTTCCAAGGCCGCCCGATTTCGGAGCGGCCTTTTTTTTGGCCGGCGAGGGGTGGCCATGCCGGTCTCGTCCCAAGGCATAATGGCGAATCACGATGCGTGCCGCCACGATGCAGCATGGCAGCGCTTTTTCGCAAAAGACCGCCTCATAATGATAAAATCGCAGGTGACGGCCACGACGATGGTGGCCTAGGCACAAGCCTGCCGCCGGCTCAGGAGAGGACCCATTATCGTGCGCCCCAATACTCTTGCGTATACTGTTGCTCCCTGCCTTGCCCTGGCGCTCGTATCTCTCCCGTCTTCCGTATTGGCCGCCGATGCCGGATCGGACACCGCCAGCGATGCCCTGCGCGGCGAGCCGATCGTCGTGACGGGTGAGGGGCTGGCGGCGACGCCCGCGGCCCCCGCGTACAATACCCAGACAATCACTGCCGAGCAGCTGTCGCGCACCGCCTCCGGCCGTCTCGACGACGCCCTGCTCAATGCCGCCGGCGTCCAGCAGTTTCGCCGCGCGGACAGCCGCGCCACCAACCCGTCCGCGCAGGGCATTACGCTGCGCGCCCTGGGCGGCAATGCCACCAGCCGCACGCTGGTGCTGCTCGATGGCGTGCCGATGGCCGATCCCTTCTTCGGCTACATTCCGTTCAGCGCGATCGACCCGGAGCGGCTTGCGAGCGTGCGCGTGCAGCGCGGCGGCGGCTCGGGCGCGTTCGGTGCGGGTGCGGTCGCCGGCACCGTCGACATGACCAGCGCCGGCGCCGCGCAGCTCGGCCTGCTCAATGCATCGGGCATGGTCGACGATCGCGGCGAGACATCGGTGTCGGGCGCGCTGGCCCCCAAGCTGGGGCAGGGCTTTGCCGTGCTGACCGGCCGGTGGGATCGCGGCAAGGGATTCTGGACCACGCCCGAAAGCCAACGGGTGCCCGCCAGTGTGCGCGCCAAGTACGACGACTGGTCCACCGGCCTGCGCTTCGTCACCCCGCTCACGCCTTCGATCGAGCTGCAGTCGCGCGTCGCGACGTTCGCCGATAACCGCACGCTGCGCTTTGCCGGCGCGAACAACAGCATCAGCGGCACCGACGGCAGCCTGCGCCTGGTCGGCCATGGCGCGTGGCAATTCGATGCGCTGAGCTATGTCCAGGCCCGCAATTTCAAGGCCGTGACCGTCAGCTCGACCAGCTTCAAGAAGACGCTGGACCAGTACGGCACTCCGTCCACGGGCCTGGGGGGCAAGCTCGAACTGCGCCCGCCGGTGGGTGGCGGCCATGTGCTCAAGTTGGGCACCGACTGGCGCCGTGCGATCGGCGAGACCAAGGAAAACGCGCTGTCGGCGGTGACTGGTGCCGTCACCGCCCGGCGCCGGGCCGGTGGGCGCACCGATGACGTCGGCTTCTTCATCGAGGACGACTGGACGATTGGTCCGGTCGTGCTGACCGCGGGCGGCCGGGCGGACCGCTGGGCGATCACCCAGGGGCACTACAACGAACTGAACGCTGCCGGCGTCCAGACCATTACCTCCGCCACCGACCCGACCGTCGCGTCGCGCAAGGGCTGGCAGGGCAGCTGGCGGGCCGGCGCGGTGGTCCATGCCGCCGCCTGGGCCAGCTTGCGCGCGTCCGGCTATTCTGGCCTGCGCTTGCCGACACTCAACGAGCTCTATCGCTCGTTCACGCTGGCGGCGCCCAACGGCAGCGGCGGGGTCTCGCTGACCAATACTGTGCGCAATCCGGCGCTGCGCAACGAGCGGCTCGAAGGGTTCGAGGGCGGGATCGACCTGACGCCGGCGCCTGGCGTGACGCTGTCCGTCACCGCGTTCGACAACAAGGTCAAGAACGCTATCGCCAACGTGACGCTCTCCTCGGTCGGGACCACCGTCACGCGCCAGCGCCAGAACGTCGCCGCGGTCCATGCGCGCGGCCTCGAATTCGGGGCCGAGGCGACCCTGGGCAAGGTCGCCTTCAATGGCAGCCTCGCCCTGACCGACGCCAAGGTCGAGGCCCCCGGCACCGCGCTCGACGGCAAGCGGCCGGCCCAGACCCCCAAGGTCGCGGCCAGCGGAACGCTCGCCTGGCATCCGGCGCCGCGCTGGACCGGCGCGCTGACGCTGCGCCATGTCGGCCTGGCCTATGAGGACGACCTGCAGACCGCGCCGCTTGCCGCCGCAACCACGCTCGATGCCTTTGCCGAGGTGCCGCTGACCAGCTGGGCCACGTTGACGCTGCGGGGCGAGAACCTGTTCGACGAGACGATCGTCACGCGCAATTCGGGCGGCACGATCGACATCGGCACCCCGCGCACGCTCTGGGCGGGGCTCAGGATCGGGCTGCGCTGACCGACGGTACGCAGCAAAGGGGGGGTACCAACAGGGGCTGGCAACAGGGCGGCTGGCAGCAAGGGGCCGGGTGCAGGGCAGGTCCTCTTGCAGGCGCCCCTTGATCGCGGCGCGCCGCCATGGTTGGTGAGCGCCACGATGAACACCGTAACCAGCCCCGCCTTCGCGCCGCCCCGCCCAGCTTACGATCCCCGCCTCGTTGCGGCCGCAGCCGCGATGAACGCCAATCGCCTGCCCGAGGCCGAGCCGCTGCTGCGCGCGCTGCTCAAGGACGATCCGTTCGACGTGCGCGCGATCCGCCTGTTCGCCGAGCTGGCGGGGCGGATCGGCCGCTACCAGGATGCCGAGAACCTGCTGCGCCGCGCGGTCGAGCTGGCGCCGGGCTTCACCCCGGCCCGCGCGAACCTCGCACTTGTGCTCTATCGCACCAACCGCGCGGCCGAAGCGCTCGAGCAGCTTGCCCTGGTGACGCAGGAAGACCCGGACAACCTGGGCCATGCCAACCTAGCCGCCGCCGCCAATGGTCGCATCGGCGCGTTCGACGAAGCCCTGGCGCTTTATGCGCGCGTGCTGCGCGACGCGCCCGATCAACCACGCGTGTGGATGAGCTATGGCCACATGCTCAAGACCGTCGGTCAGCAGGCAGAGGGCATCGCCGCCTATCGCCGCGCCATCGCGCTGATGCCGGGGCTGGGCGAGGCGTGGTGGAGCCTCGCGAACCTCAAGACCGTGCGCTTCGACGAGGGGGACATCGCCGCGATGGAGGCTGCGCTCGCCGATCCCGCGCTCGGGGCCGAAGACCGCTGGCACCTCGACTTCGCGCTGGGCAAGGCCTTCGAGGACCGGCGCGAGGCCGAGCTTGCCTTCCGACACTATGCGGCCGGCAACGCGCTGCGCCGCAAGCGCATTCCCTACAAGGCGGAGGATACCTCCGCCATGGTCGATGGCCTGATAGCCACCGCCAACCCCGCGCTGTTCGCGGCACATGGCCAGGATGGCTGCCCCGCGCCCGATCCGATCTTCATCGTCGGGATGCCGCGCTCGGGGTCCACGCTGGTCGAGCAGATCCTGGCGAGCCACAGCCAGGTCGAGGGCACCAGCGAACTGCCCGACGTGACGCAGCTGGCGCGCCAGATCGAAGAGTACCCGCAAGGGCTGGCCGGGCTGTCGGCGGAGACTTTGCGCGCCATGGGCGAAAGCTATCTCAAGACCACGCGCATCCAGCGCCACACCGACCGGCCCCTGTTCATCGACAAGATGCCCAACAACTGGGTCCATGTGCCGCTGATCCGCCTGATGCTGCCTCGCGCCAGGATCATCGATGCGCGGCGCCATCCGCTGGGCTGCTGCTTCTCCAACTTCAAGCAGCACTTCGCGCGCGGGCAGGGGTTCAGTTACGACCTTGCCGACATGGGGCGCTATTACGCCGATTACGTGCGGCTGATGGCGCATGTCGATGCGGTGCTGCCCGGCCATGTCCACCGCGTGATCTACGAGCGCATGGTCGAGGACACCGAGGCCGAGGTGCGCGCCCTGCTGCAGTTCTGCGGCCTGCCGTTCGAGGAAGCGTGCCTTGCCTTCCACCGCACCGAACGCGCGGTGCGCACCGCGAGTTCGGAGCAGGTCCGCCAGCCGATCTATCGCGACGGGACCGAGGCGTGGAAGCCGTTCGAGCCCTGGCTCGACCCGCTCAAGGACGCGCTGGGGCCGGTTCTCGCTGCATATCCTGCTGCGCCGCAAAAGGATGGCATGACAGCATAAATAAGACACCCTTCGGCCATCCGTTGCAAATCTGCCACGGCTTCGCGTGATCGAATGGTGCCGATTGTAACCGCTTGACGCACGATCGTACCGCGACGCAAACCTGCAGCACAATATTACAAACAGGGTGGGTTGTACGATGCGAATTGCCAAGGCGGGTCTGCCGCGCTTTCTACTGCTGACGAGCACCGCGCTCTTTGCCCCGGCCACCGTCGCCATGGCGCAGGATGCTGCGCCGCAGGCGTCGGCCGCAGCGCCCGAGGATGCCGGCGGCAACGTCATCATCGTGACCGCGCAGAAGCGGTCGGAAAACCTGCAGAACGTGCCGATCTCGATCCAGGCCCTTGGCACGCAGAAGCTCGACCAGCTCAACATCAGCGATTTCAAAGGCTATACCCAGCAGCTGCCCACGGTGATCTCGCAAAGCTCGGGCACGCCGGGCACCAACATCATCTACATGCGCGGCGTCGCCTCGGGCGGCGACGGCAACCACTCGGGCTCGCTGCCCTCGGTGGGCGTCTATCTCGACGAGCAGCCGGTCACCACCATCGGCGGCAACCTCGACGTCCACATCTACGACATCGCCCGCATCGAAAGCCTCGCCGGCCCGCAGGGCACGCTTTACGGCGCCTCGTCGGAAGCGGGCACGATCCGCATCATCACCAATAAGCCCGACACCAAGGGCTTCGCCGCGCGCCTCGATACCGAGGTCAACACCGTCCACAAGGGCGGCACCGGCGGCAAGGTGGAGGGGATGGTCAACATCCCGCTGTCCGACATGGCCGCGCTGCGCGTCGTCGGCTTCTATGAAAAGGACGCCGGCTACATCGACAACGTGCCGGGCACGCGCAGCTTCCTGCCGCGGCCGGGCGGCATCACCGTCGACAACAAGGCCTTCGTCAAGAAGAACTACAATGACACCGAGATCGCCGGCGGCCGCGCGCTGCTTAAGGTCGACCTCGACGACAACTGGACCGTGACGCCCGGCTTCATGTACCAGGACACGCGCAGCCACGGCAACTACGGCTACGATCCTTCGCTGGGCGACCTCAAGGTGCAGCACTTCCTGCCCGAGTATCGCCGAGACATCTTCGCCCAGGCCTCGCTGACGATCGAGGGCAAGATCGGCAACTGGGACCTGACCTATGCGGGTGCCTATCTCGATCGCAAGACCTTCTCGTCGAGCGACTACACCGATTACGCCGAGGCTTATGACTCGCTCTATTCGGGCGTGGGCGGCCTCGCCGGCTACTTCTACTACCAGGACAACGCCGGCCGCACGATCAAGCCGCTGCAGCAGGTGATCGGCCAGGATCACTTCAAGAAGATGAGCCAGGAACTGCGCTTCGCCTCGCCGACCACCGCGCCGCTGCGCTTCGTCGGCGGGCTGTTCTACCAGCGCCAGACCAATCTCATCCACCAGGACTACAAGGTCGATGGCCTGGCCGACCTGCTCTCGGTCAACGGCAAGCCGGGCACGCTGTGGCTGACGCAGCAGTACCGCGTCGACAAGGACTATGCCGCCTTCACCGAAATCAGCTTCGACCTGCTGCCGACGCTGACCGGTACCGCTGGCGTGCGGTACTTCAAGTACGACAATTCGCTGATCGGGTTCTTCGGCTTCGGCCGCAATCCGGCCTTCGTCCAGGGTGCGGACGGCAATCCGCCGCCCAACGCGGCTGGATCGAGCCGCACCGGCGTCGCGGGCTGCTACACCACCAGCGGGTTGCGTCTGCGCGATGCCCAGCTGGCCGGGCAAAGCAGCACTCTGCTGCCGCCCGCGGTGACCGACAGCCCCTGTACCAACCTGGGTGAATACGTCGACGGCGGCGTCGTGCCGACGCGCGCCAAGGGCGATGGCGGCACCTACCGCTTCAACCTGACCTGGAAGCCGAGCCCCGACGTCACGACCTATGCCACGGTCTCGCGCGGGTTCCGACCGGGCGGCATCAACCGCCGTGCGGACGTGGCGCCCTACCAGCCCGACTTCCTGACCAACTACGAACTGGGTCTGAAGACGACGCTGTTCGACGGGCTGCTGCGCTTCAACATGGCGCTATACCAGCAGAGTTGGAAGAGCTTCCAGTTCGCCTACCTCGGGCAGAACAGCTTCACCGAAATCCACAACGGCCCCGATGCGCGCATTCGCGGCGTGGAATTCGATGCCAACGTGGTGAAGGGCGGCTTCTCGCTCAACGTCGGCGGCGCTTATACCGACGCCAAGATCCGCAAGAACCTGTGCCTGATCGACGATCCGACGTACCAGTGCAGCGGCGACGGCAACCTCGTCTCGGCCAAGGCCGGTACGCGCTTGCCGATCACCCCGCTGTGGAAGCTGACCAGCACTGCGCGCTATTCGGTGCCGATGGGCGCGGCCAAGGCCTATGGCCAGGTCAACGCCACGTACCAGAGCTCGGCGGCCTCGGACCTGCGCAGCCAGATCTTCCAGAGCGGCACCGGTGCGATCATCAGCCCCGCCGATGCCTTTGGCCGGATCAATGCCTTCACGCAGTTCAACCTGGCGCTGGGCAGCGAGTGGGACAAGTTCTCGATCGAGCTGTTCGCCACCAACGTGTTCGACAAGCGTGGCGACATCTCGCGCTATGCCCAGTGCGGCTCGTGCACCCAGCGCATCTACATCGTGCCGACCCAGCCGCGTACGCTCGGTGTTCGCGCCGGCGCGAAGTTCTGATCGACCTGCCGTCTCCCGCGCCCGGCAATCGGGCGCGGGAGGGCTTTGTGCCCCCGTTATCGTAACAATTGTAAGTAGTTAAGCGCGTCCGATTCCGGCTTGCCTCGCTATGGCAAGTGTGAGACCCTCCTCCTCAAGACAATAACAAATGTTGAGGATGTCAGGATGGAGCGCAAACTCCCTGCTGCCGCTGCCGCCGTTCTGGCCGGGATCTTCCTGGCGACGGCGCCGTGTGCCCACGCTGAAAGCGTGTCGGCGATGACGCCCGCCAGCGTCGTCACGGCCCTGCAGGCGCAGGGCTATACCGCCGCCCTGGGCCAGGACGAAGCGGGCGACCCGCTGGTGACCGCCACGATCGGTGGCTGGCGTTCGCAGGTCGTGTTCTACGACTGCAACGAAGTGACGCACGCTGCCTGCCAGTCGCTCCAGTTCAGCAGCAGCTTCCGCCCGGATCGGCCGTTCGACGCGCAAAAGGCCGTCGCCTTCGTCAACGCCAACCGCTTCGGCGCGGTCTCGGTCGCCTCGGACAAGTCGGTGACGGTGTCGTGGGACGTCATCACGGGGCAGGGCATCGACAGCTCGGTCTTCGCGCTGGTGGTCAAGTCGTACCGCATGGCGCTCGACTCGATCGGCACCGAAGCTTTCCCGGCCGGACACCCGCAACTGGCCAGCGCCGCACGCTGACGGCATCGCTGCAAAAGGGTTCAGGGGGAAAGGGCCGCGCAGCAATGCGCGGCCCTTTTAGATTGCGAGAGAGCGGCAATGGTAAACACTTGAACCATCTTGTCGTCACCCCGGACTTGGTCCGGGGTCCAGCCCGAATGCTGGGGTGGCTTCTCGCCTTATGCAAGGCGGCCCGCTGGACCCTGAAACAAGTTCAGGGTGACGAGCGAGGCGGAACGCGAGGTTGGGTATGCCACGCTCGAGTGGCGCCGCCTAGCGCGTCTTCAGCACTCCCTCGAGCGCGCTGACGAAAGCCTTGACGCGCGGTGGGACCAGGCGCGCCGTGGGGTGGACCGCCCAGATCGTCAGCGGCTCGGGCTCGGCATCGTCCAGCGGGACGGTGACGAGCCGCCCTTGGGCAAGGTCGTCGGCGATGTACCAGTCCGACAGGTTGGCAATGCCAAGGCCACCGATCGCCGCGGCCCGTAGCGCCTCGATCGAACTGGCGGTCAGCCGTCCGGTCACGGTTTGCTGGCGCAGCCGGCCTTGCCGCATGAAGCGCCATTGCGCCGGGGAGGTGCCGGCCAGGCAGCAATGCCCTGCGAGGTCCGCGAGCCGGCGCGGCGCGGGGTGTGCGGCGAGATAGGCTGGCGCCGCGCAGAGGCGGCGCGGGTTGGCGGCCAGGGCGCGGGCGACGAGGTGGTTGTCACGCAACGGGGCGATGCGGATGGCAACGTCGATCCCCTGCCGCACGATGTCCACCGCCTCGTCGGTCAGCAGCAGGTCGACGTGCAATCCGGGATGCGCTTGCATGAAGGGGACGAGCATCGGCGCCAGCACGCTGCGCCCGAAGGCCGCGCTGGCGGTGATGCGCAGGCGGCCCGACAGGGCATCCGCACCGGGACGCAGCGTGGCGAGGGCGCTGTCGCGGGCGTCGACCATGGCGCGGGCATGGGGCAGGAAGGCTTCCCCCTCCGCCGTCACGGACAGCGCGCGGGTGGTGCGATGGACCAGGCGGACGCCGAGTTCGGCCTCGAGCGCGGCCAGGCTGCGCGAGGCTGCCATGGCGCTGATGCCGATGCGACGCGCGGCTGCGGCAAGGCTGCCGTGATCCACGGCCTCGACGAAAACGGTCAGCGCAGCGAGATCCATTGTAACGGTATCCGTTATTCCGCCCTATCCCGATAGATCACTACCGCAAGGCGGGTCGCGGTGCCATATGCGCCACGACAATGGCCCGGGCCATCTCGACCCGGACGGCGCGCAGCCGCTCCCCCTCCCATTCGGGTGGCGCCGCGAAAGGATCGCTGGAATGAACACCGAGACTCTAGAGGCCACCGCTACCCGGCCCGAAGCTTCCGCGCCCGAGGCAGGTCTTAGCCGCACGCTGACGCTGGTCATGGCCGTCGCGACCGGGCTTGCGGTCGCCAACATCTATTACAACCAGCCGTTGCTCGGCATCCTGGAGAAGGACCTGCCCGGCCGCGCCACCACTCTGGTGCCGACCGCGACGCAGCTCGGCTATGCGCTCGGCCTGTTCGCGCTCGTGCCGCTGGGCGATCTGGTCGAGCGGCGCCGGCTGATCGTCTGGCAATTCGGGGCACTCGGGATCGCGCTGGTGGGCGCGGCGCTGGCGCCCAACGGCCTCGCGCTGGCGGCGGCCTCGTTCGCGGTCGGTGCGGCGGCGACCGTCGCGCAGCAGATCGTGCCGTTCGCCGCGCACCTGTCCTCTGACCAGAAGCGCGGGGCCACGGTCGGCACGGTGATGGCGGGGCTGCTCTGCGGCATCCTGCTGAGCCGGACGCTGGCGGGCTTCGTCGGGCAGCACGCCGGCTGGCGCACGATGTTCTGGCTGAGCGTGCCGCTTGCGCTCGGCACTGGGGCGATCATGCGCTGGCGCCTGCCGCACAGCCGGCCCGACAGCGACCACGACTATGGCACGCTGCTGCATTCGCTGGTCGGGTTGTGGACGTCGCTGCCTGACCTTCGCCGCGCCGCACTGACACAGGCCCTGCTCTTCGGCGGCTTCACCACGTTCTGGACGACGCTGGCGCTGCACCTGCAGGAGCCGCGCTTCGGCATGGGCGCCAGTGTCGCCGGGCTGTTCGGGGTGGTGGGTGCGGTGGGCATCCTCGCTGCGCCGATCGCCGGACGCTTTGCCGATCGCAGCGGGCCGCGCGGGGTGATCCTGGGTGGCACGGCGCTGGCGGTGCTGGCTTGGCTGGTGTTCGGGCTGTGGAACAGCGTGGCGGGCATGGTCGTCGGCTGCATCGTGCTCGACTTCGCGGTCCAGGCGGTGCTCGTGTCGAACCAGCACATCGTCTATGCGCTGCGCCCCGAGGCACGCGCCCGGCTCAACACCGTTTTCATGGGCGTGATGTTCGTCGGCGGCGCGGCCGGGTCCGCGATCGCCACGGCGGTCTGGGGCTTTGCCGGCTGGACCGGCGTCGCCGCGGTTGGCGGCCTGATGGCACTGGCCGCCTTCGCGCTGCAGGGCCTGGCGGCGCTGCGCCGCGCTCAGGCCTGATGGGGCCGGGCAGCGGCGGGGTGGCGCATGCACAGCAGCGTGCCGCCCAGCACCGCCGCGCCCGATAGCGCCAGCGGCAGGGCCAGGCCATGGCGCACCACCAGCCAGGCGCCCAGCGCCGCACCGGCAAGGATGGCGCCCACTGCGGCAAGGCGGCGGCGCAGATTGGGGCTCGTGCCCCCCGCGGCGCGGCTGTCGGCGGCAATGCCGGTGATCGTCAGCGTCAGCACCGTGGTGGTGAGATCGGGCACTTTCAGCTGGCGCACCGTGGCGTTGCGAAAGCCCATCGCAATCGCCGTCAGGCCGATGATCGCATAGAGCGCCCAGCCGGTAGACGCCGACTGCGGGTCGAAGGCGAAGGCCAGGGCCGCAGCCAGCCACAGCAGTACCGTCTCGAACAGCGCGGCGGCGGTCAGCCAGTGGCGCAAGGGGCGGGTGCCGAGAGTGCGGCCGGCCCGACCTGCGACGAGCGCGCCGAGGATGAAGGTCAGCAGCGCGACGAGGTTGGGCAGCACGCTGAACCCCGGCGTCTGCGCCAGGCCGAAACCGAGGAACACGATGTTGCCGGTCATGTTGGCGGAGAACGTCTTGGCGAGCCCGAGCACGCTGACCGCGTCGATCAGGCCGGTCGTGACCGACAGGACCAGGAGCAGCCCGGGCAATGGCGAGCCGGCCGGCGGGGAGGGGGGCGTCGTGGGCACGAAAAAGTCTCCTTCAGAACCGAAAGTTCGCCTCGGTGCCGACCAGCGTGATGGTGCGCGCGGGGCCGGTGGCGCGGATGAAGCCGCCCGGCAGGAAGGCCGAGGCGGAAACCGACAGCTCGAGCTCGGCGGTCGCCTGCCAGGCCAGCGTGGCCTCGGCTTCCTTGCCGATGAAGCGCGCACCGCTGGTGCCGGGGCCGCGGACCAGATTGCCCGGGATGTCGTAGATCCCGTCGCCGGTGGTATAGCGCCAATAGGCCATGCCGGCGAGGCTGGCGGTCACGCCCTTGCCGAGGACCGCGCTGACCCGCGGGTTGGCGCTGACGATGTTGGTCGGCCCCACGGGCGACAGCTCGCCGAAATACTTGCCCTTGGGAAACAGCGCATTGAACGTGCCGATCGTGCGGTCGCCGGCGCGGGTATCGCCGCTGACCACGTTGACGCGGACCGTCGCGTCGGGCGCACCGGGGGCTTGTGCAAAGCGATGGCCGATCTCGCTGGCGAGTGTCCAGGCGGCGATGCGGCGGGTGCCAAAGCGGCCGACCTGCGCTGCCGCCTCGAAGTTCCAGTGCCAACCCTCGCGCGTGCCGAAGACGCGCGCGCCGAAGGTGTGGCGCACTTCTCGATCGGTCACGCCGCCATAGTGCGCCTGCCGGTTGCGAGTGCCAAGGTAGTAAAGATCGAGCCCAACGTGCGCCAGAGTCGCATAGCTGCCCCAGAGTGCCTTGGCGGCTGACGTGCGGTCGTCGAAGCTGGCCGGGCCGGGCGCCACCGGATTGAGCGCGAAGACATTGATTTTTGCCGTGCCGATGCGAACGATCCCGCGCACGCCGTCGAAGGCCAGCGGGACGTTGGGGCCATAGCGCGTGCCGACCAGCCGCTCGCTGCCCAGCGACAGCATCTGCCGCCCGGCGCGCAGCGTAACCGGCCCGACATTGGCCTCGGCAAAGCCCTGCAGCAGGTCGGTGCGCGTCTGGCTGACCGGGCTGACCGGCGCGGCCATGCCCACGGCATAGGCGGCCACCGGCTGGACGAAGGCGCGGAACCTGCCGAGATGCAGGTCCGCATAGGGCAGGGCGCGTAGCCAGAGGTAGCTGTCGTCGGGCACCGGGGCGCTGCCCCAGAGATCGGCGGTGATGTTCTCGTTGCGCGCACGCAACTCGATGCCGGTGGAGACCCAGGCCCCGTCGCCGAGCGGAATGTACTTGAACGGGCCGGTCCAATGGTGCGCCCGCTTCGCCGCGTCGGCCAGGTCCGACCAGTCCTCGTCGTAGCGGGTGATCGTCAGTGTCGGCGCTTCCCAGGCCTCGGTCGTCTGTGCCCCGGCGCCGGTCGGCAGCAGCAGCAGCAGCAGCAGCACGGCCGCCGCTGGCAGGAGCGCCTGCCTAGGCACGGCGACGATCCCGGCCGGCCTCCAGTTCCGAGACCAGCGCCGCGAGTACCAGCCCGCCGATCAGTCCCAGATGCTCGAAGAAGGCATTGGTCGCCATGAAGCGCTCGGGGCCGGCGGGCATCGTCCAGAAGGCATTGGCGGTGCAGGCCGCAAGCAGCGTGAATACCCCCAGCGCGCCGGCCCCCAGCCAGACCAGCCGCCCCGCGAGCAGAAGCGCGGAGCCTGCCAGTTCGACCGCGATCGTCAGGGCTGCCCAGAGCGCGGGCGGCGTCATCCCGAAATGGGCCTGTTCGGCGACGGCGCCCGGCCAGTCGGTCAGCTTGACGAGTCCGCCCAGGAGATAGGCACTGACCAGCAGCAGGCGCGCGAGAAACCAGGTCGGCGGCCAGTCGAGGATTGCATCGACGAAGCGCGGGTCTCGCCCCGGCCTAGCCATGTCAGCGCCCCGCGTCGGAATGGATCTCGGCGATATAGCCGCCGGGGAAGCGCACGATGGCGCTCTGGCGCGTGCCGAATGTGGCCGGCGCGACCAGTGTCTCGACGCCCGCCGCCTGCGCCTTGGCGAGGGTGGCGGCCAGATCGGGCACGGCATAACCGGTCATGTCGCGGCCATAGGGCCAGGGCAGCAGGCCGTCGCTGACGAAGACCACCATCTTGCCGTAGCCGCTCTCGATCGACACGCGGCGGATGGTCTTGCCCGGCTGGCCCACTTCCGCGCCCGGCCCCGCGCGGTCGTCGGCGGTCACGCGGCCATGGGCAAAGCCCGTCCATGCGGCGATGAAGCGGTCGGCGGCATCGGCGGTCAGGTAGATGCGGTTCTCGGGCACGGTGGCAAGCGGGGCATAGCTCGGCTTGGTGGTGTGCCAGTACAGCTGCATGTTGACGCCGCCCGGCCACTGCACGATCGAATCCCGGCCGATCGGATCGGGAAAGGTCGCGAGCCGGCGCACCGCGCCATGCTTGACCGCAGAGGTCACCGCGGCATCGAGGTCGGTCACGAGATAGCCGGTGCGCTCGTCACCGAACGGGTAGGGGATCGGCGTCTTGAAGCCGAAGACCGAAACCGTGCCCGCGGGGGTGAGCGCCAGCTGCGACTTGGTCAGGCTTTTGGTCGGCGTGACCTGGAATTCGCCCTGCTTGCTGGTCGTGCCGCCGAAGGTTGCGACGAAGCTGGCGACGAAGCGGTCGAAATCGGCCTCGGGCACGTAGACGTGGGTCGTGTCGTACTGCGGACCGACCGCGAAGTCGGCCACCAGCGCCGGCTGGGCCGGACGCGCGAGGGCAGGCGGCGCGGCGGCGACGGTGCCGGCAAGCGCGGCGGCGATGACGAGGGCGAGGGACTTCATCGAGGGGTACTCCGTCATGGACGAGAACGGCGGGGGGCGGCGGTCAGACGGCCCAGCAGCCGCAGCCGAGCGCGCCCCAGAAGGTCTGCACGTCGCGCGCCGGAACCGAGGCGCCGAGCGCTGCGGCGTGGTCATGGCCATGAACCGCGCACGACGATGCGCAGCCGCAGGCCGCAGCGAGCTTGGCCTTCGCCTCGGGCGTCTTGTGATAGCCGCCGAAGGTCGCGACCGGCGACCAGTCGGGCATGGGCCGCGGAAGCTCGGGCGCCAGCGGGGCATAATCCCCCTCGCCATGCACGACCTTGCCGCCAAGCAGCGTCAGCATCGCGCGGATGTGGACGATCTCGGTTTCGGGCACGGCGAAATAGTCGTCGGACAAGACCGCCAGATCGGCCAGCTGCCCGGCCATGATCTGGCCCTTCTTGCCCATTTCGTTGGAGAACCAGGTGTTCTCGTGCGTCCACATGCGCAGCGCCTTTTCGCGGCTTACGCGGTTGGCACCGGGATAGAGCCGCATGCCGCCCATCGTCCGCCCGGTCACCAGCCAAGAGAGCGAGACCCACGGGTTGTAGCTGGCGACGCGCGTGGCGTCGGTGCCGGCACCGACCGGAATGCCCGCGGCGATCATGCGCGCGATCGGCGGCGTGCGCTCGGCCGCGCGGGCGCCATAGCGCTCGACAAAGTATTCGCCCTGGTAGGCCATGCGGTGCTGCACCGCGATCCCGCCGCCGAGCGCGGCGATACGGTCGATGTTGCGGTCGCTGATCGTCTCGGCGTGGTCGAAGAACCAGTTGATCCCCGCCAGCGGAATGTCGGTGTTGACCTTTTCGTAGACGTCGAGCGCGCGGCCGATCGTCTCGTCGTACGTCGCATGCAGGCGCCAGGGCCAGCGGTGCTCGGCCAGCAGGCGGATCACCGGCTCGAGATCGCCTTCCATGCTCGGCGGCATGTCGGGACGCGCGACGCGGAAGTCCTCGAAGTCGGCGGCCGAATAGACCAGCATCTCGCCCGCGCCGTTGTGACGATAGCTGTCGTCGCCCTGGCCGGGGCTCACCTGCTTCACCCAACCCGCGAAGTCAGCCAGTTCCTCCTTGGGCTTCTGCGTGAACAGGTTGTAGCTGATGCGCACGGTCAATTGTCCGTCGGCGTGCAGCTTCTCGATGATCGCGTAGTCGTCGGGGTAGTTCTGGAAGCCGCCGCCCGCGTCGATCACGCCCGTGACGCCCAGGCTGTTGACGTCGCGCATGAAGTGACGCGTCGAATTGATCTGGTAGTCCTCGGGCAGCTTGGGGCCCTTGGCGAGGGTCGCGTAGAGGATCGTCGCATTGGGCTGGGCGAGGAGCAGCCCCGTGGGATTGCGGGCCGCATCGCGCACGATCTCTCCGCCCGGCGGATTGGGGGTGTCCTTGGTGTAGCCCACCGCGCGCAGCGCCGCGCCGTTGAGCAGGGCGCGGTCGTAGAGGTGCAGGATGAACACCGGCGTGTCGGGTGCCACGGCGTTCAGTTCGGCAATCGTGGGCAGGCGCTTTTCGGCGAACTGGTGCTCGGTGAACCCGCCGACCACGCGCACCCATTGCGGGGCGGGGGTGCGGTCGACCTGCGCCTTCAGCATCGCCATCGCCTCGGACAGCGACGGCACGCCGTCCCAGCGCAGCTCCATGTTGAAATTGAGGCCACCGCGGATGATGTGCATGTGGCTGTCGATGAGGCCCGGGATCACGCGGCGGCCCTTGCAGTCGATCACCGCGGCATCCGGGCCGGCGGCGGCGCGCACGTCCTGCTCGCTGCCGACCGCCAGGAATCGGCCGTCACGAATGGCGATCGCCTCGGCCTGGGGGTTGGCGCGATCGAGCGTCGTGACCTTGCCGTTGACGAGGATGAGGGCGGCGTCGCTTGGGGGGGTGCTCATGCCTTTTCCTCGCGGCTGTCGCTGGTGCGGGACGTGTCGATGGGATGGCCGAGCACCTTTTCGGCGCAGTCGGTACGCAGGAACGCGACGACGTCGTGGCCCCCCGCCATGCGCCTGGCGAGCGGAAGGGCCTGTTCGCCCAGCAGCATGCCGAGCAGGCCGATCAGCGCGATGGTCGGCGGCGCCGGCGAGCGCACGCCGAGAAGGCTGTAGATGACGCCGACGAGCAGCCCGACGGCGAGCGAGATCAGATAGGGCTTCATCACATGTCCTTCCCGGCGTGCCGTTCGATCAACCGCGCGCGAAGGCGAGCAGGTCGGCGTTGAACGCGTCCTGGTTGATCGTCGGGATAGCGTGCGTGCCGCCTTCATAGACCTTGAGCGTCGCGTCGGGCACGATGTTCACGGCGCGCTGGGCGGTGATGTGGATGGGCACGACGTGGTCGGTATCGCCGTGAACGATCAGCGTCGGCACGTCGATTGCCTTGAGGTCCTCGGTGAAATCGGTCTCCGAGAACTGCTGTACGCATTCGTACTGCGCGAAAGCGCCGCCGGCCATGCCCTGCTGCCAGAACGCCAGGCGCAGGCTCTCGTCCTTGGGAACGCCGATGTCCCAGCCGAAGAATGTGTCCGGAAACGCCATGTAGAAGCCCGAGCGATTGTCGGCGACCGCCTTGCGGATGCCGTCGAACACTTCTTGCGGCAGGCCGTCGGGGTTGTTGGGGCCGAGCTTCATCACCGGGGTGACGGCGCCGACGAGCACGACCTTGGCCACGCGTGCAGTGCCGTGCCGACCGACATAACGGGCGACTTCGCCGCCGCCGGTCGAGTGGCCGACGAGGATTGCATCCTTGAGGTCGAGATGCTCGATCACGGCGGCGAGATCGTCGGCATAGGTGTTCATGTCGTTGCCGCGCGGGGTCTGCTCCGAACGGCCGTGGCCGCGGCGGTCATGCGCGATGACGCGAAAACCCTGGGCGGCGAGGAACAGCATCTGGCCGTCCCAGGCATCGCCGTTGAGCGGCCAGCCATGCGAGAACACGAAGGGCTGGCCTTCGCCGAATTCGCGGAAATAGATCTGTGCGCCATCCTTGGCAGTCACGAAGCCCATGGGATCATTCCTTGGTTACAGGAGAAAAGGGATCAGCGGGGGCCGGCAGGCCGGATATGCGGGGGGAAGGCCCGGCCTGCCGGCGGGCGCGGTCAGTGACCTTCGGACGCGCCGAACATCATGCGCGCATACTTGATGCCGAGGCCGTAGCCGCCACCCAGTTCGGCGGCGATGCCGGTGGTCGAGGCGTAGGTTTCGCTGCGCGCCCAGTCGCGCTGCAGCTCGAGCATGTACTGCATGGCCGTCATCGGCTTGGCGCCGAGCTGGATCATGCGCTGGCAGGCGCGCTCGTGCGCCTCGGGCGACACGTCGCCGCAGGCATCGGCGATGAAGTAGGCATCGAAGCCCTGGTCGATCGAGGACGCCACCGGGCCGACGATGCACACGCTGGTCCACAGGCCGGCAAAGACGATGCGCGGCTTGCCGATGCGGTTAACTTCGGCGATCACCGCCTCGTCTTCCCAGGTGTTCATCGAGGTGCGGTCGAGCAGCGCCTGGCCGGGGAAGGGATCGGTCACTTCGCTGAACATCGGGCCTGAGAAGCTCTTCTCGGCTACGGTGGTCAGGATCGTGCTGACGCCGAAGGATGCTGCGGCCCGCGCGACGAGGGCTGCGTTGTTGCGCAGCAGTTCGGGCGCGATTGAATTGGTCGCAAAGGCCATCTGCGACTGGAAGTCGATCAGGATGAGCGTGTGGTCGGTCGGCGAAATCAGGGACTTGCCGGGGGCGGCGGTGGCAGTGACGGTCATCTGCGAAAGGCTCCTTGCAGCCGAACGCGCAGCATCGGCCCGGAAAATCCGGGGCGTCACGGCGTGATCGGTACGGGAAAGAGGGCGTATCGGCGCCGCGCTGCTTGGGCGATGCGCTCGGCACGCCGCTGGGTCTACGCCCCGGGGTCGCGACCGTCTTGGACAGGATTGATGCAAACCCTTCGCAATATCCCGTTACCGGGAACCAACTGCGCCGGGATCAGAGCTCGATAAGGCCGCGCCGTGCCGCCAGGGTAACCGCATGGGTACGATCGACGGCGCCGAGCTTGGCGAAGATCAGCTTCATGTGGCCCTTGACCGTCTCCTCGGAGATGGCGAGGCGCGCGGCGATCCGCTTGTTGGAATTGCCCCAGGCCGCCAGCGACAGCACCGCGATCTCGCGTTCGGTCAGCCCTTCGTCGAGCACATGCATGGCGATGGCGGTGGCGACGCTGGCGTCGAGGTGCTTGCCGCCGCGATGCACGGAGCGGATCGCGTCGAGCAGTTCGTGGCGCAGGCTGCCCTTGAGCATGTACCCCGATGCGCCCGCATGGAGCGCCTTGAGTGCGCGGCCGTCACCGGTGAAGGTGGTCAGCACGATGATGCGCGCGCGCGGGTCCGTCGTGCGGATCGCGCGGATGGCGTCGACGCCAGACATGCTGCCCATCTGCAGGTCCATCAGCACGACATCCGGCCGCTCGCTGGCATAGAGCGCAATGGCTTCCTCGCCGTTTGCGGCCTCGGCGGCGATGGCCATGTCGTTCTGCGTCGAGATGACGGCGCGCACGCCTTCGCGCATCAGGGCGTGGTCATCGACCACGAGCACGCGGATCACCGAGGCAAGCCTGCATCGGGCTTCGCTGCGCGCCTCGGTGGGGCGTTCGAACGCAGTCACGCGCGCCTCCGCAGACCGGTGTGGTCCGGGAGCCCGGGACGGCGAACTGGCATGCGGGCGGACACGGCAGGTTGCTTCCTTGTAGTATGGCGGGCGCGAGGGCCGGGTGCCGCGTTGAGGCCCGGACGGGACTTCGACGACCGCGTGGTGCACACCGGAGTGGTGAAACCATTGGGCGGCCGCGAACCACGACGGCAGGCCCGCGACAACGGTCCGTTTCGGATAATACCTTGCTTCACGCCGAATTCCTACGGATCAATCGTCCGGGCTGCGCAAGTCTGTATCGGGTTCGGCCAAGGGCGCCGAAAGGGCCGCGGCAACAGCCGTCGCGTGGCGACCACGAATGTCGAATGTCCAGTCCATCGCGTGGCCGGGTGCGCCGTGGCGTCCGAGGGCAGCAAGCGCGCCGTGCATCATCGCTTCGGCGGCGGGCACGGCCCATGACAGGGGCGGCGCGCTTCCGCACCAGCCCAGCAGGCAGGCCGTGTTCCGGGCAGCCATGCGCAGGGCGGCGTCCATCGCCAGCGCAGTCAGGTCGCCGATGCCGCCCGTGTCGGCCGGGCCGGCGGTGAATCGTCCCGTCTCTGCATTGCGCAACCGGCCGTCGCTATGGACATGCGGGGTGGGTCCCAGCCCGATCAGCATCAGCGCACCGGCGCGGAGCGGGGCGGGTGGAGCAATCAGCGTGAGGGTTTCACCCCAGCCACCGCGAAAGATGCCGCCCTGCCGCAGCCGCCGCAGCGTGCCGTGCCATGCCCGGTCGAGCGCCGCAGCGCCGCCGCCGGGTCGCTCTCCGTCGATCTGCTCCGCCATTCCGACGACGAGCAGGTCGACCGCGCTGTTGATCGCGTCGATCCGGGCAGCGTGAAAGGCTACGCCACCACGCCGGCCGAGCGGGCGGGGCCGCGTCAGGGGCATGAGCGTTCAGGCGGCGCGAAGCATGCGGCGCCACGCGCGCGGCGTCGTCCCGAACGCCCGGCGAAACAGGCGCGTCAGGTGAGCCTGGTCGGCAAGGCCGCAGGCGCAAGCGATCGCGGAAAGCGTGTCGGGCGTGTGCCGCATCAGCAACTGGGCACGCAACAGCCGCTGGCGCACGATATAGGCATGCGGGGTTTCGCCGAGGCTGGCCTTGAACGCCCGGCAGAAATGGCCGGTGCTGACCCGTGCCACGGTTGCCAGATCGTCGACCGCAAGCGAGGTCTCGAGATGGGCCGCGACATATTCCTCCACGCGGCGGATCTGCCAGGGTGCCAGGCCGCCCTTGATCGTAACCGGCGTGACGGCACAGATGGTCGGCTGGACGGGCTGGAGGGGTGGGCCGGATCGCAAGGCATCGCCGTGGGTGGTCGTGGCAGCGATCTGCCCGATCCATGCCATCTCGGCGGAGGAGGTGTAGTCCAGTCTCACCGGGTGGCCCGGTGACGACGTCTCGATGCGGGCTGTGGGTTGTGGCATGCGCAAAACTTGCGCTTTTCCAACCAGATCGTGCAGCCCCGCAAGGGCCAAGGCACACCCCTCTTATGAGGGGTATGCGCGCGTGCGACGATGCCTAGCCCTCCGCTTTGCCAGTGGCTGCGGCTGCCATTCCGATATATGAAACATAAACGAATCGTATTTTAAAGGTCGAAGGACGAGCGATGGGATTGGTCAAAATCGACGAGCACCTGCACGAGGAAGCGCGGCGCGCGAGCACGGTCCTATGCCGCTCGATCAATGCCCAGGCCGAATTCTGGATGAAGATCGGCATGATCGCCGAGGCCAATCCGACGATGACGTTCAACGATATCGTTCGCGCTCAACTGGCACGGGCCGAGCTCGACGCTGTTGCCGGAACCGTCGCAGCATGAGCGAGGCCTCCCACGACGATCCGGCAGCCGAGGCGTTCGAGGCGCAAATCGCGGCGTTCTTTGCCGACTACATCGATGCCTTCGTGCGCGAGGATGCCGATGCCTTGGCCGAGATGTGGGACGACGTTGGCCTCTTTCCCACACCCGCGGGCAATTTCGCGATGGAGCGTGCGGCTTTCCGAGATCACTGCGCCGGCCTCATGGCGTTCTACCGCCGGCAGGGCGTGCACAAGCCGGAAGGCCGTCTGGTATCCGCCGTCGAACTGTTTCCCGGCGTCGCCCAGGCGCGCATGGCCTATCGCATGCTGGGCGAGGCGGGCGCGGTGGTCGCTGAATGGGATCACGTCTACATCCTGCGCCGGCACGAGCGTTGGCGCGTCTCGCTGACGATTGCGGACGGCGAGATGGCGGCCTGGCAGGCGCTGGGCGCGGAATTCTGACGCGTGGTGCTAGAATGGTGGTCCGGTTTGGGGGGCGTATCCGGTTGCCGAGTTAGTGCCCGCGCGGAAAGAGATGAAGCTGGACACCGGATAAAGTCCGGGCTGACGGGTTAAGCTATCTGAGCGTAGCGTCGTCACCCCGGACTTGATCCGGGGTCCAGCTGTGGGCTTATCCCGCATGTGGGCGGCAGGCAGTGCAGAGTTGAAGCCAACATTGAGGTCGGGCCAAGCCACTTTGCCACAGTCCCCGTCGAGGTACCTCTCACTCACCCGCTGCACCGAGCGAATAGTTCGAATGGCCTGGCGATTGTCGACCGGTAGCACAATCCTGGCCTCACGGTGGCACCCTCAGGCAGACCAAGATACTCGCCATCATGCAATCGCATTGGCCAAGCGGATTCGCACCCGGCAGAGCGTTCGCGCGCCAGCCCCACGCACGCTCTCCACCACCCATCAGCGACAGGCGCTTCACCAAGCCAACAGCCGTTCCCGCGCCGCTGCGGCGGGCAGGCACTGCGCGGCGTCGAGGCGCGGGGTGAGCCTGCAATCCCACCAGGCACCTTCACCGCTGCCGCCCCGATCGCGTCGATAGAGGAAGGCAAGGGCAGACCCCTCCTGTCCGCGGCGCCGGCCCGTGACCATGCAACGCGGGCGATGGCCACATGCCTCGAGTGCGGCAATGGCATAGCGGCCTGGGGGCATCGCCGGATCGAGCAACAGCCCAATGTGGTCCGCGTCCGACGCGATCAAATCCTTTCGGGTTGGAGCGTCATGGGCGATATCCGCCGGTGTGCGGCCCGCAGCCATGTCGGCGTTGCCATTACGATGGGGTGCAAAGAGCTCGGTGCGCACACCACCTGCGACGGCATCATCGCCCAAATCGCCCTCGTCCAAACGCGCAAACTGGAGCTGGCCGAGGGATGACCCCGCCGCATGGGCGAGGGACAGCGAGGCCAAGGCATTCTCGTGCGGCTCTGCTCCGAATTCTCCTGGCACACGACGAAAGGCGGCATGCCGTCCCCATCCGCCGCGCCAGCGGTAGAAGGCGTGAACGCCGACCGTCGCCAGTTTGTCCATTTGGTCGCGCCAGCGCGGCACCACATAGTCGGCGTGGTAATGTGTCGCCCAGCCGACGCGCGCATCGACCGCGCCCGCCAACGCTGCGCCGGCAATCGCGCGTGCCCGCGCCCAGACGGCCGCGGCGGGGTGACGCGCGTCGAGGCTGCCGTCGCAAGTGAACGTGAACTGGCAACCCGTGCGCCGGTCCGAGCCCTGGAACACAACGCCGCAGACGCTGGCGGCGAAGGCCGGATGTCGCGCGCGGTTCAGCACGACCTGAACCACCGCGCGCTCGCCCGACGGATCGTCCCCCGCTTCGTACCATGCGGCTGCGGCAAGGCAGTCCCGCGCCCGGTCCTGCGAATCCGGGGGCAGGCCTTCCAACACGAACGGCGTGGCGACACGATCGGGCTGCGGCATCTCGACAATCGCGACAGCCGTGACCGCGGCGTTCGACAGGCGCGCTTCCTCCGCCGGTAGCGGCATGAGCGAGGCAGGATCGGGCAAGGTCGGCGTCGTGCTGCCGTTTGAGACCGGTAACGGCCCGTGCCGCGCGGCGGCCAGGTCGATCGAGATCGGATCCGGTGCCCGGGCGGGAGCAAACCAATGCAGCAGCATTGCCAGTGCGACCACGAATGCGACGGCGATGCCCAGCCGCCATCGCATGTCGACCAGGCCTGAGGCTGTCCACATGGTCGCTTCACCGGGGAGCGGGGTGGCGACAGCTTCCCGGCTCATCAAAATACGTACTTTAGCGTGAGGGTCGCGCGATTCTGGTCGAACTCGCGCGGCTTGGCGGCTGCGGCGTTTGTGCGGGCGAGGGCGTGGCGCAGCGTGGCATCGAGCGTCACGTGCGGAGCCGCCTGCCACGTGGCCGTAAGCTCGCCACTGGCGAACCGATCGACCCGACTGCCGCCGCGATACGTATCGATGGCGTAGGACACGGCGGGGCGCAGGATCAGCGTGCGCAGCAGCTCATGCGCGGCGCCCAGCGTGAAGCGCTGCTGTACCACGCCCGCCACGTCGATGATCGGCGAGCGCTGGATCGTCTTGCCGGCATCGAGACCCAGCGACGTGAGCGGGGTCACGTGCCAACGCAGGTTGGCGCTATAGGCGAAACCGGCGATCACCGGATAACGCGGGCTGGCGAAGACCTGCCGCAGATATCCGGCCGAGATCGTGCCCTCGACCAGCCGTTCGTGGCCGAAAGCCAGCCCCGCCAGCGCAACGAACCCGTGCGAGGCTCGCGCCGGGGTGCCGGGGTTCTCGTGCGGATACCGGCTGGTGTTGACCTGCAAGGCGACGAACGTGCCCACGGCGGGGGACAGGGCCTGCGTTACGCGCACACCGGCGCGGGCCGTGGCATAGTCCCGTTGGCGCAGGGGAATGACCGTCTGGCCGTCGTGGCGAACGGCATAGTCGTAGCGATCGAAATCGAGGTCGAAGGCGAGGCGCGTGGGCCCGCGGTCCCCCTCCGCATGCGCGATCAGGGTGATCTGGCGATAGGCGATCGGCGCCACGCCGAACAGCGTGTCACCCGTCGTGCCGCGCGTTTCGATGCGACGGGCGATGCCGGCATCGAGGGACACCCTGAGATGGGCGGAAAGGTCCGCCGTGGTTTGCAGGGTGGCGCCGTAGCGATCGGTGCCCTCGCGCGGATGGCTGGCATACCGTTCGAACAGAGCATCAAGGCGCAAGGCAAGCAGGTGGCTCTGGCCGTGCTGCTCCACCGCCAGGGCAGGGGCAAGGCTGCCGCCGATATCCGACACCTGCGGGCTGCGCCGGGCGTAAAGATCGTCCGTCGCGATCGTGCCGAACGCCACGCTGGGTAAAAACAGCAGCGATCCGGTCGCGATGCCAGTCCCTTCCTGACCGGGGCGGACGCGGTTCTCCACCGTTTCCGGCCCAAGCCGCCGCTCCCCGTGGATGGACTGCGCCGCCGCCAGCACCGGACATGCCATGGCACCCGCCAGCGACCCGCAACGCAAGACCTGGCGCCAATGTCGACCCAGCCATCGCGATCGCAGGAGCGGCACGCTGCCGCCCCGCCATGCGCCCCTGTGCATCCGGCGTCCCCGCGCCCCGCATTCCGTCTCGATTGCCATGGCTGGACGATTATCACCGGCGCCGCCGCACTGCGGCCCGAAGCAAAACCATTACTGAGTGATTTTGCCGGTGCTCGCTTAACCATCAGGTTTGGCGCGCGGCCAAGGCTTACCGATACACCGGCAAAAGCGTGCCACAGCCGGAATTCTCGTGCCGCTGGAGGCATTTGCGATCCCGAGGTGCCCGCCGCGCAAATGATCCGTTTGCGTGGCGATTGCCCTCAGTAGTTTTGCGCATGCGCCGGCCAGGCCTGGTTAGGGGAAGCCCGAAAGCATTCGTTGACGGTGCTCTGTCAGTCGGGAGGCATGAGCATCTTGCCCGCCCGCATCGCCCCCTGGCACATCGTCTACGCCGCGCGCATGACGGCGCCTTTCGTCGCAGCCTTGATGGGTGGGACTTATGCCGTGGGATCGGCGACGCCGCAGAGTACGGCGGCGCTCGCCTTGCTTTTAGGGCTGCTCATGCTGGCGGCTGTGCCGCGCCGCCGCGCGGGCGAATTGCTGGGCGTGGCGGCGGTGTGGATGACCCTGGCGGAGTTTTGCGTGGCCTCGCAGACCGGCCAGATGCAGGTGTGGCGTTGGGCCATGTCCATCGCGGCGTTGGGGATCGTGGTGGTGCCGCTGAAGATCCAGCACTTGCGGATGCTGGCCCGGCGCGAACCCTATCGCCGGCTGGCGGACCGCACGCGGCGGCGCCAACGCCGGGAAACCACGGTGAACGCCCGCGGCACCGGATCAGCTCTTCGCCCGGCAGGCGAACGGGCCTGCTGACGTGCCATGCCTCACAGGGGGCGTGGTTTTCGCCGATCCGTGGCCGTCAAGCGTGCGGCGTAGATGTCGAGCAGGCTGGTGGTCCACGCGCGCGGCGATAGCGCCAGGTCGCACGTAGCGGCGAAAGCGGCCTTGCTCATCACCGCAATCCTGTCGTCATCGTCGGCCAGCGCGCGCAAGGTGGCTGCGAAACTGCCAGCGTCGCGCGGATCGATTGCGACGGCGGCACCGCGACCCGCCAAATCGGGGGCGAGCAACGCGGTTTCGGCGAGGACTACCGGTATGCCCGACAGGGCTGCCTCCATCGCCACCAGACCATAGGGTTCGGGGTAGCGGCTCGGCATGACCAGCATCCGGGCTTGCTGGGCGATGCGGGCAATGTCCGGCGCAGACAACCTGCCCGACAACTGCGCCTGCGGATAGCGCGCGCGCAGCATGGGCTCGAGCGAGCCGCTGCCCACCAGTCGCAGGGGGAGGCCTGCCTGCTGTGCGGCGGCGGCCGCGAGATCCGGGCCCTTGGTTTCCTCCAGCCGCCCCACAAACAGGATCTCGCTGTTGTTCTCGGCGGCGATGCGGGTCGTGGACCAGGGTTCGACCGGATTGGGCAGGGTATGGATCGCCTCGCGCGGAATGCCGGCACGGGCAAGCAGCGGCGCCATGGCGGAATGGATCGCCAGGATCGGCGGCGCGGCAGTCGGACGCAGCACCTGTCGCTGAATCGCATAGCGGGCAAGGCGCAGTGTCTTGTGGGCGCGACCCTGGCGGTCGCAGGGCGTGGTCAGGCATTGCCGTGACAGCGGCGCGGCGGTGCAGGGGGTGCCGCTGCGCAAGTCTGCGAAAGCCCCGTTGGGGCAAGCGAGGAAGAAGTCGTGCGCCGACACGACGAGCCGATCGCGCACCGGGGCCAGCGCATGAAACACGGCGGGCGAGAGGATCTGCGACCAGCCATGGAGATGATAGACGGTGCCCGGCGTATCGTGCGTGGCAATCCAGCCCGACACCATGCGTGCGGCGGCGTGGTTCCACAGCGCCGCCATTGCGGCCTGCAGCCGGGGCCGTGACAGCAGCCTTGCCTGGCCGAGCGCAACGCAGTCGATCCCGGCGGCGGCGAGTGCCCCGTCATCGCCACCGTCGCCCGCGACCATGGTGACGGCGAGGCCCCGTTCGCGAAAGGCCAGGGCGGACTGTACCGCCAGCGCGCTGGCCCCGCCCATGGGCCGGGACAGGTCGTTGACGACGACCACCCGGTCGATAGCCGTTGCGCGCATCACGTATTGGCGCAGGCGGCTCTGAGCCGCTCTGCCAGCAGGGTTATGTCGGCGCGGGTGCTGGCGATCAGCGCGGCATGTCGTGCGGCATCGACGCCTTCCGCCAGAGCCTGTTGGGCAAGTCCCGCCATCGCTGCCGGCGCGCAGGTCGTGCCGTTGACCGCGAACCGCGCGCGCCC
Source organism: Novosphingobium sp. (assembly GCF_036803765.1). Lineage (GTDB taxonomy): Bacteria > Pseudomonadota > Alphaproteobacteria > Sphingomonadales > Sphingomonadaceae > Novosphingobium. The sequence goes on from NZ_DAIRTS010000001.1 coordinate 109,683, forward strand.
GGCCAAGTCGAAGAAGCTGGCGAGCTTCTCGTCCCAGGTCAGGCCGATCGTCGGAACGCCGAAGGCATGCGCGGCAATGCAGGCATGCATCCTGTGGGCGATGACGAGATCGCAGCCGGATACGAACGCCGCAAGATCGGCGGGGGCGGAAAAGGGTGCCGCCATCGACACCCATCCGCGCGGCGCGGCATTCCGGTAGGCGGCGTTGCCATTGGCCATCCAGCCTTCGACGTTGCGTTGGAGACAGGACTGGTCTTCCGGGCTGCCGTTGGTGAAGAGCACCACATCCATGCCGGTCTCCGCCAGCGTGCGCGCCACATTGCCATACCACCCGCATAGCGCCGTGTCGGCCTCCTCCGCGCTGTGCTTTGCCTTCATGTGCTGGCCCGGGTGGTGCTGGCCGACGTGGTAGCGCAGCGCGAGCGGCGCGGTGATGCACAGGCCGACATGCGGACGCCCGGACACGGTGGGAGAGGAGGGGGGGGCTTGCGGGTAGTGGCGTGCCGCAACCAATCCAGGATCGCCCGCAAGCGTTGCACCCGCGGCGCCGTCGGCCACCAGTTGGGCCTGCCATGCCCGGCGCGAGCGCTCGTCGCGGACGGTGGCGTGGACCAGCGGCACGCGGGTAGCGGCGCGCGCCAGCAAACGTCTTCCTTGCGCCGACCAATCGGCGCCCGCGCCGACGGCATGGACGGCGAGTGGTATCCGATGGCGCGCCACCGCGCGGACTGCGGCATCGAGCTTGACCGGAAAGTTGAGATCCGCATCGGTGAACAAGTTGCCGCCCCCGATGACGGCGGCATCGCAATGTGCAAGCTGTCGCCGGAAATGGGGTCGCAGCACGAGGACGGACAAGGTGCGTAGCGTCAGCCCAGCGCAGAACCGGCGTAGTCCGGGCGGGAGCCGTTCGAGGACTGCGAGCGCGCACTGCCGCAATGTGGCGCGAAGGCTGCCCGTTCCGGCGGGCAGCCATTTCTTGCGCGCCGCGATGTCGATCGAATAGACCTGTGCCCCGTTGCCGAGCGCCTGCGCCAGTTCGCGCTCCAGGCACTCGGCCAGCAGTCCGTCGCCGAGGTTGGGGCTAAACTTGACGTTAAGCAATGCGATGCGCAGCGGTGCGCGGGCCGCTACGGCCGGGGCAGAGGCGCGTCTTTCTGCCGGACGCGGGGCGCCGCCGTCATGGTACAGCCGGTCGAGCATGGTGGCGGCGGGACACATCGGGCAGCAATCCTTGGGCGGGAGAGACGTGTCCCGTCTTTCCCGCCTTGCCGCGCCGCAGCAAGCATCGATGCAGCCGGTTCGCGACCGTTACGGAGCGATCCCGCCGCCCAGCACTTCGTAGAGGGTCACCATGTTCGTCGCGCGGGCCAGGCGCGCCGACACCAGGGCCTGCCGCGCCGCATAGGCGGTACGGTCGGCATCGAGAGGTTCAAGGAAGGTATTGATGCCGTTGCGATAGAGCGAGCGGGTGATGTCCGCCGCCTTCTGCGCATTGGCGAGATAGCTTTCCTGCGCCTTCAGCTTGTCGTCGATGGTGCCGCGACGTGCGAGCGCATCGGCCACTTCGCGGAATGCGACCTGGATCGACTTCTCGTAGGAGGCGACGGCGACATCGCGCGTCGCCTTGGCGTAGGCGAGGTTGCCGGCCAGCGCCCCGCCGTCGAACAGCGTCTGGGTCGCGCTGCCGCTCGCGGACCACGTGAAGCGGCCGCCGTCGAACAGACCCGACAGGCTGGAACTCGCCAGCCCGAGCAGCCCGGTCAGCGAAATCCTGGGAAAGAACGCCGCGCGGGCCACGCCGATGCGCGCGTTGGCGGCCTCGAGCGTGTGCTCGGCCTGAAGCACGTCGGGACGTCGCAGCAGGACCTCGGACGACAGCCCGACCGGCAGGCTGGTCAGCATCTGCGTGCCGTCGCCCAGCGTGGTGGGAAGGAGCGCCTCGGGCACCGGGGCACCGGTGAGAAGTTCGAGCGCGTTGCGGTCCTGTGCCACGGCGGTGGTGTAATCGGCTACGTCGGCGCGGGTGGTGTCGAGCGCGGTCTGCGCCTGGGCCACCGCCAGCTTGGTGCCGATGCCATTGGCCTCGAGCTGCTGCGTCAGCTTGAGCGTCTGCTCGCGCGTGCCGAGCGTCGCCTGCGCCACGGCCAGGCCGTCGCGATCGGCAGCCAGGGTCAGCCACGCGGTCGCGGTTTCGGAGACCAGCGTGATCTGCGTTGCGCGGCGGCCTTCGGCGCTGGCGAGATAGGTCTCGAATGCCGCGCGGCTGGTGTTGCGCAGGCGGCCCCAGAGGTCGAGCTCGAAAGCCGAAATCCCGCCGCTCAGCTGATAGTTCTCGTTGGTCCCGCTGCCGAAGTTGCCGCCGGCGCCGGTGCCATTCCCGCCATTGCCGCCCCGGCTGATCGAGGCGCTGGGGCCTGCGGTCACCGTCGGCAGCAGGGCGGCGCGGCCGACCTTGTACTGCGCACGGGCCTGCTCCACCGCCGCGATGGCACTGCGCAGATCGCGATTGTTGGCCAGCGCCAGTGTGATCGTGTCCTTGAGGCGCTGGTCGGTGAAGAACGCCTGCCAGCCGATCGCGTCGACCGCACCGTCGCCGGCCGCCAGCGTCGGATAGCTGGTGCCTTGCGGAAGCGCGGGCGCGACGGGCAGGTCGGGGCGCACGTAATGCGGCGCCATGTTGCAGGCGCCCAGCGCCATGAGCGTGCCGCCGGCCATGAGGCCGCGGGCGAGCGTGGCGATGCGGGTCATGCCGTCACCTCGTTGTTGGGATGATCGCGGCCACCGTCGTCGGGTGCCGTATCGGTCTTCTTGCGGCGGTCGAACAGGCGCTTCACCAGCACGAAGAACAGCGGCACGAGGAAGATCGCGAGGAACGTCGCCGACAGCATGCCGCCGAGCACACCGGTGCCGATCTCGCGGCGGCCGTTGGCGCCGGCGCCACTGGCGATGGCGAGCGGGATGACGCCGGCGATGAACGCCACCGAGGTCATGATGATCGGGCGGAAGCGCAGGCGCGCGGCCTCGAGCGCCGCGTCCACCGGCTTGGCTCCGCGCAGCAGCGCGGCCTCGGCGAACTCGACGATGAGGATCGCGTTCTTGGCGGAGAGGCCGATCGTGGTCAGCAGCGCCACCTGGAAATAGATGTCGTTGTTGAAGCCACGCAGCGTGACCGCGAGGACGGCGCCGATGACGCCGAGCGGGATGACCATCAGCACCGAAACCGGCACCGACCAGCTCTCGTACAGCGCAGCGAGGCACAGGAAGATGAAGAAGATCGACGCGCCATAGAGCAGGCCGGTCTGGCTGCTGGCGGCGCGTTCCTGGTACGACAGGCCCGCCCAGGCGACGGCATATCCGCCGTTGAGCTTGCCCGCCATGTCTTCCATCTGCATCATCGCCTGGCCCGAACTGACGCCGGGAGCCGGGTTGCCGACGATTTCCTGCGCGGCGATGCCGTTGAAGCGCGGCAGGACCGGGGCACCCACGGTCCATGTGGTCTGCGAGAAGGCGGAGAACGGCGCCATCTGGCCGTTGCTGCCGCGCACGAACCACTGGCCAAGGTCCTGCGGCTTGCTGCGATAGGGCGCATCGCCCTGAACGTAGACCTTCTTGACGCGGCCGCGGTCGACGAAGTCATTGACGTAGTTGCCGCCCCATGCGGTCGACAGGGTGGAGTTCACGTCCGATGGCGAGATCTGGAAGGCGGTGATCGCCTCGTCGTTGAGCGTGACCTTGAGCTGCGGCGTATCTTCCAGGCCCTGTAGGCGTGCCTGCGTCACGTCCGTGCCGGCGTTGGCCTGCTCGACCAGTTGCTTGCGCGCAGCCGTCAGGGCGGTGCGGCCCTGGCCCTGGGCGTCCTGCAGGTACATGTCGAAGCCGCCCGAGTTGCCCAAGCCGCGGATGGCCGGCGGGGACAGCACGAAGACCTGGGCCTGGCGCCCGAGGCGCATGGCGAAGGCCTTGTTGAGGCGCTGGGCGATGGCCGAGGCGCTGTTGTCGCTGCCCGATCGCTCGTCCCAGTTCTTGAGCAGGATGAAGCCCTGGCCGGTGTTCTGGCCGCTGCCGCCCTGGCCACGGCCCGTGACGATGAACACCGCCTGGATGTTAGCGGCCTCGGTCTTCTGGATATAGGCCTGCGCCTGCGCGGCGACGGCGCGCGTCTGCTCCATCGTCGAGCCGACCGGCAAGGTGTAGCTCAGCTGCAGCTGGCCTTGGTCCTCGTCGGGCAGGAAGCTGGTGGGCAGGCGCATGTAGAAGAAGACCATCACGCCGATGATGGCGACAAAGCCGAGCATCCACGGCAACGGTCGCGCCACCACGCGCGACAGGCGGCTGGCATAGCCGCTCTCGAGCCGGTCATAACGACGGTTGAAGCCGCGGAAGAAGCGACCCTTGGGCTTGTCGGTGGCTTTCAGCAGCGTGGCGCAGAGCGCGGGCGTCAGCACGAGCGCGACGATCACCGACAGCACCATGGCCGAGACGATCGTCACCGAGAACTGGCGATAGATCGCGCCGGTCGACCCGCCGAAGAACGCCATCGGGATGAACACCGCGGTCAGCACGAGCGTGATACCGATCAGCGCCGAGGTGATCTCGTCCATCGACTTGACGGTCGCATCGAGCGGCGAAAGATGTTCCTCGTGCATCACGCGCTCGACGTTCTCGACCACCACGATCGCGTCGTCGACCAGCAGGCCGATCGCCAGCACGAGGCCGAACATCGTCAGCGTGTTCACAGAATAGCCGAAGAACGCGAGGATGCCGAAAGTGCCCAGCAGCACGACCGGCACGGCGATCGCGGGGATCAGCGTGGCGCGCCAGCTTTGCAGGAACAGGAACATCACGACCACGACCAGCGCGATCGCCTCGAACAGCGCCTTCACCACTTCCTCGATCGAGATCTTGACGAAGGTACTAGAATCGCGGGGGTAGTCGATCTGGTAACCTTGCGGCATGTCCTTCGACAGCTCGGTGACCTTGGCCTTGACCAGCTTGGCCGTGGCCATGGCGTTGGCGCCCGAGGCCAGGCTCACCGCGATACCGGTCGCCGGATTGCCGTTGAGCGTGTTGATCGAGGCATAGCTTTCCTGGCCCATCTCCACCCGCGCGACGTCGGTCAGGCGCACCTGGCCGCCATCGCTGCTGGTCTTGATGATGACCTTCTTGAAGTCGTCCACCGTCTGCAGGCGCGAACGTGCGGTGACCGTTGCGTCGAGCCGCTGGCCCTCGAGTGAGGGAAGCGAGCCGATCTCACCCGCGGCGACCTGCGTGTTCTGCGCCTGAAGCGCGGCCGTCACGTCGGAGGGCATCAGGTTTACGCCGGCCAGTTTCGCCGGATCGAGCCAGATGCGCATGGCGTAGGACGAGCCGAACACGTCGGCGGAGCCCACGCCCTCGACGCGTGACAGCGGATCCTGGAAATGAGTCGTCAAGTAGTCGGCGATGTCGGCATTGGTGCTGCGACCCGACGTGTCGAAGAGCGCAGCGACGAGAAGCTGGTCGTTCTGCGCCTTGGTCACGGTCACGCCCTGCTGCTGCACGATGGCGGGCAGGCGGTTGGTCGCGCGCGAAATCGCGTTCTGGACCTGCACTTGCGCGGTGTCGGGATTGACGCCCTTCTCGAACGTCACCGTGATGTTGGCCGAGCCGTTGGTGCTGTTCGAGGTAAAGTAGAGCAGGCCGTCGATGCCCTTGAGCTGCTGCTCGAGAACCTGGGTGACGCTGTTTTCGACTGCGGAGGCGTCGGCGCCGTTATACGTCGCGCCGATCGACACCGTCGGCGGGGCGATGTCGGGATATTGCTCGACGCCCATCGTGGTGATCGAGAAGGCGCCCGCGGCCATCACGACGATGGCGATGACCCATGCGAAGATCGGCCGGTAGGCAAAGAATTTGGATAGCATCGCCGGTTACTGCCCCGCTTTGCCGGTGCCGGGGCCAGTGCTGCCGCCGTTGCCCGGAGCGCCGCTCTTGCCGCCATCCATGGCGGGCGGGGGCGAACCGGCGGGGCTGGCCTTGACCTTGGCGCCGGGCTTGGCGCCGACGAGGCCCTCGGTGATGACCTTGTCGCCAGGCTTGAGGCCGCTGGTGACGAGCCAGTCGGTGCCGACCGGCGTGTCGGCGGTGATGTCGCGAGTCTCGGCCTCACTCTTGGCGTTCAGTACCAGCACGGTGGCGCTGCCGCGCGGCGTGCGGCTGACCGCGCCCTGCGGCACCAGGATGCCGTTGGGCACGATGCCCTGGACGATCCGCGCCTTGACGAAGAGGCCGGGCAGCAGGTCGCCGCGCGGGTTGGGCACGGTCACGCGCAGGATGACGGTGCCGGTGCCCGACGCCACGTCGACGTCGGCGAAGTTGAGCCGGCCTTCGACCGGCCACTCGGTGCCATCGGACAGGATGATCTTGACCGCGGCGGTGCCATCGGCGGCCAGCTTGCCCGATTGCAGCGCGCGGCGCAGCGCCATGTAGTCGTTGCTCGACTGCTGGATGTTGACCCACATCGGGTCGAGCTTCTGGATCTTGGCGAGCGCGTCGGTCTGGCTGGTGGTCACCAGCGCGCCCTTCGTCACGCTCGAGACACCGATCCGCCCGCTGATCGGGGCGAGGATGCGGGTAAATCCGAGACTGACCCGTGCGGCCTGGAGCGCACCGCGCTGGGCCAGCACCTGGCCGCGGGCCTGATTGTAGGCGGCGAGCGCGTCGGCCGCATCCTGGCGCGAGATGCCGCCCTGGTCGGCCAGCAGCTTGTAGCGCTCGGCCTTGATGCGCAGCGCCTCGACCGTCGCCTGTGTGGCGGCAAGGTTGCCGGCGGCCTGGTTGGCACTGGCCGCATAACTGCGCGAATCGATCTGGTAGAGCGGCTGCCCGGCCGTGACGTAGGAGCCCTCGGTGAACAGCCGCTGCAGGATGATCCCGGTAACCTGCGGACGCACTTCGGCAATTTCGCTGGCGACCGTGCGGCCGGACAGCTCGGTCGTCACGGGCACCGAGGTCTGCCTGGCGACGATATAGCCGACCTGGATTTCCTTCGGTTTCTTGCCGTCGTCCTTGCTGCCGCATCCGGCGAGGGCCAGGGTCGAGGCAGCGAGCGTGGAAATCGCGAACACGCGGCCGAATGCCACAAGGGAAGGGAGGGCCGGACGCCGGGCGGGGGATGCAACCGGTAGACTGTGCAGCATTCTTTCACCGAATAGTGTGATTCGGGCCGGGCGGTAGCACAGCTTCGTCACGGTGCGCCGCACAAAGGGCTTCGCGGGGAAGCGCTGCGACACTTTATGACAAGTCCGGGCAATGCACGGCCAACCGACGGGGCAGATGCCTGTCGGGATCACACTAAGGCGGGTGAGGCAAGCCTTATCGACCTGTGACAACCTTTTGGGTCGTCACGGGAACCGAACTCCGAGCCGGGGGTAGATACTTTCCGGCTCGCGTCCCGTGGACCCTCAGCGTGCGGCGTAGAGCAGCCGGCCTGGTCCCAGAATCTGCAGGACATGGTCGATGTCGTCATTCGACACCGCAAAGCAGCCCTGGCTGCGACCGACGCGGCCCTGCATCGAGACGATGTCGGGGCCGACGTAGCTCGCCGCATGGATGACGATGCCGCGCGGCTGCGCCAGGTTGTTTTCGGGATCGAGCCCGGCCAGCCGGCGCGAGCGGCCATGGCGCCCGTAATAGGTCTCGCCGGTCAGGAAGCTGCCGCTGCACGATGCCTCCGAGCCCCAGGCGTTCGACAGCTTTTCCACCCAGCCCTTGTTGGCCGGGTCCGAACCGCGGCCATGAGCAACGAGATGGCTCGACACGACGCGGCCGCTGGCCACGTCGACCAGTTGCATGCGTGCCTCGCGCGAGGGGGCGGAGAAGTCGACGATGCCGATGACGTCGCGCGCGGAAACCCGGGCGGCGTGGGTGTGCAGTGCGTCGAGTGCGCGGTTCAGCAGAGCCGGGCTGTTGGCCCCCGGCACGGCGGGAGGGAGAGCTTCGGCACCCGGCCCGAGACCTGGCGTCCAAGCACCGGTCGTCGGCTGAAGGGGCGCGATCGCTTCCGCCGCCGTGCGGGGAAACAGAGCCGAGGCCGCCGTACCGGCAAATGCGCCGAGGAACTGGCGCCTGCCAAAATTCATGATTGCGTGACCCCGAAGTGTTTTTGCGAAATGCTTGTCGTCCAGGGTCAAAATGGCGTCAGGCATGATCCATGCCAAGGGCCAGTGCTGCGTGATGCGATGAACGGTGCATCACGTCGCACTGGCCGTTGGGCGGGCAGGGAACCTTTGCGGCCTGTCGCGTCAGGCGGGCAGGTTGGCGAAGGTGCCGGCAACGGCGAATTCGCCCACGGGCTTGCGACCGCTCGGGGCTTCACGCTCGCGAAGGAAATCAGGGAGCTTTTCCGGCGTGGTCTGGCGGCCGATGACGGTCGCCGCCTCGATCCGGAACCCTTCCGGAACGCCCAGCACGGTGCGTGCCTTGTCGAAGTCGATGCCGGTCATGCCGTGCGTGTGATAGCCCATTGACGTGGCCTGAATCGCCAGCAGCGCCCAGGCGGAGCCGGCATCGAAGCTGTGGCTGTAGAGCGGGCCGGTCTTGCCATCGGGGCCGGTCGAGGTTTCCTGCGAGAGGATGAACACCAGCGCGCCTGCGTCCTTGGCCCAACCCTGGTTGAACGGCACGAGGATGTCGACGAACGCGTCCCAGTTGGCATCGCCGGGGACGGCATAGAGGAACCGCCAAGGCTGGACGTTGAAGGCCGACGGGGCAAGGCCCGCCGCCTCGAAGATAACGGCAAGGTCTTCGGCCGGAACCGCCACGCCATCGAAGGCGCGCGGGGACCAACGGTCGACGATCACGGGCAGGACGCGGGCATCGGCTTTACGTTCGCTCATCGATAAAATCCCGAAAATTTGCGAGGAAGGACAGGTCGGCGGCAAGCGGGTCGCATCGGTCGATGCGTCGTCCACCACCTTGGCGCGGTTTTGCCGGAGGAAAGCCTTTTCGATAATCCCCATTTTTTGCATATGGATGTTCAACTCTTTGGAATGGGGCAGGGCATGGACGTCGGCCAGCCGAGTATCGACCAAGTGCGCATCTTCCTCGCGGTGATCGACGAGGGCAGCTTCAACGGTGCCGCCCGGCGTCTGGGGCGCGCGGTGTCGGTCATCAGCTACGGCATCGCCAGCATGGAGGCGCAGCTCGGTGTCTCGCTGTTCGACCGCGAGGGCTCGCGCCGGCCCCAGCTGACTGAGGCGGGGCGGGCCGTGCTCGCCAGCGCGCGCGATCTCGCCGACAGCGTCGATGCCCTGGTGGCGCGGGTGCGCGGCCACAACCAGGGGCTGGAGGCCGAACTGACCCTGGCGGTCGATGTCATGTTCCCCGCCGAGACGCTCGCCCACCTGCTGCAGGACTTCGCCGCGGCCTTCCCGACCGTCGACCTGCGCCTGCATGTCGAGGCGCTGGGCGCGGTGCCGGGGCTCCTGCTCGACGCCCGGGCCGACCTGGCCATCACCGGCGCAGTCGTGGTCGAAAACCCGACGCTCGACCGCATCACCATCGGATCGGTCGATCTGGTGCCGGTCTCGGCGCCGGGCCATCCCCTCGCGCAGCTACCGGTGATCCCGCCGGGTGCGGGGCGGCAGCACCTCCAACTGGTCCTGTCCGACCGCTCGTCATTGACCGAGGGTCGTGACTTTTCAGTCCTGTCGGCGCGGACCTGGCGGCTGGGGGATCTGGGTTCCAAGCACGCGCTGCTGCGCCAGGGAATCGGCTGGGGCAACATGCCGTTGCACCTGATCGCCGATGACCTCGCGGCGGGGCGGCTGGTGCGGCTGGCCATGCCCGAGGGCGCGAGCATCAATTATCCGCTCCATGCCCAGTGGCGCCGCGACAGCGCGGCCGGCCCGGCGCGTCGCTGGCTGCTCGACAAGGTAGTGGCAGGTTGTTCAGCCCAAAGCGTTGGCGCCGATACTGTGACATGACAGAACGATGACGCGTATGCGGAATAATCGTCGCACGACCGTCACGAAACGGGCATAATATTGCAATGCAGCAGGCCTAACCGCCGCGACGCGCCTCCTATAGCGGAGGGCTTGTCCATGAGGGATATTCATGCGTCGTCTTTCGATCCTGCTCGCCGGCTGTGCCGTCGTGGCCGCCCATCCCGCCCTCGCTGCCGAAACGGCTGCTGAGGCTGCCGCTCCTGCTGCCGAAGCGCCCGCTGCCGACACCGGCGAGGCGATCGTGGTCTATGGCACCGGCCAGACCCGCCAGACCCAGGAACTACGCACCGCCGATCTCGCGGTCCTCGCGTCGGGCACCAGCCCGCTCAAGGCGATAGAGAAGCTGCCCAGCGTCAACTTCCAGTCGGCCGACGCTTTCGGCAACTACGAATGGTCGACCCGTGTGACCATCCGCGGTTTCAACCAGAACCAGCTCGGTTTCACGCTCGACGGCATTCCGCTGGGCAACATGAGCTACGGCAACATGAACGGCCTGCACGTCAGCCGCGCGATCAGCCCCGAGAACATCGGCGTCACCGCCGTGTCGCAGGGTTCGGGCGCGATCGACACGCAGTCGACCAGCAACCTGGGTGGTACGCTCGAGTTCAAGTCGATCGACCCGGCCGAACTGCTGCGCGACCACCACGTCGCCATCGACGCCAGCGGCTCCTACGGCTCGGAAGAGACCTGGCGCGGGTTTGGCCGCATCGCCGTGGGCACCCCCGACGGCGTGCGCGGCTTTGCCTCGCTGCAGTACCAGGACGGCAACAAGTGGAAGGGCAATGGCCAGCAGCGCACGCTGATGACCAACGTCAAGTTCATCGCGCCCGCCGGTGCGGTCAACCTCGAGGGCTGGTACAGCTATTCCGACCGCGTCGAGCAGGACTACCAGGATCTCTCGCTCGAGCAGATCGGGCGCCTTGGCTATGACTGGGACAACTTCGGTCCCGGCCAGTACGCCCTGGCCGTCCGCGTCGCCGACATCGGCGCCAACAACGGCTACACCGGCGTCGTGCCGACGAACCCGGCCGCGGGCACGACCTATCCGGGCAAGATCACCTCGCCCGACGATGCCTATTACGATGCCGCCGGCCTGCGCCGCGACTGGGTCTATGCCTTCGGCGCCAGCGGCCCGCTGAGCGACACGCTGTCGTTTGCGCTCAAGACCTATTACCACCACAACCGCGGCATGGGCCTCTGGGGCACGCCTTATCTGGCCAGCCCGAGCGGCGTGCCGATGTCGACGCGCACGACCGAATACGACATCAAGCGCGAAGGCGTGTTCGGCAACATCGTCGCCGACCTTGGCATGAACAAGCTGACGATTGGCGGCTGGGCCGAGAACAACGACTTCAACCAGGCGCGTCGCTTCTACGGCTTCACCAGCCGCACCACGCCCGGGATCGACTTCCACCACTTCCTGTCGAACCCGTTCGCAACGCAGTGGGACATGAGCTACAACACCGTGACGTACCAGTACTACGTCATGGACGACATCGACCTCGGCCAGTTCAAGATTAACCTTGGCTGGAAGGGCTTCGACGTCAAGAACAACGCCTCGCGCAACTTCGAGCTGACCCCTGGCGGCCACGCCATCGGTTCGCTGCGAGCGCGTGACTGGTTCCAGCCGCATGCCGGCGTGACCTACAAGCTGGGCGGCGGCAGCGAACTGTTCGCCGGCTTCACCCAGGTGACGCGCGCGTTCACCGCCGATGCCACCAGCAGCCCGTTCTCGACCACGCAGGCCGGCTTCAACACGATCTCCGCCAACGGCCTCAAGCCCGAGCAGTCGGACACCTACGAAGGCGGCCTGCGCTTCAACACGGGCAACTTCAACGGCGTGCTCGGTGCCTACTACGTCAACTTCCGCAATCGCCTGCTGACCATCCCGACCTCGGTCGGCATCGTCGGCTCGGCCAACGTGGTGCAGAACGTGGGTGACGTGCGCGCCTATGGCTTCGAGGCGGTCGGCAACTACAAGCTGCCCTACGGCTTCGCGCTGTTCGCCTCGTACAGCTACAACGACAACACGTACCGCGACAACGTCACCTATCGTTCGGGCGGCGTGACGGTGGTGCAGCCGACTGCGGGCAAGACCGTGGTCGACACCCCCAAGCACCTCGCTCGCGGCGAACTGTCGTATGAAAGCACCTCCTTCTTCGGGCGCGTGGCGGTCAACTACATGTCCAAGCGCTATTTCACCTACACCAACGACAAGTCGGTGCCGAGCCGGACGCTGGTCGATGCCACCATCGGCTACCGCCTCGACGTGGGTCAGCGCACCCCGGTCGAACTGCAGATCAACGGCACCAACCTGTTCGACAAGCGCTACGTCGCCACGATCGGGTCCAACGGCTTCGGCTTCAGCGGCGACAACCAGACGCTGCTCGCCGGTGCACCGCGCCAGATCTTCGCGACGCTCAAGGCTGGCTTCTGACGATCGGGCGGGGTGCGGGCTTCGCCGCACCCTGCCTGCCAGCAAAGGGAGGCCCAGGTTCGCCCTGCCGCTTCTGGACAACGATACGCCTCGTCACATTCCGTGACGGGGCGTTTCGCGTTTGCGGGTGCGGTCGCGCTATGCCGCGCGCGATTCGCCAATTGGTTCCATGAGTGACACTGTTTTTCGGGCCTATTTTGTGGCTGTCATTTGCGTGCACTGCAGCATGAGCCGATGAATGCTGGGTTTGGACGGCCTTTTTCCGTCAAACTCCCGTCAAATGTTACATTGCATGACACCTTATCGTCACAAAAGTGCAGCCAATCGCGCCTAGTGCGGCCGGCGAAGGGGCCGCCTTAGGCCTCACCAGTGAGGGACTATCCATGTCGAAGACCATTCGTGCCGGCCTGATGGCCGGGGCGGGCGCCGTTGCGCTCGTCGCCATGCCCGCCTTTGCAGCCGACGCCGCCCCCGCGGCCGACGTCGCTGCCGCTGACGCGCAGTCCGGTGGCCTGACCGAAATCGTCGTTACTGCGACGAAGCGCGAAACCAATCTGCAGAAGACTCCGATCTCGATGAATGTCGTCACCGCCGACATCATCAAGGAACGTCACGTGCAGAGCCTGCTCGACCTCGCCGACGGCGCGGTTCCCTCGCTGCGCGTCGCCACCTTCGAAGCGCGCCAGACCGCGCTGACCATCGGTATCCGCGGCATCGTTCCGCTCGACGCCAACCAGCCCGCTCGCGAGCAGGGTGTCGGCGTCTACATCGACGGCGTATACATGGGTCGTCAGCATGGCCTGAACGCCGCGCTGTTCGACATGGAGCGCGTCGAAGTCCTCAAGGGCCCGCAGGGCACCCTGTTCGGCCGCAACACCGAAGGCGGTGCGCTCAGCCTCGTCTCCAAGGCCCCCTCGGGCGAATTCGGCGGTCGCGTCTCGGGCGGCTTCGGCAACTATGGTTCGTACAACGGTGAAATTCACCTCGACCTGCCCGAATTCAACAACTTTAGCGTCAAGCTCGACGGCGTTGCCCAGTATCAGGGCGCGATCACCAAGAATCCGCTCGCGGGCCAGACCGGCTTCGGTTACTTCGACCGTCGTGGCGGACGCATCGCGGTGCGCTGGAAGCCGTCGGCCGACATCACCAACGATTTCAGCTACGACAACGGCTGGGACAGCAACTCGCCGTTCTACAGCCAGCTGCTGAACTACAACCCCAACGGCTGCGTCGCCGGTGCCGTCACCCGTGCGTGCAGCACGCCGGGCACCAGCTTCGTCACCGTCACCGGCACCGTGAAGAGCCTGCCCGCGATCGTCCAGGTCAATGGCCAGACTCGCATGAAGGTCGCCGACATCGGCGTGCCGCAGGCGCCCAGCGTCGACCGTACGCACGGCTTCACCAACACCCTCAAGTGGAAGATCGCGCCCGAGATCGAACTGCGCTCGATCACCGCATGGCGCGGTGTGAGCTCAGAGCAGTGGGACAACTCGGGCGGTGCGCACCGCGTGCCCGTCTACGCCCCGAACGGCGCGTTCAGCCGCTACTCGCTCGCCAACCTGTGGCAGCATCAGTTCAGCCAGGAACTGCAGGCGGTCGGCACGATCGGCATGGTCGACTACGTCGCCGGCGTGTTCTACTTCAACGAGCACGTGTCGGATAACGCCGCCACGCCGAACTCGAACGTCTGGAACGCCGACGGCACCAGCTACACGATCAACCCGGCGGTGTTCACCAACCCGTTCGCCTCGATCGACCGCGCCTCGGTGGCCAACTCGAAGAGCATCGCCGGCTATGCCCAGGCGACCGCGAACTTCACCGATGCGCTGCATGTCACCGTCGGCGGCCGCTATACCCACGACGAGAAGACCGGCACGCTGGTGACGTTCCGCAACGCCGCCAACGGCAACCGTCTCGACAAGACGTGGAACAAGTTCAACCCGATGGCGACCGTCGCCTACGACGTGAACGCCGACACCCACGTCTACGCCAAGTGGGCGACCGGCTACCGCGCCGGCGGTGCCTCCTCGCGTTCGCCCACGTACCGCGGTTTCGACCCCGAAACCGTCACCTCGTACGAAGTGGGCCTGAAGGCAGACCTGTTCGACCGCCGCGCGCGGTTCAACATCGCCGGCTACATCATGGAGCGCAAGAACAGCCAGGTCGACTTCAACGCGATCTTCGTGTCGAACGGCTCGAACGTGAACGTGCTGGAAACCGTCAACGTGCCGGGCACGACCAAGATCCGCGGGATCGAGGCCGACCTGACCGTGAAGCCGATCGACGGCCTGACGCTGAACGCCTCGTACGCCTATACCTACACCAAGCTGCCGCTGGTCACGAACCCGTTCACCGGCATCCAGCAGAACGTGTACATCGTGTTCACGCCGCGTAACGCTGCCAGCGGCTCGATCGACTACGAAGTTCCCGCGAACATCGGCGACGCCACGCTGCGTTTCCACCTCGACGGGAACTACTCGCAGGCGACGCAGACCTTCGACCAGTTCGCCACCAAGAACGACTCGGCGGTGCTGTTCAACGGTCGCATCTCGCTGGCCGACATCCCCGTCTCGTCGGGTGGCCAGAAGCTGACCGTCGGCGTCTGGGGCCGCAACATCTTCAACGAAGCGCACGTCTATCGTCGCGATCCGTCGAACTCGATCCCGGCCTTCGGTGCGGGCACGAACGGCAACATCAACAACATCCTGGGTGACTACGGCAACTTCAACGCGCCGCGCACCTACGGCATCGACGCCACGATCAACTTCTGATCGACCGGCTTCGGCTGGAACAAGAGGCGGCGGAGCGAAAGCTCCGCCGCTTTTTGTTGGGGAGCACGTGGGGTTGCGCGGCTGCGGTGGAGCTTCGGGATGAGCAGGGCTGTGGGGAGAACCGCCTATCCCTTCACAAGCCCCGTCATTCCCGCGAAGGCGGGAATCCAGGGATCATCCGGCACGATATCAGGAAAGCTGGATTCCCGCCTTCGCGGGAACGACGGGGGAAGGAGCGGGAGAGCAGCCTTTGGCCGGATTAAGCGGGCCCCCGGTTCACGGCCGGGATGATGAGCGTACGTCGGGCAGGCCTGTTCCGTCGCCTGCGGCTTGCGCGCGGCTTCGATACCACTCCTCCCACCTCAAACTTCGTCATTCCCGCGAAGGCGGGAATTCAGTTTGCCTTACACTGTTCCGAATGATCCCTGGATTCCCGCCTCCGCGGGAATGACGGGGGAAGGAACGAGAGAGCAGCGTTTTGCCGGATCAAGCGGGCCCGCTGGCTCAAGGCCAGGGTGACAGTGAGGGTGTTCAGTGGCGCCATTTCGTCACCCCGGCCTTGAGCCGGGGTCCAGCTTCCACTCAGACCGGCATCGGCCGCGTATCGCCCTGTCCAGAACGGCGCCCCCGTTCCGTACCAAAACACCCCCCGACCGCATCCGCCGCGCACAAAAGAAAACCCCCTCCCCGGGTGGGGGAGGGGGTCGTGATCAGCGCCGCGAAGCGCGGATGGGTCAGATGTGGATCGCCTTGCCGCGGACGCCCATGGCGGCTTCCTTGAGCGCTTCCGAGTGGGTCGGGTGCGCGTGGCAGGTGTAGGCGATGTCTTCCGAGGTCGCGCCGAATTCCATCGCGAGCGCGGCTTCGGCGATCATCGTGCCGGCGACCGAGGCGATGGCCCAGACGCCGAGGACGCGGTCGGTGTCGGCATCCGCGATGACCTTCACGAAACCATCGGGTTCGTGGTTGGTCTTGGCGCGGCTGTTGCCCAGCATGGGGAACTTGCTGACCTTGATCTTGTCCTTGTTGCCGCCGGCCTTCTCGAGCGCGGCTTCCTGCGTCAGGCCGACGCCGGCGAACTCGGGGAAGGTATAGACCACGCCCGGGATGACGTCGTGGTTCACGATGCCGGTCAGGCCGGCGATGTTCTCGGCCACGGCGATGCCTTCGTCCTCGGCCTTGTGCGCGAGCATCGGGCCGGGGATCACGTCGCCGATGGCCCAGACGCCGTCGACCTTGGTGCGGAAGTCGTGGTCGGTCTCGATCTGGCCGCGCTTGTTCAGCTCGAGCCCGATCTTGTCGAGGCCGAGGCCTTCGGTGTTGGGACGACGACCAATGGCGACGAGGACGCAATCGGCCTCGAGCGTTTCCGGCGCGCCGCCGGCCGACGGCTCGACGGTGAGGGTGGCCTTGCCGCCTTCGACCGAGACCGCCATGACCTTGGTCGACAGCTTGAGCTCCATGCCCTGCTTCTTGAAGATCTTGGCCGCTTCCTTGCGGACGTCGCCGTCCATGCCGGGCAGCAGCTGGTCAAGGTATTCGACGACGGTGACCTTGGCGCCGAGGCGACGCCAGACCGAACCCAGCTCCAGGCCGATCACGCCGCCGCCGATCACCACGAGGTGGTCGGGCACGCGTGCCAGGGCGAGGGCGCCGGTCGAATCGACGACGACGCCGGCATCATTGTCGACCGTCACGCCGGGCAGCGGGGTGACCGACGAACCGGTGGCGATGACGATGTGCTTGGCGGTCACGCTCTGGCCCGCCACGGTGACGCGGTGCGCGTCCTCGAACGTGGCATAGCCCTTGAGCCAGGTAACCTTGTTCTTCTTGAACAGGAATTCCACGCCGCCGGTCAGGCCCTTGACCGAGTCCAGCTTCTGCTGGTGCATCGCGGCAAGGTCGAGTTCGACCGGGCCAGTCTTGATGCCGTAGTTGGCGAAGGTCCCGTCGACGGCCTCGGCGAACTTCTCCGAACCGTGGAGCAGCGCCTTCGAGGGAATGCAGCCGACGTTGAGGCAGGTGCCGCCCAGCGTCTCGCGCCCTTCGGCGCAGGCGGTCTTCAGGCCCAGCTGTGCCGCGCGGATGGCCGCGACGTAGCCACCGGGGCCGGAACCGATCACCAGGACGTCATAATCGTATTCAGCCATTTCGGCCTCCTGTTCGCGCGCCGCTCGTGCTGGCGGGCCATGGCGCGACTATCGCACAGAATTGATGACGACGGCGTGGCGCGCAAGGCTTTTGGCCGCCGCGCGCCACGACCCGTCGATCACAGGTCGATCAGCAGCCGGGTCGGCTCCTCGATCGCTTCCTTGATGGTCTTGAGGGCGGTCACCGCCTCGCGGCCGTCGATGATGCGGTGATCGTAGGACAGCGCGATGTACATCATCGGGCGGATCACGATCTCGCCGTTGCGCACGACCGGGCGGTCCTCGATGCGGTGCAGGCCGAGCACGGCCGACTGCGGCGGGTTGATGATCGGGGTGGACATCAGGCCACCGAACACGCCGCCGTTGGAGATCGTGAAGGTACCGCCCTTCATGTCTTCCATGGTCAGCGAACCCTCGCGAGCCTTCTTGCCGTATTCGGCGATGGCCTTCTCGATGCCGGCGAACGACAGCTTGTCGCAGTCGCGCACGACCGGCACGACGAGGCCGTTCGGCGCCGAGACGGCGACCGAGATATCGACGTAGTCGTGATAGACGATCTCGTCGCCCTGGACCTGGGCGTTGACCGCCGGGATGTCCTTGAGCGCCAGCACCGACGCCTTGGCGAAGAACGACATGAAGCCGAGCTTCACGCCATGCTTCTTCTCGAAGGCATCCTTGAACTTCTCGCGCGCGGCCATCACCGCCGACATGTCGACGTCGTTGAAGGTCGTGAGCAGCGCGGCGTTTTCCTGCGCGCTCTTGAGGCGCTTGGCGATCGTCTGGCGCAGGCGCGTCATCTTGACGCGCTCTTCGTTGCGGCCGGCCGTGGCGACGGCAGCCGGCACCGGGGCGGCGGCGGTCGCAGCCGGGGCAGGTGCGGCAGCCTTGGCCTGCGCGGCCGCCATGACGTCTTCCTTGGTCAGGCGTCCGTCCTTGCCGGTGCCCTTAACCGTGGCCGGGTCGATGCCGTATTCGAGCACCGCGCGGCGCACCGCCGGCGACAGCGCGGCGACGGCGGCAGCGTCGTCGGCCGCAGCCTGGAGCTGCGACGGGGCGGCAGCGGCCGTGGCCGCCGGGGCAGCGTCGGCCTTGGGCGCGACGGTGTCGGAGGCCGGGGCGACCGGCTTTTCCTCGCGCGGGGCGACGGCGACGTTACCGGCGGCGGCGACGCCGTCCTCGATCGTGCCGAGCAGCGCGCCGACGGTCACGGTGTCACCCTCGGGGACGAGGATCTGGCCGAGCACGCCGGCGACGGGCGAGGGCACGTCGACCGCGACTTTGTCGGTCTCGAGGCTGACGATGGGCTCGTCGAGCGCCACCGTTTCACCGGGCTTCTTGAGCCACTGGCCGACCGTCGCTTCGCTGACGCTTTCACCGAGCGTCGGAACCTTGACTTCGATGGACATGACTTGGTGTTCCTTGGGGAGAGATCAGGTTGACGAAACGGCCGGTCAGGCCTTCTTCTTGCGGCGGATTTCTTCGCGGACCGAGAGCGACAGCGCATCGGCGACCAGGGCAGCCTGTTCGGCGGCATGGCGCTTTGCCAGACCCGTTGCCGGCGAAGCCGAAGCCGAACGGCCGGCGTAGCGGGCACGCGCGATCGGGCTCTTGGCAGCCTTGAGCGATTCCTCGATCAGCGGCTCGACGAAGAACCACGAACCGTTGTTCTTCGGCTCTTCCTGGCACCACACCACCTCTTCGAGGTTGGCCATGCGCGAGAGGCGCAGGGCCAGCGGCTCACCCGGGAAGGGATAGAGCTGCTCGATGCGGATGATCTGCGTGTCGGTGATGCCCGCCGCATCGCGCGCCTCGATCAGGTCGTAGGCGACCTTGCCCGAGCACAGCACGACCTTGCGGGTCTCGTCGTCCTGCGGCGCGGCCGGGTCGGACAGGATGCGCTGGAAGTGCGCGTCACCGATGAAGTCCGCCGTCGACGACTTTGCCAGCGGGTGGCGCAGCAGCGACTTGGGCGTCATGATGATCAACGGCTTGCGGAACGAGCGGTGCATCTGCCGGCGCAGCACGTGGAAGTAGTTGGCCGGACTGGTGATGTTGCACACCTGGAGGTTGTCTTCGGCGCAGAGTTGGAGGTAGCGCTCGAGGCGCGCCGACGAGTGCTCGGGACCCTGGCCTTCGTAGCCGTGGGGCAGGAGCATGACGAGGCCATTGGCACGCAGCCACTTGGCTTCCGAGGCGGCAATGTACTGGTCGATCACGATCTGCGCGCCGTTGGCGAAGTCGCCGAACTGCGCTTCCCAGAGCACCAACGTCTTGGGATCGGCGCTGGCATAGCCGTATTCGAAACCGAGCACGCCATATTCCGACAGCGGGCTGTCGAGCACCTGGAAGCGGCCGTGCGGCAGCGAGGCGAGCGGCACGTACTTGTGCTCGTCCTTCTGGTCGACCCAGACGGCGTGGCGCTGGCTGAAGGTGCCCCGGCCGCAGTCCTGGCCCGAGAGGCGCACGTTGTAGCCCTCGGTGACGAGGCTGCCGTAGGCGAGCGCCTCGGCGGTGGCCCAGTCGAAGCCCTGGCCCGACGAGAACATCTCGCGCTTGGCGTCGAGCACGCGGCCCAGCGTCTTGTGGACGGTGAGGTCGTCGGGCACGGTCGTCAGCGTGCGGCCGAGGCTGTCGAACAGCTTCTGCTCGATGCCGGTCGCCACGTTGCGGCGCGCGGTCATCGGGTCGGCCGGCTTGTTGAGCCCGGCCCAGCGACCGCCGAACCAGTCGGCCTGGTTGGCCTTGTAGCTCTTCGAGTTTTCGAACTCGGCCTCGAGCGTGGCGGTGAAGTGGTCCTCGACCTCGCCCTTCCACGCCTTGTCGATCACGCCCTCAGCGGACAGGCGCTCGGCATAGAGCGACGAGACGGCCGGGTGCTGCTTGATCTTGGCGTACATCAGCGGCTGCGTGAACGAGGGCTCGTCGCCTTCGTTGTGGCCGAAGCGGCGGTAGCACCACATGTCGATCACGATGTCGCGGCCGAACTGCTGGCGATAGTCGATCGCGAGCTTGCAGGCGAAGGTCACGGCTTCGGGATCGTCGCCGTTGACGTGGATGATCGGCGCCTGGACGCCCTTGGCGACATCCGACGGGTACGGCGAGCCGCGCGAGAACTGCGGGCTGGTGGTGAAGCCGATCTGGTTGTTGATGACGAAGTGGATGCAGCCGCCGGTGTTGTAGCCGTGGACGCCCGAGAAGCCGAAGCATTCCCACACGATGCCCTGGCCGGCGAAGGCCGCGTCGCCGTGGATCAGCACCGGCAGCACCTGCTTGTGCTTGCCCGGGCCGACGTCGTCACGGAACTGCTGCTGCGCCAGCACCTTGCCGAGCACGATCGGATCGACCGTCTCGAGATGCGAGGGGTTGGGCACGAGGCTCATGTGGACCTTGGTGCCGTCGAACTCCCGGTCGGTGCTGGTGCCGAGGTGATACTTCACGTCGCCCGAGCCGCCGACGTCCTCGGGGTTGGCGCTGCCGCCCGAGAATTCGTGGAAGATCACGCGATAGGGCTTGGCCATCACGTTGGCGAGCACGTTGAGGCGGCCGCGGTGGGCCATGCCGTAGATGATCTCGCGCACGCCGAGCTGGCCGCCGTACTTGATCACCGCCTCGAGCGCGGGGATCATCGATTCGCCGCCATCGAGGCCGAAGCGCTTGGTGCCGACGTACTTCTTGCCGAGGAACTTCTCGTACTGCTCGCCGCGCACGACGGCGGCGAGGATCGCCTTCTTGCCCTCGGGCGTGAAGTCGATCGACTTGTCGCCGCCCTCGATGCGATCCTGCAGGAAGCGGCGCTCCTCGACGTCGGCGATGTGCATGTACTCGAGGCCGATCGAGCCGCAGTAGTTCTTGCGCAGGATCTCGACGACCTCGCGCACGGTGCCCCACTGCAGGCCGAGCGTGCCGCCGAGATAGACCTTGCGGTCCATGTCCTTGGCGGTGAAGCCATAGTATTCGGGGCTGAGATCGGCGGGCAGGTCCTGCTTGGACAGGCCGAGCGGATCGAGATCGGCAGCCAGGTGGCCGCGCACGCGATACGTGCGGACCAGCAGCATGACGCGGTAGCTGTCATTGGCGGCCTGCTCCAGCGCGGCTTCGTCGAGCGGCGCGGCGCCGCCCTTCTTGGCGGCCTTCTGGACCTCGACCTTGAGCGCCATGGGATCGAGCGCACGGGTCATTTCGTCGCCGGCCAGGGCATCGGTGATCGGCCAGCGCTTGGATTGCCAGGACGGTCCCTGCTGCGGCCCGTCCTGCGGGTCGATCTCGAACTCGTGCACGTCTTGTCCCATCGTCGTCGGACTCCGTTGCCCCCGGGGAGGTGAGGGGCTTGGGAAAACAGAACACAGGCCACGAACCCCTTCGGGCCTGTTCAAGGCGCCACGGTCGTGGTGCCGGTCATGCCCGCGAACGGGCGGTGTGGTATATGGCGTGCCCTCGGGGGGAATTCATCCCGTACCCGGGGGCGGACGCGAAGACATAAAAAGGTGTGTGCCGGGCAGACAGGACGCGGCGTTGCGCGGCAGGCGACGAGGCCCGCCACGCAACGCCTCATCCGGTCAGGCGGCCAGCGAGGGGTCGATGCCCTTGCACGCTTCCAGCAGTTCCTTGACCGCGTCGACCGAGACCTGGAGGTTGGCCTTGGCGGTTTCGTCGAGGTTGATCTCGATGACCTTCTCGACGCCGCCGGCGCCGATCACCACGGGCACGCCGACATAGAGGCCGTCGACGCCATAGGCGCCATCGACGTGAGCGGCGCAGGGCAGGATGCGCTTCTGGTCATTGAGGTAGGCTTCGGCCATGGCGATGCCCGAGGCGGCCGGGGCGTAGAACGCCGAGCCGGTCTTGAGCAGGCCGACTATCTCGCCGCCACCCGAACGGGTGCGCTGCACGATCGCGTCGATCTTTTCCTGGGTCGAGGCACCCATCTTGATGAGATCGGTGACGGGGATGCCGGCGACGGTCGAGTATTCGACCACGGGCACCATGGTGTCGCCGTGGCCGCCGAGCACGAACGAGTTCACGTCGCGCACCGAGACGCCGAATTCCCAGGCGAGGAAGGTGCTGAAGCGTGCCGAGTCGAGCACGCCGGCCATGCCGACGACCTTGTTCGCGGGCAGGCCCGAGAATTCGCGCAGCGCCCACACCATCGCGTCGAGCGGGTTGGTGATGCAGATCACGAAGGCGTCGGGGGCGTTGTCGCGAATGCCTTCGCCGACGGCCTTCATCACCTTGAGGTTGATGCCGAGCAGGTCATCGCGGCTCATGCCGGGCTTGCGCGCCACGCCAGCCGTCACGATGATGACGTCCGCGCCAGCGATGTCCTTGTAATCGTTGGTGCCGGTGATCTTGGCATCGAAGCCTTCGACCGGACCGCACTGCGAGAGATCGAGGGCCTTGCCCTGCGGAACGCCTTCCACGACGTCGAACAGGACGATGTCGCCCAGTTCCTTCTGTGCGGCGAGGTGCGCCAGCGTGCCACCGATGTTACCCGCGCCGATGAGCGCGATCTTCTTGCGTGCCATGTGCTTTACGGTCCTTTCCCGGAGTCGTCGCGGGACAAGCGTTCAAGCGCCTGCCGACTCAAGCCCCCCGAAAGAGGAGGCCCCCCCGCGCCCGCGAGACGGTAAGGGTTGCCGGCAAGTGCAGGGCAGGTAGGCCCGCGCGCAGACGAATGCAACCGCAAAAAGCCGCGGAATTAAGGCTTTTTGCGATAACAGTTCGCAATAGCGATAAGAGCTTAACGGGTGTTCAGGTTTGGCTGCGGTCAACCCATATATACGCAGGGTTATGTGCGAACACTGGTATGATGTCCTACGATAAAATACGCAAAAACCACGATACAGCAAGGGTCTGGTTATCGTCCCAATACTCTGCGCAGGGCCATGCCCTCGCGGCGGTCGAGCGTATGGCATACGTCCGCCCACCAGCGGGCATCGTCATGGTCGTTGCGCGCTGCAGCGTGTGTCGCCCGGTTCGCGGCGTGTTGGGCTGCGCCATGACCGTGCGAGGCGAAAAGACGCAGCGCGGTGGCGATGAGGCCGTCGGGCGCGAGGCTGGCGGCGGCGAGGGATGCGGCGGCGCGCGGGCGTGTCATGGCGGTCAAGCGATCCGCCGGGCAGGCGGCGGGGGGCGTACCGGCGCGCTCGTCACGACCGTTGTCGTTCGCAGGGGTTTTGGGGCGCGGGGCAGGGCGGCGCAGACAGGGCGAGATCAGGCCGTAGCGGGGGGCAAAACGCAGCATGGGCGATGGTCTCCGGTCGTCGTGGTCGCGATGCCGGTCGACCGGGTGGTCTTGCGGCGCATCGATCGGCACGTGCGTTACGGGATTAATTCCTGCGTGTGCCTGCCGTCCTGCTACGATGCGCGCGCCTAACAGGGCGTGAGGCGAGAGGGTAAACGCGTCGTTGATCGCTATTTTTGCGATCAACCGCCCGGCTGGGCGATCCACTTCCCTGCATTTTCATAGGCCTGCCGAGCCTCGGGGCGGATCGTCGTCGCCGGTTGGGCGGACGTTGCCGGCGGGGCGGGGGGGGCCACGCCGGGGCCCGAAGCTTTCTCCGGTGCGGTGCCGATGCCGATGGCAAGCCCGGCGCGGGTCCCGGCGACCGCCCCGCCGGCGGCACCTGCTCCCGATCCGGTCGCGGCGTCATAGGCCTGGAGCCGGCCCTGCTCGAACGCCTTTTCGAGCACGAGCGGGTCCGCGACATCCGTCGCTGCGGGAACCCAGGTGCGCGGGTGCGGTGCGGCCAGCGGCTCGAACCCGCGGTAGCTGGCGGTGAAGGCGCTGACGCGTCCGGCCATCCCGGCCCAGCGATAGAAACGGTGCGCGCCGATGGTGCCGACGAAGGCCAGGCTGTCGGCCCAATAGGGATGGACCGCGCTCGTATGGTAATGGGTCGCAAGGCCGACAGGCGCATAGACGTTGCCGGCCAGGGCATCGGCGGCAACGCGGCGGGCGCGGTCCCAGAACTGCTGCACCGGGCGCCGGGCCATAGCGCCATCGCAGGCGAAGCTGAACTGGCAGCCGGGGCGTTCCGAACCCTGATAGACCACGCCGCAGACCGTCTTGGGAAACGCGGGGTGTGCCACGCGATTGAGCACGACCTGAGCCACCGCACGCTGCCCGGCATCGGGTTCGGAGGCGGCCTCGTAATAGATCGCCGTGGTCAGGCACTGCAGCGCACGCCAGCGGTCCTCGGTGCTGCCGGCCGCGAACAAGGGGCGGGCGACGCCCGCTCCGGGCCAAGGTGCAGCCCCCGGCGCCGGGGCGTCGTCGCCGTGGATCGCAGCCAGTTGCCGATCCCACGAGCGCGCGGCCTCGTCAGGCGCAAGCAGGCCGCTGTCTTCGGGTGCAAGGTAATAGAATGCCGAGCCGGGGAAGCTCTCGCCCGATTGTTCGAACGGCTGCAGCCCTTGCGATCCGTCGCGCGCGGTGGCGCGGTCGATGCCGGGCTGGCCCCAGCCGATGGCGCCGAGCACCAGCCCGAGCGCACCGATCGCAGCGATCCCGGCGGCACGCTCCACCAGCATGTCGCGCCGGCGATGCTGGCGGCGCCAGGACTGGATGTCGCGCCGGCGGATCCGCGCGGTGAAGTCCCGCCCCCGCAACGGCGACGCCATCAGCGTGCCGATCGTCGCACCGTCGACCTGCCGTTGCCGGACCGCGGCCGCGCGCGCTTCCGGGCCCGGCGGCGGCAACAGCGCCTCGGGCGGAAGGGTCGGGGTCGTGAAGGTCTGACAGGCGGTCATCGCGGCGTGGGGCGTTCCTGGGATCCGGCGCCGGGGTGAGCCGGCAGAGGCTTGGTCGATCGTGCGCTAATGCGGCGCGGCCTTGCCCGCATCCCATGAATCGGCATCGTCCCGATAAGATACAACAGGCTACCGACAGGTTAAATGCATGGGCACTCTTGTCGCGCGGGTCCGGCATCGGTATCGGCTCGGCCCGACGCCACCGGTGCCCGCGAGAGCGGGCTAAGAGGGAAGCCGGAACCAACCGGCGCTGCCCCCGCAACTGTGCCCGGACGAGCGCGCGCCACGATGGCCACTGACCTTCTGCGGAAGGATGGGAAGGCCGGCGCGCCGTGATGACCCCGGGCGAGCCAGGAAACCTGCCGGTGTGTGGTCGTTCCGCAGCCGGGCGGGGTGTACCGGGTGCAAGCGTGGTGAGTTTCCGCCCCTTGGCCCGGCGGACCTCCCGCCATGGACGGCAAAGTCCATGGGCCGGGAGGAAAAGACAATGAAGACATCGCATCGCGCCCTCGTGGCCTGTCTGGTGCTGGCAGCGCCCGTTTCTGCACGTGCCGATGAGGCCAGTGCAAACGCCGCGCCCATCACCGTGCTCGCCACCGGCAGCGACCTTTCGCTCGACCGCACCGGCGCGGCGATCAGCGTCGTGCCGCTCGAGACGATCCAGGCCGTGCAGGGCCCCGATCTGACGCGCGTTCTCGAGCGAGTGCCTGGTCTCACGCTGTCGCGGACCGGCAGCCTCGGCGCGCAGACCGCGGTGCGCCTGCGCGGCGGCGAGGGGCAGCACACCCTCGTCCTCGTCGACGGCGTCCGCGTCGAAGATCCCTCGGCGCCGTCGGGCGGGTTCGATTTCGGCACGCTGACCAGCGGCGGGATCGAGCGCATCGAAGTGCTGCGCGGTTCCAACTCGGTGGTCTGGGGCAGCTCGGCGATCGGCGGCGTGATCGCGCTGACCACGCGCGACATCGACGGGGTGGAAGCCTCGGCCGAATACGGCTCGCGCCGCACGTTCGATGCCGATGCGGTCGCTGGGGTGAAGCGTGATCGATACGCCTTCTCGCTCAACGGCGGCTACGTCACCACCGATGGCGTCTCCGCCGCGGCCAAGGGCACCGAGCGCGACGGCTACGACCAGTGGCGCGTCGGCGGGAAGGGCCGCGTGAACCTGACCGATACCCTGTCGGTCGTCGCCACGGCCCGCTACGCCGACGGGCGCGTCGACATCGACGGCTATCCGGCGCCCACCTACACCTTCGCCGATACGCCCGAATACCAGACGACGCGGCAATTCTTCGGCCGCACCGGGCTGCATTACGCCGGCGAGGCGCTGACGCTCGATGCCGGCTATGCGCTGTCGGACACGCGGCGTCGCTATTATACCGGCGGGGCCGATGACAGCTTCGAATACGGCTATAACGGCCGCAGCGAGCGCGCCGAACTGGTCGGCCGATACAAGCTGCCCAGCGACTTCGCGATCGACTTCGGCGCCGACCGCGAATGGACGCGCTTCGACAGCACCTATGATGCGCGCCAGAACGCGCACCTCACCAGCGGCCATGCGCTGCTGGGCTGGTACGGTGCCAAGGCGAGTCTTGCCGGCGGCGTGCGCTACGACGAACACAGCCAGTTCGGCAGCAACTGGAGCTTCGGCGGCAACGGCACCCTCGAGGTGGCTCGCGGCCTGCGCCTCAACGCCAGCTATGGCGAGGGCTTCCGCGCGCCGACGCTCTATCAGCTACTCTCGCCCGACTACGGCAACGCAGCGCTCCAGCCCGAGCGCAGCCGCAGCTATGATGCAGGGGTGGCCTATGTCGCGCCCGACGGCACGTTCCATGCCGGTGTCACGCTGTTCCGCCGCGACACGCGTAATCTCGTTGCCTTCGTGTCGTGCTTCAGCGTGACCGGCGGGATCTGCACGGCGCGGCCTTTTGGCACCTACGACAACGTGGGCCGCGCGCGGGCGCAGGGTGCGGAACTCGATGTGGGGGCCACGATCAGCCCGCGCCTCAAGGGGCAGATCGCCTATGCCTATACCGAGGCGACCGATCGCACGCGCGGCTCGGCCACGTTTGGCCGCGATCTTGCGCGGCGGCCGCAGCACGCGCTCACCACCTCGCTGGACTGGACAACGCCGCTCGCCGGCCTCACGCTCGCAGGCGATGTCAGGTTCCAGTCCGAAAGCTTTGAGAACGCGGCCAATACGGTCAAGCTGCAGGGCGGCGCGGTGACCACGCTGCGCGCCAGCCTGCCCGTGCTTCACCAGGCTGAACTTTTCGGCCGGGTGGAAAACGTGTTCGACAAGCCGCTGGTCACCGCTGCCGGATACGGCGCGCTGGGCCGGTCGGTCTTCGGCGGCCTGCGCGTGCGCTACTGACGTGCTGCGCGGCGCGGCAGCCCCTTGTCCCCCCCGATCCGCTGCGACCCGACCGGGCGCGGCGGATGGGCGGCCGCGTCGCCTCGGCTCGCTGCGACATCGTGGTGCAGCGGGCCGGGCGGCGGCCCCGGTGGCGCTGGCGATGCTGCTCGCCCAGGCGGGTTGCACGGCCGGCGGATCGGCGCCGCCGCCACCCCCGCGCGGTGGCGGTCCGACGATCGTCTCGCTCAATCCTTGCAGCGATGCGATCCTGGCCGAAGTGGCCGATCCGGCGCAGATCCGCGGTCTGTCACGCTATAGCAGCGATCCCGCGCAAAGCTCGATGGATGCAGGCCTCGCGCGGCGCTTCCCTGCCCTATCCGGCGCGGTCGAGGGCGTGTTGGCGGCACGGCCCGACGTCACCGTCGCCAGCGTCTATACCGATCCTGCCAGCCTGGCCGCGATGCGCCGCCTCGGCCTGCGCGTCGAGACGGTGACCATCGCCAACTCGCTGGCCGAGGCCCGCGACCAGGTCCGGCAACTGGCGGCGCTGGCCGGTCATCCCGATCGTGGCGAGGCGCTGGTGGCGCGCATCGACCGGGCTATCGCCGCCGCCGCACCGCCGCAGGGCGCGCGCCCGATCGCCACGGTGCTGTGGGAGCCGGGCGGCATCGTGCCGGGACGCGAGACACTGGTGTCGGACGCCATGGCGCGCGCCGGCTTCAGCAATTTCAGTGCGCAGCGCGGGCTCGGTCAGGCACAACGCCTGCCGCTCGAGCGCATGCTCGCCGATCCGCCACGCCTGATCCTCGCCGTCGGCGGCGATGCCGGTTCGGTGCCCGACGACGATCGCCTGCTGGTGCACCCTGCGCTTGCGGCGCTGAAGGGCACCGCGCACGCGACCCTGGCGCCAAATTTGATCTTTTGCGGTGGGCCGACCATTCCCCGCCTGATGGCGCGGTTGGCGCAGGTACGCCGCCAGGTGGAGCAGGCGCGATGAGCCGGGCTTTTCTTCCCTCTCTGGTCTTGGGCGCCGGGCTGCTGATGGTTTTTCCGCTGTGCCTGCTGGCGGGGCAGGTCTGGATCGACCCGTTCCATGCGACAGGTCCGAACGCGCTGGTGATCCTCGCGCAACTGCGCCTGCCGCGCGGCTTGCTTGCCGTGGTTGTGGGCGCGGGGCTCGGTGCCTCGGGTGCGGCGATGCAAGGCTACCTGCGCAACCCGCTTGCCGACCCCGGCCTGTTCGGCGTCGCCCCGCTCGCTGCGCTCGGTGCGGTCTTGTCGCTGTTCTTCGGCTTTGCCGCGCAGCCGTTCCTGTTGCCGGCGATGGCGCTGGCGGGCGCGGCCGGCGGGATGGTGCTGCTTGCCCTCATCGCTTCGGGATCGCGCGCCGGGCTGGCGGGCGGCGTCGCGCTGTTCACGCTGACCGGCATGATGCTGTCGAGCCTCGCGGGTGCGCTGACCAGCCTGGCGATCAGCGTGGCGCCCAACCCTTTCGCGCTGACCGAGATCGTCACCTGGTTGATGGGGGCACTGGCCGATCGCAGCTGGCACGATGTCGCCATCGCCGCGCCGCTGACGCTGGCCGGCCTTGCCGTGCTGTGGCGCGCCGGCCCCTCGCTCGATGCGCTCACGCTCGGCGAACTGGCCGCGCGGTCGCTCGGGCTGGAGCCGAGCAGGCTGCGCGTCCTCATGGTGCTGGGTGTCGGGCTGGTCGTGGGCGCCGGGGTATCTGCCGCAGGCATAATCGGCTTCGTCGGCCTGATGGTGCCGCACTTCGTCCGCCCTTTCACCGATCGCCGGCCGTCCAGCCTGCTGTTGCCCAGCGCGCTCGCCGGGGCGCTGCTGCTGCTGCTGGCCGATACTGTTTGCCGCTTGTTGCCCCTCGCCGGGGGCGAGCTGCGGCTGGGCATCGCTCTGTCGCTGCTCGGTGCGCCGTTCTTCCTGCACTTGTTGCTGCGCCTGCGCCGGGGGCTGTCATGATGGCGGACGCGTTTCAGGAGGCGCACGCATGGAGCTGATCGCCGACGCCCTGACCGTGGTCGGCCGCCTGCGCGCGGTGGGCGCGGGGCTTGCGCCCGGCCACGTCACCATGATCTGCGGGCCCAATGGCGCGGGCAAGTCCACGCTGCTCTCGGCCCTGGCCGGGTTGACGGTGCCCGATGGCGGCCAGGTCCGCCTTGGCGAGAACCGCCTGGCGGATTTCAGCGGTCGCGAGCGGGCCATGGCGATCGGCTACCTGCCACAGGCCGGGGATGTCGCGTGGAACGTCACGGTGGAGACGCTGGTTCGGCTCGGCCGGCTGCCGCATCGCACATCCGACCGGGTCGATGCCGCAGCCACCGTCGCGGCCCTCACTGCGCTCGATCTCGTGCCGCTGGCCACGCGCGAGGTCGGCACGCTGTCGGGCGGCGAACGCGCGCGCGCGCTGCTGGCGCGCGTGCTGGCGGGGCAGCCACGCTGGATCCTGGCGGACGAGCCGCTCGCTGCGCTCGACCTTGCGCATCAGCAAGCCTTGCTGGCCCATCTGCATCGTCTGGCAGGGCAGGGGGTGGGGGTGGTCGTGGTCGTCCACGATCTTGCCCTGGCGATGAACCACGCCGATCATGTCGTCGTGCTCGATCGCGGCAGCGTGGCGGCGGCCGGTGCGCCGCATGTCGCGCTGGCCGAGGATGTGGTGGCGCGCGTCTGGGGGGTGCAAGCCCGCTGGGTCGGTGACGGGCGCAGCCAGGCGCTGGCGATCGGCTGACGGTTCTGCCCGGCAGGCCAGCTTGCCCTATCGGTCCCGGCTTCCCACATGGGGGCCATCCCCGCGCTCCTTCGGGCCAGCCCGCATGCGCGGCGCCGGCCTGCGACAGGGTTGCGTGAATCGAACAAATATGGAACACCGCCCTTCATGTCGACCGCTCCCCTGACCCGCAGCGCCCTGACCACTCTTTCCGTGCGCGGCGCGCGCGAGCACAACCTCAAGGGCATCGACGTCGACCTGCCGCGCGACAGCCTCGTCGTCATCACCGGCCTGTCCGGCTCGGGCAAGTCGAGCCTCGCGTTCGACACGATCTATGCCGAAGGCCAGCGTCGCTACGTCGAATCGCTGTCGGCCTATGCGCGCCAGTTCCTCGAGATGATGCAGAAGCCCGATGTCGAGCATATCGACGGGCTCTCGCCGGCCATTTCGATCGAGCAGAAGACGACCAGCCGCAACCCGCGCTCGACCGTCGCCACCGTCACCGAGATCTACGACTACATGCGCCTGCTGTGGGCGCGCATCGGCATTCCCTATTCGCCCGCGACAGGCTTGCCGATCAGCGCGCAGACCGTCAGCCAGATGGTCGATCGCGTCATGGCCCTGCCCGAGGGAACGCGCGCCTATCTGCTCGCGCCCGTGGTTCGCGCGCGCAAGGGAGAATACCGCAAGGAACTCGCCGAGTGGCAGAAGGCGGGCTACACCCGCGTGCGCATCGACGGTGAGCTTTATGCGATCGAGGACGCGCCCGCTCTCGACAAGAAGCTCAAGCACGACATCGAAGTCGTGGTCGATCGCATCGCGGTCAAGGACGGCATCCAGACGCGACTGGCCGACAGCTTCGAGCAGGCGCTCAAGCTCGCCGATGGTCTCGTCTTCATCGACTTGGCCGACACGACGGTCGCCGAACTCAATGGCGAGCCAGCGCCCGAAAAGGCCAAGCGCGGCGCCAAGAATGCCAAGGGTGGCCAGCTCAAGGGTGCGGGTCTGCCCGACAACCGCATCGTCCTGTCGGAAAAGTTCGCCTGCCCGGTCTCGGGCTTTACACTCGACGCGCTCGAGCCGCGCCTGTTCTCGTTCAATGCGCCACAGGGCGCGTGCCCGGCCTGTGATGGCCTGGGTGAAAAACTGCTGTTCGACCCGCAACTGGTCGTGCCGAACGAGCATTTGAGCCTCAAGCAGGGGGCTATCGTGCCCTGGGCCAAGTCCAACCCGCCGAGCCCCTATTACATGCAGGTTCTGGCGAGCCTGGCCGATCATTTCGGTTTCAAGCTCGATACCCCGTGGGACAAGCTGCCCGGCGAGGTGAAGGTCGTGATCCTGCATGGCACCGCGGGCAAGGCCGTGCCGCTGACCTTCGTCGACGGCAAGAAGAGCTACACCGTGCAGAAGGCGTTCGAGGGCGTCATCGGCAATCTCAACCGCCGCATGCTGCAGACCGAAAGCGCGTGGATGCGCGAGGAACTGGGCAAGTACCAGTCGGCGCAGCCGTGCGAGGTCTGCGAAGGTGCGCGCCTCAAGCCCGAGGCGCTCAGCGTGAAGGTGGCGGGCAACGACATCTCGGCGACCACGCACCTTTCGGTCAGCGATGCGCTGGAGTGGTTCGCCACGCTCGACGGCAAGCTGACCAGCCAGCAGAGCCAGATCGCCAAGGCCATCCTCAAGGAAATCAACGAGCGCCTCGGCTTCCTCAACAACGTCGGGCTCGATTACCTCAACCTCGATCGTACCTCGGGCACGCTCTCGGGCGGGGAATCGCAGCGCATCCGCCTCGCCAGCCAGATCGGCTCGGGCCTGTCGGGCGTGCTCTACGTGCTCGACGAGCCGTCGATCGGCCTGCACCAGCGCGACAACGACCGGTTGCTCGAAACGCTAAAGCGGCTGCGCGACCTTGGCAACACGGTCATCGTGGTCGAGCATGACGAGGACGCGATCCGCACGGCAGACTACGTCGTCGACCTCGGCCCGGGCGCAGGCGTGCACGGCGGGCAGATCGTGGCCCAAGGGACGCTCGACGACATTCTCGCCAGCGAGGACAGCCTGACTGGTCAGTACCTCACCGGTGTGCGCCGGATCGAGGTGCCCAAGAAGCGCCGCAAGGGCAATGGTCACAAGATCGTGATCGAAGGCGCGCGCGCCAACAATCTCAAGGACGTGACCGCGAGCATCCCGCTCGGCACGTTCTGCTGCATCACCGGCGTTTCGGGGTCGGGCAAGTCGAGCCTGACGATCGATACGCTGCAGGCCGGTGCCGCGCGCACGCTCAACGGCGCGCGTGTGATTGCCGGCCCGCACGATGCGATCAAGGGCCTCGAGCACTGCGACAAGGTGATCGAGATCGACCAGTCCCCGATCGGACGCACCCCGCGTTCGAACCCCGCGACCTACACGGGCTCGTTCACGCTGATCCGTGACTGGTTCGCCGGCCTGCCCGAGGCGGAGGCGCGCGGCTACAAGGCGGGGCGGTTCAGCTTCAACGTCAAGGGTGGCCGCTGCGAGGCGTGCCAGGGCGACGGCCTTATCAAGATCGAGATGCACTTCCTGCCCGACGTCTACGTCACTTGCGAGGAATGCGGCGGCAAGCGCTACAACCGCGAGACCCTCGACGTGAAGTTCAAGGGGCACTCGATCGCCGACGTGCTCGACATGACGATCGAGGATGCGGTCGAGTTCTTCAAGGCGGTGCCGCCGATCCGCGATCGCATGGCGATGCTCAACGAAGTCGGGCTCGGCTACGTCAAGGTCGGCCAGCAGGCGACGACGCTTTCGGGCGGCGAGGCGCAACGCGTCAAGCTGGCCAAGGAGCTGGCGCGCCGCTCCACCGGGCAGACGCTCTACATCCTCGACGAGCCGACCACCGGCCTGCACTTCGAGGACGTGCGCAAGCTGCTCGAAGTGCTGCACCGGCTGGTCGAACAGGGCAACAGCGTGGTGGTGATCGAGCACAACCTCGACGTCATCAAGACCGCCGACTGGATCATCGACATGGGCCCCGAAGGTGGCGTGCGTGGTGGCGAAGTCGTGGCGACCGGGACGCCCGAGCAGGTGGTCAAGAACAAGGCCAGCTTCACCGGGCACTATCTCGCGCCCTTGCTGAAGAAGTAGGCCGCTGGAGCTGGGGTTGGGCTTCGACAAGCTCAGCCCGAACGGTTTGCGATAGGGGATCTCACCATATCTCCGTTCGCCCTGAGCCTGTCGAAGGGCGCCCTTACCCGCCATCGCAGGACGGCACTGCACGCGCAGCGCCGTCCTTTCAGCGTCAGGCAACCGTCAGCGTGACGTCGATGTTGCCGCGCGTGGCGTGGCTGTAGGGGCAGATGGTGTCGGCGCGAGCCACGAGTTCCTCGGCAGCAGCGCGGTCGACGCCGGGCAGGTTGATCGTGAGCGCAACCGACAGGCCGAACCCGCCGTCGTCGCGCGCGCCGATGCCCACGGCCGAATCCACCGAAACGTCGCTGGAGACGCGCGGCAGTGCCTTGTCCTGGCTGGCCGCGAACTTCATCGCGCCGATGAAGCAGGCCGCATAGCCGGCGGCAAATAGCTGCTCGGGATTGTTGCCGGCGCCATTACCGCCGAGTTCCTTGGGCGAGGCCAGGGTAATGTCGAGCGGGTTCTCGGCGATGACGGCACGGCCATCGCGGCCACCGGTGGCGGAGGCATGGGCGGTGTAGAGCGGCTTGATCGACATGAGAGGTCCTTTCCATGTGAGTCGTGCAATATTAAATCGTGCACGATCTAAATAGGGCGCCAGGCTCGTTGGTCAAGGCCTTGTGAAGGGTCGTATGCGATTTATATTCGTACGATGGAAAAAATCGCCGATCTTTCGCTTACCGGCCCTCAGCTTGCGCAGTCGCTGCGCGAGAGGGGGGAGCGCCTCTCAGCCGGGGAGGGTTCGCAGCCATTCGGCCAGATGCTGTGCTTCTCGGTCTATGCGGCGCAGCTGGCGTTCAATCGGCTTTACAAGCAGTTGCTGGCACCGCACGGGCTGACTTACCTGCAGTACCTCGTCCTCGTCGCACTGTTGCAGGCAGACGACCGCACGGTCAGTCAGCTGGGCGAGGCCCTGTTCCTCGAATCGAGCACGCTGACCCCGCTGCTCAAACGCATGGAAGCGGCCGGGCATGTGACGCGGCGGCGCGATGGCCATGACGAGCGCGTGGTGCGGATCGCGCTGACCCCGGCCGGGCGCGTGGCCGCGCAGGCGGTGGACTGCGTCCCTCTCGACGTTCTCGAGGCGCTCGACCTGCCGCTGGCAGATCTCGAGGCGATGAAGCGGACAATCGACCGGATGAGCGCGGCGATCAGGGACGACGTAGGCTGAAGGCCCGGTAGCGCTTCACGAACGGGCCCCATACGAAACCGCCCTGCCGGTGAGGGCAGGGCGGCTATCGCGCAATGAGCCGGCACCGTCGTGCCGGGCACGGCGGTTTAAACCGTACGACGGCCAGTGAACAGCTGGATCAGGCCGACGATGATCGCCAGCACCAGCAGGATGTGGATCACGCCGGCGGTCACCTTGAAGGCGAAAACGCCGAGCGCCCAGAGAACGAGCAGGACAAGGGCGATGGTCAGCAGCATGGCAGGCTCCTCAGATGTTGTGGCCCCCCTGCATCTTGCGGCTTTCGCCGCCGACACCGAGACATGGCCCTCTATGGTGCTGGAAACGTCGAATGTGACGGCGGGTTCCGCGATGCGATGGCACGGGCCGTAAAACATCAGTCAAGTTGCGGCGTGATAACCATTTGTTGGTATTGTTGGCCCAATCCATGAAAGGTGATGGGGACCTTATGGACCCCACGAAGTTCGCGGGGGCAACGGGTGAGCGGAAGTCGGCGCACGGACTGGGTGGTCATCACCACGTTTATCGCGCTGCTGGCCCTGTCCGCGGCGCTGATAGCGGCGTTCCAGCATTCGATCCGGGTGGCCGACAACTTCACCCGCAAGGACGAACAGCAGATGGTTTCGCGCTATCTCGACGGGCGGATGCGCGCACTGATCATGGCCCAGACCGGGCAGATCGTCTGGGACGAAACCGTCCGGCACACGCAGGGCAAGCCGGACCTGGCGTGGATGGACCGCGAGCTCGGCGAGTTTCCTTTCACCAACCAGGGCGCGCACGAGAGCATGGTCGTTCGCCCCGACGGCACGCTGGTGCGTGCATGGCGTCAAGGCAAGCCGGCCGATGATTATCGCTATGGCGCAATGCGTTGGCAGGTCGAGGCCGTTCTGCACCGCGCCCGGACCAGCGGGCGGACCATGGGCAAGCCGGCAGGCCTGCGTCGTCTCGGCAACGTGCTATGGCCGTTCAATAAGCGCGGGGCACCACTGTCGCGCTGGACCGGTGCCGTGGCGCTGCGTGACGGAGAGCTGATCCTGCTCACGGCGGCGGCGATTGTACCGGACCGGACTTTCGCGCTGCTGACCGGAGAACCCCAATATTTCGTGACCGTGCGGCCGATCGAGCCGGCCATGCTGCACGAGCTCGGCGCCGACCTTCTTATCCGTGACTTCCGCTTTACCCGCACCATGCCGGAGGCCAACGACGGAAATGCGGTTCCAGCGACGGCCGCCGACGGGACGCCACTGGGCTATTTCGCCTGGCGGGGCGACATGCCCGGCCCCGTGATCTGGCGCGGGACTGCGCCCCTGCTGGTCAGTTATATCGTGCTGTTCATGGCGGTGCTGATTGGCGGCACGGTGATCGTGCGGCGGATGCATCGCACCACCCGTGAATTGCAGGTAAGCGAGGCGCAGGCTCAGCACAACGCGTTGCATGATCCGATGTCGGGCCTGGCCAATCGCGTGCACTTCATGGATCGCCTGCGTAGCGCGCTGGGCGAGATCGTCGCGTCGGAGCAGGGCGGAGATGTCTTCGTCGCCTATATCGATCTCGATGCCTTCAAGTCGGTCAACGACACCATGGGCCATCATGTCGGCGACCAGCTGGTCAAGCAGGTGGCGGCACGGTTGCACGAGCGCCTGTTGCCCGACGACATGATTGCGCGCTTCGGCGGGGATGAATTCGTCATCATGCGCTGTGCGACCGGCGGGCTGTCGGCGGCCAATGCGCTGGGCCGGCAGATCGTCGGCGCGATGGCCGATCCGTTCATCGTGTCGGGCCATAGCCTGGGCGTGACCTGTTCGTGCGGGATCAGCTGGGGGCCCGACCAATCCGACGATCCGGGCGAACTGCTGCGCCGCGCCGACATCGCGCTCTATCGCGCCAAGGAAGGCGGGCGCGCCCGCTACCGCTGCTATACCAACGGCATGGACGCGAGCGAGCGGCTCCAGCGCGAGCTCGAGGTCGAACTGCGCCATGCCCTGGCGGCGGACGAGCTCGAGCCGCATTTCCAGCCGATCATCGATCTTGCCACCGGTCAGATCGAGGGCTTCGAGGCGCTGCTGCGCTGGCCGCACCTGCTGCGCGGTAACATCACGCCTGCGACATTCATTCCCATCGCCGAACAATGCGGGCTGATGGTGCCGCTCGGCACCTGGATGCTGCGCCGGGTTTTTGCGGAATGCCGCGCCTGGCCCAGCTGCGACATCTCGATCAACCTCTCTCCGCTGCAGATCATGGCACATGGTTTCGTCGAGACGGTCGAGGCACTGGTCCAGGAAACGCGGATCGATCCGGCGCGCGTGATCCTCGAGGTGACCGAGAGCGTGATGCTCGATCGCAGCGAACAGGTCGCGGAATCGTTGCGCGCCCTGCAACACATGGGCTTCCGCATCGCGCTCGACGACTTCGGCACCGGTTATTCCTCGCTCAGCTATCTCCGGTCGTTCCAGTTCGATCGCATCAAGATCGATCGTTCGTTCGTGCAGCATATCGAGTCCGACGGCGACGCGCAGGCCATCCTCGGTGCGATCGCGGACCTGGGGCAGATGTTGCGGATGAAGGTCGTGGCCGAGGGTGTCGAGACCGTGACCCAGCAACACCTTGTGCGTGCCGCCGGTTGCGAGATGGCGCAGGGCTATCTCTACTGGCCGGCGCTGCCGGTCACCGAGGCGCGGGCGCTGCTCAGCCTGCGTCCGGCCGACGGCCTGCGCTGCGTCGGCTGAGAACGCGCACTACCGGGCAACAAAAAAGCCGCCTCGAGGGCGGCTTTTGTCATCGGTACAAGCGAAGGCCTCAGCCGTTCGCAGGATCCGACGGCAGCGTGATCGACGCCGTCACGGTGACGGGGGCGGTGCTGGCCGGTGCGCCATGGGCGTAGATGAAACCGAAGGCGGGCGAGGGGCGCAGGCCAAGCGAACGGGTCGGGCCGTACCACACGCGGACCTGGCTCCAGTCGCCAGCGGGCGAGACGTCCACCGCCATGACGCCGCGCTCGACCATGCCGGGGCGCGACCAATTGGCGTGGTTGATCATGACGTGGCGTGCATCGACCACCTTGCTGACCACGGCGACGTGGCCGTAGGGCATCGCCGACGATGCACGGAAGGCGAGGACGGCGCCGGCCTGGGGGGCCTGTCCGCGGGCATAGGTGCCTGCAGCATTGCCCCACCATTCGCGGGCGTTGCCGCTCAGCTGCACGTCCGAAACCTGCCGCGCATAAGTCACGCACTGGAGCCGCGCATGGGCCACGTTCGGCAGTGCAGCAAGCGTTGCGAAGGCGGCGGCAGCGGTGAGTGCGGTGCGAAGCATGGCCTGCACTTTAGGGAACCTGTCGGATTCGTGAACCGGGGGTTCCCGCGCTTCACCGCGCGCCGCCAACCGTTCGTCGGCTCAAAATGCAGGCTGTGGATAAGTGCTGCGATGCGGCAGCAATCGATGCAAAAATGCCCGGACCGCTTGGGTCCGGGCAGTTTTGTTGCGCACAAGCGCCGCGCGATGCGGCGGTGCAAAAGCGCGATCAGGCGCTGTAGTACATGTCGAATTCGACCGCCGACGGGGTGGTTTCCCAACGGAACACTTCGGGCCACTTCAGTTCGATGTAGGCCTCGATCTGGTCCTTGGTGAACACGCCGCCGTCGAGCAGGAACTCGTGATCGGCCTGGAGCGATTCCAGCGCTTCACGCAGGCTACCGCACACAGTCGGAACCTGAGCGAGTTCTGCCGGCGGCAGATCGTAGAGGTTCTTGTCCATGGCGTCGCCGGGGTGGATCTTGTTCTTGATCCCGTCGAGGCCGGCCATGAGCAGCGCGGCATAGGCGAGGTAGGGGTTGGCCATCGCGTCGGGGAAGCGGAACTCGACGCGCTTCGCCTTGGTGCCGGCACCGTAGGGGATGCGGCACGAGGCCGAGCGGTTGCGGGCCGAATAGGCCAGCAGCACGGGGGCTTCGTAGCCCGGCACCAGGCGCTTGTAGCTGTTGGTGGTCGGGTTGGTGAAGGCGTTGAGGGCCTTGGCGTGCTTGATGACACCGCCGATGTAGTAGAGGCACATGTCCGACAGGCCGGCATAGCCGTTGCCGGCGAAGAGCGGCTTGCCTTCCGACCAGATCGACATGTGGGTGTGCATGCCCGAGCCGTTGTCCTTCATGATCGGCTTGGGCATGAACGTGGCCGTCTTACCGTAGGCCTGCGCGACCTGGTGGACGACGTACTTGTAGATCTGCATGCGGTCGGCGGTCTGGACCAGCGTGCCGAAGGTCAGACCGAGTTCGTGCTGCGCGGCGGCCACTTCGTGGTGATGCTTGTCGCAGGGGAGGCCCATTTCGAGCATGGTCGAGACCATTTCGCCACGGATGTCGACGCAGCTGTCGACCGGGGCGACGGGGAAGTAGCCGCCCTTGGCGCGCGGACGGTGCGCGAGGTTGCCCGCTTCGTATTCGCGGTTCGAGTTGGTCGGCAGCTCGATGTCGTCGATCTTGAAGCCGTTGCCGTCATAGCCGTCATAGAACTTGACGTCGTCGAACAGGAAGAACTCGGCTTCCGGGCCAACATAGATCGTGTCGCCGATGCCGGTCGACTTGAGGAAGGCTTCGGCGCGCTTGGCGGTCGAGCGCGGATCGCGGGCGTAGAGCTCGCCGGTCGACGGCTCGACGATGTCGCAGTTGATGATGAGCATCGGCGTGGCCGAGAACGGATCGACATAGACCGAGTCGAGGTCGGGCTTGAGGATCATGTCCGACTCGTTGATGGCCTTCCAGCCTTCGATCGACGAACCGTCGAACATCAGGCCGTCTTCCAGTTCGTCCTCACCCAGGACCGACGACACCATGGTCAAGTGCTGCCACTTGCCCTTGGGGTCGGTGAAGCGAAGATCGACCCACTCGATTTCCTCTTCCTTGATGCGGGCGAGGATGTCCTTTGCACTAGCCATTGCTGGTCCTTCTGTTTGCCCGCATCGCGTGCCGGGCTTCATTGGGGGTGGTAGGAAATGGAGGCCGCCCGTCCCTAGGCCACCCCCGCAAGCGTGCCGCACCCCGCGCCTACCCCGATGAGGGCAGGGCAGCGGCGCGCGGCGGTAAATCAGATGGCGTCGTTGTCGCGTTCGCCGGTGCGGATGCGCAGCGCGCTCTCGATCGGGATCACGAAGATCTTGCCGTCACCGATGCGGCCGGTCTGCGCGGCGGCGGCGACCGCCTCGACCACGCGATCGACCAGGGTATCGGGCACGACGACTTCGAGCTTCACCTTGGGGAGGAAGTCCACCACGTATTCGGCGCCGCGGTAGAGCTCGGTGTGCCCCTTCTGCCGGCCGAAGCCCTTGGCCTCGGTCACGGTGATGCCCGACACGCCGATCTCGTGCAGCGCTTCCTTCACTTCATCGAGCTTGAAGGGTTTGATGATCGCTTCGATCTTCTTCACCGGTTTCTGACCCCTGCGCCTGTTGCAGCCGCGCCGCCGGAAGGCGGGCGGCCGGTTGATGTCCGCGTCCGTGGCAAATCCTAACAAGAATCGTGCCACTGTTAGGGACATTGCACTAGGCGATAGGACGCCGGGGCGAAAGCCGCAAAATGCGGGTCATGGGCAAGAATCCTACCCAAGATTGTGCATATTCATGCAGGTTGTTGCGTGAAGACGACGGATTAGTGCTCAAATAAAAGGCAGCGTGCCTGTTTTTTGTGCAACTGCGCCAGAAGCAACGCGGGCCCCGGGTGATGTCCGGGGCCCGGTGCGGGATATGGAGGCAAGACGGATGCTTGCCGGGATCGGTCAGGGCGATCAGACCGCGTAAGGCGGCTGGTGCAGGCCCTTGGGGCTGGTGGTGAAGATCTCGCAGCCATCCTCGGTGATGCCGATCGAGTGCTCGAACTGCGCCGACAGCGAGCGGTCGCGCGTCACCGCCGTCCAGCCGTCATCGAGGATCTTCACCGCCGGCTTGCCGAGGTTGATCATCGGCTCGATCGTGAAGAACATCCCGGGCTTCAATTCCGGACCGGTGCCGGCGCGCGCGGCGTGCACCACCTCGGGAGCGTCGTGGAACAGGCGGCCGAGGCCATGGCCGCAGAAATCGCGCACCACGCCGTAGCGCTGTCGCTCGGCATGGGCCTGGATCGCGGCGCCGATGTCGCCCAGCCGCGCGCCGGGGCGGGCGTGCTCGATGCCCAGCATCAGGCATTCATAGGTCACGTCGACCAGGCGGCGCGCCTTGAGCGGTACGTCGCCGACCAGGTACATGCGGCTGGAATCGCCGTGCCAGCCGTCGAGCAGCGGGGTCACGTCGATGTTGACGATGTCCCCGTCCTTGAAGGTTTTTTCCGACGGAATGCCATGACACACGACATGGTTGATCGAGATGCAGCACGAGTGGGCATAGCCGCGATAGCCGAGTGTGGCAGGCACGGCGCCCGCGTCGAGCGTCATCTGGCGGACCAGATCGTCCACCGCAGCGGTGCTGACGCCAGGCTGGACCAGCGGCGCCACGGCATCGAGGATTTCGGCGGCAAGGCGCCCAGCCTTGCGCATGCCCTCGAAGCCAGCGGGGCCATGGAGCTTGATCGTGCCGTCACGCAGGACGGTCTCGGTATCGTCAACGGTCAGATATTCGGTCATGCTGCCCAAGATAGCGCAGGCGCCCGCAAATTGCGAGGCGCGGACATCATTTTGCCGAAAACGCGCCGCGCCATTCGGGCTTGATCGTCTCGATCAATCGCTGCGTGACCGGCAGGGTGACCTCGTAGCTGCCCTCGGCATAAGGCCCCGCCTCGTAGGGGGCGATGAGGAAGCCGATGCGGTCGAAGGTCCGGCCGTTGGACGAGCCGAGGATCACCGTCTGCGCCAGCGGATCGATACAGGCGTCGAAGCCGCTGTCGCCGCCCATCGAGGCGACGCCGCCGCGCTTCTTGGCGCGCTGCCGCTTGAGCTCGTCGCAGAACGGCTGATGGATCGCGCCCGACAGCGCGGCGCGGGCGATGAACAGGTCCATCACGTCGCGGCGCAGGCCCGCCTGCTTGTCCCACAGGATCGCCTGATAGCCGTAATTGGGATGCGCGCCGCCGCGGTCGTCGCCCACAAGGCTCGACAGGCTGAGCCAGCCCGGCAGGTTGGTCACGACCTGCCATTCCTGCCAATGGCCGAAGGGATGGAAGGGATAGCCGTGCTGGCGGGCGTCGCTCTGGCCCGCTTTCGCGGCGGCCTCGAGCTTGCTGCGCGCGCTTGCCTCGTCGCGCGCCAATTGGTCGCGCAGCGCCGGGATCGCCTCGGCGGCGCCGGGCCAGGAATAGGTGAATTCGTACAAGTCGTTGCTGGCCTTGACCGCATGGGCCGTGCCCTTGCCGCCGGCGTCCGTGCTGGTCGTGGCCGATGCTGTCGCGCTCGAGCCGGTGCTGGTCGCCCTGGCCTCGACCGCAGCGCCACCCGAGGGCGGTGCGGCGGGTTCCGGGGTCTTCGAACACGCCGAAAGCGTCACGGCCGCGGTGGCCAGCAGGGGGGCGAGAATGACCGAAACCGATGGCGAACGCCGCATGGACCGCATTTTCCTCTCGAATTCGCCGCGGGGCTGCGGCACAACATCAGGGTGATGACCGACAAGCACGCGCTGATCCAGCCCGATCGCGACCAGAAGGCGATCCCCCTCCACATCATCGACAAGGCGGCGTGGCCCGAATGGTTCCGCAGCCGTGGTGCCACGGCGCGCACCATGCTGACCGCGCAAAAGTTCGAGGGCGGACCCGGCGAGGTTGCCGTGGTGCCCGACGGAAGCGGCGATGCCTGGGAGGCGGTGGCCGGTGTCGCCGACGCATCGAACCTGTCGGCCTGGTGTCTGGCGCGCGCGGCCGAGACGCTGCCCGCGGGCACGTATCGGCTGCATGGGGCCGAGGCAGGCAAAGCGATGCATGGCTGGGTCACCGGCCAGTACCGCTTCGATCGCTATCGCACCGAACCGGGCCGCGAGGTCGAGCCGCGCATCCTCCTGACCCGCGAAGTGCGCGCGCTGCCGGGGGCGCTCGCCGAAGCGACGGCCGTCGCCATGGTCCGCGACCTCGTCAACACACCCGCCGAGGACATGGGGCCTGCGCAGCTGGAGGCCGAGGCGCGCGCTTTGGCCAAGGCGCACCATGCCACGATCCATGTGGTGTCCGGCGATGCGCTCGAGCGCGAGTACCCGATGATCCACGCCGTGGGCCGCGCCGCCGCCCGCAGCCATGCCCCGCGGCTGATCGAGCTGGAGTGGGGCGACGAGCGCCATCCGCGCGTCGCGGTGGTGGGCAAGGGCGTATGCTTCGATTCGGGCGGGCTCGACATCAAGCCGGCGGCGGGCATGCTGCTGATGAAGAAGGACATGGGCGGCGCCGCGCACGCGCTGGCGCTAGCCGCGCTTATCATGGGGCAGGGGCTGCCGGTGCGGCTGCATCTGCTGATCCCGGCGGTCGAGAACGCGATCGCGGGCAATGCCTTCCGGCCCGGCGACATCCTGCGCACGCGACAGGGGCTGAGCGTCGAGGTTACCAATACCGATGCCGAGGGACGCTTGGTGCTCGGCGATGCGCTGACGCGTGCCAGCGAAGCCGGGCCGGACCTGGTCATCGATTTCGCCACGCTGACCGGCGCGGCGCGCGTGGCGCTCGGCCCCGACCTGCCGGCACTGTTCACCCGCACCGACGACACCGCGGCAGCGCTGATCGCGTCCGGGCTGGAGCGGGACGACCCGTGCTGGCGCCTGCCGCTGCACGATGGCTATCGCGAATGGCTGGAATCCGATGTGGGGGACTTGCAGAACGCGCCCGCCAACGGCTTTGCCGGGTCGAGCGTGGCGGCGTTGTTCCTCGACCGGTTCGTGGGCGCAGGCATCGACTGGGCCCATTTCGACACCTTCGCCTGGCGGCCTGCGGCCAAGCCCGGACGCCCCAAGGGTGGTGAAGCGTTGGGGCTTCGCGCAGCCTGGGGCCTGTTGCTGGGGCGCTACGGACAGGCCTGAGGCAATGGGAGGCGGGGCAAATCGTCCCGCCCGTGCGGCGACGCGCAAGGCATCGCCAGCGGCCACCGCTTGAATCGGGGGGCAAGGACAGCTAAGCGCGCGCCTTCGCGTTTTTGCCGGGAACCTGCCTTGTCCGCCGAGATGTCTGTCCAATCCGATCTTGCCCTCGTCGTCTCCGGGGCCGCCGTGCCCGCTGGTGAACTCGCGCTGTCAGGACCGTCGATGCGCGTCGAGCCGTCGCGGCTGCCCGTGCGCGGAGATCTGGCGCATATCCGACTGGCGGGCCGCGTCTTCGTGCCGCACTATGCCGTGCCGATGGCGATGCAGGTGACGCAGGCCACCACGCTGCGCAAAGCCGGTCGCGCCGATGGCGAGGCGATCGCCGAACTGCCGG
The DNA here is from genome assembly GCF_036803765.1 of Novosphingobium sp. Classification (GTDB taxonomy): domain Bacteria; phylum Pseudomonadota; class Alphaproteobacteria; order Sphingomonadales; family Sphingomonadaceae; genus Novosphingobium. Next base: position 153,576 of record NZ_DAIRTS010000001.1, read on the forward strand.
CCGGCGAATTCTTCGCCGTCCTCGATCTCGCGGGGACCTGGGCCTGGGGCCAGGCCAGCGACGAGGGTGGCCTCGTTGGCTATGTCGCGATCGACGCGCTGGAGCAGGTGGCATGACGATGCTGGTGTTCATCGACGGAGCCGCCGGCACGACCGGCCTCGAAATCGCCGACCGGCTGGCGGGCCGCGACGAGTTCGCGCTCATCACGCTCGACGAGACGCGGCGCAAGGACCAGGGCGCCCGTGCCGAGGCGATCAACGCTGCCGATGTCGTGATCCTGTGTCTGCCCGACGATGCGGCGCGCGATTCCGTGGCGATGATCGCCAACGACCGGACCCGCGTGATCGACGCCTCCACCGCGCATCGCGTTGCCGAAGGCTGGACCTATGGCCTGCCCGAAGTGATCGGCCGCGAGGTCGTGGCCAATGCCCGTCGCGTTGCCAACCCCGGCTGCTATCCCACCGGCTTCATCGCGCTGCTGGCCCCGCTGGTCCGTGCCGGGCTCGTGCCGGCGAACTGGCCCTATGTCGTCCATGCCGTGTCGGGTTATTCCGGGGGCGGCAAGGCGCTTATCGCGCGCTTCGAGGACGACACCGACATCGCGTGGCGAGGCTATGGCCTGGCGTTCGGGCACAAGCACGTGCCCGAGATGGCCGCCTACGCCGGCCTGACGGTGGCACCGCTGTTCAGCCCCGCCGTCGTGCCCGCGCTGCGCGGCATGGTGGTGGAAGTGCCGCTTTCGCTCGAGGGCATGCCGGGCGCGGCCATGGCCGCCGAACTGTATGCCGCGCTGGCCGCGTTCTACGCCGGCAGCCCGATCGTGAGCGTGCACGAGGGCGCGCCGGCCGATGGCGAGTTCCTCATGCGGCGCAGCGCGCCGGCGTGGGACGGCCTGGCGCTGCATGTCATCGGCAGCGCCGACGGCACGCAGGCGCGGCTGGTGGCCCGGCTCGACAACCTGGGCAAGGGCGCGAGCGGCGCGGCCGTGCAGACGCTCAATCTGATGGCCGGGCTGGACGAGACCGCTGGCCTCGCCCTTTAGCCTGCTCAGGCCTCGGCCTCGCGGCGGCGCTGGCGAACCGACCACCACAGCGAGGCCGCGATCAGCGCGGCGCCGATCAGGCCGGTGACGGTCTCGGGCACTGCGACCCGGGCCGAGGCTAGCATGATTCCGGCCAGCGCGACGATCGCCCAGAACGCGCCGTGTTCGAGAAAGCGGTATTCCGCCAGCGTGCCCTGCTTGACGAGCAGGATCGTCAGCGCGCGCACGAACATCGCGCCGATCGACAGGCCGAGCGCGATCACGACCATGTTGTTGGACAGCGCGAAGGCGCCGATCACACCGTCGAAGCTGAACGAGGCGTCGAGCACGTTGAGGTAGAGGAAGCCGCCGAGGCCCGACTTGACCACCGCGCCCGCGGCCTGCTGCGCTGCCTCGCGCATTTCCAGTACGGTGCCGATCGCCTCGACCACCACGAAGGCGACGATGCCGAGCGCGCCGGCGGTGAGGAAGGTCAGCGCTTCGGCCGGGTCGAGCAGGCTGGCGATGACCACGAGCACGACCAGCAACAGCGCGATTTCCGCCGCCTTGATCGCCGAGACGCGCGACAGGCGCTCCTCGATCCAGCGGATCCAGTGGACGTCCTTGTCCTCGTCAAAGAAGAAGCCGAGCCCGACCATCGCCAGGAACGCGCCGCCAAAGCCGGCAATGCCGACATGCGCGCCGCTGACGATCTGCTCGTAGCGTGCCGGGTCCTCGAGCGAGAGGCGCAGCGCCTCGACCGGACCGACGCCCGCCGCGATCGCGACGATGGCCAGCGGAAAGACGATGCGCATGCCGAACACCGCGATCACCATGCCCCAGGTCAGGAAACGCTTCTGCCAGACCGCATCCATGTCCTTGAGCACGGCGGCGTTGACCACCGCGTTGTCGAACGACAGCGAGATTTCGAGCACGGAGAGCACCAGCACGATCCACACCAGCCCGGCGGTCGCCGCGATGGACTGGGTCTGGAACCACCCGTAAGCCACCGCGAGCGCGAGGCAGACGAGCGAGAACAGCAGCGATCCTTTGAAATTCCTGAGCAAGCGGTCCTCTTGTCAGCTGGAGGGAAGGGGCGGTTTACTTCGGCTGGTATGTCTGTTCGATGCCGGGGAACGTCCGGGCGCGCACTTCGGCAGCATATGTCGCGGCGGCGTCGCTGATCGTCGTCGCCATGTCGGCGTAGCGCTTCACGAAGCGAGGCACGCGCTCGAACAGGCCCAGCATGTCCTCGGCCACCAGCACCTGCCCGTCGCAGCGCGCCGAGCCGCCAATGCCGATCACCGGGCAATCGACCGCCTCGGTAACGGCGATGGCGATGGGTTCGACCACGCCCTCGACGACGATGGCGAAGGCACCCGCTTCGGCCAGCGCGCGGGCGTCATCGACGATCTTAGCAGCCTCGGCCTCGCTGCGGCCGCGGGCGTTGTAGCCGCCGAGGAGGTTCACCGCCTGCGGGGTCAGGCCGACGTGGCCCATGACCGGGATGCCGCGTGCGGTCAGGAAGGCGACCGTCTCGGCCATGGCCGCGCCGCCTTCCAGCTTCACGCCCGCGCAGCCGGTGTCCTTGAGCAGGCGCGCCGCTGCGGCGAAGGCGTCCTGCGGCGAGGCTTCGTAGGCGCCGAACGGCATGTCGACCAGCACGACCGAATGGTACGAGCCGCGCACCACCGCCGCGCCATGGGCGGCCATCATGTCCATCGTCACCGGCACGCTCGAGGGCAGGCCGTAGATGACCTGGCCAAGCGAATCTCCGACGAGCAGGATGTCGCAGTGCGCGTCGAGCAACTGCGCCTGGCGCGCGGTATAGGCGGTCAGCATCACGATCGGCTCTGCCGTGTGGCCGTCCTTCTTGCGCTGGCGGATCGCGGGCACGGTCAGCCGCTTCATCGGCGCCGGGGTAGGGTGCGCGCGGCTGGTGCTGGTATCGAGCTGGAACGTGGTGGACATGCGCGTACTCCCGAGGCTTTGGCCCGTCGGCGGCGGCTTCTATAGCATGGCGGGAAACCCGCAAGGCCGGCCGGCGCGCTGACGATCCGGTCGATGCGATCACACCAAGGGCCGTCCCAACGGGCGAATGCCGGCCCTGCCGGGGGAAATGGACACCGTGGCGGAAAAAAGGGCCTTTGCGCGGCAGGGGCTTGCCGCTAGCGTCGGTTTCATAACCTGGTTACCGGTGCAACATCATGGCGTGGGGATGCCCGCCGCACCGGCCCAAGGCGGGAGATTTCAATGTTGGGACGCGTCAAACCACTCGACGCTATTTTGGCCACGGCCGAAAAGAAATCGTTGCACCGATCGCTGGGCGCCTTCCAGCTGACCATGCTGGGCGTCGGCGCCGTCATCGGCACGGGTATCTTCGTTCTCACCGCCGAAGCGGCGCAGAAGGCCGGCCCCGGCATGATGGTGAGCTTCATCATCGCCGGTTTCGTCTGCGCGGTAGCCGCGCTGTGTTACGCCGAAATGGCATCGATGGTGCCGGTCTCCGGCTCCGCCTATACCTACAGCTACGCCGTCATGGGCGAACTGGTCGCCTGGATGGTGGGCTGGGCGCTGATCCTCGAATACGCGATCGCGGCGGGCGCCGTGTCGGTCGGGTGGTCGGGCTACATGGTCGGCTTCGTCCAGAACAGCCTGCACATAACCGTCCCGCTCGAATTCGTGCGCGGCCCGTTCGACGGCGGCATCATCAACCTGCCGGCCATGGCGATCGCGGCTGCGATCACCGGCCTGCTGATCCTTGGCACCAAGGAAAGCGCGACCGTCAACGCCATCCTCGTCGCGATCAAGATCGCCGCGCTGACGCTGTTCATCGCGTTGACCATCCCGATGCTCAAGTCGGGCGAGTTCCACCCCTTCGCGCCGCTCGGCTTCACCGGCATCTCGGGCGCGGCGGCCTCGATCTTCTTCGCCTATGTCGGGTTCGACGCGGTATCCACCGCGGCGGAGGAAACCAAGAACCCGCAGCGCAACATGCCGATCGGGTTGATCGGCAGCCTCGCGATCTGCACCGTGTTCTACATGCTGGTTGCCGCCGGCGTCATCGGCACGGTCGGTGCGCAGCCGGTGTTCGGCCCCAATCACGAAGTGCTTTCGCCGGGTTCGGCCGCGCTGTCGGACGCCTGCAAGGCGATCGGCGAGAACGCCGTGGTCTGCTCGAAGGAAGCGCTGGCGTGGACGCTGCGTTCGGTCGGCTACCCGCTCGTCGGCTGGCTGGTCGGCCTGGCCGCGATTCTCGCGCTGCCCTCGGTCATCCTCATGATGATGTTCGGTCAGACCCGCATCTTCTTCGTGATGAGCCGCGACGGCCTGCTGCCGGAATTCTTCTCCAAGGTGCACCCGCGCTTCCACACCCCGCACGTCATCACCCTGCTGACGGGCGTGTTTGTGGCGCTGTTCGCGGCGTTCTTCCCGGTCGGCCTGCTTGCCGACGTGTCGAACTCGGGCACTCTTTTCGCGTTTGCCGCGGTGTCGATCGCGGTGCTGGTGCTGCGCCGGACCGATCCCAACCGGGCCCGTCCGTTCCGCACCCCTGCCGTCATGATCGTCGCGCCGATCTCGATCCTGGGCTGCATCTACCTGTTCGGCAGCCTGTCGGCCGCCACGATCCAGCTGTTCGTGGGCTGGGCCATCGTCGGTCTGATCTTCTACTTCGCCTATAGCCGCAGCCGCAGCCACGTCGGCCGTGGCCTCGTCGAGACTCACGAACTGGACGGGGACGTGCCGCCCAGCTCGGTCCCGCCGATCGACTGATCCGGCACAGTCTCGCTTGGCCCATGAAAAAGGCCGCCGTCCCGACCCGGGGCGGCGGCCTTTTCGTTAGAGGCTACTAGTCCTCAGAGGCTGGTTTCGGCGTAACCACCCTTGATGGTGTTGCCGACCGGCAGGCCCAGTGCGGCCTTCACAGTATTGAACACGCCGAGCTCGCCCGACCAGATCGCGGCATCGCCCAGGTCCATGCGCAGGAACAGCAGGTTGGGGTCGGTCTTGCCGCCCGGGTACCAGGCTTCGACCATGTTGTTCCAATGCTGGTCGAGCAGCGCGCGATCGGTTTCCTCGACGAGCGTCCCGTCGAAGCGGGCAAACACGTCGTGCCCCTTCGATGCGAACGTCGCGGCCGCCGCGCCCATGGCGGCGAAGCGGTTGTCACGCATGGTGAAGAACCAGATCGCGTGGTTCGCATCCTTGTCGAGCTGCGCGGTCATCGGCGCTGCGCTGTCGGCATCGTTGGCCAGCTGCAGCATCACGAACGGCGAGTGGCTCAGCGACTTCCAGAACTTGTCCTTCAGTTCCTGCGGGTTGCCCTGGTCATACTTCATGGTTCTCTCCTCTGTTGCGTTTTGCTTGTGCGTCGCAATCAGACGTGCGGATTGGTCAGCATCTCGGCGGTGATGGCATCGATCGCCGGCTGGCGGTCCTCGGCGGGGCGGCCCGACAGGAAGTCGGTCAGGTCGGTGATGAGGCGCTCCTGCACCGTCGCGAACACGCCATGCGGCTCGCCCGAATATTCGACGATCTGCGCATGCGGCACGGCCTTGGCGACGGCGCGGCCAGTGGCATCGATCGGCACGGTCTTGTCGCTCGTGCCGTGGATCACCAGCGTGGGCACGGTGAAGCTGGGCAGGTCGGGGCGGAAGTCGGTGGTGGCAAAAGCCTTGGCCGCCAGAAGGGTGGGCTTGAGGCCGGCCTGCATGGCGTGGGTCCACGACAGCTTGAGCTGCTCGTCGCTGACGGGCTGGGTCAGCAGGCCGACGCCATAGAATTCCTTGAAGAACTGGCCCATGAATTTGGCGCGGTCTTCGAGCATGCCCTGCGTCATCTGGTCGAAGGTGTCCGACGGGACGCCATCGGGGTTGTCGTCAGTCTTGGCCATGTAGGGCACCACCGAGGACACCAGCGCGACGCGGGCGATGCCCTGTGCGCCATGGCGCGACAGGTAGCGAGCGATCTCGCCGCCGCCCATCGAGAAGCCGACCAGCGCGGTATCCGACTGGGCGTCGGTCGCCTTCAGCACGTCCGCGAGGTCGTCGGCGAAGGTGTCGTAGTCATAGCCGCCATCGGGCTGGTCCGACCGGCCGAAACCGCGGCGGTCATAGGCGATGGCGCGGAAACCGGATTCGGCGAGCGCATTCATGACCGGATCCCAGCTGTCGGCATTCAGCGGCCAGCCGTGGATCAGGACGACGGCCGGTCCTTGGCCCCAAGATTTGACGTAAAGCTGCGTGCCATCACGCGTTTCGATCATCGGCATGTCCGGGGTCTCCAAAAGGGAAGCGGGTTATGCGCGTTCAACCGGCCGCATGCCGGCTTCGTTCCGCCGCTCTGCCCGAATTGCCAGCCGCCTCGTCGCACGCGGACTGGTAACCGGCGCCATCGGAACGTATATGGAACGAATGGCGCAACCGAGTGTGATGGAACGACTGGGCATCCTGGCCGATGCCGCCAAATACGACGCATCCTGTGCGTCATCGGGCACGACCAAGCGCAACAGTGCAGGCGGCAAGGGTCTCGGCTCGACCGAAGGCATGGGCATCTGCCACGCTTATGCGCCCGACGGGCGCTGCATCTCGCTGCTCAAGATCCTGCTGACCAACCACTGCATTTTCGACTGCCACTATTGCGTCAACCGCAAGAGCTCGAACGTGCGCCGGGCCAAGTTCACCCCGCAGGAGGTCGCCGACCTCACGATCGCGTTCTACAAGCGCAACTATATCGAGGGGCTGTTCCTGTCCTCGGGGATCATCCGGTCGTCGAACAACACGATGGAGCAGATGATCGAGACCGCGCGCATCCTGCGCGAGGAACACCAGTTTCGCGGCTATATCCATCTGAAGACCATTCCCGAGGCCGACCAGGAACTGGTCGAGCGCGCCGGTCTCTATGCCGACCGCGTATCGATCAACGTCGAGCTGCCAACGGTGGCGGGTCTAACGCGGCTGGCACCGGACAAGTCCGCCCCCGTGATCGAGGGGGCGATGGGCAAGATCGGCTCGGCGATCGTCGAGGCCAAGGATGCCCGCAAGCGGTTTCGCCATGCCCCGCGCTTCGCCCCCGCAGGCCAATCGACGCAGATGATCGTGGGTGCCGATGCAGCCAGCGATGCCGACATCGTCGCGCGGTCGGCGCAGCTCTATGGGAAGTTCGGCCTGCGCCGCGTCTATTATTCGGCGTTCAGCCCGATCCCCGACGCAAGCGCCGTCCTGCCCCTGCAGCGCCCGCCGCTGATGCGCGAGCATCGACTCTACCAGTCCGACTGGCTGATGCGCTTCTACGGCTACAGCGCGCAGGAAGTGCAGCAAGCGGCCGATCCGGGCGGGATGCTGCCGCTCGACATCGACCCGAAGCTCGCCTGGGCGCTGCGGTTTCGCGAGAGTTTCCCGGTTGACGTCAACCGCGCCCCGCGCGAGGCCTTGTTGCGGGTGCCTGGCTTGGGCGTTCGCGCGGTCAATTCGCTGCTCTCCGCGCGTCGCCAGCGGCAGCTTCGCCTGGAAGACGTGGGCCGGCTGACCGTGTCGCTCGCCAAGGTGCGGCCGTTCATCGTGACGGCGGACTGGCGCCCGACTCTGCTGGTCGATCGTGCCGACCTGCGCGGGAGCCTAGCGCCGCAGAAAAAGCAGCAGCTGGAGCTGTTCGGGGCGTGACGATCCGCGTCAGCCTGCCGGCGAGTGACGACACCGATGCCTGGCGCGATGCGGCGCGCGCGCTGGTGCTGGCCGGGGTCGAGCCCGATGACGTGACCTGGGACGAGCCGGCGCTCGCCGCGCCCGACCTGTTTGCTGATGCTGCGACACCGATCCCGCCGCCGCGGCCCGACGCGCCCGCGGTCCGTGCCAGCAAGGCGTTCTTGTCGCTCATGCGCATGGCGCTCCTGCATCGCGAGCCGGCGCGGTTCGACCTTGCCTATCGCCTGCTGTGGCGGCTGCAGGAGCGGCCCCGCGCCGCCGAGGATGCGGCCGATCCGCTGGTCCGGCGGCTCGATCACCTTGCGCGGCCGGTGCGCCGCGACATCCACAAGATGCGCGCCTTCGTCCGCTTTCGCAGCGTGATCGAACCCGACGGCGAGGAACGCTACGTCGCGTGGTTCGAGCCCGAGCATCATATCCTGCGCGCCAACGCTGGCTTCTTCGTGCGCCGCTTCGCGTCGATGCACTGGTCGATCCTGACCCCGCAAGGCACGCTGCACTGGGATGGGATCAGCGTGCAGGAGGGACCACCGGCGACGCGGCTCGATGCCCCTGCCGGCGATCCGCTCGAGGACCTGTGGCGGACTTACTATGCCTCGATCTTCAACCCGGCGCGGTTGAAAGTCGGCGCGATGCTCAAGGAAATGCCGCGCAAGTACTGGAAGAACATGCCCGAGGCGGCGCTGATCCCCGATCTCATCGCCGGGGCCCAGGCACGCGAGGCGGCCATGGTGGAAGTGGGTGCGAGTGCCGACTTCGGCGCTCCGCCGGAAACGCTTGCGGCGCTGGCCGGAGGGATCGACGCCTGCCGCGCTTGCGCCATCGGCTGCAACGGCACACGCGCGGTGGCGGGTGAGGGTGCAGGCGAGGGCGCCGCCTTCATGATCGTCGGCGAACAGCCGGGTGACAACGAGGAGCGCGAAAGCCGGCCCTTCGTCGGCCCGGCCGGGCAAGTGCTGCGCGCCCACCTCAGCCGTGCCGGGATCGATCCGGCGCGCGGCTGGCTGACCAACGCGGTCAAGCACTTCAAGCACCAGCCGACCGGCAAGCGCCGCCTGCACCAGACCCCGACCGCGGGCGAGATCGATCACTGCCGCTGGTGGCTGGACCGCGAGCGCGACCTGGTACGTCCGCGCCATATCCTCGCGCTCGGCGCCAGCGCGGCGCGCGGGCTGCTGGGACGGACTGCCAGCGTGCAGCGCGAGCGGGGGCTGGTGGCCGAGCAGGACGGGGCCGAGGTCTGGCTGACCTGCCACCCCAGCTACCTGTTGCGGCTCGACGGCCCGGCGCGCGAGGCCGAGGAAGCGCGCTTCATCGCCGACCTCGCCGCCTTTTCCCAGCGGATCGGTTAGGCACGCAGGCGCTCGATCCCCTGGGCAAGGGCGACATAGAGCTTGCCCATGTCCGACGAGAGCAGCGTGACGCCCAGCGCATTGCCGTCGCGCGTCGAGAGCAACTGGCGCAGCATGCCCTCGAAATCGTGGATGTAGCGGTTCACGTGCCCGCGGAATTCGCCGTCGCCATTGTAGTGCTGTTGCACCGCCTTGACGTCGGCGCTGTCGAGCAGCGTGACCGCGCGGCGCGTGAAGATGCCGCGGTCACCGCGCAGGTACGAGGCCCAGGCCGTTTCCGACACATCGGCGGACAGGCGCTGCGCAATGTCGATCGCCGCGGAATTGAGCGATTCGGTGATGAGCGCGGCGCGGCGGGCAAAGTCGTTGTCGACCTGCTCCTCGGCGCGTTCGCGGGCGCGCGTGACGCGGTTCTCGAGGTTGGCGGTCAATTCGTCGACCTTGGCAAGCTGGTCGCGCATCTGCAGCGCGCTTTCGCGGCTGGCGTCCGCTGCGCTGTCGATCGCCTGTTCGAGCCGCGCGATCAATTCGGCACCGCGACCCTGCAGCACGCGCGCGATCGCGGCATTGCTTTCCTCGCCGATCCGCTCGGCCATGGCGGTGATGTCGGCCTCGATCGTGCCGCCGATGCTGGCGCCGGCACTGCGCGCTGCCGCATGGAGGCGCTCGATCGCGGCGGCGAGCGAGCCGGCGACATCACCGGATAGCGCCTCAGCCTCGCCGCGCGCGGTGTCCAGCGTGGCGCGCAAGGTGTCGAGCTGATGCTGCTGCGCCTCGGCCTGGCGGGCGAAAGCCTCCTGCAGCCGTGCGACGTGCGCCAGCGCCGTGGCAACCTCGCCCGTCGTGCCTTTGACGCTGTCGGCCAGCGCCGCGCTGCGTGTCCCGGCATCGGCCAGACCCGAATGCAGTTCGCCGATGCGCTGGTCGAGCTGCTCCAGCCCGGCCTCACTTGCGCGCAGGACCTGCGGCAGCTCGCGGCGGCCATGCTCGCCGGTCGCCTGGATCAGTTCGAGCAGGCGCACGGCGGCGTCGGTGGTGCGCGCCAGGTGATCGTCCTGCGCGGTCAGCTCCACGCCGGTTTCGGCAAGGCGCGTGCGCAGCAGGTCGAGAGCCTGGCCCACGCCCTGCGCGGTGCTTTCGCCAAGACCCGCCGAAGCCTGCATCGTCTGCGCCAGCCGTTCGGCGCGCTGTGCCGCGTCGTCGCAGGCTGCGGCAAGGCGGCGCGCCTCGTCCTGCTGACGCGTGCGCTGGGTATCGAGCGCGCGGTCGAGGTCGGCCAGCTTGTGCGCGAGCCCTTCGGCGGCGGCATTCGCGGCGGCGGTAACCGCGCTGCGGCGCTCGGCGATCGCGCGGTCGATCTCGACCATGCGGTGGGCAAGCGTTTCGCGCTGTTCGTCGGCGCCGGCGACCAGGGCCGCGCGGCGTTCGGCGACTTGCGCGTCGATCGTCGCCGCGTCGGCGTCGAGGCTCGCCATGAGGGCGCGGCCCTGCTGGGCCAGCGCTTCGACACGCGCTGCCTGCGCCTCGGTGGCGGCGTCGTGGGCGGCCGACAGCTCGTCGAGGGCGGCGCGGAGTGTGCGGATCTGCGCCTCGCTGCGGGCCTGCCAGCTGACGAGTGCCGCGTCTTCGTGTCCTGCGATCGTTGCGCCGATCGTGCTGCTCGCCTGCTGCAGGGCATCGAGCCGACGCTCGAGCGCGCCAGTGCTTTCGCGCTCGGCCACCGCGAGGTTGCGGCGCTGCGCCTCGAGCGTGTCGGTCAGTGTCTGGGCTCGCGCACGAATCGCGGCGAGGGCGGCGTGCTCCTGGCTGTCGAGCGCGGCACGGTGCGCCGCCACTTCCTCGCGCAGCGTCACGAACCGGCTCTCGGTCTGGCGCGCGAGGTCGGCGGTCGAGCCCGAGAGCTGGGTCAGCGCGGCGTCGACGTGTTCGCGCACGCTCGCCACCTGGCGTTCGCTAGCGAGACCGAAGTCGTTGAGCCGCTGGAACCCTGCGACCATGTCCTCGAGCTGCACGTGGGCGGTGCGCCCGGCATTGGCGATGGCGTTGGTCACGTCCTTGGCGCTGTTGGCCAGGACAGGGAGCTGGCCACGCAGCTTTTCCATGTTGTCCAGTGCGTTGGCGGACACACCTGCGATGCGGTCGACCTGGGCGCCATTGTCGTGGATCAGCGCGCGCAGCGTTTCGGCATTGGTCGAAAGCCGGTCTGCGGCGATCCGGCCCAGCGCTTCGAGATCGCGCGATTGCGCGGCGATGAAGTCGCGCGCCAGCGAAAGCTCGGTATTCATCGCGGAGAGACGCGAGGCCAGTTGCGCCGATTCGCGCGAAAGACCGCTGGCGATCCCGGCGAAGCGGCTGGCCTCGCGCCGGCTGGCGCGCTGGCCAAGCAGGGCGAGCACGAGCACCACCAGAACAGGCGAGGCCCATTGCCCCACCGCCACGGCCGATGCCGCGGGGCTGGCAATCCCGATCAGGCCGGGAAGGCTGGCCCACAGGAAGAAGGCCGTCCACACGAGCACGACTCCGCCGGCAAGAACCAGCGGCCAGCGCGGCGCAGCGGCAACCTCGGCGACGTCGTCCTCCGGGCTCGCGAAGGTCACGTCGGCCCAGGCGGGGGCGTCGTCGGCCGCGGCGCTGATCATGGTTGCGCTCAGCCCGCCGGTTTCCGGCTGGTTGCTCTCGATCGGAATGATCCGTGGTCCCCCGTTCATGCGCGGGGGTGTATCACGGAATTTGCCTGCGGTTAAACCCGCCTTAAGCCGTGGCGGGGCACAAGTGCGGCCATGGCTTATCTTGGCGACCCGATCGACCTCCAGCTGTCTGCCGCGGCCGGCAACGACCCGGAACTGTTCGCGGAATTGCGCGCGGCGTTCCTTGAGTCCGCACGACGCCAGCTGGACCTGATGCAGCGGTCGCGGTGCGACGGAAACTGGTCGATGGCGGGCATGCGCCTCGAGGGGCTGGCCGCGTCGTTCCATGCCCAGGGATTGATGGCGCTGGTCGAAGCCGCGCTGGCCGGGGCGCCGGGCGATCCCGCCGTGCTGAGGAAGATCAGCACCTGGCTCAACGAATTCGCGACGGGCCTGCCGCCTGCCTGACGAGACCCAGCCAAGAGCCTGGTGATCGTACCGAATGGTGCGGCGCTTGGCAGGAGCCGGTGCGCACCCTACGATGGCCGCGACAGGAGGCTGAAACTTGCGGGTCGCGCTCATATCGTTGATGGAACAGGTCGCTGCCGCAGGTACGGGGGGCGGGCCCGGCGAAGCGCCGGCGGTCTCCGTCGTGAACCCCGGTTTCCTGCCGATCGCAGGCCACAGCATAGCCCGCCACCAGCTCGGCCTCGCCCTGGCGCTGGGATGCACGCGAATCGTCGTTCATGCCGAGATGCTGACCGCAGAGATCGTCGAGATCCAGCACGCGGCCGAGGCGCGCGGCGCCCGCTTCCACATCATTACCGCCGCCCGCGCGCTTGTCGGCCTGGTCGCCGCCGAGGATGAGCTGTTCGTCTTTGCCGAAGGCTTCCTCGCCATGCCGGCGGAGGCCCGGCGCCTGCTCGACGAAGCGCCGGGCGTGCTGGTCCTGCCGGTCGAGGCGGGCGTGGCCGCCGGGTTCGAGCGCATCGACATCAATCATGCCTGGGCGGGGGCCTTGCGCATGCCCGGGCGGATCGTCGCCGGGTTGGGCGATCTTCCGGCGGACTGGAACCCGGTGGCGGCGCTGCTGCGGCTGGCGGTGCAGGCGCGGCTGGCGCTGCGCGCGGTCCCGCAGGCTCTGCTCGAGCGCGGTCGCTGGCGGCTTGTCCGGACCGAAGACGATGCCCATGCCGCCGAGAACGACTGGCTCGCCCAGCATACGGCGGCAGATCACATGCGCTCGCCGGGCGAATGGCTGGCGGTGCAGGGCGTGCGCCGCATCGGCCCGGCACTGCTTCACGCCCGGACCCGCCCCTGGGTGGTGGCCGTCGCGGCGCTCGTGCTCGTCATGCTGGCACTCGGCGCAGGCTGGTGGGGCTGGTCGGGGATCGCGTTCGCGCTGATCGGGCTGGGCTGGGTGCTAAGCCAGGCGGCAGGAATGCTGGCCAAGGTCGAGCAGGATTCGCTGCTGGAAAGCTCGGGGCGGGTCAGAGGCGGTTCGTGGCTCAACCCTTTGCTCGATGTCGTGCTGATCGGCGCCTGCGCCTGGCATGGGTCGAGTGCGGCTGTGACAGGGGCGGGTGCAGGGACGGCAGTGCCGGCCGGCGCTACCTGGTTCGCGCCAGTGGTCCTGGTCCTGCTGCTATGGCTCTATCCCATGGTTTTGCGCGAATTTTGCTGGACCGGGTGGTTGTGCGATCGCCTGCTCGTCGCGCTCGTCCTCATCGGAATGACGCTGATCCTGCCCGTGCAGACCGCGTTGCACCTCATCGTTCTCGCGCTGCTTGCCACTGCGCTCGCACAGGCGCATGGTCTGTTTCCTAACCGCTTGCTAACCACTGGGTCTTAAGACCACGGCGATGGAAATGGCGCCTCACGCTTCGGCGGTCGCCCCGGCGGGCGACATCGGCTGGTTCACGGCCGCGCTGGCACGCGCCGGCATCGCAGCCGAAGGTCTTGCCCCGGTTGTCCGCACCCTCGTCGGCGGCGCGCCTGCTGATCTGCATTCGGACGACGTGATTGCCCGGACCCGCGGGATGATCGCCGATGTCGCCGGCCAACTCGCCACGGCGCTCGCCGAAGGCGCGGGGGCAGGCAAGGATGCAGCCCGCCACGATGCCACGGCGCTCGAGCGCGATGGCGCCGCCATTGCCGCACTGCTGACGGCCAGCGCGCCGTTCCTGATGGCCGTTCATGCGCTGGCGCTCGAATGGCACGTCACCGACCGGCTCGATCGCACGCACGGTATCGATCCCGTCCTGCCGCCCCTGATGGCCGAGGGCATCGCGGCGGCCGATGCGGATCATGCCGACGCCACCAAAGCGGTGCTGGCGGCGCAGGCGCGGTTCTGTTCGGCGCAGCGCCGGATGCAGCTTCGCTTGTCCGAACTGCCGGCGGACCTGTTCCGCATCGCGGTGCAGACGCTCCACGCCTGCGCGCTCGCCGCTCCGGCTGCGGACGCGCAAAGCCGGGCGATCATCGCTGAGCGCTCGCTACGCTTGCGTTTCGATGCCGAACGCGGGCGCCTTGCCCTGCTGCGCCGCCTGTTCGAGCGCGCGCCCGAACCCGCGCTCTGGCTCGATCCGGCCCAGGCCGGCGCCGCCCTGTTCCTGACGGCACTGGCGCGCATCATGGGCGCCCCGCGCGAAGAAGCGGTGCTCTTGACCAGCGCCGCGCAGGCCGGCCGGCTGGCTCTCGTGCTGCGCGCGGCCGGGATGGATGGCGCCGCCGTTCGCCGCACGCTGCTGTGCCTGCACCCCGACGTTGCGGTACCGCCGACACTCGACGATCTCGACCCCGCCGCTGCCGCGGCGCTGGTCCAGTGGACGCCGGAAAGATGAGCGGCGGCGCCGCGCCGATCTGCGCCCGCTGCGATGCCGCCGACCGCCTGATCGAGGCCGATGAAGCTTTGCTGCGGCTTCACCTGGCATCCGGCGGCGATGTGTCCGGGCAACTGGCCGTGCCCTCGCTGCTCCAACTGGTGCGCGAGGCACGCGCCTCGGGCCTGCCGCAGGTGCGGAGCGTTGTCATGCACGATGGCGGGCAGTCGCTCGCCGCCCACGCGGAGGCCCGGCCCGAGGGCGATACCGTCGTCATCCTCACGCGCGACTGGCAACAGACAGGCGCCCTCGCCGATGAGCGCCCCGCCGCGCTGCTGCATCACCTGGCACAGGGGCATGTGCTGCTGGACACCCAGCAGCGCGTCGTTCTGGCGGCTTGCGAAGCGCCCGACCTTGCCGCAGCCGCTGCCCTGCTTGCCGCCGCCCCGGGCGTGCATTGGACCCAGGCACTCGGGTTGGCGGAGGCCGAGCGCCTGGCCACGCTGCACTGGCGCCTGCTCGACGACATGGTGGTCGATCTTCCGGGATCGGCGCGGCGCTGGCGCGTGCGGCTCCTGCCGCGTTCTGCCGGCTTCGACCTGCT
This sequence comes from Novosphingobium sp., assembly GCF_036803765.1. Lineage (GTDB taxonomy): Bacteria > Pseudomonadota > Alphaproteobacteria > Sphingomonadales > Sphingomonadaceae > Novosphingobium. The sequence goes on from NZ_DAIRTS010000001.1 coordinate 168,706, forward strand.
GCTCCTGCCCGAGACGATCGCTGCCTTGCCCGATAGCCTGTCCGAGGCGCTGCCGGCGGATGCGGACGACACGGCGCTTCAGCCCTGGGCCGCATTCCTCGGTCGCGATCTCGCGCCCGCGCTGCGCCAGCCAATCAGCCGGATCATCGCCAATGCCGAGACGATCCGCAGCCGGCTGGCCGGGCCGCTGGGCGAGGCTTATGGCAACTATGCCGCCGATATTGCCGAGGCGGGGCGACACCTACTCGGACTGGTCGACGACCTTGCCGATCTCGACGCGGTCGAGGCGCCGGGCTTCGCGCCGATCCCCGACCACATCGACCTGGCCGACTGCGCAAGGCGGGCGGCCGGCATCCTGTCGGTGCGCGCGCGTGAGCGGGGCATCGTGGTGGTCGTGCCGGATGAAGGTACCCAGGTGCCCGCGATCGGCGAGTTCCGGCGCGTGCTCCAAGTCCTCCTCAACCTGCTCAGCAATGCGATCCGCTATACCCCGGCACACGGCACGGTCGAGCTGGCCTGCGGCATCGAACGCGGACAGGCCTGGCTTGCGGTCCAGGATCGCGGCGAGGGGCTGACGGCCGATCAGGCGGCGCGGGTGTTCGACAAGTTCGAGCGGCTGGGCCGCAAGGGCGATGGCGGCAGTGGCCTGGGACTCTACATCTCGCGCCGGCTTGCGCGCGCGATGGCAGGCGATCTTGCGGTGGAAAGCACGCCGGGCCAAGGGGCCCGCTTCGTGTTGACGCTGCCGGCGGACGTACCGGCGGCCGGTCTCGTCAACGCACGCTGATTTTCAAGATTTTTTACGTCAGGGCTGGCGCGACAAACGCGTCAGCGCTGGGTGCGGCGCCAGGCGCGCCACATCACGACCGCGCCGATGAGCGCAAGGCCGGCGCCCCGCCACGCCCATGGCCGCTGATCAAGCATGAAGCTCTCGCGCGGCCAATGGACGTAGCCGAGGCCTTGTCCGATCCAGAGTACGCCCATGAGAAAGGCGGCCAAGCCGATGAAGCCGAAGATCGTCGCCTTGGCTGCCTGTCTTTTCATGGGATCCGCTCCGCTCAGCGCTGGTCGAGCGGCACGTAGTCGCGCTGCGTCGGCCCGGTGTAGAGCTGGCGCGGGCGGCCGATCTTCTGGCCGGGATCGGAGATCATCTCGTTCCACTGCGCGACCCAGCCGACGGTGCGGGCGAGCGCGAAGAGCACGGTGAACATCGTGGTCGGGAAGCCGATCGCCGACAGGATAATGCCCGAGTAGAAGTCGACGTTCGGGAAGAGCTTCTTCTCGACGAAGTACGGATCGTTGAGCGCGATCTCTTCGAGGCGCAGGGCGGTCTCGAACAGCGGATCGTTGACCTTGAGCGCGTCGAACACCTCGCGCACGGTCTTCTGCATCACGGTCGCGCGCGGGTCGTAGTTCTTGTAGACGCGGTGACCGAAGCCCATCAGGCGGAACGGATCGTTCTTGTCCTTGGCGCGCTCGATGTAGTGCGGGATCTTGTCCGGCGTACCGATTTCCTTGAGCATGTTGAGCGCGGCTTCGTTCGCGCCGCCATGCGCGGGGCCCCACAGGCAGGCGATGCCGGCGGCGATGCACGCGAACGGATTGGCACCCGACGAACCGGCGAGGCGCACGGTCGAGGTCGAGGCGTTCTGCTCGTGGTCGGCATGGAGGATGAAGATGCGGTCCATCGCCTTCTCGACGGCGGGGATCACTTCGTATTCCTCGGCCGGAACGCCGAAGGTCATGCGCAGGAAGTTGCCCGTGTAGGACAGGTCGTTGCGCGGGTAGAGGAACGGCTGGCCGACCGAATACTTGTACGCCATCGCCGCGATCGTGGGGATCTTGGCGATCAGGCGGTGCGAGCTGATCGTGCGGTTCTGCGGATCGGCGATGTCGGTCGAATCGTGATAGAACGCCGACAGCGCGCCGACGACGCCGCACATCACCGCCATCGGGTGCGCGTCACGACGGAAGCCGCTGTAGAACTTGGTCAGCTGCTCGTGCACCATGGTGTGGCGCGTGATCGTCCGGGTGAACGATTCCAGCTCCTCGCCGTTCGGCAGTTCGCCGTTAAGCAGCAGGTAGCTGACTTCCATGAAGCTCGAATGCTCGGCCAGCTGGCCGATCGGATAGCCACGATGCAGCAGGACGCCTTCGTCACCATCGATGTAGGTGATCGCGCTGTCGCAGCTGGCGGTCGAGGTGAAGCCCGGGTCGTAAGTGAACTTGCCGGTCTGGCCATAGAGCTTGCGGATGTCGATCACATCCGGGCCGATGGTGCCGCTCTTGACCGGAAGCTCGACGGTCTTGCCGTCGGTGGCCAAAGTAGCCTGATTGTCGCTCACGCTAGGCTCTCCTGTTACAAAATTGGTCGTGTCGTTGCTCGCCGTCATCCGGCGGCGTGGTCCTGCAGGCGGGCCAGCGCTTCCTCCTTGCCGAGGAGCGCCAGCACGTCGAAAATTCCGGGCGAGGTGGTCTGGCCGGTGAGTGCCGCACGCAGCGGCTGGGCGATCTTGCCAAGGCCCACGCCCAGTTCCTCGGCCATCGGCTTCACCGTGGCCTCGAGCGCGTCGGGTGTCCATTCGGGTGCATCCGCAAGACGGGCGACCACTTTGGCAAGAATTGCCCGCGCGTCGTGGGTCAGCAGGTTGGCGGCCTTCTCGTCGAGCGGCAGCGGCCGCTGCGCAAAGAGGAACACGGCACCCTTCGCCAGTTCATTGACGTCGGCGGCTCGTACCTTGAGGACGGGCATCGCCTTGGCCAGCTTGGCCTCGTCCACCGCCGGCACCAGCGCGGCGAGCCGGGGCGCCACGAGGCTGGCGAGCCGTGCATCGTCCGCCTCGCGGATGTAGTGGCCGTTGAGATTGAGCAGCTTCTTGAGGTCGAAGCGCGAGGCGCCCTTGTTGACATCGGCGATGTCGAACCATTCGATCGCCTGCTCGCGGCTGATGATTTCCTCGTCGCCATGGCCCCAGCCGAGGCGCAGCAGGTAATTGAACACTGCCTCGGGCAGCAGGCCCATGTCGTCGCGATAGGCATCGACACCCAGCGCGCCGTGGCGCTTGGACAGCTTGGCCCCGTCGGCACCGTGGATCAGCGGGATATGGCCATAGACCGGGTCGGGCCAGCCACCCTCGATCGCGTCCATCGCGCGGATCACCACCAGCTGGCGGAAGGCGTTGTTGATATGATCATCGCCGCGGATCACGTGGGTGACCCCCATGTCGTGGTCGTCGACCACCACCGCGAGCATGTAAGTCGGCGTGCCGTCGCTGCGCAGAATGATGAAATCGTCGATCTCGACGTTTTGCACCGTGATCGTGCCCTGGACGGCATCGTCGATCACCGTCTGGCCGTCGCGCGGCGACTTGACGCGGATCACGTAACCGCGGTCGGCGGGCCAAGTGTCGGGCGTGGCATCGCGCCATTCGCTGTCGAGGCGGAACGGGCGGCGTTCTTCCTGCGCCTTGGCGCGTCGCTCGGCCAGTTCTTCCTGGGTGAGGTAGCAGCGATAGGCATGGCCGGCGGCGAGCAACTGGTGCGCGACTTCGGCGTGGCGGTCCGAACGGGCGAACTGCATCACGGGTTCTTCGTCGCCGCCGAGGCCGAGCCAGTTCAGGCCGTCGAAGATCGCGTCGATCGCGGCATCGGTCGAGCGGGCGCGATCGGTATCCTCGATGCGCAGCAGATAGGTGCCACCATGATGGCGGGCATAGAGCCAGTTGAACAGCGCGGTGCGCGCGCCACCGATGTGGAGGAAGCCGGTGGGCGAGGGGGCAAAGCGTGTGACGACACGCGCCGCAGGCCGGTTGCCGGCGTCCGTTGCCGGGTTCGATCCTGCAGAAACGGTATCAGTCTCGCTTGCCATCGACGGCGCATTCCTTCCAGTTTCGGCGCATGGCCGGCTTTCCTGCAGCCCCCACATCCACTCGTGCGGACGACCTCGGCAGCCCCGCTGCGGGGGCGCAAGAGACCGGTCCTGATTGGGGACTGGTCGGGCTGTCGCGGCATTGGGCCAAACCTTTGCATTTGTCCAGCATGCTCGCGCATGCGAATGCGTGGCTCGAGCAACGCGGGACTGAACGTGGACCTTGGCTAAGTGTTTCCTTTGTCGTGGGAATCTCTGCATGGTTCGCCCTGCCGGGACTATACCAATGGCTGGCCTTCCTCGCCCTTTTGGCCGCAATTATGCTGCTGGTGCTGCCATTGGACCGGGATGGCCGACTCGCCCACCTGCGACTGGCCGTTCTGGGCGTGGGACTGATGGCATTTTCCGGCTGCGGGACGATCTGGATCAAGTCGGAATTGCTGGGAACGCCGCCCATCCCGCGGCCGATGGTCACGGTTGTCGAAGGCGTCATTACCGGGCGCGACGTCCGCCAGGCGGACGGCATCGTGCGCCTGGTCATCGCCACGCGGCTACGGATCGAAGCCCAGGGGGCGCCGGGGAGGGGGCATACGACACACCGTGCGCCAGCGCTCTTTCGCGACGGCTCGGTGCGCGTGAACCTTCCGCTCGAGCGGGATAATCCGCTGCTCACCGATGGCGCCCATGTCCGCCTGACCACCCGCCTGATGCCGCCAGCGCCGCCGATGGTGCCGGGCGCTTTCGACTTTGCGCGCACAGCCTGGTTTTCGGGCCTGATGGCGACGGGGAGCGTGACGGGTCCGGTGTCAATCCTGACGCCGCCGCCGCCCGGCACGACGCTGGACGCCGTGCGACAGAGGCTGGCAGACCATATTCGCACGCAACTGGCCGGCACCCCCGGCGCCATTGCCGCGGCCTTCGCCAGCGGGGACCGGGGCAGCATCGCCAAGGCCGACGAAGATGCCATGCGCGATGCCGGGCTCACGCATCTTCTGTCGATCAGCGGGCTTCACGTCAGTGCCGTGGTCGGTGCCGTCTATTTGATCGTCTCGCGGATGATAGCTTTGGTGCCATTTCTGGCGTTGCGGCTGCGCGTGCCGCTGGTGGCAGCGGCGGCGGGAGCTTTGGCTGGCGTTGCCTACACACTGCTGACCGGCGCCGAAGTACCGACGATCCGGTCGTGTCTCGGTGCCTTGCTCGTGCTGGCGGCGCTGGCGCTCGGCCGCGATCCGCTTTCGCTGCGCATGCTTGCCGTCGCCGCCTTCGTCGTCATGCTGTTCTGGCCCGAGGCGGTCGCGGGGCCGAGCTTCCAGATGAGCTTCGGCTCCGTCATGGCGATCATCGCGTTCGACGGCTCGGCGCCGGTGCGGCGCTTCCTCGATCATCCCGAGGAAGGCACCGTCATGCGCCTGGCGCGGCACCTTGCCATGGTGCTGGCGACCGGCCTCGTCATCGAACTGGCGCTGATGCCGATGGGGCTGTTCCATTTCCATCGCGCCGGCCTCTATGGGGCAGGGGCCAATGTCGTCGCGATCCCGCTGACCACCTTCGTCACGATGCCATTGATTGCGCTGGCGCTGCTGCTCGACCTCGCCGGCTGCGGGGCGCCTGCCTGGTGGGCGGTGGGCCGATCGCTCGATGCATTGCTGTGGCTTGCTCACGCGACTGCGCGCCAGCCGGGGGCGGTGACCTTGCTGCCGGGAATGCCCGCCTGGGTGTTCGGACTGTTTGTCGGTGGGTTGCTCTGGCTTGCGCTCTGGTCGGGGCGCGTCAGGCTCTGGGGCCTGTTGCCGGTCGCCGTCGCCACGCTCCTGGCCATTGTGCAGCCGGTGCCCGATATCCTCGTTACCGGAGACGGGCACCATGTGGCCCTGACGGGGCTGGGGAACGACCTGGTGATGCTACGGAGCACCCGCAGCGACTACACGCCCGACACGCTGCAGGAGACCGCAGGCCTGTCCGGCATCGTGCGGCCCATCGAAGAATGGCCCGGGGCGCGGTGCAATGCCGATTTCTGCCGGGCGATTTTGCTGCGCGGCGGGCGAACCTGGACGGTCCTGATGACCCGCAGCCGCGACTTGGCCGACTTTCCGGGCATGATCCGCGCTTGCGCCCAAGCCGACATCGTGATTGCCGACCGCACTCTGCCGCGCCGCTGCCAGCCGCGGTGGTTCAAGGCCGATCGTGCGCTGTTGCGGCGGACCGGCGGCATGGCGGTCTATCTGGCGTCGGGGCGGGTGGAGACGGTGGCCGACGCCGAGGGCGAACATGGCTGGTTTGGTGGTGGGAGGATCGGGCGCGGGGTGCCGTAGGTTGATTGGCGCGGACGCTCGAGGCGAGCGCCTTGCCCGTTACCCCTCCACCACCCGCTTTTGCGGGTGGTCCCCTCCCCACAGGGTGGGGAGGATCTGGGGGAGGGCTTAGTGGTAGCGGCGCAGGAGGCCGGCGAGCTTGCCTTGCACTTCGACTTCGTTGGCGTCGTAATACTGCGGGTCGTACGCGGCATTTGCGGGGTCAAGCCGCACGCGGCCTTTTTCGTGGCGCAGGTACTTCAACGTGGCTTCTTCCCCGCGGACCAGCGCGACGACGATCTCGCCATCGCGGGCGGTGTTGGTGCGGCGGACCAGCGCGAAATCGCCGTCGAGGATGCCGGCATCAACCATCGAGTCCCCGGACACTTCGAGCGCGTAATGCTCGCCGGCGCCGAGCAGCGCGGCGGGAACCGGCAGGATGGCGTTGGTCTCCATCGCCTCGATCGGAGCACCGGCGGCGATGCGGCCGTGCAGCGGGATCTCGACCACGTCGTTGGCAGCACGCGGCGCGGCACTGGGCGTCGGGGCCGGTGCGGCCGCACGGGCGGCAACGGTACGCGCCCCGTCGACACGGGCCGGTGCTTTGGCGCCGAGACTTTCCGGCTCCCGAATGACTTCCAGCGCGCGTGCGCGGTTGGGCAGGCGACGGATGAAGCCACGCTCCTCGAGCGCGGAAATCAGACGGTGCACGCCAGACTTGGACTTGAGGTCCAGCGCTTCCTTCATTTCCTCGAAAGACGGCGAGATGCCGGAATCATCCAGGCGGGTCTGGATGAACGAGAGCAGTTCGTGCTGCTTGCGCGTCAGCATTCGCAAGTCTCCTTTGGCGAACGAATGCGGAACGAATAAGCAACTAAACCGAACGCGTCAAGCAAATGCGCCGAAATCGAGCAGATAGATCGGTACTTCGCTCGATTTCGGACGAGCAGGGGCACCGGCCTCGCGGCGCACGAGGCAATTCGAGCGGGCGAGCGAGGACAACGCGCCGGAATCCTGCAGTGGATCGAGCGTGACGCGCGTGCCATCCCATTGCGCGCGCAGGAATTCGGTGCGCCCGCCACCGACCGGAAGATCGTGATCGAGGAGCGCCGACAAGGGGCTTTGCAGCGGCTGCGCGGCACCCAGCATCGCACGCAGCAACGGCAGCAGGAACAGCGTACCGGTCACGAAGGCCGAGGCGGGATTCCCGGGGAGGCCAAGGATGACCTGCCGATCGCGGCGGCCCACGAGCAGCGGCTTGCCCGGCTTGATCGCGACGCGCCAGAAATCGAGCGTGGCGCCGATCGCCTCGAGCGCGGGGCGGACAAGGTCATGGTCGCCGACCGAGGCGCCCCCGCTCGTCACCACGACATCGGCTTGGCGGACAGCGTCGAGCGCGGCGGTCAGTGCCTCCAGCGTGTCGGGCACGGGACCATGGCGGGTCACATCGACGGGCAGCGTTGCCGCCATGGCGGCAAGCATCGGGCCGTTGCTCGCGGGGATCTGGTGCGGCAGAAGCGGGTGGCCCGGAGCGCCGAGCTCGTCGCCGCTGTCGATCACTGCGACACGCAGCCGTCGGCGCACCGGCACATGCGCGTGGCCGGCGGCGATGGCGAGGGCGATCTGCGCGGGACCCAGTCGCGCTCCCGTGGCAATCAGCGGCTCCTGCACCGCGAAATCCATGCCCGCCGGGCGGATATGGCGGTCATGTGGAACCGGCGGGGTGCCGGTAAGAAGCAGCGTATCACCCTCGCGGCGCGCGTCTTCCTGGATCAGCACGGTGTCGGCACCGGCCGGAGTGGCGGCCCCGGTGCTGATGCGGACGGCCTCGCCCGACGCGACCGTGCCGTCGAAGGGATGGCCGGCTGCGCTTTCGCCAATGACATGCCAGGGTCCGGGCAGATCGGTGCTGCGCAGGGCATAGCCGTCCATCGCCGAGAGCGCGGTAGCAGGCTGGGTACGCGCCGCCACGACGGGCCCGGCCAGATAATGCCCGGCGCATTCGGCCGTCGCGCGATGCTCGATCGCGACCAGCGGTGCCTGCGCGATGAGACGGGCTTGCGCTGCCTCGAGCGGCAGGGGCGGGACGCGCCCGCTCATTCGGCGCGGACCCAGTCGCCCGACTTGCCGCCGCGCTTTTCGATGAGGCGGACGGCGTCGATCACCATGCCCTTGTCCACGGCCTTGGCCATGTCGTAGATCGTCAGCAGTGCCACGCTGGTCGCGGTCATCGCCTCCATTTCCACGCCGGTCTTGGCGGTAAGCGAGGCCGTGGCCGTGCATTCCACGCCTTCGTCCGTGAGGGTGAAGTCGACGCTCACGGCATCGAGCGCGAGCGGGTGGCACAGCGGAATGAGCTCACCGGTGCGCTTGGCCGCCATGATCCCGGCGATGCGCGCCGTTGCCAGGACATCCCCCTTGGGCACGGCCCCGTCGCGGATCGCGGCGCGGGCCGCGGCCGACATGCGGATCAGGCCGCGGGCGACGGCGACGCGCTGCGTCGGGGCCTTGGCGCCGACATCGACCATATGGGCATGGCCGCGGGCATCGAGATGGGTCAGTTCGCTCATGCCCCGCTCATGCCAGACCCGGGCTGCGTTGCAAGGGTGCCTGTGTGGAGGGGTTGCGGGGGCGCCAGGCCCGCCCGCAGGTATTCCAGCGCAATGCCCGCAAGGTTCTGCGACCGCCCGACATGGCGCAGGCGGACCCGCTCGAACCCCACGATGGCCTGCCGATAGCGTGCGAAGCAATCGGCGGTGGCGGGGTGGATCGTCGTCCGTCCCGCGATCTGGTCGAGCACGAAGGCGCTGTCCCCGCACAGGATCACGTCACGATCGCCAAGCGTCCGGGCCAGTGCGACGGCAGCCAGCAGCGCGCACCATTCCGCGCGGTTGCTGTCGCCCATGCCGGCTAGGGGATCGAACCAGGTCGCACCGCGCGTCACGACCGCGGTTTCCATGGCCCCCGGATTGGGCCGGCAGCCGCCGTCGAACCAGATCTTGCGCGCGGCCATGGCGCGAGGCCGTCAGCCGTTCAGCAGCGTGCGAGTTGCAGCCGCGACGTCGTCGTGCCGCATCAGGCTTTCGCCGACGAGAAACGTGCGCGCACAGGGGCTTAGGCGAACGAGATCGGCGTGATGATTGATGCCGCTTTCGGCCACCAGCAACGTACCCTCGGGCGCGAGCGGGGCGAGGCGTTCGGTGTTGCCGATGTCGGTGACGAAACGCTTGAGATCGCGGTTGTTGACGCCGATCAGGCGCGAGTGCAGCCGCGCCGCGCGCTCCATTTCGGCGGCGTCGTGAACCTCGACCAGCACGTCCATCCCGTGTTCGCGGGCGGCGGCCTCGATCTCGGCCATCTGTGCATCGTCGAGCGCGGCGACGATGATGAGGATGGCATCGGCGCCGATCGCGCGCGCCTCGGTTACCTGCCAGGGATCTACCATGAAATCCTTGCGCAGCACTGGCAGCGCGCACGCGGCGCGGGCGGCCACGAGATAGTCCTCGTGCCCCTGGAAATAGGGCGCGTCGGTCAGCACCGAGAGGCAGGCCGCGCCGCCCGCTTCATAGGCGCGGGCGTGCTCGGCCGGCTGGAAGTCGGGGCGGATCAGGCCCTTGGACGGGCTGGCCTTCTTGATCTCGGCGATCAGCGCGTAGCCATCGGCAGCGCGCGCGCGCAGCGCGGCCTCGAAACCGCGCGGGGCGGACCGCTGTGCAGCTTGCGCCGCCAGGTCGGCCAGCGAATGCGCGGCCTTGCGGGCTGCAACTTCGCCGCGCTTGGTGTCGCAGATTTCGGTGAGCTTGTCGGTCATCACGGCCCCTTATTGCAGCGCGTCGATCCAGCAGCGCAGCAGCGCAAAGGCCAGACCCTTGTCGATCGCCTCGGCCGCCTCCTCGACGCCCTCGTGCCAGTCTTCCACGGCGCCCGCGACGGTGAGGGCGGCAGCGGCGTTGAGCAGCACGGCATCGCGATAGGGGCCAGGCTCGCCCATCAGCAGCGCCTTGAGCGCGGCGGCGTTATGTGCGGCGTCACCGCCCCGGATCGCGTCGACGGGGGCTGCGGCAAGGCCGGCATCGGCCGCGGTCATCCGGTGGAGCAGCATGACATCGCCGTGGACGTCCGCCACCTCGTTGCCGCCGGCGAGGCTTAATTCGTCCAGGCCCTCGTCGCCCGAGACCACGAACGAGCGCGTCGTGCCAAGGCGCCGGATCGCGTCGGCATAGATTGGCACGTAGGCGGGCCGGGCAATGCCGACGAGCTGGCGACCGACGCGCGCCGGATTGGCGAGCGGCCCCATCAGGTTGAAGATCGTGCGGCGGCCGATGGCGCGGCGGATCGGCATGATCCGGGCCATGGCGGGATGGTGATGGCCGGCGAACAGGAAGCAGATGCCAAGATCCGCCAGCGTATGCTCCGCCGTCTCGACCGCGCGGTCGAGGTTCAGTCCCAGCGCCTCGAGCGTGTCGGCCGCGCCGGCCTTCGAACTGGCGGCGCGATTTCCGTGCTTGGCGACTGGCACGTCGCAGGCGGCAACCACGAGGCTGACTGCAGTCGAGACGTTAAGTGTGTGGTGCCCGTCGCCACCGGTGCCGCAGACGTCGATTGCGTCGTCCGGCGCATCGACCGCGATCATGCGGGCGCGCATGGCGCGCGCGGCGCCGGCGATCTCGGCAGCAGTCTCGCCGCGTTCCGACAGCGCGACGAGGAACGCAACGGTGTCGTCGTCGGCGACCTCGCCGTCGAGGATCGCGGCGAAGGCGGCCTCGGCGCTGGCTTCATCGAGGCCGGCCTCGTCGATCGACGGCAGGCTGGCACTCATGCCGGCAGCTTGGCGTCGATCCCGCACAGGCGCAGGAAATTGGCGATCATCGCGTGCCCGTGTTCGGTGGCGATGCTTTCAGGATGGAACTGGACGCCGTGGATCGGCAGCGTCTCGTGGCGGAAGCCCATGGTGTGGCCATCGTCGGACCGTGCATTGACGACGAGGCAGGACGGCACGTCCTCGACGACCAGCGAGTGATAGCGCGTGGCGGTAAACGGCGAGGGCAGGCCCGCGAACACCCCGGTGCCGTCGTGCGTCACCGGCGAGGTCTTGCCGTGCATCAACCCGCCGCGCACGACCTTGCCGCCGAAAAACTGGCCGATCGACTGGTGGCCAAGGCACACGCCGAGCAGCGGCACGCCTGCCTGCGCGGCCGCACCGACGAGATCGAGGCTGACGCCCGCCTCGTTCGGAGTGCAGGGGCCGGGCGAGAGGAGGAAGCCGCTTGCCCCCAGCGTCAGGGCTTCGGCTGCGGTGATCGCGTCGTTGCGCACGACTTTTACCTCGGCACCCAGTTCCATCACGTAGTGGACGAGGTTCCAGGTGAAGCTGTCGTAGTTGTCGATGACGAGGATCATGGAGGCGGGCCTTACTGTCCGAATTGCGGCTGCGCGGCGACGCGGATCGCCTCGCGTGCGGCGGCGAAGAGCGCACCCGACTTGTGCTCGCACTCGCGCTGCTCGGCGGCGGGGTCGCTGTCGGCGACGATGCCGGCGCCGGCCTGGACGTGCATCACGCCATCCTTGACCACGGCGGTGCGCAGCACGATGCAGCTGTCGACCGAGCCGTCGGGCGCGAAATAGCCGACGCCGCCGGCATAGGCGCCGCGCGTCTCGGGTTCGAGCTCCGCGATGATCTGGCAGGCGCGCACCTTGGGCGCGCCGCTGACCGTGCCCGCCGGGAAGCCCGCGAAAAGCGCATCAACCGAATCCGCGCGGGCGGTATCGAGCCGGCCGACCACGTTCGAGACGATGTGCATGACGTGGCTGTAGCGCTCGATCGTATAGCTCTCGGTGACCTTGACGCTGCCGGCGGCGGCGACGCGGCCGACGTCGTTGCGGCCGAGGTCGAGCAACATGAGGTGCTCGGCGCGTTCCTTGGGATCGGCGAGGAGGCTTGCCTCGTGCGCGCGGTCTTCCTCGGGCGTGGCGCCGCGCGGGCGGGTGCCGGCGATCGGGCGGATGGTCACTTCGCCATCGCGGATCCGCACGAGGATCTCGGGGCTGGAGCCGATCAAGCCGAAGCCTGGCATGTCGAGGAAGTAGAGGAACGGCGAGGGGTTGATGCGCCGGAGGGCACGATAGAGCGCCATCGGCGGGAGCGGGAAGGGCGCGGTGAAGCGCTGCGCCAGCACGACCTGGAAGATGTCGCCGGCGGTGATGTAGTCCTTGGCGCGCGCGACCATTTCGCCATAGCGGGCCGGGTCCATCACCGGCTCGCGGGCGAGGTCGACGGCCTCGGGCAGGCGCGGGTCGGCGGGCGCGGGACCCTGGAGACGGGCCAGCGCCGCGTCGATGCGGTCGGCGGCCTGAGCAACCAGCGCTACGGGCTCGCCCCCTTCGGCCCAGACCGGGGCGACGGCGGTCAACTCGTCCGACAGGCGATCGAACACCAGCAGCACGGTCGGACGCACGAACAGCATGTCGGGCAGCTCGAGCGGGCTTTGCGGCGCGCGCGGCAGGGTTTCGACCAGCCCGATGGTCTCGTAGCCGAAATAGCCCACAAGGCATGCAAGCGTCGGGGGCAGGCCCTGCGGCACGTCGATCCGGCAGCGTTCGACCAGCGCGCGCAGTTCGGCAAGGCTGTCACCGGCCAGCGGTGCGAAGGCCTCGCGGTCGGTCTGCCAGCTGGGATTGATCTGGGCGGCGGCGCCGGTTGCGCGGAAGACGAGATCGGGATCGAGGCCGAGCAGGCTGTAGCGCCCGCGCACTTCGCCGCCCTGCACCGATTCGAGCAGGAAGTCGCCGCGTTCGCCGGCCATGAGCTTGCGCGCGGCGCTGACCGGGGTCTCGCTGTCCGCGATCAGCTTGCGCCACACGAGCGCCGGCTTGCCGGCCGCAAGCGCGGCCAGGGCGGCGGAGCCGTTTTCCACAGACGGGCTGGCGGTGTCCGCGACGAGTCCGGTCATCGTCTTACTGGCCGCCGGCCTGGCCCCCGGCGAGCCGGGTGTTGAGTGCACGCAGCGCGGCTTCGTTACGGGTCACGCCGACTTCCTTGCGCATGGCGCCGCGCAGCTGCTCGGCCAGTTCGCGCCCGACGTCCTGGCCCATCTGCTGGCGCGCCTGGGCGAGGAAGGGATCGTTGGCGGCGATCTGTGCCGGGGTCACCGACTTGAGCGCGACGACATAGAACCCGGCGCGGTTGGGCGCCTCGAGCGGCTTGGCGGTACCCTTGGCCATGGCGAAGAGCAGGACTAGCGGCGGCGGCAACTGGCGGCCCGACTGCTGCATGGCGGCGAGCTGGTCGCGCGTCAGGCTGATCGGCTGGGCCGCGGGCAGGGCGAGCCCGAGGCCCTTGATGGCATCGGCCAGCGGCGTGCCCTTGGCGACGGCGGCAAGCACCTTGGCCGAGGCGTCCTTGGCGCGCGCGGCGCCCTGCTCGGTCGCATAGTCGCGCGCGACCACGTCCTTGATCTGGTCGAGCGGCGCGGGCGAGGCCGGGGTGATGCGGGCAACGTCGTAGATCGCGATGCGCTTGCCATCGGCGAGCGGTGCGACCTGCGCTTCGCCTTCACGCTCCATGCCGAAGGCGTTCTGCGTCAGCGCCAGCACGTCGGCCGAAGCCTTCTCGCCGGCCTTGCCGAAGATCGCGCCGTCCGAGGTGAGCGCCGGGGTGGTCACGACCTCGACGCCCTGCCCTTTGGCGACATCGGCGAGGCCGGTGTGATTCTCGAACTGCTCCTCAAGCTGGGCCGAGAGATCGAGCAGCGCGGCATGGCGCTTTTCCGCGGCGAGCGCGGTGGTGATCTCGGTGCGGGCCTGGTCGAGCGTCTTGCCCGGCTTGCGGGTCACGACATCGACGCGCACGACATGCCAGCCGAGGCCGCTCTTGGCGGGGGCGGCGAGTTTGCCCTGTGCAGTGGCGAAGACGGCGTCGGCCACGGCGGGCGAGGCCTGCGCGGCGAGCTTGTCGCGGGTGATGTCGGCGACCTTGCTGGTCGACAGGCCCTTGGCACGTACAGCGGCATCGAGTGCGGCACCGCCGGACACCTGGGCGGCCAGTTCGCGCGCTGCGGCCTCGGTCGGGACGACGACCTGCGTCACCGTGCGCATTTCGCTGGCGGCGTAGCTGTCGGCGTTTAGCTTGTAGCGCGCGGCGATTTCAGCCTCGGTGGGCGCGGCTACGGTCTTGAGGCCGGCCTCGTCGATGATCGCATAGCGCAGGACGCGACGTTCGGGCTGGCGGTAGCGTGCGGCGTTTGCCTTGTAATAGCTGGCGAGCACGGCGTCGGCCGGCTTGTCCTTGGGCGCGAAGGCCAGGCTCGGCAGGAAGCCGATCTCGCCGTCGCGCTTTTCCTTGAGCATCGCGGCATAGCGCGTGACGCCCGCGCCAGGCAGCGAGGCACCGATCGAGGCCGGGACCAGCACCTGACGCGCGATCAGGCCCTGGGCCAGGTCGGTGCGCACGGTGGTGTCGGTCAGGCCGCGCTGGGCGAGCAGAGCCTTGTAGGCGGTTTCGCTGAACTTGCCGTCGGGCCCCTGGAACGCGGGCTGCTTGGCGATCTCGCTGTCCACCAGCCGGTCACTGGCGCCCATGTCATGGGCGATGGCCCACTGCTGCATCGCAGTGCGATCGACCAGGCTGTCGAGCGCATCGTTCAGCACGTTCTGCGCCAGGAACTGCTGCATCGTCAGCGACGGGTTCGACTGGCGCTCCCGCTCGAACGCCGAGGTGATGATCCGGTAGAGGTCCGCCGAGGCGACTTGCCCGCGTCCGACCTTGGCGACCGTATCGCCGCCCGCGCTCTGGCCGAGGCGCAGGCCGGTGACGTCAGCGCCGGCAAAGGCGACGGCAAGGAGGCCGATGAACACGAGCGCGAACAGCGCGCCAAAGCGCGAGTGGATCAGTTTACGAAACAGCGAGAGCATGGATGCGATCAAATCCGCGATAGGGCCAAGGTCGCCTGCCTTAGGAGCCTTGGGCGCATCCCGCAATCCTTGCGCGTATGGCCATGCGCACAGGGCCGTGAGCCCAGGGGGGCAATCGACGGACGAAGCGCCGGGCGCTGCGCGCTTCGTCGCGAGCCGCTTGCGTTCCCCATGTGAAACGCCGCAAGGAAAAGCGCGCGGCGATTTTGCAATCTCGCCACAGCTTTGATACCGGCAACGCGACAACGGCCCACCGCTCCTGGCGGTACGAGGCCGGCGCAGGGACCAAGACAGGCACGAAGGGGCAAGGCCGACCATGGGGCAACGACCGTATATCGTCGGAAACTGGAAGATGCACGGCAGCCGGGCGATGCTGGCCGAGGCCCGCGCGATCGACCGTGCCGCCGCGCGTCATCCGCAGGTGGAGATCGCGCTGGCGCCGCCGTTTCCGCTGATCGGCGCGCTGCGCGAGGCGGTCTCGGGCATCGGCGTCGGCGGCCAGGATTGCCACACCGAAGTCAAGGGCGCGCACACGGGCAATGTCTCGGCCGCGATGCTGGCCGATATCGGTGCCGATTTCGTGATTCTCGGTCATAGCGAGCGTCGCCGCGACCACCGCGAGGACAATGCGCTGATCCGCGCCAAGGCCGAAACCGCGCTGGCGGCGGGGATCGGTGTCATCATCTGCGTCGGCGAGACGCTGGAAGAGCGTGACGGTGGTTCGGCCGAGGACGTCGTCGCGGCGCAGGTCGACGGCTCGCTGCCCACCGGCGATGCCGCGATCGAGGCCGTCCAGGCGGGCAAGGTCGCGATCGCCTACGAGCCGGTCTGGGCCATCGGCACCGGCCGCGTCGCCGATGTGGAAGACGTCGTCGCGATGCACGCCGTCGTCCGGGCGCGCCTGGTGGCGGCCTATGGCGAGGCTGGCGCACGTCCGCGCATTCTTTATGGCGGCTCGGTCAATGCCGGCAATGCGGCAGGCCTGCTGGGTGCTGAAGGCGTGGGCGGAGCGCTGGTGGGTGGCGCGAGCCTGACCGCGGACGCATTCCTGCCGATCGTGGCCGCAGCCGCCAACGGCGAGGAGTAAGCGCCGGGGGCCGCGTCCCCGCGTGCCTCTTGCTTATGGGCGATCTCGGCCCTAAGTGCGCCCCAACAGTTTCAGGCGGAACCTCATGTCGCTCTTTATCTTCCTCACCGTCGTCCAGGCGCTGATCGCAGCCGCGCTGGTCGGTGTGATTCTCATCCAGAAGTCCGAAGGCGGCGGCCTCGGCGTGGGCGGCAGCCCGGCTGGTTTCATGTCGGCGCGCGGCGCGGCGGACTTCCTGACGCGGGCTACCTCGATTCTCGCGGCGCTGTTCGTCGGGCTCAGCATCGTTCTGGCGGCTCTGGCCGTTGGCACGAGCGGGACGCGCACGATCGACACCTCGCTGCAGCGCACCGCCGATCCGCTGGCCGCCAGCCAGCCGGCGGCTCCTGCCGCGACTTCGCCCGCATCGGCGCCCACCGGCGCGGCGCTGCCGGCGTCGCCTGCCGCTCCGGCCGACCCGCTGCAGGGCGCCGCGAAGCAGTAACACCGTGAAAGCATGAAGCCAGGCGTTCCTGCCGCAGGGCAGGGGCGCCGGTTTTGTTTTACCCAACCTCCCACACCCTCGCCCGCGCCGGCTTAAAGCGCAGGCGCACGGTGCGGATCGTCGTTGCGCTGGCACCGGCCGTACGGAATCGTGCGGGCAACGCTTGCGTTCTCTCCCCTTCTGACGCTAAGGCCCAACTCCCATGGCGCGGTACATTTTCATCACCGGCGGCGTGGTTTCCTCGCTCGGCAAAGGTCTCATGGCGGCAAGCCTCGCGGCGCTGCTGCAGGCTCGTGGCTATCGGGTGCGGATCCGCAAGTTCGACCCCTATCTCAACGTCGATCCGGGCACGATGAGCCCGTACCAGCACGGCGAGGTCTTCGTGACCGACGACGGTGCGGAGACGGACCTCGACCTCGGGCACTACGAGCGTTTCACCGGCGTCTCGGCACGCCAGGCCGACAACATCACCTCTGGCCGCATCTACCGCGACATCATCGCCAAGGAGCGCCGCGGTGACTATCTCGGCGCGACGGTGCAGGTGATCCCGCACGTGACCGACGCGATCAAGGATTTCGCGCAGGCCGAGACCGACGACCTCGATTTCGTGCTGTGCGAGATCGGTGGCACGGTCGGCGACATCGAGAGCCTGCCCTTCATCGAGGCGCTGCGCCAGCTGCACAACGAGCTCGACCGCGACCAGACCTGCTTCGTCCACGTGACGCTGGTACCCTATATCGCGGCGGCAGGCGAGCTGAAGACCAAGCCGACCCAGCACTCGGTACGCGAGCTGACCGGGCTTGGCATCCAGCCCGACATCCTGCTGTGCCGCTGCGAAAAGCCGCTGCCCGACAACGAACGCGCCAAGATCGCGCAGTTCTGCAACGTGCGCAAATCGGCCGTGATCCCGGCGCTGGATGCCAAGAGCATCTATGCGGTGCCGCTGCAGTATCACGCCGAGGGGCTCGATTCCGAAGTGCTGCGCCACTTCGACATGACCGCGCCGCAGCCCGACCTTGCGGTGTGGGACGACATCGTCGATCGCCACCAGAACCCCGAGGGCGAAGTCACCATCGGCGTGGTCGGCAAGTATGTCGGCCTGCAGGACGCCTACAAGTCGCTCAACGAAGCGCTGGCGCACGGCGGCATGGCCAACCGCGTCAAGGTCAACGTCCGCTGGATCGACGCCGAACTGTTCGAGAAGGGCGACAGCGAGATCGCCGCACAGCTCGAGCCGATGCACGGCATTCTCGTGCCTGGCGGCTTCGGCGAGCGCGGGTCGGAAGGCAAGATCGCCAGCGTGCGCTTCGCGCGTGAACGCAACGTCCCCTTCTTCGGCATCTGCCTCGGCATGCAGATGGCCTGCATCGAGGGCGCGCGTAACACGGCCGGCATCGCCGAAGCCTCCTCGACCGAATTCGGCCCGACCAAGGAACCTGTCGTCGGCATCATCACCGAATGGATGACCGCCGAGGGCCTCGAAAAGCGCGAGGCCGGCGGTGACCTCGGCGGCACGATGCGCCTGGGCGCCTATCAGGCCGAGCTGGCCGGCAACAGCCACGTCGCCGCGATCTACGATGCGACCAGCATCAGTGAGCGGCATCGCCATCGCTACGAGGTCAACGTCGCCTATCGTGACGCGTTGGAGCAGGGCGGCCTGCGCTTCTCGGGCATGTCGCCCGATGGCCTGCTGCCCGAAATCGTCGAGCGGCCCGACCATGCGTTCTTCATCGGCGTGCAGTTCCACCCCGAGCTTAAGAGCCGTCCGTTCGAGCCGCACCCGCTGTTCAAGGGCTTCATCGCCGCTGCGGTGAAACAGGCGCGCCTGGTCTGACAAGGATCGCCCGCCCGGCAGCGCCTGAAAGCATGCTGCCGGGCCGGCTTGTGCCTCAGCGCGTTTCCTGTGCGCGCTGGTGGTGCCGGATCACTTCCTCGATGACGAAGCGCAGGAACTTCTCTGAAAATTCGGGATCGAGCCGGGCATCTTCGGCCAGCTTGCGCAGCCGGGCGATCTGGCGTTCCTCGCGGCCCGGATCGCTGGCGGGCAGCTGCTTGTCGGCTTTGTAGGCCCCGACGGCCTGGGTGATGCGGAAGCGCTCCGCCAGAATGTGGATCATCGCCGCGTCGATGTTGTCGATGCTCTGGCGATAGCCGGCCAGAACCGGGTCGGTGCCTTCGGCGGGTACGCTCATGCAGTTGATGCCTTTTGTCGAAGAGGGCCGCAATTGTCTCGCACTGCCGCTACCGCCCAACTTGCGACTTGCCAAGCCGTGCCCCACGCGCCAAGCGGGCAGCGATGACTGCAAGCCTCCACACGCTCCCCCGCAAGGCCGAACCCTCGCTGGCGCCGCTGATGGCGCTGGTGGCCGATGGCATGAACAGCGTCAACGCCGTGATCCTCGACCGGATGCAATCGCGCATTCCGTTGGTTCCCGCACTCGCCGGCCACCTCATCGGCGGCGGCGGCAAGCGCATGCGCCCGATGCTGACGCTCGCTGGCGCGGCGCTGCTGGGCTACGGTGGCAGCCGGCACTACAAGCTGGCCGCGGCGGTCGAATTCATCCACACCGCGACCCTGCTCCACGACGATGTGGTCGACGGGTCGGACCTGCGCCGCGGCAAGAAGACCGCCAACATCGTCTACGGCAATCCGGCCACCGTGCTGGTCGGCGATTTCCTGTTCAGCCGCAGCTTCGAGCTGATGGTCGAGGACGGCTCGCTGAAAGTCTTGCGAATCCTGTCGAATGCCTCGGCGGTGATCTCCGAAGGGGAAGTCGACCAGCTGGTCGCGCAGCGCCAGGTCGACACAACCGAGGAGCGCTATCTCTCGATCATCAACGCCAAGACGGCGGCGCTGTTCGCCGCGGCCTGCCGGATCGCCGCCGTGGTGGCCGAGCGGCCGGAGGCGGATGAACTCGCGCTCGATTCGTATGGTCGCTACCTCGGCATCGCGTTCCAGCTTGCCGACGATGCGATCGACTACGATTCGGATGCGTCCGAAATGGGCAAGGATCAGGGCGACGACTTCCGCGAGGGCAAGATGACCCTGCCGGTGATCCTCGCCTATGCCCGTGGCAGCGAGGACGAGCGCGCGTTCTGGCGCGATGCCATCGCCGGCAATCGCAATGGCGACGAAGATCTGGCGCATGCCATCGCGCTGATCCGCCGTCACGACGCCGTCAACGCCACGCGCGAACGGGCACGGCATTACGCACAGCGCGCCATCGATGCGATTGCCGGCTTCCCCAACAGCGAGGCCAAGGCAGCCATGACCGAGGCGGCTGAGTTTGCCGTAGCCCGGCGTTACTGACCAGGCAATCTGGGGCCGGGCAGCCTGGGGCGAGTCAGACCGGATCTAGGGCTGGAACAAGCGGACCAGGCCCGAGATCACCGACGAGCCGGCCAGCGGCCCCAGCAGCATCAGCAACAAGTTGAGCACGACGAACACCGCCAGCACGCCCTGGCGGCGTGGTGACAGCGTGGGTGCGGCCTTTGCGGGCGGTTCGTTGGGTGGCGGCGGCGGCCAGGGGTCTTTGAGGTCGAGGAACACGACAGGCTCTCCGGTCACTACCGGTCGCTTGGCCGGTATCTGCGCAAGATATCACGGAAAGATCGCTTGTGCAGGGGTCCTTATGGGCGGGGCCACCCATGCTTTGGTCCGGTTCGGACCTTCGCCGTCCGGTTGCGCAGAGGAAGCCTGCGCGCTTATGGCGGGCAGGTGACCAACCTGCCCATCCATGCCGTCCTGCCCGATCTTCTCGAAGCGCTTGCGCATCGCAACGGCGCGGTCCTGATCGCGCCGCCGGGCGCCGGCAAGACCACGGCGGTGGCGCCGGCCCTGCTCGATCAGCCATGGTGCAGCGGCAGCGTCATCGTGCTCTCGCCCCGGCGCGTCGCCGCGCGCGCTGCAGCCGAGCGTATGGCCCAGCTGCTGGGCGAGGAAGCCGGCGAGACGGTCGGCTATCTCACCCGCCTCGACAGCAAGCGATCGGCCCGCACCCGCGTTCTGGTGATGACCGAGGCGATCTTCGTCGCCACCATCCTTGGTGATCCCGAGTTGGCCGGCGTCTCGGCGGTGCTGTTCGACGAGGCGCACGAGCGCCATCTCGATTCCGATCTCGGCCTGGCCCTCGCGATCGAGGCGCAAGGGGTGCTGCGCGAGGATCTGCGCGTCGTGGTCATGTCGGCAACGCTCGACGGCGCGCGCTTTGCCGCGTTGATGGAAGGCGCACCGGTGATCGAGAGCGAGGGGCGCGCACACCCGCTGGCGATCCGCTGGATGGGTGCAAGCCTGCAGCTGCGTACCGAGCAGGCGGTCGCCAATGCCGTCGTCCAGGCCTGGAACGAGCAATCGGCCGATATCCTCGCCTTTTTGCCCGGCGTTCGCGATATCGACCGCACGGCGGATATCCTGGCCCAGCGGTTGCCGGGGGCGCTGGTCCTGCCGCTGCATGGACAGGTCGAGCCGGCCGGTCAGCGCGCCGCGATTCGCCGCGATCCCCAAGGGCGCCGCCGCGTGGTGCTCGCCACGGCAATCGCGGAAACCTCGCTCACGCTCGACGGGGTCGGCGTGGTCGTCGACGCGGGCCTGTCGCGCCGCGCCGAGTTCGACAAGGTGGCCGGGGTGACGCGGCTCGTCACCACGCGCGCCAGCCAGGCGGCGGCGGCACAGCGCGCCGGCCGCGCTGCGCGGCAGGGGCCGGGGGTAGCCTACCGCCTGTGGGAAGAAGCCGCGCATGCCGGCCGTCCCGCGTTCGACCCACCCGAGATGCTGACCAGCGACCTTGCTCCATTGGCGTTAACGCTCGCGCAGTGGGGCGCAGGCGATCCGGGGGCCATGGCGTGGATCGATGCTCCCCCAGCGCCGGCGATGGCGGCGGCGAAGGGCGGGCTGGTGGCGCTCGGTGCGCTCGATCCAGAGGGGCGCATCACCGCGCATGGCCGCGCCATGGCGCGTATGCCGATGGAGCCGGCGCTGGCGCACATGCTGTTGTTCGCGGCCGGGCATGGCGCTGCACCAGCGGCGGCGCGTCTGGCGCTGCTGCTGCAGGAACGCGGCCTCGGCGGCAGCGGCGAGGACCTCGCGCGCCGGCTCGAGCGCTGGGACCGCGAGCGCGGGGGCAGGGCGGATGCGTCGCGCAAGCTTGCCGCCCGCTGGGCTGCGTTGGCGAACAAGTCGTCGGCGGGTTTGGGGGCTGAGCCCGACGATGGGCGCCATGCCCAACGCAGCGGCTCACCCCCGCTCGCCGTTCTGCTGGCCGAGGCGTTCCCCGACCGCATCGCCCGCGCACGCGCTGCCAACGGCGAGGAATGGCTGTCCGCGGGCGGACGCGGATACCGGCTCGACCCCGCATCGCCGCTGGCCACCGCGCGCTGGCTGGTCATCGGCGATGCACAGGGCGAGGCGAAAGGCGCCCGGATCATGTCCGCGCTTGCGCTGGAACAAGGCGACGTGACGACTTGGCTCGCGCACCGCCTCGACCAGCGCCACGCGCTGACCTGGAACGCGCAGGAACGCCGGGTCGAAGCGCGCCTCGAGCGCCGCCTCGGCGCCATCGTGCTGACGCGCGTGCCTGATGCCAAGCCCGATCCGCTGGCCGTCGTCGCCTGCCTGCTCGACGTGGTGCGGCGCGAGGGGCTGCCTGCGCTTCCGCTTGGCCCCGCGGCGCAAGCCTTGCTGACGCGCGCCAGGTACGCAGGTCTCGAGGCGCTGGGCGAGGAAGCCTTGTTGGCCTCGCTCGACGAGTGGCTGGCGCCGCTGCTGACCGGCCGCCGTGATCTCGAGATCGCCGCCGGCCGGCTGCACGAGGCGCTGGAGAACCGGCTCGACTGGAACGAGCGTCAGCAGCTCGACCGCCTGGCCCCGGCGCAATACCGCTCGCCGGCCGGCACCGGCCACGCCATCGACTATGGCCACGAAGGCGGGCCGGCGGTCGAACTGCGCGTCCAGGCGCTGTTCGGACTGGATCGCCATCCGCAGATCGGCCAGCCACCGCGCCCGCTGTTGCTGTCGCTGACCTCACCCGCCGGGCGGCCGATCCAGACCACGGCGGATCTCCCCGCATTCTGGCGCGGATCGTGGCGCGACGTGGTCAAGGACATGAAGGGTCGCTACCCGCGCCACCGCTGGCCCGACCAGCCCTGGACCGAGGATCCCAGCCTCAAGACGCGCAATGCCTTCGAGGCGACGCGCAAGGGCTGACGGTCAGCTGGCCTGCGCGCCGGGGGAGTGCGGCACGGTGATGATGCGATCGCGCGCGGTGCGGATGTCGCCGCTCTCGATCTGCGCCTTCAAGCGCTCCTTGTCGCGCGCGCGGAACATGGCCTCGGCCCGGTTGATGGCCTCGTCGCTGACCCCGATGTCGTCGAGCGCGAGACGGGCCATGCGGATCGCCGATTCCATGACTTCGCGCACCACTGCGCGTGCGGGGCTGCCGCGCAGGCGTATGACCACGCGCCGGTCGAATGCGCGCACGAAGATCGAGGCGTCGGGGAAGGCGGTCTGCACGGCATCGAGCGTCGCCACGTCGAGCTGGTCGCCGTCGAGGCAGAACAGGATCAGCGCCGCTTCCTCCGCGCCGGCCTGACGCAGCAGGTCGAGCCGCGTGCCGTCCCCGAAATAGACCTTGGCGCCAAAGCTTTGCGCAACGTCGATCATCTCGACGTCGGTGTCGATCATCGTCACGGTCACTTCGTTGGCGAGCAGCATCTGCGCCACCGCCTGGCCGAAGCGGCCATAGCCGACGACGATGGCCTGGGCGTGATCGGCGACAGGGCCGGGGCGCTCGCCCTTGGCGGGCTTGACCGGATCGGCGCGCAGCGGCTTGGTCAGCGCCATCAGGAACGGCGTGGTGGCCATCGACAGCGTGACGATCGCGCCGAACAGGCTGGCGGCCTCGGGGGCGATGAGCTGGGCATGCTGCGCCTGTGCAAACAGCACGAACCCGAACTCGCCGCCCTGGCTGAGCAGCAGGCCGAGCGCCAGCGCACCGCGCCAGGTCATGCGGAAAGCCAGCCCGATCCCCATGATGACGGCGGTCTTCACCGCGACGAGCGCGGCGGCCATGCCGATCACGAACAGCGGGCGTTCGGCAATGGCGTGCAGGTCGATCATCATTCCCACCGCCAGGAAGAACAGCCCGAGCAGGATCGAGCGGAACGGTTCGACGTCGGCTTCGAGTTCGTGGCGATAGGGGCTGTCGGCCAGCATGACGCCGGCGATGAACGCACCGAGCGCGGTGGACAGGCCCAGCGCCTCCATCACCGCGGCCGAGGCCATGACCGTGAACAGCGCCGCGACGACGAACATCTCGCGCTCGCCAAGATTGCCGATCAGACGAAACAGCGGACGGATCACGTAGCGCCCCGCCAGGATGAGGCCGACGATGGCGGCCACGGTATAGACCGCCAGCAGCCATCCCGGCGGCCCGTTGGCATTGGCCGGATTGCGACTGAGCGCCGTGATCAGGGTGATCATCGGAATGATCGACAGATCCTGGAACAGCAGGATCGCGAAAGTCCGCTCGCCGAACGGGGTGCGCATCCGGCCCGAGGCCTGGAGCATCGGCAGCACCTGCGCGGTCGAGGACAGCGCCAACGGCAGGCCCAGCGCAACCGCGGCGACGAGGCTGAAATCGGTGCCGAAATTGATCACCGCGATGATCGCCGCCGCGCACAGCGACACCTGCAGCAGGCCAAGCCCCAGGATGTCACGCTTCATCCGCCACAGCCGCGACGGGTTCAACTCCAGCCCGACGAGGAACAGCAGCAGGGTGATCCCCAGCTCGGCGATGCCCAGCTTCTGCTCGGCCTCGCCGACCAGCCCCAGCACTTGCGGCCCGACCACGGCACCGGCGAGAAGATAGCCCAGCGTCGCACCCAGCCCGAGCCGGCGAAACACCAGCACGAACACCATGGCGAACCCGAGCAGGATGAAGCCGTCGTGCAGCATCGAGGGGGGATTGTTCATCCCCCCTGAGTCGCCGCTCCGTTGCAGTGCGTCAACCCGTCGCTGCGTATGACCCGTTGCTGCTTATGGGTTGCCACCCGATACCGTTTGGCAAGGACCTCTCAGTCGATGCGCTCGAACTGCGTTGTCTCGAGGCCGGGGAGGGCCGGGCCGCCCCAGATGATCGTCTCGGTCATCCGGCGCCGGTCGCGGCTGGCGGCATAGACCCGCGAGGATACCGTCTTGCCGGCCTTGCCCAGCGTCATCACCAGCGTTCCGGGCTCGGGCTGGCGGAGTGCCACGGTGTCAATGAAAGGCAGGGATCCGGCAATCGGCACCGGCACGCCGTCCGCCGCAGCATTGGACACACCGCGTTGCACCTGGCCATCGGCGCCGACGATCTCGACTTCGGTATTCCAGCGGTGCGCGGTGTCGAGGCGGAACGTGATCGTCACCCGCTGCGGGCGCTCGTCTGCCGGGATCCTGGCCGTGTCGAGTGCCCATCGCCCGACGAGGGGATCGGCCATGGCGTGTTGCGACGCGACGTTGTCAGCCGGGGCGGCCGGATGGTGGGCCGCAGGGTGAAGCCCGCCTCCGGTGGCGGTGGCGAGAAGGCCGGCAGCGGCCAGCGTTGCGATCAGGGTCATGGCGATCAGTCCTTTCCGATGGCGGCGCTCCTTCGTGGAGGGCCCGCTCGGATCAGGCACGCGCGGCGCCGGGGCAGACAGATCAGGATTTCTGGGACAGTTTTTCTGGGCCTCGACCAGCCGCGCCAGCTCGCGGCTGCTGCCGGCGCCGGTCTTGCGACGTGCTTCGCGCAGGCGCTCGTTGATCGAGGCTTCGGACCGGCCGAGATGCGCCGCGATCGACTTGATCGTATGGCCTGCGGTGAGAAGGTGCAGGATTTCCAGTTCCCTCTCGGTGAGGGAGGCCAGGGCGGCGGGCGCGATGTCCGGGGCAGGCATGGACCGTTCCCACCACAGGGCCCCGGCATCGTCCATCCCAAATTTCTTGGGGGTGTGCGACAAGCAGCGGTGGGTACGGGAAAATGGTGCCGGCTACAGGATTCGAACCCGTGGCCCCCTGATTACAAATCAGGTGCTCTACCAACTGAGCTAAGCCGGCGCCTTGTCGGAGCGCATAGCCTCAGCGGGCCCCGAACGTCCAGCCCTCCGTCGCAGCAATTTCGGGCGTCAGGCCATGAGGGTGCCAAAGCGCCTCGTCGTGGGCGACGCGGCGCAGCCAGGCGGCGGTGATCAGGGCGTCGCTCTGGTGATCGTCGATGGGGCCGTGATGGCGGAAAGGCGCGCTACCGAGGGCGGCGAGGGCGATGTCGAGTTCTTGGCCATCGCGGATCTTGGACCGGCTGGCGGGGCGGCCGGCGGCCATGGCGGCGATCGTGGTGTAGATTTCGCAGATCACGCTCCCGGTCTCGGGCAGCGGATCGATCGGCCAGACGGCAATGCTGGGTGGCAGGCGGTGAAGCAGGCGCATGCCGGTAAGGCTGGACTTGCCCACTTGCGCGGCGCCGACGAGATTGAAGTTGCTGTAGGGTCGGCAACCCATCGCTTCCTGCGCCCGTTCGCTCACGCGGAACCGCCCGCGCCCGCTGCCGAACCGGTCGCCGCAGCGCCCGCCGTGGCGGCGAAAATGGCGCGAGGCCTCGGGATGATCGACGAAAGCGCCGACGCCGAGATGCGGCTCGTCCGCACAGATCGCATCGACCAGCGCCCAGAGGCTGCGCGCATTGGCCGGGCTTTCCGGCCAGCCCGGGAAGAAGGCGCCGCAATCGGCAAAGGCGAGCGATTGGCCGAGGTCCATGCCGACGAGGCTGTCGGGCGGCAGGTCGTCGCACAGCCAGTCGAGCACTTCGGTTCGCGACCAGCGATGGCCGGGGCGTACCGGCTGGGGGGCCGCATCGCCGCGCGAACACTGGGCGAGCGCGATGCCCTTGTGGCGCTCGCCGGCTGCGCCCGACCAGTCGATCGCGACGAAGTGGGCGAAGCGGTGCTTCATGCGGGGAGTGTCGTAGCGGAGGGGAGGGGAAGGGGGCCTTGCCCCTCCACCACGCGCTGGGCGCGCGGTCCCCCTCCCCACCTGCGGTAGGGAGGATCGGGCAAGTCAGTGGCAGCGCGGTGCGGGCTGACGAAGGTGGCGGCTGTGCTCACGCCTCGTCGCGGCGTTCGCGGCGCTTGCGGTCCCACCATTCGAGGCGCTTGGCGATTTCGCGCTCGAAGCCGCGTTCGACCGGGCGGTAGAAGGTGCGCGGCCCCATTTCCTCGGGCCAGTAGTCCGCGCCCGAGAAACCGTCTTCGGCATCGTGGTCGTAGGCGTAGTCCTTGCCATAGCCGATGTCCTTCATCAGCTTGGTCGGCGCATTCAGGATGTGCGGCGGCGGGCTGAGCGAGCCGGTCTCGCGCGCCGCCTTCCAAGCCGATTTCATGCCCGCATAGGCGGCGTTCGACTTGGGCGCGGTGGCGCAATAGAGGCAGGCCTGGACGATCGCCAGTTCGCCCTCGGGCGAGCCGAGAAACTCGTAGGCGTCCTTGGCGGCGAGGCACTGCACCAGCGCCTGGGGGTCGGCGAGGCCGATGTCCTCGCTGGCGAAGCGCACCAGCCGGCGCAGCACGTAGAGCGGCTCCTCGCCCGCGACCAGCATGCGCGCCATGTAGTAGAGCGCGGCCTGCGGGTCCGACCCGCGCAGCGCCTTGTGCAGCGCAGAGATGAGGTTGTAGTGCCCGTCGCGGTCCTTGTCGTAGACCGCCACGCGCCGCATCAGGAATTTCGACAGGCCCTCGGGGTCGAGCGGCGCGGGCAGGTCGACGTCGAGCAGCGTCTCGACCTGGTTGAGAAGAAAGCGGCCGTCCCCGTCGGCCGAAGCGATCAAAGCCTCGCGCGCGGGTGGGGTGATCGGCAGGGTGAGGCCGGTCTCCTCCTCGGCGCGGCGGAGCAGCTCGCCCAGTGCTGCCGCGTCGAGGCGATGCAGGATCAGCACTTGTGCGCGGCTGAGCAAGGCGGCGTTGAGCGCGAAGCTGGGGTTCTCGGTCGTCGCGCCGACCAGCGTGATCGTGCCGTTTTCGACCACGGGAAGGAAGCCGTCCTGCTGCGCGCGGTTGAAGCGGTGGATTTCGTCCACGAACAGCAGCGTGCGCCGGCCGGCCAGCGCCATGGCATCGGCCTCGGCAAAGACCTTCTTGAGATCGGCCACGCCAGAGAAGATCGCGCTGATGGCGACAAAGCGCATGCCCACGGCATCGGCCAGCAACCGCGCGATCGAGGTCTTGCCGGTGCCCGGAGGCCCCCAGAGGATCATCGAAGAGAGCTTGCCCGCAGCGACCATGCGCCCGATCGCCCCTTCCGGGCCGGTGAGGTGATCTTGGCCAATGACGTCGGGCAGCGAGCGGGGACGCAGCCGGTCGGCCAGCGGGCCGTCGC
Organism: Novosphingobium sp.; assembly: GCF_036803765.1. GTDB lineage: Bacteria > Pseudomonadota > Alphaproteobacteria > Sphingomonadales > Sphingomonadaceae > Novosphingobium. Next base: position 196,729 of record NZ_DAIRTS010000001.1, read on the forward strand.
TGCGCGCTGCCGGACGCGGCGTTTCCTGGGGAGTGGGCGCAAACAGGTCTGCCATGCAGCGTCAGATAAGATGCGCTGCGCCGATAATCCCGAAAATTTTGCGACGGGGCTTGTTTCGATGGCTCTAAGATATATCTTACTACTATCGAAACACGAGGTACAATCATGCGACATGGATACAACCGCCCTGAACGGGGCACTTTAGAACACAACGATGCCAGTCGGCAGGCCCGTCGGATGGCCCGGCATCTCGCCCGGATGACCGGACGTTTCGGAAACGGCGATGCCTTCGCCGGCGGCGGCCCCGGCTTTGGAGGCGGCTTTGGGAGCAGCTTCGGTGGCGGCTTCGGCGGAGGGCCCTTTGGCGGCGGGTTTGGCGGTGGGCCCTTCGGCGGCGGCCGTGGCGGACGCCATGGCGGTGGCCACGGCAGGGGCCATGGCGGCGGTCACGGCGACGGTCATGGTGGTGGCCCGGCAGGCCGTCGCGGTGGACGTGGCCGCATGTTCGCCGGTGGTGAATTGCGACTGCTGCTGCTCAGCCTGGTCGCCGAACAGGACCGCCACGGCTACGAACTCATCAAGGCGGTGGAAGAACTGACCGGCGGGCAATATGCCCCGAGCCCGGGCGTGGTCTATCCCACGCTGGCGCTGCTGGTCGACGAAGGCATGATCGCGGAAGCCGCAGGCGAGGGGGCGCGCAAGGCGTTCACCATTGCCGAGGCGGGGCGTACCGAACTGGCCGCGCGCGGCGAGGAATTGTCCGTCATCGTCGAGCGGCTGACCAGCCTGGCCAAGGCCGGTGCGCAGGCCGAGAGCCCTCCCGTGCGTCGCGCCTTCGCCAACCTCGGGCTCGCCCTGCGCCAGCGGGTCGAACAGGACGGGTTCGACGAGGAGACTGCGCACCGGATTGCCGACATCCTTGACGAAGCGGCGCGGCAGATCGAGCGTCTGCCGAAGCAGGCCTGAACAAAACCTACGGGCCAAAAGGAACGGGCGGGCCGCCCCCGGGGGATCCCAGACCCCGGTGTCGACCCGCCCGCGAACCCGGCGCACTGACGGATGCGCCGGGCTATTCGAACCTGGCGTCAGAAGCGATAGGCGACGCCCGCGCTCAGCACCCAGGGGCTGATGCGGTGGCGCGTGGTCAGCGCTTCGGCGCCGCTCGCGGTGAAAAAGTGTGCGGTCGTGTCGATCCAGTACTTCTTGGCGTCGAGCGTCAGGCCGAGCCCGGTCTTGGTAATCGGCACGTCGATGCCGCCCTGCACGACCACGCCGGCGTCGTTGTCCAGCTTGACCCGGGTGGCGCCCAGCGCACGCGTCGTCGCACCGGGGCGCTCGTCGATGTAGAAGAACCAGGCACCGCCCGCGCCGACATAGGGCTGGACCCCGCCCGGCAGCGTCAGGTGGTACTTCGCGGTCAGCGTCGCGGGCAGGATCAGCGCATGGTCGACGATCGCGGTGCCGGCGAGGGCCCCTGCGCCCGACACGTGGTGCGCGGTGAAGCAGCAGATCGTCTCGACCGACAGGTTGGGCAGGACGAAGTATTCGACCGCCAGCGTCGGCACGAACGAATTGTCGCTCGCCTTGGTCTGCGAGCCGGCCGGCAGGCCGATCAGGTCCTTGTCCACGCGGGTGATCTTGCCATCGGGCAGCACGGCGGTGCCGAGCACCTTGACCTGCCATTTGCCCGCGGGGGCTTCGTCCGCCGCGAGGGCAGGGGTGGTTGCAAAGGCCAGCGCGAGGGTAGCGGCCGCGGCGGCCTGTGCCAGCCGGCGCAATCCACGCCTGGCGCCGATACGCTTGCCATGGACATTCATGCCGTTGTCCACCTTGCCGAGAACCTTGGTCATACGGTTTTCCTTGCCTTGATCGCGCCGACGTTCGCGCCGGCGTCGGAACCGATGCGCGCGGCGCAGCGCCCGGGCGGCCTGCCCCTCGCAGGCTCCGTTCCCGGCAGCGCCCGATCATCCCTATGCAGCCTCCGGCACCCCGACATTGATGCAGCGCAAAAGCTAAAAGTCTCCCCGGATTATTTTACCAAACCGGTAATTTGATGCTGGTCAATGTGCCTATGCAGCGAAAGGCGCAGGGGCGAAACCTGATGATGGCATGGAAGGGAAGGGTCCATGGAACAGGTTTTGTTGCGCGCCGGGCTATGGTTCGGTGCGCTGGTGCTGGCGATCGTCGCCTGCGCCATGGCGGTCGACCAGGGGTTTGCGATCCACATGTCGCTCTTCGCGATCGCCGCCGCGATCGCGCTGTGGGTGACGATCAGCGGCAACCGCGTCGATGACGCCGTGCGTGGCATCCTGCGGATGCCCGATCCGGGCAAATACGATGACGATGTCATCCGCTGGGGTGTCATTGCCACTGTTTTCTGGGGGATAGCGGGCTTCTCCGCCGGTCTGTGGATCGCGCTGGAGCTGACCTGGCCGCAGCTCAATTTCGGGCTGGAATGGATCAATTTCGGCCGTCTGCGGCCGCTGCATACCTCTGCGGTCATTTTCGCGTTCGGGGGCAATGCGCTGATCGCCACGTCGTTCTACGTCGTGCAGCGCACCTGCCGGGCGAGGCTGGCCTTCCCCGGCCTCGCCCGTTTCGTCTTCTGGGGATACCAGCTGTTTATCGTGCTGGCGGCGACCGGCTACCTGCTCGGCATCACCGAGGGCAAGGAATACGCCGAACCGGAATGGTACACGGACTGGTGGCTTACGATCGTCTGGGTGGCGTACCTGGCGGTGTTCGTCGGTACGATCATCAAGCGCCACGAACCGCACATCTACGTCGCCAACTGGTTCTACTTGTCGTTCATCCTGACCGTGGCGATGCTGCACATCGTCAACAACCTCGACATCCCGGTCAGCCTGTTCGGCTCGCACTCGGTGCCGGTGTTCGCCGGCGTGCAGGGCGCGCTGGTGCAGTGGTGGTACGGGCACAACGCGGTCGGCTTCTTCCTGACCGCCGGTTTCCTCGGCATGATGTACTACTTCGTGCCCAAGCAGGCCGAGCGCCCGGTCTATTCCTACCGGCTGTCGATCATCCACTTCTGGGCGCTGATCTTCCTCTACATCTGGGCAGGGCCGCACCACCTCCACTACACCGCGCTGCCCGACTGGGCGCAGACGCTGGGCATGGTCTTCTCGGTCATGCTGTGGATGCCGAGCTGGGGCGGCATGATCAACGGGCTGATGACGCTCAACGGCGCCTGGGACAAGATCCGCACCGACCCGATCATGCGCATGCTGGTGATGAGCCTGGCGTTCTACGGCATGAGCACGTTCGAGGGCCCGATGATGAGCGTGAAGAGCGTCAACTCGCTCTCGCACTACACCGACTGGACCATCGGCCACGTCCATTCCGGCGCGCTCGGCTGGAACGGCATGGTGACCTTCGGCGCGCTCTATTACCTCGTGCCGCGCCTGTGGAACCGCGAGCGGCTCTACTCGCTGCGCATGGTCAACTGGCACTTCTGGTGCGCGACGCTGGGCATCGTGTTCTATGCCGCCTCGATGTGGGTGGCGGGGATCACCCAGGGCCTGATGTGGCGCGAATACGGGCCTGACGGCTACCTGGTGAACAGCTTTGCCGAAACCGTCGCCGCGCTGCACCCGATGTATGCCCTGCGCGCCTTTGGTGGCCTGCTCTACCTCAGCGGCGGCGTGATCATGGTGATCAACATCACCCGCACGATCCGCGGCCAGCTGCGCAGCGAAGCCCCGATGCACGACGCTGCCTTCGATCCCGCCCGGGACCGCCCGCTCGTCGCCGCCGGCCAGACCGCCTGACAGAGGAGACATACCCAATGTCCAGCATTGTAGAGCGTCACAAGACGCTGGAACGCAATGTCACCCTGCTGGCGGTTCTCGCCTTTGCCGCGGTGACGATCGGCGGGATCGTGGAGATCGCCCCGCTGTTCTGGATCGACAACACTATCGAAAAGGTGGAGGGCATGCGCCCCTACACCCCGCTCGAGCAGGCCGGGCGCGACATCTACGTGCGCGAAGGCTGCTACGTCTGTCACAGCCAGATGATCCGTCCGTTCCGCGATGAGACCGAACGCTATGGTCACTACAGCCTCGCGGCGGAATCGATGTACGACCATCCGTTCCAGTGGGGGTCCAAGCGCACCGGCCCCGACCTCGCGCGCGTGGGCGGCAAGTATTCGGATGAATGGCATGTCCAGCATCTGAAGGACCCGCGCTCGGTCGTGCCGGAATCGATCATGCCGACCTACCAGTTCCTGGCCGGGCGACCGCTGTCGAAGCCGAGCATGACGGCCGAACTGCAGACCCTCTACACCACCGGCGTGCCCTATACGAAGGCGCAGATCGCCAAGGCGGACGAGGACCTGAAGGCCCAGGCCGATCCGGAGAACGCGGGTGACTTCAAGACCCGCTGGCCCTCGGCGCAAGTGCGCGACTACGACGGCGACCCGTCCAAGCTGACCGAGATGGATGCGCTCGTCGCCTATCTCCAGATGCTGGGCACGCTGGTCGACGTCAACGCACCCGCCGCGCAGGAAGACCTGGCGAAGGAGAAGGGGCGGTGAGCACCTACGACACCTTGCGCCACTTCGCCGATAGCTGGGCGATCGCGGTCATGACCGCGGTGTTCCTGGCGCTGTGCATCTGGCCCTTCCGCCGCGGAGGCAAGGCCTCCGGCCGGGATGCGGCCAACTCGATCTTCACGGAGGATCACGATGGCTGATTTCCACAAGCCCGAACCCCGCGTCGACGAGGCGACGGGCGTCGAAACCGTCGGCCACGAATGGGACGGTATCGAGGAACTGAACACGCCGCTGCCACGCTGGTGGCTCTGGACCTTCTACGCGACGATCGTCTTCGCGGTCGGCTATGTCGTGGTCTATCCGGCAATTCCCGGGCGTCATGCGGCAACGGCCGGGACGCTCGGGTGGACCAGCCGCGGCGCGCTCGCAGCCGATCTCAAGGCCGCCGATGCCGCGCGCGCGCAGACCCGGGCGGCCATCGCGGCAACCCCGGTCGAAAAGCTGGCCGACAATCCGCAGTTGCTGCGCGCCGCGATCGAGGGGGGCAGCGCCGCCTTCAAGCAGAACTGCGTCCAGTGCCATGGCGCGGGTGCGGCGGGATCGAAGGGCTATCCCAACCTCAACGACGACGACTGGCTGTGGGGCGGCGACATCGCCACGATCCACCAGACGCTCGAACACGGCATCCGCTATCCCGGTGATGACCAGACCCGCAGCAGCCAGATGCCGGCCTTCGGGCGCGACGGCATCCTGACCGCGGCACAGGTGCAGGACGTGGTCAGCCACGTGCGCGTCATCAGCGGGCAGGAGAAGCCCAGCGCGTCGTCGGCGCGTGGCGCCCAGGTCTTCGCCGACAACTGCAGCGTCTGCCATGGTGCCAGTGGCGAGGGCAATCGCACCGTCGGCGCGCCGCGCCTCAGCGACCGGATCTGGCTCTACGGCGGCGATCGCGCGACGCTGACCGAGACCGTGACGTATGCCCGCCAGGGCGTGATGCCGGCCTGGGGCCACCGCCTCGACCCGGTCACCGTCAAGATGTTGGCGGCCTATGTCCACTCGCGTGGCGGCGGCGAGGCCAACCCGGCCCCCGACCCCGCCATCCCACCCGCAACCCCTGCGAAGTAGGCTAAACCATGCCCGGCGATCCCAAGCTCAAGCTGGTCCACAACCGCCCCGCCGCTGCGGCGAAGGGGAAGGGGGACACCCACGAAACGGCGCTTTACGCACGACGCGAGCCGGTCTGTCCCAGTAAGATCGACGGACGTTTCCGCCGGTTCAAGTGGGCGGTCATGGTCCTGTGCCTTGCGGTCTACTGGGGCACGCCGTGGCTGCGCTGGGATCGCGGGCCGTGGGCACCGAACCAGGCGGTACTGGTCGATCTTGCCCATCGCCGGTTCTACATGTTCGGCATCGAAATCTGGCCGCACGAGTTCTATTTCGTCGCCGGGCTGCTGATCATGGCGGGCATCGGGCTGTTCCTGGTGACAAGTGCGGTGGGCCGGGCCTGGTGCGGCTATGCCTGCCCGCAGACGGTCTGGACCGACCTGTTCCAGCATGTCGACCGCTTCATCGACGGTGACCGCAACGCGCAACTGGCCCTCGATCGCGCACCGTGGAGCCTTCACAAGCTGGTCAAGCGGCTGAGCAAGTGGGCGATCTTCCTGGCGATCAGCTTTGCGACGGGCGGCGCCTGGATCTTCTATTTCGCCGACGCGCCGACCTTGCAGCGCGAATTCTGGACCGGTCACGCGCCGGCCATCGCCTATGCCACCGTCGCGGTGCCGACCTTCACCACGTTCTGGCTCGGCGGGTTCATGCGCGAGCAGGTCTGCGTCTACATGTGCCCCTGGCCGCGTATCCAGTCGGCCATGCTCGACGAGAAATCGCTGATCGTCACGTACAAGGACTGGCGCGGCGAACCGCGTGGTTCGCTCAAGCAGGCGCAGCGGCTGCCGGGCGCGATCGGTGACTGCATCGACTGCAAGCAGTGCGTGGCGGTCTGCCCGACCGGGATCGACATCCGCGAGGGTGCGCAGATTGGCTGCATCACCTGCGGCCTTTGCATCGATGCCTGCGATCGCGTGATGGGCCAGGTCGGCCGTGCGCGCGGACTGATCGACTATTGCACGCTCGACGATGCCGAACATGAGCGCCGAGGCGGCGCGCCCAAGTCGCTGGTCCGCGCCATCTTCCGCCCGCGCACGCTGGTCTATCTCGGCCTGTGGAGCGCGATCGGCCTCGGCTTGCTGTTCATGCTTGGCCAGCGTTCCCGCCTCGACCTGTCGGTGGCACGCGATCGCAATCCCGAGTTCGTGCAACTGTCGAGCGGCGCGGTGCGCAACGGCTTCACCATCAAGCTGCGCAACATGGAAGACCGGCCCCGCCGGGTCGTCCTGGCGCTCAACGATCTGCCGCAAGGCGCGATCTACACCGACGAGATGGACGCCGCGCTCGCGCGTCCGTCGCTGACTTTCACCGTCCCGGCCGACACCACACAACGGCTGCGCGTCTATGCCGTCGTGCCCGGCGATGCGGCGCGCGAGCGGCGGTTCGCCTTCCGTCTCGCGGCGGCTGCAGGCGTCGGAGAGCGTCCGGCGCAGGATATCGTCACTACCGAATTTGCCGCCCCCGGCGACGCTGACTGAAAGGAACCCCCGCGATGACCGGCATCCGTAGCGCCCGCCCGTTCACCGGCCGGCACATGGCCGCGATCCTCGTCACGTTCTTCGGCGTGGTGATTACCGTCAACGTCATGATGGCGCGGCTGGCGACGTCGACCTTCGGCGGCGTGGTCGTCGAAAACTCCTATGTCGCCAGCCAGAAGTTCAACGGCTGGCTCGACGAGGCCCGCCAGGAACGCGCGCTCGGCTGGCATGCGGGAATCGCGCGCCAGGCCGATGGTGCGCTGTCCGTCGTGCTGACCGATGCCGCAGGCCATCCGATCGGCGATGCCACCGTAACCGCGACGGCGGAGCATCCGCTGGGCCTGCGTGGCGACGTGGCGCTAACCCTGCCGGCGCATGGGGCCGGCCATTATGGTGCGGCACTGCCCGAGGGGCGCTGGCGCATCAAGCTCGTCGCGCGCCGCGGTGGCCAGACCTGGCGTTCGGTCGGAGAGGTCGGATGACCCGCGCTGCGCGGCGCGACGCCGACCCTGTGGCGCAACCCCAAGACGCCCGGCTGGTGCACACGGCGCTGGCCGTTCCCGCGATGCACTGCGCCGGTTGCATGGGCAAGGTCGAGCGCGGGCTGGCGGCCCTGCCGGGCGTTGCGCAGGCCCGCGCCAACCTCACCGCGCGCAGCGTCGGCGTCGACCACACCGATGCGGTGACCGTGCCCGATCTCGTTGCGGCGCTGGCCCGCGCGGGCTTTGCCGCGCAGCCGCGCGCGAGCGTTCTGGTCGAGCCGGTTTCGGCGGTGCGTCCGCTGCTCGCTCCGCTGGCGGTTGCGGCGTTCGCCTGCATGAACGTCATGCTGCTGTCGGTCAGCGTCTGGTCGGGGGCGGACGGCGCAACGCGCGATCTGTTCCACTGGCTTTCAGCGCTGATCGGGGTGCCGGCCACCGCCTATGCCGGACGGCCGTTCTTCGCCTCGGCGTGGAGCGCGCTGCGCCACGGCCGCACCAACATGGACGTGCCGATCAGCATCGGCGTGACGCTCGCCACCGGGCTTTCGTTCTACGAGACGGTCACGCACGGGGCGGAGGCCTGGTTCGACGGCACGCTGATGCTGCTTCTGTTCCTGCTGGCCGGCCGCGCGCTCGATGCCATGATGCGGGACCGCGCCCGTGCCGGGGTCGATGCCCTGCTGCGGCAGGCGGCGCCGGGCGCGATGGTGGTGGCCGACGACGGCGCGACCGCCTGGTATGCCGCGACGGACCTGGCGCCCGGCATGGTCATGCGCGTGGCGGCCGGCGAGCGGCTGGCCGCGGACGGCGTGGTGCTGCGCGGCAGCAGCCGTCTCGACCGTTCGCTGCTGACCGGAGAGAGCGCGGCGGTTCCGGCAGCGGACGGGGACCGCGTCCTGGCGGGGACGCTCAACACCGACGCGCCGATCGACGTGCGCGTCCTGGCGACCGGTGAAGACACCGCATTGGCCGACATCGCCCGGCTGATGGAGGCCGCAGGCCAATCGCGCTCGCGCTACGTGCGGATCGCGGATCGCGCCTCGCGGCTCTATGCCCCGGCGGTGCACAGCCTTGCCGCACTGACCTTCGCCGGCTGGATGCTGGCCGGAGCCGGCATCTACAAGGCGCTGGTCATCGCCATCGCCGTGCTGATCATCACCTGCCCCTGCGCGCTCGGGCTCGCGGTGCCAGTGGCGCAGGTGGTCGCTGCGGGCGCGCTCATGAAGCGGGGCATCCTCGTCAAGGACGGGTCGGCGCTCGAGCGGCTGGCCGAGGTCGACCGCATGTTGATCGACAAGACCGGCACGCTGACCGAAGGGCGCCCCGTTCCCGACGCCGCGACGCTTGCTGCCCTCCGCGCCGACGAGGCGGCGGTCGGGCTTGCGCTGGCGAGCCACAGCCGTCATCCGCTGTCTCTCGGTCTGGCCGAGGCCTTGGGCGCGCGTGGCGTGCGCGCTGCCGAACTGAGCGACGTGCACGAGACGCCCGGTCGGGGAATGACCGCGCAATGGCACGATGTTCCCGTCTCGCTCGGCCGCCCTGCCGCAGCCTCCGGCGGGATGGCCGCGGCGCTCGCGATCGGAACCGCGCCGGTGCGCCTGATCGGCTTTGCCGATGCGCTGCGGCCCGATTGCACCGATGCCCTGGCGGAACTGGCGCGCCAGGGCATCCCGGCCTCGATCCTGTCGGGCGATGGAGTCGCGGCGGTGGCCACGGTGGCGCACCAGACCGGCTTGACGGCGCAGGCCAATGCCTCGCCGCAGGACAAGCACGAGGCGATCGAGCGCCTGTCCGCGGCCGGGCACCGCGTGCTGATGGTGGGCGACGGGTTGAACGACGGCCCGGCGCTGGCCGCCGCGCACGCCTCGATCGCGCCCGGCTCGGCCAGCGATGTCGGGCGACAGGCGGCGGACGTGGTGTTCACCGGCGCGTCGCTGCGGGCCCTGCCGCAAAGCGTCGCCATGGCTCGGCGGACGATGCGCGTGGTGCGCCAGAACTTCACGCTGGCGATCGGCTACAACCTCCTCGCCGTGCCGCTGGCGATGGCCGGTCTGGTGACCCCGCTGATCGCGGCGGTGGCGATGTCCACGTCTTCGCTGGTGGTCGTGGCCAATTCGCTCAGGTTGTCTTTCACCGATGGAGAGCGGGCATGACCTCGATCGCGGTACTCATTCCGATTGCATTGGGCATGGGACTGATCGGCCTTGCCGCATTCTTCTGGGCCCTGCGGCAGGGGCAGTTCGTCGATCTCGACGGCGCGGCCGCGCGCATCCTGATCGACGAGGGCGAGGATGCGGCGCCATGACCCGCCAGCAACGCCTGCGCATGGTGTCGGCGCTCGCTGGCCTGGCACTGGTGCGCTTTGTGGTACCCGCGCCCGCGCTGGCGAGTGGCCCGCGCGCCATGGCCGTTCCGATCTGCGGCGAGGCGGGCCATGTCCTGCTGCTGCCGATCGCGCCACCCCGGGATGGCCGGAGCGGACCGCGCAAACCGGGTGGCGAAAGCCCGGCGCCGTGTTGTGCAATTTGCCATAGCGCAATGCGCAAGCGTGCCGGCGCTGGTAGCTGCTGCGATGACGGGAGCGACGGCGGAGAGAACAATGACGATGGCAGGTGACGCGGCCGCGATCGCGGATCGCATCGGCAGGACGACGGCAGGGCTTGGCAAGGCTTCCGGTCGCAGCCTGCCTCGGCCGGTCGAAGGCGAACGGTTCGGCGCCTGGACTTGGTATCCAGAGCTGCTGGCACGCCCGGTGCCGCGCTATACCAGCTATCCCACCGCTGCCGAATTTGTCGACGCCCCCTTTGCCGAGGCACAAGCCGCGGCGCTGGCTGCGCTGTCGGGGCCGGTCTCGCTCTATCTGCACATCCCGTTTTGCGAGCAGATCTGCTGGTATTGTGGCTGCAACACCGGCGCGGCCAACCGCAGCCAGCGCCTGGCGGCCTATCTCGGCGCGCTGACCCGCGAGATCGAAATGGTCGCTCGCCATATCGGCTCCAGCGCGCGCGTCACTCGCATTGCCTTTGGCGGCGGTAGCCCCAATGCCATCGCCCCGACCGACTTCGTCCGTCTGATCGACGCGCTGACGCTCAATTTTCGGCTGGCGCGGCCTGTGCTATCGCTCGAACTCGATCCGCGCAGCCTGGCGCCGGCGTGGTTCACCGCGATCCGCGGCATCGGCGTGATCAAGGCCAGCCTGGGCGTGCAGACCTTCGATCCGCGCGTGCAGGCCGCGATCGGCCGCGTCCAGCCCGAGGCCGACATCGCCCGCGCCCTGGATGGACTGCGCAAGGCCGGGGTGGATTCCGTCAACTTCGACCTGATGTATGGCTTGCCGCATCAGGACGAGGCTGTGCTGGCGCAGACGCTGGAGACCGCCGTTGCCATGCAGCCCGATCGCGTGGCGCTGTTCGGCTATGCCCACGTGCCGGGCGTGATCCCGCGCCAGCGACGCATTGACGCCGCCAGCCTGCCCGGCCAGCGCACCCGCTTCGCCATGGCCGCGCAAGGGGCTGAGCGCCTCAAGTCCGCCGGCTATGCGACGATCGGCTTCGACCACTTCGCCTTGCCGCATGACGACATGGCCACGGCCCGCGCCGCGGGCACCCTGCGGCGCAATTTCCAGGGCTTTACCGACGACACCGCCCCCGCACTGATCGGGCTGGGCGCATCCTCGGTCAGCCAGTTCCCCGGCCTGCTGGTGCAGAACGACAAGAACGCCGGGCGCTATCGCACCCTCGTCGAAGCCGGCACATTGCCCGGCACGCGCGGCGTGGTGCAAAGCCCCGAGGACCGCCGCCGCGCCGCGCTGATCGAAACGCTGCTGTGCCGGGAGACGGTCGATCTGCCACCCGATCTGCTGGAAGACGCGGGCGAGGGATTGCTCCCGTTCGTCGAGCGGGGCCTTGCCCGGATCGAGGGCACCCGCCTCACGCTCGCGCCGCACAGCCAGCCCTATCACCGATCGATCGCGGCGCTGTTCGATCGCTGGCGCAACGGTGGGCACCAGTTCAGCTCGGCGGTCTAGGGTCGAGGCATGACAGATCCTCCCTGTGCTGCAAGCACGGGGAGGTGGCAGCGCGCGAAGCGCGCTGACGGAGGGGCCATTATTCTCAAGCAACCTCACGCCCCTCCACCACCGCTTCGCGGCGGTCCCCCTCCCCGTGCCTTCGGCACAGGGAGGATCCGGCGGTGTCGCTAGGATGGCGGGATCCCCTTCGCCGCAAACTCACACCGCCCAGCCCAGCATCAAGCCGGCCATCGCTGTCACGCAAAGCGTGCGCAACACGCTCCATCGCGCGCCGAAGATCAGCACGCCCGCCAAGGTCGCGAGGGCGGCGGCGCGCCAGTCGAAGCTGGCCCAGTCGGGCAGGGTGAGGTGCAGCGGCCCGACCGAGACCGACGACACGCGCGTGAACAGGACGTGGAGCGCGAACCACAGCGTGAGGTTGGCGATCACGCCGACGATCGCGGCAGTGAGCGTGGCGAGGCCGCCCTTGAGGCGCCGCGCGTGTTCGAGTCGCTCGATCCAGGGGGACAGCGCGAAGATCCACAGGAAGCACGGCGCAAAGGTGACCCATGTCGTCAGCAATGCACCGGCCACGCCGGCGACGAGCGGCGAGAAGGGGGCAGGGCTTCGCGCGGCGGCGAGGTAGCCGACGAACTGCGTGACCATGATGAGTGGTCCGGGCGTCGTCTCGGCAAGGCCGAGGCCATCGGCCATCTCGCCCGCGCTCAGCCAGCCGTGGCCCTGGACCGCCTGCTGCGCCATGTAGGCAAGAACGGCGTAGGCGCCCCCGAAGCTGACCACCGCCAGCTTGGAAAAGAACGTGGCGATCGTCCACAGCACATGATGCGTGCCGAGCGTTGCCGCAACGAAGGCGAGCGGGGCCATCCACAGGCAAGCGCCGATCGCAACCGCCCCCAGGCTCTGCCGCCATGGACGTGGGCCCGGGGGTGGGGCGGCAGGTGCGGGCTTGAGCGCCAGCCAACCCGGCCGCCGTGCCGCGACCGCGCTGCCCAGCAATCCTGCGCCAAGGACGATGACCGGAAAGGGCAGGCCGAACACGAAGAGCCCGGCGAAGGCGATTATCGCGATGGCCTGCTTGAACCGCGTATCGAGCGCCCGCCCGGCGACACGGCGCAGCGCCTGGACGACGATGGCCAGAACCGCCGACTTGATGCCCAGGAACACCGCGGCAAACCACGCAAGATGCGCGGCGGCGCCGTAAAGCACCGAGAGCGCGAGGATCAGCAATGCCCCCGGGATGACGAAAAGCAGCCCGGCGGCGAGGCCTCCGCGGGTGCCGTGCAGCTTCCATCCGATCCAGATGGCCAGTTGCTGCGCCTCGGGCCCGGGCAAGAGGTGGCAGAAATTGAGCGCATGGAGGAACTGGTCTTCGCTGATCCAGCCGCGTTCCTCGACGAGTTCGCGGTGCATCAGTGCGATCTGGCCGACCGGTCCGCCAAAACTGAGGCAGCCGATGCGGGCCGAGACGCGGACCAGTTCAGCAAAGGTCGGGTGATCGCTTGGTGTGGTCACAAGGCACGCCTCAATATCCGCAGGAGCGGAGGATCAAGGCAACGCTTGGCTCCAAGGGGTCGGCCTTAAGGAGCTTGGGCCATGAACCCGACCGGGAGGTTGCTTTGCCCCGGCGATCGTCGGGATACCGGCGAGCGCAACCAATGGCAATGCCCGCCAGCGCGGCGACGGAACGGCCGCGAAACGCGGCATGGCGCCGAAAGAGCGAGGAAATAGCTATGCGTCTTGCCCGTTGGCAGATGCACTGGCATCGGCAACTCGCTAGTCATTGCGCATTCAACCGCCGGAGAGACACCATGAAGCCGATCGAGATCATCATGCGCACCGCGCCCGTCATTCCGGTGCTGGTGATCGAGGATGTGGCCCATGCGCTGCCGATCGCCCGCGCGCTCGTCGCCGGGGGCCTGCGCGTTCTCGAAGTGACGCTACGCACGCCTGCCGCGCTCGAAGCGATCGCCGCGATGAAGTCCGTCGAGGGCGCGATCGTCGGCGCCGGGACCGTGACCAACCCCGACGAACTCAAGGCCGCGATCGACGCCGGCTCGGAATTCATCGTCTCGCCCGGCCTGACCGAGCGTCTCGGCCAGGCGGCTGTGGAGTCCGGCATTCCGTTCCTGCCCGGCACCGCCACCGCCGGCGACATCATGCGCGGGCTGGACCTGGGGCTGACTCACTTCAAGTTCTTCCCTGCCTCGACCTCGGGCGGGCTACCCGCGCTGAAGGCGCTGGCAGCGCCGTTCCATCAGGTGAAGTTCTGCCCGACCGGCGGCATTAATCTGGCGTCGGCGCCCGAGTGGCTCGCCGCCGATCCGGTGCTATGCGTCGGTGGCAGCTGGGTCGTTCCCAAGGGTACGCCCGACGAGGCGGAGATCGAGCGCCTGGCGCGCGAGGCCTCGGCCCTTTCCAACACCTGACGCATCGGGCATGGTGCAGCGCAGCAAGACCGTCCGGGCGACACGGACAAGCAAGGGGAACAGGGTGATGAAGACCGTTGCACAGCTGCGCGAGCGCCTCCAGGCGCTGCACCAGCGCACCACCGAGACCCCGCTGTTCAATCCGGTGTTCCAGCTCAGCCACGACCTGTCGCGCGAGCTGGAAGCGGGCACGCTCTCGCTCGACGATATGGCCGCACTCGTCGCGGAACTGGAATGCGAGGCGTTGCAGAGCCGGGCGGTGCGCCTTCGCCGTCTCGTCGCGCCGACCGTGGCCGAGGCGAACCTGTCGCGCATCGCCGCCCTGCTCAACGAGGAAGACGGTTTCGGCCAGTTCCGCGCGCGCTGGGAAAAGCCGCTGCTCCATGCGGTGTTCACCGCGCACCCGACCTTCCTGCTCAACCCGGCGCAGGCCGATGCCGTGGCCTCCGCCGCGCTCGCCGACGACCCGATGGCGGCGACGGTCTGCGCGCTGCCGGCCGAGCATCGCAAGATCACGCTCGAGTTCGAGCACGTCGAGGTGTGCAACGCGATCGAGCGCGCCGGCGCCGCACGCGACCGGATCAACGCGACGCTGCTGGCCCACGCGCGCGAGCGCTGGCCGACCCGCTGGCTCGACTTCCGCCCGCTGCCGTTCCGCTTCGCGACCTGGGTCGGCTACGACATGGACGGCCGCACCGACATCGGCTGGCACACCTCGATCGCGTTCCGCCTGCGCGAGAAGGCGCGCCGTCTGGCAAGCTATGCCGCAGGGTTGCGCAGCCTGGTCCCCGATCACGCCTTGCTGACGACGCTTGATGGTGCGGAAACCCATGCCTCGCAGATGGCCGAGGCCTTCTCGGTGCCACTCGATACGCCCGAGGCACTCGCCGCCGCCGCCAACAGCCTCACCGCCGATCACCCGGACAAGCTGCTGTCATTGAAGCCGCTGATCGCCACGCTCGAGGCGGATGCCGCCAGCGCCGCCGATGGCGATGTCGCGATCGGCCTGGCAACGCTCGCCGGTGCGATGCGCGCCGATGGCCTTGGCATGGGCTGGATCCATTTCCGGGTGAACACGTCGCAGCTGCACAATGCGCTGCGCCGCCGCGTCGACCCCGATGGCACGCTGGACATCGCCAGCAAGAGTGCGCTGTCGCGGCTGCGCGAACTGCTGGCCGAAGTGAAGCCGCTACGGGTCAACTTTGCCGCGCTGGCGATCGAGACCTCGACCGCGATCCGCCAGTTCCTGGCGATGGCGCAGATCATCCACCACATCGACGGCGACGCGCCGATCCGCATGCTGATCGCCGAGTGCGAGCAGCCGCAGACGGTGCTGGCCGCGCTCTATTTCGCCAAGCTGTTCGGGATCGACGACAAGGTCGATGTATCCCCGCTGTTCGAGACCGAAACCGCGCTCGAGCATGGCGGCCGCTTCCTCGAGGCACTGCTCGCCGAGGAGGCCTATCGCGATTACGCCCGCCAGCGCGGACGGGTCTCGATCCAGACGGGCTTTTCCGACGCCGGGCGCTTCATTGGCCAGTTGCCCGCAGCCCTGGCGATCGAGCGCCTGCAGGGGCGCCTGGCCGAGGCGATGGCAGCCCATGGCCTGACCGACGTGGCGGCCCTGGTGTTCGACACGCACGGCGAGTCGATGGGCCGCGGCGCGCATCCTTCCGGCTTTGCCGACCGCCTGACCTGGCCGCTCAGCGGCTGGGCGCGGCGCCGCTTCATGAAGGCCGGCATCGCGCTCGAGCCCGAGGCCAGCTTCCAGGGTGGTGACGGCTACCTCTTCTTCCGCAACGACGAACTGGCGCTCGCCACGCTGTCGCGCATCGTCGAGGCGGAGTTGTCGTTCGCGGCGCCGGTGCCGCGCGATCCGTTCTACGACCGGACCGACCTCAGCCTCGATTTCTATCGTGCGATCCGCCGGGTGCAGCGCGACCACCTCAAGAGCGCGACCTATGCCCGTGCGGTGACGGCGTTCGGTCTCGGCATGCTGACGGCGACGGGCAGCCGCGTGTCGCGCCGCCAGTCCGACATTTCGGCCGACCGGACGATGAGCCTGCGCCAGATCCGCGCGATCCCGCACAACGCTATCCTGCAGCAGATCGGCTATCCGGTGAACGTCATCGCCGGGGCAGGGACCGCCGCAGGCGACGAGATCGAGGCGATCGCCGAACTGCTCGGCCAGTCGGAACGCGGGATGCAGCTGGTGCGTCTGCTGCGCGCGGCCAACGGCCTTGCCTCGATCAAGACGGTCGGTGCTTATGGCGAGCTGTTCAATTCCGCCTATTGGGCCAGCCGGCCCTATCGCGGCACCGAAACTGCGCTCGAAGGCGCATGCATGGCGCTGGCGGAGTATCTGACCACGGACGATCGCGCCGGCGTGTTCCGTCGGCTGGTCTCGCGCCTGCGCGTCGACTGGATGAAGCTGCACCGCCTGCTCGCGCTCGTACCCGGGGCGCCGTCCGGCCGCGACCCGGTGCTGGATGCGGAGCGGCGCAGCATCGGTCTGCTGCAGGCGGTTCGCCTCGCGTTGCTGATGCACATGTTCCTGCGCGCCGTGCAAGTGCCGCCGTTCTCGCGCTCGAACGACGTCAGCCGCGACGACGTGCTGGAAATGGTCCTGTCGCTGCGGGTCGACGATGCATTGGCACAGCTGCGCCGCGCTTATCCGGTGGCGACCCCGCATCTGGCGGACTTCAGCGTCGACGAGCCGAGCGATTTCCCCGATCATGCCGGCGAGGACTATGGTGCGATCCGCGCGCGCTTCATCGATCCGATCGAGCGTTCGCACGCCCTGATGCTGCGCGTCACGGTCGCCATCGCCAACCACTTCGGCGCGCACGGCTGATGCGCTGAACGCGCCGCGCCGCCCGCTTCAGCGAAGATGGGTGGCGAGGAAGTCCACGAAGACACGCACGCGCGCCGGGGTGTTGGCACCGCCGACGAACACGGCATGGATCTGCTCGATATCGCCGGGATTGAATGCCTCGAGCAGCGGCACCAGCGCGCCCGACGCAATATCCTCGGCAACGCCGAAGGTCCCGACGCGCGCGATGCCGACCCCGGCGCGGGCCAGCTGGCCGAGGGTCTCGCCGTTGTTGGCCTCGATGTTGCCACGCACGGAGAGGTCAAATTCTGCGTCATCGCGGCGGAACGGCCAGACCGGCTCGGCGCGGCGGAAGCTGAAATTGAGGCAGTTGTGCGCGAAGAGGTCTTCGGGAGCCGATGGCGTGCCGTGCCGCGCCAGGTACTCGGGCGAGGCGACGATCACGCGCCGCGTCTCGCCGACCTTGCGCGCGGTCAGCGTGCTGTCGGGCAGGGGGCCGAAGCGCACCGCAACGTCGGCCTGGCCGCCGGCGATGTCGATCAGCGTATCCGTCAGCGAAACGTCGATGAGAATGTCGGGGTAGAGCGCGGCGAACTGCCCGAGCAAGGGCACGACGCTGAGGCGCCCATGCGCGAAGGCCGCGCTGATGCGCAGCCGCCCGCGCGGACTGCCCTGGTCGGCGATGCGTTGCTCCGCCTCGTCGAGGTCGGCCAGGATGCGCCGCGCCGCCTGAAGGTATGACAGCCCTTCTGCGGTCAGCGACAGGGCGCGGGTCGAGCGCAGCAGCAACCTGACGCCGAGCCGCGCCTCGATCCGGTCGACCGCGCGCGCCACGGCCGAGGGGCTCATTCCCAGCCGTCGGCCGGCGGCCGAAAAACTGCCCTGATCGACCACCGCGACGAACAGCGACATGGCATGAGCCCGGTCGGTTCCACCGGCAAGCTTTGCGTCCATTGCAAAAATCCTTGGCGTCGAGACCTGCTACACCGCGGGGGCGTCACAGTCCATCTACGCCGCAAGCAGATAGACAAGGATTGAAGCATGCCCATTGCGCCACGATCGGCGAAGATCGCCCTGCCTCCCTCGCGCCCGGTGATGAGCCGGGAGGTCACGCCATGATGAAGAACCAGCTCGGGCTGCTCGCCCTGGCGGTCGGCGCCTTCGGCATCGGCGTCACCGAGTTCGCGCCGATGGGCCTGCTGCCCGTGATCGCGCGCGACCTGCAAGTGTCGATCCCTGCCGCCGGCCTGCTGATCAGCGCCTACGCGCTGGGTGTCGTCGCGGGCGCACCGCTGATGACGCTGACCACGGGCCGGGTGCCGCGGCGCACGCTGCTCATTGCGCTCGCGGGCATCTTCACCGTGGGCAACCTGCTCGCGGCGATTTCCGACAGCTATGCCATGCTGCTCGTCGCGCGGCTGGTTACCTCCTTCAACCATGGCGCATTCTTCGGCGTCGGCTCGGTGGTCGCGGCGGGACTGGTCGCGCCCGAACGGCGTGCCAGCGCGGTAGCGTCGATGTTCATGGGCCTGACCATCGCCAACGTGGTGGGCGTTCCGCTGGCCACGTGGGCAGGCGAGCACCTCGGGTGGCGCGCCTCGTTCTGGGGTATCGCCGGGCTCGGCATGCTGACCATGACGGCCCTGCGCGCGACGCTGCCGGCATTGCCCGCGCCGACGGGCGGCAACGTCATGGCCGAGCTGCGGGTGCTGACCCGCCGGCCGGTACTGGGCGCGCTGGCGCTGACGGTGATCGGATCGAGCGCGATGTTCACCGTGTTCACGTATATCACCCCGATCCTGCGCGACGCGACGCACGCTTCACTAGGCTTCATCACCGCGATGCTGGTGCTCTATGGCCTGGGTCTGACCGCGGGAAACTGGCTCGGCGGCCGCTTCGCCGACCGCTCGGTCGATCGCACCCTGGCAATCACGCTGGCGGGCCTCGCCGCGATCCTCGTCGCCTTCGCGTTCGGCATGGGCCAGGCGATGACCAGCGCGGTGCTGATCTTCCTCTGGGGCGTCGCCAGCTTCGCTCTCGTGCCGCCGCTGCAGGTGCGCGTGATGACCGCCGCTGCCGATGCACCGAATCTCGCCTCGGCGGTCAACATCGGCGCGTTCAACCTCGGCAATGCGTTCGGCGCAGCACTCGGCGGCGGCGTGATCGCGGCAGGCCTAGGCTATCCCGCCGTGGCACTGGCCGGCGCGGCCACCTCACTGCTCGGCCTCGTCGCCCTCTGGGCCACCCGCGAACCGAAGCGGCGCGCGGCGGTGGCGCTGCCCGCCTGAGCGAGCTTGCGGGTTGCAGAGGTTGTGAGGAAAATGGTCGGGGAGACAGGATTCGAACCTGCGACCCTCTGCTCCCAAAGCAGATGCGCTACCAGGCTGCGCTACTCCCCGACTGGTCGCAGCGCCTTAGGAAGGTGCGGCGGTGCGCGCAAGCGTGAAGTGTGCCGGTCAGGCTGCGGCGCTGAAGCGCGTGGCATAGCGCTGCGAGATCTGCTCGACCGGCAGCACCACGCAGACATCGACCGTGTTGAATGCATGGTCGATGTAGGCGCCGTCGCCGAAACGGGCGCCGCAGCGCAAGTAGCCCTTGATGAGCGGCGGCAGGCACAGCATCGCCCGGCGTTCGTCGTACGTGCCGCGGGCCAAGCGTTCCAGCGCGGCGGCGCTGCGGGCATTGGGGCGGACGCTGGGGCGCTGCTCGGGCGCGGCGAGGAAATTGTGCGCTAGGAACGACAGCGCCTCGGCGTGCGCGTCGGGGTCGATGCCGGAAAACGAGGCGCACCCGAACATCAGGCCGATCTGGTGGCGCGCGATGTAGTCGGCGATCCCGCGCCACAGCAGCGAGATCGTCGCGCTGGTACGCCAGGCCGGGAGCACGCACGACCGCCCGAGTTCGAGCAGTTCGCCGGCCACGCGGTTGTCGCCGCCGATCAGCGGCGCCAGGTCGAATTCGCCGGCGCTGTAGAAGCCGTCGGCGGCGCGCGCGACGCTCTCGCGCAGCAAGCGATAGGTGCCGACGACCTGACCCTGCGCCAGCATGGTGCCCGGCTGGTCTTCGTCGATCACCAGCAGGTGGTCGCACAGCGCATCATAGGGATCGGCGTCGAGATCGCGCAGCAGAGTCTCTGCCTGCGCGCCCATCTCCTCGAAGAAGACCTGCCAGCGCAGCTTCTGGACCGCAAGCAGGTCTGCCGCATCGTGCGCCAGGCGCACCGTCAGCCGGCGTTGTTCTTTTCCGAGACCGATGACCTGACCCATGCCCGCGCCCTTTTGCCGTGTCGGGCAAGCGTAGCGGAGCGTCGTGACGCCGGTTTTGCAGAATTGTGATGCTGGTGCGTCAGATCAAGCAGTGCTGTCGCCGCTTTGTCGCATTGCCGACGCCGGTATGTCTTGCCGCAGGCCTGTCTTTCAGGCGGCTGTCTTGCAGGGTGGGGGGACGGGGGGTGGTAGGCCCGGCAGGATTTGAACCCGCGACCTAGCCGTTATGAGCGGCCAGCTCTAACCACTGAGCTACGGGCCCCCGTCACAAGCCGTTAGAGCGCGCGTGGCGGCTTGGCAAGATTGCCGCTTACCTCTTCAGGAGACTGGCCAATCAGGTGCTTGCCGCGGCGATGATCTCGGGCACGCGCACCGGACGCACGCCGCGCGATGCACAGTGCGCAAAGGCCGCTTCCCACCATTGCATCATCGCGGCGAGATCCTCGTTGGTGCGCACGTAGGGCGTGTGCCCGGGCACCAGCGAGGGGCTGTGGAACGAAAACACGATCACGGGTACGCCGTCGTCGATCGCGTGGTCGAGCGCGCGCAGCGCCTCGGGCAGGGGCACGCCCTCCGGTGTCAGCGGCACGCGGTTGAGCAACCCCATGCGCGCCAGCGCGCCGCGCAGGTGCGGGATCCGCTCGGCATGGCGGAACAGCGGCCCGCCCCAGCGGCGCAGCGTGCCGGTGAACATCGTCGTCAGCGGCAGCTCGATCAGCCCGCCCGGCCGGTCGACCCACCACGGCCTGACCGGCAGTCCGGTGAAATCGGGGCCGCCTTGTGCCGAATAGTCGAAATGCGAGCGCACCGAGGTGTCGATCGCGATGTCGGTATGGGCGAGCGCGTCGGTCGAGGCATGGCCGATGCCGTAGCGGCCGGCGCGATAGATCAGCGGTGCGGTTCCGAAGGCGTCGACAAGCGCCTGGTTGAGCGCGCAGAGTTTGGCCTGCTCCAGTTCCGGCGGCAGGTTGCCGGCAAAACTGTTGTGGACCGAGAGCGTCTCGCCGTGCGGAGGGCTGACCCACGGGTGCAACTGCACGCCGATGTCCGCGCGCCCCGCGGCCACCGCATCGCCCAGCGCCGTGCGAATCGCGCTATCGGTCGCGACCGGGTGGTCAATCAGGTACGTCGGCGCGACGCCATGGCTTTCGCAGAACGACTGGAACGCCGCGAGATGCGGGACGTGCGACAGCCCATAGCCGGTGCGGGCGAAGGGCTGCCCCCAGTCGAATTCCTCTTCGGTGTCGACGGTGACGAGAAACCGCTGCCCGAAATCGCGGGCAAAGCGTACCGGCGGGCCGGGGCGGGGCCGGAAAGGTCCGCGGCTCATCCCGCCGCTCCGGTGAGGGGCGCAGGCCCGGTGCCATGCGCGGTTCCGTGCTCGCCCGCCAGCGGCAGGTCGATGCGCAGCCGCGCCCCGTCGCGCCGCAACCGTCCGCCCATGGCGCGCACTTCCGCCGCGGCCAGACGCAAGGCGAAGCCGTTGCCGAGCATTCCGCCGGTCGCGGCACTGCGCGCGCTGTCGGCTGCGAACAGTGCGGCATCGTCGCGTGCGGCGAGGGCGGCGGGAAGGGGCAGGTCGAGCCGCGCCGTGGCGGCGGCACCCTGATGCAGCGCGATGGCCAGCCGCTCGCCCGGCGCGGCCGCGCTGCCGATCACGGCGAGCATGCGCCAGATCATGTGTTCGAGTTCGATCGCCGTGACCGCCACGGGCAGCCTCGCCGCGGGAGGGCCGGCTTGGGTGCCGCCGTCGCCATCGATCCAGCGCAGGCGCACCTCGCGCGGGCCGATCACCGGCTCGAGTTGCGCGATGAGCCGCACGACCATGGCGGTGAGGTCCGTCACCGCGTCCTGCTCGGCCAGCGGCTGGCCTTGGCCGCCCTCCAGCCGCGCAAGCCGCTCGAGATCTTCGAACCCGGCCAGCATCCGCGCCGCATCGGCCGCGATGCTGGCAGCCAGGCTGCGGTACTGATGCGGCGCTGCGCCGAAGACCTGCTGCTGGATCATCTCGGCAAAGCCCTGGATCGCGTTGATCGGCGTGCGCAGTTCGTGCAGCGTCTGGCGCAGGCGGTCGCTGCCCTCATCGGCCGGGGCGGCGGGCGCTGCCGGGACCTGCGCCGCGGCCTCTGCGGGCCGGCGCAGGCAGCCGCGATAGCCGGTGAAAGCGCCAGTGCCCGCGGCGAAGAGCGGCACGGCATCGACCTGCCAGTGCCCGGCCAGCGCAGCGGGGCCATCGAGCGTCAGCTTGCCTGCAATGATCGGCAAGCGCCCCGCGAAGGCCCGCTGGCTGGCATGATCGGTGCGGGCCGGGGCATCGGGCGCGCCGGAGAAGGGACGATAGCCGACCAGCATGGGCGCCCAATCGGCATCGGCGGTGACCACCGTGCCGCCGGCGTCGATCGCGATGTCGATCGACAGGGGCGTCGCGTGGCCAGAAGGCTCGTCCGCGAACGGCAGCCTGGGATGCGGGTCGGCCGTCGCCGTGATCGGCGGGGCTGCGAGGACGGGCGAAGCGGCAAGGCGCTCCTCTCGGTCGCGACGGAACGCCTCGATCCGCCGCACGATGGCACCAATGCCTTCTTCGGCGGGGGGCGGCGATGGTTCGATGCGCAGCGGGATCGGCTGGGGCGCTACCGGTGCAGCCTCGATCGGCGGCTTCGCAACCGTGGAGGGTTCGAGCGCGCTTGCGGAAACGGGCAACGCGGCGTCCTGCGCGGCGGGTGCCTCCAGCGCGAAGTCCTTGATGCCGAGCTGGTCGAGCAGCCGTTCCACCCGGGCGCCGAGGTCGCGCCGGTGCCGCAGGAACCCGCGCGCCTGGATCGGCAGGCGAGGGACCAGCTCGAGCCATTCGTCCTCGCGCAGCACGGCTCCGCGAATCGCGGCCAGGGCCACGCGTGGTGCCTTGTTCGCGAAATGCGCAGCGAGGCGGGGATGGCGAAGCGGGGTATGGGCCAGCAGCGTCGCTGCGCCCTCGATCCCGGCGGCACCGGCGCTGATCTCGTCATGCAGCGAATCGAGCCGGTCGAGCGCCTCGTCGTGCCGCCGGGTCCAGCCGCCGGCCGCGCCACGTCCGATAAGGTCGGCCAGCTGTCGGAATTGGACACGAAGGCCCGCAGGCCCCGCCGCACGGGTGCGCAATACGGTATCGAGCCGGTCATCGACGATGGTGGAGAAGGGAGACGACGCGCCGTGCGCCAGCCCGCCGTCGGCGTCTGCGCCAGCAGGACCTTCCATCTCGAAGAAGTCGGGATCGTCGTCGCGTGCCATGGGCTGGGGGCCGGTTCGTCCTTGTTCGCGCAGCGGCCGGCGGCCGGGTATGGCCTTCGCCACGCGGATTGATTACACGGCGCGGCCGCCACGCCAGACATGCGCTATCGCCGGGGGCGAGGCAAGCATGGCCAATGCTGGGGCTTTTTCCGTTCCTGGCGCGATCTTAGCGACCCGGGCCCTAATAAAGTGTGGCCAACCGCAAAAGCCATACGGAAGGTGCGTTGCATTGCATCACAATTGCGATATGACACAACAAAATTAGCCTGAGCGCCCCAACCGGCGCACATTCTTGCGGGTCGAGCGGTTTCAGAACACGACATGGCAACACTTGATGGAATCGACCGGCGTCTCCTGTCCGAGCTTCAGGACGAGGGGCGCGTCACCAATGTGGAATTGGCGCAGCGCGTCGGGCTGACCGCGCCGCCTTGCCTGCGCCGCGTACGCGCGCTTGAGGAGGCGGGCGTCATCCGCGGCTACCATGCCGATCTTGACCCGGCCAAGCTCGGATTCGCGATCACGGTCTTTGCGCTGGTCAGTCTCAAGAGCCAGGCCGAGGAATCGCTGCGCCAGTTCGAAGAGCATATGCGCACGCTGCCCGAAGTGCGTGAATGCCACATGCTCAACGGCGAGATCGACTTCATCCTCAAGATCGTCAGCCGCGATCTCCAGGCCTTCCAGGAATTCCTGACCAGCAGGCTGACGCCGGCCCCCAACGTGGCCAGCGTCAAGACCTCGCTGACGATTCGCACGGCCAAGCAGGTCCCGGGCGTTCCGTTCACGGATTGACCCGCCGGCCGAGCGGGGGCCAGAAAAAAAGGGGCGAAGCCGCGCGGCTCCGCCCCTTTGTCATGCCGAGTTGGCTGGATCAGGCCGCAGCGCTGGCATCGCCCGAGGGCACGACCGACAGCGCCTTCTGGTCGCCGATCAGCACCTTCTTGGGCTTCATCGCTTCGGGCACTTCACGCACGAGGTCGATGGTCAGCAGGCCATCGGCGAGATCGGCGGCTTCGACGCGGACGAAATCCGCCAGTTCGAAGCGGCGCTCGAAACCGCGGTTGGCGATGCCGAGATGCAGGTACTGCTTGTCGGCAAGGTCGGCCTTGCTGCCCTTGACCACCAGCAGGTTCTGCTGCGCGGTGATATCCAGCTCGTCCGCCTTGAAGCCGGCAACGGCCAGCGTGATGCGATAGGAATCGTCACCACGGCGTTCGATGTTGAACGGCGGATAATTGTCGCCGACGTTGGCGCGGGCCTGGCGTTCGAGCAGGTCGAACAGGCGGTCGAAGCCCACGGTGGTGCGGCGATACGGGGTGAAATCAAAACGGTTCATGGCAATATCCTCGTCTGAGCAATCTGCACATGCCCTGGCCCGGGAAACTCCGGCGCCGGGGCGGGTTGAAGGTGGCAGGCCCATCTTGTGGCGCCCGTCACAAAACCCCATGTGTGGCGCCGAAAGCCGATTTCAAGGCCTTGCACCGCCGGTCGTCCTGGCCGCCGGGAACCACCGATCGAAGGAGCCGACATGAGCGACGCCGCAACCCCCAAAGTCGAGATCTATACCAAGTGGGGCTGCCCCTATTGCGCCCGTGCCAAGCAGCTGCTTGGTGAGAAGGGCGTGGCCTACGAGGAATACGACGTGACGATGGGCGGCCCCAAGAAGGCCGAAATGGTCGAGCGCGTGCCGGGCGCCGCGACCGTGCCGCAGATCCTCATCAACGATGAAGCCATCGGCGGCTGCGACGATCTCCACGCGCTCGATCGCGCCGGCAAGCTCGACGCGCTGCTCGGCCGCGCATGACCCTGGCGGACGGCAGCCGGGACGCCGCTGCGACGCGCATCGCTGTCCTGCAGATGACCAGCGGGATCACCCCGCTGGTCAATGCGCGCACGATCACCGATGCCGCCGCGCAGGCATCCGATAGCGGGGCAGCAATGCTGTTCACGCCGGAAATGGCCGGTCTGATCGACCGCGACCGCGCAAGGGCGGCCGTGCACATCGTTGCCGAAGACGACAACCCCGTACTCGCCGCGGCACGCGAGACGGCCGCCCGCCATGGTTTGTGGATCCACCTGGGCTCGCTTGCGGTCCGGGCGGATGACGCAACGGGCGATGGCCGCTGGGCCAATCGCGGCTTCGTGATCGACGCCAAGGGCGCGATCGCGGCACGCTACGACAAGATGCACATGTTCGATGTCGACCTGGCCAGTGGCGAGACCTGGCGCGAGTCGGCCGCCTATCGCCCCGGCGAGGCTGTCGTCACCGTGGATTGTCCGGTCGGGCGACTGGGCCTGGCAATCTGCTACGACATCCGCTTTCCGGCCCTGTTCGAGGCATTGGGCCGGGCGAAGTGCGACTGCATCGCCATTCCGGCCGCCTTTACCGTGCCGACCGGTGCCGCGCACTGGCACCTGCTCCAGCGGGCCCGCGCGGTCGAGGCGAGCGCCTACGTCATCTCCGCCGCGCAAGCTGGCGTCCACGAAGACGGGCGCGAGACGTATGGCCACAGCCTCGTCGTCGACCCTTGGGGCGAAATCCTGCTCGATATCGATGGCGGCGCCGGCCTTGGCTTCGCCTCGATCGACCCGTCGCGCACGGCGGCGGTGCGTGCCCAACTGCCCAGCCTTGCCAACCGTCGCCCGGTCCCTCTATCGCCGGCCTCATGATTGTCTTCGATCTGCAATGCATGGCGGGCGGCCACCGCTTCGAGGGCTGGTTCGGCTCGTCGGAGGACTATGCCGCACAGGCCGCGCGCGGCTTGCTCACGTGCCCGGTCTGTGGCGCCGCCGAGGTTGGCAAGGCGGTGATGGCGCCGGCAGTCGGCCGCAAGAGCAACCAGCTGACGCCGGCGGCCCGACCTGCACCGCCATCCGTTGCAACCACGGCCGCGCCGTCGTCTACACCAGCCGCAGCCAAGCCAACCCCGCCGCTGCCGCCCGAGGCCGTCGCCATGCTCAAGGCTGTCGCCCAGGCCCAGGCCGAGGCGCTGCGTCATTCGACCTGGGTGGGCGATACCTTCGCCGACGATGCACGCGCGATGCATTACGGCGACAAGGACGTCGCACCGATACATGGCAAGGCAACGCCTGAGGAAGCACGCGAACTCCTAGACGAAGGCATTGCCGTCGCGCCGCTGCTGATCCCGGTCGTGCCGCCCGGCGAGGCGAACTGACGCCCCGTCGATGGACACCGTTGCCTTGCCCAGCGCGCGCCCTTAAGAGGAGCGCGGGCGCCCGTAGCTCAGCCGGATAGAGCACCAGATTCCTAATCTGGGGGCCATGGGTTCGAATCCCGTCGGGCGCACCACTCATGACCCGGTCCCTCTTAAGGGACCGGGTTTTTCTTTGGCCTCAGCCCTGCGAGGCGCGCAGGGTGACGGGGATCGACTTGTAGGACGGGGTGCCGCTGCGCTCGTCGTAGTCGTCGAGCGCGATCAGCCCGTTCGCCTCCGGATAGTAGGCCGCCAGCGAGCCACGGGCGATCGAGTGCGCGACCACGGTCTGCCCGGCGAGCACGCGGCCGGGTCCGGCTACCAGATCGACGAGGTCGCCATGGGCCAGGCCCATGTCGGCCAGGTCGTCGGCATGGGCGAAGACCACGTCGCGGCGCCCGGTGATGCCGCGATACCGGTCGTTCAGGCCATAGATCGTTGTATTGTACTGGTCGTGGCTGCGGATCGTGGTCAGCGTGAACGGACCGTTGTCCTTGTTGTCGTCCTCGTTGATGCCCTTGTAGACGAGGAAATGCGCCTTGCCGTCGGGCGTATCCCACTCGCGGTTCGATGCGCCGACGCGCAGGCGAAAGCCACCTTTCTGGCGAACCCGCTGGTTGAAGCCGGCGAAATCGGGGAAGACTTCGGCGATCTTGTCGCGGATCAGGTCGTAGTCGGCGACCATGGCGTCCCAGTCGATCGTGGTGCCGGGCAAGGCGGCTTTGGCGATTCCGGCGATGATCGCCGGCTCGGAGCGCAAGTCGGGCGAGGCGGGCTTGAGACGGCCATGCGAGGCATGGACCATCGACATCGAGTCCTCGACCGTCACGGCCTGTGCCACGCCGTTCTGCTCGTCCAATTCGGTGCGGCCGAGACAGGGTAGGACGATGCTTTCGCGGGCGGTGAGCAGGCAGGTGCGGTTCAGCTTGGTGCAGATCTGCACGTTGAGATCGAGCCGGCGAAATGCCGCGAAGCTCGCCTCGGGGTCGGACATCGCCACAGCGAGATTGCCGCCGAGGCCGATGAAGCCCTTGGCGGTGCCATCGCGCATCGCGGCCACGGCCTCGACCGCGTTGTGGCCCTTGTCGCGCGGGCTCTTGATCCCGAACGCGGCATCGAGCTTATCGAGCATCTCGGGCTTGGGCGCCTCGGTGATGCCGACGGTGCGGTCACCCTGCACGTTGCTGTGGCCACGCAACGGGCACACGCCGGCGCCGGGCTTTCCGATGTTGCCGCGCAGCAGGAGCAGGTTGGTCAGCTGCTGCACGTTTTCGGTGCCGTGGCGATGCTGCGTTAGCCCCATGCCGTAGCAGATGATGACATTCTCGGCGCGCCAGTAGGTCTCCGCCATGCCGGTGATTGCGGCCTGCGTCAGCCCCGAGCGGGCCTCGATCGACGACCACGACGTCGCTTCGATGTCTGCTGTCAGGTCGTCGAGCCCGGTGGTGTGTTCGGCGATGAAGGCGCGGTCGAGCAAGCCCTTGCCGCCGGCGGCCAGATCGGCAGCATCGGCGGCGAGCAGGGCCTTGATCATGCCCTTGAACACCGCGACATCGCCGCCCACGCGCACCTGGTGATAGGCCGAGGCGAGCTGGGTCGATTGCAGCGTCGCCATCTCAAGCGGGGCCTGTGGGTCCTGGAACCGCTCGAGTCCGCGCTCGCGCATCGGGTTGACGACGACGATCGGCGCGCCGCGCTTCGATACCTCGCGCAAGGTGCTGAGCATGCGCGGATGATTGGTGCCCGGGTTGTGGCCGACGCAGAACACCGCATCGGCATGATCGAAATCCTCGAGCGTGACGGTGCCCTTGCCGACGCCGATCGACTTGGGGAGGCCGACGCTGGTCGCCTCGTGGCACATGTTGGAGCAGTCGGGGAAGTTGTTGGTGCCGTAGCAGCGCGCCATGAGCTGGTACAGGAACGCCGCCTCGTTGGAGGCGCGGCCCGAGGTGTAGAATTCCATGCGGTCGGGCTTGTCCATCGCCTGCATGGCGCGGCCGATGCGCGCAAAGGCCTCGTCCCAACCGATGGTGACGAAGCGGTCGCTGCCGGCGTCATAGGCCAAGGGGTGCGTCAGTCGTCCGGCATTTTCCAGCTCGTAGTCGGACCAGCCCCAAAGTTCGGACGCGGTATGCGCTGCGAAGAATGCCGGATCGACGCGCTTGGCGGTCGCTTCCCAGGTGACGGCCTTGGCGCCGTTCTCGCAGAATTCGAACGAGGACGTGTGCTTGGGGTCGGGCCAGGCGCAGCCGGGGCAATCGAAGCCGTCTGGCTGGTTCATCTGCAACAATGCCCGCGTGTCGGCGCTGGCGCCCATCTGGTCACGCACGGCGGCGGCGACGGCGCGCAAGGCTCCCCAGCCGCCGGCCGGCCCATCGTAGGGCTTGATGCCCTCGGCGTTGTCGTGATGGGGGCTGTCACGCTCGAGATCATTGCTGGCCATGCGCCAGATCCTTTCGAATTCGCCCCGACCGGGGCGGTGCTGGTGCCGCCGGGTGCGCCCGGGCGAGCTGTGTCCGACAGGTCGCGAGGGTAGGCCCGGGCGGACGTCAGTAAAGGCATACCAAGGGGTCGTTCGGGACCGGCCCCTCCTGAACGCTGCAACCGCAACGTCGCCGGGGCGTTTGTGATCCCGTATTTCGCAGCTGTAACATAAGGTGGTCGAAAGACCGGGTCGATCCTCGCGACCGGGCGGGGGGACGCGGAAAACATGGGCGAATTGTGCGCCTCCGCGCTAGGCTTGCATGATGATTCGTCGCACCCTCTGCTCGCTGGCGCTTGCCGCCCTGTGTTCCACATCGCTGTCTGCTACGGCCCAGGGCACCGAAACCTCTGCCAAGGCGCTTTCCGACGACGTGCGGGTGCTGGCCTCCGACCCGTTCGAGGGGCGCGGACCGGGGACGCCGGGCGAGACAAAGACGATCGACTGGCTGGTCACGCAGCTCAAGACCATTGGCCTCGAGCCGGCCGGGCCCGACGGCGCCTGGACCCAGGCCGTGCCGCTGGTCCACACGCGTCTCGGCGCCGGAACCATGGAGGCGGCGATCAAGGGGCGCGCCATGCCGCTGGCGCAAGGAACCGACATCTATGTCAGCACGGTGCGCGCCGCGGACCGCATCGCGATCGCCAAGGCACCGCTGGTCTTCGTCGGCTACGGCGTCTCGGCGCCCGAACAGGGCTGGGACGACTTCAAAGGCCAGGACCTCAAGGGCAAGGTCGCGGTGTTCCTCATCAACGACCCCGACTTCGAGGCCGCCGCGGGAGAGCCTGCCGCTGGCAAGTTCGGCGGCAAGCGCATGACGTACTACGGGCGCTGGACCTACAAGTTCGAGGAAGCGGCCCGGCGCGGCGCGATCGGTGCGCTGATCGTCCATGACACGCCAGGGGCGGGCTATGGCTGGTCGACGGTGACGGCCTCGGGCGGCGAGAATTACGACGTGGCGGATGCGCCTTATCGCCTTGCGCTGCAGGGCTGGCTCGAAGGCGGTGCCGCGACGCGGCTGTTCGGTGCGGCCGGACTGGACCTTGCGAAACTGCGGGTTGCGGCGCGCCGTCCGGATTTCCGCCCGGTAGCATTGCCGGCGACGTTCAGCGCCGATCTCGCGGCAAGCCATGAAGCCGTGCTCAGCCACAATGTGCTGGCTCGCCTGAACGGCAAGGACCGCCCCGACGAAGTGGTGATGTACGGCGCGCACTGGGATGCCTACGGGCAAGGCAAGCCCGATGCCCAAGGGCGCACGATCCGTCCGGGCGCCAACGACGATGCCCTCGGCGTTGCCGGCTTGCTGGAAATCGCGCGGGCGTTGAAGAAGGGGCCTGCCCTGTCGCGCAGCGTGCTGTTCGGGTTCTGGACCGCGGAGGAGCGCGGGCTGCTCGGCTCCGAGACCTATGCCCAGCATCCTGTCGTCGCCCCGGCCAAGACGGTCGCGAATATCACGCTCGACATCCTGCCCACCGGCGGTGCGTCGCGCGACGTCATGCTCGTCGGCCAGGGACAAAACACGCTGGAGGACGACCTTGCGCGCGCCGCGGCCGGGCAGGGGCGGACGGTCACGCCCGAGACCTTGCCCGAACGCGGCCTGTTCTATCGCGCCGACCATTTCCCGATGGCGCGGCGCGGGGTGCCGACGTTGCTGTTCATGGCGATCAGCGGTGTGCCCGATCTGGTCGACGGTGGGCGCAAGGCAGGACAGGAATGGCTGGACGGCTACATGCGTTGCTACCACCAGACCTGCGACGCGTGGGACGCCAGCTGGAATTTCGCAACCGCAGCGGCAGACGTTGATCTGGCGCTGACCATCGGTCGCGATCTCGCCAACGGCACGGGCTGGCCGCAATGGCGCAATGGCAGTGAATTCCGGGCGGTGCGGGTTGCCGATGGAGTCCCGGGCGGACAGGAAGCCTCCGCTTCACCATCTGGCAAGCGCTGAGACCACACGACTGCCGGCGCCGTATCGCCAGCAATAACCCGTGACGAGTCGCAATCCAGCGGGCGGTGCATTGGTTTATTTGCCAACGCGCCGCTCGTGCGCTGCCCTGCGCGCGGATGGTTGCGCTAACGTGCATGCTGATGCGGGAATTGTGTCCAAAGCGTAGCCGGACCGGCGACCTCATCTTGACGAGGTGAACGTTCTCATTTAGGTGAACGTTCACAAGCGGCGCGTGACGCCGTGTGATTTGTCAGGGGGAGAGGATATGTCGACACCCAAATTGCGCCGTTTCGCGCGTTCGGCTGCCAGTCTTGGCGCCGTAGCGATCGCGCTGTCGGGCCACGCGTCGCTGGCGCAGCAGGCCGCGCCGGCGCAGGCCGCTGAATCGGCCGATGTCGATGGCAACGCCATCGTCGTCACCGGTATTCGCGCATCGCTCCAGCAGGCGATGGACATCAAGCGTAGCGCGCAGGGCGTGGTCGACGCGATCTCGTCCGAAGACATGGGCAAGTTCCCGGACACCAACCTCGCGGAATCGCTCCAGCGCATCACCGGTGTGTCGATCGACCGCTCGAACGGTGAAGGCTCGACCGTCACGGTCCGCGGCTTCGGTCCCGAATTCAACCTCGTGCTGCTCAACGGGCGCCAGATGCCGACCTCGTCGCTGGGCGACGGTGCCAGCGCACCGGCCTCCCGCTCGTTCGACTTCGCCAACCTTGCCTCCGAAGGCATCGCCGGCGTCGAAGTCTACAAGTCGGGCCGCGCCTCGCTGCCGACCGGCGGCATCGGTTCGACCATCAACATCAAGACGCCGCACCCGCTCGACAAGCCCGGCCTTGCCGGCAGCCTTGCGGTCAAGGGCGTGCTGGATTCCTCGCGCAACCAGGGCAGCCCGATCACGCCGGAAGTGTCGGGCATCGTGTCCGACACCTTCGCCGACAACCGCCTCGGCATCATGATCGCGGGCTCGTGGCAGAAGCGCAAGGCCAGCGTGAACCAGGCCAACGTCGGCTGGCGCGACGGCTATCTCGGTTCGGAAAACAACTGGGGTTCGCTGCCGATGCAGGGCGATCCGCGATATGCTGCGATCACCAATCGCCCCGGCCCGAACGATGTCTATCAGGTCCAGCAGAACGCCAGCTACGACCTCAATGACATCGATCGCGAGCGCCTCAATGGCCAGGTCGTGCTGCAGGCCCGCCCGACCGACACGCTGACCGCCACGCTCGACTACACCTATTCGCGCAACACCGTGCGTGTGCGCAATTCGAACGTCGGCATCTGGTTCAACTTCAACGACGTATCGAGCGCCTGGACCAACGGTCCGGTTGCAGGTCCGATCTTCTATTCGGAAAAGTTCGGCGCCAACGAGGGCAAGGACCTGTCCTACTCGGGATCGCTCACCGAGAATCGTTCGGAAAACAAGTCGATCGGCGGCAACCTCAAGTGGGATGGCCCCGGCGGCCTGACGCTGGAGCTCGACGGTCACCACTCGACCGCCGAATCCGGCGCCAACAACCCTTACGGCACCAGCACGTCGGTCGGCACGGCGGTGTTCGGCATCCGCCAGCAGACGGTCAACTACAAAAACGACCTGCCGATCATCTCGGTCGACATGTACCCCGGCAGCGACGCGCTCAACGCCGGCAACATCCAGGCGACCGGCAACGCGTTCCGCAACGCCTACTTCAAGGACACGATCAACGAGGCGCAGCTGCGCGGCAGCTACGACTTCGACAACTCGATCCTCGACAGCCTCGATTTCGGCGTGACCTATATCGAGAACAAGGTGCGTTCGGCCTACGGCTACATCCAGAACGACACCTGGGGCGGGTCGACCACCAAGGCGCAGATGCCTGACGACTTCTTCACGCTGCAGTCGCTGCCCGACAAGTTCAAGGGTCTGTCGGGTGCCGGCGATCCGGCGATGCTGCAAAAGTTCTACACCTTCAACTTCGAGAAGATGGTCGGCTTCCTCGACAAGCTGAACGGCATCTGCGGCGGTGACGGCAACTGCCTGTCCAAGTTCACCGTCGATCGCCGCATCCGCGAACGGACGGTGGCGCCCTACCTCCAGGCGAACATGCAGTTCGACCTGTTCGACAACCCCGCGCACCTGCGCGCCGGCATCCGCTATGAAAAGACGCGGATCACGTCCTCGGCGCTCGTGCCGATTCCCACCGGCACCCAGTGGGTTTCGGCCAACGAGTTCAACCTGGTCTACGGGCCGAATTCGGACTTCACGACCTTCAAGGGCAGCTACGACAACTGGCTGCCGGCGTTCGACTTCGACATGGCGCCGACCGACAACCTCAAGCTGCGCGCCAGCTACAGCCACACGATCACGCGCCCCGACTATGCCTCGATGCAGGGTGGTCGCACGCTCGACCAGCTGTTCCGCATCGGCGGCGGCTTCGGCAGCCAGGGCAACCCGGGGCTGAACCCGTACCTGTCGAAGAACATCGATGTCTCGGCCGAGTGGTACTACAACCGTTCGAGCTACCTCTCGATCGGCTTCTTCGACAAGCGGGTGAAGAACTTCATCTCCTCGTCGCGGATCGACTCGACCGCGTTCGGGCTGACCAATCCCGCCAGCGGCCCGCGCTATGCCGCCGCCGTCGCCGCGCTGGGCGCCAATGCCAGCACGACCGACATTCGCAACTACATCTTCGCGAACTATCCGGGCTCGGTCATCGTCGACAGCTTCGATCCCGCGACCGGCAACTACACCGGCAAGATCCTCGGTACGCCGCAGGACAACCCCGTCAACTTCCAGATCACCACGCCGGTCAACTCGTCCCAGACGGCCCACCTCTATGGCTTTGAATTCGCCATCCAGCACACGTTCTGGGACACCGGCTTCGGCACGATCCTCAACTACACGGTCGTGCGCGGCGATGCGAAGTACAACAACGCGCTGCCCTCGAGCGTCACGCAGTTCGCGCTGACCGGCCTGTCCGACAGTGCCAACGCGGTGTTGTTCTACGACAAGAACGGGCTGCAGGCGCGCGTCGCTTACAACTGGCGCGACCAGTTCCTGGCCGGCACGGGTCCCAACCCGTTCTATGTCCAGGCCTATGGCCAGGTGGACGCCAGCGCGAGCTGGGAGTTCAAGAAGGGCTACACGGTTTTTGCCGAAGCCATCAACCTGACCGGGTCGAGCCGTCGCGGCCACTTGCGCAGCGACAACAACGTGTCGTTCGCATCGCCCGGCTTCGCCCGCTACGCCGCCGGCTTCCGCGTCAATTTCTGATGCGGATGGCTTGAACCTGCTCCCTCGCGGTGGAACAAGTCGGCCGACGGCCAATCGTCCGGCTTGTTCCCCGCACCCCGGCGCGGGTATGAGGCGATAACAACAAGAATGAACCGGCCCGGAGGGAGGGACACGATGGGCGAGGCGGAAATCCGGCGGATCGTGATCCTGGGCGGCGGCACCGCCGGCTGGCTCTCGGCCTGCTATGTGTCCGCCCGTCTTGCCGCCCTTGGCCAAAGGGTTGAGGTCACGCTCGTCGAGGCGCCCGACATTCCCACCATCGGCGTGGGCGAGGGCACCTGGCCGACGATGCGTGGCACGCTGGCCGAAATCGGCATCGACGAAGCCGCGTTTCTCACCGCCTGCGATGCCAGCTTCAAGCAGGGCTCCCGCTTTGTCGGCTGGACCGACGGTAGCGCCGCCGATGCCTACTTGCACCCATTCACCGCCCCGCGCGAGGCCGAGCTCGCCGATCTGGTCGCCGCCTGGGCTGCGGATGACGCTTCGGGATTTGCCGCGGCGCTGACCGCGCAGGATGCGGCCGTGGCGCATCATCTCGCCCCGCGGCAAGTCGCGATGCCCGATTACGCCGGTGCGCTCAATTACGGCTATCATCTCGATGCCGGCAAGTTTGCCGCGCTGCTCGCCCGCCATGCCGTGGAGCGCCTCGGGGTGATTCACCGCCGCGAGCGCATCACCCCGGCATCGCCACGGCCCGATGGCACGCTCGCGTCGCTGGTGACGGCCAGTGGCGAGGCCATTCCGGGCGACCTTTTCATCGATTGCTCGGGCCTGACCGGGCTGCTCGTCGGCGGGGCGCTCGGCGTCCCCCTCGTCGATCGCAGCGATGTCCTGCTAAACGATCGCGCGCTGGCGGTGCAGGTGCCGGTCCAGCCGGGCAGCCCGGTCGCTTCGGCGACGGTGGCGACCGCCCATGCGGCCGGGTGGATCTGGGACGTCGGACTACCCAACCGCCGCGGGATCGGCTGCGTCTATGCCTCGCGCCATTGCGACGACGACGAGGCACTCGCGACGCTTCGGGATTACGTTGCACGCGCGGTTCCCGGTGCGGATGCTGCGTCGATCGAGCCACGCCGGCTGGCATTCCCGACCGGGTACCGCGCCGCGCCGTGGACCGGCAACTGTGTTGCGATCGGGCTGTCTGCCGGTTTCCTCGAGCCGCTCGAGGCATCGGCCATCGTCATGATCGAGCTGTCGCTACGCGCGCTGGTCGAGAGTTTTCCGCAGCGGCGCGCGACGATGCCGTTCCTGGCCGAGCGGTTCAACGCGCTGTTCACCTATCGCTTCGAACGCATCGTCGAGTTTCTCAAGCTGCATTACCTGCTGTCGCGCCGTACCGAGCCGTATTGGCAGGCGCAGCGCGCGCCCGAAACGGTGCCGCCGCGACTGGCCGCAATGGTCGAGCTGTGGCGCGACCAGGCGCCGGGGCCGGCAGATTTTCCCCACGCGGATGAGATATTCTTCGCGCACAGCCATGCTTTCGTCCTTTACGGCATGGGCTTTTCCGCGCCGCGCCGCAGCGTCGGCGACGAAAGCCTGGCCCAAGGGCGTCGCGCGCTTGGCGAAGTATCCCGCCGCACCCGTGCCCTCACTTCGGCGCTGCCGCCGCATCGCGCCTATCTTGATACCCTCGAACCGGGCCGCGCCGCCGCCCATGGAGCCCTTGCCCGATCATGAACCAGCATCATGTCCTCGATTCCCTTGCGCACCGCGACCTTCGCGTGCGCACCGATGCTGGTGCCGAGCTGGGCGACGCGGTCATGGCGTGCCTGGTGATGCCGGCCGAATTCCGGCAGGCGCAGGCGCACTATCCCATCGTCTTCCGCCGTGACCTCGAGAGCGGGACCTTCAGCGCCCTGGCGCTGTTCGGGTTCGACAATGGCGAGAACCTGTTCCTCGACGCAGATCGCTGGGACGCGGCGTGGAAGCCACTGGCGCAGGCGGTGCAGCCCTTCCTGATCGGCCGCGCCGAGCCCGGTGGCCCCGCAACGCAGGTCCACGTCGATCTCGCCAGCCCGCGTCTCGTCACCGACGGTGCTGATGGCGTGCGTCTTTTCGATGCAGCCGGTCATGCCAGCCCTTATCTCGAGGATATCGCCCAGAAACTCGGCGATCTCGATGCCGGCTATCGCGCATCGACCGCGTTCTTCGCCGCGCTCGAACGGCATCGGCTGCTCGAGCCATTCTCGCTCGACGTGCCATTGGCCGATGGGACGCAGCACCAGCTGGTCGGCTTCCACATCATCGACGAGGACCGCCTGCGCGCACTCGACGCCGCAGCCCTTGGCGAGCTGCACGCCGACGGCCATCTTCTGCCGCTGTTCATGGCCGTGGCCTCGGTCGGCCGCTTTGGCGATCTCATCGCGCGCAAGAACCGCCGTGCCTGAGACCGCGGCGACGCGTCCCGCTTTGCCGCCGGTGATCGCGCTGTCCGCCGAGGAGGCGATGGCGCGGGTGCAGAACGCGGATCGTCCGTTCATCGTGCGGGGGCTGGTGCAGGACTGGCCGCTGGTCCAGGCGGGCCTTGCCTCGCCACGGGCGGCGCGCGCGCATCTGGTCGATCACGCGCGGCCCGTCGATCTTCCGGTCTCGGTAGCCGAACCCGCCGTGGGCGGGCGGCTGGCCTATGACGAGGCGATGGCGATCAACTTCCGCATGGGGGAAGGGCGGCTTGCCGACATCATGGCCGGCTTCGACGCGGCGGAGGCGCATGATCCGGCCCTTGTGCCGACCGTCTATCTTGGCTCGATCGACATTGCGCAGTTCTTCGATGGACTGACTGCGGCCAATCCGGCGCCCCTGGGGCGCGAGGCGGCGCTGGCCTCAATCTGGATCGGCAACGCCACGAAGATCGCCGCCCACAACGACTTTCCGCGCAATCTGGCGTGCTGCGCCGTGGGCCGGCGACGCTTCACGCTGTTCCCGCCCGACCAGTTCGCCAACCTCTACCTTGGCCCGATCGACATCACCCCGGCGGGGCGCCCGATCGCGCTGCCCGACCTCGAGCGTCCCGACTTCGAACGGTATCCCAGGTTACGCGAGGCACTGGCCAGCGCGTCCGTGGCGGAGCTGGCGCCGGGAGATGCCCTGTTCATCCCCTCCCTTTGGTATCATCAGGTCGAGGCGCTCGATCGCTTCAACGTCCTCGTCAATTACTGGTGGCGCGATACCCCGCGCTATCTCGGCCAGCCCCAGACGGCGCTGACTCACGCGATCATGGCGATCCGCGACTTGCCCGAGAACGAGCGGGCCACCTGGCGCGCCATGTTCGAGCATTATGTGTTTTCCGGCGGCGCTGACGCCCGCGCGCATGTGCCCGAGGCAGGGCAAGGCATCCTGGCGCCGATCGATGCGGCCAGCGCTGCCCGCCTCCACCAATTCCTGCTGAGGAGCCTGACGCAATGACCTGGTCCCCGCCGACGCCGCAGCCCGCTGCCTTTGCCGGCCCGCGCCGCATCGTAATCGCGGGCGGCGGCACGGCCGGGTGGATGACGGCCGCCGCGCTCGCTCGCACGCTGGGGGCGGTGGCGGAGATCACGCTGGTCGAGAGCGAGGAGATCGGCACGATCGGCGTCGGCGAAAGCACGATCCCGCCGCTGGTCGCCTACAACCGCATCCTCGGCATTGACGAGGCCGAGTTCATGCGCGCGACGCAGGCTACCTTCAAGCTGGGCATCAGCTTCGAGAACTGGCGCGTTGCGGGTGAGAGCTATTTCCATTCGTTCGGTGGCACGGGGCGCGATCACTGGTCGGCCGGTTTCCAGCATTTCTGGCTGCATGCGCTGACGCAGGGGTATGACGTGCCCTATGGCGAGCACTGTCTCGAACTGAAAGCCGCCGAGGCCGCCCGCTTCGCGCATCTGCCCGACGACACGATGAATTATGCCTACCAGCTGGATTCGGCGCGCTATGCCGCGTTCCTGCGCACCATGGCCGAGGCCGATGGTACGACGCGCGTGGAGGGACGCATCGCCGCGGTCGAACTGGATACGGTGAGCGGCGACATCGCCGCGCTGCAGCTGGCAGACGGGCGGCGCATCGCGGGCGACCTGTTCATCGACTGCACCGGCTTTCGTGCCCTGCTGATCGAGGGAGCTCTGCACGCGGGTTATGACGACTGGACGCACTGGCTGCCCTGTGACGGCGCCATTGCGATCCAGACCGGCAGCGTGCGTGCGCCTTTGCCGTACACGCGCGCGATCGCGCACGATGCCGGCTGGCAATGGCGCATCCCCCTGCAGCACCGCCAAGGCAACGGCATCGTCTATTGCAGCGCCTATCTGGACCACGACGCCGCGCTGCAGCGGCTGCTCGATACCGTCGAGGGGGACAAGCTGGTGCGGCCCAATCCGATCCGCTTCCGCACTGGGGCGCGGCGCCGGCAGTGGCACCGCAACTGCGTGGCGGTCGGCCTGTCGGGCGGGTTCATGGAGCCGCTCGAGAGCACGTCGATCCACCTGATCCAGCGCGCGATCCTGCGCATCGCCCGGATGCTGCCCGCCGGCCGCGTGAGTGCGCGCGACATCGCCGAATTCAACGAGCAGCAGTTGCTCGACATGGAGCAGATCCGTGATTTCCTGATCCTGCATTACAAGGCGACGGACCGCCGCGACAGCGCGTTCTGGCGCCATTGCGCGGCGATGGAGGTGCCCGATACGCTCGCCCACCGCATCGCCCTGTTCCGCGAGACCGGTCGCGTGTTCCGCAAGAATGAGGAGCTGTTCGCCGAGAATTCGTGGGTCCAAGTCATGATGGGCCAAGGCATCCTGCCGCAAAGCTATCACCCCGTGGCGGCCAAGCTGCGCAAGGACGAACTGGAGCACTTGCTGCGCACCGTGCGCGAGTCCGTCGCGCGCACCGTCGCCGCCTTGCCGGCCCATGGGGACTACGTCGCGCGCTATTGTGGCGCACAGCAGCCGGTGGCGGCGTGATCGTGCGGCATGCCCTCTCCACCCTGCTGGCGGCCGTGCTGGTGCCACAGGTCGCGACGGCGGCGCCTGCCGCGACAGGAGACGAAGCCTGGACGCTGGCGTGGTCCGATGGGTTCGACGGTGATCGCCTCGACCCTTCGCACTGGACCCTGGCGGACGACTGCTTCGGCGGGGGCAACGCGGAACGACAGTGCTACACGCCCGATGCGCGCAACCATTCGGTGGCCGATGGCATGCTGACTATCACCGCGCGGGCCGAGACGCACACGGGGCCGGCCTGGACTGCGGACCAGCGCACCACGCCCGAAAAGCGCGCGGCCACGCGCACCGGGGAATATACCTCGGCGCGGTTGACCACGGCCGGGCATGCCGCGTGGCGCTATGGCAAGGTGCAGGTCCGCGCCAAGCTGCCGACGGGGCAGGGCACCTGGCCGGCGATCTGGATGCTCCCCGAAGGCTGGGACTATGGCCCATGGGCAAAGTCGGGCGAGATCGACATCATGGAGGCGGTCAATCTCGGTACGCCGTGCGCGGCTTGCGCCGGCGGCGTCGAGAACCGCGTGCTCGGCACGATCCATTTCGGCGGCGAGCCGCCGCGCAACCGCTACATCGGCACCGATACCCCGCTCGACGGCGCGATCGACGGATTTCACGTCTACGAGATCGAATGGGACGAGACGGGCATCGTCTGGCGCGTCGATGGTCGCCTCTACGAGCGCCGCGAGCCGCACGAATGGCACACCTTGTCCTCGGACAAGTCGGGTGCGCCGTTCGACCGGCCGTTCCACCTCATCCTCAATCTTGCCATCGGTGGGCATCTGCCCGAGGGGCGCAACCTCGGCGGCGTGGAAAAGGCCGGCTTTCCCAAGACGATGCAGGTCGATTGGGTCAAGGTATGGCAAAAGCGCGGCCCAGCGGATAGGGCAGCGCCGGGCAATGGCGCCGCAGGTGGCAAGGGACACTGACACGAGATGGCGCGTCGGCGGCAAGCGGTAACGATCCGGCACGTGGCGGCGGACGCGGGCGTCTCGCTCCAGACGGTCAGCCGCGTCATCAACAACGAGCCCAATGTCCGGCCCGAAATGCGCGACAAGGTCCAGGCCTCGATCGACCGGCTGGGTTACGTGCCCTCGATCGCCGCGCAGCGCATGAGCGGATCGCGATCGTACCTGATCCTCGCGCTCAACGATCGGGAACGCACGATCGCGGACTGGCGCGCGCGCCAGGGCACGGACTGGGTGGACCAGATGCTGCTGGGCGGCATGCTGGAATGCGGGGAGCAGGGCTATCGCCTGATCTTCGAGCTGGTCGACACGCACAACGACCATGTCGAGCGCGAACTGGCGGCTGCGATCGCCGCGCTCCAGCCCGATGGCGCGATCCTCACGCCCCCGCATTCGGACAATCCGAAGATCATCCGCACCTTGGCCCACCACGGCATTCCGCTGGCGCGGATCGGCGCACAGGCCGATGCGGCCGGCGACGACCTGCCCGGCACGATCGTCGTCACCATGGACGACGAGGGCGGTGCCCGCATCGCCACGCGTCATCTTCTCGAGCTTGGCCATGCGCGCATCGGCTTCATCGCCGGGCCGGCGGAGTACGCGCTCTCTGCAAGGCGCGTCGCGGGTTGGGAAGCGGAGCTCGCGGCTGCCGGGCATGCGGTCGACGGACTGCTAGCCGAAGGCGATTTCACCTATGCCTCGGGCGCGAAGGCGGCGCGGGCCCTGCTGGACCGAGCGGGGCGCCCGACTGCCATCATCGCCAGCAACGACCAGATGGCGCTGGCCACCGCCGACGTCGCGCGCGATCTTGGCCTTGCCATTCCCGATGCGCTGTCGCTGGTGAGCTTCGACAATACGCCGCCGGTCCGCTTCACCCGACCGGCGCTGACGGCGATCGATCAGCCGATCGCGGAAACCACGGCGACCGCAGTCCGCCTGCTGATCGCCACGCAGCGCGACGGCGGAATGCCGACGGAGCCGGTGCTGATCCCGATGGGGTTCGAGGTGCGCGCATCGACCGGCCCGGCGCCACGTGCGACCTGAAGCGGCCGGTCGCGCCGAGCGCGGCTTCCTGGCCTTTTATGCGCTGGCCTGGGCGGGGTCGGTGATCGCCTACATGCCGTTCCTGACGCTGCTGCTGCCGGTTCGCATCGAGCGGCTGGCGGGCAATCAGGCCGTCGGTTGGCTGGCGTTGATCACGCTGCTGGGGGCCGTCGCATCGAGCCTGTCCAATATCGCCTTCGGGTGGCTCAGCGACCTTTCGGGCCGGCGGCGCCCGTGGGTGCTGGGCGGGCTGGTCGTCTCGTCCACGCTTTTGTTGGCCGCGCCACGGGTCGAAAGCTTGTGGGGGCTGTGTGCGCTGGTGGTGGCCTGGCAGGCCGGCGTCAACATGATGATCGGGCCGCTATCGGCCTGGGCCGGCGATCAGGTGCCCGATGGCTACAAGGGCCTGCTCGGCGGTTTGCTCGCATTGGCGCCTGCCTCGGGCGCGCTGGCTGGCGCGTTGGTGACGATGCCTTATTTCGGGCCCCAGATCGGAATTGCGAGTGCGGCAGCGAGCGGGTTCGCCCGCCATGCCGTCGTCGTGTTGCTGGTCGCCGCGTGCCTCGCGCCGCTGTTGCTGTTTGGGAAGGACGGCGGCTTCCGGCCTGCCGTTGCGGCGGTCCGGGTCGAACGCCAGGTCACGCAGGCCTGGCTCGGGGCGATGGCGACCAGAATGTGGCTGGCGCGTCTGATGGTGCAGATCTCGGAAGCCCTGCTCTTTGCCTATCTCTACCTGTGGCTGCGCAGCGTCGATCCGATGCTCGGACCCGCGGGGATCGCCCGTGTGCTGACGCTCGCCGTCGTGCTCGGTGCGCCGAGTGCGTTGCTGGCCGGGCGCTGGGCTGATCGCCATGGCCGCCCGGTCGCGCCGCTGATCGCAAGCGCGCTGGTAGCCGCACTGGCGCTGGTCGGCATGGGCTTGTCGCAAACCCCGGCGCAGGC
This sequence comes from Novosphingobium sp., assembly GCF_036803765.1. Lineage (GTDB taxonomy): Bacteria > Pseudomonadota > Alphaproteobacteria > Sphingomonadales > Sphingomonadaceae > Novosphingobium. The sequence goes on from NZ_DAIRTS010000001.1 coordinate 239,022, forward strand.
GCTGGCAAGCTATCTGGGCCTGGGCGTGGCGACATCGGTATTCCTGGCCCTGCACAGCGCACAAACGCTGCGGGTCCTGCCCGATGGTGCCCGGCGCGGGCGCAATCTCGGGTTGTTCAACCTGACCAATACCTTGCCCTCGCTGCTAACCCCGGCGCTGACGGTGATGCTGGTGCCGCGCATCGGGTTTTCCGGGCTGTTCCACCTGCTGGCCGTCTTGGCGCTGGGCGCGGCGGCCCTGCTTGTCCGCTGGCCGCGGCACGACCGGAAAACGATGGCTTGATTTCCGCCTTCATCCATGAGAACGATCACATGAGAACGTTCTCATATCTTGTTTTTGATGGATGGCACGTCGCCGACAGAGCGACGCGTATGGGGAAGAGATGAACATGCCTGCCCAAATTCGTACCCGTGTCGCTCTCCTTCTCGCCGGAACGCTGCTGGCGATGCCTCTGGCAAGCCACGCGCAGGACGCCGCCGCGACGGCGCACCCTGCGGCCTGGCCGATCGCGCACAGCCCGGCGGCGATCACCGATCCCGCGACCGAAAAGGCGATCGACCGGTTGATGGCGCGCATGACGCTCGAGCAGAAGGTCGGGCAGGTGATCCAGGGCGACATCAGCGCGATGACGCCGGCTGATCTCGCCCGCTATCCGCTCGGCTCGATCCTGGCGGGTGGCAACAGCGGCCCCTATGGCAACGAACGCGCGGATGCCGCGACCTGGGCCAAGCTGGTCGGCGAGTATCGCGCCGCCTCGCGCAAGGCCGGGGCGGGGGTGCCGATCCTGTTCGGCGTCGATGCCGTGCATGGCCATTCGAACCTGCCCGGTGCGACGATCTTCCCGCACAACATCGGCCTGGGCGCCGCGCATGATGTCGACCTCGTCCAGCGCATCGGCGCGGCGACGGCGGCGGAGATCGCCGGGTCGGGCATCGAGTGGACGTTCGCGCCGACGCTCGCGGTGCCGCAGGACTTGCGCTGGGGCCGCAGCTACGAAGGCTATGCCGCCGATCCCGCGCTGGTCGCCGCTTACGGCAGGGCCATGGTCGACGGGCTGCAGGGCAAGCTCGTCCCCGGCAAGCCGCTCGGCCCCCTCAACGTCGCGGCGACGGCCAAGCATTTCCTCGCCGATGGCGGCACGCATGATGGCAAGGACCAGGGCGATGCGCAGATCCCCGAGGCGGAACTGGTGCGCACCCACGCTCAAGGCTATCCCGCCGCGATCGATGCCGGCGCCTTGACTGTCATGGCCAGCTTTTCCAGCTGGAACGGCGCCAAGAACCACGGCAACCGCAGCCTGCTCACCGACGTGCTCAAGGGCCGGATGGGCTTCCGTGGCCTCGTGGTCGGCGACTGGAACGGCCATGGCCAGGTTCCCGGGTGCTCGCCCACGGACTGTGCCGCCTCGATTAACGCAGGGCTCGACCTGTTCATGGCGCCCGACAGCTGGAAGGGGCTGTTCGACAGCACCTTGCGCGAGGCGCGCGACGGCACGATCCCCATGGCCCGGCTCGACGATGCCGTGCGCCGCGTGCTGCGCGTCAAGTTCAAGCTCGGTCTGATGGGCCCCACGCTGGTGTCGCGCGGCGATCCGGCGCAGGTCGGCGCCGATGCACACCTCGCCATCGCCCGAGAAGCCGTGGCGAAGTCACTGGTCTTGCTCAAGAACGAGAATGGCGTCCTGCCCATCCGCGCGGGCGCCAAGGTGCTGGTGACCGGACCGGGTGCCGATAACATGGCCATGCAGGCCGGCGGCTGGACGATCACCTGGCAGGGGACCGACACGACGGCAGCCGATTTTCCCAAGGGGCGCACGATCGGGCGTGGCATCGTCGATGCCGTCCGGGCTGCGGGTGGCGAGGGCACCATCGCTCCGGCGCTTGGCGCCGATACTCCGCGGCCCGACGTGGCGGTCTTCGTGTTCGGGGAGCAGCCCTACGCCGAGTTCCAGGGGGATGCCGCGCACGTGGCCTTCGTGCCGCGAGAAGGCGAGCTTGACCAGCTGCGCGCGCTCAAGGCGAGGGGCGTGCCGGTCGTGGCGGTGTTCCTCTCGGGCCGGCCGCTGTTCGTCGGCGCAGAAATGAACCTGGCCGATGCCTTCGTCGCCGCCTGGCTTCCCGGCTCGCAGGGCGAGGGTGTGGCCGACGTCCTCGTCGCCGGGCGCGGCGGCAAGGCCGTGCGCGACTTCACCGGGCGCCTGCCGTTCGCATGGCCGCAGGATGCCCGCTCGCCGGTGGTCGCGCCGCTTTTCCCCGCAGGCCACGGGTTGTCCTATGCGGCGCCGGCCAGGGTTGGCCCGGTCAACGAAGACCCGCGCATGGATCTCGGCGCCGCGGTCAGTGACAACGTGTTCATTCGCAGCGGCAAGGTCCTCGATCCCTGGCGCCTGGGGCTCGACAATGCCGTGACCATGCGCAGCGTCGACATTGCCGCCCAGGAAGACGGGCGCCAGTTCCGTTGGAGCGGTGCGGGCGATTTCGCGATCAACGGGCCGGCGGTGTCGATGCACCGGCAACTGGACGAAAGCTTCGCGCTGCGCCTCGACTTGCGGGTGGATGCCCCGGCAAAGGCGCCGGTCACCGTCGCGTTCGCGGGCAAGCGCCTCGACGTGACGCCACTGCTGGTGGCGCTCCCTGTCGGCAAGGAAGGCACGGTGCAAATCCCGCTTCGCTGCTTCGTCACCCAAGGCGCGTCGGTCGAGGCGGTGGGCGAGCCGCTGCGCGTGGGGGCGCAATCCGGCTTCGCCGTCAGCCTGCGCAATGCGCGCATCGAGGGGGTCGGCGTCACCCTGCCGTGCCCGGCGCCGGCCCGCTGACGCAACCATAACAATCGACAGGGCGCGTCCGGATCGCAGCCGGACGCATCCTGTCGATGACGCCTTTCGTGGCCGTGATCAGCAGCTGGCGACGGTCGCGGTGGGCGAAGGGTTGTAGATCTGCGTCAGGTCGCGGTCGTCGCGCACGTACATCGCCGCGTCCTTATGGATCAGCTTGCTCTTGAACAGCGAGCCGAAGAACAGCGGCTTGTACTGGTAGGCGATCTCCACGAACATGATCGCATAGGGCGATTCCACCGTGATCTTGTTGCCGGCGAGTCCCATGCCGGCAAACGAGGTCCCCGTGGCGCCGGTGCCTTCGACACCGTAACGGGAGGCATAGGCCTTGTTGCCCCAGCAGCGTTGCCAGTGAATCCACTGGCCGCCCGAGGAATTGGTTTCGAGGCTCGACAGGATCACGCGGCCGTTCGTGGCGAAGTTGAGATCCTCGACCGACAGCGCCGCCCCGGTGAAGACCTGGTTCACGTCGTATTCGCGGAACATCGGCGCGCCGCCGACCACCGACTGTTTGGCGCGCGAGGCGTTGTCGGCGACGGAAATCGCCAGCTGGTTGAGCCGGACATGGAGGATGCCGAGATTGACCATCTCCATCGAGCCGAGCGCCATGAGCATCAGGAATGGCATGCTGACCGCGAGTTCGACCACGGTGATCGCGGCCGTATCGCGGCGCAGCCGGCGGACGAGCCGGCGCAGGCGCGACATGGCGCGGGGCGGCAGGCGCGGCGGCATCAGGTGCATATCTTCGTGACGGTGCGCGTCGCCTGCGTAGCGAAAGGCTGATTGCGCATGACCGTGCTGGCGGATGCGGACATTTTGGTGGGCAGGCCGAGCACCGAGTTGAGCTTGAAGAGCGGGCGATAAGTGACGGTCACGGTATAGAGCACGACGTCGTTGGCGCCGCCGAGACCCGTCTTGCCCATGTCCGCGTCCCAGACGCCGTTGCCATTGGCATCGTTGAAGCACTCACCCTTGTCGTAGACACCGTTCTTGTTGGTGTCGGTGAAGTCCTCGGGCTGGCCGACGTTGCTGAAATCCTGGTAGTTGCGCCGGGTTGGGGTCACCGTCGCCCAGGGCACGACATGGTGGATGCGCGTCGTCACTTGCGCGTCGATGGTGTTGTTGCTCTGCGCGGACTGGAGCGAGGAGGCGCGCCCGGCGGCGTTGATGGTGCCGGTGAGCACGACCTGGACGTAATAGGCCAGGCCCATCTCGATCGCGACGGCCATGACGCCGAGCAGCACCGGCGCGACCAGCGCGAATTCGAGCGTGGTGACGCCGCGCCGGTCGCGCCGCAGGCCGGCGAGGAAGGATCGCCGCTGGTTCACTTGTTGATCCGCAGGTCGGCGACCTGACCGGCGATGTACTGGAACGTCGTGGTCAGGGCAGAGGTGTCGGATGCGTAGTAGGCGCGGTTGGCCGTGGCGCAGGACTTCATCTGCGTGGTCAAGGTCTGGCCGAAGCCGATGACCCAGATGGTGTAGCCCATGTTCTTGGCCATGGTGCAGGCCGCGAGAAAGCGGTTGTTGTGATAGTTCACCAGGGTGGTGTCCGCGGTCGAGGTGGGCGCATCGCGGCCGTCGTACTGCGTCACGCCCCAGGCGGTGTAGTTGCTGGGATAGTTCTGCATCGTGCCGTCGGTCATGAAGATGATGTGCCGGCTTACCGAAGGCAGGCTGCCGGCATTGACGTTGGCCGAGAACATGCCGAGCGGATTGCCCAGGCGCGTCCCCCACATCATGCCGATGTCGTGATACGTGCCGCCATTGGGCACCAGCGTATTCACGTAGCTGTCCAGCCATGACGGCACGGTCTTCGGATCGTTGGTGTCGACCGTCGTGAACTGCATCATCGGCTGCGGGCAGTAGTTGGTCTGCGTCGATGTCGCCGTGGTCGTGTCGACCGAGGTCGTATAGGACCCACGCCAGTATTCGAGGTCGGCCAGGTACGGGCGCCACCGCGTCGCGTCGTTCGACGTGTTGGGCGCATTGGTCAGGTCCATGTCGTAGGCATTCGCCGGAATCGTCGTCCAGGTCAGGTTCGGCTGCGTGCTGCGCTCCTCGATGCAGCCGCCCCACGTCGTGTTGCTCGTCGAGACGTTGCCGATCGCTCCGGTCGCGGTCGTACCGGTTGCTAGATCCCGGATGTCGTAGAACGGGTTCGCTGATGACGGCTGGTTGCTGACGTAGCTTGCGGTGGCGGCATTGCAGCACCCGTCGTAAAGCGTGATGCCGGTCGCGACAGGTACGGCATTGAAGCCGGGAAACGTCTTCGCCGACGTGTCGTAGGCCTTGAACGGACGAACGTCGTAAGTGTCCTGGATGTAGCGATAACTGGTCGCGAGATAGCGCGTCACGTACGTGGTGGTGACCACCGACTTGTTGCGCACGCAAGTGCCGGTCGTGCTGCCGGACTTCGTCGCCGTCCAGGATTTGGCCGAATACGTCGTCGACGTGGTGTTGGCGGGGGCGGTCCCGCTGTTCACCGGATTGCTGCCCGCGGTGGGGTAGGCGTTTTTCTGGTAATTCGTACAGTCGCTCTGCGTGATGGCCGACGCGTAAGTCTCGGTCGAATTCACCGGCGCCCCGGGCGTGCCGATGTACGTGGGCGTGGTGCTGAACTTCACCAGCTTGGACTGATAGGGCCAGCTGTCCACGAAGTTGTTGGTCGGCAAGACGCCGCTGGATATGAGGTTGGTGGCGTTGACCGTCATCGCATAGGGCACGAAGCCGAAGCGGATGCGCGTGTTGGCCTTGTCGGTCACCGCCCCGGCGACTGTTGTGTAGAACGAGCGAATGGCGCTGCGCAGGCCAGCGATCTTCGATGTCGTGCAGGTGCCGGTGCAAGCGGTGCCGTCGGCGTTGTCGGCCATCGACCCGGTGGTATCGAGGACGAACATCACGTCGGCGTTGGCCATCTGCAGTTCGGCGCTGCAGTTCACCGACAGGGGCAGGCTGGTATAGCCGAACAGCTTCATCAGCGTCGTCGGCATCGTCGTCGTCGCCGTGCCGTTGACGTGGCCGGTGGTGTCGGCGCTGCTCGTGAACGTCGGGGTCTGGGTCTCGGTCTCGCCCTTGTGGTAGTTGAAGTTGAACATCTTGACGGCCTTGGCCGTCTCGGTCGTGCTGTAGGCACCGGTCGCAGCCATCGCCTTGCGGCCTGCCAGGACGCCGGCGTCGCACGCGTTCTGCAGGCTGGTCTTTGCAAGGTAGGCGCGCGACATGTCGGTGCCGAGGCCGGCGAGTGTGATGACCATGAACATTGTCAACGTGACGATCGCCATGGCGTTGCCGGCGCGGTCAGCGAGCAGGCGGGCGAGTATCCGGATCGACCCGGCACGGCACACCGCTAGACGGCGCCTGCCGGCGTGACGCACCAGTCCTTCTCGCAAGCTACTCCGACGCATGGCTGGACAGAAACCTTCCCGTGATCGCGGCGCACCACCCGCGCCGATGATCGCTGTTCATGCACCGCCAAGTGCTGCCGACCGGTTAATGCCCGCCCGATTCCGCATCGGGATTGCCCCGTAGGACACGCGCGGGCGTCGGAATGCCCAAGTGTTTGGCGGCAGGATGCAGCGTGGCACATGGTTAATTGCATTGCTGCGCTACAACGGAGGTGGCGGCTAGGGCACAGGGCGGCAGAGCCATATTTGCGGTGAGTCGTGGCCGTGTCGTGCTTGCAATGTCGAATCAAATATGATCCCTGATGCAACCATGAAGCGGCGTCGTCCCAACCTCAAACTGCCTCGAAACGGCGTGACCGAAAGCCTGGCGCTCGTCACGCTCCTCGTCATGGGTGCCTTTGCCGTCGCAGGGCCGAGCGGCGTTCTTGCGTGGAGCGAGAACGAGAGGATGCTCGAGGAGCGGCAGAAGGAAGTCGCGGTGCTGACCGCCGACCGTGACCGTCTGCAGAACCGCGTCAACCTGCTCGATCCGCGTCATGCCGATCCCGACCTCGTCGGCGAGCTGTTGCGCTCCGATCTCAACGTCGCTCACCCCGACGAGCTTGTGATTCCGCGCCAACCGCGTTGAAGCAAAAGGCTTTTACCGGGCAGTGGAACCACTGCTGCGGCAAGGCGTTGCGCCGGGTATGACGGAACACCAGGGGGCCAGACCGGACACGAGTGCCGCGACGGAAATGTCCGAAGATGCCAGCATCGAGCCGGGCGTATGGCGATATGCGCGGGCGAGCCGTGCGCACGCGGTTGTCGACGCCGCCGACTACTTCGCATTGATGCGCGATGCCATGCTGGCGGCGCGGCAGCGCATCCACATGATCGGCTGGGATTTCGATACGCGCATCCTGATCGGCGATGGCCGGCGCTGGTGGAACCTGCCGCGCAAGCGCATCGCCCCGGCGCGGCTCGGCGCCTTTGTCGTCTGGCTCGCCAACCGCCGCAAGGGTCTCGAGATCCTCGTGCTCAAGTGGAATTTCGGCGCGATCAAGGCGCTGCTGCGCGGGTCGATGGTGCTTGATCTCATCCGCTGGTGGCGCCATCCACGGATCGGCTACAAGCTCGATGCGGCGCATCCGCTGGGCTGCAGCCATCACCAGAAGGTCGTGGTGATCGACGATCGCTTTGCGGTCTGCGGCGGCATCGACATGGCGGGCGATCGCTGGGACACGCGTGCGCATCTCGATGGCGACCCGCGCCGCCGCCGGCCGGGCGGCCAGCCCTATGGCCCCTGGCACGACGTGACCATGCTGCTCGAGGGCGATGCGGCCGGACAACTCGGGGCATTCGGACGGGCGCGCTGGCACCAGGCAGGCGGAAGGCCGCTCCAGCCATGTGCGCCACAGTCGGAAACCGCCTGGCCCAACGGGATCGTCGCGCAGTTCGAGGACGTCGAGATCGGCATCGCACGGACGCGCTCGCAATATGGCGATCATGACGAGATCCGCGAGATCGAGACGCTGTTCTGCCGCCAGATCGCCTCGGCCAAGCACTTCATTTACGCCGAGAATCAGTACTTCGCGTCTCGCCGCGTGGCCGAAGCGCTCGCCGAGCGGCTGGCCCAGCCCGACCCGCCGGAAGTCGTGCTGGTCGTGCCCGAGGCATCCGATGGCTGGCTCGAACAGGCAGCAATGGACTTGGCGCGCATCCGGCTGTTCCACGCCGTCGAGGCGCAGGATGCACACGCGCGCTTCTCGATCTGGCACCCGATGACGCAGGGCGGCACGGCCATCTACGTCCATGCCAAGCTGCTAATCGTCGATGACATGATCCTGCGCATCGGTTCGGCCAACATGAACAACCGCTCGATGGGTCTCGACAGCGAATGCGACGTGTTCATCGATGCGCATCGCCCCGGCAACGGTCATGCCCAGCCGGGCATTACCGCGCTTCGCCTGTCGTTGCTGGCCGAGCATTGCGGACTGTCGGAGGAGGCTGTAGGGCCTGCCCTGGCCGAGGCCGGTTCGATGGCCGCGCTCGCTGCCGCGTCGCAGGCGCGCGGGGGGCGCAGCCTCAAGCGCTTCGTGCCGCGCCAATTGAGCGATGCCGAGCAGGCACTGGCGGATTCCGAGGCGCTCGACCCCGAGCATCCCGAGGAAATGCTGGCGTTCTATCGGCGTGGCGGGCTTTGGCGCGGAAGCCTGGGGCGCGGCGCCCTCGGCGCCAGACTGCGGAAGGGGATGACGCGCTTGCGGCACCCCAAGCGAGGACGACATCACGAATGACCGATCTGCCGGGCTGCGGCCATGACCATGACGACGACGAGGACCTGGCGCGCGGCAAGGCGCCCGTGCCGGAGCATGTGCAGGCCGCGATCCGCACCCTGATCGAATGGGCCGGCGACGATCCGGCGCGCGAGGGACTGATCGACACGCCCAAGCGGGTCGCGCGTGCATGGCTGGAATATTGCCAGGGTTACCAGGAAGACCCTTCGGTCCACTTGACGCGCACCTTTTCGGAGGTGGGCGGCTACGACGAGATCGTCGTTCTCAAGGACATCCCGTTCCAGTCGCACTGCGAACATCACATGGCGCCGATCACCGGCAAGGCGGCCATCGCCTACCTGCCGCAGAAGCGTGTCGTGGGCATCTCGAAGCTGGCGCGCGTGCTGCATGGCTATGCGCAGCGGCTGCAGATCCAGGAGCGCCTGACTGCCGAAGTTGCGCAGTGCATCTGGGATCACCTGCATCCGCAAGGGGTGGCCGTGGTGATCGAGGCGCAGCACGGCTGCATGACCGGGCGCGGCGTGCGCACGCCGGGCGTCGGCATGGTGACGAGCCGGCTGCTGGGCTGCTTCCTGGCGGACTCGCGGAGCCGCAAGGAAGTGATGAGCCTGATGGGCTATTGATGGCTTGACGGAGAACCGGGGCAACCGGCGCGAGGAAAGCGCCGGCTGCCCCGAAACCTGCCTCAGAGCTGCTCGAGCATGTGCTCGGCCGAGCTGACCTTGAAGTCGCCCGGGGCTTCGACGTTGAGCTGCTCGACCACGCCATCGTTGATGACCGCCGAGAAGCGCTGGCCACGCGTGCCCATGCCGAAGCCGGTGCCGTCCATGGTCAGGCCCAGCGCCTTGACGAAATCGGCATTGCCGTCGGCCAGCATGGTCACGGCCGGCGAGCCGTTGGCCTCGCCCCAGGCCTTCATCACGAAAGCATCGTTGACGGCGGTGCAGGCGATCTCGTCGATGCCCTTGGCCTTCAGGTCCTCGGCCTTTTCGGCAAAGCCCGGGAGGTGCTTGGCCGAGCAGGTGGGGGTGAAGGCACCCGGCACCGAGAACAGCGCGACGCGCTTGCCCTTGAAGAAATCGGCGGACTGGACGGCGTCCGGCCCGTCCTTGGTGGCCTTGACCAGCTTCACGTCGGGCACGGTCTCGCCTACGTTGATCGTCATCCCCAAATTCCTTTCAATGTCCGGTCGCCGCGAGCGGAGCGGCAACTCGCGCGGGATATAGGTCGGCGGCCTTGGCGAACAACCGGCGCGGGCTGCAGGACGTGGTCTTTTTGCGCGCGGCCGAAAACGCTTGCCCAACGTGCGTGGGAAAATACCGATATAAAGACTTCTTTATGTTAACATTGCCCTTGGCCACGGGACCGGCTAAGGGCAGCCCATCCGCGATCCGCCGCCGGCGGGTCCACTGCTGCTATTGAATGGAGATGCCTCGTGGCCAGCGCGCTCGAAGCGAACAAGGACTATGTCATCGCCGACCTCGGCCTCGCCGATTTCGGCCGCGCGGAAATCGCCATCGCCGAGACCGAGATGCCGGGTCTCATGGCGCTGCGCCAGGAATTCGGCGCGTCGCAGCCGCTCAAGGGCGCGCGCATCACCGGCTCGCTGCACATGACGATCCAGACTGCGGTGCTGATCGAAACGCTCGTCGCGCTGGGCGCCGAGGTGCGCTGGGCGACCTGCAACATCTATTCGACGCAGGATCATGCCGCTGCCGCCATCGCCGCCAGCGGCATCCCGGTCTTCGCGATCAAGGGCGAGAGCCTGGCCGATTACTGGGATTATGTCGGCCGCATCTTCGACTGGGGTGACCAGCCCTGCAACCTGATCCTCGACGACGGCGGCGATGCCACGATGTTCGCGCTGTGGGGCGCGCGCGTCGAAGCGGGCGAGACGCTGTTCGAGCCGAGCAACGCCGAGGAAATCGAGTTCGTGCGCGCGCTCAAGGCGTTCCTCGCGGCGAAGCCCGGCTACCTCACTGAAACGGTCAAGGCGATCAAGGGCGTCTCGGAAGAGACCACCACCGGCGTCCACCGCCTTTACCAGATCGCCAAGGAGGGCAAGCTGCCGTTCCCCGCGATCAACGTGAACGATTCGGTGACGAAGTCGAAGTTCGACAATCTCTACGGTTGCAAGGAATCGCTGGTCGATGCGATCCGTCGCGCGACCGACGTGATGCTGGCCGGCAAGGTCGCCTGCGTCGCCGGCTTCGGCGATGTCGGCAAGGGTTCGGCCGCATCGCTGCGCAATGGCGGCGCGCGCGTCATGGTCACCGAAGTCGATCCGATCTGCGCGCTGCAGGCGGCGATGGAAGGCTATGAAGTCGTGACGATGGAAGAGGCCGTGACCCGCGCCGACATCTTCGTCACCGCCACCGGCAACGAAGACGTCATCACCGCCGAGCACATGAAGGCGATGAAGCCGATGAGCATCGTGTGCAACATCGGCCACTTCGACAGCGAGATCCAGATCTCTGCGCTGTCGAACTACAAGTGGACCGAAGTGAAGCCGGGCACCGACCTCGTCGAATTCCCCGACGGCAAGCAGATCCTGATCCTCGCCAAGGGCCGCCTGGTCAACCTGGGCTGCGCCACCGGCCACCCCAGCTTCGTGATGAGCGCCAGCTTCACCAACCAGACGCTGGCCCAGATCGAGCTGTTCACCAAGGCCGACGAATACAAGAACGAGGTCTATGTCCTGCCCAAGCACCTCGACGAGAAGGTCGCGGCGCTGCACCTGGAAAAGCTGGGCGTGAAGCTGACCAAGCTCAGCGAGCGTCAGGCCAGCTATATCGGCGTGACGCCGCAGGGGCCGTTCAAGCCGGACCACTACCGCTACTGAGCCTCAAGGCCCGGATAACGGACGCCAAGCGCCCTGCATTCGCAAGAATGCGGGGCGTTTTGCTTGGGGGAGCCAAGGCGACCGGTCCGTTTTCGCAGCGATGTTCGTGCGCAGCCTTGCGGATGACCCGTTGTCATTCGCGCCCGCGCGGCCTAGCCAAGGGGCGATGTGGGCCAATTCCCTTGCACTGCTGGCGATGGCGCTGCTGCTGTCCGTGTGGACGCTGGCTGCGGCATGGGCCGTGCTGGCGGCGCGGGGCAGGGTCCGGCGGGCCGAGGCGGCGGAGCGGCAGGCCCGGCGGCTGGGCCGCATGGTCGAGGACGCCCCTGCGTTGCCGCTGCTGGTGCGCGGCGATGGCCGGATCGAAGGCCCCTCGCGGCTGGCGGACTGGCTGGGCCTTCCCGCCGTGCCGGGCTTTCTGACCGAGCTTGACGACGGGCAGGGCGGACTTCCCGCCGATGCGCTCACCGCGCTTGCCGAGGCGGTCCGGCATACCCAGCGCACGGGCGCGCCGCTGGCGCTGTCGCTTTCGCCGCGTGGCGGGACGCGGACCCTGGCGGTGCGCGGCAGCCTCGCCGACCCGCAGATCGCCCCCGCTGGCGCCGCGCTGCTGTGGTTCTTCGATGCCTCGGCCAGCGAGGCGGAGATCCGCGCGCTGCGGGCCGAGGCGACGCAGGCCCATTCCGACTTTTCGGGTCTGGCCGGGCTGATCGAGGCGGCGCCGCTGCCGATGTGGTTTCGCGATGCGCAGATGCGGCTGCGGCTGGTGAACAGCGCCTATGTCCGCGCGGTGGGGGCACAAAGCGCGGCCGAGGTCGTCGATCGCGGGATCGAACTGGTCGAGCCGGTCGAGGGCAGCACGCCGGCCCATATCGCCGCGGACGTCTTTGCCCAGCGCCGCCCCCGCGAACGCACCGTGCCGGCCACGATCGACGGGCAGCGCCGGACCATGCGTGTCAGCGACCTGCCGATCGGGGACGAGGGCGTCGCAGGCTATGCCATGGACGTCGAGCAGCTGGAGGAACTGGCCCGCCAGTTCCGCCGCTTTCGCGATGCGCAGTTGCAGATGCTCGACACGCTGTCGGCCGCGATCGCGCAGTTTGATGCCGCGCGTAATCTGGTCTTCGCCAACCAGCCGTTCCTGCGCATTTTCGGCATCCCGCAGGCCTGGGTCACCGATACGCCGCCGTTCGACCGCGTGCTCGACCGCCTGCGTGATGGCGGCAAGTTGCCGGAAGTGCGCGATTTCCCTGAATGGAGGCGCGAGCGGCAGGCCTGGTTCCTGGCGCGCGAGCCGCGTGAGGAACCCTGGCACCTGCACGATGGCACGCATCTGCGCGTCATCGCCCAGCCCATGCCCGATGGCGGGCTGCTGCTGATCGTCGAGGATAGGACCGAGCAGCTGCAACTCTCCGCGACGCGCGACACGCTGCTGCGCACGCGCACCGCCACCTTCGACAACCTGTTCGAATCGCTCGCGGTGTTCGGTCCGGACAGCAAGCTGCAGCTGTGGAACCGGCGGTTCGCCAGCGACTGGGGTCTCGACGAGGATTTCCTCGTCACGCATCCGCGCGTCGACATGCTCCTCTCGCGGCTCGCGGGGCGGCTCAAGCGCCCAGCGCAGGTCGGCACGATCGGTCAGGTGATCCAGTCCGCCACGCTCGAGCGCAAGCAGACCAGCGGGCGCCTTGCCCTTGCGGATGGCCGCCACCTCGAATTCGCGGGCGTGCCGCTGCCCGACGGCAACGGCCTGCTGACGGTGCTCGACATCACCGACTCGCAGAAGGCCGAGGCCGCGCTGCGCGAGCGCAATGCTGCGCTGATCGAGGCCGATGCGGTCAAGACGCGCTTCATCGCCAACATGAGCTACGAATTCCGCAATCCGCTCAATGCCATCGGCGGGTTTGCCGAGATGCTCGACAGCGGGCTGGCGGGCGAACTGCCACCGACGGCGCGCGAATATGTCGGTGCGATCCTCTCCTCGGTCGAGCGGCTGGGCGAGCAGATCGAGAACGTGCTCGACCTGTCGCAGAGCGAGGCCGGCATGCTGCCGCTGGCGCGCGATGCGGTGGACATCTTTCCGCTGCTTTCCGACGTGGTCCGCGAACGGGCCGAGCGGATCTCTGCCGCCGGCCTCACGCTCGACCTGCGCGGGACGCAGGCGGTCGGCAAGGTCACCGGCGACGCGCGGCGCCTGCGCCGGGTGTTCGGCCAGCTGATCGACAACGCGATCACCGCGACGCCCGAGGGCGGTCGTATCCTGATCGAATGCACCCGGCGTCCGCGCGACCTGCGCGTAGTCATTTCCGACAATGGCAAGGGCATGGATGCCGCCGCGCTGGCGCGGGCGCTGGAGGGTCTCAAGATCGGCGCCGACGGCCAGTCGGTGGAGCGGCGCCAGGGTCTCGGCCTGCCGCTGGTCCGCCAACTGATCGACGCACATGGCGGGCGGTTCGAGCTTTTGTCCGAGCCCGGCGGCGGGACCAGCGCGATCGTCACGTTGCCCTGAGGCCGGGGTCTTGCCTCCCGACCCCCTTGATCCGCCGACGGGCTTGGCCCAAGCCTTGGAAACGATGACCACGATCCCGCTGCCCGATCTTGCCGCGACGCAGGCGCTTGCCGCGCGCATCGCCGTGCATTTGCGCCCCGGCGACGTCCTCGCCCTCGAAGGGACGCTGGGCGTCGGCAAGACCACGCTGGCGCGCGCCTTGCTGCATGCGCTGGGCCATGAGGGAGACGTGCCGTCGCCCAGCTTCACCATCATCGAGATGTATGACCCGCCCGGTGTGCGGTTGCCGGTGGTGCATGCCGATTTCTACCGGCTCGACGACCCCGCCGAGGCCGAGGAAATCGGCCTTGACGACTATCGCGACGGCGCCGTGCTCATCGCGGAGTGGCCCGATCACGCCGGCGGTTTTGCGCAAGAGCCGGGCTGCCTCACGCTGCGGCTGGAATTGTCGGATAACGGGCGGCAGGCCATTGTCTTGCCCGGCAAGGGATGGTTAGAGCGCCTGCCATGAGCACCCAACTTCCCGAGGGCATCGAGACGTTCCTGGCCGAGGCCGGCTGGGCCGGTGCAGCGATCGATCCGCTGCCGGGCGACGCCTCGTTCCGGCGCTATTTCCGTATCGTGCGGGGCGAGGCCAATGCGATGCTGATGCACGCGCCGCCGCCGCAGGAAGACCCGCAGCCGTTCCTGCGCGCCGCCCGCTGGCTCGATGCCAATGGCCTGCGCGCGCCCGCCGTGCTGGCGGAACGCGCGGCTGACGGCTGGGTCCTGCTCGAGGATTTCGGCGACGTGCGCATGCGCGAGTATCTAGACGCCTGGCCGCAGGACGAGGACGCGGTCTATCGCAGTGCCATCGACGCGTTGGTGCGGCTGGGTCAGCTGCCCGCCGGCCCGTTCACCGCCTACGGCATGAGCGAATACCTGCGCGAGGTGCGGCTGTTCACCGAGTGGTTCTGCCCGGCGCGCGGCCTGCAGGTCGATGGTGCGGGCTGGACGCGCGCGTGGGAAGAGGTGCTCGCGCCGCTGCTTCCCGGCCAGCGCCCCGGCGTGACCGTGCTGCGTGACTATCATGCCGAGAACATCATGCTGCTGGGCGGGCTGGACAACCAGGGCCTGCTCGATTTCCAGGATGCGCTGACCGGGCATCCGGCCTACGATCTGGTGTCGCTGCTGCAGGATGCACGGCGCGACGTGGCGCCCGATCTGGAGGCGCGGATGTTCGACTATTACTGCGAGCAGGCGCAGCCCAAGGGCGATTTCTTCGCCGACTATGCGCGGCTCGGCGCGCAGCGCAATGCCAAGATCGTCGGCATCTTCGTGCGGCTGTGGAAGCGCGACGGCAAGCCGCGCTATCTCGACTACATTCCGCGCGTGTGGGCGCTGCTTGAACGCGATCTGGCCCATCCCGCGCTGGCGCCGGTCGCGGCGTGGTTCGATGCCAACATTCCGGCCGAGTTGCGCGACCCCGCGCAGCGTCTCGGCGGGAGTTTCGCGGCATGAGCGAGGGTCGTCACGACCCGCGCAAGCCGCTGGTTTCCGACACCGCGATGGTGCTCGCCGCCGGGATCGGCAAACGCATGCGCCCGCTGACCGCCAGCCGTCCCAAGCCGTTGGTGCGCGTGGCGGGCAAGGCGCTGGTCGATCACGCGCTCGACAAGCTGGCCGAGGCCGGCGTCACCCGGTCGGTGGTCAACGTGCACTACCTGGCAGACCAGCTCGAGGCGCATGTGGCCTCGCGCGCCGTGCCGCAGGTGACCGTGTCGGACGAGCGCGACCAGTTGCTCGAGACGGGGGGCGGCCTCGTCCGCGCACTGCCGCTGCTCGATCGCGACACGTTCTTTTGCCTCAATAGCGACAACATCTGGCTCGACGGGCCGCGCAACGTCTTCGGCGCGCTCAGCGACTTCTGGGACGAGGAGCGGATGGACGCGCTGCTGCTGCTGGTCAGCCATGCGCAGGCGTTCAACTACACTGGGCTCGGCGATTTCCACATCGACCAGATGGGCCGGATGACGCGGCGCAAGGCCGGCCGGGTAGCGCCTTACATCTTCACCGGCATCCAGATCGTGTCGCGCCGGCTGTTGCGCGATGCGCCCGAGGGCAGCTTCTCTACCGGGCGCCTGTGGGATCGCGCCATCGCCGAGGGGCGTGCCTATGGCCTGCCGCACACCGGCTACTGGTTCGAGGTAGGCGCGCCCGAAATGATCGCTCCGACCGAATACGCGCTCGCAAACCTGTGACGGCGGGGATCCGGTGACTGCGGGCAGGGACCGCCCCCGTATCTACAGCATCGCCGCGCACCGGGGC
This sequence comes from Novosphingobium sp., assembly GCF_036803765.1. GTDB lineage: Bacteria > Pseudomonadota > Alphaproteobacteria > Sphingomonadales > Sphingomonadaceae > Novosphingobium. The sequence goes on from NZ_DAIRTS010000001.1 coordinate 255,196, forward strand.
TTTGCCGACGCGCTGGTGGCCGGGCTGATCCCGCGATACCGCGAGGAGACCTTCGGCCTGGCGCGGTTGACGCTGCTGCTGCCCAGCCAGCGCGCGGTTCGCAACCTGACCGAGGCCTTCATCCGCGCCTCGGGCGGTGGCCTGCTGCTGCCGCGCATGGTCGTGGTGGGCGACCTCGACCTCGACGAGACGCTAGGCGCGCTGCTCGATCCGCTCGGCGGTGGCACGGTTGCCCCGCCCGCCTGCGACCCCGTGCTGCGCCTGCTCCGCCTGGCCGAGATCCTGCGCGTGCAGCTGGCGGCGCTGGGCATCGTGCGCGGCGAGGCGGGGCTCGTGCGCCAGGCTCGCAGCCTGGCGCAGACGCTCGACCGGATGAGCGCGGAGGGCGTGACCTTCGAGCAGTTGCTGGCGATCGACCTGCTGCCCGAACTGGCGACGCACTGGCAGGACAGCCTGCGCCTGTTCGCGACCGTGCGCGCGTACTGGACCAGCGAACTGGCCGAACGCGGCATGGTCGACGCACCAGAGCGGCGCAATCTGTTGCTCGCCCACGCCGCCGCCGCGTGGCGGGCCGATCCGCCCGAGAGGCCGATCGTGGCCGCCGGCGTAACGTCGGCATCGCCGGCGATCGCGGGTCTGCTGCGCGCCGTCGCCGACCTGCCGCAAGGCGCGGTGGTACTGCCCGACCTCGACCTGGCGCTCGACGACGGCGTGTGGGATGCCTTGGGACAGGCGGGGGCGCCCGACGAGGCCGATGACGTGCCGTTCGGCCGCGGCGACCAGGTCACGCATCCGCAGTACCACCTCAAGCTGCTGCTCAACCGCATGGGCATCGCCCGCGGCGAAGTGCGCCCATGGCACCGTGCCGGTATCGCCGCGGCGCCGCCGGCGCGCAGCCGGGCGATCTCCAACCTGTTCCTGCCGCCCGAGGCGAGTGCCGCCTGGGTTGACCTGCCCCCGGCAGACCGGCGGCTCGCTGGCGTGCGGCTGATGCAGAGCGCCAATCCCGAGGAGGAGGCGCAGGCCATCGCCATCCTCGTCCGCCAGGCGCTGGCGATCCCCGAGCACCGCGTGGCGCTGGTGACGCCAGACCGCGGGCTGGCGGCCCGTGTGATCGCTCATCTCGGCCGCTGGAACATCGCGGCGGATGACACCGCCGGCCGCCCGCTGCCCCAGACGGTGGCGGGGCGGCTCTTCCTCCAGCTCGCGGCAGCGCGGGCGGAGCGGGCGGCGCCCGTGCCGCTGCTGGCGCTGCTGGGCCATCCGCTGGTCATGGCCGGCGCGCCGCGCGCTGCCTGGCTCGAGCGCGTGCGCCAGCTGGACCTCGTGTTGCGCGGGCCGAGGCCTGGCCCCGGCCTTGCCCCGATCCGCGATGCCGTGCGCGCGCAGGAGCGCCGCTACCCTGGCCTGTCGGCCTGGTGGGACGAGGTCGAGCTGCTGCTCGCGCCCCTGCTTGCCGGGCATGACGCGCTGCCGCTGGCCTCGACGCTCGCCCTGCTCGCCGAGGTGGGGGAGGCGCTGTGCGGACCGGCGCTTTGGGCCAACGCCGATGGGCGATGCTGTGCGCAGTTCGTCGAAAGCTGGCGTGAGGCGGCGGGGCAGGCCGGCGGGCTGCCGGTCGATCCTCTGGAAATCCCGGCGCTGCTGCGCGACGCGATGGACGAGGTTGCGGTGCGCCCGCCCTATGGCGGCCATCCGCGTCTGGCGATCTACGGCCTGCTCGAGGCGCGGATGAGCCGAGCCGACCTCGTCATCTGTGGCGGCATGACCGAGGGGTCATGGCCGGCATCGCCCGCGCCCGACCCGCTGCTGGCGCCGCCGGTCCTGCGCGCGCTGGGCATTCCCGGCGCGGATTTCCGCATTGGCCTTGCCGCGCACGATCTCGCCGCAATGCTCGGCGCGCCCGAAGTCGTCCTGTCGTACGCGGAGCGCGATGCGGCTGGCCCTGCCATCCCCTCGCGGTTCCTGCTGCGCATCCGCGCGATGCTGGGCGAGGATGACGTCGCGTACGAGACGGATGCCGTCCTTCTTGCAAAAGCGCTCGACCAGACGCCGCCCAGTGCCATGGCGCCGGTCTATCCGCGCCCGCGTCCCCTGCCGTCGGCCGAGCAGCGACGCGTGGCGATCGCGGTGACCGCGCTCGATCGCCTGCGCTCCGATCCCTACCAGTTCTATGCCTCTGCCATCCTCGGCCTGCGCACGCTCGACCCGCGTGATGCCGATCCCTCGCCGGCGTGGCGCGGCACCGCGGTTCACGCCATCCTCGAAGGCTGGCACGCGGCGGGCGCGCCGCCGGGCGAGCTGGTGCCGCTGGCCGAGCGCGCGCTCGATGCGATGAGCGCGCACCCGTTCATGCGCAGCTTGTGGCGCCCGCGCCTGCTGGCCGCGCTCGCGTGGGTCGAGCACGAGCAGGACGAATTAGCCGGGCAGGGCCGCCTGGTCGCCGCGTTCGAGTGCAAGGGCGAGACGCGGGTCAACGGCGTGCGTATCCACGGCCGCGCCGACCGCATCGATCGGCTGCCTGACGGCACGCTGGCGATCATCGACTACAAGACCGGAACGCCGCCCTCGGGGCGCATGGTGCAGGAAGGCTTCGCGCTGCAACTCGGCCTCATCGGCCTGATCGCACAGGATGGCGGCTTTCGCGACAAGGACGGGCGCGTTCTGGTGGAGGGCGAGCCGACGCGCTTCGAATACTGGTCGCTGGCCCGCAACAAGGAGCGCGGCTTCGGCTTTCGGGACGAGCCCATTCTCGAAGGCCGCAAGAAGTCGGGCATCCCGCGCGAGGATTTCCTGCCCGAGACCCGGCGCTTCCTCGACGAGGCCATCTCGCGGTGGATCCTGGGCAACGAGCCGTTCACTGCGCGGCTCAACCCGGACTTGCCCGGCTATGCCGATTACGATCAGTTGATGCGCCTGGAAGAGTGGCAGGGCCGCGACGGGGAAGGGGCATGAGCCGGGTCTTTCCGCTTCAGGGCAACCAAGCCCTTGCGGTGGCGCCGCAGCGCACCGTGTGGCTCAGCGCCTCGGCCGGGACCGGCAAGACGCAAGTGCTTTCGGCGCGCGTGCTGCGCCTGCTCCTGCAGCCCGGTGTCGAGCCCGAGAACATCCTGTGCCTGACCTTCACCAAGGCCGGCGCGGCGGAAATGGCGACGCGCGTCAACGACGTCCTCGCGCGCTGGGTGCGCCTGCCCGACATCGAGCTGTTCAAGGACCTCGAGGCGATCGGCGCCGACGGTGGCCCGGATGTCCTCGCCCGCGCGCGCAGCCGGTTCGCCGCCGTGCTGGATTGTCCTGGCGGTGGCCTGCGCATCGAGACGATCCACGCCTTCTCGCAATGGCTGCTGTCGGCATTCCCGATCGAGTCGGGCCTGCTGCCGGGCACGCGCGCGATGGAGGACCGCGACCGCGAACTGCTGGTGCGCGACGTGCTGGCGCAGATGTTGGTCGAGGCCGAGGAGTCCGGCGACGAGCGCGTGCTCGATGCGCTCGCCGAACTGGCGCTGCGCATGGACCAGGGCGCTGTCATCGGCTTCCTGCTGCGCTGCGCGAGCGCGATCGACCTGTGGCAAGGGTCGGGGGCGTGGCAACCGCCACTGCGGCCGCGCATCAATCGCCTGCTCGGGCTGGATGCAGAGGAAGACGGCAGCGGTCTTGCCGCGCTGTGCCGCGACGACGCCTTCGACGTCGCCTCCGTTCGCCGGTGCATGGACGCCAACGCGGCGTGGGGCACCAGGACCGGCATCGATGCCGCCAACATGATGGGCGACTGGCTTGCTGCCGACCCGCAGGCGCGGCTGGCCGGTATCGACGGGTTCGCCAAGCTCTTCCTCACCGACAAGGGCGAGGCGCGCTCGGCGCGCAATCTCGACAAGCATGAGCCGGCCTATGGCGACTATCAGGCGCGGGTCATCGCCGGCATCACGGCCCTGCGCGAGGCGATGGCGCTGGTCGCATTGGCGCAAGTGCTCGAACCGGCGCTCACCGTCGGGCGGCGTTTCGCGCTGGCGTGGGACGCGGCCAAGGCGCGCGAGGGGTTCATCGACTTCGACGACCAGATCCGCACCGCCGCCGCATTGCTGACCGAACGCACCACGGCGGAGTGGATCCGCTACAAGCTCGACCGGCGTTTCGACCATATTCTCGTCGACGAGGCGCAGGACACCAACGAGGCGCAATGGCGCATCGTGCTCGACGGGCTGGTGCAGGACTTCTTCAGCGGCGAGGGGCAGCGCCCCGGCGTGCCGCTCGACCGCGCGCGCACGCTGTTCGTGGTGGGGGACTACAAGCAGGCGATCTTCCGCTTCCAGGGCACCAGTCCCGAAAACTTCGCCCGTGCGCGCGAGCGGGTGCGGCGCGACCTGGCCGGTCTGGCACAGGCGGCGGGCAACGACGACCTGACGCTGCTCTCGCTCGGCCTCGGGCAGTCCTATCGCACCGCCATGCCGATCCTGGCCTTCGTCGATCGCGCCATCGCCGCGATCGGGCCCGATCGCTTCGGCCTGCCCGAGGCACCCGAACCGCACGAGGGCGCGCTGCGCCCCGGTCTAGTGCGGCTGTGGCGCCCGGTCGGTGATACGTCGGGCGAGAGCGAGGACCTGCCCGAGACGGGTGAGGACGGCGCCGAGAACTGGCTGTCGCGCCCCGATCGTGATCTCGCCGACCGGCTGGCGCGTCAGGTGCGGCTGTGGCTCGATACCGGGTTTCCGCTGCACAAGAATGCCGGGGGTAGCGTCGGGCCGCGCAATGCCAGCGCCGGCGACGTCATGGTGCTGGTGCGCAAGCGCAAGGACCTGGCCGGCCTCATCGTCGCGCGGCTCCATGCCCATGGCGTGCCGGTGGCAGGCGTCGATCGCCTGCGCCTCGGCGCTCCACTCGCGGTCAAGGACCTGATGGCGGCGCTGCGTTTCTGCGCGCAGCCGCTGGACGACCTCAACCTTGCCAACCTGCTGGTCTCGCCACTGGTGGGGTGGAGCCAGGAGGACCTGCTGGCGCGCGGCTATCGCCGCGAGGGCGCGAGGCTCTGGCCGCATCTGGCCGCCTCGCGCGAGCCTGAAACCGTTGCGACGGTCGAGCAGTTGCTCGAGCTGCTGCGCCGTGCCGATTTCGAGCCGCCGGCGCCGCTGCTGCACTGGCTGCTGGTGGGGCCGTGGCGCGGCCGCTTCCGGCTGGTCCAGCGGCTGGGGCGCGAGGCGAACGACCCGATCGACGAACTGCTCAACGCGGCCATGGCCTATGCCGGCGGGCAAGTGCCCAGCCTGGTCGGCTTCATCCAGTGGTTCGACAGCGGCGATGGCGAGTTGAAACGCGAGGCGGGGCAGGCGGCCGATCTCGTCCGCGTGATGACGGTCCACGGCTCGAAGGGCTTGCAGGCACCGATCGTCATCCTTGCCGATGCCGCCGACGATCCCGACGCGGCGATGGCGCGTGGCGGCGAACTGGAGGAGCAGGTTCTAGGGTCTGATCGTGCGCGAAAAGTGCCGTTGCCGCCGCTGCGCAAGGCCGAAAAGGCCGGCCCGGTGCGGGCCGCCGAAGAGCTGGCATCGCGCGAGGAACGCGCCGAGCACTGGCGCCTGCTCTATGTGGCGATGACGCGGGCCGAGGAAGCCCTGTTCATCGCCGGTACGCTGCCGCGCACGCGCAAGGAATTGCCGGCAGACAGCTGGTATGCACAGCTGCAGCCGCTGTTCGGCGACGACGAGGCCTGGCTGCCCGACGCGATCTGGGACGGCGCGCGCGACATCGGCGCCCTTGGCCCGCCACTTGCACCGGGTTCAGGTTCGGCAATGGCGCAGTCGATGCCGCAGCTGCCGTTGCTGCCCCCTGCGCTGACCACGCCGATCGGCCCCGAACCGCGGCCGCCGCGCCCGCTGGCGCCCTCGGCGCTGGGCGATGACGAAGCACCCGATCCGCCGACCCGCCCCGGCCCGGGCGCGATGGAGGCCGCACGGCGCGGGACGCTGATTCACCGCCTGATCGAGCGCCTGCCCGATGTCGCCCCGCACGATCGCGCCTTTGCCGCTGAGGCCTGGCTGGCGCGGCAGGCGGGTGACCTCGCCGACGACGCGCGCGACGACATGGTGCGCGCGGCGCTGACCGTGCTCGACCATCCCGACTGGCAATCGGTGTTCGGCCCGGATTCGCTGGCCGAAGTGCCGGTGGCCGCCGTCGTTGCCGGCCGGGTGGTGGCGGGCACGATCGACCGCCTGCTGATCGAGGGCGAGCGCGTGCTGATCGTCGATTTCAAGACCGCGCGGCGCCCGCCAGCGCGGCTGGAAGAGGTGCCGCTGGCGACGCTGCGCCAGATGGCCGCCTATGCCGCCGCGCTCGAGGCGATCCATCCCGGCAAGCGAATCGAGGCCGCGCTGCTTTACACGCATGCGCCGCAGCTGATCGCGGTGCCGGCCGACGTGCTGGTGGCGCATCGCCCCACGGCTCCGGTCGGGGTGGCGTGAGACCGGCGCTTATAGCTGGGCGTGGGGCGGGTGCAGCAAAGCTATTGCCGCGCGCCAGTTGTCAACGCGCCCCGAGCCCTTAGATAGCGTTCGCAAGGCCATATGGCCGAACCTGCATGGAGTACCGTTTCATGTCCACCAAAGCCGTCACCGACGCCAGCTTCGCTGCCGATGTCCTCCAGTCCGACAAGCCTGTCCTGGTAGACTTCTGGGCCGACTGGTGTGGCCCCTGCAAGATGATCGCCCCGGCGCTCGAGGAGATCTCGGAAGAGCTGGGCGACCAGGTGACCATCGCCAAGGTGGACATCATGGAAAACACCACCATCGCCAGCGATTTCGGGGTGCAGTCGATCCCGCTGCTGATCCTGTTCAAGGACGGCAAGCCGGTGGCACAGAAGCTCGGCGCCGCCCCCAAGAGCCAGCTCAAGGGTTGGCTGGAAAGCGTTCTCTGAGCGCAGCGGTCCGGTCCCGGCGGGCATTGACGCCCCCCGGGATCACGGACCGTATCAGAGTGCGATGACAAAAAGTGGGAACCGGTTTTTGTCAGAAATCGCGCGATCACTCATATCTTGAGCGTGATGGCGTTTCATAGAAACGTCATCACGCTCTAAAATTTCGGCGCGCGCAGCGGCTTGGCCCAGCCGCTCAGCGTCAGGATCTCGAACGTCTCGGTGACGCGCCCGTCCGCGTCGGAGACTTCCGAAAAGGCCGCCCGGGCCCGCGCCAGCGCCGCCTTGCCAAGGCCGCTGCCATGGCGCGCCAGGCTGTTGCCCAGCCCTTGCGCGCGCAAGTCCCCCACCAGTCGCTCCATGGTGCCATAGCGCACCCGGACCGTCCTGCTGTCGATCACCGGGTCGGCAAAGCCGGCACGCTGCAGCAACTGGCCACCCGCCCGTACGTCGACCATCGGATGCAGGCGCGGGGAGGGGCGTTCGCCGTCTGCCGCCAGCATGATGCCGCGCAACGTGTCGAGGCTGCCCGCGGCCATGAAGCTCATCATCGCCAGGCCATCGGGGCGCAGCGCGCGGCGGATATGCACCAGTGCGCCGGGCAGGTCGTTGACCGTGTCGAGTGTGCCGAGGCTGGCGATAAGGTCGAAACCCTCGTCGAATGGCAAGGGTTGTTCCTCGTCGATCGCGACCTCGCCCGCGCGCGGGGCAGGGTCGGCGCGCGTCACGACCACGCCGTCTGCCGCGAGCGCCGCGGTCAGCGCGCCCGTCGTGTCGCCGATGACAAGCGCGGTCGCGGGCTGGTGCCGCAGGAACGACAGCCGGTCGAGCATGTCCTCGACCATGTCGTCCGCCAGGAAGCTTGCGGCATCGGGCTGCTGCTCCAGCCGCCGCATGCGTTCGCGCCGGGCGCGGCGGCGGACGGGAGAGAAGATGACGGGCG
>NZ_DAIRTS010000002.1:0-49461 GCF_036803765.1 Novosphingobium sp.
GCCCTGCCCTGCCCGACCATCCGCCAGCCGGCTTCCACAAGTCGATCGGGGCGATCACCGGCCCATTCGATCCGATCGCGCTCCCCACGGCCGCGCCCGACCAGGTCGACTTCGAAGGGGAAATCTGCGTCGTCTTCGGCAGGCCGTGTCACAATGTCAGCGCCAAGGAGGCCATGGACTACGTCGCGGGATACACGATCCTCAACGACGTTTCGGCACGGGACTGGATTCCTGCCCTGCGCTCGAAAGAAAAGCCGCCGATCCCGCCACACTTTGCGCTTAACACCATGTACAAGAACTTCCCGACGTTCTGCCCGCTGGGGCCCAACGTCACCACCGTCGACGAGATCGCCGACTTCCATGCGCTGCGCATGGTCACCCGCCTCAACGGCGAGATCATGCAGGATGCAACGATCGCGGACCTGATCTGGGACATTCCCGAACTTATCGCGCGCTATTCGGTCGTGAACCGCTTCATGCCGGGCGACGTGATGAGCACCGGCACCCCCGGCGGCGTGGGTGCCGGACGCAATCCGCCTCGATTCCTGCGCGCCGGCGACATCGTCTCGGTCGCGGTCGGCGGCATCGGGGAGATTGCCAACCCCGTCGTCGCCTGAACCCAAACCTTCGCCAGAGACCGGCATTAAAGCCGGCGGCGGAGGCCAATTACAACCAACAATGGGAGGATGCCTTGAGAATGAAACCGATCCATATCGCACTGCTGGCAGGCAGTGCCTTCGTCCTGCCCGCCATGGCCCAGGCCCAGGAGCCGGCACCGCAAGCGGCCGATGCCAGCGGTCCGACCGGCCAGACCGGCATCGCCGACATCGTCGTCACGGCAAACCGCGTGCAGACTTCGGCACAGAAGACCGCGGTGGCCATCAACGTCTATTCGGGTGCGGACCTCGTCTCGCGCGGCATCAGCAACGTCACCGCGCTGACCGCCAATGACCCTAGCATCAACATCACCACCACCACCGATGGGTCCTACCTGGCGATCCGCGGCGTCGCCTCCACCGACACGACGCAGGTCGGCGACCCGTCGGTTCCGATCGCGCGGGACGGCTTCTACACCAACCGCCAGTTCGGCCTGCAGTCCTCGATGTACGACGTCGCGCGGATCGAAGTGCTCAAGGGGCCACAGGGCACGCTCAACGGTCGCAACTCGACCGGCGGCCTGGTCAGCATCATCACCACACGCCCCAAGTTCGAGAACAGCGGCTACATCAACGCCGAACTGGGCACCTACAGCACCTTCAACGGCGAGGCCGGACTCAACTATTCGCCGTCGGACAAGCTGGCCTTCCGCGCCTCGGGCATCTACCGCCGCCACGATGGCTATCGCCGCCTGTCCGGGATCAACGTGATCGGCGACGACGAGGACATGTACTCGGGCCGCTTCCAGATCGCGGCCCGGCCGACCGAGAATCTCAGCCTCAACCTGCTGTACCAGCACGACGATCTCGACAGCGTCGGCTCGATCTCGTGGAAGACGCCGATCGGACAGCGTCCCGACTTCGGGAAGGCGCGGATCTTCCCGGGCTTCTTCAAGCCCTACAACCGCCTCATCGTGAACCGCGTGCAATGGGAGGCACGGCTTGACGACGTCCTTGGCAATCTCTCGGTCATCTATGCCGGCGGGCGCGACAGCACGACATTCCGCCACGCCCTCGATGGCACCAGCGACATCTACCCGGCGGTGCGCACTTACATCAACAACGAGCGCCCGGTCACGTGGAACCACGAACTGCGCATCTCGAACGACCCGGCGCAGCGGTTGTTCGTTCAGGCCGGCTACTTTCACTTCTACGAAAAGAACGCGATCATCAACGGGCTCTACAATGTCTCGATGACCGGCCCGTTCGCACCGGGTGGCCCTTTCGCTGCTCTCAGCACCGCCGGTCGTTACGGCGTCTATTTCGACAACCTTATCGTGACGACGTCGGATGCCGCCTTTGCGCAAGGTGCCTTTGCGGCCACCGACCAGTTGAAACTGACGCTCGGCGCCCGCCTGACCTGGGACAAGAAGACCCGGACCGGCACCAACATCACCGACATCCAGGCCGTGGGCTCGCCGTTCGCGCCGCCAGTGGTCGTGACCGGCCCCGCTGACGGGATCTATCCCATCAACGGCAAGCGCAAGCCTCAGGCCAGCTTCCATGCCGGGATCGACTTTACGCCGAGCGACCAGATCCTGCTCTATGGCAAGTACGATCGCGGCTACAAGGCCGGTGGCTTCAACAGCCCCGACAATGGCCAACCGGTGCCGGGATACCAGCCCGAAACCGTCGATTCGTTCGAAGTCGGCGCCAAGACCAAGCTGATGGGAGGACGCCTCATTTTCAACGTCGACGGATTCTACTTCAACTATTCCAACTACCAGGGATCGCAGTACACCCAGACGGGCAGCGGTTCGGCCGGGACGTTCAACGTCGGCAGCGCGCGCGTCTATGGTGCCGAAGTGCAGGCGTCTGCCCTGTTCGGCGCCGGCGGGCGGTTCGACCTCAATGCCGCGCTGCTGAACACCAAGATGGGCGACAACATCATTATCGCCAACGGCGCCTCGCCGCCCGAGTTGATCAACGTCGGCGGCAACCGCCTGCCCAACGCACCCGCCGCGGTCATTACCGCCACGGTCGAATATGCGATCCCGATGATGGGCGGGCACGTCACGCCGCACGTCGACGCGAAGTACAGCTCGAAGTTCTACTACTCAGTCTTCAATTACGAGGACGAGACCAGCCGGTCCTACGTCATGGCCAATGCCAACGTCACGTTCGAGCCGGATTCCCGCAACTGGCAGATCTCGTTCTTCGTGCGCAACCTGACCGACCACGTCGTGCTGACCAGCGGCAAGCGCAACTACCTTGCCGGCATCAACGAGTACGTGTTCCAGCCGCCCCGGACTTACGGGGTGCGCACCAGCCTGAAGTTCTGATCGCAAGCACCATAGCGAAAGGGCCCGGGTGACCAACGTCGCCCGGGCCTTATTTCGTGCGTCGGGCTATCGACGCGCCGTGGCGCCCGGGATCACCGGGGTCAGCGTGACGGGGCCGATCAGGCCGGAGCGGCGCAGAGGCGCCGTGGCCTTGTACGTGTCGGTATCGGTCCACGTGATCTTCGCGGCGCCGGGCTGCTGGTCGCCGATCAGGCGATTGACCCACAAGTTGGCGACCCGCACCACCAGCCGGTTGGCGCCCGGCCGCACGGCGCCGCCGATGTCGAGCCGATAGGGTGCATGCCAGACCGACCCCACCGCCTTGCCGTTGACGGTGACTTCGGCGATCTCGCGCGCTTCGCCGAGGTCGAGCAGCAGGGGCTGTCCTGTCTTCCAGCCGCGCGGGGCGGTGAAGTTCTTCTGGTATGTAGCGATGCCCGAAAAATAGCGGATGCCGGGTGCCGCATTGGTGTCGAGCGGCGCGAGGGTCGGCAGCACCGCGTTGTCGGGCGCGCCACGTCCCGCTTGGAAGCGGACCGTCCACGGACCATCGAGTGCCGCCGCCGGGGCCAAGCGGGGTGCGGCAATGGTTTGTGCGGACGCGGTGGCCGGTCCGGCAAAGACGACATGCAGCGCCTCACCGCTCGCCAGCGTCAACGGCACGATCGTTTCACCACCGACGATACGATAGCTGACCGCCTCGCGCCCGCCCGTTTCGGCACGCCAGATCTCGGGCTTGAGACCCGATACGCGGAAATGGGCCTCGGCCGTGACGGGCGCGCTGCCCCGATTGACCAGGAACCAGCTGCGTCCGCCGTCGAACGCACGCTCGACGAAGGGCACATCGACCGCGCGCCCGGCCGCGCCCCCGCTCAACAGGAACGATGGCGCGACGCCGATCGTCGCAAGCGTCGCGTCCGCATCGCCCGAGGCGATCACCCGCCCCTTGCCCAGCTTCGTCTCGCGGTCGCCAGCCCACATCCTGTCGGCCAGCGTCACGAAGGCAGCGGCATCGCCCGCCAGCCCGAGCCGGTGCGTCGGGCGGCGGCCGATCAGCGTGGCGCCGCCTTCGACCAGCGTGGCCAGTCGCTGCAGCGTGGCGAGCGACATATGGTCGGACGAGCCGCCGAGGAAGATCGCGCGGTAGCGTGCGCCTCCCGGCGTGACCAACGCATCGCCCTCGTTGGCCAGCGCGTCCGACAGCGAGGCTGCGTCGAGGAAGTCGTAGGCATGCTCACGCGGGGCATCTGGAACCTGGCGGTCGCTGTAGAGCCCCGTCAGCGGGGCTTCCTCACCATAGAAATAGGCGAGATCGGCGACATTGCGGCCCTGCCGCAGCAGCACCGAATTGCGTGCGATGTAATCCATCCACGGACGGGCGAGCGGCGCCCAGCTGTCGTTCCGGTTGAAGTACTGGCCGATCCCGCCGAGGCTCAGCCCGGGCTGGCGATCGTCACGCGGGACGTGGACCGAGGTGTGGATGACCGGGCGCGTGACCCCCAGCACGAATTCGACGTCGACGATATGCTTGAGGTCGGCGGGGCCGAACCCCCAGGGCTTGAGCGCGGCGGTGAAGGATTCCGCAGCCACGTCCGTGCGCCCCTCGATATGCGCGATCGACGCGGCGCCGCGGATGTCCGCCAGCGCCGAATTTTCGGGCTTGGCATCGCGCGGATAGGCCCAGATCGCCGCCATCGGATAGTCGGCATGGGCACGCATCGCCATGTCGTCGCCCAGCGACGGGCGCCGCGATTCCAGCGCCTCGCCATAGACCTTGAGACCGGCGGCCTGGCTTGCATCGGCGACCGTTCCATAGTGCTCGCTGGCCATGAGGTCGGCCAAGGTCCGACGATAATCGAGCAGGAAGGCATCGGAGGCCGCGCGCGAGCCGATGATCTCGCCGGTCAGCGTGGGCAGCCAGGGCAGCGGATCGTAGCCGCGCAGGCGGCGGAACTGCTCGAGGATCGCCGGCGTCCAGTTTGCCGCGCCGACTTCGATCGAGTCCGTCACCAGCGCCCGCACGCCATGCGCGTCCACCATGTTCTCCCCCGCGGCATCACGATACATCGCGAGATAGTGATTCATATAGCGACGCACCGCGCCGCCGTCGAAGACGTCGGCCTCGAGGCCGGTCGCCTCCTCGGTGGCCGGGTGGTTGGTGGTGCCGACCAGCGAGTATCCCATCCGCAGGATCTTCCAGCGGCCAGCCGGTGGCGTCCAGGCCAGCGTTCCGTCGGGGCGCAGCCTGTCGGTCAGGTCGACAACGGCATCCGGCGCCGGCCCATTGGCGGCCTCATCCGGAGACGCGAGGGCCAGGTAATCGGGCACCAGCGCAAAGCCGGCCTTGGCCTCGAAGCGGTCGATACGCGGTGCCGAGGTGGGCGTGAACTGCGCGACGGTGACCGGCGATGACAGGATCTTGCCGATCATCGCTCCGAACGGGTCGTGCATCGCAATGCCGTTGTCAGTCGCAGGCGCTGCCCCGCCCCCGCCACCGGGCAAGGCGAAGCGGACCGCGAGCCGCAGGTATCGTGCAGTGACCTCGGGAAAACTGACCGTGGTGGGCACCGTCGCCAGCGGCACGTCGGCCACCGCAGCCCACGTCTTGCCATCGTTACTGACCTCGAGCGATGCCCCGAACATTCCGCCGACCAGTGGCACCGCAGCGCCGGGCAGGAAGACCGTCGCGGCGCGCAAAGGGACCGGGCGGCGGTAATCGAGCGTGACCATGCTCGGCGCCGCGGGCGATGGCGGCGCGATGCGCAGGGCCGGCGCAGCGCCGCTGCCGTCGATGGCACCCGGCGCGACCGCTTCACCCCTAGGGCCCGAGACTGCAGGAGGCGGCAGCACCGGCTGGTCGCCGAGCGGCACCGCCAGCACGACGGTGTCGCGATACAGCTGCTCGGTGCGCGGGTGCAGTGGCCGGTCGGCCAGCAAGTCCGACAGATCCGGCTGCTGCCCGATCGCCTGGAACGGACCGGTGATCGACGGTGGCATCGCCAGCCGCCCGGTGAACGGCTTGCCGCCGGCAACGACGGTCTCGCTCCAGACCAGCTTCTTCATCGCGTCCTGCGCTGGCACCCAGGGCCCGCCCGTCTCGCTCCAGCCCGGCGACGATGCGATCGCCAGTTCGAGCCCCAGCCGGTCGGCCTCGCTGGCCGCAAACCGGAAGGCGTCCTTCCACTCTGGGCTCATGTAGACCAGGCGCCGGTCGACGATCTGCGGTGTGGTCAGATTGATGTCGAAGGTCTGGGCGCCGCCGATGCCGACCGCCTTCATCCAGGCGAGGTCCTTGGCGATCCCGTCCTTGGAGATATTGCCGTTCATCCAATGCCACCAGACGCGGGGGCGCGCTTCGACCGGCGGCGCGGCGAATTGCCGGGCGAGCGCATCGCGCGCGGCATCGGTCGCCGGAGCTGCGGTCACGGCGGGCCGGTTCGGCGCTGAGCGGGCTGCGGGTGCCGGGTGAGCCCAGCCCTCGCCGTGAACGAGGATCGAGCCGGTCGCCAGCAAGAGCGCGATCAATTTTACCTGCAAGTTCGTCTCCCGGGTATTCTTTTGGCCGCAGCACGCAAAGCGGGCGGCGTCATGCACCGGCGGTGCGGAATGGTTCGAGCGTGAGGTGGACCTCGCGAGTTGCGCCCGGCGCCAGCGGCGCGGTTGCGCCCCGATTGAAGGCGTTGGTCATCAGCGTGGCCGGCTCGACACAGAGGAAGTCCGCGCCCGCGGGGGCGAAGACCGTGGTGAAGCCGAGCGTATCGTCGGGGCACAGCCGCACGCCGAGCGAGCGATCGGGCCAGACCACCGTCAGCGGGCCCTCGCGCCCGGCAAAGATATCGTCGACCGGCTGGGTCTGGACCGGCAGGGCGCGCCACCAGTCGATCGCCTCGTCCGAGACCGTATGGCGATCGGGCAGCCCTTGGGCGTCGGTGGTCCAGCGCTCGCGGTGCAAGCCATGATAGATCGTGCGGTCATTGCAGGGGAAATAGGGATGGAACCCGAGGCCGGCGGGCATGGCCGTGCCGGCACGATTGGTCACCGCCAGCGTCATCATCACGCGACCCGGCGTGATGCGGAAGGTCTGCCGCGCGGCGTAGTCCCACGGCCAGGCATCGCCGCTGCCGTCATAGTGCAGGGTCACGAGGTCGCTGCGCTGCTCCCCCACGGTCCATGGGCCGACCCAGCCGTAGCCGTGCAGCGGCAGCGGAAAGCTGTCGGCTGGCATGTTGGTGGGCAGCGCAATCGCTTCGCCGGCAAAGCGAAAGGCACCATTCGCGATCCGGTTGCAGAACGGCAGCATGGGAAACTGGCTGACGTCGAGGATATCGCCGGCATCGCCGCGCCGGAGCAGGTCTTCCCCCCGCCAGGTCAGCCCGACGATCGCCCCGCCCGTCCGGGGCGCAAGGTCCAGCCGGAAATCGCCGGAGACGAGAGACAGCATGAGGGATGACTTTCCACGGTGTTTCCGGCGAACGGCGGCCTGCACCTTCGGTGGCGCTACGGGTTTGCCGTTCGCCCGCTCCTAATCATTGATCAAACTTGAGGCAACGGCGAATTGCCGCGCCGCAACCTCGGCACGCCATTGCTCCAATGTCTTTACGCGCAGCCGATTGTCCGATAGGCGTATATTTGATCGTTGATCAAATTCTGAGTTTACCTTTGGCTGCCGGGCGCGCTGCCAACCCTTTGCCGCATAGGCCTGGCAAGAGCCCTTGGACGATTGCCCGCCCCGCGCGCCGGCCCTTATAGGTAGCGCTACAAGCGACAGGAGTATGCAATGAAACTGGTACGGTTCGGTCAGGCGGGGCAGGAAAAGCCGGGGCTCGTGGATGCGCAGGGCACGCTGCGCGACCTGTCGGCTCACCTCGCCGACATCGACGCAGCCGCGCTCGATCCGCAGGCCCTCGCGCGCCTGCGTGCGATCGACCCTGCGTCGCTGCCCGCGGTGGCCGAACCCGTCCGTTTCGGCGCCCCCGTCGCCGGAACCCGCCAGTTCATCGCCATCGGCCTCAACTATTCCGACCATGCCATCGAGGCGAACATGCCCATCCCGTCGGAGCCGATCGTCTTCACCAAGGCGGTCTCGTGCATCCAGGGGCCCGACGACGACGTGCGCCGCCCGCGCAACTCGGCCAAGATGGACTGGGAAGTCGAGCTCGGCATCGTCATCGGCTCGCGCACGGCCTATGTCTCGCCCGAGGACTCGCTGGCGCATGTTGCCGGCTACGTCGTCTGCGACGACCTGTCGGAGCGCGAGTTCCAGCTGGAACGGGGTGGATCGTGGGACAAGGGCAAGGGCTGCGACACCTTCGGCCCGATCGGCCCCTGGCTGGTGACCGCCGACGAGGTGGGCGACCCGCAGGCACTCGACATGTGGCTGGACGTCAACGGCCAGCGCATGCAGACCGGCAACACCCGTACGATGATCTTCGACTGCGCCGCGATCGTCAGCTATCTCAGCCAGTTCATGGTGCTCCTGCCCGGTGACGTCATCACCACGGGCACGCCGCCGGGCGTCGGCATGGGCATGAAGCCGCCGGTCTTCCTCAAGGAGGGCGACGTGATCGAACTGGGCATCGAGAAGCTGGGCTCGCAGCGCCACACGGTGATCGCCTGGGACGCCGCCCGGTGAACGCGGGCGCAGGCGGCCGCCTCGCCGGCAAGACGTGCTTCGTCACCGGCGGTGCCCAGGGCATCGGGCGCGCGGTGGCGATCGCCTTTGCGCACGAGAGTGCCCGCGTCATCGCGGCCGACCTGCGCTTTGCCGAACCGTTCGCCGACGGATCCGGAATCACGACCTGCACGCTCGACGTGACCGATGCCGACGCGGTGGCAATCGCCGCCGCAGCCCATCCCGAGGCATCGGTCCTGGTCAACTGCGTCGGCTATGTCGCCAACGGGTCGATCCTCGACGGGTCGATCGAGGATCTCGACCGCAGCATGACGCTCAACGTGCGGTCGATGGCGCTGACGATCCGCGCCTTCCTGCCCGCGATGCTGGTGCGGGGTGACGGCGCGATCATCAACATCGCCTCGGTAGTCTCCTCGGTCATGGCCGCCCCCAACCGCTTCGCCTATGCCACCAGCAAGGCCGCCGTGGTCGGGCTGACCATGTCGGTGGCGCGCGACTTCATCGCCAGCGGCATCCGCTGCAACGCGATCAGCCCCGGCACCGTCGAGTCCCCCTCGCTGCTCGACCGGTTCGCGGCCACCGGCGATGCCGCCGCCGCACGCGAGGCCTTCATCGCCCGCCAGCCGATGGGCCGGCTCGGCCAGCCCGAGGAAATCGCCGCCATCGCCGTGACGCTCGCCTCCGACGAGGCGCGCTTCATGTCGGGCACCAACGTGGTCATCGACGGGGGGATGAGCCTGTGAGCCAGCGCATCGCGGTCGTCACCGGCGGCAGCACGGGGATCGGCCGCCACCTCGTGGGCGCTCTGGCCGAAGCGGGCTACCGCGTGGCGTTCTCCTACCATGCCTCGGCAGAGCCGGCGCAGGCGCTCGTCACACACCTTGCGGCGCAAGGCCACGACGTCCTCGGCCTGGCCTGCGACGTCGGCGTCAAGAGCGAGGTCGAGGCCTTTGCCGCGGCCGTGATCGACTGGGCGGGCACGGCGCCTGATCTGCTCGTCAACAATGCCGGCATCCAGACTTGGGCGCCGCTGCTGGAGCTGTCGGAAGAACGCTGGGATGCGGTGCTGCGCACCAATCTCAAGGGATGCTTCCTCAACACCCAGGTCTTCGGCCGGGCGATGGCCGACCGCGGTGCCGGCGGCGCCATCGTCAACATCGGTTCGGGCTGCAACAAGCACGCCTTCCCCAACCTCGTGGACTACACCGCGTCGAAGGGCGGGATCGAGCAGTTCACCAAGTCCGCGGCCGTCGAACTGGGGGGCCATGGCATCCGCGTGAACTGCGTCGCGCCCGGGGCGATCGCGACCGAGCGCACGGCCGAGGAATCTCCCGACTACGAAGGCGAATGGTCCCCGATCACGCCGCTCGGCCGCGTCGGCACACCGGCGGATATCGCCGGCCCTGTGCTGTTCTTCGCCAGCGAAGCGGCCGCCTACGTCACCGGGCAGACGCTGTGGGTCGACGGCGGCGTCTTCACCCGCGCACCCTGGCCTTACCGGTGACGGGCCGCAGCGCATGAATGCGCCCGCGCCCGCCCTGCTCGACCAGTTGCGCACGATCGTCGGGGCGCGGCATGTCCTGACCGAAGCCGATGCCACGCGCGGCTATGCCACGGGCTATCGCTATGGCGGCGGCCCGGTTCTGGCGGTGGTGCGCCCCGGAACACCGCTCGAGCAGTACCGCGCGTTCTGCGCGTGCATGGCCGCCGACGTGATCGTGATCGCACAGGCCGCCAATACCGGCCTGACCGGCGGCTCCACCCCGGACGGCGACTACGACCGGCCGGTGGTGATCATCAACACCCTGCGGCTCAAGGGCGTGCACACCCTTGCCGGCGGCGCCGAGGTCGTGTGCCTCGCGGGCGCCACGCTATACGATCTCGAACGCGATCTGGCGCCGCTCGGCCGCGAGCCCCATTCGGTGATCGGCTCCTCGTGCATCGGCGCCTCGGTGATCGGCGGGGTCTGCAACAATTCGGGCGGCGCGCTGATCCGGCGCGGGCCGGCCTATACCGAGATGGCGTTGTTCGCCCGGGTGAACGCCGATGGAGCGGTCGAACTCGTCAATCACCTCGGCCTCGACCTCGGCACCACGCCCGAGGACATCCTGACCCGCATCGAAAGCGGCAACCTGCCCGCCGCCGACCCGGCCGGTGCGCCACGCCGCGCCGCCTCATGCCACGACTATGCCGCGCGCGTGCGCGACATCGCCGCCCCCTCGCCCGCGCGCTACAATGCCGACCCCGAGCGCCTGTTCGAAGCGTCGGGCAGCGCCGGCAAGGTCATGGTCTTCGCGGTCCGGCTCGACACCTTCCCGCGCGATGACGGGACCGCCACCTTCTACATCGGCACCAACGACACAGCCGAGCTGACCCGCGTGCGCCGCACGATCCTGTCGCAATTCAGCGAGCTGCCGATTTCGGGCGAATACATCCACCGCGATGCCTTCGACATCGCCGCGGTCTATGGCAAGGACGTGTTCGTGGCGATCGAGCGCTTCGGCACCGACCGGCTGCCGCGCCTCTTCGCGCTGAAGAACAGGGTCGATGCCCTCGCGCGGCGGCTGCGCATCCTGCCTGCAAACCTGTCGGACCGGATCATGCAGGCCGCGAGCCGCCTCTTGCCCCAGCACCTGCCCCCGCGCATGCGCGAGTGGCGCGACCGCTACGAGCATCACCTCATCCTCAAGATGCCGCGCGAGGGCGTCGAGGAAGCGCGTGCTTTGCTGGCGCGGACATTCCCCAGCGCCAGCGGCGCCATGTTCGAGTGCACCCCGCTTGAGGCGAAGAAGGCCTTCCTCCACCGCTTCGCCGTGGCCGGCGCGGCGATCCGCTATCGCGCCATGCACGCCGACCGGGTGGGCGAAATCATCGCGCTCGACATCGCGCTACGCCGCAACGACGAGGACTGGCTCGAAGTTCTCCCGCCCGAGATCGCAGAGGCAATCGAGGCGAGGCTCTACTACGGGCATTTCTTCTGCCACGTGTTCCACCAGGACTACATCCTGAAACAGGGCGTCGACCCGCTCGCACTCGAGCACCGCATGTGGGACCTGCTCGACCGCCGCGGTGCCGAATATCCGGCCGAGCATAACGTCGGCCACCTCTATCCGGCCAAGCCCGCGCTACAGGCGCACTACCGCGCGCTGGACCCCGGCAACCGCCTCAACCCCGGCATCGGCCAGACCAGCCGTCGCCGCGACTGGGCGTGACGCCAGGGCCGCAGTGCGATGCGGCGCGTCAGCCCTTGAGGATTTGCGCGATGTCGGCTGCGTCGAGCTGGCGGATCATCACGTTGCGATAGAGAACTTCAGCCCCCTCCATTTCGAGTGCGATGCGTCCGCCGGTCAGCGGCACGGGCTGCTTGCCCGGCGCCGGCTTTTCGATGAGCCCGAACAGCGTGGTGACGACGCGCCCGTTGACGATGTGAGCGGCGGTGTCGCCGAAGGCGATGATGTCGAGCGTGTTCCACTCGCCCAGACGCTCGAAGTTTCCGTTCTTGCGGTACCATTGCCTGGCTAACCCGCCGAAGACGAGCGGTTCGGCATAAGTACGCGGCAGGAACGGCGGCAGGGTCGGCCAGACCGGCGTTCCGCCCAGATCCGGCCCCTGGATACCCTGGACATTGACGAGGATCGCGTCTCCGACGTCTGTCTCTTCCATCTGGAACTCGATGCAGTCGGGATAGAGCACCCCCTCGGTAGGCGCCATGTGGTACAGGATGCCCGAATTGCGCTTGGCCAGGCTGCGCGGTGCAAACCGGCGATCACCGAAGCGGTAGTCGAGCCGCAGATGGTAATCGGCAAAACGGCGGGTGGTGGTCAATCGACCGAACCCGGCACCGTCCGGTGCACCGTAGCCGGGCCCAAGCAGCCGCAGCACCCCGTCTTCGATAGCCACGGCGTTGAAGCGGTCGGTGTCGCCAACGCCATCCTGGTAGAAGCTCCACCCGTCGAGGTCGACGCCATTGAACAACAGTTGCCAAGGGTTCTGTCGCCGCACGGGAGGCTTGATGGCAGCGCTGGCTGGACCACAATGCATAGCCAGACCGGGCAGAGCCGCCGCGACTGCTGTCAGGACTTCACGCCGCGCGAATGGCATCTTTCTCTCCTACCCAATTTTGATCACTGCATAAATTGATGCAGCGGGCAGGTCAATCTTCGGCGAGAACGGCGCGCAGGGTGATGGCGACGATCGTCTCGGCGATGTCCATGGTGGGGAGGACGCCGTCGTGCGTGGGGCGCAGGACGCCTTTCTTGCGCATCGTCGCAAAGCCGTAGATCGCCGACCAGAACGCGACGACGCGCACGTCGGCATCCGCTTCATCGAGCCCGGGCCTTGCGCCGATCACTTGCTTGCGCAGCGCATCGTGCCCTGCCCGCTGGAAGGCCAGCAGCGTGGGATCGAGCGTCGGCGTGGTCAATTCGCTCTCGTACATCAGGTCGAGCAGGTGCGGATTGTCCTCGGCGAAGCGGATGAACAGCAGGCCCATCCGGCGCAGCTTGTCGGCGGGATCCGCCTTGCCGGCGAGCACCTGCTCGGTTCCGGCGAGCATTTCGTTGAACCCTTCGGTGGCGAGCGCCAGCAGCAGCGAACGCCGGTCGGGAAAATGATAGTAGGGCGCGCCCGGAGAGACCCCGACTTCCTGCGCCAGAGTACGGATCGAGAGACCGGCGTGGCCGTGCTGCTTGAGATAGGCCCGCCCGGCATCGAGCAATGCATGCCGCAGTTTGTCCCGGTTGTACGGCTTCTTCTCGCTCATTCGTTCCTGCCTGATGGACCCGCAAACCGGGGATCGGATCGCGCGTCGTCACGACGCCACCCCGCCGCAGCTCTGAACCCCCGTCACCCCGGCCCGAGGGCCGCCCCCCGAGTGGACCTGGTATGCACCGGCGACCCTTGTGTACCGGCCGCCCGGCGATGTCAAAACGTCGCCGCCGCAGCGGGCGGCCACCTCGACAATCGCTGCTTGTGATAAATTTGATCGTTGATTAAATAGCGATCCGAGCCGCGCCATCTGTTCGACGTGGCGACCTAGGGAGACATGCATGAACACCACCCGACGCGGCGCGCTGACGCGCCTGGCCGCCACCGGGGTCGCCGCCGCGGCCCTGCCCCATGCCGCGTCGGCGGTGGCTGCGGGCAAGCCCGCCGGAGCCGCCACGTCTGCGCCCGACGCCGAGGGCTGGCGCCCGCTGTTCAACGGTCGCGACACATCCGGCTGGACGTTCTTCCAGGACGGCGTCGGCACGCAGGACCGCGACGGCGTGGTCGACATCCATGACGGCATGCTGCACCTGCTCGGCCCGCGCTATCGCGGCCCGGCCAAGGCCGGCATGGGCTACCTTGCCACCGATCGCGAGTACGAGAACTACCATCTCAGCCTCGAATACAAGTGGGGCACCCGCCGTTACGAACCGCGCACGATCTGGAAGCGCGACAGCGGCATCCTCTATCACACCCCACAGGGCAAGGAGCGCCTCTGGCCCGATTGCATCGAATACCAGATCATGGAACGCAACACCGGCGATGCGCTGCCGATCAACCATCGCGCGATCCAGGCGATCTCGCAGGGCGGCCTGCCCGCCTGGCCCGAAGACTTCCCCGGCAACACGCGATACGCACCGCAGGTCGATGCCGGCGGGTCGCTGCGCCAGTGGATCCGCGCGGACGGCAGCTTCGACACGCTCGAGGGATGGAACACGGTCGAACTGATCGCCCAGGGTGACAAGGCCGCGCATATCGTCAACGGGCGCCTCGTCACTGCGCTCTACGGCTTGCAGCAGCAGGACCCGGCAGACCGCACGCGCTACATCCCGCTGACCCGCGGACGCATCCTGCTGCAGATCGAGGCCGCCGAGATCCTCTATCGCAACGTGAAGATCCGCCCGCTCTGACGACCTGGCCCGCACAAGCGAAGGCCCCCGCCGCGGATGTGCTTCGGGGGCCTTCGTGTTTCCGAGGTCGCGTGGCGCCTCAGGGCAGAACGATCGTTGCCAGGCGCTCGCCATTGACCGGCAGCGGCTGCAGGTGCGGCGGGAAATAGGGCGAGCGCGTGCGCGCCGCGACCTTGACGTGGTGGATGCCCGGCGCGAGGCCCCCGGCCTTGGGCACCAGCACGCTGCCAAAGTCACCTACCGCCCAGCGCACGGTCGTGGCATCGCGCATGGCCTCCAGATCATAGACCTCGCCATGCAGGCGCAGCTTGTTGATCTCGTAGCTGAAGAATTCCCCGTCGATCGTCACGTCGACGCCGTCGAGCAGCGATAGGCGCATGCCGCGATAATTGGGCAGGCGCAGGCGCACCTCGACCCCCTCGCGCGCCTCGACCGGACCATAGTTGCGAAAGCCGGTGGCCTGGATCAGTTGATATTCGTACATGGCGTGTTCCTGTAGAAAGGGCTGGTTCGGTGTCGCGCGGTTCAGGCGCCAGCGGTGGCCGCATGCGCGGCGTCGTATTCCGCCTCGAGCCGGCGCATCATGACGTGCTGGCGGCGGACCTGGTCGATCGCCACCCACGGCTCGCGCGCGCCTTCGTATTCCGACGAGAGATAACCGTCGAAGCCGGCACGCTTGAGCACCGGGATGACCTTGTCCCAGGGGATGTTCTCGCACTGCAGGTCGTCGTTGATGTAATGGAACTTGGCCTGGATGAAGGCCACGTACTTGGCGATGTCGAGGAATTCCTCGGGGTCGACAGCAATGCCGTTGATCAGCTTGGCATGGTCGCTGTCACCTTCGGGCACTTCGTGCTGCCAGCCCTTGAGCGGGCGGTTCTGGAAGATGCCGGTGTCGATCAGCAGGCGGAAGTTGTGCGTGCCCGTGCGCTCGATGAAGTCGATGTAGCCCTCGACCGCAGGATGGCGGATCGGCGTGGGCGAGTGGATCTCGGGGCAGATCACGATGTCGAAGGTGTTGGCAAGGTCCAGCACCCGCTCGACCGCGCCCGACCAGATCGGGTCAGGGGTCAACTGCGCATCGATCACGCCGAACTTGGGGCGCAGGAACTTGAAGCCCAGCCGGTGCGCAAGGCGCAGGTCACGCTCGAGTTCGGCGGCGCCTTCCTCGACGGTCAGCTGCTGCCCGAGGCGCAGCTTGGTGTCGACCCACGAGCACATGTTGGTCGGCTCGAGCTTGTGCTGGTCGAGCAGGCCGAACCACCGGTCCAGCCACTGCGACGTCGGTTCGGGATAGCACTCGACATGCGTCTCGCCGAGGATCTCGATCCCGGTGGCGCCGGTGTCGGCGGCATGGTCGAACCCGTCTTCGAGGGTCATGATGCTGCCGAAGTCCTCGGTATAGCTGTAGAGCGATACCCCGTATTTGAATTGCCCGGCCATGCCCGACTCCCTGTTTCTCGTGATCCTGCGACAGCCCGGACCGAGCGGCCCGCACTGCATCCCGCACACGCCATCGGCGCATGCAGAACTAGTTTCGGATTATCATTTAATCGCCGATCAAATCGCTGGCAAGCAGCGTTTTGCGTAGACCCTGCAGTCGGCCAGACCAGCAAGGGTCGGTAGAATCATGCCGGCGCCCAATTGGTCGATGGCGCAGCCCACCAGGAAAGGCGTGCTGGCCGATGCATGCCACATCAAGAAGAATCCCCGCCCCATCAGCAGGAATTCCGCTGCGAGCAACCAGGCCACCGGCAGTCGTGAGGCACGCGAATAGACCAGCGTGTCGATCGGTACGCCGAGGCTGGCCAGCGAGGTGAGAAAGCCGATCTCCGCCGGGTTGCGTAGCCCAAGCCCTGCAAGGGCGGGCGCGGTCTGGATCTGGACGATGTAGAAGAGGATCGCGGCGAAGATCGTGATCGCCAGGATCACCCGCCATGCGGGCATAGGGAAACTGGACGGGGCCCTTTCCATCAAAATCAAATAGGCCGCTATTTTCGGGTCTGAAACACAGCGAAAACCTCGGGGACAAATCGGGCCATCGCCAGACGAACTGGACGAGGCCGTTTCCGGGAGGATATCACCTTGCGCACCAGTCGCCTTGCCATGCTCGCCTCGGCCAGCCTTGCCGCCGCGCTTGCCGCCACATCCGCATCAGCTCAGGACCAGTCCGAAGCCGACGCGACAGTGCGCGACCCCAACGAGATCATCGTGACGGCGCAAAAGCGTGCACAGAGCGCGCAGGGCGTGCCGATCGCGATCACCGCCGTGTCGGGCTCTTCATTGGGCGCGCTGCAGATGCGCAGTGGCACGGAGCTCGCCCGCCAGACCCCGAACCTTTCGGTCAGCGTGCTGGGCAACGAGGACCAGCCCAAGTTCTCGGTGCGCGGCATCGCGCAATCGGCGTTCGATCTCAATGCTTCCTCGCCGACCGGCATCTTCTACGACGAAGTCTTCGTGCGCTCGTCCTTCCTCGGCGGAGCGCAGCTGTTCGACATGGAGCGCGTCGAAGTGCTGCGCGGGCCGCAGGGCACGCTGTTCGGCAAGGAAACGGTGGGCGGCGCGGTCAGCTACGTCACCCGGGCGCCGCAGTTCGATACCTCGGGATACCTTTCGGGCGAACTGGGCAACTACAGCTATGTCGGCCTGCAAGGTGCGGCCAACACGCAGCTGGTCGACGATCGCCTGGCGATGCGCGTCTCGTTCAACACCAGCAACAGCGACGGATTCGTCAAGAACCTGCTTCCGGGCGGGCGCGACAAGTCGAACTTCAACAAGGTCGCGATCCGCGCCGCGATGAAATACAAGGACGACAACGGCTTCGACGCCACCTTGCGCTATAGCTTCACGCGCAGCGCACCCGAAGCGGTCGGTACCAACGTCACCGGCTATCTGCCCGGCAACGTCGATGCCTTCGGCTCCGATCCGCGCCGGGATCCGGTAACCGGCCGGCAGCTTGGCGCCCGTGAGGGCTACTACAACCGCGACGGACGCATCCGCGTCCGTGGTGACGCCGTCAGCCTCACACTGAACAAGGATCTGGGCAAAATCGCGCTGACGTCAATCTCGTCCTATCAGCGCGGCTACTTCCTCAACGAAGTCGATGGCGACGGTAGCGCTGCGAACCTGCTGGCCCTGGATTTCGAGGCGCACACCAACGAATACATGCAGGACCTGCGGCTGACCACGAAGCTGGCCGGCCCGTTCAACATGATCGCCGGCGTGTTCTACTTCCGCGACACGCTGGACAACCTGTTCCACGTCTCGCAGTTCGCCGGTGCGTTCGACGGCCGCCAGACCTATCGCCAGACCCGCACGTCCTATGCGGGATACATGGACGGTACCTTCGACTTCTCGCCGTCGTTCAGCCTCTATGGCGGTATCCGTCTGACTCACGACAAGGCGAACATGCGAAACTTCCGCTCGGTCGTGAATATCCCCGGCCTCGGCATTCCGAACACCAACCTCGACTACACCGAGACGCAACCTAGCGGGCGCTTCGGCCTGCGCTACAAGCCTTCGTCGAATTTCATGGCGTTCGCGCAATATGCCCGCGGGTATCGCAGCGGCGGCTTCAACGGCGGCGCGCTGGTGTTCCCGGGTGATCTCACCACGGCCAAGCCCGAATACCTCGATGCCTACGAGCTGGGCGTGAAAAGCCGCCTGTTCGACCGCCGGGTCACGCTGAACCTCTCAGCCTTCCACTATCAGTTCAAGGATCAGCAGTTCGTCAACTCGATCTCGGTGATCAACCAGGCCCTGGTGAACGCGGGCCGGTCGCGGATCAACGGCATCGAGGCCGAGATCAGCGCCAATCTCCTGTCCCGCCTACGGCTTTCGGCGGGCCTCGGCTTCCTCGATGCCAAGTATACCAGGCTCGTGCTCAACGGCATTGATCTTGCCGGCAACCGCATGATCGAGGCGCCCAAGTTCTCGTTCAGCGGAGCGGCGGACTACACCATCCCGCTGAACACCTCGACCGAACTGACCCTGCACGGCGACATGGTCCACAAGAGCTCCCAGTTCTTCACGGCTTATAACGACAAGGTCTTTCCCTTCAGCCTCGGTGCGACGCCGGGCTTCGAGGAATACAACGCCCGCATCGGGGTGTCGTTCAACGACGGCAAGTACGAGCTGGGTATCTGGGGCAAGAACCTGAGCGACAACAAGACATTGGCCGGTGTCGGCATCGAGACCAATACCAAGCTGCGCTTCGGCACCGTACCCTATCCCCGTCGCTACGGCGTCGACTTCCAGGCGAAGTTCTGATCATGCGCGGGGCAATCACGGGCGGATCGAAGACGGGGGCGCTCGTCGCCCTTGCCGCAATCCTCGTCGCCATCGTCGGCCTGGTGCTGGCGTCCCGAGTGCAGTCCGCCGGCAGGGTGGCCGTCTCGGAAGTCCATTTCACGGGCCGCAGCGGTGCGACCATGCGGGCATTGCTATACCGGCCGCCGGGCGTGACGCCCGACCGTCCGGCACCTGCGATCCTCGCCTTTCACGGCTATCTCAACAGTGCGGAAATGCAGGGCAATTTCGCAACCGAATATGCCCGTCGTGGCTACGTCGTGCTGGCTCCCGACCAGCGCGGGCATGGCGGCAGCGCCCCGGTGACCTTCGCCGACGGTTTCGGGGGACCGGACGCGCTGGCCTACCTGCGCGGTCTGCCGTTCGTGGACCGGAACAATATCGGCCTTGAGGGGCACAGCATGGGCGGCTGGGCGGTACTGAGTGCCGCGAAAGCCCATCCCGATGGCTATCGCTCGCTCATCCTTGAAGGGTCGAGCGTCGGTGCGCCTTTTGCGCCCGAGGGTAGCCGCACCTTCCCGCGCAACCTCCTCGTCGTCTATGGCACGCGCGACGAGTTCGGTGCTTTCATGTGGGGCGCACAAGCGCCGCTGGCGACAGGCTCGGTGCCAAAGCTGCGTGACCTGTTCGGCAGTGCTGCACCGGTGGTCCCGGGCCGTCTCTACGGACGCATCGGCGACGGCTCTGCGCGCATGCTGCTGACGCCCAATACGACGCATGCCTGGCTGCACGAATCCGCCGCCGGCATCACGCCCGCGATCGAATGGTTCGGCCGGACCTTGAAAGGCGGCGGTACACTGACGGCACAGGATCAGATCTGGCCATGGCGCGAAGCGGGCGACCTGGTGGCGTTGCTGGCCATCCCGGTGCTGATCGCGGCGGCGATGACGCTGATGGGCCGCCGGATGTATGAACCGGCGCCGGCAGGCGAACGCGTTCCTGCGCCTTCGGAAGCGGTGCAGCTGGCTGCAATTGCCATCGTACCCGCCGTGCTGTTCATACCAGCCTGCATGCTGACCGAGCTGGTGCTCGGCCAGAACGCGCTGTTCCGGCAGACCTTCACCAACCAGTTTGCCGGCTGGGCGCTCGTCAGCGCGGTGCTCGGCATATTGGCGCTGCGACGCAAGGGCGTGGGACTAGACCTGGCAATGGTGCCGCGCGCTGTGCCGTTTGCGTTGATTGCCCTGCTGCCGGCCTATGTGCTGGTTCTGGCCGCAGATCGTTGGCTACACGTCAATCCCTCGTGGTGGTTCATCACCATACGACCGCTGACGCTCGAACGGACGCGGGACTTCGTGCTTTACGCCCCCTTCTTCACTATCAACTGCCTGGCCTCGTTGCGCCTTGTCGACACCGTCTCGCCATTGGACCGGGGCAGCATGACTAGTGCCTTGATCCGCGCCGTGGCGGCCATGGCCGGAGGCTTCGTCCTTTTTCTTGCCGCACAATATGGCGTCCTGGCGCTGACCGGTCACTTGTTGCTGGCGGGCGAAGGTCTGCGGGTTATTTCCGCGATCGGCTTCGCGGTATTCCTGGCCTTCATCGGGATCTTCGGTACGGTTTCACAGCGCATGCTGGGCTCGGTGGTACCGGGGGCTGTCTTGTCGGGCCTGTTCGTGACCTGGGTACTCGTCGCCACGCAACCGATCGGAGCCTGACATGACCCGGCTATCCCATATGCTCGTGGCGACCTTGCTTGCCTCAATCACGACCGGCGCAGCCCCGGCGGCCGCCGCCGACATACAGCCTCCCGCGCTGCAGTTCGTGTTCGAGGAGCGCGTCGATCTCGAAACCCCCGAGCCGACGGGACCGGGGCCACGCGGCAATGGCAACCGGATCGGCATTGTCGGCGGTACGATCAGCGGGCCCATGCTGCAGGGCAAGGTCCTGCCCGGCGGCGCGGACTGGCAGCTGACCCGCGCCGACGGGTGCACCGACATCGTCGCCGACTACTTCATCCGCGCCGAGGACAAGGCCCTGATCCATGTCCGCAATGTCGGTCTGGCCTGTCCGCCGGGTTCGGGGCGCGGTGCCTATGCGCGGGCCATACCGGTCTTTACCGCCCCGATCGGCAAGCACGACTGGCTCAACAAGTCGGTCTTCGTGTCGACGATCGATCCGGTGGTCGATGCGCAAGGCAACCTGCGCCAGGTCGTGCTGCGCTTTTACGCGGTGCCGTGATCGAGGTTTCCTTCTTCGCCGGCCTTACCAGTAATTCTCCAGCGCCTTCTGGCAGCGCGATTGCGCTGCGACGACCGGAGCCTGCCGCGCATCGTCGAGGTGCGCGAGAATTTGCGAGCTGGCCGCGAGCAATTCGCGCGCTGCGGAATCGGGCAGTTCGGCGCTGCGCGTCCGACGCATGAGGATCGAGGATGCCATCGATCGGGCGAGGAAGTGCAGCACGGGGTTGGATGCCAGATCCGCAATATCGCGGATGAAGCCATACCAGGCGCGGCCAAGATCGGTCCCATTGGCTGCATGCTGCATCAGGCTGAATGAGTGCCGGATGCGGTCGAGACCATCAGCCGTGCGTCTTTGACGCGCGATTTCGATCATTGCGGTGTTGATACGGTCGAGTACCTCGCGGCAATCCTCGGTGGAGACGTTGCTTGCGGCCAGATAGGCATTGGCGAGATGCAGCCCCCGGCCCGGTCCGGTGTCGCATGCGAAAAGCCCCCCGCCCCTGCCGCGCTTGACCTCGACTTTCTGTGCGTCGACGAGAACCCGCGCGGCTTCCACCGCGACCTCGATGCTGACACCGTAGTCGCTGGCGATTTGTGCCAGAGGGCCAAGGGCGGCACGCCCTTGCGACAACGCGAGTTCCTCGAGCAGTCGGCCCGCAAGCCAATCGGCCAGGCTCTCCCGCCCCGCCGTCTTGTCCTGTCCGTTCGGCAGGGCGTCCGGCCGGGCAAGGATCGACCCGATGAATTCGGCCAGCGGGTCATGACGATTGTGCAAAGCGGGCAGGAGCCATTGCCCCGCTTCGCCCAGCAGATCCCTGTCCGCGCGCGCCTCCACGGCAAGTTCACCGCGGATGGCGCTTACGGCATCCGGCAGGTCTGGCGGTAACGCGCACAATCCTCCCAGGCCATTGCCACCCCGCCGGGGCGTCAGCACGCCGCGCTGGCGCAGGATGCGGCTGGTCTGGCGCACGATGCGCCGCCCCACGCCAAACTGTTCGCAGATCATGCCCTCGGTGATAGGCGGTGTCGCGAAGCCGGCGTTGCAGACCTGCTGTTCCAGCCTGTCGGCGATCATGGCCGAGGTGGAGACCACTTCGCTATGCTCGTTTATCACGCGTCGATAGAGCTCGCGCGCCCTGGCAAGCTGCGGATTGTCGAACGCCAAAGCCAAAGAGATCGCCGGCGCCATCGATCGATCGTTTCCTCACCCCGCTGAAGGCGCGGATTGCCCGCTGCCGTGGGAACCCTACACGCTGGAACTGACGCTGCGCAATGAGCACGAAGAGGCACTCGCGACGCCTTGCGGGCGTTTTGGCACGCTGGCCCGCCGAGCGAACTCTCCCCAGCCATACCGCGGTGGATACCCGTGGATTGGGTGCGCCACCAAATCCGGGCGTCGACGGAACTGCTCCTGTTCGCCTATTCCGACAAGGCCGCCCAGATGAAGCTCGATCTCTTTCGTGAGGTAAACCTGTGACCCAGTTGTTCGAAACCCCCGCTCCCGTCCTGGCGAAGACCAGCGATGGCCACGATTTCCCTGTGCGCCACATCTTCTGCATCGGCCGCAACTATGCCGATCACGCCAAGGAAATGGGCGCCGAGGTCGATCGCGAGGCACCCTTCTACTTCACCAAGTGGGCCGAGACGGTGATCCCGAGCGGGTCGGTCATGGCCTACCCGTCGATGACTGCCAACTTCCATTACGAAGCCGAACTGGTCGTCGCGATCGGCAAGGGCGGGCGCAACATCGCGGCGGCGGACGCCCTGGGCCATGTCTATGGCTATGCCACCGGGCTCGACATGACCCGCCGCGATCTGCAGCTGGAAGCGCGTGGCAAGGGCCGCCCCTGGGACGCAGGCAAGAACGTGGAGCAGTCCTCGCCGCTGGGCCTGATCCACCCGCTGTCCGAAACCGGCGAGATGACCACCGGCGCCATCAGCCTGACATTGAACGGCGAGGTGCGGCAGCAGGCCGACTTGGCCGACCTGATCCACCCGATCCCGGCATTGATCGCCTACTTGTCGCGCGCTTTCAAGCTCGAGGCGGGCGACCTGATCTATACCGGGACCCCGGCAGGCGTGGGCGCAGTGGTGCCCGGCGACACCATCGTCGTATCGATCGACGGTCTCAGCGACACGGTCATCACGGTCGGACAACCCGCCGATGACTGACGCTTTTTGGATCGGCTCAGCGATACTTCTCGACCGCTCCGCGTGGCCATGATGCGCCTTTTGTGGCTTAGCGCGGGTCGAGCCAACCCCGGGCCAGCACCAGCGTCACCAGCCAGCCGGCCATGGCGCAGCCGCCGAACCAGATGAGGAAGGCCGCGGCATCCCCGCTGGCGATCCAGGCAGCGCCGGGCGACAGGCTCGCCCCGACCAGAAGGCGCCGCACGGCGGTGCCCTGCGCGCCGCTCTTCACGGCGGCTGTCCTGCGTCGTTTGGGATCGCCCAGCGCCAGCAGCAGGAGGAGGCCGCCGGAAATGGCAATGGTCGCGATGAGGAGCAGGCTCATCGGGACGCCTGCAGGCGCCGTCCGCGCCACATCATCGCGCCGCCCGCCGCGAGCAGGGCCATGTCGAGCGCGACGATGATTGGCTGCTCGGCCATGATTGCAGTCGCCCAGCCCGGCCCGCCGGTCAGCAGGCGCAGCGGCGGGAGCAGCAGCATCGCCATGCCCGTTGCCCGCTGAACGGCATGGCCAAGGCCCGCCGCGGTCGGCCAGAGCATGCCTGCCACGATGACCGCTGCCGACGCGATCAGGAAGCCGCCCGTCGTCCAGGTGACGGCCGTCCCGAGTGGCATGGCGATCAGGAAGGCGGCGGCGGCGCAGACCAGCGCGAAGGGCAGGCCCAGTCCCACCACCGTAACCGTGCGGTCCAGCCACTCCAGCGACCGCATGGCCTCCTCGCGCCGGACCAGCCAGAGACGCAGGCCCGTGAAGGTGACGTAGCACATGGCGAACCCGAGCCCGAACCAGATCGCCTTCGACAGGAGGCCCGCGAAATTGCCGAAATGCAGCGGCGACATGATCGCGACCAGCGTTCCACCGGCGGACGGAGCCTTGCCGATCAGCGGCTTGGTCTGCTCGAAGCGTGCGGTCGCGCCATTGTAGAGCAGGCTGACCGGCGCGATGTCGCCGCTGGGTGGGGCATGGTACGTGGTCACCTTGGCATCGGCACGGCCGAAATTCTCGATCGTCACGAAAGTCGGGGGTGTGCCCGCACGGCGGATCGCGTCGGAGGTGATCCGGTCGATGTTGCCGATGGCGACGGGACGCGGGTCGGGCTTGCCGGGATTGCCGAACACCTCCTCGGTCATGGCCTGCATGTCGCCGCCGAATGCCGCCATGACGACGATGGGCATGCCGACGGTGCCATAGAAGGAGAAGAAGCTGCCGGTGAAGGCGAGGATGAAGGCAAAGGGCAGGCTCCAGGTGCCGGCGACGCTGTGGCGGTCGCGGTTGAGCAGGATCGGCTTCGCCTTGCGCCGCAGGGTGAAGATATCCTTGAACAGGTGGCGATGGATCAACAGCCCCGAAATCGCCGCAACCAGCATGCCGAGGCCGAGGATCCCGGTGAGCAGCAGCCCCCAGGGGTTGGGCACGTGCAGACGGACATGCGTGTCGACGAGGAAGCTGCTCAGCGCATTGTCGTTGCGCGCGCCATAGACGTCCTCGTTGGTTCCGGCCTGCGTGTGGATCACGCGGCCGTCCTTGCCCAGTTCGTAGAACATGCCCCGACTGATGAGCGTGCCGCCAGCATCGGTCTCGTGCCGGTGAAAGAAGACGCCGAGGTCGTGATCACCCACCTCGAACAGGTCGACACCGTCATGATATTTGGGCGGTGTCCGTTCGCCCAGCGCCCGCAGCGCGCTGCCGAAAGGCCGCTCGAAGGCAGAGCGCGTCTCGATGTGGCCGGCCGACCACGCGCCGATTTCGTCGGCGAAGACGGCGGCCATGCCGGTGATGACCACGGCATAGAGCAGCAAGCCGAGCAGGATGCCCGACCAGCCGTGCACCGCGATCATCAGCTTGGTCTGGTTCTTGGCCAATTGGATCATGGGCGCGCCTCCGCCACGACCGGTTTTCGCTCGAGAAACCGGTGTGCGACGAGGGCGCCGTGTACGAGAAGCAGCCCGGTTGCGACCACGGCGACCCGCCACAGCTTCGCGTCGAGGCAGGCATGGAAGAACAGCCCGGCCCAGATCAGCGGCACGAGGACCAGCGGCACGACCAGATTGTCGATGCCGGCCGCACCGCGGGGCAGCCACAGGCTCATCCCCGCCATCACCACCACGGCCACGATCACCGCGCCGGGGCCGGCGAAAGCGATGCGCATCCACTTATGAGCCGTTCCTGACATCGGCCTGCCTCAATACTTCAGGCTGATCGTGCCGAGGACCGTGCGCGGCGCGCCGTAATAGCCCTGGTCATAGTTGAGCGCGGTCAGGTATTTGACGTTGGTGACGTTGCGCAGGTTGGCGCTGACCGAGAGGTTGGGCGTCAGCTTGTACGCCGCCAGCAGGTCGAGCAGCGCATAGCCCGGTTGATCGATCCGCACCTGCGTGCCTGCGGTGGTGAGAATACCCTTGGGCTCCAGATAGATCTTGCTTTGATACTGGACCGCCGCGCCCAGCTTGAGTGCGGCGAGCGTCGGCGGCGAATAGGTCAGGTTCAGGCGGACGGTGTGACGCGGCACGAAAGTCCGCACCGGTCGGTCGTCGTTGTCGCGAATGCGCATGGCGGTATAGCCGCCCGTCGCCTGCAGGCCCGGCGCGACCTGCCCGCCGAACTCCAGCTCGACGCCCTGCGACGTGGCGTCGATGGGGGTGTAGACCGTCTGGCCGATGGTCGCATCGAACCCGGCGGAATCGGCGAGATGTTTTTGCCGGGCCTGGAAGACGGCGACGCTGGCGTTCATCCGCCCTTCGAACCACTCGGCCTTCAGCCCCGCCTCGAGATTGTCACCGGTCACGGGTTCGATCAGCGTCCGTTCGGTCGTCGTCTGGGTCTGCGGGTTGAAGATGGTCGCGTAGCTGGCATAGGCGCTGACGTTCGACCCCAGATCGTACGTCGCGCCGACGAAGGGCAGCACCCGCGTCGTGTCGTAGTTCATGTTGGCGCCGTACGAGAAACCCTTGCTCGTCGCGTGCGTGACGTTCGCGCCGATCATGACTTTCAGCGGGTCTGCAAGGTTGAGCCGGACAAGGCCATAGGCCGTCTCGCGCTTCGTCGTGGTGTTGCTGCTTGCGGCAAAGCTGGTGTCGAAGGTCGTCGGGAAATTGGGGCGCGGGAAGCTGCCGTCGAAAATCTGGGTAAGCGATAGCGGGACGGCGCCGATGGCGCTGCTATCGTAGCTGGACAGCTGGATGTAGTTTTGCGCGCTGCGGTTCACGCCCAGCATCACGTCGTGGTCCCGCCCGAAAGCGGACAGCTTGCCCGCGACATAGGCATCCACCGTCAGGCTGCGCGTTTCGGCCCTGAACGCGCCGGGATAGGCGCGCACGTTGCCGCCATTGGCATTCAGCGACGGGTCGATGCCGTTGGCGAAGGCGCGGCTGGGATTGTTGTAGACGTAGAACAATGCATCATCTTCGCTCACCGCGCGCCGATTGACGATCACGCGCGCCACCCAGTCGGCGTTGAAGTGTTGCGTGAGGTCACCGAAAATCTGCCGGTCGATCACATGCCATCCGGCCCAGTCGGGCCCGGTATTGGCCGAACGCGGTAAGTCGATGCGCGTGCCGTCGGTGTAATAGATCGGCAGCGCCCCCCACATGGCGCCGCGGCTGCGATGGTCCTGGTGGCCATAGCCCGCACTCACCACGGTGTCGGGACCCAGGTCGGCCTCGAGGATGCCATAGCCGGTCCAGCGGCGCAGGTGATAGCGGTCGAGGTAGGAATCGCTGTCGTCGAAGACGCCAACGGCGCGGGCGCGCATGCTGCCGTCCTTCACCAGCGGCACGCTGACGTCGCCGTCGAGGCGAAGGTCGTTGTACGAGCCGTATTGCGCGCCGGCGGAGGCCTGGAAGGTCTTGAGCGGTCGCTTGCGGATGAAGTTGATGACGGCCGACGGATTGCCGGTGGACGAAAGCAGGCCAGGCGCGCCCTTCAACACCTCGATATGGTCGTAGATGGCCGTGTCGATGGAGCCGGTCTGCACCTCGAACGCGAACGGCAGGCCGATGCCGTCGATCTGGAACGTCTGGATATCGAAACCGCGCGCCGAGTAATAGACGCGGTCCGTCTCCGCCGCCTGCACGTTGAGGCCGGGCACGGTCGCGAGCAGGGCGTTGACGTCGTTCAGCTTGAAATCATCGATTTGCGCCCGGGTCACGATGCTGACCGACTGCGGCGTCTCGCGCTGAGAGATCGGGAAGCGCGTCGTCGTCGTCTGGCTGGCGGTCGTATAGTCGTCGCTCTGCTCGGTGCGTGCGCCCGTGACGACGATCCCATCGTTCGAACCCGGCGTGGATGCATCGGCGGCCAGCGGCGATGCCGTGGCGGCTGCGGCCATGAGAGCGAAAGTCACAGACATGATTGGTTGGTCCCCGTTTGCTTGCGAGGGACCCATACCGACAAAACATCGTTATGCAAATCATTATCATTAGCGTCGTAAGTAACTGATCCTGCGCGATGGAAGTGATGCGGGCTGCACGTGAAGCGGCAACCGGTGCGAACAGATACGAGCTAGGCCAGAGCACGCGAAGCGAGCGATTTGCCACAGCGGTTCAAAATTTCACGGGGCAAGCACGACATTGTGGATGGCGGGGAAGATCGTGACCGACCATCGCGCCTCCAACACCGTTCGACGCAGAGCTAGGCAAAATCACTGTGTCCTTCGGGCAAGTCCGGCGATCCGATCGGATCGTTGGACGCCTTGAGGCATTCACCACAGGACATGGCACAACGATGTCACCATTTCAGCCGCCGGGTCAGCGGTTTGGCCATGCCGAACTGCCGAGATACCCGCCGGTTTACCCCCGTACCTGGAGACGTTTCGATGCCCGACCGCCTGACCATGCAGGATCCGCGCACCCAGTATCCCGGTCCGCCGTTTCCCCGCCAGCCGCAGCCTGTACCGGGATCGACCACCAAGATGGATCCCGTCCCCGACCACGGTGAAACGAGCTACAAGGGTTCAGGCAAGCTCGCCGGCCGCAAGGCGCTGATCACCGGTGGTGACAGCGGCATCGGCCGCGCCGCCGCGATCGCGTTTGCCCGCGAAGGTGCCGATGTGGCGATTTCATACCTGCCGGCCGAGCGTGCCGACGCCCGCGATGTGCTCGACCTGATCGGAGCCGACGGGCGCGTGGCGGTGGACCTGCCGGGCGACATCACCGACGAGGCATGGTCGCGGCAGATGGTGGCCGAGGCCGTGGAAAAGCTCGGCGGATTGGACATCCTGGTGATCAACGCCGGTCGCCAGCAGAACCGTGAAGACATCTCCAAGGTCACGTCGGAAGACTTCGACAAGACCATGAAGACCAACCTCTACGCGATGCACTGGATCACCCAGGCCGCCGTTCCGCACCTGCCGGCCGGCGCTTCCGTGATCACCACGGCCTCGGTCCAGGCCTATGATCCGTCGGCAATCCTGCTCGACTACGCGACGACCAAGGCCGGCATCGTCGCCTATACCAAGGCTTTGGCCAAGCAACTGCTGGAAAAGGGCATCAGGGCCAATGTCGTGGCACCCGGCCCGTTCTGGACTCCGCTGCAGTCCTCGGGCGGGCAGCCGCCCGAAGCGGTGATGCAGTTCGGCGAAGAAAGCCAGTTCGGACGTCCGGGCCAGCCGGTGGAGATCGCCCCGGTCTATGTCCTTCTCGCCAGCCAGGAAGCCAGCTTCATTTCCGGCGAAGTCTACGGCGTGACGGGCGGGGCAGGCGTCGCCTGACCTGTGCGGCGGGGGCGCGAAACCCGCGCGTCCTCGCCCCTCAAAACCCACGCCCAGCCCAGCAGGGCATGAACTACCGAACCGTTCGCAGCCCTTTCGCTGCGAATGCCTTCCGTCGCGCCCGGCCATGGCGGCCCAGGCGTATCCACACATCCTTTTCGTGAGGCACCGATGAGCAAGCCGGATTTCGCCGAGGGCGTCGATAGCAGCCTTGTCAACGAGGGCGGGATCGGAGCCGGCACCTTTGACGGCCAGGATGTCGTCGTCGTTCGCCGCAATGGTTCGCTCTGCGCGCTCTCGGGCGTGTGCACCCACCTCAAGGGATCGCTCGCCGACGGTATTCTGGTCGGTGACACGCTGCGGTGCCCTCTGCACCACGCCCGGTTCGATATCACCACGGGCGAGGCGGTCGATGCGCCCGCGTTCGAGCCGCTGCAGCTCTATGCCGTAGCCGAAGAGGACGGCAAGATCCGCATCACCGGGGAACTTGCCCCCGGTGAGCGCACGGCGCCGTCGAATAGCGTGTCCGAACGGATCGTCGTGATCGGTGGTGGCGCCGCTGCCCATGCCCTGGCCGAGATGATGGCGCGGCATGGCGCCGCAGGCAGCCTGGTGCTGTTCAGCGATGACAGCGACGCGCCTTACGATCGCACCGCCTGCTCCAAGGCCTACCTTGCCGGCGACAGCAGCCGCGAGGATGCGGCCCTGCCCCTGCCCGGTACGCGCGTAAACATTCGTCACGAGGTAATCCGCGCGATCCGGGTCGCCGAACGCGAAATCGAAACTGCGGCGGGGGAGCGCTTAGGCTATGACAAGCTCGTTATTGCGACGGGGGCAGAACCGATCGTCGCGGAATTTGCGGGAAGTGCGCGTGATGACGTCTTTACCTTACGTACGCTGGCGGATGCCGATCGCCTGATCGCTGCCTGCAAGACCGGGCGCCATGCCATCGTGCTCGGCGCCAGCTATATCGCACTCGAAGCTGCCTCCTCGCTGCGCAAGCGCGGGCTGCAGGTGACCGTGGTTGCGCCGGACGAGATTCCGCTGGCGAAGACCGTCGGCCCGGAGATGGGCGCTGTCGTCCACGACCTGCATCGCGACAACGGCGTGTCGTTTCATCTGGGGCGCGAGGTCACGTCGTGGGATGGCGGCCATGCGACGCTGGATGATGGCACGCGCATCGCCGGCGACATGATCATCGCCGGAACCGGGGTCAGGCCGCGCGTCGGCCTTGCCGAAAAGGCAGGGCTGGAGATGGCATCGGACGAAGATGGCGGTGGCATTCTGGTCGACGCTTACCTGCGCACGAGCGATCCGCATATCCACGCTATCGGGGATGTCGCCTCATATCCTGATCCGCGCCTGGGCCACCGCATCCGCGTCGAACACTGGGTCGTGGCGCAACGCATGGGTCAATGGCTGGCGCGCACCTGGCTGGGCCTTGAGACGGATGCGTACGACGCCATACCCTTCTTCTGGTCGGGACAGTTCGACCTCAACCTTCGCTATGTCGGCCATGCCAGCGACACCGACGACAGGATCATCGACGGGGAGCCCGCCGCCCAGGATGTCGCCATCGTCTTCCGCGAAGACGGGGCCGACCAGGCGCTGCTGACGTGCGGGCGTGATCGCCAGAGCCTGCAAACCGAAGCCGGATGGGAAGCGCGTTGATGCGCCCCACCCTGTTCCTGCTCCACGCCCTGGGGTCGAGCGCCGCCGAGTGGGGCGACGTCCAACAGGCGCTGGGCGATAGATATAGCTGCGTGGCGCTCGACTTGCCCGGCTTCGGCACGCGCCGCGGAGATGACGATTTCGCGGTCGAGCAGATGGCAGACGACATTTGCGATGCGATCAGGGCGGATGGCGCGACGGCATGGATGATCGTTGGCCACAGCATGGGCGGCAAGCTGGCGACGATCGTCGCGGCGCGCGCCATGAGCGGCGAGCAGGGATTGTCCGGGCTGGCCGGGGTGGTCCTGGTCGCCGCCTCGCCGCCCTCGCCCGAGCCGATGGACGAGGCGCGCCGTACCAAGATGCTGCAATGGTGGAAAACCGGCACCATTGCGCCGCAGCATGCCGTCGAGTTCATCGAGGCGAATACGGCATCCGCGCTCGAGTCCCTCGCCTTCGACCAAGCTCTTTCCGACGTGCGCCGGTCCAATGGCGACGCATGGCGCGCATGGATGCAGCGGGGCAGCCTTGAAGACTGGTCGGGCTTCGTCGGCACATTGGAGCTCCCCGCGCTGCTGCTGGCCGGTGCGTGCGATGGCGATCTCGGCGCGGATGCGCAGCGCCAGCTCAACCTGCCCCATTTCGGCAATGGCAGGCTCGATG
The DNA here is from genome assembly GCF_036803765.1 of Novosphingobium sp. Taxonomy (GTDB): domain Bacteria; phylum Pseudomonadota; class Alphaproteobacteria; order Sphingomonadales; family Sphingomonadaceae; genus Novosphingobium. The sequence goes on from NZ_DAIRTS010000002.1 coordinate 31,191, forward strand.
TCGTCGATGGAGCGGCGCACCTCATCCCCTATGAGCAGCCCCACGTGTTGGCGGACCATATCGCGCGGCACTGGCAGGCGTGTCGGCAATTCGCGTTACCGCCCGGGTTCGCAAGCCTTCTGGCATCGACGCGCACGTCGCGTCGCACGCGCCGTGTCCTCATGGCACGCCGTTTTCCGCTGGGTGCGCATAGCCCCGGCTTTCTCGACGAAACCCAGCGCCGCACGCTGTGTGCCCTGGTCGACCTCGTGGTGCCCGGCGTCGATCACCCCGAACTGCTTGCCCGCAGAGTGGAAGCAGCCATTGCGCAAGGCCCTGGCGATGGCTGGCGCTTTGCCGACCTGCCGGCCGACCGCGATGCCTGGAGCCTGGCGCTCGATGGGCTTGCCGGTATGGCGAATGGGCCGACGATCACGGCGGCCGATCTGGAGGGTCTGGACGCAGGCGACTTCTCGCATCCCTCGCTCACCACCCGGCAATGGCGCCTCTGGTTCGCCGATGCGCGCGCGCAGATCGCGCAGACCTGGATGTCGCTGCCGATGACCATGGCGCGGATCGGCTACGATGGCGTGGCAACGGGGGGTGACGGGGCCCGACCGGGCATCGACATGCTGGCACCAAGGACGAACGATCGCGTGGGAGTGGCGGCATGACCCGGCGCCATGCCAACGACGACGTGGTCGATGCCGTGATCGTGGGTACGGGCGCCGGCGGCGCGCCACTGGCCGCGCGCCTTGCCGCAGCGGGTCTGTCGGTCGTGGAGCTCGAAGCCGGGCGCGGCTTCACGCCCGCCGAGCATACGCCCGACGAAACCGATGCCGACATTTACTGGATGGAGGAACGCCTGAGCGGCGGCGATACGCCGACGGCGTTCGGTGCCAACAACTCCGGGATGGGCGTCGGCGGGTCGACGCTGCACTGGGGCGCCTTCTGCCCGCGCCCCGATCCGCGCGACCTCCAGCTTCGGACCATGACCGGTCAGGGCGAGGACTGGCCGATCGCGCACAACGCGCTGATCAGCTATGTCGAGGAGGTCGAACAGTTCATCCAGGTGTCCGGCCCGGCCGACTATCCGTGGGACCTGGCCCGCCGTTACCCCCAGCCGGCTTGCGCGCGCAACGCGCCGGCCCATGCCATGGCAAGGGGCTGCGCGGCGCTGGGCATCACCGCCACCGATGCACCGGCGGCGCTCGTCACCCGCGACACCGTCGCCCCCGCGTGGGGCCAGCGGCAGGCCTGCGTCAATTGCGGGGCCTGCCACCAAGGTTGCCGCGTTGCGTCCAAGGCGACCACCAGCGTGACCTACCTTCCGCTCGCCGTCGCCCATGGCGCGGAAATCCGTGCTCGATGCCGCGTGATCGACGTGGAGCGCGACGGACGGGGGCGCGTGACGGCGGTGATCTACCGGGAAGACGGCGTTGATCGCCGGCAGCGCTGCCGCGCGCTGTTCCTATGCGCCGGTGGCATCGAGACGCCCAGGCTACTGCTGCATCTCGACCTCGCCAACTCGAGCGGCCAGGTCGGGCGCAATTTCATGGCGCATGTCGCGACGCAGGTCTGGGGCCGCTTCGACGAGGCGATGACCATGAACCACGGCTACCCCTCCTCGCTGATCACCGAGGACATGGTGCGACCCGCAGGCGCGGATTTCGTTGGAGGATACCTGGTGCAGAGCCTGGGCGTGCAACCCGGGACGATCGCCAACACCCTGGCCCGCAGCGGCATCTGGGGACCGCGCCTAGTGCAGTTGATGGATAGCTACAACCATCTGGCCGGCATCGGCATCAACGGCGAGTGCCTCCCGTCGGAGCGCAACCGGCTGACCTTGTCCGATGAAACGGACGCGTTCGGCATCGCCAAGGCACGCATCGATTTCTCCTACGGTGAGAACGAGACCCGCATCGACCGCCATGCCATTTCAGTCATGTCGCAAGTGTGGGAAGCCGCTGGCGCGAGGGATATCTTCGCAGCGCAACGCTCGGCGCACACCATCGGCACATGCCGGATGGGCACTGCCGGCGATACGGCCGTGGTCGATCACGCGGGCCGCAGCTTCGACGTCGACAACCTCTACATCTGCGACAACTCGATCTTTCCCAGCGCGCTGGCGGCCAACCCCGCACTGACGATCATGGCGCTGTCCCTGCGCACCGCAGACCTGTTCCTGAACCACGGGGCCGAGCGGGCGGCATGAGCCACCCCTGCCCCGCGGCCCGATTTTGAAAAGGAGTTCGAACGATGGATTTCCAGCTGGACGGCAAGATCGCCCTCGTCAGCGGCGCAGACAGCGGCATGGGCCGTGAGACGGCGCGCATGCTGCTGGCCGAAGGGGCCCGCGTCGCCATCACCGACCAGTCTCGCCAAAGCCTGGACGAAGCGCTGCACGAGCTGGAACACCTGGGGCAAGTCGCCGGGTTCGTGGCCGACGTCACCAAAGATGACGACGTGAGCGCGATGTATGCCAAGGTCGAGGCCTCGCTCGGTTCGCCCGACATCCTCGTCAATGCCGCCGGGATCACCGGCGCCCAGGCCGACTTCCTCGACATCGGCGACGATGGCTGGCTCGAGACGCTGAACATCGACCTCATGGGGGCGGTGCGCATGGCGCGCGTGGCCATCCCGGCGATGCGTGCGCGCAAGTGGGGCCGCGTCGTGCTCTTCGCATCCGAAGATGCGGTCCAGCCCTATATCGACGAGCTGCCCTATTGCGCGGCGAAGGCCGGGGTCCTCGCACTCGCGAAGGGTCTGTCGAAGGCCTATGGCGGCGACAACGTGCTGGTCAATTGCGTGTCGCCCGCTTTCATCGCGACGCCGATGACCGACAAGATGATGGCCAAGCGCGCCGATGAGCGCGGCACCAGCGTCGACGAGGCGATCGCCAGCTTCCTCGATGAAGAGCGCCCCGGCATGGTGCTCAAGCGTCGCGGCCGGCCCGAGGAAGTCGCCGCCATGGTGGTGTTCCTGTGCTCGGAACGGGCCAGCTTCATCAATGGCGCCAACATGCGGGTCGATTCCGGATCGGTCCAGACGCTGTGAGGGCGCCCGGTCACGCCATGGCCGTTCCGGCATGAAGAGCCCGCTCCGCTGGCTGTCGACCGAGCGCGACCATGCCCCGCACATCGACCGGACCGATGGCTACCTGCCGCTGGCCCGGTACGGCGCGCTGGGTGACGGCCGGTCGATCGCCCTGTCCGGGGCGGATGGATCGATCGACTGGTGGTGCGTGCCCAACATGGATTCGCTGCCGCTGTTCGATCGCCTGCTCGATGCGCAATGCGGCGGCAGTTTCGTCATCCAGCCGGTGGATGCCTTCGAGATCGAGCGCCATTACCTGCCCGACAGCAACGTGCTGGAGACCGTCTTCACCACCCAGGCCGGGCGGGCCAAGGTGACGGAATCGCTGAACAGCGGGACGGCCGGCCGACTGCCATGGGCAGAGCTTGCCCGCCGCGTCGACGGTCTGGAAGGAACGCTGGAATTCCACGTCACGATGAAGCCGGGTCGACGGGGCGGGACGGTCAATCCCTATCACTCGACCATCGGCGCACACACCGTGTTCCATGTCCATGACGTGCTGGGCCTGTTCCTGCACAGCCCCGGCGTCGAATGCCGCTGGTCGGACGAGGGCGTCACCGGCACGTTCCGCATCTCCGCGGGCGAGCGCAAGACGCTGGCGATCGTGGCGGGGAGCGACGAACCGCTGGTGGCCCCCGCGATCGAGGAGATCGACCAGCGCATCGACGTGTCGCACCGGGAATGGACCGCCTGGGCGAACCAGGTCACGTACACCGGCCATAACCGCGATACCTTCCTGCGCAGTGCGCTGGCGCTCAAGCTGCTGGTCTATTCGCCGACGGGGGCCATCGCGGCGGCCGGCACCACATCGGTTCCCGAAAAGATCGGCGGCAACAAGAACTACGACTATCGCTACGCCTGGGTGCGTGACGCGGGATATACCATCAAGGCGTTTCTCACCGCCGGCCTCGAGGCCGAGGCCAAGGCGGCGTTCACATGGCTGCTCAAGCAGTTGCGCAGGCACGGCAGCCGCGTGGTCTATAGCCTGAAAGGCGAGATCGTGCCCCAGACCTCGGAATGGCAGATGCCCGGATACCGCGGCTCGGCCCCGGTGATCACGGGCAACGTCGCCTCGTTCCAGCACCAGCACGGCATCTATGGCGACATCTTCGAGACGGCTTCGTGCTTCGTCGGCAAGGGCAACATCCTCGACAGCCAGAGCGCCCGGCTGCTGTCGGACATCGCCGACGAATGCGCGGACCGGTGGCGCATGCCCGACGCCGGGATGTGGGAGCTGGAAGAGAGCCAGCATTACACGATGTCCAAGATCAGCTGCTGGCAGGCCCTGGCGCGCGCGGTCGACCTTGCCGAGCAGGGGCAACTGCCCACCACCTGCAGCGAACGCTGGGCGCGCGAGCGCGATCGGATCAAGCAGTGGATCGAGGACGAATGCTGGTCGGAGAGCGAGCAGGCCTTCGTCATGTACCCGGGCAGCGACAAGCTGGATGCCTCGATCGCGCTGGCGGTACGGTTCGGCTTCGATGGCCGCGAGAAGCTGGAAAAGACCATCGCCGCGCTCGACCGCAAGCTGGGCGCCGGGGACTTTCATTATCGCTACACCGGCATGGACAAGGAAGAGGGCTGCTTTCTCGCCTGCTCGTTCTGGATCATCGAGGCGCTGGTCGATTTCGGTCGCCGCGAGGAAGCGCAGGCCCGGTTCGATCGCATCACGCAAGGCTTGGCGCATGGCCATGGCATCCTGGCCGAGATGGTGGACCCGCGGGACTGCTCGTTCCTGGGCAACCTGCCGCAGGGCCTCAGCCATCTCGCGCAGCTAATGACGATCGCCGTGCTGGATGACCAGAGCGCCTGCGAGGGATGAGGCCGCTCGCAGGCCGTGAGGTCCGGTTACGTCTTGCCTGGGATTTCCGAGGCGATGTAATGCCGGTCGTCATGACGCGATCCGCTTCACCCGACAGGCTCACCGCCCCACGCGCAGCGCGGCGGTGGGCTGTGGGCGCCGTGACGCAGTAAGCGACGGACATCCGCCATGGCCAGGAAACGCCGCTATCTCACCGCGACGATGCCCGATGGCTACGTCAAGACGATCGGGCCGACCGCCGATCCGCTGACGCATTACTGGCGAATCGTCGCCATTCTGGAGAACGGCAAGACCGAGGTCTTCTGGGGTCACAGGCGCTCGCTGGCGGAAGCGCAGCGCAAGAAGGCTCCGGCGGCGGATGCGGCGCGGCAGCGCGGCTGGCGCAGTTTTACATTCGAGATTGCCGAGTTGACCGAGACGACCTGAACCGACGCCGGGGCTCAGCTGCGCCCGCGGAATGTCCAGCTGCCCGCCGGCTCCCATGCCGCCCCGCCCTCCCCGGCCCCTGCGCCACCGGCGATAGCAACCGGCACCAGACGGTGCAGATCCAGGCCGGCGAAGGCGAAGTGCGTATCGAGGACACGGCCCTTGAGCGTGGCCTGCAGCCCACGCGCCTCGGCCCTGGTCACCTTGTTCTGGATGGTGATGTGGAAGCGCGGCGTGCCTGCATCCTGCATCCCCAGCAGGCCATGCAGCGTCACCGACAGATCGCGATGCAGCGCGGACAGGGCCGGACTGGCGATAGCGATCGCGGTTCCGCTGCCAAGATCGGTCAGTCCGCAGGTGCAGCCCGGGGGCGCTGCCGTCGACTGGGCGACGCTCGCCAGCAGGCGGCGGACTTCCGGCTCTGCCGAGGGCGGCAGGGCATGGAACAGCGTGACGTGGGCAGGAACGTGGTTACGCTCGATCGGGTAGTGCGCCCGGCGGAGACCTTCGACCACCGAAAACAGCGTGCCGGGCAACCTTGCGGTGACGACCAGAGGGCGCCGAACCATCATGGCTTCCCGAACACGCCGTTCGTTGACGGGGAAATCGGAACAGTCGGAGAGAGACGCAAGGTCCCCTTCGGCAAATCCGTAAAACACCCTATTCGGTTTTTACTAGGTTCGATCGGTTAATTCCAGCCTAAAGGTCACCGCGGGCACGCCGCAGTGCGAACCATTTTGCCACGTTGGCATTATGCTCCTGAAGCGTATCGGCAAAAACGTGGCCGCCGGTGCCGTCGGCCACCATGTAGAGCGCTTGGGTCTTGGCCGGGTGGAGCACGGCCTCGATCGAGTCGCGACCCGGATTGGTGATCGGCGCCTTCGGCAGGCCGGTCATCGTATAGGTGTTGTAGTCGTTGACCGCCTGGATCTCGCTCTGGCGGATACGACGGCCCAGCGGCTTGCCCCGGGTGATCGGGTAGATGATCGTGGGGTCCGCCTGAAGCAGCATGTGCTGGCGCAGCCGGTTGGAATAGAGCCCGGCGACCATGCGCCGCTCCGACGGCTTGCCGGTTTCCTTCTCGACGATGGAGGCAAGGATCACGGCCTCTTCGGGCGTGGTGGCGACGGTGTCGGGCCCGCGCTTGGCCCACAGCGCGGCAAGCGTCTTGCGCATCGCCGCCTGCATCCGGCCAAGCACGGCCTTGCGGGTATCGCCGCGCTGGATGTCGTAGGTATCGGGCAGGACGCTGCCCTCTTCAGGCACGTCGACCGGGCCAGTCAGCAGCGGCTGCGCCATCAGGCGTTCCTGCACCATGATCGAGGGCATCCCCTCGGGCACGGTGACCAGGCGACGGACGGTGCCTTCCTCGCCCTGCAGGATCTTGAGGACGGCCGATCCGCTGGCCCCGGCCGGAAGCTGGAATTCGCCGGCCTTGATCGGGGCGTCGCTTCCCAGCAGCCGCGCGCGGGCGCGGAACGTGCTGGCCGATGCCACGACGCCCTCGGCCTCGAGCTTTGGCGCGATTGAGCCGATGCTCGCCCCGGCGGGAACGACGAAGGCCTTGTCCTTGGCCAGGGGCCCCGGGCCGTACCACCCCCACAGGAAGTGCCCGCCCCATGCGAGCACGAGGAGCAGCACCCCCAGGATGGCCAGGCGGACGGTTCCGGTGCGGCGTTTCATGGGGGTGCGTTTCCGATTGCGGGGGCGCCCAAGAGCGCGATTGCGGCGGGCGGCCTTGCGGCTCAAACCGCCTTCATGACCAGGCTGGCATTGGTGCCGCCAAAGCCGAACGAGTTGTTCAGCACGGCGCGCACTTCACGCTTCTTGGCGACATGCGGCACGAGATCGACGCCCTCGGTCCCCTCGTCGGGGTTGTCGAGGTTGAGCGTGGGCGGCACGATCTGGTCGCGGATCGCGAGGATGCAGAAGATCGCCTCCACTGCGCCGGCGCCGCCGAGCAGGTGTCCGATCGCCGACTTGGTGCTGCTCATCGACGCCCCGCTGAGATCGGCCCCCAGCACGCGCTTGACCGCGCCGAGTTCGATGGTGTCGGCCATGGTCGAGGTGCCGTGGGCGTTGACGTAGTCGATGTCGCCCGGCTCGAGCCCGGCCTTGCGCAGCGCCATGCGCATGGCAAGTTCCGCGCCCTTGCCCTCGGGATGCGGGGCGGTGACGTGGTAGGCATCGCCCGACAGACCGTAGCCGACGACTTCGGCGTAGATCTTGGCGCCGCGCGCCTTGGCATGCTCGTATTCCTCGAGCACGACGACGCCGGCACCCTCGCCCATGACGAAGCCGTCACGGTCCTTGTCGTAGGGGCGGCTGGCCTGTTCGGGGCGGTCGTTGTAGCTGCAGTTGAGCGCGCGGGCCTGCGCGAAGCCGGCGACGCCCAGCGGGTTGATCGTGCTTTCCGCACCGCCCGCCAGCATCACGTCGGCATCGCCGTCCTTGATCATGCGCGCGGCATCGCCGATCGAGTGCGCGCCGGTCGAGCAGGCGGTGACGACCGCGTGGTTCGGCCCCATCAGGCCGTACTTGATCGACACCTGGCCCGAGATCAGGTTGATCAGGCGGCCGTGGACGAAGTGCGGCGAGACGCGGCCGGGACCCTTTTCGTGCAGGACGATCGATTCGCTCTCGATGCCCGGCAGACCGCCGATGCCCGAGCCGATCGAGCAGCCGGTGCGCATCTTGAGATCGTCGTCCATGTCGACGAGACCTGCGTCCTCGAGCGCCTGGCCGGCGGCATCGATGCCGTAGACGATGAAGGGATCGACCTGGCGCTGGATCTTGTGATCGACGCGCTTGCCGGCATCGAAACCATAAGGATGATCGGCGGGCTTCACCTCGCAGGCGATCTGGCACTTCTGGTTGCTGGCATCGAACCGGGTGATCGGGCCGGCGCCGGACTTGCCGGCAAGCAGATTGGCCCAGGTGGTTTCCACATCGGCCCCGAGCGGTGTGACGAGGCCAAGGCCGGTTACGACGACACGACGCATTCTTTTCTCCGGAAATTACAAACGAACAGGCCCAGCCCCGCTGATATGGGGGCTGAGCCTGCCGAATCCATCCCTTGCCATCAGCCCTTCAAGGGCAGACGGATGCCGGGAAGCCGGGCGATCAGCCCTTGTTTTCGTCGATGTACTTGATCGCGTCCGAAACGGTCGAGATCTTCTCGGCCGCGTCGTCGGGGATCTCGACGCCGAATTCTTCTTCGAAAGCCATGACCAGCTCGACAATGTCGAGCGAGTCGGCGCCGAGATCGTCGATGAAGCTGGCGTCTTCGGTGACCTTGTCGGCCTCGACGCCGAGATGCTCGACGACGATCTTCTTAACGCGGTCGGCGGTATCGCTCATTATATGCCCCTTCGCAGGAAACAGGTTGGTGGTCGCGGGTCAGCCATCGCCCTAATAGGGTGTTGAACCGCTGGCAAGAGGCGCCCGCACCACGCTCTTCCAAGCGTTGGGCACGAGCGCCGGTCGGAGCGCGTTTCCGCTCAGCCCTTGGGCTGTTCGGCCACGCGAATATTGAGCTCTCGCAACTGCTTGTGCTCGGCCGGCGAGGGCGCACCCATCAGCAGGTCCTCGGCGCGCTGGTTCATCGGGAACAGCGAGATCTCGCGCAGGTTCTGCGCCCCGCAGAGCAGCATGACGATGCGGTCGACACCCGCGGCCATGCCGCCGTGCGGCGGTGCCCCGTACTGGAACGCACGATAGAGGCCACCGAAGCGCTCCTCGACGTCGGCCTTGGTCAGGCCGACCAGCTCGAAGGCCTTGACCATGGTCTCGGGCGACTGGTTGCGGATCGAGCCCGAGGCGATCTCGAAGCCGTTGCACACCAGATCGTACTGGAACGCCTTGATCGTCAGCGGATCCTGGCCGGTCAGCGCGTCCATTCCGCCCTGCGGCATCGAGAACGGGTTGTGGCTGAACTCGACCTTCTTGGCGTCCTCGTCCCATTCGTAGAACGGGAAGTCGACGATCCAGCACAGCTTGTAGGTGCCTTCCTCGACGAGGCCGAGCTGTGCACCGACACGGTTGCGCGCCGCGCCTGCCAGCTTGGCCGCCTGCTCGGGCTTGCCGGCCGCGAAGAACAGGCCGTCGTTCTCACCCAGGCCCAGCTCGGCATAGAGCGCTTCCATGCCCTCGGCGCCGTGGTTCTTGGCGATCGGGCCACCGAACTCGCCTCCCTTGCGGGTGACGTAGCCCAGGCCTGCATGGCCTTCGGCGCGCGCCCAGTCGTTCATCTCGTCGAAGAACTTGCGGCTCTTCTCGTGCGTGCCCGGTGCCGGGATCGCGCGGACCACACCGCCGGTGCCGACGATCTTCTCGAACAGGCCGAAGCCCGACTGCGTGAAGTGGTGCGACACGTCGGAGATCAGCAGCGGGTTGCGCAGGTCGGGCTTGTCCGAGCCGTACTTGAGCATCGCCTCGTCATAGGCGATCCGTGGGAACTGGCCGATCGGGGTGACGGGCTTGCCTTGCGCAAACGCCTCGAACACGCCGCCGATCACCGGCTCCATGGTTTCCCAGACTTCTTCTTGGGTCACGAAGCTCATCTCGAGGTCGAGCTGGTAGAACTCGCCCGGCAGGCGGTCGGCGCGCGGATCCTCGTCGCGGAAGCAGGGCGCGATCTGGAAGTAGCGGTCGAAGCCGGCGACCATCAGCAGCTGCTTGTACTGCTGCGGCGCCTGCGGCAGCGCATAGAACTTGCCGGGATGGATGCGGCTGGGCACGAGAAAGTCGCGCGCGCCTTCGGGGCTCGAGGCGGTGAGGATCGGCGTCGAATATTCGGTGAAGCCGGCAGCTTCCATGCGGCGGCGCATGTCCGAGATGATCCTGGTGCGCGTCACGATGTTGGCGTGGAGCGTCTCGCGGCGCAGGTCGAGGAAGCGATAGCGCAGGCGGATGTCCTCGGGATACTCCTGCTCGCCAGCGACGGGGAGCGGCAGTTCCTCGGCGGCCGACAGCACGCTCGCGCCCTTGGCGAAGACCTCGATCGCGCCGGTGGCGAGGCCGGCGTTCACCGTCGCGTCGTTGCGCGCCTTCACCAGGCCCTCGATCGTCACCACGCTTTCGACGCGGGTTGATTCGAGAAGGGCCAGCGCCGGGCTGTCGCTGTCGGCGACGATCTGGGTGATGCCGTAGTGATCGCGCAAGTCGACGAACAGCACGCCGCCATGGTCGCGCTTGCGATGCACCCAGCCCGAGAGACGGACAGTCTCGCCGACATGCTCGCGCGAGAGGGCGCCGCAGGTGTGGGAACGATAAGGATGCATCGAAACTCTTTCCAATCGGTCTGCAATAAGGCAGGTGAGACAGGCTTAAATGTCAGGCGCGGCCAAGAGGCGATGCCCGCGTGTTTGTCAAGCCGCCGCTCCCGGACGGGGGCACCACCGGCCCCAGCCACCGACAGGCGGATGCCTGCGGCCGGATCGGGCATACAGAAAAGAACGATGAAGATACATCCGCTGATTACCACGACCGCCGCGCTTGCAGACCTGTGCGAGCGGCTTGCCAAGTCGGACTTCGTCACGGTCGACACCGAGTTCATGCGCGAGAACACCTTCTGGCCCGAGCTGTGCCTGGTGCAGATCGCCAACGAGGAAGAAGCCGCCGCGATCGACCCGCTGGCCAAGGACATCGACCTCTCGCCGCTGCTCGACCTGCTGGTCGACAACGAGGACGTGCTCAAGGTCTTCCATGCCGGCGGCCAGGACGTGGAGATCATCTTCAACCTGACCGGGCGCACCCCGCACCCGATCTTCGACACCCAGATCGCGATGATGGCGCTCTCGCAGAGCGAGCAAATCGGCTATTCGAACCTCGTCGAGGCATGGCTGGGCCTGTCGATCGACAAGGGCGCGCGTTTTACCGACTGGTCGCGCCGCCCGCTGACCGAGCGGCAGATCGAATACGCGATCGGCGACGTCACGCACCTGTCGAAGATCTTCCCGCGCATGCTCAAGCGACTGATCAAGACCGGGCGCGGCGAATGGCTCGACATCGAGATGGAAAAGCTCGCCGATCCCGAGAACTATCGCAGCGATCCGGGCAAGGTCTGGGAAAAGATCCGTCCGCCCAGCCGCAACCCCGCCGTGCTCGGCCGGCTGCGCGCGCTGGCCGCGTGGCGCGAGTCCGAGGCGATGGACAAGAACATTCCGCGCGGGCGCATCATGCGCGACGAGACGCTGGCCGACATCGCCAGCCATCCGCCGCGCGAACAGGCCGACCTCACCAAGGTGCGCGGCCTCTCCTCGGGCTGGAAGGACAACGACATCGGACGCCGCCTCATGCAGACGCTGGCTGATGCCAAGCCGCTGACCGAAGCCGAGATGCCCCCGCGCGCGCCGCGCGGCGCTCCGCTCGGCAAGGAAGGCGCGCTCGTCGCCGACCTGCTCAAGCTGCTGCTCAAGATCCGCAGCCGCGAGATCGACGTCGCCGCCCGCCTGCTGGCACGCAGCGACGATCTCGAGGAGCTGGCGGCCGGGCAGCGCAAGGGTCTCGCCCTGCTCGACACCTGGCGGTACGACCAGTTCGGGCGCGATGCGCTGGAACTGGTCGAGGGACGCATGGCCTTCGCGGTGGTGAACGGCCGCCTCAAGATGACGCGCATCGATGCCATTTCGGATGCGGGTGAGCCTGAGGGCACGGGCGGCGATGCGCCGGCCCTGACCGATGACGACACGACCGGGGCGCCCGGCGACGGCGAATGAGCACTTACCTGCCCACGCTGAAGCAGCTGCAATACCTGGTGGCGCTGCACGAGCATGGCCACTTCGGCAAGGCGGCGGATTCGTGCTTCGTCTCGCAGTCGACGCTGTCGGCGGGCCTGCGCGAACTCGAATCGCTGCTCGGCGTGACGCTGGTGGAGCGCACCCGCCGCGTGGTGCGTTTTACGCCGCTGGGCAACCAGGTCGTGGCCAAGGCGCATCGCCTGCTGCGCGAGGCGGAGGAGCTGTCCGAACTGGTGCAGTCGCACGGCGCGCCGCTGTCGGGCGAGTTGCGCATGAGCGTGATCCCGACGATCGCGCCGTTCCTGCTGCCGCGCATGCTGCCCCGGCTGCGCCGTGATCGCCCGCAGCTCAAGCTGTTCCTGCGCGAGGAGCCGAGTGCGGCGGCGATCGAATCGCTGCACCACGGCCGCGCCGACTGCGTGCTGCTGGCCCTGCCCTTCGCCACGGGCGAGGTCGAAGTCGCCCACCTGTTCAACGATCCGCTCTACGTCGCCTTTCCCGAGGACGACCCGCGCAATCCGCCCGAGCTGATCCAGCCCGAGCTGATCGACGAGCACCGGCTGCTGCTGCTCGAGGACGGGCACTGCCTCAAGGAACATGCGCTCGCGGCGTGCAACCGCCCCGAACTGCGCGCCAGCGCGACGATGATCGGCACCAGCCTGCATACGCTGGTGCAGATGGTCGACAATGGGCTGGGCCTGACGATGCTCCCTGAGATGGCGGTCGAGGCGGGGATCCTCAACGGCACGCACATCATCGCGCGGCCGCTCAACTCGGATCACGCCTATCGCGAGATCGCGCTGGTCTGGCGCAAGAACTCGCCCCGCGCCGAGGAATTCCGGCTGCTGGCCGACGAACTGCGGGTGGAATGAGAGCGGCGGGCCTAGAGCTCGATGACGTTTCTATGAAACGCCATCATGCTCTAGATCTTTGTGATCGTGCGATTTTTGACAAAAACCGGTTCCCACTTTTTGTCATCGCACTCTAGTGCCCGCCATCAATCCATGTGCTTGAGGCCGACGCGCAGGTAGTCCCAGCCAGTGACTACGGTCAGTACCGCCGCGCCCCACAGCGTGGTCAGGCCGACGGTGTGCGGCACGTTGCAGACGATGCCGCCCAGCCGCAGCGTCCACCACGGCATCGCCCCACCCAGGATCAGCGCGCCGAGCGCGATCATCTGCAGCGTGGTCTTCCACTTGGCGAGGCGCGAGACCGGCACCGAGACCTGGATGCCGCCGAGAAACTCTCGCAGGCCCGATACCGCGATCTCGCGCAGCAGGATCACGAGGCCGGCGATGACGTGCATGTCGCCCACATAGGGACCGGTCAGCACGCCCTGTGCCGTCAGCACGAGAATCACCGCTGCCACCATGATCTTGTCGGCGATGGGATCGAGGAACACGCCCAGCTTGGAGACCGTGCCCTGCGCGCGGGCGAGGTAGCCGTCGAAATAGTCGGTCACGCCCATCAGGCAGTACATGGCAAAGCCGAGGGCATAGCCCAGCGGCCAGGTCGGCCACCACAGCAACGCGGCGAGCAGCGGAACCGCGAAGATGCGCGACAGCGTGAGGATGTTGGGCAACGTGAGCATGTCGCGGCCAGCATTACGCGCTGGGGCGGCAAGTGGAAACGGTTTGTGCATTCATCGCGTGCGACACGACATTGCAGGTTAGCTGGGGGCTCCCCACGTTCGCAGTGAGGAAAGTTCGACTTCCGAAGCGGATGGCCGGACAATTCGCCTTTTCGCGCCGCCCGGCCGCTTGCCCCTTGCCCCTGCGGTCCGGGGCGTTAAGGCGGAAGGGCAATAATCGGGACGCCTGGCAAACACGCGAATGACGACAACCACGCATCTCCTTCGTGCCCGCCGCTTCCTGCCCTTGTTCGTGACGCAGCTGCTCGGCGCCTTCAACGACAACCTGTTTAAGAACTCCATGGTGCTGTTCGTGGTGTACAGCGTCTACAACTCGGAAAAGGCCGAAGCGCACTTTTCCGGGCTGGCGACGACACTGTTCATCCTGCCGTTCGTGGCGCTGTCGGCCCTGTCGGGGCAGCTGGCGGACATGCGCGACAAGGCCCGTATCATCCGCATCGTCAAGACCTGCGAGATCGGTATTATGGCGGTGGGCGCCGCCGGGCTGCTGCTGGCCTGGAAGGGCATCGAGGTCGAGGCTCTGGCGATCCCGCTGATGCTGCTGGCCCTGTTCGCGATGGGTATCCATTCGACCTTCTTTGGCCCGATCAAGTACGCGATCCTGCCGCAGCATCTGCGCGCCGACGAAGTGCTGGCCGGCACCGGGCTGGTCGAGGCGGGGACATATCTGGCCATTCTCGCCGGCACGATCGTCGCGGGCTACATCTCGGCGCCGGCCGCTGCCGCCACGGTCGTCGTGGTCGCGCTGATCGGCTTCGTTGCGGGCAAGAGCGTGCCCCCCGCCCCGCCCGAAGTGCCTGACGAGGCACTCGCGCTGCCGCTGCTGCGCCCCTACATGCGCCGCCCCAAATCGGCGCGCAATCCGGTAGGCGTGGCCTGCGTGGCGGTCGCCGACCAGGCGGTCTCGCTCTATCGCCTGGTGCATTCGACCACGCGGCATCCGCGCGTGTTCCTCGCCATTGCCGCGATCAGCTTCTTCTGGGCGGTGGGTGCCATCCTCTTCGTGCAGTTCCCGCCGCTCGCCAAGAACGTGCTGGGTTGCAGCAAGGAAGTCGCCAGCCTGTTCCTGGTGATCTTCTCGGTCGGCATCGCGATCGGTTCGATCTCGATCAACCGCATGCTGAAGGGCGCGGTCTCGGCCCGCTTCGCGCCGGCCTGCGTCGTCGGCACCGGCCTGTTCGTGGCCGCCTTCCACTTCGTCTGCGCGGCATGGCCCGTCCCCGAACAGCGCGGGCTGCTCGACCTGTCGGCGTTCCTCGCCATGCCGTTGGCCGTGCCGCTGATCGGCACGCTGCTGGGCATCTCGATCACCGGCGGCATGTTCGTGGTGCCGCTCTACGCGTTCCTCACCACCGTCGTCGAAAAGTGCGAAGCGGCGCGGACGATCGCGGCGAACAACGTGGTCAATTCGGCCGCGATGCTCGCCGGCTCGATCCTGGCCATGGGCCTGACTGCAGCGGGCGTGTCGATCGTCGACCAGTTGCTGCTGACCGGCATTCTCTGCTTCGTTTCGGCGTGGCTGGGCTGGCGCCTGTACAAAGCGGAAGTCGCCCACGGCAGCGCCCACGAGGCGCATACCTTCGACGAGATGGCCTGAGCGAATCAGGCGCTGGCGGGCCTGCGGCCGCTGGTCTCAGCTGATGAAGGCCAGTGCGGCGACAAAGCACGCACAGTAGGCGAGCAGGAAATCTTTCACGTCCTGCACGCTGATCCGCTTCCAGTCGACCGGCGCCGAACGCAGGGCAGCACGTTCCATCGCGGCGACCACTTCGGGCTCATGCACCGGCAGAGGCATGAGCACGCGGGCCGGCAGGCTGCGCCGGAATGGATGCCCGGAATGGGGCGATCTGACGGGTTCGGGAAAGGCGGCGGCGTTCATCATGGTGCATAGCGCTTAACGCTTTATTTACCATAATGGCACTCACCAGCCGGGGCGATCTTGGCGCCGTGCCGCGCCGGGACAGTTCTTGCGCACGCGGCGATTACGCAAAAGAAAACGGGCCGCCCCGGGAAAAGGGCGGCCCGCTGTCATTCACTCCAGGGACGTGACGGTGGGACCGTCAGATATCGTCGCCCAGCGCGCCCTTGACCTTGCCGGCGGCGTCCTGGGTCTTGCCCTTGGCCTGCTGCGCCAGGCCTTCGGCCTCGAGCTTGTGGTTGTCGGTCGCCTTGCCGATGGCTTCCTTGGCGTTGCCGATGGCGTCGTTGGCCATGCCCTTCGCGCGGTCGGTAAGTTCACCCATCGTGGTTCTCCTGTGCTGTTTGGGCGGGCGCGGCGGTGAGAGGGGGGTGCCGCCGCGCCCTTCGAAACAACTACGCCCAACCCGCCGGAATGGTTCCAGCGGTTCGGCGCAAGCGACGGTCAGATCGTTCCGCCGGCCATGCCCATGATATGGTCCCACTCGGGCCGGCGCACGGCCGAGACGGACAGACGCGAGAGACGCAGCAGCTCCATATCGGCGAGATCGGGCGTGGCCTTGATGGTCTTGAGCGAGACGGGGTGCGCCAGCTTGGCGACCGGCTTGACCTTGACTGCGGCCCACTTCGCGTCCGGGTCGGTGGGATCGGTGAGGCCGGGCACGCTGATCGTTGCAACGCCTACTATTTCCTTGCCGATGTTGGAGTGATAGAAGAACGCCAGATCGCCCTCCTTCATCGTTCGCAAGTTCCGCGCCGCCAGATGGTTGCGCACGCCGTCCCACGTCCCCTCGCCTTCGGCCACGAGATCGTCCCAGCTGTACACATCGGGTTCGGACTTCATCAGCCAGAGTTGCGTGTCGGCACTGATCCTGATCATGGAAACCTTGTGGCTAAAGGGGGATGGAGCGGCGCCCTTATCGCATTTCCTTCCGGGGAGCCAAATGAACCTCGATACCCTGCCTGTGCTTTCGCTTGCGACCGATCCTGCCGTGCTCTCGCGCGAGATCGGCGCCAGTTTCCAACAGTTCGGCTTCGCCCTCGTCAAAGACCACGGCCTCGATCCGGCGCTCGTCGATCGTGCCTGGGACATGACCGCGCAGTTCTTCGCCCGGCCCGACGCCGAGAAGCGCGAATATGCCATTTCCGGAATCAGCGGCGCGCGGGGCTACACGCCATTCCGCACCGAGATCGCCAAGGGCGCCAAGATCAGCGACCTCAAGGAATTCTGGCACGTCGGCCGCGACCTGCCCGCCGGCCACCCGCTTGGCCACAGCATGCCGCCCAACGTATGGCCCGACGCGCCGGAGGGCTTCCGCGAGACCTTCACCGAACTCTATGCCGCGTTCGATAGGGTCGGCGCGACGATCCTGTCGCGCATCGCGGTCTGGCTCGGCCTTGACGAACACTGGTTCGATCCGGCCATCGCCGACGGCAATTCGGTGCTGCGCCTGCTGCACTACCCGCCGGTGCCGGACGCCGAAGATGGTGCGATCCGCGCCGGCGCGCACGAGGACATCAACCTCATCACGCTGCTGCTGGGCGCCGAGGAAGCCGGCCTCGAACTGCAGGCCAAGGATGGCCGCTGGATCGAGGTGGCGCCGCCGCCGGGTGCGCTGGTGGTCAACATCGGCGACATGCTGCAGCGCCTGACCAACCACGTCCTGCCCTCGACCACGCACCGGGTGCGCAACCCCGATGGCGCACGGGCCGGATTCAGCCGCTACTCGATGCCGTTCTTCCTCCACCTGCGTAGCGACTTTGCCTTCCACACGCTGCCGCAGTGCATCAGTGCCGAGAACCCGGACCGCTATCCGGTCTCGATCACGGCGGACGACTACCTGCAGGAGCGTCTGCGCGAGATCGGCCTCAAGGCCTGAATCGGTCTTCCCGGCGCGACGGTCGCGCCGGGATACCGGGAACCGGCAAACGGGGGCGACGGTTGCCTGCTCGGGGACATGCTGCACCGCACAAGGTGCGACACCAAGCAAAGGACCGTCCGATGCGCCTGCCACTGATTGCGCCCGAAAACCTGACGCCCGAACAGAAGCCGCTCTACGACGAGATGCGCAAGGGCATCGCCAGCAACTTCAACGCCTTCAAGGTGGAAGCCGAGAACGGCGCGCTGATGGGGCCGTGGAATCCCTGGCTGCACTCGCCGCGCATCGGCAAGGCGATCTGGGACCTGACGCTGGCCCTGACGGCCGAGGCGACCGTGCCCGACCGCGTGCGCCAGATCGTGATCCTGGCCGTCGGCGCGCGGTTCGACGCGGCCTACGAGATCTATGCCCACGTCGCCGTGGCCGAGAAGGAAGGCATGAGCCCCGAGCGGCTGGCGAGCCTGACCGCCGACCTCAAGCCGGTCGACCTTGCCGCCGACGAAAGCATCGCCTTCGACCTTGCTTATGCCCTTGCGCGCGGCGGCGTGCTGCCCGAGCCGGTCTATCGCCTCGCGGTCGACACGTTCGGCCAGGACGGGGTCAACGAGCTGATCTTTCTGGTCGGGCTCTACGCGATGGTCTCGGTGACGCTCAACGGCTTCAACGTGCCGGTGCCCGAACGCGAGTGATTGTCCCGAAACGCAAAAAGCCCCGCTGCGGCGGGGCTTTTTCGTGAACTGGTGGAGCCGAGGGGGATCGA
>NZ_DAIRTS010000002.1:49561-248535 GCF_036803765.1 Novosphingobium sp.
ACCCCTGACCTCTACAATGCCATTGTAGCGCTCTCCCAGCTGAGCTACGGCCCCACATGTTCGCCGACCTGGACGCAACCGTCCGTTCCGACACCGCCCGCGAGGGACGAAAAACCCCGCCGGAGCGGGGCCGATTTCGAGGAATGGTGGAGCCGAGGGGGATCGAACCCCTGACCTCTACAATGCCATTGTAGCGCTCTCCCAGCTGAGCTACGGCCCCATCGTTTCCTCAGGATCGCCCTGGGAGGCGAACCATCCGGCGGTGTTTGCCGCCGGGAGCCGCGCCTCTAAGGGAGAGGCTTGGCGCTGGCAAGAGCGTTTTTTCGCCCCCGCCGATTTTTGCCGGCCTTTCCGTGACGAAGCACGCAAAGGCCGGCGAAACCATCAGTTCTCGTCGTCTTCGCCCTCGTGGGCGCCCACGCCGAGATCGTCGTCGCCACCCAGGTCGACGTCGTTGTCCGGCGAATCGCCGTCCTCGTCGATGTCGAGATCTTCCTCGGCGAGATCGACGTCGGCCACGGCCTCGACCTTCTCCTTCTGGATCTCTTCATAGGGGATCGGCTGCTTCGACTTGAGCACCGGATCGGGATGCCAGGCGTACTTGCATTCGACACAGGTGACCGGATCGGCATTGCCGAGGTCGTAGAAGCGGGTGCCGCACTTCGGACAGCTGTGCTTGGCGCCCCATTCAGGCTTGACCATGAACTTTCCTCGAAAAGCTTGCCCGCCGCCGGAAGGGCGCAGGCAGAAAACCAAAAAGCGTCTTTGGGGGCGCGCTGCCCGGAAATCAAGCGTCGCGCAAGAGCACCGACCATCTCGGACGGCGGCGCGCGCCTTGCCATAGCCGCCGCGCGCTGTCAAAAGCCGCGCGTTTTCGCCCTGTCCACCCGCGCTTCCGCCGCCAGCGGCCCGTGCCGTCCGTCAGCCAGAAAGTTCCTGCCTTGAGCCACTCCGCCGATCCCGCGCAGATGCGTCCCCGCCGCTTTCGGGCGCAAGGGCCCCTCACCGGCCGTATCCGCGTGCCCGGCGACAAGTCGATCAGTCATCGCTCGATCATGCTCGGCGCGCTGGCCGTGGGCGAGACGCGCGTGACCGGCCTGCTCGAAGGCGAGGACGTGCTGTCCACAGCCGCGGCGATGCGCGCGATGGGTGCCACGATCGAGCGCCAGGCCAATGGCGACTGGCTGGTCGCAGGGGTCGGCGTCGGCGGGCTGCTCCAGCCGCAGGGCGCGCTCGACATGGGCAATTCAGGCACCTCGACGCGGCTGCTCATGGGCCTTGTCGCCACGCACCCGATCACCGCCTGCTTCATCGGTGATGCCAGCTTGTCCAAGCGCCCGATGGGCCGGGTGATAGACCCGCTGACCGACGCCGGCGCGCGGTTTACCGGCTATCCCGGCGGTCGCCTGCCGCTGCTGGTCGAGGGCGCGCGCACCCCGGTTCCGCTGACCTATCGCCTCCCGGTCGCCTCCGCGCAGGTCAAGAGTGCGGTCTTGCTGGCCGGCCTCAACACGCCGGGCACGACCACGGTGATCGAACCGGTGGCGACGCGCGACCATTCCGAGCGGATGCTGCGCGGCTTTGGCGCGGACTTGTCAGTGGAAACCGATGCCGACGGCGCGCGCGTGATCCGCCTGACCGGCGAGGCCGAGCTGAAGCCGCAGGCGATCACCGTTCCGGGCGATCCCTCGTCCGCCGCCTTCTTCGTCGTCGTCGCGCTGATCGTGCCGGGTTCGGACCTCGTGATCGAAAACGTCGGCCTCAATCCCACGCGGGCGGCGCTGTTCGACGTGCTGCGCCTGATGGGCGGCAGCATCGAGGAACTCGATCGTCGCGACGTGGGCGGCGAGCCGGTGGCGGACCTGCGCGTGCGCGCCTCCAACTTGCGCGGCATCGACGTCGATCCGGCCGTGGTGCCGAGCATGGTCGACGAATTCCCGGTGCTGTTCGTTGCCGCAGCCCATGCGCAAGGCCGGACCGTGACGACCGGGCTCGAGGAGTTGCGCGTCAAGGAATCGGATCGCATCAGCGTCATGCGCGCGGCGCTCGAAGCGGCGGGCGCACGGGTGACTGAGACCGAGGACGGCCTTGTGATCGACGGCAGCGGGGGAGAGCCCCTGGCCGGCACGCATGACGCGCCCGTTGCCACGCATCTCGACCATCGTATCGCCATGTCGATGGCGGTCGCCGGGCTCGCCAGCCCGCACGGGGTCGAGGTGGACGACGTGCGCCCGATCGCCACCAGCTTCCCGGTGTTCGAGGACCTGATCGCGGCGGCGACCGGCGCATGACCCTGTCGCACACCTTTGCCAACATCTGCGGCTTTGCCGGGATGGCCTGCATCATCCTCGCTTACGGCTACATGACGCGCGAGAGCGGCAATGGCCGCACGCCCAACCCGTTCCTGCAGCACGGCACCAACCTCGTCGGCGCGATCCTGCTGACCATCTCGCTGCTGGTGAACCTCAATCCCGCCTCGCTGGTGCTCGAGGGCTTCTGGTCGGCGATCGCGATCTGGGGTCTGGTCAAGGCGTTTCGCCAGAAAGCGAAGGTGCGCCCGTGATCATCGCCATCGACGGCCCCACCGCTTCGGGCAAGGGCACCATCGCCAAGGCGCTGGCCGCGCACTACGGCCTTCCCCACCTCGACACCGGGCTGCTCTATCGCGCGGTAGGCCGGCAGGTGGCGCTGAACGGCGGCAACCCGGATTCGCCGGCGGACGCGCTGGCCGCCACCGCGTTTTCCGACGCCTTGCTGGCCGACCCGGAACTGCGTTCGGAGGCGAGCGGCGGGCTGGCCAGCCGGGTGTCGGTCCACCCGGCGGTGCGCGCCGCGCTGCTCGAGCGGCAACAGGCCTTCGCCAACCAGCCCGGCGGCGCCGTGCTCGACGGCCGCGACATCGCCACGGTGATCGCCCCCGATGCCGACGCCAAGCTGTTCGTCACCGCCAGCGTCGCGGCGCGCGCGCTGCGGCGCTGGGCCGAGATGCAGGCGCAAGGGCGCCAAATCGAACGCGCCGAGATCGAGGCCGACCTCGCCGCCCGCGATGCCCGCGACGCCAGCCGCGCGGCCGCTCCCCTGCGCCAGGCAGAGGGTGCGGCGCTGCTCGACACCTCGGCGCTGGGCCGCGAAGCCGCGATCGCGGCCGCCATCGCGCTAGTGGACAAGCAATTGGCGGCGCGCGACCGGGGCTGAAGTTCGGTTGTTTTTCCGGCCGTGAGTCGTGTTTGCGCCCTTCGACAAGCTCAGGGCGAACGGAGGTGGGCGGGACATTCTCTCCCTGTCCGTTCGGGCTGAGCCTGTCGAAGCCCCCCTGGCCGGCCCACGCCGTGTCTTGCGCCCTTCGACAGGCTCAGGGTGAACGGCGGGGGTGGGACATTCTCTCCCCATCTGTTCGGGCTGAGCCTGTCCAAGCCCGCCGCGCCCGCGACCACCCTGAAATCTGAGCACCGGCCACCGTTCTCCCTGGCGACAACCGATGCCACGGAGAATCCGATGTTCCTCAAGCGAGACCCGCGCCGCGACGCGCCTGCCGTCGCATTCCCGGCCAGCCCGGCGGTGGAGGCCGAGGATGTGCGCCGCTTTCCGCGAATCGGCGTGGAGATGCCGGTGCGCTGCAAGCTGGGAGTCGAGCGCGTGACGGTCATGCTCAAGGACCTGACGCCCTATGGCGCGCGGATCGAAGGGCTGGCGCGGCAGCGGATCGGCGAGCCGGTCATGCTGATGCTGCCCGGGCTCAAGCCCAAGCTCGCGTTCGTGGCGTGGACCGAGCCCATGGCCTCGGGCCTCGAATTCGAGCGCCCGCTGCACGAGAGCGTCTTCGCCAAGCTCGTCAGCACATTTGCCATCGACCATCATCGCCGCATGGCCGCGCGCGACACCGGGTTGCGCAACGCAGCGTGAGCGGGCGGCGGCCCGGCGCGTTGTCTTGCTGGCCCATGGACGCCGTAGGCCGGGGCGGTTAGGGGACCGCGGATGCGCTGCCCTTCCCGCATGTCCTCCTGCCCGGTCGCGGCGATCCGCCTGTCGGAACACGGGTGCCGGTCATGAGCACGCCGCGCCTCCATCATCTGGACGCTGCGCGCGCCGTGCTGCTGCTGCTGGGCATCCCGTTCCACGTCGCCACCACGGCCACCATGATCCTGTCGCCCGGCCTGCCCGGCTGGGTCGCCGATCCCGCGGTGGGCGTCGGGCTGTCGTTCATCCACTCGTTCCGCATGTCGGCGTTCTTCATCCTCGCCGGGTATTTTTCGGGGATGGCGAGCGCGCGGCGCGGGCGCAGGCGCTGGCTGCACGATCGCATGATGCGCGTGGCGCTGCCCCTGGTCGCCAGCGTCGCGACGCTGGCGCTGGTGCAATACCGGCTCAAGGTCATGCTCTCGGTCGCCTGGGCCAACGGCTATCGCGGATTGCCCGTGGCGTTCGAGCATCTGTGGTTCCTCGTCGTGCTGCTCGCCTACGTTTTCCTCTATGCCCTGCGGCCTCGCGTGGCGCGCGTGCCCGATCCCATGCTGAGGCCCCTGCTCGGGCTCGATCGCGGCGCCTGGCCGCTGGCGCTGCTCGCGCTGGCCGCATGGGGGGCGGCGCTGGCGGTCACGATCCAGGCCTTCGGACTGCACGACAACGAGGCCTGGTTCGAGGAGCAGCTGCTGCTGCGCACGCTGCAGTACCTGCCGGCGTTCCTGCTCGGCGCGCTGGCGTGGCGGCTCAAGCTCGGCGACCGGCTCTTTGCGTTCCACGGATACTGGCCCTGGGCGGTGGTTCCGCCCCTGATGGCAGCACACTTCCTGCTCGACCCGCTGGTCCGCCCGCATCTGGGCTGGACGGAGAACCCGCCCGCGATGCTGCAGGTCGTTGACAGCGCCATTGCCGGCGCACTGGCCTATGCCATGGCGCTGGTCGTGTTCCGCACGCTGGCGGCGCTGTTCGGCAAGCGCCATCACGTCATCGCCTTCCTCGTCGAGGGGGCGATGGCGATCTACCTGTTCCACATGATCATCGCCATGCTGGTGATCCTGACCCTTGCCCGCCTCGGCGGCACGGGCAGCCCCGCACCGACACTGCAATGGCTGGGGCTGTCGGGTCTGGTCTTCGGCCTGGCGGTGCTATGTTTCATGGCGGTGCGCCGCGTGCCGCTGCTCGCACTGCTGTTCTGCGGCACCGGGCTGAAACAGCCCGCGCCGCCGCATTCGACGGCGCAGCCACAGGCACCCAAGGCTTGCAATCCGGGCGAGAACCGCTAAGGGCCACGCTTCCGTTCGCGACTCGCTTGCGGAAATACCCGAAGAAAGCCGGAGGGGCCCCGCAATCCCGCGGACAAGCCAGCGATCGGTTAGACTAGATAAAGGACGCGAAGCATGCCGCTGTACGAGCATGTCTTTCTGGCGCGCCAGGATCTGAGCCAGGCTCAGGTCGACGCACTCGCCGCCGCCGCCACCGAAATCGTCGAGGCCAACGAAGGCAAGGTCACCAAGACCGAAACCTGGGGTCTCCGTTCGCTGGCGTACAAGATCCAGAAGAACCGCAAGGCTCACTTCGTGATGCTGAACATCGAAGCCAGCGGCGCCGTCGTCGCCGAGCTCGAGCGTCAGACCGCCATCAACGAAGACGTCATCCGCTACATGACCGTCCGCGTCGACGAGCACGAAGGCGGCCCGTCGGTGATGATGCGCAAGAACGACCGCGAGCGCAGCCGTCGCCGCGAACGCGAAGGGGAATAAGCCATGGCTCGTCCGTTTTTCCGCCGTCGCAAGAGCTGCCCGTTCTCGGGCAAGAACGCTCCGAAGATCGACTACAAGGACGTGCGCCTGCTCCAGGGCTTCATGTCCGAACGTGGCAAGATCGTCCCGTCGCGCATCACCGCCGTTTCGGCCAAGAAGCAGCGTGAGCTGAGCCAGGCGATCAAGCGCGCCCGGCACATCGGCCTCCTGCCCTACATCGTGAAGTAAGGAGCGGCCATCATGCAGATCATCCTGCTCGAGCGCATCGAAAAGCTCGGCCACATCGGCGACGAAGTTTCCGTCAAGGACGGTTACGCGCGCAACTTCCTTCTTCCCAACAAGAAGGCCCTGCGCGCCAACGACGCCAACCGCAAGGTGTTCGAGGCCAACCGCGCCCGCATCGAATCGGAAAACGCCGCTCGCCGCGAAACCGCGCAGAACGACGCCGGTTCGGTCGAAGGCAAGGAAGTGGTGCTCATCCGCGCTTCGTCCAACGCCGGCCAGCTCTATGGTTCGGTTTCGGTGCGTGACATCGTCGATGCCCTGGTCGCCGCCGGTGCCCCGGTCACCAAGGCGATGATCGTGCTCGAACGCCCGATCAAGACCATCGGCGTGTTCGACGTTCGCGTCGCGCTGCACCCCGAAGTGTCGGTCAACGTCAAGGTCAACGTCGCCCGTTCGACCGACGAGGCCGAACTGCAGTCGAAGGGCGTGGACGTCATCGACGCCATGTTCGACGGCGATGCGAGCGGCGGCTTCACCGAAGCCTACGATCCCAATGCCGAGCCGGGCGAAATCCCGGCCGACCTGCTCGACGAAGACCAGGCGGAAGCCTGATCCACGCGTCGCCGCACGGCACGAAACCAGAAGGGGCGCTTCCGCAAGGAGGCGCCCTTTTTGCAGCACAGCGCCTGCCCTTGCACTGTCATCCGGCTGCGCTACACCGGGGGCATGATTGCAAATGAACCTTTCACCGCAGCCGATCCCGCTGCCATCATTGCCGAACTGACCGCCCGGCACGACGCCGCCTGTGCGCGCCTGCGCACCGACATCGCCGCCTACATCGCGACGGGTGCGCTGCCCGATCCCGCCGATCGCCAGGCCGGCGCCTATTGCTATCCCGCGCTGCGCCTGCAGTTCTCGGGCGTGAGCCACGGCACGGCCGCGGGCCGCGCCTTCGGGCGGCTGACGCGCCCCGGCACCTTCGTCACGACCGTCACGCGCCCCGCGCTGTTCGCCGACTACCTGACGGAGCAGCTGGGGCTGCTGCGCGCCGACTACGACGTGACGCTGGAAGTCGTGAACTCGGCGCAGGAGATCCCCTTCCCCTACGTCGTCGATGCCAGCACCGGTTTCGGCTCGGTCTCGCCCAACGAACTGGCGCGGCATTTCCCAACGACCGACCTCGCGCATATCGGCGACGAGATCGCCGACGCGCTCGATCCCAGCCTCGATGCGACCGACGGCCCGGCCCCGCTGGCGCTGTTCGACGGCCTTCGCACCGACTTCAGCCTGGCGCGACTGGCGCATTACACCGGCACCAATCCTGCCGACTTCCAGCGCTTCATCCTGTTCACCAACTACCATCGCTATGTCGACGAATTCGTCGACTGGGCGGGCCGGCAGCTGGGGCAGGACGATTTCGTCGCCCTGACCGGCGCCGGTGGCCTGACGCTCGATGCACCCTGCGACAATGCGCGCGAGCGCCTGTCCGATACCGCATGGCGACGCCACCAGATGCCGGCCTACCACCTGATCCGGCCGGACCGCTCGGGCATCACGCTGGTCAACATCGGTGTCGGCCCGTCCAACGCCAAGACGATCTGCGATCACCTTGCCGTGCTGCGCCCCGAGGCCTGGCTGATGATCGGCCACTGCGGTGGCCTCAGGCCCACGCAGAAGATCGGCGACTACGTGCTGGCCCATGCCTATTTGCGCGACGATCACGTGCTCGACGACGTGCTGCCGCCCGAGATTCCGGTACCGGCCATCGCCGAAGTGCAGGTGGCACTGGCGCGCGCGGCCGAACTCGTCAGCGGCAGCGGCGGTGCCGACCTCAAGACGCGGATGCGCACCGGCACGATCGTGACGACCGACGATCGCAACTGGGAGCTGCGCTACGCCCACTCGGCCCGCCGCCTCAGCCTCAGCCGCGCGGTGGGGATCGACATGGAGAGCGCGACGATCGCGGCGCAGGGCTATCGCTTCCGCGTGCCTTACGGGACGCTGCTGTGCGTCTCGGACAAGCCGCTGCATGGCGAGATCAAGCTGCCGGGGCAGGCCAACCGCTTCTACGAGGAAGCGATCGCCGCGCACCTCGAGATCGGCACGACCGCCTGTGCGCTGCTGCGCGCCGAAGGCGATCGCCTGCACAGCCGCAAACTGCGCGCCTTCAACGAACCGCCGTTCCGGTAAGATTGCGCGCCTCCCCCCGCCCCGCCGGGTCAGCGGGGGGAGGAGGTGCAAGCCGCCTGTCAGGCCAGCCCTGCCAGCCACTCCGCGATCATCGCCCGCCCCGCCGCGACCGCGGTGCTGCCATGGCGATCGTGCGCGGCCCGCAGCGTCTCGGGCGTATGGCCGGCCTCGTGCACCTCTTCGGGGGATTGTTCGATCCACGCCTCGAAGCGCTCGTCCTCGCCCATCTCGGCGTGGAATTGCAGCGCCAGAAGGTTCGGCCCGCGCCGGAAGGCCTGATGGGGATAGAGCGGGCTGGAGGCGAGCAGTTCGGCCTGTGGCGGTAGGGTGAAGGTATCGCCGTGCCAGTGCAGCACCGGCACATCGGCCACGTGGCGCAGCGGGCTGTCGGGATCATGGACCTCGACCGCGTGGAACCCCAGTTCGCGCGCGTGACCGCGATAGACATCGGCGCCGAGCGCGGCGGCGATCATCTGCGCGCCGAAGCACACGCCCAGCGTCGGCCGGTCCGCCGCCAGCCGCGCGGCGAGCCGGCGCATCTGGCAGCGGATCCACGGATGCTCGATCTGGTCATAGACCCCCATCGGCCCACCCATCATGATGACGAGGTCGGGCTCGCGCAGGTCGAGCGCGGGGAACGCAGGATCGGCAACATCGATGCGGTCGACCTGGTAGCCGGCCTGTTCGATCGGCTCGCGATAACCGGCCACCCCCTCGTAGGGCACGTGGCGGATGATCAATGCGGACTTCATGGTGCGCTAGCGTCTTCCTGTTCCGACGGACGGGCCTTGGACCTTACAGGCCGAGCCGGGCGAAGAAATCCTCGGCCGAGGTCGGCTTGGCAAGCCCATCGCGGGGCCCCGGGTCCTGTCGCCATGAGGGATGCGGCAGGCGCGCCGTGGCCGAGGCGATCACAGGGGCCTGGCGGCGCAGGCGGGGGGTGTGGGAAACGGACATTCGCATTCTCCTTGTGACAGGGCCGAACACGAACCTGGCCAAGTGGCCTCGTCTTCGTGCGCTTTAGCCGTTGGTGACGCGGAGCAAGCTGGCAGGATCAAAAGCCGCGACCGGCACAGTGCCGATGAGATTTGTCTACTCATTCGCTTGATAAAGCGCATTCGAGAAAATCTGATGGGTCGGCAAGTTTCGCTTTTGGGTCTGACGATGGGCGAGCTTGCGCTGTCGTGCCGCCATTAATTCACCCCCGTTCGGTCATTCGTCACCCCGGGCGAAGACCCGGGGTCCCGCTTCTCCCGGCCGCCATTCTCCATCGACACTCAAGCTGGACCCCGGATCAAGTCCGGGGTGACGGGGGACTGGAGAGGAATGGGAACACTCAACGAGAAGGCCCGCCGGACACCTCGCGGCATCCGACGGGCCAGCCTTTCCTCCCCAGGAAAAGCGGTCGGCTCGGTGGCTTCAGCGCCCGGCGGCGCTGCCCAGCCGGTGGTAAAGGTTCGAGAACTTCACCGATTCGGGCTTGTCCTCGATCGCCTTGAGGTAGTGCAGCACCGCCTCACGGATCAGCTTGAAGTCCTCGGTCGAGAGGACTGCACGGGCACGGGCAGGTTCAGCCATTGTCCTTCTCCTACGTTCTCTTTCTGGTTGCTCGATGTTTCGGGCCGGCTCAGGCCGCGAACTGGTTCATGGTGTTGTGGGTACCGCCGGCCTTGAGCGCGGCTTCCCGGGCGAAGTATTCCTTGTGGTCGTCGCCGATGTCCGACCCCGCCATGGCCTGGTGCTTGACGCAGGCGATGCCCTGGCGAATTTCCTGGCGCTGCACGCCCTTGACGTAACCCAGCATGCCCGCCTCGCCGAAGTATTCCTTGGCCAGGTTGTCGGTGCTGAGCGCGGCCGTGTGGTAGGTTGGCAGCGTGATCAGGTGGTGGAAGATGCCCGCCTCGCGCGCCGCGTCCTTCTGGAAGGTGCGGATGCGCTCGTCGGCTTCGGCCGCCAGATCGGTATCGTCATAGTCCACGCTCATCAGGCGCGCCCGGTCGTAAGCGCCGAGGTCCTTGCCTTCCGCGGCCCAGGCGTCGAACACCTGCTGGCGGAAGTTGAGCGTCCAGTTGAAGCTGGGCGAGTTGTTGTAAACCAGCTTGGCATTGGGGATCACCTCGCGAATGCGCGAAACCATCCCGCCGATCTGGCCGATGTGCGGCTTCTCGGTCTCGATCCAGAGCAGGTCGGCGCCGTTCTGCAGGCTGTGGATGCAGTCGAGCACGCAGCGGTCCTCGCCGGTCCCGGTGCGGAACTGGTAGAGGTTCGAGGGCAACCGCTTCGGCTTCATCAGCTGGCCGTCGCGGGTGATCAGCACGTCGCCGTGGCCGATGCTGGCCGGATCGACCGGCTCGCAATCGAGGAAGGCGTTGTACTGGTCGCCGATGTCGCCGGCCTCGCGGGTGAAGGCGATCTGCTTGGTCAGGCCGGCGCCGAGCGAGTCGGTGCGCGCCACGATTACGCCGTCATCGACCCCCAGCTCGAGGAAGGCATAGCGGACCGCGCGGATCTTCGCGATGAAGTCCTCGTGCGGCACGGTGACCTTGCCGTCCTGGTGGCCGCACTGCTTCTCGTCGGAAACCTGGTTCTCGATCTGGATGCAGCAGGCGCCGGCCTCGATGAACTTCTTGGAGAGAAGATAGGTCGCCTCGGCGTTGCCGAAGCCGGCGTCGATGTCGGCAACGATCGGCACGATGTGCGTCTCGTGGTTTTCGATATCGTGCTGGATCTTGGCGGCCCGGACTTCGTCACCGGCCTCGCGGGCGGCATCGAGATCGCGGAACAGCTGGTTGAGCTCGCGGGCGTCGGCCTGGCGCAGGAAGGTGTAGAGCTCCTCGATCAGCGCGGGGACGCTGGTCTTCTCGTGCATCGACTGGTCGGGCAGCGGGCCGAACTCGCTGCGCAGCGCCGCGACCATCCAGCCCGACAGGTAGAGGTAGCGGCCCTTGGTGGTGCCGAAGTGCTTCTTGATCGAGATCATCTTCTGCTGGCCGATGAAGCCGTGCCAGCAACCCAGCGACTGGGTGTAGTTGGCCGGATCGGCGTCATAGGCGGCCATGTCGCGACGCATGATGCCGGCGGTGTAGCGCGCGATGTCGAGGCCGGTACGGAAGCGGTTCTGCAGGCGCATACGGGCCACCGATTCGGGCGCGATGCCATCCCAGTGCGTGTTGGGCGTGATCGTGCGATCGGCCTCGATGATCGATTGCTGGTACGTCATGGCAGTGCCCCTTCCAGTGCTCAGTGTGTTTCGTTGCACCCGGAATACGCCGCCATGATGCGGTGCGGAATGCGCGACGGGGTCTTGTTGTCAAACTTTACAGGTTATGCTTGTAAAGTTGTGCAGGCATGACATCATGGCGTTCATGGCACGCCCGGCAAGCCCATCCCGCCCGCTCTATCTCGGCCCGCGCATCAAGCGTCTGCGCCGCGAACTCGGCCTCACCCAGCAGGCCATGGCCGAGGACATGGCGGTCTCGCCCAGCTACATCGCGCTGATCGAGCGCAACCAGCGACCGCTGACCGCCGACATGCTGCTGCGTCTTGCGCGCACCTATCGGCTCGACATGGCGGACCTCGCTGCCGAGGACCGGGACGATCACGCCCGGCGCCTGACCGAGGCCTTGCGCGATCCGCTGTTCGCCGAGATCGACCTGCCCGCGCTCGAGGTGGCCGACGTGGCGACCAGCTTCCCCGGCATGACCGAGGCGTTGCTGCGGCTGCATGGCGCCTATGTCCGCGCCAACCAGGCGCTGGCCGAGGGGCGCGAGTCGGAAGGCAGCACGCCGGTGGCCGATGCCGCGGGCGAGGCCCGCCGCTTCCTGAGCGCACGCGGACACTGGTTTGCCACGCTCGATGCCAAGGCCGAGGCACTGGCCGGCGAGATCCAGGCCGCCGGCGGGGCAGAGCCGTGGTTGCGGCAAAGCGGGGTGCGGGTGCGCGCCATGCCCGCCAGCGTGATGATGGGGGCGCTGGCGCGGTACGACCGGCACAACGAGCAACTGTTGCTGGACGAATGCCTCGGTCCGCAGCGGCGTTCCTGGCAGGTCGCGCTCCACCTGGCCTATACGGCACTGCGCACCGAGATCGCGACCGTGGTGCGCGGCGAGAGCTTTGCCAGCGCCACGGCCGCACAGCTGGTGCGCCGCGCGCTCGCCGAGTTCGCGGCCGCCGCACTGCTGATGCCCTACGATCGCTTCGCTCGCGCGGCCGAGGCGCAGGGCTACGACCTGGATGCGCTGGCCGGGCTGTTCGCGGTCGAGTGGCAGAACGTCGCCCTGCGCCTCGCCAGCCTGCGCAAGCCCGGGCACGAGGGCGTGCCGTTCTTCCTCGTCGAGATCGACGCCGCCGGCAATGTCGTGCGGCGGATCGACGGCGCGGGCTTCCCCTTTCCGGCTCAGGGCGGCGGTTGCCCGCTGTGGACGCTGCATCGTATCGTAGCACGGCCCGGCGAGACGCTGGTGCAGGACCTCGAGCTGCCGCATGGCGCGACGTTCGTGTCGATCGCGCGCAGTCTTGGCCCCGAGGGGCGCGCGCTGGCCCTGGTCTGCGCAGCAGAGCATGGCCCACGCCTTGCCGCGATACGCAGCCGGCCCGCCAGCCCGCCGCCCACGCCGATCGGTGTCGCCTGCCGTCTGTGCCAACGGGCCGAGTGCACCGCTCGCGCCCACCCGCCGCTGGGACGCGAAATCCTGCCCGACGATTACCGCCGGGCAGGCGTACCCTTCGTGTTCAGCGAAAGCTGAAGTGGCTCAGGCCGCGGAGGCGTTGACGCCCATGCTGACCAGGTAGCGCTTGATGTTGCGCGCCGCCTGGCGCAGCCGCTGCTCGTTCTCGACCATGGCGATGCGCACGAAGCCCTCACCATCCTCGCCATAGCCCACGCCCGGCGCCACCGCGACTTCGGCGTGGGTGAGCAACTGCTTGGAAAACTCGAGGCTGCCCATGTGCTTGAGCGCCGGCGGCAGCGGCGCCCAGGCGAACATCGAGGCCTTGGGGCTCGGAATGTCCCAGCCGGCGCGGCCGAACGCCTCGACCATGACGTCGCGGCGCTTCTGATAGAGCTTGCGGTTCTGCTCGACGATGTCCTGCGGTCCGTTAAGCGCGGCGCAGGCCGCCGCCTGGATCGGGGTGAAGGCACCGTAGTCGAGGTAGGACTTTACCCGGGTCAGCGCCGCGATCAGCCGCTTGTTGCCCACCGCAAAGCCGACGCGCCAGCCGGCCATCGAATAGGTCTTGGACATCGAGGTGAATTCGACTGCCACGTCCTTGGCGCCGGGCACCTGGAGGATCGAGGGCGTCGGATTGCCGTCGTAATAGAGTTCGGAATAGGCCAGATCCGACAGGATCCAGACCTTGTTCTCCTTGGCCCAGGCGACCAGCCGTTCGTAGAACGCGAGATCGACCGTCTCGGCGGTCGGGTTCGACGGGTAATTGACGATCAGGATCGACGGGCGCGGCACAGTGAAAGCCATCGCGCGGTCGAGCGATTCCCAATAGCGTTCGTCGGGCGTCGTCGGCACCGAGCGGATCGTCGCCCCAGCGATGATGAAGCCGAAGGTGTGGATCGGGTACGACGGATTGGGCGCCAGCACGACATCGCCGGGCGCAGTGATCGCGGTGGCGAGGCTGGCGAGGCCTTCCTTCGAGCCCATGGTCATGACCACTTCGGTCTCGGGGTCGAGCTCCACGCCAAAGCGGTTGGCGTAGTAGTTGGCCTGAGCCTTGCGGATGCCGGGAATGCCCTTCGAGGCCGAATAGCCATGGGCCGAGGGCTTCTGCGCGACTTCGCAAAGCTTGTCGATCACATGCGCGGGTGGCGGAAGGTCAGGGTTGCCCATGCCGAGGTCGATGATGTCCCGCCCGCCGGCGCGTGCTGCGGCCCGCATCGCGTTCACTTCGGCGATGACATAGGGCGGCAGGCGCTTCATGCGGTAGAACTCTTCTTCCACGATCGTGACTCGAATGCTTGCCGGCTGGATTGCCGGGATGGTCCCCTTACGCCAATCGTTCCGCTTCGCCAAATCCTGTCGTGACACAAGCTTGCAACACTCGAGGCGCGACGTGGCGCAACATTCCGTCGATCGACCCCGAAGCGGCTTGCCCGGGCACAGGGCGCGCAATAGGTGTCGGATCGGAGCCGCAACAGGGGAACACGCCGATGCCAGACCGCGACGAGACAACCCCGCCCCGCGCCGCGCACCCGATCGTCGACAGCGCGGTGTTCGAGGACCTGTTCCGCCTTCAGACCGAGGCGATGCAGGCGATGATGGCGCCGTACCTGCCGACCACCGATGCGCGCGCGCCCGATCCTGGCGATCTCCAGCACTGGGCGATGAGCGGTGCCAAGCTGCAGAAGATGTGGCTGGACTTCGCGGCCGAGCAGACCGCCATGGCCGAGCCGCTGTGGGGCCGCCTGGTCGAACCCAATCGCTGGCAGCACTTGCTCGACGACTGGCTCGCCGCCATGCCGCTTGCCCGCACCGAAACCCAAGCGCAGCTGTGGGACGAAAGCACCCGCCTGTGGACGCGGATGCTGGAGCTTTATGCCGGTCATGCCGTGGGCGGCGGGCGCCCCGTCGCGGTCGATGCGCAGGCCCTGCCCCGCCATGACCGCCGCTTCGCCGATCCGCGCTGGCGCGAACAGCCGTGGTTCGCGCTGCTGCACCAGACCTACCTGTTGCTGGCCGAACGGCTCGAGGCCATGGCCGACGAGATTTCCGGGCTCGAGCCCGAACGGCACGGCCAGTTGCGCTTCATGACGCGGCTGATCGCCGAGGCCCTGTCGCCGGCCAACTTCCCGATGACCAACCCGCTGGTGATCGAGCGGACGCTGCAGACGCGCGGCGAGAACCTGGTCAAGGGCGTCGAGCATCTGCTGGCGGACATGCGCCGCGGGCAGCTCAGTCATACCGATTCCCAGGCCTTCGAGGTGGGGCGCAATGTCGCCACGACGCCGGGCCAGGTGATTCACGAGACGCCGCTGTTCCAGCTGATCCACTATGCGCCGACGACCGCCGACGTTGCGGCGGTGCCGCTGCTGATCTTCCCGCCGTGGATCAATCGGTTCTACATCCTCGATCTCAACCCCAAGAAGAGCTTCGTCGCCTGGGCGGTCGAACAAGGCCTCAGCGTCTTCCTCGTCTCGTGGAAGTCGGCCGATCCCAGTCTCGCCGACGTGACCATGGACGATTACGTCCGTGCACAGATCGAGGCGATCGACGTGGTGCGGACGCGCCTCTCTGTCCCGGCGGTGCATACGATCGGCTATTGCGTCGCCGGGACCACCTTGGCGGCGACGCTGGCGGTGCTGGCGCGGCGGGGCGAAGCCGACCGGGTCGCCTCGGCCACGTTCTTCACCGCACAGGTCGATTTCGCCGATGCGGGAGAGCTGACCCACTTCATCGACGATGCCCAGCTGCGCTGGGTCGAAAGCCTCGAGACTGACGGATACCTCGACGGGCGCTATCTCGCCGCGACCTTCAACCTGCTGCGCGGGCCGGACCTCATCTGGAACTACGTCATCAACAACTACCTGATGGGCGACGACTATCCGGTCTTCGACCTGCTATTCTGGAACGGCGACACCACCAACCTGCCCGCCAAGTGGCACCGCGCCTACCTGAGCGACCTCTATCGCGACAATCGCATGGTGGTGCCCGATGCGCTAAGCGCGGATGGCACGCCGATCGACCTGCGCCGGATACAGACCCCGTGCTACATCCAGGCGGGGCGCGAGGACCACATTGCGCCGCCGCAGAGCGTGTGGAAGCTGACGCGCCACCTTGGCGGACCATGGCGCTTCGTCATGGCGGGGTCGGGCCACATCGCCGGCGTGGTCAACCCGCCCGCGGCGGGGAAGTATCAATACTGGACCAACCCCGGGGAGGCGGCGAGCCTCGAGGCGTTCATGGCGGGCGCCAACGAGACGCGTGGCAGCTGGTGGCCAGACTGGCGCGCGTGGCTGGCCGGGATCGACGCCGCGACCGTCCCTGCCCAGGGGGCCCGCGTGCCGGGTGCAGGTGCGATCGAGCCCGCGCCGGGGCGCTATGTGCGGATGCGCTGATCGCGGTTCGCGATGGTAGCGCGACCACGGTAGCATTCGGAAAAAACATCCAACTTGGATATTGTGCACTGCACAATATCCTTGACTTCCGCCTGTGCATTCCTATTTTTTGCAGTGCAGCAAAGGCCCTCGTCTGGCTTCCTGCCGAGTCGCATTGCGGCTCGGGTCAGGTCACAGGCGTCGGAATGCGCTACACAGCAGGAGTTGCAGGTCATGGCCGAAGATACCAAGGACAAGCGACAGCCCCCGCGTTCGGCGCCCTCGGCGCCGCGTGGCAAGGGCATCGTGGCGTCGGGTTCCTCGACCGCGCCTGGCGCCCCGCTGTCGACCCACCTGCCGGCCCAGTCGCCCGTGACGGACGCTGCGTCGGCCGCAGCACCTGCCGCCAAGGGCGCTCGCAGCCCGCGCGGCGGCACCGCGCCGGCCCGCAAGGGTCCGCCTGTCGCCCCACTCGCCACGGCGCTTCCCGCCCTGGCCGATGCCCCCGCAGCTCCGGTCGCTTCGTCGGTCGCCGCTGCAAAGCCGGTTCGTCCGCGCGCCGTGCCCTCCGCGGCCGCCGCGCCGGCGCCCGTGATTGCCCCCCGGGTTCAGCCTGAGCCCGCTCCGGCCGCTGTCCACGCGCAGGCACCGGAACCGATCGACATTCGCGTGGATGCCGTGGCGGCCACCGAGACCGTCGCGCCGACCGTTGTTGTGACCCCGAACGCCTCCGAAGCCGAGCCTGTCGCCTCGTCTGCGGACCCCAAGAAGGACTTTTCCATCATGAACACCGCCAACGAATTCTCCGACAAGTTCCAGTCCGCTTTCAAGGACGCTTCGGACAAGGCCAAGACCGCCTTCGAAAAGAGCCAGGCTGCGTTCGGCGATGCCGGCGCCTTCGCCAAGGGCAACGTCGAAGCCGTCGTCGAATCGAGCAAGATCCTTGCCTCGGGCCTGCAGGAACTGACCAAGGGCTACGTCGCGGAAAGCAAGACCGCGCTCGAAAGCTTCACCGCCGAAGTCAAGGACCTGGCCACCGCCAAGTCGCCGACCGAATTCTTCGAAAAGCACTCGGCCCTGATGCGCAAGCAGTTCGACGCGGCCGTCGCGGCCAGCAGCAAGCACAGCGAAGCCATGCTCAAGCTGGCGAACGAGGCGTTCCAGCCGATCTCGAACCGCGTCAGCGTCGCGGTCGACAAGATGAAGCAGGCTGCCTGATCCAGGCATCCGCCCACAAGGCTTAAAGAGGGCGGCTCCGGGAAACCGGGCCGCCTTTTTTTGCGCCCGCTTGCATCTCGCCGATTGTCGGGACGCCGCCGTCAGCGGACGAGCGCCGCCCGAAAGGGCAAGCCTTGCGCGAAGTGGCACCGCGTAACGCAATCCGCGCGCCATTTGCCGTTTCGTAAGCCATTTGCGGCAGGGATCGCGCTCGCCCTCTTGTAGAGTGGCGGGAGCAATGCGATATTCAGGTTTCCATGAACACCCTGGCTTCCTCTCCGGCGCATGACGCCCCTTTCGCTCGTGCGGCGCATGCCGTTGCCGGATGTGTTCTCGCGGTGGAAAGCAGCGCGCCACGCGCCGCGGACGATGACGACCACGGCGGCAACGACGATCGCGACGGCCAGATCGGTATCGCCACCCGCACCCGCGCCCGGCCCAAGAAGCCGAGCATGTTCAAGGTGCTGATGCTGAACGACGACTACACCCCGATGGAATTCGTCGTCATGGTGCTCAAGCGCTTCTTCCACATGGACATGGAACAGGCGACGCGCGTGATGCTCCACGTCCACCAGCGCGGCGTCGGCGTCTGCGGGATCTTTCCCTACGAGATCGCTGAGACCAAGGTGAACCAGGTGATGGATTTCGCCCGGCAGAACCAGCACCCGCTGCAGTGCACGCTGGAAAAGGCGTGACGGCTGGCGCCGGCTGAGCGCCCCGCCACGACACTCCTCCCTTACAAGCGCGTCAGTGGGCGGACTTCGCCTCTATCATGTCGCGCGCCAAGGCCCGCAGCAGTGCCGCCAGAACCGCCATCGACAGTGCGTGGGCGCCGCGCGAATGCCCGCCGGCGCCGCTGGGAAGCGCGATCTGCGTCTGATACTGCCCATCGCCCATCCGGCTGATGGTGTACGTCGCGACCGAGGGCAGCAGGGCGATGGCGGCACTCTCGAACGCGCCCGAATCGGCAAGCAGGCTGACCCACATGCTTTCATCGACGCGCACCCCGGTATCGGGGGCGAGACTGGTGTCGGCCAGCACGCGCAGCGCCTGCTCGAACCCCTTGCGCTGGTCGGCCGCCGGTAAATGCTCGCAGCGCTCGGCGAGCGCGACGAGATCTTCGGGCGTGGCGTGACCAGCCGCCAGTCGCGATTGCCACCATGATCCCGACGTGAGGAAATTCACCGCTGGTCCTTTTCCGTTCGTGCCGGACGCAGATGGCGCACCGGACCCGTTTTTACATTGTCGCCGGTCAAATCGGGGGCCGGGGCCGTGGCCCGGGGCAGCGCCCCTCACGGGGAACAACCAAAGACAGCAGGACGTTCGAGCGTTGATAGCCGCATCGACCCTATGCCTCGCCCGCGGCCGTGACAATAACTTTAGTTTAGTGAATTTTACAATTCGTTCGCCCGTGTCGATGGCACGAGCGCCCGTTCACCTACCCGGCCACGGGCAGCGGCTTTTTCGGCTTCCGCATCGCGACGAAGCGCGGTAACCGAAATCGACGATCCTTCCGGTGCGGGCCAGCCCGGCCGGGCGCCCGGTGGTCCTGACCGACCCTCGTGGCACCGGCCTTCTCCCGCACCCCTTCAGGCGAACCAACCCGACGTGAAATTCTTCAGCGCCATCGACAGGTACATCGCCCGGCTGGTGATCGTGCCCATGCTGGCCGTGTTCGTGCTGGCGGCCTCGCTGCTTGTGCTCGACAAGATGCTGCGCCTGTTCGACTTCGTCGCGACCGAAGGCGGGCCGGTGACGGTCGTGTTCAAGATGCTGCTCAACCTCTTTCCGGAATATGCGAGCCTCGCCATTCCGCTGGGGCTGATGCTCGGCATCCTGTTCGCGTTCCGCAAGCTGGCGACGACATCGGAGCTCGACGTGATGCGCGCGGTCGGGCTGTCCTACACCCGGCTGCTGCGGGTGCCCTACATGTTCACCCTCGGGCTCGCGGCGGTGAACCTGCTCATCGTCGGCTACATCCAGCCGCTGAGCCGCTATTACTACGAGGAACTGCAGTACGAGCTGGGATCGGGCGCGCTGGGTGCATCGATCAAGGTCGGCGAGTTCAATGCCCTGCAGGATCGCACCGCGCTGCGCGTGGATTCGAGCCGCGACGACGGGCGCGAGCTGGAGGGCATCTTCGCCCGCCTCGTCACCTCGAAGGGCGAGATCCTGACGATCTCGGCGCGCGAGGGGCAGTTCTTCGCCAATCGCGAGAACCGCGACACGGTGATCCTGCGCCTGACCGACGGCCAGATCGTGCAGGACGGGCCGGACCTGCCCTCGCCGCGCGTGCTGAGTTTCGCCTCGCATGACCTGCCGATCGATTTGCCCAAGATCGCCCAGTTCCGCCAGCGCGGCGACAAGGACCGCGAATACATCCTGCCCGAGCTGCTCAAGATGGGCTGGGACAAGACCACCTCGCAGGACATGCGCAACAAGAGCCGCGCCAGCCTCAACTACCGCCTCGTCGAGGTGGTGATGATGTTCCTGCTGCCCTTGCTGGCGGTGGCGCTGGCCGTGCCGCCCAAGCGGTCGACTTCGGCGCTCGGCGTGTTCCTGTCGAT
Source organism: Novosphingobium sp. (assembly GCF_036803765.1). GTDB lineage: Bacteria > Pseudomonadota > Alphaproteobacteria > Sphingomonadales > Sphingomonadaceae > Novosphingobium. Next base: position 69,526 of record NZ_DAIRTS010000002.1, read on the forward strand.
CGTGATGGTCGTCGCCTATCACAAGATCAACGAATACGGCCAGGACGTCGCCAGTCTTGGCCGCCTCGATCCCGCGCTCGCGCTGTGGGGGCCGTTCGTGCTGTTCGCGGCGCTGATCGTGTGGATGTACTGGCGCCTCGCTTATGTTCCGGGCGGCCAGCCGATCGGGGCGCTGGAAACCGTGTTCGCCAAGCTGGCGAGCCGGGTGCGCCGCGTGATCGGCCGCCGCCGCCTGCCCGTGGCCGCGCACGACGATGCCTTGCCGGAGGACGATACGCTTGCCGCTTGAATTCTTCCCCTCGCGGACGATGACGATTTACATCGCCAAGATGTTCGCGCTGCGTGTCATCGCCGTGCTTCTGATGCTCGTGCTTGTGCTGCAGATGCTCGATCTTCTAAGCGAGAGCGGCCAGATCCTGGCGGCGAAAGGCAATGGGCAAGAGCAATTGCTGACCTATGTCGGGCTACGCGCGCCGCAGCTCGTCGCGCGGTTCCTGCCCTATTCGGTGCTGCTCGCCACGATCATCACGCTCATCACGCTCAACCAGAACAGCGAGGTCGTGGCGATGAAGGCCGCCGGCCTTTCCGCGCACCAGGTGCTGGCGCCGCTGTTCCTCGTGGCCGGCGTCATCAGCGTGGCCAACTTTGCCTTCAACGAGCGCATCGTCACGCGCGCGACCGCAACGCTCAAGGCCTGGCAGGCGGTGGACTATGGCCCGATCCCCGAGGATAGCCAGGTGCGCAACAACGTCTGGCTGCAGGACGGGCCCAACATCCTCTATGCGCGCAGCATCACCGGCGAAGGCCAGGCGACGCGCATGACCGACGTGACATGGCATCGCCGCGATCCCACCGGCATGGTCACCGAGATCGTCCGCGCCGGCTCGGCCAGCTACGCCAACCCCGGCTGGCGGTTCGATCGGCCCACGACTTTCGACGTACAGAGCGCGCGTCGTACCACTGCGGCCGGCAGCGCGGTCTTTGCCACCAGCGTCACGCCCGCGCAGGTCGTCATCCGCCGTGCCGACGCCGATGCCGAGACGCTGCCGCACCTCTCCCGTTCGATCGAGGCGGTCCGTGCCGCGAGCCACAGCACCAGCGAACTGGAAAGCCGCTGGTGGCACAAGTTCTCGGGCCCACTGTCTGCGGTGCTGATGCCGCTGCTGGGCGCGGTGGCCGCGTTCGGCCTCGCGCGCTCGGGCCAGCTGTTCATGCGCGCGGTCATCGGCATGGCTCTGGGCTTTGCCTACTTCGTGGTCGACAACGCCGCGCTGGCGATGGGCAGCTTCGGGGGATACGGACCGCTGATCGCGGCCTGGTCGCCCTTCGTGCTGTTCCTGCTGATCGGCGAGACCGTCTTGATCCGCACCGAGGAATGAGGCCGGCGGGCGCGCCACCGCCGCCCGCTCCATGATGGCGGGCACAAAAAAGCCGACACCGCGGAAAATCCCGAGGTGTCGGCTTTTTGCGTGGTCTGGCGACATCCCGGACGCGAGGCCCGGGATTGCCGGCATCAGCGCGGGCGCGAGCCCATCGTCGAGCGGGCAAGCCGCGACAACAGCGGGAAAAGACCGTCGTAGTTGGCGCGGCCGTAGGTCGAATCGACGCCGAGGTGGCTGCCGATGCGACGATGGCACTCGGCCAGCGAGTGGTAGGGCATGCTGGGCAGCAGGTGGTGCAGCGCGTGGTAGCGCAGCCCGACCGGCGCCCAGATCGCACCCCACAAGCCCGGCGGCGGCACGTTGACCGAGTCGAGGTACTGGCCGGTCACGGTCATCTGTTCGCCCTCGTTCTCCCACAGGTGCGCAACCAGCGTGCGGACCTGGTTGAGCAGAGCGGCCAGCGAGACGACGCAGACGGCGATACCGAGCGGCAGCCAGCCATGCGTTGCCGACCAGCCCAGCAGCGTCCAGGCCCAGAGCGTCGCGCCCAGCTCCTGCCAGAACACGGCGCGGGCAAAATCGCCCTCGGGCTTGCGGCGGCGGAAATCGGGGTTGATCGCGAGCGAGGAGGCGCGCTCCCACACAAGTGTGCGCACCGCGGGGATGATCGCGCCAAGCGGCACGAGAATGGCCGAGCGGATCAGCAGGCCCACCGGCAGCAGCAGCGCGGTGAGGGTGAACACCGGCAGCGACCACGGCTTCATCAGCGCGAGCGGCAGATATTCGGGGTCTTCGCTGGTGCCGTAGCGGATGCGCGAGTGATGCAGCGTATGCACGCCCTCGTACATCAGCGAGGGGATCAGCATGGGGATGCCGACGAGCACGTTCCAGGCGAAGCGGAAGCCCGGCAGCGCATCGCGGTGCATGTGCGTGAGTTCGTGAATGAACAGCAGCGCGCGGTACAGCGCCAGGGCCGAGAACACGCCGAGCGCGGCCACCAGCCACCACGAGCCACCCTTGAGCGCCTCGGCGATGGCAAGCGCCAGCGTGCCGTAGCCGAGCGCGGCCGAGACCAGCATGTCCGGCCAATAGATCTCGGGCCGGGCACGGGCGAGATCGCGGGTCAGGTCGGCCGCGGCGCGCAGCATCGCCTTGTCGTCGGGCGTGGCGGCCAGGCTGCCCGAGGCGGCCTTTGGAGCGGGGGCGAAAGCATCGCCGCGGGTGTCGAATTCAGTGGCAAGCATGACGTGATATTCCCAAGCTACCCAAGTTGCGGCAGGCGGATGCCGATGCATCTGCCTCGTCCGCGTATGATGCCGGTCCGCCTGGGTTCGTCCGGCTTGACAAGTCACCGACACCACCACAGGCAGCAATCGGGACAGCGCGCGTTTAACTCGAAACAAAGGCGATATCGTGGCAGGCGAAGTAGTCATCACTCCCGTTGCAAACAAGGCCGAGCGGTCGGCTTTCGTCGACCTCGCCTATCGCCTCAATGCCACCGATCCCAACTGGGTGCCGCCACTGCGCATGGAAGCGGTGGAACTGCTGACGCCTGGCAAGAACCCGTTCTTCGAGCATGCCGACGTCCAGCTGTTCCTTGCCCGCCGCGACGGGCGCGTCGTCGGCCGCATCAGCGCCCATATAGACCATCTGGCTGTGGCGATGGACCCGGTCCAGGGTATGGGGCCGGGCACCGGCAACTGGGGCCTGCTCGAGGCCGAGGACGAGGCCATCGCACATGCGCTGATCGCCAAGGCCGAGGGCTGGCTGCGCGACAAGGGCATGACGCGCGTGCTGGCGCCGCTGTCGATGTCGATCTGGGAAGAGCCCGGCCAACTGACGCTGGGCTTCGACCATGCGCCCACCGTGATGATGGGCCATCAGCCCGAGCGCTATCAGCACTATATCGAGGCGCTGCCCTACACGCCGGCCAAGCAGCTGCTGACGTACGAGCTGGACATCACCCGGCAGTTTCCGCCGCTGATCCAGCGCATCGTCCAATCGGGCGAGAAGAACGCCAAGATCCGCATCCGCAACGTCGACAAGAGCAAGTTCGACAGCGAGGCGGCGATTATCCTCGACATCCTCAACGATGCCTGGTCCGACAACTGGGGCTTCGTGCCGTTCACTCAGACCGAGATCGCCTACGCCGGCAAGAAGTTCAAGCCGATCGTGCGCGAGGACCTCATCATGATCGCCGAGTACGAGGGCGAGCCGGTAGCATTCATGATGACGCTGCCCGACCTCAACGAAGTGCTGCAGCCGATGGGTGGCAAGCTGTTCCCGTTCAACTTCATCAAGCTGCTGCGCTGGCTGCGCAAGCCGCGCTGCCGCACGATGCGCGTGCCGCTGATGGGGGTGCGTAAGAAGCTGCAGTCTTCGCGCCTCGCCAGCCAGCTCGCCTTCATGATGATCGAGTACATCCGGCGCAATTCGGTCGAGCATTACGGTGCCTCGCGCGGCGAGATCGGCTGGATCCTCGACGACAACCAGGGGATGATCGCCATCGCCGATGCGATCGATAGCCACGTCAACAAGCGCTACACGATCTACGAACGCGCGCTTTGACGCCCTGCGCCCCGCGGAAAGACCTCGGGGCCAGAAACGTGCCCTGGACCGTGCCATGGGCATGGCGGAACATCCCATGGTCTGGTTCGTTTTCCCGGCAAGGGTCGATATAGGTCGTGTCCGCCAGGGCGGGCGCGAGACGCCGGGAGGAACCAAGACGCATCATGGACGATATCGCTCCTCGCCGTGAACCGAGCCCGGACGGGGCCATGCCGCAGGCCGCTGCAACGCATCCCGGGCTGGGCCCCGCGCTCGTGGTCGAGGACGAAGCCGTGGTTGCGCTGGCGATGGCCGACGCCCTGACCGAAGCCGGCGCCGACGACGTGTCGATCTGCCATACCACCGCCGCGGCCATGGCCGAGATGCAACGGTTGCGGCCCGCCATCCTCGTCCTCGATGTGCATCTCGCCGACCGGGACGACGGGTGGGCGCTGGCCGAACTGGCCGTGGCCATGAGCCCGCGTCCCCCGCTCATCGTCTTCTCGACCGGTACGCCCGGCAGCATCCCCCCGCATATTGCCGGGATGGGCCACGTCCTGGCAAAGCCCTTCCCGCCCGAGGCCCTGATCCGGCTGGTGCGGTCGCGGCTGCGCCCCGCAGGCCTGATCGAGCGCCTGCGCAGCGCCCTCACCCGCTGACTATTCCAGCCGTCGCCGCAACTGCGCTTCTTGGCGGATGCAAGAAGCGTCGTTGCCATGCAGCCATTTGACGAAGGCCAACGAAAAAGGCCTCCGCCGGGGATTGGCGGAGGCCTTCGGGATCGTATCACCAGCCGCTTGGACGGGAGGGGGGGTCTCGGCGGTGACAGACCCTAAACGGGCGCCCCGGACATCCGTTCCCGCGCCTGACGAAAAAATGCGGATTTTTTCAAGCTGCTGATCGGCATGGCATAATGCCGAATAAAAACCTTTAGATATAGGGCCTTGCCGGAAGGCCGGCGCGGTCGAAGCCGATCCAGTCGCGCACGCGATCCAGATCGGGAATATGGATGCGATGAACATTCCAGTCGATAAGCCCGGCCTTGCGCAAGGTCTGGAACGTGCGATTGGTGTGAACCAGCGACAGGCCGAGCATGTCGGCGACCTGGCTCTGCGTAATGGGCACGTGCAACTCGTGCGCACGCACGAGGCCGGTCTGCATGCCCCGCTCCATCAGCCATAGCGCCAGATAAGCCACGCGCTCGCGCGCCGGGCGTTGGCCGACGGCAACGAGATGCTGCTCGAGCGCGTCTTCCTCGCGCGCCGAAAGCCAGATCACATCGTAGGCGAACCGCGGCTGTGCCGTCACCAGATCCATGAAGCGGTCGCGCGGAAACAGGCACAGCCGGGAATCGGTCAGGGCGGTGACGCTGTGGCTCATTTCGCCGTCGAACGCAGCCTGGAGCCCAATGAGATCGCCGGGGAACATCACGTTCACGACCTGGCGCCGCCCGTCCTCGAGCAGGCGCGCTCGAATCAGGACGCCTTCGAGCACGGTGAACAACCGGTCACCAGGTGCCCCCTGACGCAGGAGGTCATCGCCCTTCGCGACCTGGCGTTCGCCGGCACGGTAATGCTCGATCCATTCGCGCTGCGTGCTGCCCGGTGCGATCAGGCCAGGCAGCGATCGCAGGGGGCATTCGCGGCACGGCGGCGGACCATGCGCGGGCAAGGGCGCCGACGCGCTCGCGGGGGGCGCGTCACCCATTGCGGCGGGATCGCCCGTGAAGCCCGGACCAGGCGCCCCGCCCTGCCCGTTTGCGTTGCCGTTTCCATTCCCGCGATTGCGATACACTGCCAACCCCCACCCCAGGGCCCGATCCCACCCGGGCCGCCGTACCAATGCCTGCGGCTAAGCGCAGCATGCGAGCGCCGGCTATGTCAAATGACATCAGCCGACGCCAGTTTCGCGGATAGGGCGCTTTCCTTGAACGACAAATGACGGGAACGCGCGGGAATGGCCACCGGGTATGTTTTGATACTGGAAGACAATGTCCTGGCGGCAATGGAGATCGAAGACGAGTTGCTGACCCGCGGCCATGTCGCCCGATGCGCGACGCATCTGGCCGAGGCCGAAGCCATGCTCGACGAGCAGATGCCGTGGGTCGCGCTGCTGGACGTGCGCTTGCCCGATGGCGTCTCGCACGATCTGGCGAGGCGGCTTCAGATGGCCGGGTGCCCGCTGGCCTTCATCTCGGGCGTCGATTCGGGTGCCATCCCGGACGAACTCAGGAATTATCCAAGGTTTCCAAAGCCGGTCGGGGCCTGGGTGATCGCGGACTGGATCGATGGCTGCGTTACCACCGCCAAGGATGCCGCGATCGATGCGGAAGAGGGCAATTTCCCCGCTTGACGGGCGGCGCGAAAAACCGCGGGATAGGCCGGGAACCAATCGACGCGTCGTTGCTTTAGGGTTGCATCGCGTATCCAGGAAGGGGTTTAAATGTCGCTGGGCGCCAAAGTAGGTACCAATCTTCCCTATCTCCGCCGCTATGCCCGCGCCCTCACCGGCAGCCAGCAGACCGGGGACGCCTTCGTGCGTGCCACGCTGGAGGCGGCGCTTGCCGACGCCAGCCTGCGCGCCGAAATCGGTGAAGGCCGCGTCGCGCTGTATCGCGCATTCAACAAGGTCTGGTCGAGTGCATTCGTCGACACGGTCGATCACTCGGGCGGCGACCTGCCGCTGGGCGGTCTGCACGAGACGGCCGCACAGGAACGGCTCGCCCACATCACGCCGGCCAACCGCCAGGCGCTGCTGCTGGTGACGCTGGAAGACTTCTCGGTCGACGAAGTGGCCATGATCCTCGATCGCAGCCCGTCCGACGTCGAGGCACTGGTTCAGGAAGCGGTCGAGGAAATCGATCGTGAATCGACCACCAGCGTTCTCATCATCGAGGACGAGCCGCTCATCTCGATGCAGCTGGAAGACCTCGTCCGCTCGCTGGGCCACGACGTGTGCGGCATGGCCGCCACCCGCACCCAGGCGCGCGACATCGCCACCAGCGAAACGCCGGGCCTCGTCCTCGCCGACATCCAGCTGGCCGACGGTTCGTCGGGCCTCGACGCTGTGGACGACATCCTCAAGCTCGTCGATGTGCCGGTGATCTTCATCACCGCCTATCCGGAACGCCTGCTGACGGGCGACCGGCCGGAGCCGACCTACCTCATCACCAAGCCGTTCCAGGAAGCCACGGTGCGGGCCGCGATCAGCCAGGCGCTGTTCTTCGGGTCGAGCCAGCCACTTACCTGAGGCTTTACCACTCAGTTCCCTCGTGAAAGGGCCGGGCAGACCATCGTCTGCCCGGCCCTTTCCACATGCGTCCGAAGGGCCCACCACCAAAGTTCAGGTCGGCCGGCCCTCGCGGATGGCAAAGTTGCCACGCTGGCGCACGGGGATGACGAGCGAGCAGCGCACGCCTTCGGGCGAGAACGTCAGGTCGACGGGGTTGCGCAACTCGTGCGCGACGATCTTTTCGATCAGGTCGGTTCCGAAACCGCGCTTGCGCCGCGCCGTCGTGTCGATCGGCGGACCGCCGGCCTCCTCCCACGAAATGCGAGCCGTGGTGTCGCTCGCGATCTCCCAGCGCACCGTGACGCGGCCACCTGGCACACTGAGCGCACCGTATTTTGCCGCGTTTGTCGCGAGTTCATGGATCGCGAGACCAAGCGACAGGGCGTCGTTGGGCGCCAGCAACACATCCGGCCCGGCGATATCGACGTGGCGGTCGGAGCCTTGCGCATAAGGCGCGAGCTCGGTGCGAATGACCAGCGAAACCGGGGTCGCGCCCCAATCCGATTGGGTGAGCAGGTCGTGCGTCGCCGACAGCGCGCGGATGCGACCCTCGAGGCTCTCGACGAAGCCATCGAGGTCGACCGCGCGGCGCTTGGTCAGCGCGATGATCGAGAGGACGTTGGCCAGCGTATTCTTCACGCGGTGGTTGAGCTCGCGGGTCAGTGAGTCGCGGATCGAGGACTGCTGCTCGAACCAGCTCAGCGCCACGCGGTCTTCCGCCACCTGCTGGCTCACCAGCCGCGCCAGCACCATCAGCAGCGTGGCCACGAGCAGGCCGAACAGCAGCGTCATCACGGATAGCAGCGAGAGCATGCCCGATGGCGGTGCCTCGGCGACGAGGATCCAGCGGCGCCCGGCCAGTTCGACGACACGCCGTACCGTGAGGCCCGATCGCGCCTCGGGCCGCAGTTCGGCCAGCAACCGATCGGGCCGCTCCGTGCCATCGTAGACGCGGATGCCGACCATCATGTCCTGGTCGGCCGGCTGCGAGGCACGCAGGAAGTTGGCGGCATCGAACGGCGTAAAGATGAAGCCGCGCAGGAGACGATGCCTGTCCTCGGGCCCGGCGGTGAAGACCGGCATGTACATCACGAAACCGGCCGGTCCTTGTGCGTCGCCGTCCTTGACCAGCTGCAGCTTGCCCGAGGCTGTCGGACGACCGCTGGCCTCGGCCTTGTCCATCGCCGCGCGCCTGACAGGATCGGTCGCCATGTCGAAGCCGATCGACATGCGGCTCTTGGCCGTCTCGGGCGCCACGTACATGATCGGGACGACGTAAGGCCGACCGCTACGGTCGTCGGGACGAATCCTGAAGCCGGTGCCCGTACCCTCGCGCATCACGCGCTCCACCATGGCGACATCGCTGCGCGCCACGCGAATGCCCCAGCCCATCCCGTTCACGCCGAAGGACCCGTCCTCCATCTGGAGCTGGGCGACGAAGCTGCGGAACAGGGGTGCCTCGACCGAACGGCGGGTGGCGAACAGGGCAGCGGCCGAGCGAAGGTAGGCCGCATTGCCGTTGGCGCGTCGCTCGAGCCCCGATGCGACTTCCTGCGCGGTCTTGTCGAGCTGGGCGACCTCGCGCTGACGGTCGGCGCGTTCGATGGCGAGCACGCTGACCGTCGTGACGGCCATGGTCAGCACGAAAATGCCCACCGGCAACGCGCGCGGGAAACGCTCGTACCAGCGGGGCGCCAGATTCTTCTGGGCAAGATCCCCGGGCGCCAGGCCTTTCTGGGCGAGCAATTTCTCCACCTTGGACTACGAACCTTTCGTCAATTCCGGTCGCGGAGTAACGGTCCCCAACGCCAGTGCCAAACCATCTTGCCCGATGCAACGCACCGCACAAGCACAGGTGCCCGCCCCGCGCGCAGTTCGCCGCATTAACCAGGACGCTATGACCGCTTTCCTGACGACATCCTGACATCGCAAGCATGATCGAAGAAGGCCGGGAACCGTTGGACAGAAGCCGCGTTCCCCACCCGAATACTTCACATCCGTGGCGCTGTGAGACGGGCAGCCCCGGCACTTGAAATCCGGGCTGTCGGTTTTGCGCCCATGGTATCATTTTTGCGACGACCCACGGGGGGAGGCGAAGCCGAAAGCGAATGTCGAAAGATAAACCTATGAAGACCCTGGGAACCCGACGCCGGACCGGTGGTCGGACCAACTCGCCGGAATGGGCCGATGGCCTGCGCCGCCTCTACGACTCCGTCGTGGAAGAGCCGCTGCCGGACAACTTCTCCAAGCTGCTCGACCAGCTGGACGACGACGCGCATGGCTGAGCCCGCGCGACGCCCAGCCGCCGACAAGCCTGCCGGCACCACGCCTCATGAAGTCCCCACCCGGGAAACCGTCAATCGCAACGCCGCCGCATTCAAGCGCGAACTGACCACGGTCATCCCTCATCTGCGCGCCTTTGCGCGTGGCCTGTGCGGGCGCCCCGACCTGGCCGACGATCTGGTGCAGGAAACCCTGCTCAAGGCATGGGCCGCGCAGGAGCGGTTCGAGCCCGGCACGTCGATGCGCGCCTGGACCTTCGTGATCCTGCGTAACGCCTACCTCACCGACATGCGCCGCAACCGGTTCCGCGCCGAATACGACGAGACCGTCGCCGAGCGCATCCTGGTGGCCCCTGCGGGCCAGGAAAGCCCGCTGCACCTGTCGGACATGCACCGTGCGCTGCTGACGCTGCCGCCGGAGCGCCGCGAGGCGCTGCTGCTGGTGGGCGCCGGTGGCTTCTCCTACGAGGAAGCGGCGCAGATCTGCCAGTGCGCGGTCGGCACGATCAAGAGCCGCGTCGGGCGTGCCCGCGCCGCGCTGGCGCAGATGATCGACACCGGCCAGTTGCCGCGCCGCAGCACCGACGATTCGGTGGCCCATGACGCAATCATGTTCGAGCTGGATACGACCGTTCAGTCGGGCAACGCCTGATCGGCCTACTGTGGGGCATGGAGCGGCGCCGTTCGGCTCGCCCCATGCATCCGGCAAATCATCCGCCTGCCACCACGTACACTTGATTGCGCGTGGTGGCAGGCGCAGATCGTTCGTGGCGAATCACCGCTACCCCCAGGCGTGCCGACGTGTCTCTTGACGATCCCGTGACCTTGCCCACCGAGGCGCCACCCGCCGTGGCGCAGCGCGCCGATGCCGCGGTGCAGACGCAGCAGGCCCGACTGCAATCGGCCATCCTGTTGTTGCTCGGACTGGGGCTGTTCTGCGCCCTGCCCTTCGTGCTCTCGATCGGATCGGTGGTGTTCCTGCCGCCGGTGACGGCGATCATCCTGACCATCGTGCTGGCGCCCGCGGCCGACCGGCTGGTGCGGCTCGGCCTGCCCAACATGCTGGCCTCGTTCCTGGCCATGCTGTTCCTGGTGGCGGTAATCGTGGTGGCGCTCAGCCTGATCCTGCAGCCTGCCTACGACATGGTCGACCAGGTTCCGGCGATGGCCCGCCGCGTCACGCTGCGCTTTGCCGAGCTGCGCAGCAACCTTGCCTGGATGAACGACCTCAACCGGCAGATCACGCGCCTGACCGGCCATGCCGCGACGCGCGAGGTCGTGCTGGCGACGCCGTCGGTGATCGAGCAGGTCGCCTTCGCCACGCCGAGCGTGCTGCTCGAGATCCTGCTGACCGCGCTGCTGACATTCTTCATGATCGAATCGCGCATCCGCACCAAGCGGCGCCTGCTGTTCGATCGCCACAGCTTCGGCGCCTCGGTGCGGATCGCCCGGGTCATGCGCGCGGTGCAGGACAGAGTCGCCTCGTACATCCTGACCGTCGCGCAGATAAACCTGGGCGTCGGCATGATCGTTGCCGGCGGCTCGTGGGCCTTCGGGCTTGGCGCACCGATCATGTGGGGCGGTCTTGCCTTCGTCCTCAACTTCCTGCCCTACCTCGGCCCTCTGGCCATGACCGCGCTGCTCGCGCTGGTCGGTGTGGGTACGGCGAGCACGCTGGCGCTGGGGCTTCTGCCCGCGCTCGCGTTCCTCGGGCTGCATGCGCTCGAGGCGAACGTCGTCACGCCGGCGATCCTCGGGGCACGGCTGACCCTCAATCCCGTGTCGATCCTGATCTCGATCAGCTATTTCTCGTGGATCTGGGGGGCGCTGGGCGCGCTGCTCTCGGTGCCGATCCTGCTGACGCTGACCGCGCTGGTCGATCATCTCGGCCGGCCCAACATCGTCGGCTTCCTGTTCGGCGAACCGCTGTTCCAGCCGGGGATCATCGCGGCCGACGACCTGGTCGAGCCGGAAGAACCCTGCCCCGAGCCAGACCTGGCCGAACTGGCCAGCGCCCGCGCGCACGGTTAGGCAAACGGATCAGGCTGCGCGGGTCGCGCAGCCTTTGAGGAACAGCGCCAGCGCGACGAAGCCGATCGCCGCGGCGACCAGCAGGGGCATGGCCGGCAGGTCGATCAGCGCGCCTGGGCCGCTGAAGCGTGCCAGCGACTGGGCGTAGAGCGGCGGGCCGATGATCTGGGCGATCGAGCCGATCGACTGGACTGCGCCCTGCAACTCGCCTTGGCTGCGCGCGTCGACGGCGCGGCTGTTCATCGCCGAGATCGAGGGCTGCACAGAGCCCTGGAACGCGCCGATCGCGATGGCGAGATAGACCTGCCAGGTCTGCACCGCGATGGCATAGCCTACCGCCGAGATCGCCAGCGCGACGACGCCCATGACGACCGCGCGCCGCTCGCCCAGCAGAGGCAGCAGGAAGCGCATGCCGAAACCCTGGAACAGGGCGGCCGAGAGCCCGACGACGGCAAGTGCGATGCCCACCGCCTTGGTCGAGAAGCCATAGGCGGCGATCGCGAAATAGGTCCAGATCGCGGGATAGACGACATTGGCGAGTTGCCAGGCCCCCAGCGCGGCGACGAACCACAGCACTTGCGCGCTTTGGCCCTTCAAGGCCTGCAGGCTGGCAAAGGCGTTGGCGCGGCGCCAGTCAAAGGGCCGGCGGTGCTCCGCATCGAGCGATTCGCGCAAGGTCAGGAAGCCGAAGGCGAAGTTGGCGAGCGATAGCCCGGCGGCCGCGAAGAACGGCACGCGGGGGCCGAGCGTGCCGAGCAGCCCGCCCAGCGCCGGACCTGCGACGAAGCCGATCCCGAAGGCCATGCCCATCAGGCCGAAGCTGGCCGCGCGCTTTTCCGGCGGGGTGACGTCGGCGATATAGGCGTAGGCGGCAGAGAAACTGGCGCCGGTGATGCCGGCGATGATCCGCCCGGCGATCAACCAGCTCATCGCCGGGGCGAACGCCTGAAGCAGATAGTCGAGACCGAGCGCCAGAACCGCCGCAAGCAGCACCGGCCGCCGTCCGTACCGGTCCGACAGGTTCCCGATCACCGGCGCGAACACGAACTGCATGACCGCATAGCCCGCACCGAGCCAGCCGGCGTATTCGGCCGCCACGGTGATGGGCACGCGCGCCAGCGTCATGATCAGGTTCGGGAACACCGGGATGACGATGCCGAAGCCCAGCATGTCGATCAGCACGATGCCGAAGACGAAACCCAGCGATGCCTTATGCGTCATGCCCTGAGCCATGCCTTGCGTCGTGCCCCCGTTTCCCCCGCTTCATTGCGCGGGGGTGTTCGCCGGCCGGTCAGCGCTGGCCGAGGGCCGCTTCGCTTTCCGCCAGCAATTGCGCGATGATATCGGCCACGGGCTCCTCGCGCGTGACCATGCCCACCGATTGCCCCGCCATCACCGAGCCGCGCTCGATATCCCCGTCGACCACCGCGCGGCGCAGCGCGCCGGCCCAGAAGTGCTCGATCTCGAGCTGGGCCGCCGCCATGTCCACCGTACCGGCATCGAGAAGTTGGGCAACCTCGATCTGCTTGGCGGTGAAGGCTTCGGTGCCCTTGTTGCGCAGCGCGCGCACGGGAATGACCGGCAGGCGCGGGTCGACCTGCACCGAGGCGATCGCATCGCGCGCGTTGGCGCGGAAGAAGGCCTGCTTGAATGCGAGGTGCGCGATGGATTCGCTGGCGCAGGCAAAGCGCGTGCCGAGCTGGACGCCGGCCGCGCCCATCTCGAGATAGGCGGCCATCGCCTCGCCGCGGCCGATGCCACCGGCAACGAACACGAGATGCTCTTCGGCGAGCACGGGCAAAAATTCCTGCGCGAGCACCGAGGTCGAGACCGGGCCGATGTGGCCACCCGCTTCGCTGCCTTCGATCACCAGCGCATCGGCGCCGCTGCGGAACAGCTTCTTGGCCAGCGCGATCGTCGGGGCGAAGACGATGACCTTGGCGTCGAACGCCTTGATCGCCTCGACGCTGCCCTTGGGCGGGATGCCGCCCGCCAGCACGACATGGCCGACGCGGTGTTTTTCGCAGACCGCGATCAGCTCGAACAGCTGCGGGTGCATGGTGATGAGGTTGACGCCGAAGGGCTTGGCGGTCAGCGCCTTGGTGCCGGCGATCTCGGCATCGAGCAGCGCCGGGGTCATCGCCCCGCAGGCGATCACGCCAAAGCCGCCGGCATTGCTGATCGCCGCGACGAGGTTGCGCTCCGAAACCCAGCTCATCGCCCCGCACAGGATGGCATGCTCGGTCCCGAGGAAAGCCGCGCCGCGTGCCATCAACGCGGAAGTCTTGGGCGCGGAAATCGTGGGAGTGTCGGTCATTGCGGGAGCAGCCCCTGAAAAAGCAGTGAAGGATCTCGATCGGCGCGGGCTCCGGTCCAGGTGAAGAACACGGGGCCATCGCACGCGAAAACGCGCCGCGCTTTAGGCGGACTGCGCCTTTCGGGCAAGGCTAAGCGCGAAACCACCCACGACGAGCCTCATAGCAGACTCCTCGGTCATCTACGTGCTCGATAACTTTATCCATGTTAATGCACTTAGGCGATCAACGGCGGGGCGGTAGAACCGGGCATCGGTTCACGACAATCCACGGAGAGTACGCCATGTCTGATGTCGCCAAGTGCCCCGTCCATCACGGCGCCAGCAGTGCCGCGATCGCCACCGCCCAGGCGGGTGCGGTGCAAACCAACCAGACCTGGTGGCCCAACCGGCTCGACCTGCAGGTGCTGCGCCAGCATTCGACCCGCAGCGACCCGATGCCGCACGGGCACGACTATCGCGCGCTCTTCGCCAAGCTCGACCTCGATGCGGTCAAGGCCGACATCAACGCGCTGATGACCACGTCGCAGGACTGGTGGCCGGCGGACTATGGCCATTACGGCCCGCTGTTCATCCGCATGGCCTGGCACTCGGCCGGCACCTATCGCACGTATGACGGCCGCGGCGGTGCGGCGACCGGCACGCAGCGCTTCGCCCCGCTCAATTCCTGGCCGGACAACGTCAACCTCGACAAGGCGCGCCTGCTGCTGTGGCCGATCAAGCAGAAGTACGGCGCCAGCCTGAGCTGGGCCGACCTCATGGTGCTGGCCGGCAATTGCGCGCTCGAATCCATGGGCCTGCCCACCGTCGGCTTCGGCGGCGGCCGCGAGGACGTGTGGGAGAGCGAGGCCGACGTTTTCTGGGGTCCCGAAGCCGAATGGCTGGGCGACCAGCGCTACACCGGCGATCGCGAACTCGATGAATCGCTGGCGGCGGTCCAGATGGGCCTGATCTACGTCAACCCCGAAGGCCCCAACGGCAAGCCCGACCCGCTCGGCTCGGCGCGCGACATCCGCGACACCTTCGCCCGCATGGCGATGAACGACGAGGAAACCGTCGCGCTGATCGCGGGCGGCCACACCTTCGGCAAGGCGCATGGCGCCGGCGACCCGACGCAAGTGGGTGCAGCGCCGGAGGGTGCCGACATCCTGGCGCAAGGCCAGGGCTGGGCCAGCACGCACGGCACCGGGCGCGGCGTCGATGCGATCACCAGCGGGCTCGAAGGCGCGTGGACGCCCAACCCGATTGCATGGGACAACGGCTATTTCGAGACCCTGCTCGGCTACGAGTGGGAGCTGACCACCAGCCCCGGCGGCGCACACCAGTGGAAGCCCAAGGGCGACGCGGGCGCCGGCACCGTGCCCGACGCGCACGATCCGTCGCGCCGTCACCAGCCGATGATGTTCACCAGCGACATCGCGCTGATCGCCGACCCCGCGTATGCCGCGATCAGCCGCGACTTCCACGCCAACCCCGACAAGCTGGCGCGCGTCTTCGCCGAAGCCTGGTTCAAGCTGACGCATCGCGACATGGGGCCGCAGGTCCGCTACCTCGGCAAGGAGGTTCCTGCCGAGCCGCGGATCTGGATGGACCCGGTGCCGCCGGTCGACCACCCGCTGGTCACCGAGACCGACATTGCCGCGCTCAAGGGCCAGATCGCCGAAAGCGCGCTGTCGGTGGCGGACATGGTGCGCACGGCCTGGGCCTCGGCCTCGACCTATCGCCAGTCGGACAAGCGTGGCGGTGCCAACGGCGCGCGCATCCGTCTTGCCCCGCAGAAGGACTGGGCGGCGAACGAGCCGGCCGAACTGGCCCGCGTGCTGGGCGTGCTCGAAGGCATCCAGGCCGGCTTCAACGCCGCTGCACCGGGCGGGCGCCGGGTGAGCATGGCCGACCTGATCGTGCTGGCCGGCAATGTCGGGATCGAGATCGCGGGCCGCGCCGCCGGCCATGACGTGACCGTGCCGTTCACGCCGGGCCGGACCGACGCCACCGACGCGGACACCGATGCCGAGAGCTTCGCCGTGCTCGAGCCGCGCACCGATGGCTTCCGCAACTACGCCGGCCCCAAGTCGCGGCGCTCGCCCGAGGAGCTGCTGGTCGATCGCACCCAGTTGCTGGGCCTGACCGCGCCCGAGATGACCGTGCTGGTTGGCGGCCTGCGGGTCATCGGCGCCAACCATGGCGGCAGCGACCTCGGCGTATTCACCGACCGCGTCGGCGCGCTGAGCAACGACTTCTTCCGCAACCTCTTGGCGGCAACGACAGCGCTGCGCTGGGAAGAAGCCGAAGACGGCACCTTTGCCGCGTTCGACCGCAAGAGCGGGGAGCGCAAGTATCGCGCCAGCCGCGTCGACCTCATCTTCGGCGCCAATTCGGAACTGCGGGCACTGGCCGAGGCCTATGCGACCGACGATGCCGAGCGGACCTTCGTCGACGCCTTCGTCGCAGCCTGGGCCAAGGTGATGGATGCCGATCGCTTCGACGTGAAGCGCTGAACCGGGAGCAAAACGGCGCCGATTGATCCCCCCGGCGCCGATAGAGCTTCCCACCCCGCCTTTTTCCGGTATCCCCTGGGACCCGGAAGAAGGCGGGGTTTTCGTTTTCACGATCAGGGGCATGGACAGAACCGGCGATGATGAAGGCCACGCTGGAGATCGTGCTGTTCCTGCTTTCGGGCCTGGCGCTGGCCGTGGGCAAGGTCGCCGCGATCGTCGCGCTGGGGCTCGCCGTCCCGGTCGCGGGCTTCCTGCTGGCCCGCCGCCTCTGGCGTCGCTGAGCAGCCGATTTCCTGCGCCAGGGAAACATGATAGCGCGGGCGCCATGACCGCGCAGATCGAACCGTTCCACGCCATCGCCATTTCCACGCTCGCGCACCGCATCACCGCGGAAGGCCTGCATCCCGGCCGCCCGGTGATCCATATGGAATTCGGCCAGCCCTCCACCGGTGCGCCCGCCGCGGCCATCGCCAAGGCGCAGGATGTGCTGGCGACCGACCCGATGGGATATTGGGAGAGCCAGCCGCTCAAGGCGCGGATCGCGCAGAGCTATGCCCAAAGCTGCGGCGTGACCGTCGATGCCGGCCAGGTCGTGCTGACTTGCGGTGCCTCGCCCGCGCTGGTCATGGCGCTAAGCTTGCGCTTTGCGCCCGGTGCACGCGTGGCGCTCGCCCGGCCGGGCTACGTCGCCTATCGCAATACCCTGCGCGCGCTGCACATGGAACCGGTGGAGATAGAGTGCGGCGCGGCCGAGCGCTACAACGTGACCGCTGCCGCGCTCGCCGCGATGGAGCCCGCGCCCGATGGCCTGATCCTTGCCAGCCCGGCCAATCCCACCGGCACGGTCATCACGCCCGACGAACTTGCCGCGATCGCGGCGGTCTGCCGCGCGCGCGGCATCCACATCATCAGCGACGAGATCTACCACGGGCTGACGTATGACGGCGCCGAAGCGCGCTCGATCCTCGCGTTCGATCCAGATGCGGTCGTGGTCAACAGCTTCTCCAAGTACTTCTCGATGGCCGGCTGGCGGCTTGGCTGGCTGGTGGTGCCCGCCGACCAGGTCGCGCAGGCGCGGGCGCGCATGGGCAACCTGTTCCTGACCCCGCCGGTGCTGAGCCAGCACGCCGGCCTTGCCGCGTTCGACTGCACCGACGAGTTGGAAGGCCATGTCGCGACGTATGCCCGCAACCGCGCGATCCTGCTCGATGCGCTGCCGTTGCTGGGCCTGGCGCGCATCGCCCCGCCCGACGGTGCGTTCTACATCTGGGCCGACATCGGCCACCTGACGCAGGATTCGATGGCGTTCTGCCTGCGCCTTCTCGAGGACACCGGCGTCGCCACCGCACCGGGGATCGACTTCGACCCAGTCGAGGGACACCGCTTCATGCGCATCAGCTTCGCGGTCTCGACGCCGCGGGTGGAGGAGGCGATCGCGCGAATGAAGCCCTGGTTCGCCGCGCGCGCGGCGGAGGTCGCCGAGGTGGTTTGAGGGGCTGCCCCTTTCCACTGCCTCCGTCGCTGGGGCGTTACGCCTCTGCGACACCCAACTTGCGTCGTGCGCGGCGCAAGCTGGTCCACGTCAGCACGATGACCAGCGGGGTCAGCAGGCCCACCACCAGCCGCGCGTCGAAATGGGCCACGCTTTCCGCACCTTCGAGCATGTGGCCGACCAGAGCCACCGCGTAATAGCTGATGCCGACCACCGACAGCCCCTCGACGAGGTGCTGGAGGCGCAACTGGTGCTGGGCGCTGCGGTCGAGCGAGGCCAATAGCGCGCCGTTCTGATTCTCGATCCGCGTCTCGATCCGCGCCCGCAGCAGCGCGGTGAACTGGCCGGCTCGGCTGGCCACCTGGCGCTCGCGTCGCGAAAAGGCAGCGCAAGTGCGCACCGCCGGGAGGAAGCGGCGCTGGGTGAACTCCGCGAGCGAGAGGAAGCCGGGAATGGCGCGCGGGGCCAGATCCTCGAGCCGTTCCTCGACCAGCAGGGCATAGGCCGCCGTCGCGCTCATGCGATAGTCGGTGGCGCTTGCGACTGCGGCAATGGCCAGCGACAGGGCCGACAGCTCGGCCATGAGGTCGTCGTCGCGTATGTCGCTGCGGGTGAGGTTCTCCCCGAGGCGGCGCAGGTCCTCTTCGGCCCGGTCGAGCCGCGGCCAGGCGGCGCGGGCCACCGGCAGGCCGAGCAGCGCGAGATTGCGGTAGGTGCCCAGTTCCTGCAGGCGCTGCACCGCGCGGGTCAGGTCACCGCCGTCCAGGCCATTGGCGGCGATCAGCATCCGGCCATAGCCCCGGGCATAGCCATCGTCCGCAATGCGAAAGTCCGACCAGATGCGCATCGGCCCCGCGACATGGCACGAGACGATTTCCTCGCCTTCCAGCCGCATTCCGGGCAGCACTGCTTGCGCCGCGGCATCGTCGGGAACCAGCGTGATGCGCGTCGCGCGCACGGTGCGGCCGGGCAGGCTTTCCATCCAGCGGATCGCGTCTTCCAGCGCGGCTTCACTGCCCGGCGGGACGAACAGCGTCTGCGTGCTTGCCTCGCTGTGCCGCTCCCAGGTGAAGGCGATGCCGCCGGCCAGCGTTCCCGAGACGTGGCGGCGATAGGCATGGCGCACATCGCCGCCCGGCGGCATCGCGCGCCAGGCGTCCCATTCGGCATCGCGATCGGCATCGTCGACCAGGCGAACCTGCTGGACCACCTGCATCGGGGCGTGCAGCCGGGGCCAGCGACGCAAGTGCATCTCGCTGACGATCAGGCGGCGCCATTCGTGTTCGTGCATGGTGAACTCCCCTGCCGCGACGATGCGACACCATCACGGCAGGGGCAATGAGACTTCTGCCCGAGCGACCGGGCACCCGCTGAGGGGCCCCTTCGCGCAGGGCAAGGCCTCAGGGCTGGTAGCGGCGCTCGGTCGAGGCCGGATGCTTCGCCTGCACCGCCTTGCTGCGGGTCGGGCGGTCCATCAGTTCGCCGCCGCAGCCGGGGCAGCGGTCGTCGAGGTCTTCGGCGCACTCGGCGCAATAGGTGCATTCGAGCGAGCAGATGAAGGCCCCCGGCGCCTCGGCCGGGAGTTCGGTGCCGCATTGCTGGCAGTCTGGGCGCATTTCGAGCATGGCAGTTCCTTTCAGGCCGCAGCCTTGCGCACGGCATCGCAGATCGTGTCGACCACGTCGGCGACTTCGTCGGCGTCGTCGCCCTCGGCCATGACGCGGATCACCGGTTCGGTTCCCGAGGGGCGGATCACCAACCGGCCGCGCCCGGCCAAGCGCGCCTCGGCCTCGGCGATCACCGCCTTGACGCTTTCGGCCTCGAGCGGCTTGCCGCCGGCGAAGCGCACGTTCTTGAGCAGTTGCGGGACCGGGTCGAACAGGTGCAGCGTCTGGCTGGCGGGCTTGCCGCTCGAGACCAGCGCGGCCAGTACCTGCAGCGCGGCGATCGTGCCATCACCGGTGGTGGCGTGATCGGTCAGGATCATGTGGCCCGACTGCTCGCCGCCGACGTTGTAGCCGCCGCTGCGCATCCGCTCGAGCACGTGGCGGTCGCCAACGGCGGTGCGCACCAGCTCGAGGCCCCTGCCCTGCAGGAACCGCTCGAGGCCAAGGTTCGACATGACCGTGGCGACCACGCCGCCGCCGGTCAGCTCGCCCCGCGCGGCCAGCTGGCTGCCGATCAGCGCCATGATCTGGTCGCCATCGACGGTCTGGCCCTTCTCGTCGACCACGATCAGCCGGTCGGCATCGCCATCCAGCGCAATGCCGATGTCGGCGCGCACTTCGCGCACCTTGGCCTTGATCGCGTCGAGGTGCGTCGAGCCGACGTTGAGGTTGATGTTCTTGCCGTTGGGCTCGACGCCGATGGCGATGACTTCGGCGCCCAGTTCCCACAGCGCCGAGGGTGCGACGGTATAGGCCGCCCCATTGGCGCAATCGACCACGATGCGCAGGCCGTCGAGGCGCAGGTTGTGCGGCAGCGAGGCCTTGACCGCGTGGATGTAGCGGCCGCGCGCATCCTCGATGCGGCGGGCCCGGCCGACGTCGGTAGCCGGGGCGAGCGCGAGGTCGTCCTCGAGCATGGCCTCGATCGCCAGCTCGTCCTCGTCCGACAGTTTGAAGCCGTCGGGTCCGAACAGCTTGATGCCGTTGTCTTCATAGGGGTTATGGCTGGCCGAGATCATCACGCCAACGTCGGCGCGCATCTCGCGCGTGAGCATGGCGACGGCTGGCGTGGGCAGCGGCCCCAACAGCACGACATCCATGCCGACGCTGGTAAAGCCTGCGGTCATCGCGTTTTCGAGCATATAGCCAGACAGGCGCGTGTCCTTGCCGATCACCACGCGGTGGCGGTGATCGCCGCGCTGGAAATAGGTGCCGGCGGCCTGGCCCACCTTCATCGCGGTGGCCGCGGTCATCACACCGGCGTTGGTGCGGCCGCGAATCCCGTCGGTCCCGAAGAATTTCCGTCCCATTGCGAAGTTCTTGTCCCTTGGCTGGCACGCCTCGCGCGTGCAACATGGCGGCCTCCTACACCAATATCGTCACCGTGGCATGAACCAAGCGATTACCGAACCGTCATCTCCGCTTCCCCCGATCACCCGCGTTCCTGCCGCCTGGATCTTCGCCGGCCTCGTCGGCGGGCTGGCGCTGGGCCTGCTGCTTGCGCTGCGCCTGCCGCAGAGCCTGCCCGACGTTCTTGCCGTGGCCGGCCCGGTCGGCGACCTGTGGCTGCGCGCGCTGCGCGCGACGATCCTGCCGCTGGTGGTGGCCCTGCTGTTCACCGGCGTCGCGCAGACCGTCGCGGCGGCGAGCGCGGGCGCGCTGGCGCGGCGGGCGCTGCTGTGGTTCATGATCGTGCTGGTCGGCGGCTCGGCCATGGCCGGCCTGCTGACGCCGCTGCTGCTCTCGGTCCTGCCCATCCCGCAGGGCGCGGCGGAAGCGTTGCGCACCGCGGTCGCCACCACGCCGGCCAAGGCCGCGACGATGCCGGGGCTTGCGGACTTCATCACCTCGATGGTGCCGAGCAACGTCGTCACCTCGGCTGCCGAGGACGCGGTCCTGCCGGTGATCCTGTTCACCGCCGCCTTCGCCGCTGCGGCGACGCGGCTGGGCACTGCGCACCGCCAGTCGCTCACCACCTTCTTCGAGGCGGTCGCCGGGGCAATGCTGGTGGTCATCGGCTGGGTGCTGTGGTGCGCGCCGCTCGGCGTCTTCGCACTCAGCCTGACGGTCGCGGCCAAGAGCGGCACCGCCGCGATCGGCGCGCTGGCGCATTACGTTATGATCGTTGCGCTGGTCGGCACGGTCGTGTTCCTCGCCGCCTATCCCATCGCGATCTTCGCCGGCCGGCAGAAGCCGGGCGAATTCGCCCGCGCGGTGATGCCGGCCCAGGCGCTGGCACTGTCCACCCAGTCCTCGCTCGCCACCCTGCCCGCAATGCTGGCGGCCTGCCGCCGCCTTGGCCTGGGCGACGCGCGCAGCGAATTCGTCCTGCCGCTGGCGGTGGCGCTGTTCCGCGGCACCGGCCCGGCGATGAACTTCGCCGTCGCGATCTACGTGGCGCACTGGTTCAACGTGCCGGTCGACAGCTTCCACATGCTGGCCGGCTTCGCCGTCGCCTCGGTGATGAGCTTCGGCGCGGTCAGCCTGCCCGGTTCGATCAGCTTCGTCACCTCGATCGGCCCCATCGCGATGAGCATGGGCGTGCCGGTCGAGCCGCTCGCGCTGCTGGTCGCGGTGGAGATGCTGCCTGACCTCATGCGCACACTGGGCAACGTGACGATGGACGTGGCGGTCACCGCCGCAGTCGCCGCGCGCGAGGATTGACCCGGCGGCTGCACCACTTGGCCGTACGGGGACCACGCGTGAGTATGGCTTTGCGGGCGATTGGAAAAAATCACTGGAAATCGCCGGCACATGCCATAAGCCGCGAAGGCACCGACGCGGCCACAGGCCGCAGGGGCACCGACGCCACCCTGAGGCGTTGGTCGGCACTTCCAGTTTCTTTATTGCCCAATTTCCTTACCGAAACGGAGCGACCATGGCGATTTCCCTTCTTCCGCTGCCCTACGCCGATAGCGCGCTGGACCCCACGATTTCGGCCACCACCCTGCAGACCCACCACGGCAAGCATCACAAGGCCTATGTCGACAAGACCAACGCCGCCATCGACGGCAGCGACCTGGCCGACAAGAGCCTCGAAGAGATCGTCGCCGCGGCCGAAGCCAAGGGTGACAAGGGCCTGTTCAACAACTCGGCGCAGGTGTGGAACCACGGCTTCTACTGGCACAGTCTTGCCCCCGAGACCTCGGCCCCGGCCGGCGAACTCGCCGCCGCGATCGACGCCTCGTTCGGCTCGCTCGACGCGCTGAAGCAGGAACTGGCGACCCAGGGCGCCGCGCACTTCGCCTCGGGCTGGGTGTGGCTGGTGGCCAAGGACGGCAAGCTGTCAGTCGAGCAGACTCACGACGCCGCCACGTTCTCGTCGGTCAGCGGCAACCCGCTGCTCGTCATCGACCTGTGGGAACACGCCTACTACGTCGACTACAAGAACCTGCGCCCTGACTACCTCAAGGGCGTGATCGAAAAGCACCTGAACTGGGACTTCGCCGCCGAGAACCTCGGCCGCGGCACGGTCTGGGCCTACCCGGCCTGATCGATCCCACCAGGATTGACGATCAAGACACAGGCGGCCCCAAAAGGGTCGCCTGTTTTTTGTGTGGGTGCCGGGATGTGGTTTCGCTGTGGCTTATGTTGGGACAAAACCGTCATTCCCGTACGGCCGGTCCAATGGCAGGTCCGTCGCTAAAACCTGACACTCGCCGAACGGTTCACTGGACAAGAACTGCGGCGGCAACTGGGCAGTCTGCGGACTCGCAGCTGTCAGGTTATCAAGTGAAGAAAGCAGACATCATGCAGCGAAAGTCTGCTGGACTTGCCTTACGCTGTGGAAAGGCGGGTAACGGGACGTCAACCGCACACATCGCTTTCGCAATAGGGCGGCGGCTCCCACCTAGCAGTTTGCGTAAGCCGGCGATGGGACCGCCGATCAATTCGTTGCTTTCTTCCTCATCGAAGGGATACTTCCGCACTCAAGGGATATTCCGTGCTGGCGATGCAGAAATGAACGATTTCCACAATCTCTCCCCTCTCGACTTCGAGGAACTCGTCCGAGACCTGCTCCAGGCCCACTGGTCGCGTAGACTGGAGAGCTTCGGACCCGGAAAAGACCAGGGGGTGGATGTCCGGTATCTGGCGGGCCCCGAACGGATCGTCGTGCAGGCGAAGCACTTCGCCCGCAGTGGACCGACCGCGCTGGTGCGGGCGATGGGTCGCGAGTGCGCGAAGGCTGTCGCGCTTCAACCGAGCCGCTATCTCCTAGCGACGTCTGTCTCTATGACGCCACTGTTGAAGGCGCAGATTGCCGCTGCGATGCCGGGTGTGCCACTCGCCGAGAACGACATTCTCGGGCGGGAGGATCTCAACAACCTGCTCGGCCTGCATCCCGAAGTGGAGCAGCGCCACTTCAAGCTGTGGCTCGCAAGTTCGGCTGTTCTCGAGCGCATCGTTAGGAGCGGCGTCTACAACAGGACGGCGGTCGAACTCGACACCATACGGGAAATGATACCGCGCTTCGTCCAGAACCGGAGCGTGGCCGACGCCGAGGCGCTACTCGCGGAGACGGGTGCACTGTTCATCGCTGGCGCGCCGGGGGTGGGCAAGACGACGCTCGCCCAGATCCTGCTGTGGCGACATGCCGAGCAGGGTTGGCGGATCTTCGTGGTGGACGACGTCGAGGAGGCAATGGCGGTCGCCAGCGAGGGCGAGCGGCGCCTCATCCTGTTCGACGACTTCCTCGGGCAGGTCCGGCTGTCGTCGGATCACGTCCGCGGGCTAGATGCCAGAATGCCGCCGCTTTTGGATAGGGTGGCAGGGCAGAAAGACCTGCGCTTCATCCTGACCACGCGCGACTACATCTTGGCGCAGGCGAAGATCCTGTCCGCCCGCTTGGACTCCGCAAAAGGCGTCCGGAGCTATGTTCTTAACGTCGGCACTTACACGCGGGAGGTGAAGGCGAGGATTCTCTACAACCACATCCACTTCTCGACTCTCACCGAGGAGCAGCGCGAGGCGATCCTGGAAGACGACTTCTATCTGACGATAATTGACCACAAAAACTTTAATCCGCGCCTTATCGAAATGCTGACGCGGTCGGACTATCTCGCACTAGACAAGAGACCGACGCGCGAGCTGATCAAGCACGTACTCGCCAATCCACAGCTGCTATGGGAGCGTCCCTTCCGCCAGCACATGACCGGCGACGCGCGGACACTGCTCCTCGCAATGGCGGTCAACGGCAGGTTTGTCGGGATGGCGCCTCTAAAATCGAGCTTCGTGCGCGTCTCCCGTGCGCTGGGCTCTCCGGTTCTCCCTTCGGAGATCGAGCACCGGTTCCGATCGGCCTACCGGGAGATCGAGGGTTCCGCGCTAGGCCTCATCAATGGTCTCGTCCATTTCACTAATCCGGGGCTCCGAGACTATCTTCAGGGGGTTGTCCTGGCTGACCGCCTGCTTCCTCTAATAATCCCGTGTATCGAGACCCCGAAGGAACTCGCCGAATGCATCGCGATCTTCCGGACGCAGCGCAGCCAACCGAGTGGGTGGAACGGCCCGGTGGAGCCGTGGATCGCCGCGCTGGACAGAGTCCGTGATAGCGGACTCGCTGAGCGCTTCGACTACCTCGAGCTCGCTCTCGATCTGTGCGACGAGTTTTGCGACGACGGTCTCATTGAGATGATGCTCGCCGCCCTCGCCAAGATCGAGGAGGCCGACGTCGATCAGGATGAAGTCCGGGAGATCTGCTCGCTGCTAGAGCGGTCGGCCCTGACGATGCTGCCAACGGAAATAGAGGCCCGCGTTCGGTCCGTAGCGACAGAGGCTGCGGCGGTGCTGCTGGAGAGGGGCGCCGCGTGCCTAGCGCTTGAGGACATCGAGAGTTTGGACGAGGCCCTCTTCTCCTACGGCAATGACGAGAACAGAGCTGTAGCCGCGGTGCATTCGGCCATGTCGACGATCGCCTGCGGCATAGACGGCGACCTCGACGCGATAAAGACGCTCGATGCGCTCGACGAATTCGAGAAGAGTCTGCTGACGTTGATGGAGAAGCGAGACTACCAGAGCGAAAGAATTCGACGTGACATCCGATGGCGGCGGGAGGCGCTGGAGGAGTACGAGCCGCGAGATGATCCCGGCGAGGGCTATTACGGTTCCCGCATCACCCCGGAACGTATTATGAGCGACGGAGACATCCGATCAATGTTTGGCGGCCTGCGGAGCTGAACGTCACAATTCACTTGACGTCGCGGATATAGCTGCGCTGCATTTCGTGCCCGAACCGCCGCATCTTCATTTGGTCGATGAGTCGCTGGTGCAGCAGGCTTTTGACGGCAACTAGACAAGGGTGTTCATGGCAGGGCTCCTTTCGTGGCTTCGCGCCAAGCGAACGGCAGGTTCTGGTGGGCACTGACTTTCACAGTCCGACCGCGAACGGCCTATGCTGGTCGCATTCCGCCCCACCCCTCACTCATAAACACACCGATCATACTGCCCCCGCACCACCGCCGAACGCGCGGCGATGGCGTTCCCGTGGCGGCGCTGGCGGCCGCTGACCGCGACCACTTCGCGGACCTTGGGCTGGGGAAAGGCGGCGGCGATGCGGGCGGCTTCGAGGCGCGAGAGGTGGAGGGCGCTCTTGTTGTAGTAGCGCTGCGCCCCGGCTTCGGCGCCATACGTGCCGATGCCGGTCTCGGCGACATTGAGATAGACTTCCATGATCCGCCGCTTTCCCCAGATCTGCTCGATCAGCACAGTGAACCAGGCCTCCAGGCCCTTGCGGAAATAGCCGCCGCCCTGCCACAGGAACACGTTCTTGGCGGTCTGCTGGCTGATGGTGGACCCGCCGCGGATGCGCCCGCCCTGCTGGTTGCGCTCGAACGCCTGCATCATCGCCTGCCGATCGAAGCCGTTGTGGCTGCAAAAGCGCGAGTCCTCGCCGGCGATCGCGGCGTCGACCATGGTGCGGTCGATCCGGTCGAGCGGGGTCCAGTCCTTGGTGATCCCGTTGCCGTCGAGCACCATCGTCGCGGTGATCGGCACCGGCAGCCACTTGTAGGCCAGGACCCACAGCACGCTGCCCGCCAGGAAGATCACGATCGCCCGGCCGATCCACCAGCCGATCCGCCAGGACACCGGCTGGCTGCGCGAAGGGCGGGAGGGCATCAGGTGCTTGAACATGCCGGCGGTTATGCCGTGCCGGCAGGGCCCGATCAATCCATGCGGCGGTGACCCTCGGCGCAAAGTCGCTGCAAAACTGTTCATCAAAACTGTCCGGGCGGCCATTGCACCGCGCGGGTGCGCTGCCCACCTTGGCGCCGAACCAGGAAGGATCATCCCCCATGAAGACCAGCGGCAACACCATCCTCGTCACCGGCGGCGGCACGGGCATCGGGCGTGCGCTTGCGCAGGCGTGGCACGCGGCGGGCAACGTCGTGATCGTCACCGGCCGCACACGCGAAAACCTCGAGGAGACCGTTGCCGGGCGTGAGGGGCTGCACGCCATGCCGCTCGACGTCACCGACCCGGCCGCGATCGCCACCTTTGCCAAGGACGTTATCGCCCGCTTCCCCGCGCTCAACGTGCTGGTCAATAACGCCGGGATCATGCGTTACGAGACGTTGGGCGCCGGGCGCGACCTCGGCGATGCCGAGGCGACGATCGTGACCAACCTGCTCGGTCCGATCCGCATGACCGACGCGCTGGTCGATCATCTTGCCGCACAGGCAGATGCCGCGATCATCAACGTCACCTCGGGCCTCGCCTTCGTGCCGCTCGTCGCCACGCCGACCTACAATGCCACCAAGGCGGCGATGCATTCCTACACCCAGTCGCTGCGCGCGCAGCTGGCCGGCCGGGTCGAAGTGATCGAGCTGGCGCCGCCCGCGGTGCAGACCGACCTCACGCCCGGCCAGTCGACGCGCGAGGGCTACCTGCCGCTCGCGACTTATACCGCGCAGGTCATGGCGCTGTTCGGCCAGGTGCCGACCCCTGCCGAGGTCTGCGTGCCCAACACCCTGTTCCTGCGCAATGCCGAGCGCGAAGGCCGCTACGACGACGTCTTCGCCATGATCAACCAGCACTGAACCGCTGCATCCTTCCGATACGGAGACCACGACCGTGACAGAATTCCTGCACACCATGATCCGCGTGACCGACCCCGATGCGACGATCGCCTTCTTCAAGCTCCTCGGCGTCGAGGAGACGCGCCGCTTTTCGAGCGAACAGGGTCGCTTCACGCTGATCTACCTCGCCGCGCCGGGGCAGGACTATGAAGTGGAACTGACCTACAACTGGCCCGCCGAGGACGGCAGCTTCGAGCGCTACGAGGGTGGGCGCAACTTTGGCCACCTCGCGTTCCGGGTCGAGGACATCTACGCCACGTGCCAGACGCTGATGGATGCCGGCGTCACTGTGAACCGCCCCCCGCGCGACGGGCACATGGCCTTCGTCAAGACGCCCGATGGCATCTCGATCGAACTGCTGCAGAAGGGCGACCGCCTCGCCCCCGCCGAGCCCTGGGCGAGCATGGCCAACACCGGCAGTTGGTAAGCCACGGGCGGGCGCTCCAGTGCGAGCGCCCGCCTGTACCGCCGCACGCAACGATCACCGCACGACGACGGCGACGCTGTCGGGCACAAGATCGGCCAGCCGCACCAGGCTGCGGTTGTGCCGCAGCGTGCGGCGCTGTTCCTCGACGATCGGCCACAGCACCGTGGCCAGCGCGGCGGCAAGCGTGGCCGTATCGTTGGCCAGCCAGTGCCGCCCGACCGCGAAACCGACGAGCGGCGGGATCAGTTGCCGCAGCGCGGTCCACAACTGATCGGCCAAGGCCGACGCCGGAACGAGGATCGGGGCAGGTTCGGGCAAGCTGTTCGGGGTCATTGCGTCATCCTTCGGGGTTGAGGCTGCGATCAGCGCGCAAAGGTCGCGGCGAGCCAGGCGATCAGGCCCGACAGCACGCTGCCCAGCGCCACCAGCACCACCCAGGCCCCGCGCCGCTCGTTCTCGCGCGCTTCGATCTTGGCGAGGCGCGCATCGATCCGGTCGAGCGTCGCGGCCATCTGGGCAAGGCGGTCTTCCACGGCGTCGAGGCGTCCTTCCATGCGACCGAGGTCGCGGTGAATGTCGGTCGGTGCAGCTGCGCTCACTGCCCCGCCCCACAGACCCGGCAAGCGATGGCGCTGGCGGGATCATCGCGATCGAGCGGCCCCCAGCTATGCGGCTCAACCAGGGGCCAGGGCTCGTGCCGGCGCAGCGTCGTGCCACAGGCGGCACATCCGGTGCAGGGTTCGACGGCATCATCGACGGCATTGGTTACGGCGCCACAGCGGCAGGTCAGAACGGTCATGGCGATTACCCCCAGATCCAGGCGTTGAGCGATTTGGAAAAGCGCACCTGCACGGTCTGGCCCGCAGCCAGGGTGGTCGGTGCCGTGCCGATCACCGTCGGGCTGCCGGTGCTGGCATTGGTCACGGTCAGGGCGGTCACCGCCGAGCGGCTGGTGATGCGGTACGTCGCCTCGTCCGCCGGGTCGACCGGCAGGACGATCGTGAGCGCAGCCAGCAAGGCACCGTTGGTCAGCACCACGCTGCGGGCGTTTCCGGTCATCGCCACCGTACTCCCCGAGGCCGGCGCGACCTGCAACTTGTCGAGCGGCAGCCCCTGCGGGTTGAAATTGTCGCGGAACACGGTGGCGCATTTGCCCGCTGCGGTCCCCTCGGTGATCGCGGGCAGCATGTTGCCCGCGACCGACGCGGCCGTCTGGTTCGAGGGATGCGTATTCTCGGTGGCGTGGTAGAGCCCGCCCGCGATCGTCGCGCCATTGGCGATGGTCATGCGGTTCTGCTCGATCGTCGCCGTGACCGGCGAGGACATGAAGGCGCTGCACACGACATTGATCGCGTAGGCGCCCGCAGGAATCCACGCCAGCGGCGAGACGACGACGATCTGGTTGCCGCAGACGCTGGCGCCTTTGCGATACCCCTGCACGTCGATGAACGCCATGTTCACGCGCTGCGGCACGCTGGCATAGGTGAACAGCAGGCGGTTGTTCTCGACCACCTTGGTCATGCCCATGCCCGAGGTGAGCTGAATCGCGCAATTGGTCAGCATGTTGTTGGACACGACCACCATGTCTGCGGGCCCGTCGTTGCTGCGGCCCACCAACCCATCGCGTGCGATCACCGAGTTGCCCGAGAAATCGACCACCTCCTGCGCCGCAGTGCTGGAACCAGACGAGCTGCCCGCGATCACCTGGAAGAAGGTCCGCCCCTGCTGGTAGCGGAGGTAGCCGGCGGTGAAGCTGGCGCTATAAGCGATCCCCACGGTGAATTCGGTCGCCGAAAGCCGCGTCAGCGCCAGCGGCGTGGACGCAATCTCGGAGATCAGCACGAGTTGCCCGCTCTGGAGATCGAGCGCACTGCCGACGGTGACCTTGGTGGTGCCGTCGCCGTTGTCGGCAAAGGCGGTGATCGCGGCACTCTGCATATAGGTAGTTGCCGCTACGCTCGCGCCGGTGTTCGCGCCGGCCAAGGTGCATTCGATCGTGTTACCGCGGAATGCAACGTTGATTGCGGCGTAGAATGTGGAGCACGCGAAGTTGCCAAAGTGACGAATGGTGTTGCCCGTCGCCAGGCAATTGCTGCAGCCTTCGAAATCGAGCGCGGTGTCGGTCGAATACTCCAGTGTGTTTCCACTTACGATCACACTCTCGCCGCAATTGCCGTAGATACCGCCGTTGTTCCACGAGCAGTAATTGCCGAAGATGCGAAAGTGGGCGAAGCGCCGCAGGAACTGTACGCTGCCGCCCTTGGCGAAGTCGGCGCCCCCGCCCCACCACGAGATATTGCCGTAAGCCAGCGTGTTGCCGCTGATCTCGCCGTGGCGGGCGAAGTTGATGCGTATGCCGGGGATGCCGTAGCTGGTGTTCCAGCTGCGGTTGCGGCGCACGTAGATGTGCTCGTTGAGGTCATTGATGTCGTTGGGATTGAAGCCCGCGAGAACCGCCGGATCGACCGAGACCGAACCGCTCGCGGAATTGTAGGTGCCGTTCTCGTTGGCCTCGGCGGTCACGTAGAGCAGCGCGCAGGCGGCATATTCGCAATCCTCGACGTGCAGGCCGCGCACGTTGATGGCGCGGATCGCATAGGCGGTGCCACCGGTGACGGTACGCTGAAAGTAAAGCCGCTGGATGCGCAGGTTCGTCGCAAAGGTCGTGAACATGGCTGCGCCCGTCAGCCCCTGTGCCGGACGTATCGAGATCGCGCTGCTGCCGCTGAACACGATTCGGGCACCCGGCGCGCCGCCGGCGAGCGTCTGGTCGGCGTTGGCCGGCTTGATGCTGCCCGACCCGATCAGGAACGAGCCCGCCCCGAACAGGACGTGATAGCCGGTATTCACCGCCTTCTGGATCTGCGCCAGACAATTGGTCACGCCATCGCCCACCGCGCCGAACTGCTCGGCCCAGACCGTCTGCCCCTGCGGCGTGGCGTAGAGCTTCACCCCGGCGGCGGTGGTGAGATGCTGGTCGGTCGCGCTGACGGCGGCCTCGACATAGGCAAAGGGACCGGCGCGCCACACCGTGCCGGCCCCGCGCGCGGGCACCGTGCTGGTCAACAGTGCGGCGACGGTCGGAAGGGTCGTCCGGTCGATCTGGTTCTGCAGCGTGCCCCCGCCACTGGTGCCGATCAGCGTCGCGCCCTTGTTCGCGTCGGTGGAGGCAACGTCGGCGCGCAGCAACGCATCGGTCACGACCGCGTCGGCGATCACTGCCGTGCCGTCGATCGGCGAGAACGCCAGGAACTTGCCCTTGCGTTTCGTCGCCGAAGGCAGCGTGCCGGCGTTCTCGCCCAGCGGCAGGCGCATGCAGCGCTTGAGATCGCGCGACAGCGCCTGGTCGCGCAAGGCTGCGCGGTCATTGGCGAGGTTCACTGGCGCAGCCAGCCAGGCCGATCCGTTCTCGAACGCGGTCGTCTGCGTGAAGTCGGGATCGAGCCAGACCACCAGGTGCCCCGGCCCCGGCGCTTCACCGAACGTCACAGTGCCGCCGCCGCCCTCGTAGAGCTCGACGGTGTAGCCCTCGACCAGCGGCTGGTCGTCGAGCAGCACGGCCACGTCGCGCACGGACTGGGCGGTGAAGGTGAACGGGAAGGACGTGGTGACGCCATTGGCGCTGAACGGCCCATCGTAGGCATTGGTGGTGCTGACAGCCATCGGGTCGGAGTTCCTTGCGGGGCACGTGTCTGCTGCCGCCGCTCGAACAAGCGGCGCCAGGACAGCGAAGCCGGATGATGAAAAAGGAGGGGGCGACGCTCGCCCGGCGGCGGCGTCAGCCGATCCGGTTGCGCACCGAGCCGTATTGCCGCGCGCCCGACAGCACCGACTGGCCCATGTCGACCAGCCCGCTCATCAGCGCGGTCTGGCCTTGCGCCGCGGCGCTGCTGGCGCGGCCCATGGCGAACGCCGCCCCGGCATCGCCCTGCCGCATGGCGCGCGCACCGTCGGCGACGATCTCGGCGGCCCGCGCACTGCCGGTCAGGCGGGTCGAGGCGACCGCCTCTGCCGCCGTGCCGAAATCGACGCCAACGCCGCCAGCCGCGGCCGCCAGGCGCTGCCGCCCTTCCACGCCGGACGTCTGGCGATACTGGTCCTGCAGCGCACGCGCGGTCGCCTCCTGGGCATCGCGCACCGCGCTGCGTTCGAGATCGGCCTGGCGCAGCGCCGCCTGCCGCTGGTACGAGGCCTGGTGCATCGCGCTGATCGTGCTGATGCCCTGGCCGGCCACGGCAAGGCCGGCGGCGATGATCGGAAGAGCGGGGCCGCACATCAGGCATTCTCCTGTTGGTTGCGGTGGGAGGCAAAGCGATGGAAGCCCATGCCGCCCACGGTGATGACCTCGGGCGCGATCGCGAAGCCCCAGCGACGGAGCAGGCGGATCGCGCGGAAATTGTCGGCGGAGACTAGATTGGCGAGTAGCGCGCTTGAATCGTGCATCGTTGCCAGCACTTGCGGTCCGATCGTGACCAGGGCGCGGCCATGCCGCCAGACGGCATCGCTGCCCAGGAACCACGGCACGCCGACGCTCGGCACCACCGATTCCACGACCAGCCCGAACATCGCCTCGGGCTGCCCGTCGACCAGTGCGGTCCAGCACCAGGCCGACGCCACCAGCCCGTGCCGCAGCGCGCCGGCCGCCGATCGCCCCATCGCGCGGCATTCGGCCGCATCGATCGCCCTCACCCGCGGGGCCAGAGCGGGGATGTGGCCAGCGAGTGCCGGGACAATGCGCAGGCCCGGATCCGCCAACCCCTCCGTCAGTCGCGTGCCGCGCCTGCCACCTCCCCATGGCATGGGGAGGATCTGGGAAGATCCTCCCTGCCGCAGGCGGGGAGGGGGACCGCCGACGCAGTCGGTGGTGGAGGGGCTATCAGCGCCCCCCTCACCCACCGAACACCGCGTCGATCGCCACGCCCAGCAGCGTGAACGGCAGCGGCGCAGTCTGGCGCAACAATATCGTGCACTCGCCGCGCACCGCATTGTCGACATCGACCAGGTATTCGCCGTTCATCAGCGCATCGGGCGTGCTCCACGCCTCGCCCTTGCGCGACTTGACCGGGAAGAGATGGTCCGGCCCGATCCCGGCCGCGATCTGGCGCGTATCGGCCAGCGTCAGGACGGCCTGTGCCACCTGTTGCACCCGCCCGATCGTGCTTCCGCTTTGTGTGGAAAGACGCAGCGGCAGGGTCTCGACATCGACCTGATAGGGAATGCCGAAGGTCGCGCGCCGCCCCCCGTCCATGCCGGGCGGCAGCGTCACCGCCCCGCCCGCGACCGTCAGGCCGGTCACCGCAACGCCATCGACCAGCCCGGCGATGTCGGTGCGCCCTTCCAGGTGCCACAGACCGGTGAAGGTCGTGCGCGGGGTGTCGAACGTGCCCGACACCGCGCAGTCGAGAAAGCAGCTGTCCTGCACATCGCCCCAGCGATGGCTGGCCATGCGCTCGACGAAGCGGCGCGGCTGGCCGGCGATCTGCCGCTCGACCACCATGTAGACGCGGTCCTCGCCCGCCTCGCTGATCGCGCAGAGCGACAGCACGCGGCCATCGGTCTCGCACAGCGTCCAGCCCCAGACGTTCTGCTCCTGCTCCCAGGTGAAGCACAGCAGCTTGCCATCCTCGCGCGCCGCCCAGATCACGCTGCGCGGCTCCTGCGCATAGCACCATGAGACGATTCCCTGCCCATCGAACAGGTGCGGCGAGAAGATCGAGACATCGTTCGATTTCAGCCCGTCGATGCTGAAATCGTAGCCGATGGTGCGCACCGTCCGCCCGACGCTCGGCTGGTAGAACACGACATTGTCGATCACCAGCGGGGGCAATCGCGACGATCCGCGCCCGATCTGGCGGCGCGTGGCGGGCGGCTGCGTCGCGTCGAGCACGCCGCCGACGCCATCGCCGTCGATGTGGAACACGCTGTCCGAGGTCAGCGCGAGCAGGCTGGTCGTGGTGACCAGCTGGTTGACCGAGTTGACCCGCCCGGCGACGATGGTGAACGCCATCGCATCGTCGGCGCGCAAGGGGCGGGCACGATCCATGTTCTCCAGCTGGCCGCTGCGCGTGGCCCAGATGCCGTGCGGCACGTTGCGCGTGCGTGCCCAGATCGCGCGCTGCTCGAACAGTGTGACGGTCGAGGGGTAGTCGTTCGGCCCGGGAAAAGGGTTCGACGCCTGCGGCGGCGCGCGATCGAGCGCGGGGGCGATGTTGTCGTCGCGAAAACTCGTGCCCTCGGTCGTGCCGATATAGCCGACGAATTGCGAATTGTCTGCCTTGTAGACCGCATAGCGCGTCGCGCCGGGCACCGCACTCCAGCTGATCGTATTGAAATTGCGCTTGAGCGTCAGGTCGTTGGTCGCCGACGCCAGGCCCGAGGCGCGGCTTTCCATGCCGGTCGTGTCATCGATCGCGGTGACGCAATAGCTGGCGGCCTGTGGAAAGTACGCGGCATTGCCGTTGGCACTGTCGGTGTTCGCGGTGCTCGCCATGGCGACGCACGCTGCGGGCGCGGCGACCGTCGGCGCGAAAGTCACGGGCTGGAAGCGCCAGTCGGTATGCCCGGCGCGCACCAGCTTGGCCGGTGCATGGTCGAGGTGCGCCAGATACATCGTATCGGCGGTCTGCTCGAAATCGAGCTCGGCCAGTTCCAGGCCGTTGTACGGAGACCCGATGCGGGTGATGCGTGCGCCGCCCATCAGTACCAGACCCTTCCACCGAACTGTCCTGCCCCGCCGAAATAGATCGCCGGCGGATCGGGCGGGGGCGTCACCGGCGGCACCACCGGGGCAGGCGGCGGCACCGGCGGCGCGCTGCGGGTGATCCCGCCGCTGCATCCGCTGAACGGCGCGACTGCCGACGTATCGGCCGCAATGCGGAAATGACCGTCGTCGATCACCGCGGTCACCGGCCAGGCGCGGCCATTGAGCAGCGCGCCCATCGCCCCCTCGCAGCCGGTGACATAGAACAGGTCGCCCACCGCAAAGCCGTGCCAGGCCACCGCGACCTCCGCCTCGACCGCATTGCTGATCGCGCTGATCGCCAGCTCGTTCTCGAGGATGCGGCCACCCATGGCGCAGGGGCTGAGATAGCCCTGCCCCATTTCCAGCGCATAGGTCTGGTCGAGCGAGAACTGGAACGGCACCAGCCGCACCGGCTGCGATGGGTCGAGCACTTCGGCCACAAGCTCGGTGCCCGGCCGCTTCGTCACCCCGCCGTACTTCAGCACGATCACGTTGCGCGCACGGCGCAGCGCGGTGCCCCAGGCATCGACGTCGAACCGGCCATGCAGCTGCGGCCCCAACTCGCCCCGGCAGAAATTGGCTTGCGCCACGCGCACGCCGGTCATGCCGCGTCTCCGGCGCGGGCCAGTTCCGCCTCGCTGACATAGCGAGTGGGGCGTGCGCTGCGCAGGTTCGCATCGGCCGCGATGGCCCGTTGGCGCGCCAGTTCCGCCGCACGGGCCAGGGTCTGGGCCGCAGCGGGGTCCTTCTTCACCGGCAGCGCGAGACGCGCCGCCAGCTCCAGTTCGAAGGCCCGCGCGACGAGCGGCGGCAGCGCTGCGGCATCACTCACGCGCCGGACATAGACCAGCGCGGCATTCGCGACGTTGCTGTAGATCCGGCCGGCCTCGCACAGGAACGCCAGCGGCAGCGCATCCTGCCACGGGAACGCCGCCGATCCGGCCAGGGGCAGGCTTTCGGCCTCGTCTTCCATTGCGCGCACGGCCAGCGGGCGCACCATGTCGGCGGGCACGGCATAGGCATGCAGCCATTCCGCCGGCCGGTCGTTGGCCAGTTCGGCCAGCACGAGGCGCCCGCGCGCCCAGCTCCAGTCGGCCCATTCGCCCAGTTCGGCCAGCAGCGGTGATGCAAAGCGGGCCGCCTCGCGGGCTTCGATCGAGCCTTCGGCGAGGTCCGCGATCTGCCCGGCCGCGATCTGCGCCAAGGCGCGGTTACAGATGTCGATCAATTGAGCCATCGTCGCACCTCACGAAAGACTTGCTCCCCTCCTTTTCAAAGGAGGGGCGGAGGGTGGTGGAAGTCGAACGCAATGGGTGCGTTACGCCCCCTTGTCCGCTCCGCCCCGGTCGGGCGTCCCGATCCACGAGAAAGCGGGCGTGCCGAAGTGCGCCTGCGCCCGCTCGCGCGTGAACCCCTCGTCGCCGGGCATGAACGGTAGGCCGTCGTCGAAGACCTCGCCCGTGGTGTCGCTGTCGAGCCGCCAGATCGCCATGGTCGGCCTCCTCAGGCGTAGTGGATATTGAGACAAAGCACGTCGCCCGCCGCCAAAGCGGTGGTGTCGCTGTCCGCCGCCGCGCCGGTCAGCGCATAGGCAAGCCCGGCGCTGAAATAGAGCGGCGTGTCGAACGCGATCTCGAACGGGGCGGCCGGCGGCAGGTAATAGGTTGCGACCGGCGTGTCGGTGCCGACCGTGGGCGCCACATTCTTGTTGTAGAGCTTGAGATAGCGCGCCGCGGCTGCCGCATTGTAGCCGCGCAGGCGGAACAGGTCCGTGGCGCTGGTCTTGACGCTGGCGGCATTGGTCGTCGCCGCGGCAGACAACAGCCGTGCCGTGCTAGCCGGCTTCTTGGCGCGGTCCCAGGTGCTGCCGTTGAATACCAGATTGCGCGCCACGGCACACAGGCCGTTGCCGCTGGTGCCATTGCCGTCGGCCGAGGCAGACAGCACGCTCAGCGCCG
Source organism: Novosphingobium sp. (assembly GCF_036803765.1). Taxonomy (GTDB): domain Bacteria; phylum Pseudomonadota; class Alphaproteobacteria; order Sphingomonadales; family Sphingomonadaceae; genus Novosphingobium. Next base: position 106,232 of record NZ_DAIRTS010000002.1, read on the forward strand.
ACCCCGCGCTGGACAGCGCGACCAGCAGTTCACCGCGGGCCGAGACCTGCGCATTGCCGCGCTGCCCGTCGGCCAGCGTGGGTTGGGTGAGGTTGTAGACCCCGCCGATCTTGACCGGGTTGCCGGCATCGGTGGCACCCGCCGCGATCGCGCCGGCAACGCCGCCCGAATGGCCGATGCTGACAGCCAGCGTGCTGCCGCCGGGCGAGCGGACCCAGATATTGGCGGCATTGCCCACGATCGTCTCGAGCCGCGCCAGCGTGACGCCCGAGGCATCCGAGGCCGGCGCGCTCGCCCCGCCGAAGCAGACCTTGACCGGCTGCGGGGTGGTGTTCTGCAACAGCACGTCGGCATTCGCGGCGGCGGTCAGCGTTGCGGCGAGATCCTGCCAGGCACTGGTGGCGGCAAAGCTGCTTTGAGTGGCGGCTGCCATGGATGTCTCCTTCTCGTTTCGGGAAAGGCCGCTGCGCCGGCCAGGGGGCAGGCCGGCGCAGCGCAGCGCGCTTACTGGCCGCCGGTGCCGAGGTTGGTCTGGCGGCTGGCGACGATCGCGGCGGTGAGCTTGCCCGCGGTCGCGTTGCTGCCGCCAACGGTGTAATACAGCCGCAGGTAGCGTGCGTTCGCCCCCTCCTCGATCGAGCCGGGGACCTTGAACTGATAGCCGGCGACGAGCGATGCGACCGGCACCGTCGCGCCGCTCGAGATCGTCGTCCAGGTCGCGTTGTCGGGCGAGGCCTGGACCGAGACCTGCAGGTTGGTGAGGCCGGCAAAGGCCTGGGTAACGCTGACCAACAGGTCGATTTCGCTGCCGCGGCCGATGTCGCGTACCAGCGCGGCACTGGCGCCGAACGGCGTGCCCGTCGCACCGAGGTCGATGACATTGGCCGAAGGGGCGGAGGCGGTGACGGCCTGGCCGTCGCTGAACACGAGGGACGTATCGAAGATCATCGCAGGGTCTTTCGCAAGCGGGCAAGGATCGGGGCCGCGCCGAGGGGAAGCGGCGCGGCGCCCGTTGAAAGGCTCAGGCGTTCGAGAGCTCAGGCGACCAGCGCCTCGCTGGTCACGATCGCGTCGGTCTCGCGGATGGGGATGCCACGCCAGGTCATCACTTCCTCGCCCTGCACTTCCATCGGCGTCAGCCGCACGAAGTTGTCCACGCCGCTGCGCCCGTTGCTGGTCTCGGCATCGAGCGCCTCGAGCATCAGGCGGTTCATGTAGATCACGGTGCGACCCGGGCTGACCTGGCCCTCGCGCTCCATCTTGTAGGCGCGGCGGCCCTGCAGCTTGTAGTAGAGCTTGCGCATCAGCGGGTTGAGCGCGACCGTGCCGGCGATCACGTCGGACACGTCGATGTTGGCGATACGCCCGTTGAAGCGCCAGTCCTTGACGCACAGGCCAAGGTGCTGCGTGAACTTCTCTTCCTTGACGTAATAGGGGTTGCCGTTGCCATCGAGCACGCGCTGGCGCCCCATGTCCTCGCGCTGGACGCCCGCGGGCACCGCATCGGGCACGATCACGCTGGTCTGCATGTCGCCGTGCGTGACGAACCAGATCGAGGTGTTGTCGGCCTGGGTGCCGCCGCCGTTGACGACGTTGGCATTGGACAGCGCATTGTAGCGCGGCGCCAGGCCGTGGAACTGCTTGCCGTTCACCTTGACGTCCGAATACCAGATCGCACTGTCGACGGTCTGGGCGATGGACTCGAGGAAGCCCTGCCCCTCGACCAGCCGCATCTTGGCGGCTTCCGCGGGCTTGAGGTTGAGCAGGCGCTCATCGACCGAGGACAGGCCCTCGACGAAGCCGGTGGTGTCCTTGACCTCGGTATAGTTGCCCTTCGACTGGGCGATGCCCTGGTAGAGCGCGCCCCACGAGACCGCGGGCAGCCCGGTGCGGATGGTCGAGCGGTGCTCGGTCCCGCTGTTGCAGCTGACGACGTTGGCGTCCTTCATGAAGGGCGTCAGTTGCGTCAGCGCCTCCACCACATCGCCGAGGCCATCGCCGCCGGCCTTGAGGACGTCGATGAGATTCCAGTAACTTGCGCCGAGAATGGCCATGCTGCTCTCTCCTTATTTCGCTTCCTGGGGATAGAGGCGCTCCCAGACGGGACGTTGCGAGGCGCCGCCGGTGTGGGCACGGGCGAAGGCGCCGTCCTCGGCGAGCAGTTCGCCCAGCCGCCGGAAGGCGCGAATCATGTCGGGGTGATTGCCGAACCCGCTGTCGGCGAGCGCCGCGCGGAACGGATGGCCGTCGGTGAAGCCGAGCGCGTCGAGGCCACGGGCCGCCAGATGCTCGCTTTCGCGCGCCCGCCCGCCGCCGATCTCGGGGTCGGCGGCGAATTCCTCGGCCCAGGCCCGCTTCTGCGCGGCGGCGGCATCGGCGAAGTGCGCCAGCAGCGTCTCCTGCGTGCGCTGCATCACCCCCTGCGCCAGCGGGAGCAGCTTGCCCGCCTGGTCGTTCGACAGGCCCAGTTCGCGCAGCACCGGGTCCGCGCTTTCGAGCAGCACGGTGTCGAGCGTCAGCCCCTCCAGCGCCAGGTCGTAGCGCTCGGGCACGCCGGGGCGAGGCTCCGGCGCCAGCGGCTGCACCTCAGCCGGTGCGGGGCCGGCGGTCGGCACCGAGGTTGCCGGCTGGCTCATCACCTGGGCCGTCTCCGGGTTCGCCGGGGAGCTCGTCGTATCGGGTAAGGGAAGCGGGTCGCTCAAGGCGGAAGTCCTTTGCGCTAAGGGCGGTTTGGATCACGGCCTGCATCGTCGTCAGGCCGAGCGGGTCACGCTGGCGGGTCGCCTCGTCCTGGCCACGATGGGCCAGCGCGACGAGGTCGAGGCACAGGCTGCGGCGCCCTTCGAGAAAGGCCAGCGGGCCTTCCTGCGTGCTGCCCGCCATGCCGTGATGGCCCAGCAGGCCGGCGGCTTGAATCGCTGCATGCAGGAACCGCCGAAACTCCACGCGGCCAAGCAGGAACGCGGCATCCTCGGCCGGCAGGCTCATGGCTGGACCAGCTTGCGCAGCAGGCTCTCGCCGCCGACATCGGCGCGCGAGAGCAGCTCGGCCGCTGCCGCCGCGTCCTTCATCGCCGGGACCATCTGCGCGATCTGCGCGCTCTGCTGCGCCGCGTGGGCCGCCTGCGCCCGTTCCGCGCGCAGCACCGAGACTGCACCTGCCGGCCGTAGGATCCGCGCCGGGGTGCCCGCACGCCAGGCGTATTCGTCCAGCGCCTCGTCGAAGTCGATCTTGTCGAGGACTTCGGGATGCGCGCCCGCAAGATTGCCGACGAAGCCGACGACGCGCTCGATCTGGCCGATCCCGACCATGCGCTGCATCTGCTGGAGGATCGAGACGAACTCGACCCGCACCGCGCGGCCGTGCAGCGCAGCGGGCGCCGGCGGCAGCATTGCGCCGCGGCTCATGATCGCAAAGGCGCGGTCGATCGCCACCTGCAGCTTTTCGTTGGCCACCCGCTCGATCACCGGGCCAAGCTGCGTCAGCTTCTCTTCGTTGCGGCTGGCGATCTCCTCCACGGTCCGCGGCTGCACACCCCGCATGCTGGTGATCGCATTGAACAGGTCGGCAAAGCTCAGGCCGTCGATCTGGCGACGGCACTTGTCCATTTCCTCGCCGATCGCCGCCACCGCCTGGTACGGCATCTGGTAGGGGATCAGCACCCCTTCGCGGTCGAGCCCAGAGGCCGTCACCGTGCGCCCCGGCTCGCCGGTCAGGCGCACGCCGGGCGGGACGATCTTCTCGGGCTTGACCATCTGGTCGATCGCCTCGTTGCGCCGCTTGGCCTGCATCTGCAGCTCGCGCAGCGCCGGCAGCGCTTCCATGCCGGGCGAGTGGCCATAGGTATCGCCGCCGACCACGTCCCAGCGTGGTGCCCAGAATGGCTGCTCGTTGTAGCCCGACAGCTTGAGCAGCCGGTCGCCGCGCGCGTTGGCCTCCCAATAGACACTGCGCCATGCCTTCGAGCCGAAGCGATGCGGGTCGTGGCCCGGATCGGGCTCGATCGCGTGCATGACCTCGACCACCGCCTCGTACTGGCTGCGATCGTATAGCGCGCGCGTCGCGGGCGAGACCGCATCACCGAACGTCTCGACCGCCTGCTTCACGCTCATCGGGCACGTGCGATAGAGCGTGTCGGGCACCAGCGCGTCGGACAGCGCGATCCAGTATTCGCCGAAGGTCAGCGCGTGGCACACCGCGCCCGCCAGCGGATGCTCGACCATCACGCAGGCCTCGGTGCCGAACAGCCCCATCTCGCCATAGCCGGCCTTGGCCGCGCCATAGAAATTGGTCGACGCCAGGAACGCATAGAGCCGGCGCTCGACCGCAGACAGCCAGCCGCGCACGCCGTCGGCCTCCATCAGGTCGTCGTCGGCGGTCTTGAGCGTAAACCACGGACGCGACGCGCTCGAGAGGCCCGAGGTCATGCCATTGGTCAGCGTGCGGAACGCCTCGATTCCGTGAGGGTCGAACAGGGTCTTGTTCCACTGGCGCCGTCGCGCCCCCGAACGGTCGCGCGACCCCGCCAGAAAACGCGAGCGTGCCGGCTGAGCGAAGCGCGCGATCTGCTCGGCCTCGGCTTCGTAGTCCTGGCGGACGGTCTTCATGATCGACAGGCGCGCCTCGCAATGCGCGCGAATGGCGCGGGGATCAGCCAAGAGCGCCTCCTCCCAGCCGCGCCGAGGTCACGGGCGCCGCACCACCAAGCCCGAGCGGAGACGTCACCATCCCGGCCAGCAGCGCGCGGCGCCAGCGCAGCGCGTCGGCCGATACGGCAGGCGCGCCCTGGTCTGGAAGTTTGAGCGATTGCCGCTCGGCGGCGGCTGGAATGGTCGGCGTGCTGCACATGACGGGCACCTCCTCAAGGGGTCGAGGAGCTGTCTAGGCGGCGCCGTGGCGGCGTTGAATCGCGCCATGTCCGCAAGGCCATCAGGGTCGATCCGTATCGGGATCTTTCCGCTCGGTTGAAGGGCCCCGCGCTAACCAGACCGCGATTATTCCCGGCTCAACTTTGCAAAGAGGTCTGCCCATGCTGGCATGGTTCGAACAGGTCGCACCGATCCGCACCAAATTCCGGGCGATGCTGGCCGTGCACGCGGCGGCCGGCGCCCTCGCGCTCATCGGTGCGGCGCTCCTGGCCGCAGGCCTTGCGCCGTGGTGGCTCGGCCTGTCGATCACCGCGACGGGAGCGCTGCTCGGCGTCGCGACGGTCCTGATCGCCAGCGAGCGTGTGTGCCGGCCCTACGTCGATACCGTCGTGCGGATGGAGGCCCTTGCCGCCGGCGATCTTGAATCGCACATCGACTATACGCACCACACCGACTGCGTCGGCCGCATGACTCAAGCCATGGCGACCTTTCGCGACAACGCGCTGGCGATCCGGCGCAGCAATGCGATCGAAGTGGTGATATCGACGCTCGGCACGGCATTGAAGCGACTTTCAGGCGGTGACCTTGCCACTTCGATCACCGAGCCGCTGCCCGAACGCTACGCCTCGTTGCGCGCCGATTACAATCACGCACTCGGCGCGATGCAGCAGGTGATGGCGCTCGTTGCCGCAAGTGCCGACGCGGTCCTGACCAGCGCCCGCGAGATCCAGGCCGCGGCGGACAACCTTGCCGAACGCAACGAGCGACAGGCCGCCAGCCTCGAGGAAGTGGCCGCCGCGATGGTCCAGGTCACCACCGGCCTCGACAACACCGCGCGCTCCACCGCCGACGCGCAGACCGCGGTCGCCGACACCCAGCGCGAGGCCTCGGACGGCGGCGCTGTCGTGACCCGGGCGGTTGAGGCCATGGCCGAAATCTCGCAGTCGGCCGAACAGATTACCCAGATCATCGGGGTAATCGATGGCATCGCCTTTCAGACCAACCTGCTCGCGCTCAACGCGGGGGTCGAGGCCGCCCGTGCTGGCGAGGCGGGCCGCGGGTTCGCGGTCGTCGCCACCGAGGTCCGCGCGCTTGCCCAGCGCAGCGCCGATGCCGCGCGCGACATCCGCAAGCTCATCACCGTCTCCAGCCAGCAGGTGGCGCAAGGCGTGTCGCTGGTCGGCGATGCCGGGTCGGTCCTGTCGAAGATCGTCGAGCGCGTGACCGAGATCAACGCCCAGGTCGGCGCCATCGCCAGCCAGACGCAGACGCAGGCCACTGGCGTTCGCCAGATCGGCGACGTCATCAACGAGCTCGATCGTTCGACCCAGCACAACGCCGCGATGGTCGAGGAAAGCGCCGCCGCCTCGCATGCCCTCGCCGCGCGCGCGCACGAGTTGTCCACCGCGATCGACCATTTCAGCCTCGGCGATGCCACCCCCGGCCGCGCCGGCGGCGTTGCCCGCCTCGATCCGGCTCCCGCGCTGGCCGTGGTTGCGCCGGCCAGCCGCCCCGCACTCCCGCCTGCCGCCGCCAAACCCGTGCAACCCGCGCCTGCTCCCGTCGTCCGCCCGCGCCTCGCCGCGCAAGGCTCTGCGGCGGCCGCGGCGGACTGGTCCGAATTCTGAGGGTTCAGCCCAGCTCGCCATAGCGGCCCGCGCCGTCGTCCTCGCGTGGCGGCGGCGCCAGCCATGCAGGCACGGCGCGCGGGCCAACCGCCTCGGCAAAGGTGCAGGCCAGCGCGTCGGCCCAGTCGGGGCTGGGCAATCCGCGCCGCTTCATGTCGGGCTTCCGCTCCAGCTGGACGCGGGTGTCGTCGGCGGCAAAGCCATAAGTCGGCCCGATCAGGTCATCGCGCAGCCGCTCGTGGTCGGGCAGCGCGGCCTGCGCCAGCCAGGCGCGCATCCGGGTCCACATCTCGGCCCGCTTGTTGGCGGTCGGCACCGCCACCCCCGGCTCCAGCTCGGCCTCGCGACCCTTGCCGCCGAACCACACTTCCATCACCGGCACGTCGGAGCCCAGCAATTGTCGCAGCCGATCGACCACCGCCGCGCCGATATTGCCGGCATCAACGAAGATCGCATCCGGCCGGTGCCGCGCCGCCTCGAGCGCGATGTCGCCCGCCAGTTGCATCGCGTCCACCCCGCGCCACGCCTTCCACGGCCGGCTGCGCGCATCCCGGCCGCAACGGATCGCCAGCACGCTCTCGTCGTCGCCGAACCGCGCGCAGTCGACGCCGAAGATCACCGGATCGCTGGGCAGCCCTTCCGGCACCGAGCGCCGCCGCGCCGCCTCGACCAGGTCGAGCGGGATGAACTGCATCGTCCCGCTCGAAGGGAACAGCCCGCGCACCCTGACCCGCGCCACATCGCTGTCCTCGCCATAGGCTGCGACCAGTTCGTCCAGATAGGCACGGTTCACGCCCTCGACCTCGCGCGCATCAATCTGCGCGGTGCGCCACAGGCTGCGATGCTTGCCAAAGCATTCGCGGAAAGCGCCGGTGTTCTGGGTCGGGTTGCCCAGCGCCAGCCAGATCAGTTCCGTGCCCTCGTCGGTCAGCGCACCCAGCGCCACTTCCCACACCGCATCGGCAATGCCCGACGCCTCGTCGAAGACCAGCACGATCCGCCGGCCAAGGTTGTGCAGCCCGGCAAAGGCTTCGGTGTTATGCTCGCTCCAGGTCACCAGGTCGCAGCGCCACGCCGCCTCGTGCCCCGCGGCCGTCGCGGTCAGCGCCCGCCGGGTCTGGCGAAACCACCCGGCGGTCAGCGCCAGTTGCGCCCACTTGGCGATCTCCGGTCCGGTCTTGGTATCGAGCTGGCTTTCGGTATTGGCCGTCACCAGCACGCGTGCATTGGGGCAGGTGTCGAGCGCCCATTTGACCACCATCGCCACCAGTGCGGACTTGCCGATGCCGTGTCCCGAAGCGCGAGCGATGCGCAGCGGCTGATGGCGGGTCGCGGGGTTGGCCAGGTGCGCACCGATCTCGGCCAGCACGTGCCGCTGCCAGCCTCGCGGCCCCGTCATCCCCGCCAGGGCGCCCTCGCCCCACGGGAAGGCATAGAGGGCATAGCCCAGCGGATCGTGCGTGAAACCGCCGATCGCCTCGGCCAGTTCGCTGGACATCATCGCCTGTTCCCCCGCTCATGCCGCAGGCGTGCCATCACCGCCCGCGCAGGACCCGTGCCCGTGCCGCGGCCAGCCGCGCGCTCCAGTCCGGCCCGTCGCTCCCCGCGCTTTCGCCGTATTTGCCGGGAGCCCATTTCGAGAGCAGTTTCAATCGCGTCTCCACCCGCAGCCGCGCGCGCGCCACGTTGTCGGGATTCTTGGCGACGCTGACGCTCCCGTCGGATTTTTCCTTCGTGACGACGTCCTCGGCATCGTCGTCGGCGATCTCGAGCGCCTCCTCGGCGATCGCTTCGAAGCCGGCCTCGCGCGCCAGGGCGAAGCGCCGGGCGAAGTCCTTGTCCTCAAGGCGCCAGCGCTGGACCAGCGAGGCCGCCACGCCGTGCCGCCGGCACAGCTTGCGCAGCGTCACTCCCTCGGCCAGCCCGGCCAGCAGCGCCTCGGCCAGTGCCGCGTCACGCGGCAGCTTGCGCGGCCGCGCCATCAATCGCGCCCCTGGCGATAGGGCTTGCGATCGGTCGGCCGCGGCGTCCGCGCCCCCTTGGGCACATGCGGGCGGTCCACGTGCATGCTGGCACTGCGCGCGGTCCGCTTGCCGCTGGCGACGATCTCGACGATCCGAAACCGCTGGAAACGCTCGACCCGGATGAAGCCCTTGCGCTCCAGCCGCCGCACCATGACCGGCCCCATCGAGCAGGAATTGTACCCGCACAACATCTCGATATCGATGTTCGTCGGACAGGGCAGCCCCGCCTCGGCCGCCTCCACCAGGGCATGATACGTCGTCCGCTCGGTCCAGCTAAGGCCTGCGAGCGACAGGCGCTCCTCCCGGCGCTCGCTCTCGGGCGCCGGGGCAGCCGGCCCAGCCGGGGCATCCTGGGCCAAAGGTTCGGCAAAGGCACGCGTGCGTGCGGCAATGGGCATGGCGTTGTCCCCCTCTTTCAGATGCGACAGCCGGCACCGCCTGCAGCGCACCATCCTCGGCACTGCGGCTCGTTCGTCTCGTCGCGTTGGATACGGCCTCTAGCCGTTGCTTCCGAATATAGGAAATTTCCTATTTACCTAATCGAGATCGTTCCATTCTCGTACCATCGGCAGTAAGGGTCGATTCAAGAAAAGGAAATTTCCTTCAACCACTGCCGTGTCATCCCTCCCGCCGCCGGACCACTCATGCCCGACTCGCCGCCACTGCCACCCGGTTGGTCATGGTTCGAGGCCATCCTTCCCGATGGCCGCCGGCATCGTTTCGCCCTTCCTCACGACACACCGATCCCCGCCCTGCACACGCGTGCATGGCAGATCTGGTCGCCCGCCCGCGCCGGCAGCGACGGACGGTTTTTGGCTCCGGGATTGTCGGTAGAACGCGTGAGCGCCTGAGCCTTGAACGCCGTTGGCTTTGCGCCGAGCCCTCAGCCCATCGTCACGAAGATTTCGGCGACGATCACCCATGCCCCGCCGATCAGACGCCACTTGGCGCTATAGCGCCCTTGCGCCTCGATCGTGGCACCGTCGCTCGCGCGACCTTCCCAGTGCCCCTGCTCCAGCGCGATCGGCGCCACCGGCGAGCAGGCGATGGCATCGGGCGTGCGGACATAGATCGTCCGGGCGCGCGCCGAAAATTCGCGCTTCCACGCCTGCAGCTGCGCGCGTCGCCCGGCCAGCACGGCGCTGTCGCTCCCTGTCACCAGCACAACGTCAGGCGCCAGCAGCGGCCCGATCGCGGCGAGGTCCGCCTCCGCCAGCGCGCGGTTGAACGCCGCCCGCTGCAGGCGGATCGCCAGCTCGCCCCCTTCGGTCATCAGGCCTGCAACAGCTTGGGCAGCGTCCCGCTCATCCCCCGCGCCTCGTCCATGAACCAGCGCTTGAGCGTCGGCATCCGCTGCACGCCCGCCATGCCGATCCGCCGCACCGCGCTCGGCAGGCGTCCGCGCAGGCCGAACAGGCGCGTCAGCACGTCAGTCGCGGCTGCCACCATGAAGGTGTCAGTCGCCCGCCACCGCTCGTAGCGAGCCAGCAACTGCGCATCGCCCGGCTCCAGCCCCAGCCGCGCGCCTTCGGCCAGCACCTCGACCAGCGCCGCCACATCGCGCAGGCCCAGGTTCAGGCCCTGCCCCGCGATCGGGTGCATGCCGTGCGCCGCATCGCCCACCAGCGCCAGCCTGTCCTCGACGACCCGCACGGTATGATGGAAATTCAGCGGATAGGACGAGCGCGCGCCGTTGAGCGTGATCGCCCCGAACACGCCGCCCATGCGTTTCTCCACTTCGCGCAGGAACGCGGTCTCGCTCATCGCCAGGACACCCGCAGCGTCCTTCTCTGCCACCGTCCACACCAGCGCCGAACGGTGCCGCCCGGCCTCGTCGTCCAGCAGCGGCAGCAGGGCGAAGGGCCCGGCGGGATAGAAGATTTCCCAGGCAACGTTCTCGTGCGACTTTTCATGGACGAGGCCGGCAATGATCGCGCGGTGCCCATAATCCCAGCGCGCCGGCGTAAAGCCCGCCTCGTCGCGCGTCGGGCTGCGACGCCCCTCCGCAGCCACCAGCAAGCTACCCTTGAGCACGCGTCCATCGCTGAGCGTCACGCTCACCCCATGCGCCCCGCGCTCGCGCGTCGCCACCCGCGCATTGGGCAGAAACGTGATGAGCGTCTCGCGCGCGGCCGCCTCGTACATCACCGTGCGCAAGTCGCGATTGGCGTACATCCGCCCCAGCGAGCCTTCCTCCGGCTGGGGGCGGAAGTCGATGCGCCCCGGCTTGAGGCTGTCCATCACCGCGATCGCGTCGATCGGACAGCCCTTGGCCGACAGCGCCTCGGCCATGCCGAGGTTGGTATAGAGGTTCCAGCTGGCGGTGGAGATGGCCGAGGCGCGCCCGTCGAACCCGTCGGCGGTCATTGCCGCCGGATCCGACGAGTCGACGACGACACTGGCGATCCCCTGCTTGGCAAGGCCGATGGCCAGCGTCATGCCGACCAGCCCGCCGCCCAGAATCACCACGTCCCCACGGATCACGTCACCCGTCGCGGTCGCATCCATCGCCAGCTCGCTCATCACTTCACTCCACAGGTGCTGCCCGGCCCCGGATCGAGATCGAGGCAGCGACCGTCATAGGCGCCTTCGGGCGCCGGCAAATTGATCCATGCCGAAAGGGTGGGGGCGATGTCCACTGTTTCAACGGGCGAAGGCTGCTCGAACCCGGTCATGCCCTTGCGCCAGAACAGCATCGGCACGCGGCGGTCGTAATCCCAGGGCGAGCCGTGCGTGGCGACATATCCACCCGACGCGCTCGGCATGGCCATGATCCCGCGCTTGAGCAACACCACGAAATCACCCGAGCGCGGCGCGTAATACGAGGCGCGGGCGCGGTCGAGCAGGCTCCAGGTCTCGGGCGAACCGCTCGGCGCGGGTGCAGCCTGCAGCTCGGCCGCCGTGAACACGGCCGCGACCTGCGGATGGGCCGCCAGCAAGTCCTTCGCGGCCGCCACGACCCTTGCCTTGTCCGCCGCCGGCAGCGAGGCCTTGACCCAGAAATCGCCGGCCGCTCCATCGCCCAGGATCAGGCCATCGCCCGGCAGGCCGACCTTGGCCGCCACCGCGGCGCTGATCGCCTTGGGCAGCAGGTTCGCATCGGCGCGTGCCGCCTGCGGCAGGGCCTGGAGGTTGAGCCGCTCGGGCATGTCGTAGCCGCCGTGATCGGCCGACATCACGACCCCGTAGTCGATCCCGCGTGCATCGAGCGCCGCGAAGAACAGGCCCAGCGCCTTGTCCACGGTCGCCAGTTGCAAACACATCTCCGGCCCTTCGGTCCCCGTCGAATGGCCGACATAGTCGGTCGCCGACAGGCTCACCGACAGCAGGTCGGGCACGCTGCCCTGGCCCAGCTTCATCGCGTCGACCAGCTTGAGCGCCAGGTCGAGCGTCGCCTGGTCGAGGCGCGGCGAGGCGCGGAACGCCGTCGCATCGCCCGCGGTCAGCGCGAAGTGCCCGGTCCCGACCGTGGCACTGCCTGCCTTGACCGCCCCCTCACGCGCGGCGCAAAATGCGGGCAACTGCATCGCCGGCGCGCCGCTTGCCAAGACCTTGGTAACCTTGGCGTTCTCTTCATCGACCGCGGGCAGCACCGGGCGCCCGTCGATCGTGACGAAGCCCTTGGTCTTCCAGAACCACACCTGGTCGATGACATGGCCGCCCATCATCAGCGCGGCGCGATCCTTGCCCGAGACCGAGACGTTGCGCGCCGCGGGCCACTGCTGCTTGATCCGCTCGCCCAGCGTCGGCACCAGCAGATGCCTGACGCTCGACACGTAATCCTTGGGATCGGCGGGCTCACGCGTCTCGTCCTCGGCGCAATAGACTTCCTTCTTCGCCCGGCCGACCGACTGGTCGATCCAGGTATTGGCGATGATCCCGGTGCGCGCCGGATGCACGCCGGTCAGCAGCGTCGAGTGCCCCGGGCAGGTCTCGGTCGCGGCGTGGCTCTGGTAGCCGGCGGGAAACACCGCACCGCTTGCCAGCCGCGCCAGACCGCCGGTGAAGTGGCTGCGGTACTGTGCAAAGAGGTCGGCCGAGAACTGGTCCATCGCCATCGCGATCAGCAGGTGCGGAGGGCCGGCGGGCGCCGGGGCCGCAGCGGGCGCCGCCATGGGTGACGCCCCGGCGGCCGGCTTTGGCGTCTTGGCCGCCTTGGCCAGGGCAGGCGAGGCCATGAGAATTGCGGGGGCCAGCGCGGTTGCAAGCAGGGTGGAACGCAGCAGGGGGGGCAGATGCATCGGGATTCCTCTTTCACGCAAGGCTTTGGCGCATGACTCGAGCTGGGGCTCCGGCTTGTCCACCTGCCCGACCGTGCACAACGGCGGGCCAAGCTGGACGATACGGGTCGCCTGCCGTAAACCGCCTCGGCGCGAAAGGCATAGTCCGGCGCGACATTCAAAGGATAGCCCCCTGTTGCAGCGGTTTCGGAAGATGGTCCTTCGCGCGTTGGCGAACCGGATGACGCCATCACGTAGCATTGTTACGGTCTTGTGGCTTTGCCTCCTCGCATGTGCGCAACCCGCCCTGGCTGCCTCCGCCCAGGGCCGGCAGAGCGACGCGCGGCCCACCCACATCCGCCCCACCCTGCTCGCCGAAGGCCCGGTGGCGCCGGGCCAGACGGTCACCATGGCCGTGCTCATGCAGCCCGAGCCGGGCTGGCACGGCTACTGGACCAATCCGGGCGATGCCGGCCTGCCGCTCTCGCTCGACTGGTCGCTGCCGGCCGGCGCCAAGGCCGGTGACCTCCGCTTCCCCGTGCCACAGACCCTGCTGATCCAAGGGCTGATGAACCACGTCTACGAACACGACTATGCCGTGCTCGTAGACGTGACCATACCCGCCACTGCCCGCGCCGGCAGCCCCCTCGCGGTTAGCGCCAAGGCGCGCTGGCTCGCCTGTACCGACACGATCTGTGTGCCCGAACAGGCCGACCTCAGCGGCACCATTACCGTCGGCAGCGGTAGCACTGTCAGCAGCGGCGGCAGGGATACACGTTTCGCCGCCTGGCGCGCCGCCTTGCCCGCCCCGCTCGATCGGCCGGCGCGGTTTGCCGCCACCGCCAAGGGCCTTTCCATCGCCATTCCGTTTCCGGCCACCGCCACCATCGGCACGCCGCACCTGTTCATCGCCGGACAGGGCCTGGTCGACTACGCCGCCCCGCAGGCCTTCCGCCGTACCGGAGACTGGCTGGTCGCCGAACTCCCCCGCGCCAAGGGCATGATGGTCGAGCACCCCCAATCGGTCTCGGGCGTGCTGGCATTCGGGGCAGACAAGCAGGGTGCCACGGGCGCCGGTAGCAGCGGCGGCCTGTCGTTCACCGCGCAGCCCGGCGAAGTCCCCGCCGGCGGAACCCCGCTGGCCATGGGCGGCACCACGCCCTTTGCCTGGCGCACGCTGGTGCTCGCGATGCTGGGCGCGCTCGCCGGCGGCCTCATTCTCAACGTGATGCCTTGCGTGTTCCCGATCCTCAGCCTCAAGGCGATGGCGCTGGCCCGCGGCAACAGCAGCCACGCCCGCGCCGAAGGGCTGGCCTATTCCGCCGGCGTCATCCTCGCCTGTCTCGGTCTCGGCGCGGCCCTGCTCGCCCTGCGCGCCGGCGGGGCCCAGGTCGGCTGGGCATTCCAGTTGCAGAACCCCGGCGTCATTGCCGTGCTGGTGCTGCTCGCCGCCGCGATCACGGCCAACTTCGCCGGTCTCTACGAATTGCCCGGCCTGTCGGTCTCGCGCAGCGGCAACAGTGTCGGCACGATCGGTGGCGCCTTCGGCACGGGCCTGCTCGCCGCCTTCGTCGCCACGCCCTGCACCGGTCCGTTCATGGCCGCGGCGATGGGCGTGGCGCTCGTCCTGCCGCCGCTCGCGGGCCTTGCCGTCTTCGCAGCCCTTGGCCTGGGTCTCGCGCTCCCGTTCCTGCTGATCGGCTTCGTCCCGCCGCTGCGCCGCCTGCTGCCAAAGCCCGGCCCATGGATGGAAAAGTTCCGCCACTTCATGGCCGTGCCGATGGGCCTGACGGTCCTTGCACTGCTGTGGCTGGCCTCGCGCCAGGGCGGCTGGCCACTCGCGATCGCCGCCTTCGCGCTGGCCGCGGCCCTGCTCGCCGCGCTTGCCCTTGCCGAACGCCGCCGCCGCGCTGGCCGCCCGGTCGCGGTGTGGCTCGTGCCGACGATCCTCGCGCTCGGCGCCGCCGCGTTCCTCGGCGCCCCGCGCTTGGCGCAGGCCCCCGCCTCCGCCAGCGGCGCACTCCCCGGCGCCCGCCCGTTCAGCGCCTCCGCGCTCGCCGCCGCCCGTGCCAGCGGCAAGCCGGTGTTCCTCTATTTCACGGCGGACTGGTGCCTGTCGTGCAAGGTGAACGAGAACGTCGCCATCGACCGCCCCGCCACGACCGAGGCCTTCCGCAAGGCTGGCGTCCAGGTGCTGGTCGGTGACTGGACCAGGGCCGACCCGGCGATCACCGCCTTCCTCACCCAACAGGGTGCCGCCGGCGTCCCGCTCTACCTGTGGTACGCCCCCGGCGCCACCGACGCCAAGGTCCTGCCCCAGGTCCTGACCCCGGAGACGCTCCCCACCCTCGCCCGATCCTCACAAGGCAGTTGACCACCCAAAAAGCCTGTGGCAATCGCCGCGCTCCCGAGCGGGTGTAGCTCAATGGTAGAGCAGCAGCTTCCCAAGCTGAATACGAGGGTTCGATTCCCTTCACCCGCTCCACTTTCCAGACCGCGCGCGTTCGCCGGCGTCTGGATGAACCCCGGAAAATCCGAAATAGCCGCCGCCCCTCAGGGCGCTCGTGCATTCTCGCAACCTTCTGCGTCCGGGGTGCGCGCATAGCCGGGCTCGGGCGGTATGCCCCCGAACCCGGCATCACGCACCCTTCAGGCCCCTACTTCGCCGATGCAGGCGAGAAGCGTACCAGCTGGACCGCGTAGTGCTCCAGAGCCGGGTCGACCAGATTGGCGGCGCCGGCCGCGGGGCTGGCCATGACGACATCGCCGGCTTGCGGGCGGCTCGCTGGCCAACCGGTGATCGAGAGACGCTGGCGCTGGCCGCTCATGTTGAGCAGCACCAGCACGCCGGCCCCGGACTTGGAGACGCGGGCATAGGCGACGACCTGCGGATTGCCGCTGTTAAGCGGCAGATAGGCACCGCTGCGCAATGCGGGGTCGCTGTGGCGCAAGTGGAGGAGCCCGGTGTACCAAGCCAGCATGGATGCCTTGTCCACCTGCTGCCGGGCCACGTTCACGGTCTGCGCCTCAGGGTGCAGCGGCAGCCACGGAGCGCCGGTGGTGAAGCCCGCATTGGCCCCGCCGCTCCATTGCATGGGCGAGCGTTCTGGATCGCGCTTGTCCGCGACCTGCCGCTTGGGGCCGAGCGGAAAGTCCTTGAGCGTCGCGGCCGGAAGATCGGCCATGCCGATCTCCTCGCCATAGTACATCAGCGCCGTGCCGCGCAGGGTCAGCGTCATCGCGCCGGTCAGCTTCGCGATCGCCTCGTCATGCATGCCGTCGCCATAGCGGGTGCGCTGGCGCGTGGTATCGTGGTTGCTGAAGTGGAACACCGGCGGCAGGCCATCGAGCCCGAGTTCGGCCTCGTCGATCCGCGCCTTGAAGGCGGCGGCATCGAGCGTCGGGACGTCCTTGTAGAGGAAGTCCATGGGCAGGTTGATCTCATCGCCCTTGGCCCCGTAGACCCGCCGCAGGTCGGCAACCGTCGAGATCGCGTTCTCGCCCAGCAGCACGCGCTGACCGGGATAGCTGTCGAGCACCTTGCGCAGATCCTTAAGCGCCTCGCGCGTGGCAGGCAGGTTGCTGTTGTAGGGCTTGAGCCCCGCCGGCGGGCCGCTCTTGACGTCGGCATCGTTGGGCCAGGTCGGGTCTTCGAACAGATAGGGCGTCGCATCGAGACGGAAGCCACTGGCGCCATGATCGAGCCAGAAGCGCACGACATCGTGCATCGCCTTGCGCAGGCCCGGATTGCCCCAGTTGAGGTCCGGCTGCTCCTTGTAGAAGATGTGATAGTAATACTGGCCGCTGGCCTTGTCGTATTCCCAGGTCGAGCCGCCGAAGATCGATTCCCAGTTGGTCGGCGGGCCACCGTCGGGGGCCGGGTCCTTCCACACATACCAGTCCCTCTTGGGGTTGCTGCGCGAGGACCGGCTTTCCTTGAACCACGCGTGCTGGTCGGACGAATGGTTGAGCACGAAATCGACGAGGATGCGGATGCCGCGCTTGCGGGCCTCGCGCGCGAGTTCGTCCCAATCGGCCATCGTGCCGTACTCGGGCGAGACATTGGTGTAGTCGGCGACGTCGTAGCCGAAATCCTTGTTGGGCGAGGGAAAGAACGGCGTCAGCCAGATCGCGTCGACCCCGAGCTTCTGCAGGTAGTCGAGCCGCTGCGTGACCCCCTTGAGATCCCCGATGCCATCGCCATTGGTATCCTGGAAGCTGCGCGGATAGATCTCGTAGATGACGGCATGCGCCCACCATGGCTCGGCGGCCGGCGGTGGGGCCTTCGCCAGTGCCTGTCCGCCCGACAGCAGCGCCAGCAGGCCGCCCATGATGGCCCTGCTCCACATCCGTCCGGTCGCCCGTTTGCCGCTGCTCATCGTCACTCCTGTCAACATGCCATGGCACCGAGCCCGAGGGCTTCGGCGTGGCTGGGAAAATTCATTGCGCATCCACCAAGGAACCGCGCGACGTCGCGGTCGCGATGGAAATCGACGTCATCGCGCTGTTCCGCGCCGAGCGGCGGGAAGGCGCCGTAGCCGGCGAGCAGGCAATGCCACGACAGGTTCTGGAAGTGGCTGAGGCCCTCCATTGCGCCAAGTCTGGCCGCCAGATCCCCGCGACGAAACCATACGTCGAGAATTTCGAGCAGCGGCGCGGACAGATGCGTGTTGGCCCGGTTGGCCCGCCAGTAGTCGCTGTCGTCACGCGTATTGAGCTTGTAGTGCGCGACGATGTAATCGCGCACCCGCTCGACCCGCCCGGTGATGACCGCATTGAACGCATCGCGATGGCGGGCTGTAAAGCCCCCGCGTTCGAGATGGTCGACGAACAGGTCCACCGTGTTGAGCACGAGGTGGAGCGCGGTGGCCTCGAGCGGTTCGACGAACCCCTGCGCGAGACCCACGGCCAGGCAGTTGCGTTCCCAATGGCGCGCCAGCTGCCCCGGCGTGAACGTCAGGTGCCGCGCCTCCGCGCCGTCTGCGGCAGTGCCGAGATGCCTGCGCAGTTCGGCCTCGGCCTGCTCGGGCGCAAGGTGGTCGCGGCTATAGACATAGCCATTGCCGAAGCGGGTGGTGAGCGGGATCGACCAGGCCCACCCCGACGAAAGGGCCGTCGATACCGTCTCGACCGGGATGGCTTCTCCGGGCGGCGTCGGCAGCACGACCGCGGCGTCGTTGAACAGGTTGTCGCTGAAACTGTGGAACGGCACGCCCAGGGTCCCGCGCATCAGCAGCGCGGAAAAGCCGCTGCAGTCGATGAACCAGTCGCCTGCGATGCGCTCGCCGCGATCGGTGACGAGCGCTGCGACATCCCCGCTTTCCGCCTGTTCGCAGCGCACGATCCGCCGCGACAGGTGCGTCACGCCCTGCGCGATCGCATGGGCGCGCAAGAACAACCCCAGCTTCGCGGAGTCGAAGTGGTAGCCGTATTCCATGCGGAACGGGAAGTTGGTGGGGGTCAACGGTGCCTTGCCCTCCGCCGCCAGCACGCCATTGAGCAGGAAAGCACCGGGGCGGGTCGGCACGTCGTAGCCCAGCCGCCGGTTGCGGCAGTTGTTGACGAAGGCGTCCTCGGTATGGACGTCGATCTGTGTGGTGAACGGGTGGCTGTAGTCCGCCACTTCCGACGCCGGGCTCCAGCCGACGAAGCGGATGCTGGCCTTGTAAGTCGCATCGCAGGCCGGCATCCAGTCAGCCTCGGCGATGCCCAGTATTTCGAAGAAGCGCTTGAGCGACGGGGTCGAACCTTCGCCGACGCCGATCGTCGCGATGTCCGGCGCCTCGACCAGCGTGACCTCAGCCCCCAGGTGACCCCAGCGCTTCGCCATCAGGCAGGCCGTCATCCAGCCCGCGCTGCCCCCTCCGGCGATCACGATGCGCGGCGGCGGGATCACGGCGCTCGTGCCGTCATGCGCTGGAGATAGTCGTCATGGCTCGGCAGCTGATCCAGCGGCCGCGCCTTGACTGCTGCCAGTTGCGCAAGCTGCGCGGCCAGCTCGGCCTCGCTCGGGCCATCGGCCAGCGGGTGATGATCGACGGGCACGATCCCCTGCCCCATCAGCACCTGCACCCATGATGGCTCCATGAAGATGTCGTACTGGTCCTGCACCAGCGACCCGTTGGCCTGGAACAGTGCGATCTTGCTCGCCAGGCGCTCGGGCAGTTCCATCTGCCGCATCGCGCGCCAGAACGGCGAGCCGCGCCTGGCGTTGACGTGATAATGGAGGATGATGAAGTCGCGGACCAGCTCCATCTCGATCTGCGACTGGCGGTTGTATTCGTTGACCAGCTCCGCCGTGATCCCCTGATGCGGGAACAGGTGCACAAGCCGGGTTATGGCGGACTGGATGAGGTAGATGCTGGTCGATTCCAGGGGCTCGAGGAAACCGCTCGACAGGCCCACGGCCACGACATTGCGGTTCCATTGCCGGCGGGCGCGTCCGGTGCGGAAGGGGATGATCTTGGGCTCGCCCAGCGGGCTTGAATCGAGATTGCCGAGCAGAAGGCTGGCGGCCTCGTCGTCGCTGTAGTGCCGGCTCGAATAGACCAGCCCATTGCCGTTGCGATGCTGCAGCGGGATGCGCCACTGCCAGCCTGCGCTGTGGGCGATGGCGCGGGTAAACGGCAAGGTCTGGGCAAAGCGTTCCGACGGCACCGCCATCGCCCGGTCGCAGGGCAGCCAGTGGCTCCAGTCGTCATAGCCGGTGCCGAGCTGCTGCTGGATGAGAACGCCGCGACTGCCCGAGCAGTCGACGAACAGGTCGCCTTCGACCTGCCGCCCGTCCTGCATCACCAGGGCCAGGATATCGCCGACACCCGCTGCGCGCACGACCGCGCCGACGACGCCCTCGGTCCGCACGACGCCGCGTTTCTCGGAATAGCGGCGCAGGTACTGTCCATAGAGGGCGGAATCGAAGTGATAGGCATAGGGCATGTCCCAAATGGGATCGTTGCCGTGTGTCGGGGCGAACTTGCCGGCTTCCGCGGCCAGGTAGTTGAGATCGTAGTCCCAGTAGCTGCCGCCCAGCCCCGCCTTGCGCGCACGGTTCCAGAAATGATGGAACGAGGCGAACGGCGTGTTCCGCCCGGCGGTGCCGAACGTGTGATAGTAGCTCTCGCCGATCCCGCCCCAGTTCTCGAAGCGGATGGCGAGCTTGATCGTCGCCTTGGTCTCGCGCAGGAAATCGGCTTCGTCGATGCCGAGCACCGAATTGACGAGCTGGATCGGCGGGATCGTCGCTTCGCCCACGCCGATGATGCCGATGTCATCGGATTCGACGAGTTCAATCGCAGCCTGCTCGCCCAGCACCTTGGACAGCAGCGCCGCGGTCATCCATCCTGCCGTGCCGCCGCCGAGAATGACGACCTTGCGGATGAGACGGTTCATGTTCTCTTTCTCTCCAGTTCGTCGTGCCCTGCCAATATCCCCGTCCGGCATGGTCGCCGGCAAGGGATATCGTCAGGGACCGACGGGTCTTAGAAGAACGAATACGTCAGGTTCAGCATGAAGTTGCGCCCGAACCGCTCCGATCGCGACACGAGGCCGCTGCCGGTATCGGTGTAGATGTCCTTCTGGTCGGTCAGGTTCTGCCCCTGGATCGAAATCCGCAGGCCTTCGAGATACTTCAGGCCGGTGTACTTGAAGTCGTACCCGATCTGGGCATCGACCAGCGTTTCACCTGCGCGATTGACCGGCGAGATCGTATTGGAGCCGCCGCGGTCCTCCGACAGGTAGGCCGAGCGCTTGTTCATCGAGCCGCGGATCGAGAAGCCAGACTTCTCGAAGTAGCCGGTCACCTTGTAGACCCGCTTCGACAGGCCCGGCACGTCGGAGCCGTTGTTGAGCTTGCCGTCGGTGAAGGCCATCGCCCCCACCAGGCCGAACCCGTCCAGCGCCTTGGTCAGGCGGCCGAACGGCACGCTGGCCTGCAGTTCCACGCCCTTGACCGAGCCCGTGAGACCGCCGGTAAAGGTGGTGTTGAGGCCCTTGAACGTCGCCGGCGTGTAGATCGTCGTACCGTCGCTGCTGACGGCCTGGTGATAGCCGGGGATGTAGAACTGGGTGTAGTCGCGGATCGTCGTTGCAGCGACGTTCCAGTTGACCAGATCCTTGTAGAAGCCCGAGACCGAAACGAAGCCGTCCGGCGCGAAGTAGTATTCGTAGCTCGCATCGAACTGGTTGGCTTCATAGGGTCGCAGCTCGGCATTGCCGCCGGTCGATACCCATGGCCCCAAACCCGGATCGGTGTTCGTCACGTTGGCCACGTTGTTGCGGAATTTCACCGAGGAGCCGGGATTCAGATAATCGATGCGCGGCCGGCTGATCACCTTCGAGGCGGCGAAGCGCAGGGTATGCCCGCTGCCCAGATCGAAGTTGAGGTTGAGGCTGGGCAGCACGCGGGTGTAGTTCGCACCGTCGCTGATCGGCGTCGCGATGGTCCGCAGATTGGCCCCGATCACCGAATTGAAGCCGGAGCCGCGCTGGCGCGTGAACACGCCCTGCACGCCGATATTGCCGAACATCCGCACGCCGCTGAACTCGGCCTCGAAGTCCGCCTTCACGAACGGCTGCCACACCCTCTCCCGGATGGAATAGGTGTCGCCAAGACGATCGGGCTCGAGCGCGCCGGCGTCATAGCGCTTGTAGAAGTCGCTGTTGATGAGGCTGAGCGCATCATAGGCAACCACGTTGCCCAGGCCGACCCAGTTCAGATCCGCCGTGCCGCGACGTGCATCTGCTGGGATCGGGCCATCGATCGGATAGGTCTTGGCCGTCAGGAAGAAGCCCTGGTTGGTCTTCGACTTCTTGTGATCCGAATAGCGCACGCCAAGGTTCACGTGCTTGACGAACGACCCTTCGAGATCCTTCTGCACCTCGAAGCGCAGGGCATTGAGCCGCTCGTCGAAGATGCCGGTGTTGACGAAGCCGTCCTGCGCCTGCGCAAAACCGATGGGTTGCCCGCTCGAGCCGATCACGGCGGTCTGGTTCAACTCGGTGATCGGCGCGAGGCCGCCACCCCACGACTGCGGACCCGCCAGCCGGACGACGTTATAGTCGTTGTAGGCCTGCGAATTGTTGGAGAACGACAGGCCATTGTCGGAATACGTATAGGTCCGCAGGTTGTTGGGGCCCTGCGTGGTCAGGCCGGCGCGACCCAGGCCCGAATAGCTCTCACCGCGCGTGTCGCGCTTGTTGCTCTCGGCGTGCGACACGTCGAGCATCACATGAACGTCCGACGAGGGTTCCCACTTCAGGTTGCCGCCGAAGGTCTTGAGCTCGCCGCGTTTGTCGAGCGGGTCGGTCCGCAGCACCGAATTGAAGCCCGTGGTACGCGCCGAGACGACGTGGTTGCCATCGGTCTTGATTACCGTGCTGCCATCCGCGGCCACCGGCAGCGCCTCGATGAAGCCGCGCGAAATGCCACGATCCGAGAACTTGATGTAGAGCCCGTCCAACGTCAGCGAGAACTGGTCGGTCGGCTTGAATTCAAGCACGCCCGCCACGGTGTCGCGCTTCAGCACGCGCGAACGCGACGAGATGTCGATACCGGCCGGTGCATACTTGCCCGCGTTCGGACCCGACGAGATCACGCCTTTGTCATAGCCCCAGACGCTGAAGAATTCGTCCTGCGTCGGGGATGACGTGGTAGCTGCGGTCAAGGCCACGCCGATGGTGTCGTTCGCGAACTTGTCGCTGAACGAAAGCGCCGCGCGGTAGCCGGTATCCTTGAAATCGGGGTTCTTCGACTTCATGCCGTTCTTCTCGAACGACGCGTTCGCCACCAGCGTTCGCTTGTGTTCGAGCGGGTGGATCGTGCGCAGATCGACCGTACCGCCGACACCCTGTGCGATGAGGTCCGCGCTCGGCGTCTTGAAGACGACGGCGCTGTCGATGATTTCGGAAGGGTAGAGATCGTATTCGACGCCCCGGTTGTCGCCGATGCCGATGAGTTCGCGGCCATTCAGCGTGGTGCCGACGAAGTCTTCGCGGAAACCGCGCACCGAGATCCCGCTGAGACGACCGGCCCGGCGTTCACCGGCCAGGCCGGCGAGGCGACCGAGCGAGTCTGCGACGCTCGATTGCGGCAGCTTGCCGATGTCCTCGGCGGCAAGGGCCTCGACCACCGAGGTGCTGTTCTGCTTGACCGCCTGAGAGCGCTCGAGGCTGGCGCGAAGCCCGGTGACGACGATGGCGGCATCGGCTGGCGGGGCCACCGCGGTATCCACTGGTGCCTGCTGCGCCCAGGCGCCGCTCCCGCTCAGGATGGCGACGACCGCCGTCGAGCAGACGAGACTCTTCCTTGTGATCATGCGACTAATCCTCTCCCTGTTCGGGCCTTGCGACTCTATGCCGTCGGTCCCGACCTTGCCTTCTTTCGAGTTACGCCACTGGCAATCGATTGCAACATCGCGACACTTTTTTGCATATGCAAATTTTTGGGCCCTGTGCGACGACTGATTGCCACGGCATATTGATGCGATGGATGAGGCACCGGGCAGTGACCTTGGCTCGCATGGAGAGGGTAGCCGCCGCGCACTGATGGCGGTGTCTTTCGGCGCGTTTTTCGTGATGGGCGTCGCCGGGGCCATGGCCACGACGCTGGTTCCCGTCGTTCCCCTGGTCTTCGCGCGCGGCCTTTCGGCGGCGATGACGGTCCAGTGGATCGCGCTCGTGGTCGCCGGCCTGTCCTCGCTGGTTCTGGCGCAGCGCTTGCAACGAAGCGGCCCCCGCACCGTCATGCTCTGGGGGCTGGGTCTGGTGGTTCTGGGCTGTCTGGTCGTGGCCATGGCACTGCACCCGCCCGACGGTGCGCCGCCCAGCTTCCCCGCACTCATCGCTGCGCTGGCGCTGGTGGCGCTGGGCAATGCCGCGCTGCAGGTCGCAGCGAACGTCGTCGCGGTACAAGCCGGCAGCCCGCGTACCGCAGCCGCACGGCTTTCCGCCGCACAGGCGGTCAATTCGGTCGGCGTGCTCGCAGGGGTCAGTCTCGGCGCAGCACTGGCGCTGGGCAGCGAGCCGGGCACCATCGCCGATGGCGGCCGATTGGCCTATCTCCTCACCGGGCTTGTCGCCGGGACGGTGCTGGCGGGTGCCGCTCTCGTGAGACGCGCACGCTGGGGCACCCCCGCCCCGCCAAGCCACGCGCCCATCCGGCAGGCGCTGCGCTCACCGCTGGCGCTTGCCGGTGCTGCCACGATCGCGCTCTACGTCGGCGCCGAAGGTACCATCGGCAGCCTGCTCATCCCTTATCTGCACCAGTCGTCAGCTACGGGGCTGAGCCTGGCCCTGGGCGGTCAGATGGTCGCGTGGGTCTTCTGGGGCGGCGCACTCGTCGGCCGCGCTGCCGGAAGCGCGCTGCTGCTGCGGGTGCCAGCACCCCGCGCGCTGCTTGGCTCGGCCCTGCTCGCTTTGCTGTGCCTATCGGCCGTTCTCGGCATCTCGGGCCCCTTGCCGGGCTACGCGCTGCTCGCCACCGGCCTGTTCAATTCCATCATGTTCCCGGCGATCTTCGCGCTGACCTTGCAACATGCCGACGCCCCGCCCGCTGCCGTTTCAGGGCTGCTCTCGACCGCGGTCGCCGGGGGCGCGCTGATGTCCGTGGTGGCAGGGTATCTTGCCGAGAACCACGGCATCGGCCACGCCTTCGCCGTGCCAGCCGCGGCTTATGGCGTAATCGCGGTTTTCGCGATCTGGACGGGCCGGCTCGCCACCGCCCCGCAGGACTCGCGCACGACGAGATCGATTGGCAACCGTTCCGATTTCACTTCGTAGCCCGCCATCGCCCGCAGCAGCTTGGTCACGAGCAGATTGCCCGACAGGATCGGATCCTGCCGCATCGTGGTAAGCCGGGGCTGTATCAGCTGTGCAAGGTCGCTGTCGTCATACCCCACCACCGCCACGTCCTCGGGCACGCGCATTCCATGGTCCCGCAGCACGCGGATGGCCCCCACCGCGACCAGATCGGACGAGGCCACGATCGCGTCGAACCCCGTCCCTTTCGCGAGCAGCGTGCGCACGCCGTTTTCACCCGCCGCGAGGCCCGAGTTGGCGGGGCGCATCATCGTGATGCCGGGCGACCCCCCGGCCTCGGCAAGGGCGGCGCGAAACCCCGCGAGCCGTTCGGAAAGCTGCGAATGGCGCGTTTGCGCGGTGGTGATGGGCGCGGCCTGCCCGACGAAAGCCACCCGCTCGCGCCCAAGCGCAATCAGATGCTGCGTCGCGCGAAACCCGCAGGCAAAGTTGTCACTGCCTACAGAGCAATAGCGCTGCCCCGGCGTTTCCACGCCCCAGACCACGAACGGCCGGTTGCCTTGCGCCAGCGTGTTAAGGCCGTCGTGAAACTGCGACTGGCCGAAAAAGATCACCCCGTCGTAAGGGTGCCGGTCCATGAAGCGCAGCAGCGAGGCATCGTCATGCGGCGCCACCGCCGACACCGCAAAATCGAGACCCTGGTCGCGCATCGCGGCCCCCACGCCGCCCAACAGATTCATTTCGAAGGCATTCGCCAAGCGGCTTCCGGCCGGCAGTGCCACCGGCATCACTGCACAAACCGACCCAGTCCGCCGGGGCCGCCTGCTCCGCGCCGTTCTGGGCACGGCATCGGCATCTGGCAGCGGATAACCCTGCGCCTGCGCCACGGCCCGCACCCGCTCCTTCGTTTCGGACAGGATCGCCGGATGATCGCTGAGCACGCGTGACACCGTCGCGACCGAAACTCCGGCTGCTGCCGCAATATCGGAAAGTCTTGGCCTGCGATGCGTGTCTGACATTACGGCAATCCCGCCTCGATCCCGGCAATGGCCGATGCAACAAGGCTAGCTCACCCGGTCGGGTGGTCAAGCAGGTCAAAACCCGAACTGCGCCGCCGTAAACTCGTGCCGATCGCTCGACGGGAACGCCCCGAGGACCGACAGCCGCCCACCCTGGTGCCGGAAATGCCACGTCCGGTGGATGACCGGCGCGGCGTCGACGAAAGCCGCAGGGTCGAAGACCACAACATTGCATTCGCCCGCATCGGCACGTGCCGAGGGGGTGCGGATCACGGCCGTCTCCGCCAGCCGCGCCTCGCTCGCCAGCGCCTGGCACGCGGCATAGTCGTCCGGGTCGGTCCACGCCGAAAGATGTGCGGCGAAGGGCGGCCGGGTCAGGTCCAGCGCGCGATCGGTCGCCACGCGCACATGAAAGCTGGTGTACTCCACGGTGGCGGTCGGTGGCACGAAACCCGGCGAGCGACTGAAGAACCGCAGCGACCAGTAGGCCGTCTCGGCGATGGCGGTGGTTTCGGCCTCGGCAGCGTAGAAGATGCCGGGCCTCTCGTCCGCCCGGCGAAACCGGCTGGCGCTGCGGTGGCCATAGCGGAACGGCGTCGCGAGCAGGAAATGCAGATGCCGCGCGGATTGCGGGACTTGCGGCTTCACCTCTTCGGCCAGTTCCTCAAGAAGGGCCTGCGTGGCACCGTCGCTGGCCAGGCGGTTGGTGGAGATGCGGTGCTGGCCTTCGACGAGGCGCCAGATCGTCCCGCGATAGTCCCGGTGCTCAGACGCGAGCGCGATGGAAGTCCACATAATCACACAGTTCGATCAGGCCGCGCATGGTGTCGAGCTTCTCAATCGGCTTGCCCCCGAGATCGAGATTGGGTGTGTCCAGCCAGCGCCGCGCCGCCGCATCGTCACTACCCAGCAAGGCATCGAGGCTGCGAAACAGCCGCAGCAGGAATTGTCCGGCCTCGAAGGACTTGGATGCGGGATCGAGTTCGGTGGCGCCCCGCTTCAGACGCGAGATCGTGGGCGCCGAAAGACCGAGGATTGAGCCCAGCTTCGCGTTGTTCAGCGACCAGAACTCGGCGATGCGCACGATCGCCGTGCTCAGCGCAACAGCGCGATCGGGCTTCGGATCAGCCACGGCAGGCATCACATCATCCTTTCAGATGACATGAATACTCCTATTTCGTTCGTTTGACCAGCGCACAATGCAACCGGGCAGGGCCTGTGTCGACCCAGCTTTCCCCGCTACGCCTGTCCGCAGTTACTGCGTTTCGCGCGCCAGACGCTCCGCCAGCTCGGCGATCTCCGATGGATCGAGCAGCCAGGTCCGGGTCTTGCGCCCCTCGCGGTGGATCGGCACGGTCAGCAGCACGCGCGCGTTGTCCTTGGCATGGGGCTTGTAGAGCGAAAAGTGCAACGCACAGTCGCGCACCGTGCCGATGATCGGCGTGCGGCCCTCGAGGTCGATCATCGTCGCGGGCTGGTCCCACGGAATGGTGGTCGTGCTCATCGGCTCAGACGTCCAGGTTCGCGACGTTGAGCGCATTTTCTTGGATGAAGTCGCGGCGTGGTTCGACCACGTCACCCATCAGGCGGGTGAAGATCTCGTCGGTCACGTCGGCATCCTCGACCTTGACCTGCAGCAGCGAGCGGTTCTCCGGATCGAGCGTCGTTTCCCACAGCTGCTCGGCATTCATCTCGCCCAGCCCCTTGTAGCGCTGCACGGCGATACCCTTGCGACCATTGGCCAGCACGGCGTCGAGCAGTTGTGACGGGCGCGTGATCCCGGCGTCCTTGCTTTCGGCACGTGTCGGCGCGGCCGTCTCTTCGCCATCGGTGACAGCCGGCTCGGCTTCGGGAGCGGCGGCACTGGCGCGCACCAGCCGGGCCACGCCCTCGTAGACTTCGGCATGCTCGGACGCGAGGCGCGCCAGCTTGCGCGCTTCGGCGCTGACGAGGAAACCGGCTTCGATCAGGTGATGGTCGGTCACCCCGCGCCAAGCGCGCTGGATGTGATAGCCACCCTCTTCCGACATCTGCGCGGTCCACTGCGCCTCGGGATCGCCGCGATCGAGCCAGCGTGCCGTATTGGACAATGCCTCGCTCCGCGCCTCGGCCGACAGATCGGGATCGAGCGCGCCTGCCAGCGCCAGCGCCTCGACGATCGAAGGGTCATAGCGACGCGGAACGAAGGCCATGAGGTTGCGCAGGCGCAGCGCATGATCGACCAGCTCTGCCAGTTCGTTGCCGCCGCGCGCACCGCCCGAGGTTTCCAAGACGCGCCCGGTCGTCCCTGCCTCGACGAGGTAGCGGTCGAGCGCGGCGTTGTCCTTGAGGTAGACTTCGCTGCGGCCCTTGGCGACCTTGTAGAGCGGCGGCTGCGCGATGAAGAGGTGCCCGGCGCGGATGATGTCGGGCATCTGGCGATGGAAGAACGTCAGCAGCAGCGTGCGGATATGCGCGCCGTCGACGTCGGCGTCGGTCATGATGACGATCTTGTGGTAGCGCAGCTTCTCGAGGTTGAACTCGTCGCGGATACCCGTGCCCATCGCCTGGATCAGCGTGCCGACCTCGCGCGAGGAGATGATGCGATCGAAGCGCGCGCGCTCCACATTCAGGATCTTGCCGCGCAGCGGCAGGATCGCCTGGATCTTGCGGTCGCGGCCCTGCTTGGCGCTGCCGCCAGCCGAATCGCCCTCGACCAGAAAGAGTTCGCACTTGCTGGCGTCGCGCTCCTGGCAATCGGCCAGCTTGCCCGGCAGGCTGGCGATGTCCATCGCCCCCTTGCGGCGCGTCAGTTCGCGGGCACGGCGCGCGGCCTCGCGCGCGGCGGCGGCGTCGATGACCTTGAGGATCACCGATTTGGCATGGGCCGGGTTTTCCTCGAGCCACTCGCTCATCTTGTCGGCCATCAGGCTTTCAAGCGGCTGGCGCACTTCGGAGGAAACCAGCTTGTCCTTGGTCTGGCTCGAGAACTTCGGGTCGGGCAGCTTTACCGAGACGATCGCGGTCAGGCCCTCGCGCATGTCGTCGCCCGAAAGCGAGACCTTTTCCTTCTTGAGCAGGCCCGAGCGGTCGGCATAGCCGTTGAGCGTACGGGTCAGCGCGGCGCGGAACGCGGCCAGGTGCGTGCCGCCATCGCGCTGCGGAATGTTGTTGGTGAAGCACAGCACGTTTTCGTAGTAGCTGTCGTTCCACTCGAGCGAGACGTCGATACCGATGCCGTCGCGCATCGCCGAGATGGCGATGGGCTCGGGGATCAGGGCCTGCTTGTTGCGATCGAGGTACTTCACGAAGGCCGCGATGCCGCCCTCGTAGAACAGGTCGTGTTCCTTGATCTCCTCGTGGCGCTTGTCGCGCAGCAGGATGCGCACGCCCGAGTTGAGGAACGCTAGCTCGCGATAGCGATGCTCGAGCTTGTCGAAGTCGAACTCGGTCACGTTCTTGAACGTGTCGTGACTAGCGAAGAAGGTCACGCGCGTGCCCTTCTTGGGCTTGCCCGTATCGGCCAGCGGCGCGTCCCCGGTCACCTTCAGCGGCGCGACGGCATCGCCGTGCGCAAACTTCATCCAGTGTTCCTTGCCGTCGCGCCAGATCGTCAGCTCGAGCCATTCCGACAACGCGTTGACCACCGACACGCCCACGCCGTGCAGGCCGCCCGACACCTTGTAGGCATTGTCGTCCGAGGTGTTCTCGAACTTTCCGCCCGCATGCAGCTGGGTCATGATGACCTCGGCCGCCGAGACGCCTTCCTCGGAGTGGATGTCGGTCGGGATGCCGCGGCCGTTGTCCTCGACCGAGACCGAGCCATCGGGGTTGAGCTCGATCAGCACGAGGTCGCAATGCCCGGCCAGCGCCTCGTCGATCGCGTTGTCCGACACCTCGAACACCATGTGGTGCAGGCCCGAGCCATCGTCGGTATCGCCGATGTACATGCCGGGACGCTTGCGCACCGCGTCCAGACCTTTGAGGACCTTGATGCTGTCGGCGCCGTAGGAATTGGTGTTGGGCGTGTTTTCGTTAGTGCTGGCCATGGTCCTGCACATAGGCACTTTGTGCCCGAAACCCAAGCGAATTGGCCCCGTTTTGCACAGGCTGCGCCGGCCTTGCGACAGCCTGCTTGCGCCTGTCGCATTTCGCGCCATGGTACGCCCATCCGATCGGGTGCATCCGATCCTGGCAAAGGGGGCAAACCTTGACCATCCGTACCATCGCATCCGCCGCCACGCTGGCCCTTCTGGGCGCCGGCGCTGCCCACGCGGCCCCGGCCGCCGATCCGGGCGAGACGCAGTTCCGCGCGATCTACAAGGAACTCGTCGAGACCAACACCACCGTCAGCACCGGCTCGTGCACGCTCGCGGCCGAGCGCATGGCCGCGCATCTCAAGTCCGCCGGATATGCCGACGCGCAGATCACGCTGTTTTCCACCCCCGAGCATCCCAAGGACGGCGGCCTCGTCGCCGTGCTGCCCGGCACCTCCAGGACCGAGAAGGCGATCCTCCTGCTCGCCCACCTCGACGTGGTCGAGGCCAAGCGCGCCGACTGGGAGCGCGACCCCTTCACCCTCATCGAGGAAGGCGGCTATTTCTACGGCCGCGGCACCGCCGACGACAAGTCGATGGCCGCGGTCTGGGTCGACACCATGATCCGCCTCAAGGCGGCCAAGCCGCTCAAGCGGACCGTCAAGCTGGCCCTGACCTGTGGCGAGGAAACCACCTGGGCATTCAACGGCGCGCAATGGCTGGCGGCCAACAAGCGCGACCTGATCGATGCGGCCTTCGCGCTGAACGAGGGCGGTGGCGGCGACACCGACGGCAAGGGCGTGTCGGAAGGCGGCAAGCTGGTCAACCAGTCGATCCAGGTCGGCGAGAAGGCGGTGCAGAACTACCGCTTCGAGACGCGCAATCCCGGCGGCCACAGCTCGATCCCGGTGCGCGAAAACGCGATCTACGCGCTGTCCGATGCCCTAGCGAAGCTGCGCGACTACGACTTCCCGGCCGAACTCAGCGACACCACGCGCGCCTTCTTCACCAAGGCCGGCGCAGCCCGCGGCGATGCCATGGGCAAGGCCATGCAGGCGGTGGCCGCCAACCCCATCGGCAGCCCGGCCTTCGTCGAGGCGGAAAAGCTGGTCAACACCGACCGCACCTATCACTCCAAGCTGCGCACCACCTGCGTCGCCACGCTGCTCGACGGTGGCCACGCCAACAACGCCCTGCCCCAGCGCGCGGGTGCCAACGTGAACTGCCGCATCTTCCCCGGCCACTCGCCCGAGGAAATCCGCGATGCGCTGCAGAAGGTCGTGGCCGACCCGGGCGTGGCCATCACGCTGACCCCGCCGCTGCGCCCGGTGGCCAAGGCGCCGGCGCTCGACCCGGCAATCATCGGCCCGATGGAAAAGCTCTCGGCCCGCTATTTCCCCGGGGTGCCGGTGGTGCCCGACATGTCGACGGGCGCCACTGATGGCGTTTTCCTCGAGGCGGTCGGCATCCCGACGTATGGCGTGCCGGGCATCTGGGGCAACCCGGACGGCAATGGCGTCCATGGCCTCAACGAACGCATGGAGGTCAAGGCGCTGATGACCGGACGCGCCTATCTCTACGACCTCGTGGTTACTTACGCGCGCTGATCGCCACCTGTGGATAAGGCCCGTCCGTTCGCACCATGCGACGGTCGGGCCTTGACCATGACCCACCAAACGTGTTGGTTGTCCCCATGCGTCATGAAGCAGTCATGCCTGTCGCCCATCTCTCGCCCGCCCACCTCTCGCCCGGCGCGAGGCTGAGGCCGATTTGGCATGGGAGCACGTGCAGGGAATGCTTCACGAGGCGCTGATCGAGCGGGCGGCTTCGGCCAGGCCCCACAGCGGCGATGGCGCCGCGACACCCCGTTTGCTGGCGTCCAACCGTCACCTCGACAATTGCCCGGCGCTGGTCCTGAATGCGGACTACACTCCGCTCAGCTACTATCCGTTAAGCCTGTGGCCCTGGCAGACCGCGATCAAGGCCGTCTTCCTCGAGCGGGTGGACATCATCGCGACGTATGATCGCGCGGTGCACAGCCCCTCGCTCGACATGAAGATCCCCTCGGTGATCGCACTGCGCCAATATGTGAAGCCGAGCGAATTTCCCGCCTTCACCCGCTTCAACCTGTTCCTGCGCGACCGCTTCGTCTGCCAATACTGCGGCTGCGGCGATCACCTGACCTTCGACCATGTCGTCCCGCGCCGTCTGGGCGGCCGCACGACATGGGAAAACGTCACCACCGCCTGCGCGCCCTGCAACATGGCCAAGGGCGGGCGCACACCGGCCCAGGCGCACATGCGCCTGATGGAAGAGCCGATCCGCCCCACGACCTGGCAGCTCCAGGAAAAGGGCCGCGCCTTCCCGCCGAACCACCTGCACGAAAGCTGGCGCGACTGGCTTTACTGGGACGTCGAGCTGGAAAGCTGAGCGAGGCTGCCGCCCGCGCGGTTGGCGCGCTGCCCCGGCCGCAAATGCAAGGCGCCGCATAGGAAAGGGCCCGCACCGTCCCCGGCGCGGGCCTTTTTCTCAGGTCCCGAACGCTGCGATCAGAAGGTCGCGGTCAGCGAAATGACGGCCACGCTCTTGGCGGCACGGTGCATTTCGCCCGCCGAGACGCCCAGGAACGGGTTGTCGCGCGAGTCCTGCTTGCTGACGTTGGTGCCGACGGCGGAGACGTCGAACGTCAGGTTCTTCCAGGTCGTGCTGATCCCGGCGGTATAGTCGAGGTACTGCTTGGTGTAGTCGAAAGCGCCGCCGGTGTGGCCGAGGTGCGTGTGGATGGTGAACGGCGTGTTGGGGATGGAGCCCGACAGCTCACCGTACACATAAGTGTTGGTGTGCGTGGTGTAGATGTCGAGGTTCTTCTGCTTGGGCGCAAAGTTGACCCCGGCCTTGGCATTGATCGGCCCCAGCGCCTTGGTCAGCGAGCCGTAGACCTCGTAATAGTTGAGGCCCGGCGCACCCGGATAGAGATAGCCATAGACGCCGACGTCGAAGGTCACGCCGCTGTCGGCGATGCCGTGCGTGAAGCCGCCATAGACGTCGATCTCGGTGCCACCGATGTTCACCGCCGGGCTCGCCGTCGCGCTCGAACCCCAGGTCGACACATAGAAGCCCGAGCTGTGCGCGACGGTGATCGCACCCTGCACGGCCGGCTGGTTGTTCGACTGCGAAATGCCGCGGAAGCGATACTGGCTGGTGACCGCTGCAGAACCGGAAATCTTGAAGTCGCTGGGCGGCGCGGTTTCGTCGGCCATGGCGGGCACAGCATATCCGGCAATCACGGCAAGGCTGAGCGCCGCGGCTGCCTTGGCCACGCGCGACTTGATGGACGTACGCATGAAAATACCTCTTTGTTTCTTCTTCGCGTCGCCCCGCCTGCACAAGTCGCCGGGTCTCTGTCTTTGAAGCGGACCTCTTCACGACTTGCCGCTCCGGGATGCCGCGTCGTTTTGCGGCGCACAAGAGCTATTGCCGGAGCGTGACATTGTCGTTCTGTTCCGTGTCTTTTTTGCATCATAGCGTTTCTGCGGCTTGTCTGGCGCAAGGTTGGAACCATATTGGACCCAGGATGTTTTCACAGACCGCCGCATGTTGAAGTTTTTCAAATCCTTGATCGCCTCGCCGGACGAAGGCATCCCTGCCATCTCCTTGCGCGTGCCCGAGGGTGAGCGGGTCTATGCCATCGGCGACATCCATGGCCGGCTGGACTTGTTCCGCCGCATGATCGCCATGATCGAGCGCGACGAAAGCGTCCGCGACGTGGCGAAGACCACCGTGATCCTGCTTGGTGACCTGGTCGACCGCGGCCCCGACAGCGCCGGTGTCATCGCCGCTGCGCGAGACTGGGCCGCCCGCCGCGACGTGCGCATCCTTGCCGGCAATCACGAGGAAATGTTTCTCGACTCGTTCGACCACGACGAGACGCTGCGCCATTTCCTGCGTCATGGCGGGCGCGAAACCCTGCTGAGCTACGGCCTCACCCCCGAAGACTATGCGGCGATGACGCTGGAGGAGATCCGCGCCGCGATGCCCGCTCTGGTGCCCGCCGCCGACGTCGCGTTCCTGCGCAGCTTCGAGGACATCATCCGGATCGGGGACTATGTCTTCGTCCATGCGGGCATCCGTCCCGGCGTGGCGCTGTCGGCGCAAAACCCGCTCGACATGCGCTGGATCCGCGGGGAGTTCATCGCGGACCGCACCCCGCGCGACTTCGTCGTGGTTCACGGCCATACCATCTGCGAAGATCCCGAAGTGCACCCCTTGCGGGTCGGCATCGACACCGGTGCCTATGCCTCGGGCCGCCTCACCGCGATCGGGCTCGAGGGCGAATCACGCTGGCTGATCGAGGCGGCGGGAGCCCCCTCCCCCACGGGATGAACCCGTCGAAATGGCCGTCAAACTGCGGTCACGGGCTCCGTTCACCGCATTTGCACAATATGTCTGCTGCCGTTGCGAAGACGCCACAAACTCATGGATTGTGGCGTACATTCGGCAACGATTGAAACATCTTGGCTCAACCCTGGTGGTTTTTGTATAAATCGTGCGCGCGTTGCAGGATGTTGAAATCTGCAAACGAAATTTGTCATTTTAGTGTCACAAGAAACGAGTCAGGGAAACCCGCCGGGTGGCTGACACCATCGGCGCGCTGTTTCCTGTCCCCGGCTCGGGTGAGGTTGCAGTGCAGTAGCTTCCATCGGCTGTTGCGACGCACCAGCCACGACATTGCAACGGGGACACCAATGCACCGCTCGAATCTCTACGCCGGCACTGCGCTGGCGCTTGGCATGGCCTTCGTCGCCACGCCCGCCATGGCCCAGTCGACCGGCTCGGTCGATTTCGAACAGCAATCCATCGTCGTCAGCGCCCATGCCGCCAAGTCGGTCAATGGCGTCCAGCT
This sequence comes from Novosphingobium sp., assembly GCF_036803765.1. Taxonomy (GTDB): domain Bacteria; phylum Pseudomonadota; class Alphaproteobacteria; order Sphingomonadales; family Sphingomonadaceae; genus Novosphingobium. The sequence goes on from NZ_DAIRTS010000002.1 coordinate 140,664, forward strand.
GCCCGACACGCCCAAGGCCAAGCAGGTCCTCGACCAGGCGATCATTTCGCACCAGACCCCCGGCCAGACGATCAACGACATCATCAACCTGGTGCCGGGCGTCAGCTTCCAGAACAACGACCCGTTCGGTTCGGCCGGCGGCAAGCTGTTCATCCGTGGCTTCGACAACAGCCGTATCTCGCAGACGTTCGACGGCATGCCGCTGAACGACACGGGCAACTACGCGCTCTACTCGAACCAGCAGCTCGACCCCGAAGTCATCGAGCAGGTCAACGTCAACCTCGGCACGACCGACGTCGACTCGCCGACCGCCTCGGCCTCGGGTTCGACCGTGAACTATCGTTCGCGCATGCCCACCGAAGATTTCCACGCGCGCCTGCTCGGCTCGGTGGGTGACTTCCGCTTCGCCCGCATGTTCGGCGAGATCGACACCGGCAACCTGACCGCCTCGGGCCTGCGTGGTTTCATCACCGCCTCGAGCGCGACCAACAATGCCGTGTTCGGCGGTATCGGCAAGATCAACAAGCAGCAGCTGAACGCCAAGCTGTACCAGCCGCTCGGCTCGAACGGCGACTTCATCATGCTCGCCGGCCACCTCAACAAGAACCGCAACAACTTCTTCGGTTCGGTGCCGATGTGGACCGAGAACTACGGCACGCGCGTCGTGGGCGGTGGTTCGGGCAACCGCTACCCGCTGAACGGCGACGAGCGCTTCTACCAGACCGCTCGCTGCCTTGTTGCACCGGCCCGCGCTGGCCTGGCCGACACCGCCAACACTTGCGGTTCGGACTACGAGTACCGCTTCAACCCGTCGGACACCGCGAACATCCGCCTCAACAGCCGCTTCACGCTGGCTGACGGCCTGGTGCTGACGGTCGACCCCTCAATCCAGTGGACCAGCGCCAACGGCGGCGGTACCGCGGTCGGCACCGAAGCCACCACGCGCGTCGGCACCACCGCCGGCGTCGTCGGCTTCAACGGCACGAACTACTACTTCGGCCGCGACCTGAACGGTGACGGCGACCTGCTCGACACCGTGCGTCTCCTGGCTCCCAGCCAGACCAAGACCGCGCGTATCGGCCTGCTCGCCTCGCTGCGCTACGACATCAACCCGGACAACACGATCCGCGTTGCCTACTCGTACGACCGTGGCCGTCACAAGCAGACCGGCGAGCTCGGCTACCTGCGCGACAACGGCTTCGGCGCCGACTACTTCACGTCGGAAAACGCGCTGATCGACTCCAAGGGCAACATCGTCCAGAAGCGTAACCGCCTGTCCTACGCGATCCTGCACCAGGTCTCGGGTGAATATCGCGGCACCTTCGATGCGCTGACCGTCAACGTCGGCCTGCGCGTGCCCTTCCTGAAGCGCAACCTCACCAACAAGTGCTTCACCACCGGCGCTGGCGGCGGTGTGGCGTGCTATGGCGATGCCGGCGATGCCGCCGTCGTCGGTGCGGCCAACCCCTACGTCGTCAGCCCCGTCACGGGCCTGCCGACCGGCGGCTGGGCAGCTCCGCAGCAGCGCATCTTCAACTACAGCAAGCCGCTGCCGACTGCGGGCCTCGTGTTCCGCATCAACCCCGCCGCCAGCATCTTCGCGAACTACTCGCGCGGTCTGCAGGTGCCCGGCACGGACAACCTGTACAACTCGTTCTACTTCCCGCGTAACAACCCGGCGGCTCGCCCGGATCCGGAAACCACCGACAACTTCGATGCCGGTGTCCGCTATCGTTCGGGCAAGGTGATGGCGCAGGTTTCGGCCTGGTACACCATCTACCAGAACCGTCTGGCCTCGTCGTTCGACCGTGACCTGCAGGTCACGATCTATCGCAACCTCGGCCGCGTGGACAAGTACGGCTTCGACGGCTCGCTGGCCTATTCGCCGATGCAGAACCTGTCGATCTACGCCTTCGGTTCGTACCTGCACTCGAAGATCCGCGACAACGTCGATGCCGGCACCTGCACCGCGACCAACGTGACGCTGGGCATGCTGGGCTGCACCGCCGCGGGCAACCAGGCGTTCCTGCAGACCGCCGGCAAGCGTGAGTCGGGCGCGCCCGTCTACACCTTCGGTGGCCGCGTCGACGGCACCGTCGGCCCGCTGTCGCTGGGCGTGCAGGCCAAGCGTACCGGCCCGCGCTACGTGAACGACCAGAACCTGCCGTTCTACGTCAACAACAACAACAGCAAGCTCGAGATCTTCCCCGCGAAGACGCGTGCCTACACGGTCGTGGACCTCGACGCGAAGCTGGCGCTAGACAAGGTCGCCTCGATGTTCAACGAGCGCACCTTCCTGCAGCTGAACGTGACCAACCTGTTCGACGTGAACTACGTCGGCGGCTTCGACGGCACCTCGATCAGCCAGCAGACCAACGGCAACCCGATCACGTATGCGCAGCTCAGCCCGCCGCGTACGCTGATCGCGACCGTCAGCTTCGGCTTCTGATCCAACGCGATGCCGCTCTTCCCCCGCGCGGGGGAGAGCGGCTCTTGTGCTGACAGAGAAAAGGCCCCTGCCGCATCCCGGCAGGGGCCTTTTTCATGAGTCACGTCCGTCTCTTTCGGACAGGCGCGAGCGGGTCATCGCCCCGTGGCATCGCTCCCGTCCGACAGCGGCGCGGGCAGCGAGACGGCTGCACTCGCGGCAGCGGGCTGCACTGCCGAGGCGCGGATCCCGCCACCCAGCGCCGTGAACAGCGCCACCGTGTCGGTCAGACGCGCCGCACGCGCAGCCACGAACTGCGCGCGGGCGGTCTGCGCCGTAGCACTGGCGTTGAGCACCGCCAGTGTCCCGACACTGCCGAGCTCGAGCTGGCGGCGGGTGAAGCCGAGGCTCTGGCTCGCCGCCTGGTTGCCATGCTCGGCGACGTTGAGCGCGGTGGCGTCGGTGGCCAGCGCGGTCAGCGCATTGCTGACGTCGGCAAAGGCCTGCAACGCCGTGCCCTTGTACTCGGCCTTCGCGGCCTCGAGCGCATCCTTGGCCGCCTGCTCCTGCTTCTTGAGCGTGCCGCCGTGGAAGATCGGCGCGACGAGCCCACCGAGGATCTGCCAGAACGGGTTGCCGCTGGCGAACATGCGGCCGAAGTCCTCCGCCGTGCCGCCGGCCGTTGCCGACAGGGTGATCTGCGGCAGTCGCGCCGCCATCGCCACCTTGACGTCGGCCGCCGCGCCTTCGAGCGTCGCGGCCGAGGCCGCCACGTCGGGCCGGACGGCAAGCAGGTCTGCGGGCAGCGCCACGGGAAGGTCCGCCGGCAATGTCAGGTCGTCCAGCCCGGGCAGCTGCCCTGCCGGCTGGCCGGGTGCGCTTTCCAGCGGCGCGCCCGGTGCCTGGGCCAGCAGGACCGACAACGCCGCAAGGTTCACGCCGCGCTGGCGCAATAGCGGCGGCATCTGGCCCTCGATCGCCGCGACCGCCGCGGTCTGCGCGGCAACATCGGCGTGACCCACTGCCCCCAGCTTCTCGCGCGTGTGCAGCAGCGTCAGCACCTGGAGGTTGTTGTCGACCGCCTCGCGCGTCGCCGCGATCTCGGCGTTGAGCGCGGCGTTCTGGATGACCGCCAGCACGACATTGCCCGCGACCAGATTGCGGATGCCTTGTGCCTGCGCCTCTGCCACCGCGGCCGCCGCCTTGGCCGAGCGCAGCCGTGCCGCGCCGCCGCCGAAGAGGTCGGGGGCATAGCTCACGCTCACTTGCGCGGTGTGCAGCGAAAAGACCTGCGGGTCGGGATTGGACAGCGGTGTCGACAGCGTCTGCGACAGCCGCTGCCGCTCGCTGGTCAGCCCGGCGTCGACCTGCGGCAACAGCCCGCCGCGCGTCGCCCCGACGAGCGCCTGGGCCTGCGCCAGCCGCGCCTGCGCCGCCTTGACGTCGGTGTTGGCCGCCAGCGCGCGCTCGACCAGCGCATCGAGTGCCGGGCTGCCGAAGGCATGCCACCAGTCCTTGGCCACCGCCGCGCCGGGCCGGATCATCTGCGGCGCCGTGTCTCCTGGCGCCATCGGCGCATCGAGGATGCGCGCCGGGGCATTTCCGGTCACGCTCGGCGGCAGTGGAACGTCGACGCTGGCGGACACCGGCGGCGGCGCCTTTGCCGCCGCCGCGCCCGACAGCATCAGGGCGCTGACAGCGACGCCCTGCACCAGGGCAATGCGCGCGATACGGATCATGCCGGTTCTCCATCCTGTTCGAGGGCCGGAGCCGTGGTCTCCCCGTCCGCAGTCCGCTTGCGCGCGGCCGCGACACGGCTGGAGAAGCGGTTGATGAGCAGCGGCAGCACCAGCAGGATCAGCAGCGGCGCCATGGTCATGCCGCCCACCACCACCAGCGCCAGCGGCTTCTGCACCTGGCTGCCGATGCCCGTGGCGACCGCAGCCGGCGCAAGGCCGATCGCCGCGACGAGGCAGGTCATCAGCACCGGGCGCAGCGAGTTGGTCGTCGCGTGGCGCAGCGCGTCGAGTTGCGCCATGCCTTCGTCCATCGCCTGGTTAAAGCTGGTCACCAGCAGGATGCCGTCCATCACCGCGATGCCGAACAGCGCCACGAAACCGATCGCTGCGGAGATCGAGAACGCCGTTCCCGTCAGCATCAGCCCGAGCACCCCGCCGACCACCGCCATCGGGATCACCGAGAAGGCGAGCAGTGCATCGCGCAGCGAGCGGAAGTTGATGTAGAGCAGCCCGAACATGAGCAGCAGGCTCAGCGGCACCACGATCTCCAGCCGTGCCACGGCATTCTTGAGGTTGCTCATCTCGCCCGCCCATTCGAGGCTGTAGCCCGGCGGCAGCGGCACGTTCTTGGCGATGCGCGCCTGCGCTTCCTCGACCGCGCTGCCGAGGTCGCGGTCGCGGACCGAGAACTTGATCGGGATGTAGCGCTGCTGGTGCTCGCGATAGATGAAGCTTGCACCGGTGGTCAGGCGGATGTCGGCGAGTTCCGACAAGGGCACGGCGATCGTCGTCCCGTCGGGCGCGGTCGCCCCCACGGTGATGCGCTTCACCGCCTCGAGGCTGTCGCGCTGGTCGGCCTGCAGACGCACCACGATCGGGAAGTGCCGGTCGGTGTGCGGCTCGTAAAGGTCGCCCGGCGAGGTGCCGCCGATCGCGGCCTGCACGGTCTGGTTCACGTCGTCGACGCTCAGGCCATAGCGTGCCGCCTTCTCGCGATCGACGTCGATCCGCACGGTCGGCTGGCCCAGCGACTGGAAGATCCCGAGATCGGTGATGCCGCGCACCTTGGCCATCTGGTCGCGCATCTGCCCGGCGATCTTCTCGAGCGTCTCGAGATCGGGGCCGAACAGCTTGACCGAGTTCGCGCCCTTCACGCCCGAGGCCGCTTCCTCGACGTTGTCCTCGATGATCTGCGAGAACGAGAAGTCGACGCCGGGATACTTGGCCTGGAGCTTGGCCGAGAGGTCGGCGACCAGCTTCTCCTTGTCCATGCCCTTGGGCCATTCGTCGAACGGCTTGAGCGGCACGAAGTACTCGATGTTGAAGAAGCCGGTGGCGTCGGTGCCGTCATCCGGGCGGCCATGCGCCGACAGCACCGAGGTCACCTCGGGATACTGCATGATGTCGCGGCGGATCGCCCGCGCGGTCGGCTCGCCCGCATCGAGCGAGATCGCCGCCGGCAGCGAGGCGCGGATGTACATGTTCCCTTCCTCGAGGTGCGGCAGGAACTCCACGCCCAGCGATCGCACGCCGACGAAGGCCCCGATCACCATGAGCGCACCCGCGCCGATCGCCAGGAACTGGTTGCGGAAGGCAAAGGCGGCCATCGGCTCGTAGATCCGGCGGATCCGCGAGACGAGCCACGTTTCGGCCTCGTCCAGCTTGTCGGGCAGCATCAGTGCCGACAGCACCGGCGCCACGGTGAAGGTCGCGAGCAACCCGCCGATGATGGCATAGGCATAGGTCTTGGCCATCGGGCCGAAGATGTGGCCCTCGACGCCGGTCAGCGTGAACAGCGGCAGGAAGCTGGTGATGATGATCGCGGCGGCAAAGAAGATGCCACGGCTGACTTCACTGCTCGCGCCCAGCACCGATCCGATACGGCTGGCGAAGGTATAGCGTCCGCCCTCCTCGGTTTCGACGTGATGGGATCGCTCGGCCATGTGCCGGAATATGTTCTCGACCATGATGACGGTCGCGTCGACCACAAGCCCGAAGTCCAATGCACCCACCGAGAGCAGGTTGGCGCTCTCCCCCTGTATCGTCAGGATCAGCACGGCGAAGGCGAGCGCGAAGGGAATGGTCGCGGCCACGATCAGCGCGCTGCGCAGGTTGCCGAGGAACGCCCACTGCAGGATGAAGATCAGCAGCACGCCGGCGACAAGGTTTTCCATGACCGTGCGCGTGGTCACGCCGATGAGGTCCGAACGGTCGTAGATCCGCTCGAGGTGCACGCCGGGAGGCAGCACGCCGGTCGAATTGATCGTATCGATCTCGGCCTTGACCGCGTTGATCGTCGGCATCGACTGCGCGCCGCGGCGCATCAGCACGATGCCCTGGACGATGTCGTCATCGGCGTTGAGCCCGGCGATGCCGTTGCGCGGCATGTTGCCGATCTTGACCGTTGCCACGTCGCGCACCAGCACCGGCGCGGTGCCGTCGCGGCCCACGGGGGTGTCTTCCAGCGCATCGACCGACTGGATCAGGCCGATGCCGCGCACGATCGCGCTTTGTGCGCCGAAGTTGATGGTCTGGCCGCCGACGTTGGCATTCGCCTTGCCGAGCGCGGCGATGACTTGCGCGACGGTCAGGTGGTGGGCCTGCAGGCGATCGTTGTCGACCACCACGTCGTAGCTGCGCAGCTTGCCGCCCCATCCCGTCACGTCGACCACGCCGGGAATCGCGCGGAAGCGGCGCTGCAGCACCCAGTCCTGCAGGGTCTTGAGGTCCTCGACCGAGTAGCCCTTGGGCGCGGCGATGCGATAGCGGTAGATCTCGCCCACCGGGCTGGTCGGCGAAATCGTCGGTACCGCGCCGCCCGGCAGCTGCGGCAGCTGCGCCAGGCGGTTGATGACCTGCTGCTGCGCCTGCTCGTAATTGAAGTCGTAAGTGAACTGGATCTTCACGTCCGACAGACCGAACAACGAGATCGCGCGGATCGCGGTCATGTGCGGCAAGCCCGACATCTGGACCTCGATCGGGATGGTGACGTTGCGTTCCATCTCCTCGGCCGACAGGCCCGAAGATTGAGTCACGATTTCCACCATCGGCGGCACCGGGTCGGGGTAGGCCTCGATGTTGAGATTGTAGAAAGCGATTCCCCCCGCCACGATCATGACGAGGAAGAATGCGACCACGGCCATGCGCTGGCCCAGCGCATAACGAACCAGATTGACCATCAGTCGAGCCCCGCTTCGTTCACGAAGATCGCGCCCTGGGTCACGACCTTCTCGCCGGGGTTGAGGCCCGAGACGATCGTCACGCGGCCGTCATGGCTCTCGCCGGTGACCACGTCGCGCACCTTGACCCGGCCCTTGCCCTGCCAGACCCAGACGCGGGCGCTGTCGCCCTCGTGAATCACCGCCTCGGAGGGCAGGCTCAGCAGACGCGGCGCGGCCGCAACGGCGGGGACCTCCTTGTCAGGGGTCTCGATCGTGAAGTTCGCGAACATCTGCGGCTTGAGCGCGCCGTCGGGATTGGCGATCGTCGCGCGCACCTGGAGGCGGTGCGAGACCGGGTCGATCTGCGCGCCGACGTTGTCGATCGTCGCGTCGATGGTGCGGCCCGGATAGGCCGTGGCGGTCACGACGACCTTGTCGCCGATATGCACGCGCGAGGCATCGCTTTCCGCCACTTGCGCCACCAGCCACACGCGCGAGAGATCTGCGATCAGGAACGAGGGCTGGCTGCTGCCGCCCGCTCCACCGCTGACATACTGGCCCTGCGCGATCGCGCGGGTGACGACCACGCCGCCGATCGGCGCGCGCATCACGGCATCGCCGCCGCCACCGCCATTCGCGCCGAACACCGACAGCTTGGCCCGCGCCGCGGTCATCGCCGCGTCGGCGATGCCGAGCTGCGACTGCGCGGCGACCAGGTCGCTGCGTGCCTGCTGCAGATCCTTGAGCGCGCCGCCCGCGCTGCGATAGACTTCCTCGGCGCGCGAGGCGTTCTCCTGTGCGACACGCACCTGCGCTGCCGCACTGGTACGCTGGGCGAGCGCGGCCGCCAGCGCATTGCGCGCATCCGCAATGTCGGTGGTCCGCACCGACAGCAGCGGCGTGCCGGCGCTGACGCGGTCGCCGTTCTGCACGAAGACCTTCTGGACCTGGCCCGAATAGGGCAGGAAGACCGGCGTCGAGCGGGTCTCGTCCACCGCGATCTGACCGCTTGCGCCCGTCCGCGCGAACCCATCGTCCGCGCCCACCGTCTCGATCTTGAGGCTCTTCACCTGGCCGTCGGTCAACTGGACCTCACCGGCCGGCAAGGGCGCCGGCGCGGCGGCCGGCTGGTGCATCCAGGCGTGGATGGTGGTGGCTCCCACCGCCACGAGGGCGACGGCAGCGACGGACAGAGCCAGCACCCGGATCTGCCGGGCACGGGTCATTTGCGGCACAGCGTGGTCAAAGTTCATCGCGCAGGGTCTTTTCTTCGGTCCAAAGGGCGGTTCGGCGGCGCCGGCACGGGGCAGGCACACGACGATCCGATTGCAGCCCTTTGGCCGAGGCCCTGCGACCGCCCGCTGGCTGCCGCGTTAAATTCCGGTAATGCAGGGTCTAGGCATCTGCGCGACAGACACATCCTGCACTCATGTATAGGAGATCCTGGGCGAAGCCCTGCGCCCGTCCCCTGCCCCCGTACCGTTCGGGTTGAGCCTGTCGAAGCCCCCCACGCGCCGCAGGCCCGCCCAAACAAAAACCCCCGCTGTTTCCAGCGGGGGCCTTGTCGGATCAGGGTCGGATCAGGAGGAAGGCAGTCGCCCGATCAGGCGGCCTGTTCCTTGCCCTTGAGCACCTGGACGGGTTCCTTGCGGCCCTCGACCACGTCCTTGTCGACCACCACTTCGGTGACGCCTTCGAGCGTGGGCAGGTCGAACATCGTGTCGAGCAGCAGCCCTTCGACGATCGAGCGCAGGCCACGTGCGCCGGTCTTGCGTTCGATAGCCTTCTTGGCGATCGCCTCGAGCGCGTCGTCGGTGAAGGTCAGCGCCACGTCTTCCAGCTCGAACAGCTTGGCGTACTGCTTGACCAGCGCGTTCTTGGGCTCGCGCAGGATCTTGACCAGCGCCACGATGTCGAGATCGTTGAGCGTCGCGATCACCGGCAGGCGGCCGATGAACTCGGGGATCAGGCCGAACTTGAGCAGATCTTCCGGCTCGGCCTTCTGGAGCAGTTCGCCCACGCGGCGCTTGTCGGGATCGGCGACATGCGCGCCGAAGCCGATTGAACGCTTCTGCAGGCGGTCGGCGATGATCTTGTCGAGGCCGGCAAAGGCACCGCCGCAGATGAACAGGATGTTCGTCGTGTCGACCTGCAGGAATTCCTGCTGCGGATGCTTGCGCCCGCCCTGCGGCGGCACCGACGCGGTCGTGCCTTCCATCAGCTTGAGCAGCGCCTGCTGCACGCCCTCGCCCGACACGTCGCGCGTGATCGACGGGTTCTCGGCCTTGCGGCTGATCTTGTCGATCTCGTCGATGTAGACGATGCCGTGCTGCGCCTTCTCGACGTTGTAGTCGCTGGCCTGGAGCAGCTTGAGGATGATGTTCTCGACGTCCTCGCCCACGTAGCCGGCTTCGGTCAGCGTGGTGGCATCGGCCATCGTGAACGGCACGTCGAAGGTCTTGGCGAGCGTCTGCGCCAGCAGCGTCTTGCCCGAGCCGGTCGGGCCGACGAGCAGGATGTTCGACTTCGACAGTTCGACATCGCCGCCCTTGCCGCTGTGCTTGAGGCGCTTGTAGTGGTTGTGCACGGCCACCGACAGCACGCGCTTGGCGCGGTCCTGCCCGATCACGTAATCGTTCAGCGTCTCGAAGATGTCGCGCGGCGTGGGTACGCCACCATCCTTCTTGCCGGCGATGCCCTGCTTGGTCTCTTCCCGGATGATGTCGTTGCACAGCTCGACACACTCATCGCAGATGAAGACCGTCGGGCCGGCGATGAGCTTGCGCACCTCGTGCTGCGACTTCCCGCAGAAGCTGCAGTAGAGCGTGCTTTTAGAGTCCGATCCGGAAAGCTTTGTCATTCTTCAATCCCAGGCGCCCCTCCACGAGAGGCCGGCCCGGTTATCCTACTACCACAAGGGTATTAATCAACCGGGCCAGAAACGAGGTGATCCACCCTGCTCCCGCGTCCCTTTCGCAATGCTTAAGGGGCGGGCGCAGAATGATTAATCAGGCGGAAGGCGCGCCGCCCGTGCCGCTCTCCACGCCGGTCTGTTCGGATTGGGGACGCGATTCGAAAACCTTGTCCACCAGGCCGAAGGCCTGCGCTTCGTCGGCTTCGAGGAAGGTGTCGCGGTCCATCGCGCGTTCAACTTCCTCCAGGCTCTTGCCCGTGTACTTCACGTAAAGGTCGTTCATGCGCTTCTTGATGCGCAGAATCTCGCGGGCCTGGATCTCGATGTCCGAGGCCATGCCCTGCGCCCCGCCCGAAGGCTGGTGGATCATGATGCGCGCATGCGGCAGCGCGATGCGCATGCCCGGCTCGCCGGCGGCAAGCAGGAAGCTGCCCATCGAGCAGGCCTGGCCGATGCACACGGTCGACACGCGCGGGCGGATGTACTGCATGGTGTCATGGATCGCCATGCCCGCCGTGACGACGCCGCCCGGCGAGTTGATGTACATCGAGATGTCCTTCGACGGATTTTCCGATTCGAGGAACAGCAGCTGGGCGACGATCAGCGAGGCCATGTGATCCTCGATCGCGCCGGTGATGAACACGATGCGCTCGCGCAGCAGGCGGCTGAAGATGTCGAAGCTGCGCTCGCCACGGCTGGTCTGCTCGACAACGACCGGGACGAGCGCGCCGGTCACCGGGTCAATGTTGAACTTACCTTGGGCAGAGCGGCTGCCGAGCACGTCGAGCATGGGAATCCTCATCTGGTTGCGATCGCCTATGTCGCGTGCCAGCCGAGGATGTTCAAGGGCATTAAGCGCAAATGCGCGGGAATGCGTGGATAGCCGCAGGGAATCGGGAAAGGTTAGGCGGCGACACGCGCGCGCAGGGCTTCAAGGGCCGCAAGTTGCGCTTCCATCGCCCGCAAGCGCGCCTCGGTCCGCGCCATCTGCTCGCGCAGCGCGCGCGACCGGCGAAGGCCGGGCACGAAGCGGGCGAGAAACCGTCCGGCATCCCCAAGGCTTGCCGCGACGGCATCGAGCAGTCCCGGCTGTGGCACGGCCAGGGCCTGTCCGCGCGGCAGGGGCGTGCGATCGTCTGGTGCGGATACGGGGGGTGCCGATGCAGGCGCGATGGCCGGGGTGGCACAGACATCGGGCGGCGTGGGCCGGAGCAGCACGGGCTCTCGCGGCAGGGCCTCTGGCGGCATCGGAGCGGTGGCAAAAGTCTCGGGCTTGTCCGCCTTATCCTGCTTTGCGCGACGCGCCATCTCGGCCGCTGCCGCCGCCCGCCGCGCCGCCTTTCGGGCAGACTTCGCCTTCTGCGGACCCGCCGCCTTGCGCCGCTGCGGCGGCGCATCCCGCTGCGGGGTGCGCTCGTCCGGCAGTCCACCCGGACGCCCCGCCGGGGGCACCAGCGGCAGACGCGGCGGCGAGAGCGGCAGCGGCGCCGGAATGAGGCCAGCGGGCCAGGCAGCGGTGGTGATGATCGCGCCCCGCCGCGGAGGCAGGATCAAGTCGGCGGGAAACGCCGGCGGCATCGGCCTTTGCAGCAGGAACGGCGCTGGTGCCGCGCTGCCCCCGCCGGGCGGCGGCGCCCCACGCATGGCATTCGCCGATCGTCGTGATGTGTTTGATGTGGTCTGCTTGGCGCCGCCAGCGCGGCGATTGCGCACGGTAGGCATCGGGTGATCCCCCTCTGGGCGTTCCGATGCCCCGATTCTCTCACATCCCAACAAGGCGCCAATCCGTACGATGCCTAAGTATGGCACCGATACGAAAAGGGGCGCGACCGTTGCCGGCCGCGCCCCTTTCGGTTTGCTGGAAAGCGTTAGCCGATCAGGCGTCGTCGCCCTCGGCAGCAGCCTTCTTCTTGGCCGGAGCCTTCTTGGCCGGCTTCGCCTCGCCGTCGGTCGCTTCGCCTTCGGCGGCGTCGTCGGCCTTCTTGGCAGCCTTCTTCTTCGCCGGCTTGGCGTCGGCATCAGCCGCTTCGCCTTCGGCAGCGTCGTCGGCCTTCTTGGCGGCCTTCTTCTTCGCCGGCTTGGCTTCGGTCGCAGCGTCGGCGTTCTCTTCGGCTTCGATCGCGGCCTGCAGCTCGTCACGCGTCACTTCGCGCTCGGTCACTTCGGCCTTGTCGAACAGGAAGTCGACGACCTTGTCCTCATAGAGCGGCGCGCGCAGCTGGGCAGCGGCAAGCGGCTCCGAACGCACGTAGTCGACGAAACGCTGGCGGTCCTGCTCGCGGTACTGCTGCGCCGCCTGGCGGATCAGCATTTCCATTTCCTGCTGGGTCACCACCACGCCGTTGGCCTGGCCGATTTCCGAGAGGAGCAGGCCGAGGCGCACGCGACGTTCCGCGATCTTGCGGTAGTCGTCCTTCTCGGCTTCGATTTCCTTGAGCGCGTCCTCGGGGTTTTCCTCGTTCTGCGCTTCCTGGCTCAGCTGTTCCCAGATCTGCGAGAACTCGGCTTCCACCATCGAGGGCGGCACGTCGAAGTCGTGGCCGGCGGCGAGCTGGTCGAGCAGCGCGCGCTTCATGGCGGTGCGGGTCAGGCCGGCAGTTTCCTGCTCGAGCTGGCCCTTGAGCAGGCCGCGCAGCTGCTCGAGGCTCTCGAGGCCGAGCGACTTGGCGAAGTCGTCGTTGGCGACGAACTCACCCGGGTTCTTCACCGCCTTGACCTTGATGTCGAAGGTGGTTTCCTTGCCGGCGAGGTTCGCGGCCGGGTATTCCTCGGGGAAAGTCACGGTGATGACCTTCTCGTCGCCGGCCTTGGCACCGACGAGCTGCTCCTCGAAACCGGGGATGAAGCGGCCAGCGCCGATTTCCAGCGCCTGGTCTTCCGCCGCGCCGCCTTCGAACGGCTCGCCGTCGAGCTTGCCGAGGAAGTCGATGATCAGCTGGTCGCCGTCCTTGGCTTCAGCGCCTTCTTCGGCGTCGGTGAAGCTCTTCTGGCCGGCCGCGATGCGCTCGACGGCTTCATCGACCTGCGCGTCGGTGACGGGCACAGTCAGCTTTTCCAGCTTCAGGCCTTCGAGCGAAGGGGCCTCGACCTTGGGCAGCACTTCGAGGCTGACGGTCAGCGTGGCGTCCTTGCCTTCCTCGTAGCCTTCGCCGAGCGCGACGTCGGGCTGCATCGCCGGGCGCAGCTGGTGGTCGGCCACCAGCTTGTCCATGGCTTCGCGAATCGTCGTCTGCAGCGCTTCCTGGTGCAGGGCCGGGCCATGCATCTTGCGCACGAGGTTCGCGGGGACCTTGCCGGCGCGGAAGCCGGGCATGCGCACCTGCGGAGCGATCTTCTTGATTTCACCGTCCACGCGCGCCGCGATGTCGGCGGCCGGAATGGTCACGGCATAGGCGCGCTTCAGGCCCTCGTTGCTGGTTTCGACGATCTGCATCCTGATCCAACTTTCTCGACTGGCGCCGCCCTCGGGCGCCTCAAAATCCGTTCGGATTCGGCCGGGCGAATCTGGTGCGGGCGAAGGGACTCGAACCCCCACATCTTGCGATACTGGAACCTAAATCCAGCGCGTCTACCAGTTTCGCCACGCCCGCATCCGGCAAAAAGCGAGCGGTGCCCCTATCCCAGCACGTCGAAAAGCACAAGCCCGGCGCTGGCCCGATGGAACGCTGGCCGGATGGAACAAGGCGCCACGGGTATCCGTTGACCCCATGACCAATTGGAAAGGACCGCGACCCATGGCCAGCACCCCTCCCCCCGATCGCATCGATCCGCAATCGCCGCCCGACGTGCCGCCGGTGATCACCCCCGACGAGGCACCGATGGAAGAGCCGGCCGAAACGCCGCCGGTGACGCCCGACCGTATCGACCCGTCAACGCCGGCAGAAATCCCGACGGCCGACTGATCGCAACCCTTCTTGAAACGGCAAGGGCCACCCCGGCACGATGGCTGGGGTGGCCCTTGTTTTATCTGGCCGGCGTCAGCGCAGGCTGGGAGGGCCGCCGAGCCCTGTCATGCGGACCAACATCGCCAGCCAGCCGGCCCTCCGAGCCGGCACGACCTGCGCCGTATTGCCGCATTCGAGACAATAGGCCTGTGCCCCAGCCGCGCCAGTCAGGCGATCGAGGTCGGCCAGCATGCGTGCGCCCAGCGCCTGCTGCCGCAGCGCGATCAGACCGGTCACGTCGGTTGCGGCATGCGCGTCCTCGCTGCTGCTGCCATCGTCCATGATGCTGGCGAGGAAACCCTGCCAGCCGCCCTGGTTCGCGCCCAGGTACTCGGCATGCCAGCTGTCGAGCTTGGCAGCCTTGGCGGCATAGGCCAGCGCGTCCTCGATGCCGCCGAACTGGTCGACCAGCCCGATCTGGCGTGCGATGCCGCCATCCCACACCCGCCCTTGCGCGATCGCGTCGATCTGCGCCGGGGTCTTGTGCCGCGCGGTGGCGACAAGCGAGAGGAAGCGCGCATAGAAGCTCTCGACGCCGGCCTGCGACAGCGCCTCGACCTCGGGGCTGAGCCCGCCGAGAATGTCGGGCTGCCCGGACAGCGGCGTCGTGCGCACGCCATCGGAGGTGACGCCATAGCTTGCCAGCGTGTCCTCGAAGCTCGGCACCACGGCGAACACGCCGATCGAGCCGGTGATCGTCGCCGGCTCGGCGAAGATGCGGCTGGCCGGGGTGGAAACCCAATAGCCGCCGCTTGCCGCCAGGTTGCCCATCGACACCACCACCGGCAGCCCCTTGGCCTTGGCTCGCACGATCGCGGCGCGGATGCGCTCGGCCGCGGTCACCGAACCGCCCGGTGAATCCACCCGCACGACCAGCGCGGCATAGTCGCCGCTCGCCACCGCCTTGTCGATCAGGTCGGCAATGCGCGTGCCGCCTGCGCGGCCCGGGCCTGCTTCGCCATCGACGATCTCGCCGGCGACGGTGGCGACGGCAATGGCCTTGCCGGCCTTGGGCTCGGGCTTGTCGGCCAAGTATTTCGCCAGCGTCGTGCCCTTGTAGCTGCCCGCGGGCCCTTCCTTGTCGTGACCGACCAGGTCGCCCACGCGCTCACCGAACGCGGCCTTGTCGCCCACCTTGTCCACGAGCCCGGCTTTGACCGCGGCCTGCGCCATGTCGCCGCCGCTTTGCGCCAGCCACCCCTGCGGATCGCGGGTGACGCGGTCGATGTCGGCCTTGGGCCGCGCCTTCTTCACCTCGTCCTTCCACGCCTGCCACAGCGCGCCATAGACACCGGCGAGGTTTTCCTTGGCCTCGGGCGAGGCATCGCTGCGGGCATAGGGCTCGACCGCGGACTTGTACGTGCCGACCTTGAAGATGTGCGCCTTGATCTTGAGGCGGTCCATCAGCCCCTTGTAGTAGAGCTGCGCCCCCCCCGGCCCGGTCACGATCGCACCGCCGATGGGATCGACCCAGGCCTCGCTCGCGTGCGCGGCGATCTGTACGGCATCGTCGGTATAGAGCAGTCCGCGCACCAGCACCGGCTTGTGCGCGGCGCGAACCTTGTCCATCGCCGCGCCGATCCGGCTGAGATGGACCTGGCGCCCGCCGCCGAACCGCTCGAGGTCGAGGACCACGGCCTTGATCCGGCTGTCGTCCGCCGCGGTCTCGATCGCCCGCGCAACGTCGCGCGCCTGGTATTCGCGGGTCGGCGCCGCACCCGAGAGCAGCAGCTGGCTCGGCTGGATCGCGCTGCGTTCCTCCACCACCGGGCCATCGAGCGCGATGGTCAGTGCGCCGTCCTCCACCGCGCCGGGCACCGGGCGTAGCGTCAGGGCCGCGTAAAGCGCCCAGAAGAACAGCAAGAGGAACAGGAGGACCAAGCCATCCTTGATCGCGACGAGGACTTTCCAGACCGAGCGGGCAAATTTCATGGGGGATATCTAGCCAGCCGCGCCGCTCGGCGCCAGCCGAAAGACTTGCCGCCCCTGCCCCACAGGTCTAGGGCGTGGTCTTCGATGCACCCATCGAACCCCACCCCTTCGCCCGACAGCCTGACGCGCCGCTATCCGGCGGGTGGCCTCGCCTTCCCGCACCGCGACCTCACCGGGATCGGCCAGCTCGCGCGGCACGAGATCCTCTACCTGCTCGACGAAGCCGAGCCGTGGGTCGAACTCAACCGCCAGTCGCAAAAGCGCGCGGACCTGCTCTCGGGCCTGACCATCATCAACGCCTTTTTCGAGAACAGCACGCGCACGCTGCTCTCGTTCGAGATCGCCGGGAAGCGGCTGGGCGCCGACGTGGTCAACATGCACGCCGCCACCTCGAGCGTGAAGAAGGGCGAGACGCTGATCGACACGGCGATGACGCTCAACGCCATGCGCGCCGATGCCATCGTCATCCGCCATGCCAGCTCGGGTGCGGTGCGGCTGATCGCGGAAAAGGTCGATTGCCCGGTGCTCAATGCCGGTGACGGACAGCACGAGCACCCGACCCAGGCGCTGCTCGATGCGCTGACCATCCGCCATGCCATGGGCCTGCCGCCGGGCAGCGATCTCAACGGCTTGCGCGTCACCATCTGCGGCGACATCCTCCACAGCCGTGTCGCCCGTTCCAATATCCTGTCGCTAACCGCGCTGGGCGCCGAAGTCAGCGTCTGCGCCCCGCCCGCGCTGATGCCGGCCGAGATCGAGGTCATGGGCGTCAAGGTGTTCCACGATTTCGATGCTGCGCTCAAAGGCGCCCAAGTGGTAATGATGCTGCGCCTCCAGATGGAGCGGATGCAAGGCCAATTCATTCCTTCCCCGCGCGAGTATCGCCACCTCTACGGCCTCTCGCTCGAACGGCTGGCCCGTGCCGAGCCCGGCGCGCTGGTCATGCACCCCGGCCCGATGAACCGCGGCGTCGAGATCGACAGCCAGGTCGCCGACCATGTCGAACGCAGCCTCATCACCCGCCAGGTGGAGCGCGGCGTCGCGATCCGCATGGCCTGCCTCGAAGTCCTCACCCGCCGTGCCCGGCAAGTGCCCGGCTGGGCGCCGCTGGGCGGAGACCGCGCATGACCCCGCAGCCCCTCGTCATCATCAACGGCCGGCTGGTCCTGCCCCAGGGCGAGCCATTGGCCGCGCCTTTGCGCTGCGTCGGTGGCCGGATCGTCGCGATCGGCGATGATGCCCAAGCCCAGGATGGCGACAGCGTATTCGATGCCCGCGGCGCGCTGGTGACGCCCGGCCTCGTCGATCTTGGCGTCTTCGCGATCGACAAGCCCGCGTTCCATTTCGGCGGGATCACCCGCGCCGCGCTGATGCCCGACCAGGCACCGCCGCTCGACCATCCCGCGCGCGTCCGCTTCGCCGCGCAATCGGGCAAGCCCGACTTCTGGGTCCACCCGCTCGCCGCCGCCACGCGCGGGCTCGAGGGCAGCGAACTCGCCGAGCTGGCGCTGATGCGCGAGGCCGGCGCCCGCGCGGTCAGCACCGGGCGCCGCTGGATCGCGGATTCGGGCGTCATGCTGCGCCTGCTGTCGTATTGCGCGATGCTCGACCTCGTCGTCGTCACCCATGCCGAGGACGCCGGGATCACCGGCAGCGCAGTCGCCACCGCTGGCGAGGTCGCCACCCGGCTCGGCCTACCCTCCGCGCCTGCCGAGGCCGAGGCCCTTGCCGTCGCCCGCGATTGTGCGCTGGCCGAGATGACCGGCGCGCGCCTACACATTCGCCAGGTGACGACCGCGCGTGCCCTCGACCTCGTGCGCGAGGCCAAGGCGCGCGGGGTGCAGGTGACCGCAGGCGTAACCCCGGCGCACTTCATGCTGTCGGACCTAGAGCTGGTCGACTTCCGCACATTCTGCCGCTTCTCGCCCCCCTTGCGCGCCGATGCCGATCGCAAGGCGGTGATCGCCGCGCTGGCCGACGGCACGATCGACGTGGTCTCCTCCGGCCACGACCCGCGCGGCCCCGAAGACAAGCGCCTGCCGTTCGCCGATGCCGAGCCGGGCATGGCCGGCGCCGAGACGCTGCTGCCGCTGACGCTGACCCTGGTACGCGATGGCGTGATCGACGTGACGCGCGCCTTCACCCTGCTCGCCGGCAACCCGGCGGCGCTGCTCGGCGTCAATGCCGGCCGGCTGGTGGTGGGCGCCGAAGCC
The DNA here is from genome assembly GCF_036803765.1 of Novosphingobium sp. Classification (GTDB taxonomy): domain Bacteria; phylum Pseudomonadota; class Alphaproteobacteria; order Sphingomonadales; family Sphingomonadaceae; genus Novosphingobium. Next base: position 158,995 of record NZ_DAIRTS010000002.1, read on the forward strand.
GACCTTGCGGTGGTCTCGCCCGACCGCCCTTGGGTCGTCAATTCCGACAAGATGGCCGCGAGCGCAGGCAATACTCCGTTCGACCGCCGCCCTGTCGAAGGGCGGGTGCTGGCGTTGTGGAAAGGCGGCGCGCGGATCGACTGAACCGGCCACGCATCGGCGCGCGGCGCACGAACCCTCCCTTGCGTCGGGGCCGCGTTCCGCGCCATGGTGCATGCCATGATCGCGCAGACCATTCAGCTCTCCCTCGCCCCGGTCTTCGTGCTGGTGGCGATCGGCAACATCATGAATATCCTGACCACGCGGCTCGGTCGCATGGTCGATCGTTCGCGCCACCTGCAGGTGCTGCACGCCGAAACCACCGGCATCGCGCACGACGCGGTGGTGGTCGAGATCCGCTACGTCGACCGCCGCATCCAGCTGATCGGTCGCGCGCTGCTGCTGCTGGTCCTCGCCGGGCTGGCGATCGGCGTCACCGTCGGCTCGCTGTTCTTCATGCAGATGACCAGCATCCGGCACCTCGACGACGTGACCGCCGCGACGTTCTTCATCGCCATCGCACTGCTGATGGCGGCGCTGGTCTATCTCCTGCTGGAAACCCGCCTCGTCGCCAGCACGCTGCGCCTTCCGCCCGAGTTCCTCGAACTCGAGCGCAAGGACCTCTGAGCCGCGCTCAGACGAGCAGCTTTTCGCCCTTCTCGCGGATCATGCCTTCGATCATGCCGCGCGCGAAGCCGAGCCCGGCCGGGACGTCGACGTCGAACACCAGCTGGTTTTCCTCGATCGCGACCGTGCTGGGAATGGTGAAACCCATCGCCGAGATGTTCATCGCCAGGTGATCGCTGTCGACCCACGACGTCTCGACTTGCGCCATGCCGCCGATCAGCTCGCTCGCCTTGCCCGAGGCATCGCCCAGCCGCGATTCGAGGCGGCGCCGCACCTCGTCCTTGCCGAGGGTATGGGGAAGGGTAATCTGCATCACTTGGTCTCCGGTGCCGGCAGATTGGCCGGCTGGGGGGTTGGCGCCCGCGAAGAAGCGGGTGCGTCGAGCGCCGGCGCATCGAGCGCGTCGCCGTAGCGGTAATCGAGATAGCGGCCGCGCACCGCCAGCGCGTCGAGGTCGCCGGCGGCCAGCTGGCGGGTGATCTGGTCGATCTCGCCGCTGATCTTGGTGAGGCCGTCGGCCAGCTGCTGGTCGGCATTGCGCCCGCCCCGCTCCTCGCGGCGCAGGTGCGGCGGAATCTTGCGCCAGCTCTCGACCATGCCGGGCAAATGCTCGCCCACCAGGCTGCGCACTTCGGCCACGGCCGGCTCGGCCGGGTCGATGCCTTCCAGCTGCGCGCCAAGACCATCGAGCTGCAACCCGATCTGGTCGACCAGCCGCACCGCGGGCGCAGGCAGCGCCGGTCGCTGCGCCTCGAGCCACAGCTCGGTGCGGCCAACCATCGTGCGCACGTCGCCGCGGTTGATCGTGCCGAGGTCCGGGACCTTGAGCTTGGGATACGTCGCGAAGAAGGCCAGCGCACCGATGATCGCGACGATCATCAGCAGCAGACCGCCAAGCCCGATGCCGTCGATCACCAGCCCCGCGACCATGCCGGCGAGCAGGATCGCCCCCACCGCCATCGCCATGCGCGTGACCTTGCGCGCCAGGTGGCGCCGCTTCATCTCGGCCGACCGCGCGCCGATCGAACGACGACGCCCCCCGGCGCGCTGGAGCGTCAGGGATTGCCGGGCCTCGGACAGGATACGGTCGGAATCGGACAGGGTCATGGGGTCTTCTATGCTGGAGTTACTGGAGGCCTCTACCACCCCCAACCCCCTCCTCTGAAAAAGAGGGGGCCTAACCTCTCCCCCTCCTCTTCAGAGGAGGGAGGCGGGGGGTGGTGGCAACCTTGAACTGACGTCAAATCACCCCTCCAGGCTCAACAACGACGGTGCACCCGGTTCGGCACCGCGCGCGGCGCCCTCGGCCCTTGCGATATAGCCCTTGGACTTCTCGACCTCGCCCGAAAGCGTGTCGACCGTCTGCTTCATCGCGTCGAGCGCCTTGAGCTTGAAGGTGTCGATGGTGTCCATCGTGTCGTAGATGTTCTGGAACGCGCGCTGCAGCGTTTCCAGCGGCACCGTGCTCGAGGCGGCCATCTCGTGGATCTTGCCGGTCTGCTCGCGCAGCAGCTTGCCGGTGGAATCGATGATGTTGGCGGTCGTGGTGTTGAGCGCGGTGACCTGCTCCAGCACGAGGCGCTGGTTGGTCATCGCCTGCGCCACGGTCACGGCGGTGCGCAGCGCGGCGACGGTGGTCGTGCTGGCGCGGTCCACGCCCTTGACCAGCTCGACGTTGTTCTTCTTGACGAGGTCGAGCGCGAGATAGCCCTGCACCGTCACCGCCATCTGCGTCAACAGGTCCTGGTGCCGCTGGCGGGTATAGAACAGCGCGCTCTCGCGGATCGCCTTGGCCTTGGCCGGATCGCTGTGATCGAGATCGGCGGCGGCGTCTTCCAGCTTGGTGTCGAGCAGGCGCGCGATGGTGATCATCTGCTCGAGATTGCCCATCGCCTCCCACAGCTTCTGCCGCTCTACGTCGATCGCGGCGTTGTCCATCAGCAGCTCGTCCTTGCCCGAGGCCAGGCTGGTGAGGATCGCCTTGATGTGGCCCTGCGACGAGACATAGCCGTCGAAGTACTTCTTCATGCTGTTGCCCAGCGGGATGATGCCCAGCAGCTTGCGGCCCGTGGACAGCTTGCCCTTGCGGCCCGGATCGAGGTCCTCGATCGTGCGGCGCAGTTCGGCGAGGTTCGCACCGACACCGGAATCCTTGTCCATCGCCTTGATCGGGCGATCGAGGAAGCGGTTGGACATGCCTGCGGCCGCGCTGATCTCCTTGCGACCCATCGCGGTCAGCTGGTCGACGCGCTTGCCGAATTCGGGGCTGGCGGCATCCTGTGCCAGCAACTCGTTCACGAAGGCCTCGGCCTTGGCCTCGAGCTTGCTGCGCGCTTCCTCGGCCACCGGAACCAGCCCTGCAGCCTGCGCGGGCGCCACCGCTGGCACCGGCTCGGGCGGGGTCAGCTGGATCGTCGGCGCGGGCTGCGCCAGCGTATCGGTTGCGCTGCTGGATGCGGGAGGGGGCGTCGCCATGATCTGGTCCTGTGAAGCGCGGCAAGTGCGGGTTGTCTTCGGCCGTCGAAGATGGCGGCGGCACCCGCCGGGTGCAAGCTCTATCGGACGAACCGCAACTGGGATCGGCGGGCGTCGACGGCGCCCGCCTGCGCTCCCATGGTTAACCGCGGCTAACGATCGCCTCAGCGCCAGCGCGCAGCCGCCCGGCAAACAAACGTGAATGATGAGGCTGCTAGGCCGATTGATGACGCGATCGTCCGGGCGTTGGCCGGCGCTGCCACTTCCGGGAGGAGGAGACATGCCGGGTTCGGCCCTTTCAAGTACAGTCATGCGGCACAGGGCCCAGGCCTCGATCGGCGCGCGCCTCGTTGCCGGCATCGTCCTGATCCTCTGCGCCGTCCAGCTGTCCAGCATCGTGTTCACCGTGCTCCATGCCGACGACGCGATCTCGGATGCGGCGCTGCGCCGCGCGCAAAGTGCGCTCGACATGGCCTCGACGCTGCATGTCCAGGCGATGACGCACCGCGCCTCGCTGGCGGATGACGACCGCGTCATCGGCACGCTCGACGCGACGATGCATGCCTGGGGCCGCGATACGCGCGGGCTGCAGGTCTGGACGGTGATGAGCCCGCAGACGATGAAATGGCAGTCCCGCCACGACCGGCAGGCCGCCGAACACCCGCATGACCGCCTCGATGCCCACGCGCTGGCAACGGGCACCGAACAGCGTTCGGTCGGCCGCGCAGCGGTCCGCATCGTCCGGCCGGTGGTGCTCGGCCGTGGCCACGCTGCCGATGCGCGCTGCATGGGATGCCACGGCACGGGTGCGGAGGCGGTGCGTCCGGGCGAGGTCATCGGTGCGTACAGCGTTCGTGTCGCCACGGCGCAGGATCGCACCGCGTTCTGGCAGGGTTTCGCGAAAGACACCGCCTTCGTCCTCGCCATGGCGATGGCCGGGGTGGCGGCGATGGCCCTGTGGCTGCGTCGCGCCCTGCTGCGCCCGCTGGTCGAGGTCGAGCGGATCACGCAGCGCCTGGCGAACGGCGCGATCGACGAGCCGGTCACGGGACTAGCCAGCAGCAACGAATTCGGCCGCATCGCCGCCGCGCTCGAAGGGTTCCGCGGCGCACTGGTGCAGCGCCGCGCGCTGGCCGAATACAACGCGTTCCTTGCCGGCCATGATCCTCTCACCGGCCTGCCCAACCGCGCCGCCTTCGTCCTTGCCCTGCGGCAGATGCTGGTCGAGGCCGGCCATGCGCGGGCCTCGGGGCGCGATCTGCGCCAGACGCTCTGCGTCAAGTTCGACATCGCCTGTTTCACCGCGATCAACGACCGGTTGGGCCGCGAGGCGGGGGATGCCGCGCTCTGCGCCCTTGCCCGCCGCCTGCGCGATGCGATGGCGCCGGGGGAAGCGGTGGCGCGGCTCCACGGCGATCTGTTCGCGGCTAGCTGCCTGGTGAGCACCGCTGCCGATGTCGTGTCCTTCATCGATCGCCTTCGCCGCACGGTAGAGGCGCCCCTGCTGATCGGGGAGCAGGACATCGGGCTCTTCGCCCGCATCGGCTACGCCTTTTCGCCCGATGACGGGTCGACCGCCGATGCCCTGCTGGGCAACGCCTGGCTCGCCCTGCGCCGTGCGAAGGCCGACCCGGCCGCCAGCGCCACGCGCTACGACCCCGACGCCGATCAGACCGCACGCCTTCGCCTTGGCCTTGTCGAGGACCTGCGCCACGCGATCGATCGCGACGAGATCGCGGTCCACTACCAGGCGCAGCACGACACCATGACCGGGGCCGTCGTCGGCTACGAGGCGCTGGCGCGCTGGCACCATCCGGTGCGTGGAGCCATCAGCCCGGCCCTGTTCATTCCGCTTGCCGAAGAGTCGGGCCTGATCGACGGCATCGGCGCCCACGTGCTGCGCGAAGCCTGCCTGCTTGCCGCACGCGAGCAGACCCCGGTCCGCGTCGCGGTCAACGTCTCGGCCGTGCAGCTGTGCAATCCCGACTTCGATCGACTGGTTCACCAGACCCTGCTGCAGACCGGCCTTGCCCCCTCGCGTCTCGAGCTCGAACTCACCGAAACCGCGCTCATCACCCATCGCGACCGTGCGCTGCACGCGCTGCGCCGCCTGAAAGCGCTCGGGGTGCAGATTGCGGTCGACGATTTCGGGGTCGGCTATTCCTCGCTCGAGGCGATCAGCCTGTTCCCGATCGACAAGATCAAGGTCGATCGCGCCTTCGTCAGCACCTACGACACCGATCCCAAGGGGCGAATGCTGCTGAAAGCAATCATGACGATCGGCGAATCGCTGCAAGTCCCCATACTGGCCGAGGGCGTGGAGACCGATTCCCAGCTCGCCTTCCTGCGCTCGGTCGGCTGCGCGCAAGTGCAGGGCTACCTGCTCGATTGCCCGCGCCATCGTCACGATCTCCCCTCGGGCGCACTGGGCATACGCGGATCGGGTACGCAGGGATCGGGTACGCAGGGATCGGGTACGCAGGGATCGGTCGGGCCGGCCCTTCCCGCCGTCGCCTGACACCTGCCCCCTCGGGCGCTCGACAGGCACGGGCCCAGCGGCCATGCCGGTTACCCAACCGAGGGAGATACCGATGCAGGTCGCGATATTCGGAGCGTCGGGCGGTATCGGCGCCGCACTCACCACGGCGCTCGCCGCCCGGCCCGAGGTCGAGGCCATCCACACCGGCGCCCGCCGGCCCCTGCCGGGCACCGGCAAGATGCGCCCCTTCACCTTCGACTATGCCGACGAGGCGAGCGTGGCGCGTGCCTGCGACGACCTCGCCGCCCACGGCCCGATCGACATGGTGCTCGTCGCCACCGGCCGCCTGACCCGCGCCGATGGCACCGGACCGGAAAAATCGGTGCGGGCGATCACCGCGGCGGGCCTGGCCGAACAGTTCGCCATCAACGCCATCGGCCCGGCGCTGGTCATGCGCCATGCGCCCTCCCTGCTGCCGCGCGACAGGCGGGCCGTGTTTGCGGCCCTTTCGGCGCGGGTCGGCTCGATCGGCGACAATCGTCTTGGCGGGTGGCACGGCTATCGCGCCGCCAAGGCTGCGCTCAACATGCTGCTGCGGGGCCTCGCCATAGAACTGGCGCGCAGCCATCCGCAGGCGATCGCGGTCGGGCTGCACCCCGGCACGGTCGATACCGGCCTGTCCGCGCCGTTCCACCGCGGTGTCGCCCCGGAATCGCTGTTCACGCCGCAGCGGTCAGCCGATGCGCTGCTTTCCGTGCTCGACGGCCTCGACCCGGCACAAAGCGGCCGGGTGTTCGCGTGGGACGGCGCCGAAATCCCGTTCTGACCCCCGGCGGCGCCCGCGGCTTCAGGCCCCGGGGTTGATCGAGCCGCCGACCGACAGACGCCGCCCGTCGGTGATGATGACCTTGTCGCCCAGGCTCGCCACCTTGAACAGCTTGCTCGCGAAATCCTCGGGCACGCCGACGCAGCCGTTGGTGGCATAGCCCTTCTCGACCTTGGAGCCGTGGATCGAGACGCCATCGTTGGTCAGCCGCAGCATGTAGGGCATCGGCGCGTCATAGATGCTGGACACATGACGCGCGTCCTTTTGGGTGATCGGGAACACCCCGGTCGGCGTCGGCTTGTCGCCATAGCCCTTGAGGATCGCGGTTGCCCCGATCTCGTGCCCGTTGCGGAACACAGACAGCACGCGCGCCTCGAGATCGACGGTGATGACCACCGGCCCCGGCTCGCCCTGGCTCTCGTCCCAATAGGATTGCCCGAAGCGGATCGGCCCGTCGATCTTGAGCACGGACTTGACCACGAAGGGCGAGTCCGGCGCGGCCAGTGCGGAAACGGGCGCCGGCGGCGGCACGGCCCCGGCCGGTGCTGCCGCCGGCGCCGCATTTGCAACTTGCGCGACCCCGCCTCCCGCCGCTGTACTGGCGGTGACGTCGTCGCTGCCACCCGAAAAGGTCTGTGCGAGGTCCTGCCCGACATGGAATGCCAGCAACATGGCAAGGCCGGTCGCGGCCGACCCGATGCCGATCACGGCCAGCCGGCTCCAGCGGTCAGGCCCCTGCCTGCCGCCACGGCGTCCCTTGCGGGGCCAGATCCACTCGCGCCACCGTCGCATCGCGTTATCCACTTCCCCTTGCCAGCCCATCATGCCCGGTCGCAGGCCGCACCGCCAGCCCGACCGAATGCGCGTCCCTATAGGGGACAGCCCATGGGCGGATCGTTAATGCCAGCCGCAAGCATGCGGTTTTTCAGGCTGCCGCAAGGTTGGCTGTGCGACAGGGGTTGCCATGCCATCGCTTTCGACCCTCACCGGCGCTCTGCCCCCGTGGCTGAGCAGCCCCCCTCCCCTGCTCGGCGCCGCGTTCGTGGCGATGCTGCTGGTGCTGTTCGCGGGCCTTGGCCATGGCGGGCTGGCACGTCTGGTGCGCTTTCTCGGTAATACGCTGCTGATCGGCGTCTTCGCGCTGGCGTGCCTGCGCTTTGCCCACCTCGATCCCAGCGTCGCGCCCTTCCTGCCCGGCCTCGGCATGCCCACGGCCAGCGTCTCGGGCGGCGAGGTGCGCGTCCCGCTCGCATCGGACGGGCATTACTGGATCGAGGCCAATGTCAACGGCACCCGCACCCGCTTCATGGTCGATACCGGCGCCACGGTGACGACATTGAGCGGGGAAGCTGCGGCCGAAGCCGGCGTCAAGCCCGACCCCTTGCGCGTGCCGGTCGTCATGCGCACCGCCAATGGCGACGTCGAGGCCCAACTCGCACGAATGGACTCGCTTCACTTCGGCTCGATCGTCGCACGCGATCTCGATGTCGTGGTCAGCGACACGACCGGCGGGCTCAACGTGCTGGGCATGAATTTCCTCACCCGGCTCAAGGGCTGGCGGGTCGAGGAAGGCGTGCTGATCCTCAGCCCGCGTCACCCGCAACCGGTCTAGATCGAGCGGTCCGGCTGACCCCGGCAAAGGTCAGTCGGCGCCACCCCCGCTCGAGCGGCCCCTGCCTGAACCGTGCCAGCCAGGCTTGCGGCCAGGCCAGCATCAGCGCCCATCCCGCCGGCACGAACAGCGGCAGCGTCCAGCGCGGCACAGCATGGGCACCGCCCCAGCCCAGGCCCAGCCCCCAGCCGCAGAACAGCGCGCTCATCACCAGCGTCGTGCCGAGATAGTTGGTGAACGCCGTGCGCCCTGCCGCCGCCATCGCGCGCCCGATCACGGTGCCGGAGAGGTATGGCCAGGCCAGAACCAGCAGCGCGGCATACCCCAGCGCCATCGCCAGCCGCGGCAAGGCGGCGAAATCGGTGGTCAACGCAAAGGTCAGTTGCGGCGGCCAACCCGCTTGCTGTCCCCACGCCACCAGACCAAGGGTCGCCGCAAGTCCGGCCAGCAGCGCGACGCTGCCTGTCGCGGCGATGGTTCGGCGACGCCACGCCCCCGTCAGCGCCCCGCTGCGCAGCAATGCCATGCCCACCAGCATCAGGGGGAAAGTCTCGGAAAAGGTGTTGAGCGTGGCGGTCAGCGGGAAGCCCGGCGTCTCGCCCAGGCGGATCGCCAGCGCTTGCCCAAAGCCTGCGTGCAGCACCCGCCCGTCCTCGTGCAGCGACGCCGCGATCCGCGTCGCAACCTCGTGAACCTGCGCTTGATCGGCCGCATCGCCTTGGCCCGCGTTGACCCGCGCCTCGGTGGCGATGGCAGGCAGCGCTGCGGTCGCGGCAAAGGCATGGGCCAGGACGAAGACCGGCAGCGCGATCGCCAGGAGAGCCGAAGCCGGCAGGCGGCGCAACGGCAGCGCCAGCATGCCGCACAGGGCATAGGCGAACAGGATATCGCCCCACCACAGCAACGCGAAATGGGCATAGCCGATCACCGCCAGCCACAGCAGGCGGCGCAGTTGCAGTCGATCCGCCGGCAACCCGCGACGCTCCGCGCTCTGCGCGAACAACACCATGCTGGCGCCGAACAGCAGCGTGAACAACGCCCGCATCTTGCCATCGAACACGATGAAGCCGACAACGAACCATGCGCTGCCCGAGGCATCGCCCGGCGGCAGCGACGGACTGAGGCTGGCCAGTTGCGGCCCCCAGAACCCGGTTATGTTGATTGCCAGGATACCTAGCACCGCAAAGCCGCGCAGGAAGTCGAGCACGGCAATGCGGGGGGGCGGCGGCGGGACCGGGGTCGGGACTGGAGCCGGAATGGCGGTGTCGCTCATGGTCCTGCCATGCCCGCCCGCCCGTTCGGCTCCAAGCGCGAAATCACCGCACCCGCGATCAGCGGCGGGTCATCCATGCGGCCAGGCTGCAAGTCGCGACCAGTGGGCCGATCCAGTCGATCCAGGCGTCGAGCCTGGTCCAGACGCGCGGGTCGAGCGGCCCCCACCATGGCATGTGGGCCCGCAGGTGCGCGCCGTAATGCTCGATCCAGCGATACTCCGCCTGCGCGACCTCGCGCCCGATGAAATAGGCCGAGGCGATTCCCGCCGCGGCCCACCAGTTACCCGTCATGCGGGCGATGATCACCTGCAGGATCAACGCGATGACCGCGTGCTCGAAATAGTGCATGGAACGTCTACGCGCGAGACGCCGCCACGATCCGCGCCGCGCCGCTTACTTGGCGACGATGCAATCGACACCCACCGACTTGAGGTCGGCACAGGCCCGCCCCGCGTCGGCTTGGCTGGCAAAGCCTCCCGCCAGAAGCCGCGTGACCGAGCCTTGCGACAAATCGATGCGCGGGTGCCCGGCCAGCGACGCCCGCCCGCGGACCCGGGCCCAGAGGCCATCGGCATTGGACCGCTGCGAGAAGGCCCCGAGCTGAACCCGCCAGGGTCCCGTCGCGGCGGCCGTCCGAATCGGCGCCGGCTTGGGCGCGGTGGGGGGAGGCGCAGGGACCGTTTTGCCCACGGCAGGTGCGGCTGCCATCGGGGCAGAAGCCGCGACCTTTGCCGGTGTGCGCGCAGGTTTGGCGACGCTGCCCGCCGTCGGCACGCGCGGCACTGCGACCGGACCGGCAAACGACGCCCCGGCCATGACCTGATCCCCGGTCATACCCTGGCCAGCGTCACTGCCCGCCGCGCCCGAGGGCGGCAAAGGCACGCTGGCAAGCGCTGCTGGCGTTGGCCGCGGCATCACCGGCGCGACCGCCACAGGCTTCGCGGGCTCGTTGCCGGGCACCGGCCCGCTGACCCCGAGCTCTGCCGCGGCCAGCTCGCGCGAGCGCGTGTCGCTGGTCTTGGCCTCGATGTCGCTCGACAGCGAGGCGCCCATCTGCCGCTGTTCGAGCGGGATGACCTCGTTCATTGTGCGCAGGCTTTCCATCGCCTGCGGCAGTCCCGAGGCCGCGGCGCGCGTCATCAGCGCATAGGCGCGGACCCAGTCCTTGGGCTGGTAATCGCCGTTGAACGCCGCCACGCCGAGAATGTACATCGCCCGGGGTTCCCCGCGGTCGGCCGAGGCCCGCAGCCAAGGCAGCGCCTCGCTTTGCCGCCCGCTCTGGAACAGCAGGACGCCGTAATTGTCTGCGGCCCGCGCATGGCCCTGCCGCGCCGCCTTGTGGAACCAGTCTTCGGCCCGTGCCATGTCGCGCAGTATCCCGCGCCCCAGCTTCGCGGCCTGTCCCATGTTGAACTGGGCATCGGCATCACCGCGCGCGGCCGGCCCCTGCCACTGCTGCACCGCGGCGGCATAGTCCCCGCGCGACCAGGCATCGACCCCGGCGCGAACGTCGGCCTGCGCCGGCACGGCCATGATCGCCAGCGCCAGGGCCCCGCCCAGAGTGCCCGCCGCCATCACGCGCTTCATTGCATCCCTGCCGATCATTTGCAGTACCGCGTCCTTGCCCAGCTTGTTGACGGCCCTCATGCCGCAGGAATGGTAAACGCTTTGCTGCGCGAGGTCACGCCCGGCGGCGCCGTGCACCTTTGCCCCGTGTCGACCGCGATGATCGCGGCAAATATGGCCGGGCATTAACCAATATTTCAGCGCGATCTGCGAATCCTCTTGGCCGGCGGGCGGTGTGCGTCCGCCTTGGCACATAGCAGGGGGCATCGTTGCGGGTACTGGCCTTGGCATCGCAGAAGGGCGGATCGGGGAAAACCACCCTGTCCGGTCATCTTGCCGTGCAGGCCGAGCGCGCCGGTGCCGGACCGGTCGTGCTGATCGACATCGACCCTCAAGGCTCGCTGTCCGACTGGTGGAACGAGCGCGAGGCCGAGTTCCCCGCTTTCGCCCAGACCACGGTCGCACGACTCGCCCACGATCTCCAGGCGCTGCGCGCCCAGGGTTTCCGCCTCGCCGTGATCGACACGCCGCCGGCGATCACCATGGCCATCCAGTCGGTGATCGCGCAGGCCGAGCTGATCGTCGTGCCCACGCGCCCCTCGCCCCATGACCTGCGCGCCGTCGGCGCCACCGTCGAGTTGTGCGAACGCGCCCGCAAGCCGCTGATCTTCACCGTCAATGGCGCGACGCCCAAGGCGCGGATCACCGCCGAGGCGATCATCGCCCTGTCGCAGCACGGTACCGTCGCCCCCGTCACGGTCCACCACCGCACCGATTTCGCGGCCTCGATGATCGACGGGCGCACCGTCATGGAAGTCGATCCTGCCGGGCGCTCGGCCGGCGAAGTGGCGCAGCTGTGGGCCTACGTCTCGGAACGGCTCGAGAAGAATTTCCGCCGCACGGTCTTTGCCGTCCCACAGCCCGGCGCTGCGCCGGTGCGTGCGCTCGGCGGCGCCGCGCCGCGCCCGGTCGGGCATTTCGGCCGCCGCGCTACCGGTTCGTGAAGGAGACGCCCATGGCCCAGCCCCGACCCGCCGCCTCGCTGACCGGATCGCTGCTCGCCCGCAAGGGTGCGGCCCGCCCGGCGATGCGTCCGCAGGTCTCGCTGGAATGGATGGATGATGCCGAGCGCGCCGCCATCGGCGCCAACGGCGAAGAGCACATCGAACCCGCACCCGACCATGACGCCGAACACCCCGAAGTGCTTCGCCAGATCGAGCGGCTTTCGCAGATCATGGGCAAGAAGCTTGCCGCGGTCCGTGCGGCCAATGCCGATGTCGAGCAATTGCCCGGTCGCAAGATCGCCTTCACACTGCGCCTCGACCCGCGCCGCCATGCCCTGCTGCGGGCCTGCTGCGCCGCCGAGAAGCGCAGCGCGCAAGCCCTTCTGGTCGAAGCGCTCGACCGCCTGATCGATGCGACGCCGGGGCTGGACGAAATCGCCGCCCAAATGGCCGACGCCACGCATCGCGTGACCAAGCCCGCACCCAAATCTTCCCGCCTCGGCTGACGCCCTGATTCGGAACGCCACGATGAACCACCGCATGCTTCGCTCGCTCGCTTCCACCGCTCTTGCCGCAGGGCTCCTCGCCGGCTGCGCCTCGACCGCACCGCATCCCGGGCAATCCGCGTCGCGCGCGCAGTCCGCGCTCGACGGCGGCCAGACCAGCAAGGCCGTGGCCCTCGCCGAGCAGGCAGCGCTCGCCGATCCGCGCAACCCGGGATACCGCATGCTGCTGGGCAGCGCCTACATGCGCGACGGCCGCTTCGAATCCGCGCGGCAGGCCTACGACGATGCGATGGAACTCGGCGAGGATGGCGGCAAGGCCGCACTCAGCCTCGCGCTGACCGACATCGCACTGGGCCATGGCGACATCGCGATCGATACGCTCAATGCCCATCAGGCCCAGATCCCGGTGGCCGACTATGGCCTCGCGCTGGCCCTGGCCGGTCACGCGCCCCAGGCCGTCGCGGTGCTCGAGCAGGCCTTGCGCACCAGTGAGCCCTCGCCCAAGCTGCGCCAGAATTACGCCTATGCCCTCGCCATGTCGGGCCAGTGGCGCGAGGCGCGCGAGATGGCGGCGCAGGATGTCCCCGCCGATCAGCTCACCCAGCGCATGGCCGAATGGGCCCAGCTGAACGACCCCGCCAACATGCGCCTGCGCGTCGCCGGCGTGCTGGGCGTGCCGATGCGCGTCGACCAGGGCCAGCCCACCGCACTTGCCCTCGCCAACTTCCCGGCGACCGCCGGCCAGGCCGTCGCCACCGCAGCAGAACCACAGGCACCCGCCGCTGTGCCGTCGGCACAAGCGCCCGCCCTCGCCAGCTTCGCAGCGCAGGAATTGCCTGCGCTCGACAACGGCGCCGCGCAGCCGCAGGTCGCGGATGCCAGTTCCGCCCCCGCTGCCGAGAAACTCGCCGTGCTGGATATGCCGCCCTCACGCCAGGCAGCGCCCGCGCTCGCCCCGCGCGCAGACCAGCCGCTGATGGCCTCGACGCCCTGGGCCCGACCGGCTGTGCCGGCGCCCCTGCTTTCGCGCCACACGAAACCCGCGAAGGGTCCGGCCCTGCTGGCCGCCGCGGCACAGGCTCGCGCAGCGAAGCAGCACACCGATGCGCTGACCGAGCTGCCCGCCGGCAGCCATGTCGTCCAGCTCGGCGCCTTTTCCACCGAGGAAGGCGCCCGGCGCGCCTGGCGGCACTATCTGGCGCGCAACCCCGCGCTCAAGGGCTATCACCCGGTCATTACGGCAGCGGTGGTCAAGGGGCGCCAGTTCTGGCGAACCCAGGCTGCCGGTTTCGCCAGCGCGGATCCCGCGCGCTCGCTATGCGGCTCGGTCAAAGCCAACGGCGGCGTGTGCATCGTGCTGGCCAATCCGCTGAATGGGCCCGCCGCAGCGCCCGCCGTCCGCTACGCCAGCAATCGGCGCTAGCCGATACAAGCCGCCGCGCCTTTTCTCCCAGCATTGAGGCGGGGGCGATCAGGCGGGGCGAACGATGATCGACAGGCCTTCGGGATCGAACGTCAGGGCGTCGATGCCCGGGGCCGAGGCGCAATCGCCGGGCTTCAGGACTTCGTCGCCCAGCCTGACTTCGCCAGACCGGGGAATGACCAGCAGCGGTCCGGCATAATCGGCCGCCAGCGCGGCATCGGGCGCACCTTCGAGACGATGCGCCGTGAAATACTTGCCGCTGGCAAGCTCGACCGTGCCGCGATCGGGAATGTGGCGATGCAGCGACGGATCGAGCGGCTCGCCGCGCGACACCGCGATCCCGGCATCGAGGTGCAATTCGCGCGGGCGACCGTAATCGTAGAGCCGGTACGTTATGTCGCTGTTCTGCTGGATCTCGATCAGGCTGACGCCGGCACCGATGGCATGAACCGTGTTGGCCGGAATGTAAAAGAAGTCGCCGGGCTGTACCGGGTACCACACCAGCATGTCCTCGATTCGCCCATCGAGCGCCGCAGCACGCATCGTCTCGTGGTCGATGGCCTCGTGAAATCCGACCCCCAGCGTCGCGCCGGGTTCGGTCGCGATCACCAGCCAGCACTCTTCCTTGCCATTGTCGGTCTCGCCGGCGGCTTTCGCCTGCGCATCTGTGGGATGGACCTGGACCGACAGCTTCTCGCTGGTGAAGATGTACTTCACCAGCAGGCTGGGCACGTCGGCGGGTGGCTCGAACCAGATCTCGCCGATGCGCTGGCCGGCCGGCGCCGCGAACGGGGCGGGCAGCACGTCCTTGCCCCAGGGTTTTTCGACGGCGCGGGTCGGCAGCTTGCTCATTGGTTCACCGCACCCTGCAATTTGCCTACCAGCTGCGCGCCCTCGGGCGTGGTAATGAGGACGTCATTGCCATCGACGACGATGATCAGGTTGCTGGCGCCGACGACCGAGACACGCGGCCCGTCACTGTGCACGAGAACGTTGGTGCAGTTCTTCAGTTCGACGTCGCCCTTGATGGCGTTGCCGGTCTCGTCCTTGTCGAGCGCCTCATGCAGCGCAACCCAGTTGCCGATATCCGACCAGGCCATGGTCGCCGGCACCATGGCGGCGCGATCGGTCTTTTCCATCACGGCGTAATCGACCGATTCCCCGGCGATGCGGCCGAACGCAGCGGCGTCGGGGTGAAAGAAGATGCCATCCTCGCGCCCGCCGTCGACCGCGGCGCGTACCGCCTCGGCGATGTCCGGGCGGTGGCGCGTCAACTCATCGAGGAAGTGGCCTGCGCGGAATGCAAAGATGCCGCCGTTCCACGAATAGCCGCCGTCGGCGAGGAAGCCCTTGGCGCGCTCAAGGTCCGGCTTCTCGACGAAGCGCTCGACCCGGTGACCCGCGCGCCCTTCGATCGAGGCGCCCTGCTTGAGGTAGCCGAACCCGGTCTCGGGCGCGGTGGCAGCGATACCGAACGAGACAAGCCAGTCGTCAGCCGCGAGTTCCGCCGCCGCCTTGGCGGCATTCTGGAACGCATCGCAATCACCGATATGATGATCGCTGGGGCAGACCAGCATGATGGCATCCGACGGCAGGCGCAGCGCTGCCAGCGCAATTGCAGCAGCCGTGTTCTTGCCCTCGGGTTCGACGATGACCTGGCTCTTGTCGGGATCGACCAGTTGCGCAGCGACATGCGGCACGTGCGCGTCGCCGGTTACGACCACGGGCGCCGCGAAACCAGCCTCCTGCGAACACCGCAGGATCGTGGCTTCGAACATGGTGGTATCACCGATCAGCGGCAAAAAAGGCTTGGGCATTGTCTTGCGCGACCGCGGCCAAAGTCGAGTTCCGCTGCCGCCGCAAAGAATAACCGGAGTAATCATGTATGCCGCTTTCCAATACGCACTAGAGCTATAACATATTTATTTGCGCGAATTCATTCCATGAGATCAAGGATCTCATCGATCGTAATGGAGGCAAATCCGACCGCGCTGTCGGAAATCCCGTAGGGGATCAGCATTTGGCCTGCAACTGCAAGCGCCCCGCAGGTATAGACGACATTGGGGACATAACCGAAACGGTCCGCATCGATGGCCGTCAACAACGGCACACGACTGCGTGCGATCACGCGCGACGGATCGTCCCGATCGAGCAAGGCGCAACCCAGCGCATATTTGCGCATGGCGCCAACGCCATGGGTCAGAAGCAGCCACCCCGCATCGGTGAGAATCGGGCTGCCGCAATTGCCGATCTGGACAAACTCCCAGGGGTACTTCGGCTCCATCAGCAGGACGCCGTCGTCGTCCCAGCAATCGATCCGTTCCGAACGCAACAGAAACAGGTTCTTGCCGTCCTGGCGACCGACCATGACATAGCGCCCGTCGATCTTCTCGGGGAACAGTGCCATGCCCTTGTTGCGCCCGGCCCGGCCCTGGATGGGCTCGAGCTGAAAGTCGCGGAAGTTGCGCGTGCGCAACAACTCCGAACGGATCGAGCTGCCTGAATAGGCAGTGTAAGTCCCGATCCATTCGAAGTCGCCATCGCCGTGGTCGAAACGCACCAGGCGCAGATCCTCGAGCCCGCCGCGCTGCTGCTCGGTGATCGGAAAGATCACGCTGTTCGACAGGCTGCTCTCGGCATGGCGATGCACCGCCACGGCGCCATCGTCCGCGCACGGCCCACCCGGATCGGGCAGCATGGCGGTCGCGAAGGCGCTCTGCGGCCAGAGTTGGAAGCTGCCATCGGCATGCACCAGACCCTCACGGAACACGATCGAACTGATATGCCCCTCACCCACCGCGCGCAGGCTCATGACGAAGCGAACCGCCCCGTCCATCATGCCCGACTGGTCGGGATGCGGGACGATCGACGGGTTCATCAGTGCCGCCGCGGCATAGGTATACTCGTGGCAGAAATAGGCACCGATAAGACGACGACGCACCGGATCGATCCCGGCATCGTCGAGATTCAGGGCGTCGCGCACCTCGGCATAGCGTTCCTCGAACAGCTGCTCGGTCTGCCAGTGCCGCTCCTCGAAATCGTGGAGCACACGTGCATATTCCTCGCTCGCCGTGCTGGCATCGAGCGAGAGGACATCGTCCACCAACCGTGCAGCACGCGAACCGCCGCGTGCTTCGCCCGTCCACCCGAGGTGGAAGGGGCGAAGTACCACGCGCGACGGGTCGGCGTGCAGCCGTTCGTCAAGAATTCGCAAGCCGCGGGGGCGTTGCGTATGGCTGGCCTCTGAAAGCTCGGTCGCCAAGAACAGTCCTTACCTTTGTCGATGATTCACGCTGTCGGGCGGTGCTGGCAACGCTTGCTTGCGCTGCTCGTTCCAGCGAGGCCACGGTATAATGGCCGATCTGGAAAGCCAAAATTGATTCCGCTCCGCAGTTCGCGTTGATTCCGCGCGGCGTGATGCCATCGCGGCAGCGCCCGCTAACGATATCGCCCAGTGCCTCGCCACGGTCGTTGGCCCCCAAGAACCAGCGATAGGCAACCAGGGCATGGTCCCGCCATTCCATCGCCCCCGTCGCGGTCCAGGCCGCATGGCAGGCATCGATCGCGGCCCACGCCTCGAGCGGCTGCTGGTCGAAGGGCTTTGCCTCGTATTCCACCGCATGTGGGCGGGTAAAGGTCTCGGAACCGATTGCACGGAAATGACCCGTAGAGCTGGTCTGTTGCGCCACGATGAACCGCAGGGCATCGAGACCGCTTTCGAGCCAGTCCGCCCGGCCAAGAATGTCGCCTGCACGCAGCAGTGCCTCGGGCAGGCGGGGATTGTCATATCCCAGCATCGCTTCGAACCACGCCCAATCCGGACGGCGCCCTTCCGCGAGCAGCGCATGGAGGACGGCGCCGCCCCGCTCGACCATTTCGCGGCTCGCGCGGTGCGTGGGGTCGACATGCAGCACCTCGATCGCGCCCAGCATCGTGAAGGCGATGCTGCGCGGATATTCGACCGTGGCAAGCGGGCCGACCGCAATGTCGAACCACTGCTGCGCCCAGGCGCGCAGTCCGGCATCGGGCGCGTGGCGCACGGCATGGCCCAACGCCCATAGCGCGCGGCCATTGCTGTCTTCCGATCCGATATCCTCGCACCACGACCGATCGAACGCCATGAAGTTGCGGAACCGGCCGGCCTCGGGATTCCAGGCGTGCTGGATGAACGAGGCATAGACCGTCGCCCAACGCTGGCGCTCGGCAAGCGGAATGGCATCCGCCACCCCCATCAGCATGAGGGCGCGGACGTTGTCGTCGAGGCAATAGCCATGGCGGCGATCGGGCACCACGCCGATGGCATGCTGCAGCATCCCGGTCGAATCGCACATCGCCCAGACGCCCGAGGTTCCCGGCGTCGCCGTCACCGGCGGCAGCGCGGCGCGGTCGCCGGCAACCTTGCCGATCAGCTGCGCGCAGTTGTCGGCAAAGCACGGCCAGATGGTCTCGCGGCCCTTGGCATAGGCCCGACGCTGCATCGCGGTCAGCGCCTCGCGATCGCCGAGCAGGCCGATGACCGCCGTCGCAACCTCATCGGCCGACCGCGGCGCGACCAGCGCCCCGACCCCGTCGGCGAGAAGCTCGCGGGCATGGAGATAAGGCGTGGACACCACGGCCTTGCCCAGCGCCACGGCGTAGCTCAGCGTGCCCGACGTCGACTGCTGCAGGTTGGGATAGGGCGTGAGATAGATGTCGCACGCCTCGAGCTGGTCGAGCAGCTCATCGGTCTCGAGGAAGCGGTTGTCCCATTCGACATGCTCGGCCACACCAAGGTCCGAGGCCAGGGCCATCAGGCGCTCGCGATAGGCCTCGCCTTCTGCGGCCACCAGATTGGGGTGTGTGGCACCGACGATGCGATAGATCGCATCGGGATGCTCCGCCACGATCCGCGGCAGCGCCTCGATCGCGGTTTCCAGGCCCTTGCCCGGCCCGAGCAGGCCGAACGTCATGATGACGCTGCGGCCCTTGAGGCCCGCCTGCTCCTTGAACGCGTCGCCACGACCGAACGGACGATCCGGCGCACCATGCGCGATCACCGTCACGCGGCGCGGGTCAACGCCATAGGTCTTCTCGAGCACGTCACGGCCATGCTCGCTCATCACCATCACGCCGCTGGCGCGATCGACGATCCGCTCAAGCACGTGGCGCTGCTGCGCCGAGGGCTCGGCCAGCACGGTGTGCAGCGTGACGATCAGCGGCGCCGCAATTCGGTCGACGAGCTCGAGCACCATGCTGCCGCAGTCGCCACCATAGATGCCGTATTCGTGCTGAAGCCACACGGCATCGACACCGTCTTCGTTCATCTGGCGGGCTGCTGCGCGATAGTCGTCGACATCGTCCGAACGGATGACCGTGCGCGCCTCGGGATAGGACAGCCCGTCGGCGGGGTTGTCGATCACGTGAAGATCGACCGACAGTTCACCATGGTGAATGCCGAGCTGCTCGTAGACGTCGGTGGTGAAAGTGGCGATGCCGCACTTGCGCGGGCGAAAGCCACCGATGAGCGCCATGCGCTTTGCACCTGCGAGATGAGGGATAGGAGGCGCGTTTTCGTCGCTCCCAAACAATTCGAGGACGGCTCCGCCCAGGGGAGTGGCGCGCCGAAAAGAAGCTGGAAATTCAAGTGTCATTTGGCTGGCTCGCCCCGAAATCTGTCTGATCGATGAACCAACGGCGGACGAGCGATAAAGTTGCACCGCAATGCACCGTAAAACCGCGATCCGTTATGATCCTGTCGCATGCCTCGGTCATCTCGGGCGACCCCGTTGCTACGCGCTTACATAGGTTGTGTTCCTGCCGCCGATCGCGACGGCGGGGTCCACCAGCGTTGCTGCCAGCCGTAGTCCGAGGCGACCGCCCGTCCCGCCGCATCCATCGCCGGGCGAAAGCGGAACCGTTGCCGGGCAAGCCGGCACGTCAGTGCGTCGGCCTCGTCATTGCCGCTGGGCTGATGCACACGGCAATCGCTGACCTTGCCATCGGTATCGACGCGCAGCACGATCACGACCTGCCGCCCGGCGCGCGCATCGCGGCCGGCGGCGGGATAGTCGCGCGTCGCGGCGATATCGCCGGCGATCTTGACTGCCTTGCGCGCGCCAATGCCCGCGCCATCGCCGCTGCCGGCTCCGCCGCTACCCGGTCCCGAACCTGCCAAGCCTCCCCCTGTCCCCTCACCTGCTAGCGCCGCCCCCGACTGCCGCGCATTCCCCTCGCCGGCGACGGGAGCGGCCGGCGGCGCGGGCAGGACTATACGCGCCGGCGGCGCCATGACTTGCGTGGCGGAAGCCTTGCGCCCGCTTGCTCCGGCATCACCGGCAGCCCTGCGCGATCGTGCTGGCGGCGGCTCCACCGGGGGCGGTGTCGGTTTGACGATGTCCAAAGTCACAGCCGCTGCATCGAGCGTGTCGGGCGGCGCAACAAGGGCGATGATGCCGCCCGCCAGGCCACGCACCAGTGCCAGGGCCAGCGCGACATGCAACAGCGCCACGACGAGAATGATTCCCGTCCTTTGCCGCCAAGAACTACGCGCTCGGCGATCCTGATCGTATCGTGGCATGGAATAGCCTGACATGGTCACGCCTCAATTGCCTTCTGCCCGCGCGGTTCCATGACGCCGTGACCCGGGCTTGAAACAGGACGAGTCGTGGCGCGACGGCGACAAGAATATGCAACCCCGTTTCAATTGCATCATGGGACGTATCGCAATCGATGCGGATAGGGTAAGGGAGCGTCAATGCGGCGACCCTGCAACCCGGGGTATCCTCGTCGCAAAGGAAAATAGCATGCGTATTCTGGTCGTCGAGGACGAGCCCTTGCTCGCAATGATGCTGGAGGAAAATCTGGCAGACCTCGGCCACGATGTTGTCACTGCCGTCGCCACCGTCGATCAGGCGCTGTCCGCGCTGGACGATGGCCCGGTCGATGCAGCCCTCCTCGATTTCTCGCTGGGCAGCGACACCACGTCGGTGCCCGTCGCCCTGCGCCTGCGCGAGGAAGGCACGCCGTTCTTCTATCTCAGCGGCCACGCCTCCTTCGACCCCGACGCTGGCGCGCCCGAGGCGCCAATGCTGCCCAAGCCGGTCAGCCTCGATGCGCTGCGCGCCGCCTTGCAGTCTGTCGCGCCCGCGGCCTGAACCTGCCGACCGCCGAGCCTGGGCCAAAGCGCCGGCCCGCTTCAGGCACGGTCACCCTTCCAGAAAACTGTCGCCACGGGCAAGCGTCACCAGCCGCAGCCCGTGCGCCTGCGCGCGCTCGGCGGCCATGGTTGAGGCGGCCGAAACCGTGACCAGCAGCGGCACCCCGGCAATCACGGCCTTCTGGACCAGTTCGTAGCTGCAGCGCGCGGTCAGCACCACGAAGCCGCTGCCGGCATCGATCCCGGCACGCGCCATGGCACCGATCAGCTTGTCGAAGGCATTATGCCGCCCGACGTCCTCGCGGACCAGCGCGATCGTCCCATCGGGCCGGCAGAAGGCGGCGGCATGGGCAGCGCGGGTTGCGCGACCAAGCGCCTGATGGTCGCCCAGTGCAGCGGTTGCGGCAAAGATCGCAGTATCCTCCACGCCGAGCTGCGCGGTCACCGGCGGCAAAGGGCGCAACACCTGGTCGAGGCTTTCGATGCCGCACAGGCCGCAGCTGCCCTCGGCCAGACGGATGCGGGCACGGTCGAGCAACGGTGCGGCGGCCTCGGCTGCGAGATTGATCCGCAGCATCCAGCCGCGCCCCTCGATGGCACTCGCCATGGCGGAGTGGAAATCGCCCCTGTCGGCGATCAACTGCTCCGACAGGCAAAAGCCCAAGGCATAGTCTTCGAGGTCCGTCGGCGTCGCCATCATCACGGCATAGCCGATGCCGTTGATCTCGATCGCGACCGGCGCTTCCTGCGCCAGCGCGCGGGTCAACGGCCGGGGCGGCCGTCCATCGGCAAACCGTTCGACGAAGGCGCGCGGGCTGGCGCCAGATACCTCAGGTCCCTGCACCCGATCAGCCGGCATCGGCACCGTGCTGCGCCGGATCGGTCACGCGCGTCTGCGGCGGCGGTTCATGGCCGGCGCGCAACTTGGCCACGGCTTCCTGAGCCGCGGGTTCGAGCCGGTCCTGCCCCGCGGCATCCAGATGGGCATAGAGCTGGCGCAGCATCGCCGGCGTCCAGAACGAGGTCAGGTGATCGGCGATGAACGCCGCCGGGCGCGGCTCGTGCGCGACGTTGCGCGCGATCTGGTTGATCATCGTGACCAGCTTGGCTTCGGTATGCCCGGTCACTCCGCCGCCTCCAGCGCGATGCCGGCGATGCGGCGCGACTGGCGGGCCTGTTCATCGTAGTCCTGCTGCCACTCGCTCGGCCCGTTCGACGGGGTGATCTGCACCGCCGTCACCTTGTATTCGGGGCAGTTGGTGGCCCAGTCCGAGAAGTCGGTGGTCACGACATTGGCCTGCGTCGCCGGGTGGTGGAACGTCGTGTAGACGACGCCCGGCGCCACGCGGTCGGTCACCGTCGCACGTAGCGTCGTCTCACCCGAACGGCTGGCGAGCCGCACCCAGTCGCCGCTCTGGATCCCGCGGTTCTCGGCATCGGTGGGGTGGATTTCGAGCAGGTCCTCGGGGTGCCACACGCTGTTCTCGGTACGGCGGGTCTGCGCGCCGACGTTGTACTGCGACAGGATGCGCCCCGTCGTCAGCAGCAGCGGGAAGCGTGGCCCGGTGCGCTCGTCGGTTGGCACATAGTCGGTCACCACGAACTTGCCCTTGCCGCGCACGAAGCCCTCGATGTGCATGATCGGCGAGCCGTCGGGCGAGGCATCGTTGACCGGCCACTGCAGCGATCCCTCGGCATCGAGCCGGGCATAGTTCACGCCCGCGAAAGTCGGGGTCAGCCGGGCGATCTCGTCCATGATCTCGCTCGGGTGGGTATAGTTCCAGTCCAGCCCCAGTGCGCGCGCCAGCAACTGCGTCACTTCCCAGTCCTGGTAACCGTTGAGCGGCTCCATCACCTTGCGCACCGGCTGGATGCGGCGCTCGGCATTGGTGAACGTGCCGTCCTTTTCGAGGAACGACGAGCCGGGCAGGAAGACGTGCGCGTAGTTTGCGGTCTCGTTGAGGAACAAGTCATGGACGATGACGCAGTCCATCGCGGCAAGACCGGCGGCGACATGCCTGGTGTCCGGGTCCGACTGGAGGATGTCCTCGCCCTGGATGTAGATGCCCTTGAACAGGCCGTCGGTCGCGGCATCGAGCATGTTGGGAATGCGCAGGCCCGGCTCGGGATCGATCGGCACGCCCCATTCGGCCTCGAACAGCGCGCGCGTGGCCGCGTCGGACACGTGGCGATAGCCCGACAGCTCGTGCGGGAAGCTGCCCATGTCGCAGGCGCCCTGCACGTTGTTCTGCCCGCGCAACGGGTTCACGCCCACGCCGCGCCGGCCGATGTTGCCCGTCGCCATCGCGAGGTTGGCGATCGCCATCACGGTCGACGAACCCTGGCTGTGCTCGGTCACGCCAAGCCCGTAATAGATCGCGCCATTGCCGCCGGTGGCATAGAGCCGCGCCGCACCGCGCAGCGCCTCGGCCGGAACGCCGGTGACCGGCTCGAGGAACTCGGGGCTGTTGCGCTCCTGGCTCACGAATTCCGCCCAGTGGCTGAACTCGTCCCAGTCGCAACGCTCGCGCACGAAAGCCTCGTCGACAAGGCCCTCGGTGACGATGACATGCGCCATCGCCGACAGCACCGCGACATTGGTGCCGGGGCGCAGCGGCAGGTGGTAATCCGCCTCGATGTGCGGGCTGCGCACGATGTCGGTGCGTCGCGGATCGATCACGATCAGCTTCGCACCCTGGCGCAGGCGACGCTTCATGCGGCTGCCGAACACGGGGTGGCCATCGGTCGGGTTGGCGCCGATCACCACGATGACGTCGCTGTCCTCGACGGAGTCGAAGTCCTGCGTCCCCGCCGAGGTGCCGAACGTGGTCTTGAGGCCATATCCGGTGGGCGAGTGGCACACGCGGGCGCAGGTATCGACGTTGTTGGTGCCGAACCCCGCGCGCACCAGCTTCTGTACGAGGAAGCCTTCCTCGTTGGTGCAGCGGCTCGACACGATCCCGCCCAGCGCATTGTTGCCATGGCTGGCGGCGATCGCCTTGAAGCGGTCGGCGGCGAAGGTCAGCGCCTCGTCCCAGCTCACTTCACGCCAGGGCTGGTCGATCGCCTCGCGCACCATCGGCTTGAGGATGCGGTCCTGGTGCTGGGCATAGCCCCAGGCGAAGCGGCCCTTGACGCAGGAATGCCCGCGATTGGCCTTGCCGTCCTTCCACGGCACCATGCGTACCAGCTGCTCGCCGCGCATCTCGGCGCGGAAGGTGCAGCCCACGCCGCAATAGGCGCAGGTGGTGACGACAGCGCGCTCGGGCTTACCGATCTCGGTCACCGCCTTTTCCATCAGCGCCGACGTCGGGCAGGCCTGCACGCAGGCCCCGCACGACACGCATTCCGACGACAGGAAGCTGTCCGAGCGCAGCCCCGCGCTGATCTTCGAATCGAACCCGCGCCCATCGATGGTCAGCGCCAGCGTCCCCTGCACTTCGTCGCAGGCGCGCACGCAGCGCGAGCAGACGATGCACTTGGTCGCATCGAAGTCGAAATAGGGGTTGCTGGCGTCAGTCTCGGCCGCGAGATGATTGGCGCCCTCGTAGCCATAGCGCACGTCGCGCAGGCCCACGGCCGCGGCCTGGTCCTGGAGTTCGCAGTCGTTGTTTGCGCTGCAGGTCAGGCAGTCGAGCGGGTGGTCGGAGATATAAAGCTCCATCACCCCGCGGCGCAGCTTCTGCAGCTTGGCCGTCTGGGTGTGGACCTTCATGCCGTCGGCCACCGGTGTGGTGCACGAGGCCGGCGTGCCGCGCATGCCGTCGATCTCGACCAGGCACAGCCGGCACGAGCCGAACTGCTTGAGGTTGTCGGTCGCGCAGAGCTTGGGGATCGACCCGCCCGCCTCGGCGGCGGCGCGCATCACCGTGGTGCCGGCCGGCACGGTCACGGTGCGGCCATCGATTTCCAGCGAAACCTGCGTGTCGGACCGGACGGCGGGGGTGCCGAAATCGGCCTGGCGTTCATAGCCCATGGGCATGCTCCTCGGCGGCGGCGAGATCCGCCGGCGTGTTGATGTTGTGCGGCACGCGCGACAGCGCGGCCGGGCGCGCGCCGACCAGTTCGGCAAAGGCGCGCAGGGAATGTTTGGTATCGCGCGCCAGCAGCGCGTCGAGCACGGGCGCGGCACTGGCCGGCCACAGCCCGATCACCGGCTGGCTATCGCAGAAGGCCGGAGCCGGGGCCAGCTGGCGCACGGTATCATGATCGAGACCATGGCTATCGACCGAGGCGGTCAGCACCGTGTCGTACCCGTTGTCGGCGGCATGGTGCAGCGCCGCCGCGATTCCGCCCAGCGGCCCCATCCCGGCGCGCGGCCGATCGGGCAGACAAGCGACCTCCGCCGCGTCGCGCCCGATGACGACCACCGCGTCGCACTGGCCCGCAAGCGCCGCGACCGCACCGCTCAGCAGGCTGCGCCCACCCAGCATCGCCAGCGCCTTGTCGCTGCCGAAACGGCTGGACTGCCCGCCGGCAAGGACCGCGCCCAGGATCATGCGGCCAGGCCCTTCGACAAGCTCAGGGCGAACGGGGATGAAAACTCAAACCCAAGACCCGTTCGGGCTGAGCCTGTCGAAGCCCCCAGCGCAAACGATCCTCCCCACACCGTGGGGAGGGGGACCGCCGCGAAGCGGTGGTGGAGGGACAAACCCTCTCTCACTCCGCCGCCTCGGCCTCAGGCTCCGCAACCCCGAAATCCTCGGGGAAGTGCCGCAGCGCCGACAGCACCGGATAGGGCGTGAACCCGCCCAGCGCGCAGAGCGAGCCGAACTTCATCGTCTCGCACAAGTCCTCGAGCAGCGCGACGTCGTCGGCCAGCGTCCGCACCGCCTTCTTGGCGTTGTGGATCTGCGGCAGGCGTTCCACCGCGTCGGCGGTCCGGCCGCTGCGCGCGCGGATGCGGTCGATCACCTCGACCCCGCGCGTCGATCCCAGCCGGCAGGGCGTGCACTTGCCGCAGCTTTCCGCCGCGCAGAAGCTCATGGCAAAGCGCGCCTGCGCGCTCATGTCGGCACTGTCGTCGAACACGGTCAGCCCGGCATGGCCGATCAGGCCGTCGGCCGCGGCAAAGCTCTCGTAATCGAACGGCAGGTGGAAATCGCGGGGCGGGTGATAGGCACCGAGCGGCCCACCCACCTGCACCGCGCGCACCGGCCGGCCCGAGGCCGTGCCCCCGCCGATAACCTCGACCAGTTCGCCCAGCGTGATGCCGAAGCCGACCTCGTAGAGGCCACCGTATTTGACGTTCCCGGCGATCTGGATTGGCATCGTACCCTTGGACCGCCCGAAGCCGACCTCAGCATAGGCCGCGCCGCCATGGTCCAGGATCCAGGGCACCGCCGCCAGCGTCAGCACGTTGTTGACCACCGTCGGCTTGCCGAACAGCCCTTCGAGCGCGGGCAGCGGCGGCTTGGCGCGCACTTCGCCGCGCTTGCCCTCCAGGCTGTTGAGCAGCGAGGTTTCCTCGCCGCAGACATAAGCGCCCGCGCCGACCCGGATCTCGACCTCGAACGGGGTAATGAAGGGCCGCGCCGCCTCGGCCGCCGCGCGCATCTTGGCGATGGCCTGCGGATATTCGCTGCGGATATAGACGTAGCCCTTGCCCGCCCCGACCGCGAGGCCGGCGATCGCCATGCCCTCGATCAGCATGAAGGGATCGCCCTCCATCACCATGCGGTCGGCAAAAGTGCCGCTGTCGCCCTCGTCGGCGTTGCAGACGATGTACTTGGGCGTGGCCGCCGCCTTGGCCACGGTCGTCCACTTGATCGCCGCCGGGAAGCCCGCCCCGCCGCGCCCGCGCAGGCCCGAGGCCATGACTTCGGCAATCGTCGCCTCGGCACCGATCTCTCGGGCCTTGGCAAGGCCGCTCCAGCCGCCATGCGCCTCGTAATCCTCAAGGCTCAGCGGACGCGTCTTGCCGGCACGCGCAAAGGTAAAGCGCTGCTGGCCGGCAATGAACGGATGCTCCGCCACCGGGCCGATGCCCTTGTCGCTGGTCCCCGCCAGAACGGCCGAAACGTCACTTGGCGTCAGCGGGCCGAACCCGTCGCCGTCGATCTCGGCCAGCGGCTCCAGCCAGTGCATGCCCCAGCTTGATACCCGCTCGACCGTGCAGCCGGCTGCGGCAAAGGCGGCGGCGACATCGTCGGCCCCGCAGGCCAGTGCCAAGGCGTCGTCGGAAATGCGGACCGTGCGGCTCATGCCAGTTCCCCCACCAGCGCGCTCAGCTTCGCGGCATCGAGCCGCGCGTGGACGGTGTCACCCACCATCGCGTTCGGTCCCACGCTGCACAACCCGAGGCAATAGACCGTCTCGACCTTGATCGGGCCGTCCACCGGCAACCGGGCGGCCAAGGCCTCAACGCCGCGCGCTTGGCAGCTTTCGGCGCGGCACAGCTTGACCACCGGCCGATCGACCGGCGCGGTGCGGAAATCGTGATAGAAGCTGACCACGCCATGCACCTCGGCGCGGCTGAGGTTCAGCGCCCCGGCAATCGTGCGGACGCTGTCCTCGGACACGTACCCGAAGGTTGCCTGCACGTCGTGCAGGATCGGCAGCAGCGATCCTTCGCGCCCGGCGTGGGCGGCAAGGATATGATCCAGTTCGGCGGTGTCGCTCATGCCGGCACCTTCGCGCGCGAGGCAACGGCGGTCAAATCCAATTGCCCAAAGCCTGATAGATAAAACCTATCAAATCCCGTCCATGCTCCGCGCCACGCGCAGCGCCGCCAGCGCCAGCGGGCTGAGCGGCTGGCGATCGAGCACGACCAGCCCCAGCCGACGCCCCTGCTCTGGCCCCGCCATGGGGCGAAACATGGCCCACTCCAGCCCGCGCATCAGGCTGGCATAGCCATCGGGAATGATCGTGGCGAACCGGCCCGAGCGGACCAGCGAGAGCAGGGCGACATGGCTGTCCGCCACCGCCCGCGGCTGGCACGACAAACCCCGCGCCACGAACTGCGCATCCAGAATCCGGCGATACTGCATCCCCTCGTGCAGCAGGCACAGGGGCATCGCCGCCGCCTCGGACCAGTCCATCGGACTTTCCGCATCCTCTGCCGAATTCCGACAAGAGACAAAGAGATAGCGCTCCTCCGCCAAGGGCACGGAGACCACATGCGCCGGCGGCTCGTGGTCGAGGTACGTCAGCCCTGCATCGCACGACAGCGCGGCCAGGTCCTGCTCGATCGCGCGGCTGGTGGCCTGCGTCACGGCCAGGGACAGGCCGGGATGCGCGCGCAGCAGCGCATCGCCAAACCGCCCGATCAGCGGCAGCGCGGCGGGGATCGAGGCCAGCCGGAACGCTCCTGCCAGCGGGGCATCGGTCGCCCCCACGGCCGACACCATGCTGCCCATCGCCCCCAGAACCTGCTCGGCCCACGGCAACATCGCCTCGCCCTGCGGCGTCAGGCCGATGAAGCGTCGGTCCCGCTCGACCAGCCGCTTGCCCAATTCCAGCTCCAGCGCCGCAAGCCCGGCCGACAGCGTGGGCTGCGACACCCCACATTCGCTGGCGGCGCGGGCAAAATGGCGCTGCCGGGCCAGCGTGACGAAGTACCGCAGGTGACGCAGCTGCATGGCCGGCGTAAAACTCCCTCCAAAACTGAGAGGGCATTCCTATCACGAATCTGGCCGTGCACCATGCCCGGGTGCCGCGTCCTGGCCTGATGCAGCAACCCTATCACTTCATTCCTGCGGCATCGCGGCGCGCAAGGACAGACGCGCCGCGATACTTACGTGGTCGCCCGCAGGGATTATCGCCCGTGTGGCATTCAGCGTCGCATTCGTGGGAGAGCCTGGACCATGGCCGACAACGGCTTGCTGGCAAGTCATCGCGCCCCGCGCGGCAGCGTCGCGGTCACGCTCTCGGTATGGCGCGCGCTCATGCTGCGCGAGGCACTGTCCCGCCTCTTCGCGACGCGCATCTCCTGGGCATGGCTGCTGTTCGAACCCGTGTTCCATGTCGCCTACCTGCTGCTGCTCTATGGCGCGGCACACGTCCACAGCATCGGCAACCTCGACACACCGATATGGATCATGGTGGGCATCCAGGCCTATTTCCTGTTCCGCAAGACCGCCGACCAGGTGGCCGGCGCTGCCGCAGACAACGGCGCGCTGTTCGCTTATCGCCAAGTCCGCCCGATCGACACGCTGATCGCGCGCGCCCTGCTCGAAGGGGCCACCTGGGCGGTGGTGACGCTCCTGCTGGTCCTCGTGCTCGCCTTGACCGGCCATGCGTTCCAACCCGATTTCCCGCTGACGATGATCGCCGCAGCCCTCGCGATGTGGCTGCTCGGCCTCGGCTTCGGCATGGTCGTCTCGGCCGCCACCGCCCTGATGCGCGAGACGCGGCAGGTGCTGCATATCGTCCTGCGCCCGCTTTACCTGCTCTCGGGTGTGATGTTCCCGCTCGACACGCTCTCCCCCGAATGGCGCCGCCTGCTGATGCTCAACCCGGTGGCCAACGGTGTCGACCTGATGCGCGCCGGCCTGTCGCGCAACTATGCCGGCCTTGCCGAAGCAAGCGGCCCGTACCTCTGGGCTTGGGTGCTCGGTCTGCTGGCACTTGCCATCGCGCTGCAACTGCGCGTGGCCGACAAGATCGCCGCCCGATGATCGTGGCGCGAAACCTCGCAAAGCGGTACATGACCGGGCACGGCGCCGGGCCATGGGTGCTGGACGATGTCAGCTTCGTTATCCCGCCCCGGACCAGCGTCGGCATTCTCGGCGCCAATGGCGCGGGCAAATCTACTTTGCTGCGCATCCTCGCAGGCGTGGACAAGCCGACACGCGGCACGGTGGAGCGTCATTGCCGCGTATCGTGGCCACTCGGCTTCGGCGGAGGGCTGCAGGGGACTCTGACCGGTCGACAGAATGCCCGCTTCGTCTGCCGCATCCACGGGCACGAAGACGACATTCCCGAGCGTCTCGCCCGCATCGCCGATTTCGCCGCACTGGGAGACAAGTTCGACCAGCCGATCCGCACGTATTCCACCGGCATGGCCGCGCGGCTGCGCTTCGCCATCTCGCTCGCGTTCGACTTCGACGTCTACATCTCGGACGAGGCGACTGCGGCCGGCGATGCCACATTCCGCCGCCGCGCCGCCGAGGAATTCCAGCGCCGCGCCGCCGAGGCCAGCGTCATCATGGTCAGCCACGACCCCGGCACGCTGCGGCGCTTCTGCACGGCGGGCATGCTCCTTCACCAAGGGCGCCTGCACTGGTTCGATCGCTTGGGTGATGCGATTGCCGCCTACAAGGACACCCTCCCTGCATGACTGGCCTGCTGTCCCGCACCCCGGATGTCGTACCGCTCGCGCCCACAGCCCGCGCAGCGCAAGACACCGCAGCTTCGCCTGCCCCACCGCCACTGCTTGCGCCGCGGGCGCGCCCCCGCTGGCCGGCGCGCCGCATCCGCAACGCGGTGCTGGGCCTCGCCGCCGGTCTGAGCCTCGCGGCTGCCGGATACTGGTGCCTCTGGGCCTCGGACCTCTATGTCTCGCAGGCCGACGTCATCGTCGTGCGCGCGGACATGGGTGCGATCGAGCCCGGCGGACTGGGCGGTCTTCTTGGTGGGCTGTCCGGCTCGGGCAATCGCGCCGACCAGATGCTGCTGCGCAACCACCTGCTCTCGCTCGACATGCTGGCCCGCCTTGATCGCCGGCTCGGCCTGCGCCGCCGCTATGCGGATCATCATCACGACGCGATCGCGCGCTTTGCCGCCGCCGATGCCCCACTCGCCCGCTTCGCAGACTACATGCGCAGCCGCATCCGCGTGGACTACGACGACAATGGCGGCGTCCTCCATGTCGAGGCAAGCGCGTTCGATCCCGCGACGGCGCAGGCGATCGTGGCGGCGATGCTTGACGAAGGCGCTGCCTTCATGAATGCCAACGATCATCGGCTGGCCCAGGCGCAGGTCGCCTTCCTGTCAGGCGAAGCGGGGCGCATGGGCCAGCGCAGCGAGGCTGAACGCAAAGCCCTCATCCAATTTCAGAACGCCTCCGGCATGGTCGCGCCCGACGCCACCTTGCAGAACGTCGCCGGCACGATCGCTCAGCTCGAGGCGCGACGCTCGTCACTGCAAACGCAGCTCGATACGCTGGGCGCCTATCTGGTGCCGGCGCATCCCGATATCGTGGCCGTGCGCCAGCAACTCGCCGCGGTCGAGGCCGAACTGGCGCGCGAACGCGCCCGCGCCACCTCCCCTGCACCCGACGCGCTCAACCGCAGCGCCGACCGCTTCCGCCAGCTCCAGCAGGAAGCGCAGTTTACCCAGACGCTGTACCAGACCACGCTGGCCGCGCTGGAAAAGGGCCGCATCACCGCAATGCAGGCCATGAAGCAGGTCTCGGTGATCCAGTCGCCGACACGGCCGGAATACCCCGCGCGGCCGCGCCGCCTCGTCAATTCGCTCGTCTTCGCGATCGTCGCCTTCTTCTCGGCCGCCATCGTGCTGCTGATGATCGCGGTGGTGCGCGACCATATCGATTGAAAGGCGCCCTTCCATGCGAAAGACACCGCTGGCACGTCCGCGTCCCGCTCGCTCGGCTCTCGCCACCACGCGGCTGGTTGCCGCTTGCATGATCGCGCTGATCCCCGCCCCCGTCCACGCGCAGCAGCTATCACCCGCACTGCTCGGCCAACTGGCGCAACAGGTCGATCCCGCCGTGCTCGCGGGCATGGCCTCGTCCGTGCAGCAGGGATCCGCCGGCACGGCACCGATACCGCTTGCCATGCTTTCCACATCCCCGGCCATCGGCCAAGCCGGCACGCCCCAGGTCGATCCTGCGATCCCGGCCATGGCCGCGCCTGCGCAAGCACTTCCCAGTGCAGAAGCCGCTGCCAACCTGACGACGCCGGTGTTCGGCGCACGCCTGTTCGGCGGCAACTTCGCGCGCGGGGGGACGGCCCGGTTCAACCCCGATTACGTGATCGGCGCCGGAGACAGGGTGGTGCTCCGCCTGTGGGGCGCCTTCCAGTTCGCGCAAGTGCAGGCGGTGGACCCGCAGGGCAACGTCTTCGTCCCCAACATCGGCCCGATCCATCTGGCCGGCACGCGCAATGGCGATCTCCAGCGCGTCGTGACCGGGGCCGTCGGCGGCACGTTCCGGAGCAACGTCTATGCCTATACCTCTCTGGCCGAAGCCCAGCCGGTGCGGGTCTTCGTCGGCGGGTTCGTGCGTCGGCCCGGCCTTTACGACGGCACCAGCATGGACAGCCTGCTCCACTATCTCGACGCGGCCGGCGGCATCGACCCCGATCGCGGCACTTTCATCGATGTGGAGGTCAAGCGGGGCGAGGCCGTGCGCGCCCACGTCAATCTCTACCAGTTCCTGTTCCGCGGGGTCATGCCGCCCGTCCCACTTGCAGACGGCGACGTGATCTTCGTCGGCCCGCGCCAGCAGACCGTCACCGTGCTCGGCCTCGCCAGCAACGCCAACGTCTTCGAATTCCCACGTAGCGCCCATCCGACCACGGCCGACGTCATGCTGCTGGCCGCACCGCTCCCCGCCGCAACGCATGTCCGCCTCACCCGCATGACCGGCCCGATCCGCAACGTCGACTACCGCCCCTTGAGCGAGGCCGGCGCACTCCCGGTGCAGAACGGCGACAGCCTCGAATTCACGGCCGACAAGAAGGCCGGCACGATCACCGTGCGGATCGAGGGCGAGCACGAAAGCGCGCAGGAATACGTCCTGCCCTACGGCGCCCGGCTCGGTGACCTCTTGCGCCAGGTGCGCTTTTCCGAACGCTCGGATGCCGACAGTATCCAGCTGTTCCGCCAGTCGGTGCGTGATCGCCAGAAAGCCATGCTACAGGCCAGCCTGCACAGCCTCGAACAGGCAGCGCTGACCGCGCGGTCGGGCACCAACGAAGAAAGCCAGCTGCGCCGTAACGAGGCCGACCTGATCCTGCAATGGATCGATCGCGCGCGAAAGGTCGATCCGATCGGGCAGGTCGTACTGGGCGAAGGCGATGCGCGCGCCGGCCTGCTTCTCGAAAACGGCGACGTGCTGCGCGTGCCGACCCGCGACGGGCTCGTGCTCGTCAGCGGCGAGGTGCTGTTCCCCAATGCCGTCGCCTGGCAGGCCGGGCTCAGCGCCAGCGGCTACGTCGACAGTGCCGGCGGGTTCACGCAACGCAGCGCCGCGCGGCGCATCGTCATCGCCCATGCCAACGGCCGCTTCGAGGACGTGCCGGCCACCAGCCATGCCGTGCGCAGCGGCGACGAACTTCTCGTTCTGCCACGCATCGACACCAAGTCCCGGCAAATCTGGAAGGACATGACGCAGATCCTCTACCAGATCGCGGTCAGCGCCCGGGTCGTCCTGGGGCTGTGATGTCAATTGCTGGCCAGCCACGCTCGTCCGGTCAGCACCCGGACCACGATCACCAGATGGATGCCGAGTGAAACGGCAAGTGCGATGGCGTGGTGCATCGGCGTGGCCTCATGGTCGTGCGCAAAGACGACCAGCGTGACTATGCCCAGCGGGATGAACAGCACGATGGAGGTCAGCAGCCCGGGATTGCAGCGGCGCATCGCGGCCGCCTGCAGGCCATGGCCCACGCCATTCACCAGGCTCAGATAGACCGCCACCAACCCCCAGGCGGGGTGGACAAGCGCCGCCAGGCTGAAAGCGCCCGCAATAAAGCCCCAGACCCCGACGATATTAATGACGAACACGTCGCTGCGCGTGAGCACGTCCATGCCCTGGCCGATCATGGCATTGACGAAGCGGCGAAAACGATCGTCATCGTGCTCTTCATATTGGTGCAGCATGTAGACCGGCAGTTGCAACCATACGAGCAGCAACACCATCGGCCAATCCCGCGCCAGCACCGGGCTCAGTCCCAGCATCAACCACGCGGCCAGACAACCGCCGTAGACCCAGTTGTCGCGAAGTCGCGCACCCATATTGCCTGCCGTCCCCCCTGCCCTCGCCTGATATACATCAGCTCGGCGGCATAAGGTATCCCGCCCGAGCGGGCACGACGATCACGCCGCCGGATCAGGCCACGCGAGCAACTGCTCCGTTTCGAAGGTAATACCTCAGTATTTATGCGGATCAGGTTGCGGCGGGTGCATGAAACGATTGCTTACGGAGGTTTCGTTGCTGGTCGAATTCGGGAAACTCGGCAAGGATCACTTCGTCGGCAGCAACGCCGGCGCGCCAAGGCGAGCATCACCAGCGCGGCGGTGGCTCCGGTCTTTCATCCACTGACCGAACCACCGCCCGCAAAAGGTGCAGTCATCGGCAAAGGCTGACTGATTTTAAGTCTTTCGCCACGCGGTATCACGTAAGCAAAGGGGGTTAGCGCCATGGCCACTGCGGCGCCTTTGAAGGATGAGACCGACGAGATGATGACCCCAGCTCACCGCTTCAAGCGCGTGTCCGTGATCGGCCTCGGCTATATCGGCCTGCCCACTGCCGCCGTCTTCGCCTCGCGCGGGATCGACGTGATCGGCGTCGACGTCAACGAGATCGCGGTCCAGACCATCAACAAGGGCCGCATCCATATCGTCGAGCCGGACCTCGACATGGTCGTCCATGCCGCTGCGCGTGAGGGCCGCCTGCGCGCCACACTCAAGCCGGAGCCGGCTGACGCGTTCCTGATCGCAGTGCCGACGCCTTTCCGCGAAGGCCACGAGCCCGATCTCTCGTACATCGAGGCGGCCGCCCGCGCGATCGCACCGGTCCTGGCCAAGGGCAACCTGGTGGTGCTCGAATCGACGTCGCCCGTCGGCACGACCGAACAGATCGCCGGCTGGCTCGCTGCCGAGCGCCCCGACCTCACCTTCCCGCAGGATGCCGGAGAGGCTGCGGACATCAAGGTCGCCTACTGCCCCGAACGCGTGCTGCCGGGCCATGTCCTGCGCGAACTGGTGGAAAACGACCGCGTGATCGGCGGGCTGACCCCGCGCTGCTCGGCAGAGGCCGTCGCGCTCTACAGCACCTTCGTCAAAGGCGAATGCGTCGTCACCACGGCCCGCACGGCCGAGATGTGCAAGCTGACCGAAAACGCCTTCCGCGACGTCAACATCGCCTTCGCCAACGAACTTTCGATCCTGTCGGACAAGCTGGGCATCAGCGTGTGGGAACTGATCCGGCTCGCCAACCGCCACCCGCGCGTCAACATCCTGCAGCCCGGCCCCGGCGTCGGCGGCCACTGCATCGCGGTCGACCCCTGGTTCATCGTCAACCGCAATCCCGAAGAGGCGCGGCTGATCCACACCGCGCGCCAGGTCAACGACAGCAAGCCGCACTGGGTGGTGGACAAGGTGCTCGAGGCCGCGCGCGCCGTCGCCGCGCGCAAGGGCTGCGCGCCCGAGGACGTGCGCGTCGCGACCTTTGGCCTCGCATTCAAGCCGGACATCGACGACCTGCGTGAAAGCCCGGCCGTGGAGATCGTCCGCGATCTGTCGAAGCATTTCCGTCGGCCCTTGCTGGCCGTCGAACCCAACATCGTCGCCCTTCCGCCTGCCCTGGCGGACTGCGGCGTCGAACTGATCGATGGCTTTGCCGCCCTCGACCAAGCCGATGTCTGGACCCTCCTGGTCGACCATCGCCCCTTCAAAACCGTCTCGCCCAAGCGGCGCGATGGAGTGGAGATCGTCGACGCGCGCGGGATCTGGACGGACTGACCACACCTGAACCGCCGCTGTGGCCACCTCGCTTGTTGCGACGTGTCGGCCACAGGGGCGCCGTGGGGAGCCGATGCGCGATACGCAAACTCATGACTCTTGCCTGTTGCTCCCCCCGCCCGAAAGCCCCGCCGCCGATGCCATCGGCGTAGGGCAAACCTGCGCGGTCGCAACGCCAACGCCGGCCGAGCCGGATATCACGACCCTCGAAGCCGAACTGGTCGCGACCCGTGCCGAACTGGCAGCATGGCAGGCCCACGCCGAGCACGCCCGGCTGCAGGCGGCACGGCAGGAGCGACAGCACGAGCGGATCGTAACCGCCTACGAGCAGCATGCCGGGCAGCTGCGCCAGACCCTGCCCTACCGCCTCGGGGAAACGCTCGTCTCGGCCTTCCGCTCGCCCCGCCGATTGACAGGCCTGCCGACCGCTCTGCTCGCGCTGCGGCGCAGCCCTGGTCTGATCGTGGATGCACTGCCGGAACCATGGGTCGGGCTCGAACCGGACGCCTCGCTCCGTTCCGTCGAGGCGCCGGGCGAGACGTCGGAACCGCGCCCGCCGAGCCCTCTGCCCGATCTTCCTCCTCAATTGCTGCATTCTCCTGTCGCCCTCGCGCGAGCAGAGCGGCAGGCCGCCCGTGCCGCTGCGGCACGCGAACGCAAGGCCCGTGTCACGCGCGCCGAAGCCCACGCGCACCGCGCCCGTGCCCTGCAGGCCAGCGATCCCGTTGCGGCAGCAGCTGCCGCCGAACAGGCATACGTTACTGATCCGCAGCCCTGGCGCGCGAAGTGGCTGGCGTTCCGGCAATACGACGCAGGCATGCTCGAAAGCCCCGCGCGGCTGCTGCGAGGATTGCCGCCAACCGTTTCCATGAACGGCTCCGAACAAACCCGGGCGCTGCAGATCCTCGCCCAGGTGGACTGGGCCACGACGCTTCCCGAGGTGCCGCCACGCGCATCACCGGCCTATGACCCGATGCCGCGCAGCCTGCTCTATTGTGCAGCCAGCGCACTCCCCTGGCATACCAGCGGATATACCACCCGCAGCCATGCGCTGATGCAGGCACTCCTGTCCGAAGGCGTGGCGCTGACCGCGATGACGCGGGCGGGCTATCCCTGGGACCGTGCAGACAGCAGCGGGACGCCCGAGGGCCTGATGACGCACCACGAGGGCGTCGACTGGCACCATCTGCGGCAACCCGGCCAGTCGCTGCCGATCGACGTCTACGTCGACCGCGCCTGCACCGCGATCATGCGGCGGGCCCGCGAAGCCCGCGTGGCTGCAATCCACGCCGCGTCCAACCACCTCAACGCCCTGCCCGCGCTCATCGCCGCAAGACGGCTCGGCGTGCCGTTCCACTACGAGCTACGCGGCTTGTGGGAATTGAGCCGCGCGGCGGCCGTCCCCGGCTTCGACACCAGCGAGCGCGGCCAACTCGGGCTCGAACTCGAGGCATTGGTCGCCCGCGCCGCCGATCAGGTCTTCGTCATCTCGCAAACGCTGGCCGACCACGTGATGCCAGCCTGGGAGCTCAATCCGCAACGCGTGGCGCTGCTCCCCAACGGCGTCGACGTCGATCGTTTCGCCGGGATTAACGCGCCCAAATTGCCCCGCTTCACCATCGGTTATGCCGGTGCATTGGTCGCCTACGAAGGCCTGGACCTGCTCCTTGTCGCCATCGCCCGGCTGCACGACCGTGGCATCCCGATGGACCTGCTCGTCATGGGTGACGGCCCGTTGCGCGAAATGCTCGAGCGGCAGGCGATGGCCGCAGGCATTGCCGCCACGTTCACCGGCCGGCTCGATCCGGATTCCGCACGCGCGCGCCTTGCCGGGTGCCATGCGGTTTGCCTGCCACGCCGGCAGAGCGCGGTGACCGAACTCGTGCCGCCAATCAAGCTGGTCGAAGCCATGGCGCTGGGCCTGCCCGTCATCGTACCCGACCTGCCGATTTTCCGCGAAGAAGCATCAGAAGATGAAATGGCCACGTTCTTTGCGCCGGACGACGCGGCCGATCTCGCCCGGGCCTTGGCCGACCTGGCCTGCGACCCGGCCCGTGCCCGCCGCCTGGGTGAGGCGGCACGGACAAAGGTGCTAACAACGCGCGGCTGGCACAGCCATGCTCGCGCCATCAGCAAACTGCTGCTCGCGCCATCAGCAAACTGCTGCCCCCGCCAGACCCCGGCAATTCATCGGGCGCCGAACTCGACGATGCCGACATCGTGGAGGAGGCGAGCGAACCGCCCCCGCCCGAGGAACCTGCATGGCATCTGCCCGATCCCGAAGCGGCCGCGACCGCCCTGGTGCAGGGCGACTTGCCTACAGTGAGATCCATGATGGCGGCAGCCGCCATAACGCCCCCTGCCGATGGTGCGCGCGAGTGGCTGCGTCTGGGCCGGGTCGCCGCCGCGCACCAGCGCAAGGCCGAAGCCCTCGCTGCCGAAGAAGCCTTGGCCCACGATCGCAGCCTGCCGATCCTGCTCGGCGCCTACGCAGCGCTCCAGCGCGCCGGGGCCTTCGACCGCTGCCTCGGCTTGATGCCCGAGATCACGCATCACCCGGCCGCGCAGGGCCAGTCGGCACGGGAACGGATCCAGCGCCTCCGCCTGGGCCTGGCCGGCCAGCTCGCGATGTTCGATCTCATCCCTCAGCGCCGGGCATGCGTGCTGAATACTGTCCCCGATCGGCTGTGCTACGTCCTGCACAACAGCCTGCCCTTTGCCTCGGGCGGGTACGGCACCCGCGCCCATGGTCTCTCGCAGGGACTTGCCGAAGCCGGGCTCGACGTCATCGTGACCACGCGCCCCGGATTTCCGGGCGACGTCGCCGCGCATCGCACGACGCCTGAACCGGAAAAAAAAGACGGCACCGCTCCGCGGCCGGCCGGGAGCGATACGCCAGACGAGCCAGAGATCATCGACGGGATCACATATACCCGGATCGTGCGCCCCAGCCGCAAGGGCTTGCGCTACGTCCAATACGTCCCCGCTGCGGCACAGGCGCTGGAGGCGCATTTTCGCACCCATCGTCCAGCGCTGGTGATGGCGGCGTCGAACCACCTGGTGGCCCTGCCCGCGCTGATCGCCGCGCGGCGGCTGGGACTGCCGTTCGTCTACGAGGTGCGCGGCTTCTGGGAAGTTACCCGCCTGTCCCGCGATGCCGGCTATCGCGATACGGCAACCTATGAAATGCAGGAGCGGCTCGAGACCGAGGTCTGCCTGGCGGCCGACCGGGTGCTGACGCTGACCGAACCCATGCGCGACGAGCTCGTTCGCCGCGGCGTGCCTGCAGACCGCATCGCGCTGGCGCCCAACGCCTGCGATCCGCGACGCTTCACCCCCGCCCCGCGCGACGCGGCGTTGGCGGCGGAACTCGGCATTCCCGAAAGGGTGCCCGTCATAGGCTATGTGGGCACCTTCGTGGATTACGAGGGGCTGGACGATCTGGCACGGGCCTGCGCCACGCTCAAGGCACGCGGGCGGGCCTTCAGGCTTCTCCTCGTGGGGAACGAGACCACCAGCGCCGACGGCCATGGCCCCATCGCCGAGGCCATTCGGGCCATCGCGACATCGGGCGACTTTGCGGATTGGCTCATCATGCCCGGCCGCGTTCCGCACGAGGATGTCGCCCGCTGGTATTCGCTGATCGACATCTGCCCCTTCCCGCGCAAGCCCTGGCCGGTGTGCGAGATGGTCTCCCCGATGAAACCGCTCGAGGCGCTGGCGATGGAGAAAGCCGTCCTGGTCCCGAACCTCCGCGCGCTCAGCGCCATGATCGCCCCGGACCGGACCGGGCTCGTCCATGCCCCCGGCGATCCGCTCGCTCTCGCCGATGCCCTCGACCGGCTGCTCGACGATCCTGCCCTGCGACAGCGGCTGGGCCGCGCCGGTCGGGCCTGGGTCGAGGCGGAACGAACCTGGTCGCGCGTCGCGCAAGGCGTGGCGGACATCCTGCGCGCGATCATGACCGACGATGCCTTTCCAGGAGGCGCCCGAGCATGAACGGTATCACAAGCATCCTGCCGTCCGACACCGTGGCTCAGGCCATGGCCGCCCAGATGAAACGCAAGGTGGCTACGCCCAGGCGTGGGGCACGGACCATCACGCTGAGCGCCGGTGGCGTCGACCTGCATGTGCGGCTGCGCGTGGCGCCGGGCGCGGATCGCCTGCTGGTGACGTTCCATGGCGGCGTGGATCGGGCGCGCGCCACGCTGCCGGTGTTCAACGGCTTCATCGACGACTTGCCCGGTACCCATCAGCTGTCT
Source organism: Novosphingobium sp. (assembly GCF_036803765.1). GTDB lineage: Bacteria > Pseudomonadota > Alphaproteobacteria > Sphingomonadales > Sphingomonadaceae > Novosphingobium. The sequence goes on from NZ_DAIRTS010000002.1 coordinate 198,872, forward strand.
GTCAGCGATCCTTCGCTGGGCTGCGACAGCGCCTTGCGCCTGGCCTGGCATGCGGGCCACGAAGGGTTCGACACGCCCGCCGTGTTGCGAGCGGTGATCGCGGCCACGATCCAGCAGCTCAAGGTCGTGCGCACGGCCTTCTTCGGCACCTCGGGCGGCGGCTTTGCCGCGCTCGTCCAGTCCCACGCCGTGCCCGGCAGCATTGTGGTGGTCGCCAATCCGCAGACCGCGATCGAGCGTTACCATCCGCGCCAGGTCGCCAGCTACCGCGCCGCCTGTTGGCCTGAGCTTCCGCCGGAGGTGCCGCTCGACAGCGTCACCGTGGCCGATTGCGCCCGCCTCTACGCCGGTGGGTTCGACAACACCGTGATCTATGCGCTGTCGCTGGGTGACGGTCATCACATGCGCCATCACATGCTGCCGTTCGTCGCCGCAATCGCGCATCTGCCCGCCGCGCAACGCCTACTCCTGCACACCGATTACGACGGCAACGCCGGACATCACATGGCACGAAGCCACTATCTGCCGTGGTTGCGCGCGGCCCTGACCGCCACCGATACCGCGCCGGCCAGCCTGCTGACGATGTGGCATTCGCTGCGCGATGCGCCGCTTCGTCCCCTCCGCCCCGGGCGTCGCCGGCCCGCGCCGGTATCGCCCCCCTTTGCGCCGAGCGATCTCGCCGCAGGCGAACGCGTCGCAGCCTGGCTCGCGGGAACCGCCCGAGAATCTTCTGTCCCAAACCACAACCCGATCCCCTCGGCCCCAACCCTCCCCGTCCTGCGCAAGGAGCACGCCTGATGGTCAATCCCTATCGCGGTCGCGAGGCCCGCGCCTTCTGGTCCGGCGCGGTGGCCGACCGCCACTGCACGGCCATGACCGACCTGTGGGACCCGATCGCGCTGTCGCGCCACGATCGCATCGCCACGGCCGGCAGCTGCTTTGCCCAGCACATCGGCAACGCCCTCGCCCGGCGGGGCGCGGACTTCCTCGATTGCGAACCCGCGCCGCCGGTCTTCGCTAGCAGCGACGAAGCCCGGCGCTTTGGCTACGGGCTGTTTTCCTGCCGCTATGGCAACATCTACACCGCGCGCCAGATGCGCCAGCTGGTGGAGGAAGCATACGGGCATCGCCGTCCGAACGAGGCGATCTGGACCCGCGACGGGCGCTTTTTCGATGCACTGCGGCCTGCCGTCGATCCCGCCGGCCATGCCAGCGCCGATACGGTGGTCAGGGCGCGGCAGCTGCACCTCGCGGCCGTGCGCACCATGCTGGAGACGATGGACCTGCTGGTGTTCACGCTGGGCCTGACCGAATGCTGGCAAAGCCTGATCGACGGCACCGTCTACCCGACCGCGCCGGGCACGCTGGCAGGGGCCTTCGATCCAGCGCTGCATGCCTTCCGAAACCTGCGCCATGCCGACGTGCTCGAGGATATGGAGGCGCTGATCGCCCTCATTCGGGCGGTCAATCCGAGGGCCCGGATCCTGCTGACGGTATCACCGGTTCCGCTCGTAGCGACGGCCAGTGGCGGGCATGTGCTGCCGGCAACGGTGCGATCCAAGTCCGTCCTGCGCGCCGTTGCCGGCGAATTGGCCGACGGCCACGATCACGTCGCCTACTTTCCCAGTTACGAGATCATCACGGCGCACCCGGCCCGCGGCATGTTCTTCGACCCCGACTTGCGCACCGTCAACGCGCTGGGGGTGGAGCAGGTCATGGCACAGTTCTTTTCCGGCTCCCTCGCGCAGGCGTTCGCCCCGGCCGACGCTCAGGCCCCCATGCCCGAGGCGATCTGCGATGAAGACCGCGTGGCGGAAACGCTGTGACCGATGCGGCCCGCCCCCCGCTCGAAACGTTCGTCGCGCTTTGCGGCATGCCGCGCTGCGGTACGCGCCAGTTTGCCGACTACCTGAACCGGCATCCCCGCCTGTGCATCCAGGGCGAGATCCGCAGCGGCCTGGTCAACACCATCCGCGCCACGCTCGATGCTGCCGAACGCGCCTATCCAGAGGGGTATGCCGCCAATTACGCACGCGGCAAACGTGCGCAGGCGGTGGCCGACCTGTTCGGCATCTTGTCCAAAGATCGCCGCCTCTTTCGGCCGGAGGCGGACATTCACGGCTGCAAGAGCCCGCAGCTGGAGCGTCAACACGGGACGCTCGGCGCGATCGTCGCACCGGCGTTCGAGCGGCTGGTCTGGCTGCACTGCATCCGCAACCCGGTCGATTGCTGGCTTTCGCTACAGGCCATGCCGTGGTTCCGCGACGATCTCGACACATTCGTGATGCGATACTGCACAAGTCTCAAGCGCGCCCGCGCCATCGCGGACGGGCCCGCACCGCCCGGCCTTGCCGTCACCATCCATCCGCTCGACCTTGATGCCTCCATCGCCGCGCCCGATCGGGCAGGCTGGCTGGCCGGGCACCTCTTTGCCCCGCTCGGCCTCTCACCATCCCGCCAAGAACTGGACGACATCGTCGCGACCACCGCCAATCGCAATGCGACGTCGAGCACCACCGGCCGCCCCCGGCCGACAACTTTGACCGCAACGGATCACGCCGGCTTCGCACGCCATGTGCCCCAGTTGCGACATGCCATCAGGGCCTACAACGCGCGCTTCGGTACGGCGCTGGGTTTGCAATTGCCTTTGGCACAGGCGGCGGCATGAACGACAGGCATCTGTCCAACCGCGCACGATGGCTCAAGGCATTGCCCACAGCCTTCTTTCTTGCGCTGCTGTGTCTGCTGGCCTTCCCAGCGAGGGCAGCAACGCTGTACCTGTCGCCGACCGGCAGCGACACCGCTGCCGGTACCTCCCCGGACCAGGCGCTCGCGACGCTGCCGGCCGCGTGGGACAAGGCCCGGGCCGTAACGCCCGGCGAGGCCGTCACGATCGTGGTGCTGCCCGGCACGTACCGCGCGCAGACCCTCATCATCGATGCGCGCGTGCAGCGCGGACCGATCGTGATCACCGGCGATCGAACCGCTGGTGAGCTTCCAGCCTTCGTCGGCGACGGCACGGGAACCTGGCTGCACTATCGCGGCACGCTGGGCCGTGACAGCGGACTGACCGTGCGCGCCTTCCGCATCGCGCACTACGCCACCGCCATAAGCCTCGATGGCAACCGAACAGACCCGGCCGCCTTCAATCGGGGCACGGTGCTGACCGATCTTGCGATCGAGGACATCGGCTCCGGCAGCGGCGGGGCTGGGAACGACAACGCGGCCCCGTCCACAGCCGCGATCCGCCTGGTCAATGCGCATGACACCACGATCCGCGCCATCGCGTTCCGCCGCATCCGCACGGCCGACCCAGCCCGATGCGCGGGCCTTCATGCCATCTATCTCGCCAGCCATGCGCGCGGAGCAATGATCACCGGAAACACCTTCACCGACTTCTGCGGCAGCGCAATCAAGCTGCGCGACGATTCGGGCGATGCCGTGATCGACGGCAGCCGCTTCGCGGCGGGCAGCGCGGCCCCCGCCATCGAGGAGTGGTTCTGCGACATGGCGCGCACCACGGCCTGCACCAAACCGCAGGGCGAGTGTCCGTCGACCGGCATCCGCATCGGCGCGAACGATTTCGGCGATATGCCGGTGCGCCGCCGCGTGATGGTTCGTGGCACGCGCCTCCAGCGTCCCTGGTGCCCGCCCGGCAGCGCTGCAGCGCCCCGCTTCGTGTTCGCCGACGGACACACGTTGCCGTGACGCTGTCCCCCGCCCCATTCGCCGCGCTCAAGGTCGCGCTTGTGGCAGACGAGCTGACTCATGCCTGCCTCACCCCCGAATGCCGCGTGATCGCGGTCCCGGCGCTGGCGACTTTGGGGGCCTTCCGCCGTCTCCTCGCCCAGACCCGACCCGACATGCTGCTGGTCGAAAGCGCCTGGCACGGACCGGCGCAGACCTGGCGCTATCGCGTCGCCGCCTATCCCCACTGGTGGCGCAGCAACCGCCGCTTGCGTCTGCTGGTGCACGCGGCGCGTGACCTCGGCATCCCGGCCGTCTTCTGGAACAAGGAGGACGGGGTCCACTTCGGTCGCTTCGTCGACAGCGCGCGCCTGTTCGACCATGTCTTCACCGTCGATGCCAACTGCCTCGACCGCTATCGCGCGGCGATCGGGACCCAGGCCTCGGTGCATGTCCTGCCGTTTCCGGTCCAGCCGGCCTATCACTCCTTCACGGGCTTCGCCTTCCGCCACGCCACGGCCAATTTCGTGGGCAGCTACAGCAAGCATATTCATCCCGCCCGGCGTGCGTGGCAGGACATGGCCTTTGCCGCGGCGCTCGACAGTGGCCTGGGGCTGACCGTCTACGACCGCAATTCGGCCCGCCCCTCCTCGATCTACCGCTATCCGGCAGACGGCGGCATCGACGTGCGCCCCGCGATCGCACATGCCCGGACCGCACACATCTACAAGGACAACCTCGTCTCGCTGAACGTCAACACCGTGACGGATTCGGCCACGATGTTCTCGCGCCGGCTGGTCGAGATCCTCGCTTGCGGCGGCATCGCGGTAACGTCTGCCGCACGATCGGTGGATGCGATGTTCGCCGATTTCTGTCACGTGGTGTGCGGGCCCGAGGAAGCGCGAGATCTTTTCGCCCGACTGCGCCATGGCCCTTGCCCCCAGGACCTCGAGCGTGCGCGCGCCGGCGCGGCTTTCGTCGCCGCACATCACACATGGGACCAGCGACTGGCGCACGTCGCAGCGGTCGCCGGGGTCTGAGACGGCGATCAGGCTGGCCGCGGGCGGGCCTGCTCGTCCTTCGACAGGCTCAGGACGAACGGAGCGAAAATGCGCAGGTGTCGACGATCGGGTTCGGCGGTCCAGCATCGCTCACCTCGTCCGCCGCCATTGCCCCGGTCTCGTGTCGCCGGGCCACCTCCGTTCGCCCTGAGCTTGTCGAAGGGCCAAGGGCCAGCAAGCTCCGCGCTTTCTCGTCCTTCGACAGGCTCAGGACGAACGGGACGGAAGGACAATCCGATCGTCAGTACCCCTGTGAAGTCCCAAGCCTCGCTCAGAGGCTCCAGTACTGCACCCCTTGCGGCAAGTCCTCGGTTCGCAGCGCGGACTTCACGTCCACCAGCACGCCACCCGGGCGCAACATGGCCGCAATCGCAGCGCCGCCCATAGCCGCGTAATCGCGATGCGACACCGCATAGATCACCGCGTCGAGATCCTGGAAGGCGTCCAGATCGCTCAGCTCCACGCCGAATTCGTGGCGCGCGGCGGCCGGGTCGGCCATGGGATCGTGAAGCAGGGGCTCGATCCCGAAATCCTGCAGTTCGCGCCAGATATCCTCGACCTTGGAATTGCGGATATCGGGCACGTTCTCCTTGAAGGTCAGCCCCAGGATGCCGACCCGCGCCTGCTTGAGCGCACAGCCCGCGCCCGCCAGCATCTTGACCGTGCGCTGGGCGATATAGGCGCCCATGCCGTCGTTGATGCGCCGACCGGCAAGGATCACTTGAGGGTGATAGCCCAGCTGCTCGGCCTTGGCGGTGAGGTAATAGGGATCCACGCCGATGCAGTGCCCGCCGACGAGGCCGGGATAGAAGCGCAGGAAGTTCCACTTGGTCCCCGCGGCGGCCAGCACTTCGCTGGTGCGGATGCCCACGAGGTCGCAGATCTTCGAAATCTCGTTCATCAATGCGATGTTGATGTCGCGCTGCGTGTTCTCGATCACCTTGGCGGCCTCGGCCACCTTGATCGAGCTTGCCCGGTGGATCCCGGCCTCGACCACCGCGCCATAAAGCCCGGCGAGCAGGTCGAGCGTCTCTGCGTCCTCGCCCGCCACGACCTTGACGATCTTCTCGAAGGGGTGGTCCTTGTCGCCGGGATTGATGCGCTCGGGGCTGTAGCCGAGCTTGAAATCGACCCCCGCCTTGAGGCCCGAGACCGCCTCGATCGCCGGGGCGCAGACTTCCTCGGTCGCGCCGGGATAGACGGTCGATTCGAACACGATCACCGTGCCCGGCGCGATCACCTTGCCCAGCGTCTCGCAGGCCATGCGCACCGGGGTGAAATCGGGCCGGCGGCTTTCGTCGACCGGGGTGGGCACGGTGACGATGATGACCGGGCAATCGCGCAGCGCCGCCGCGTCGTCGGTCACGACGAGGCTCGAGGCGGCAAGATCCTCGGGCGAGACTTCGCCGGTATAGTCGTGATGCGCGCGCAGCGTGGAAATGCGGTGCGCGCTGACATCGAAACCGACCACGTCGAACTTGCGCGCGAAGGCGATCGCCAGCGGCAGGCCGACATAGCCCAGCCCGACAACCCCGATCCTGCCCGAATATGCCTCTTTGCCCTGCACGCCTGATTTCCGATCCTGTGTCCCGGCGCCCGATGTCGCCCGCACCCGCCTAGCGCGCCGACGTTAACTATCGGCAAATGCCAGCATACCCGCCCCATTTCGCAGCGCGCAACCGCGGCCCTTTCCCTTGCCCGGCCCTTTGATTAAAGGCACGGCTAAATAGTGCCTTTGTCCTGTAACAGACCCGAACGGAGTCGCCCGATGTCCGACCTTGCCACGCTCGAAGCCCCTGCGGCCGCCCACCCGGCGACGCGCACCGACTGGAGCCGCGAGGAGATCGCCGCGCTGTTCGATCTGCCCTTTACCGAACTGGTCTTCCGCGCTGCCGAGGTCCACCGCGCACACCACCGCGCCGGCGAAGTGCAGCTGTGCACGCTGCTGTCGATCAAGACCGGGGGCTGCCCCGAGGACTGCGGCTATTGCTCGCAGTCGGTCAAGGCGGACAGCGGCGTCGCCGCAAGCAAGCTGATGGACGTGCAGGCCGTGCTCCAGTCCGCCGCACAGGCCCGCGACGCCGGTTCCAAGCGCTTCTGCATGGGCGCCGCCTGGCGCAACCCGAAGGACCGCGACATGGGCGCGATCGTCCAGATGGTGACGGGCGTGCGCGAGATGGGGCTCGAAACCTGCATGACGCTGGGCATGCTCAGCCCCGACCAGGCCGCGCAGCTCGCCGAGGCCGGGCTGGACTACTACAATCACAACATCGACACCTCGCCCGAACGCTACAACGAGGTCATCACCACCCGCACGTTCCAGGACCGGCTCGATACGCTGAGCGTGGTGCGCGAGGCGGGAATCAACGTCTGCTCGGGCGGCATCGTCGGCATGGGCGAGACGCGCAGCGACCGCGTCGGTTTCGTCCATGCGCTGGCGACGCTCGAACAGCACCCTGAAAGCGTGCCGGTCAACGCGCTGGTCCCGGTCAAGGGCACCGTTCTGGGCGACATGCTGGCCGATACCCCGCTTGCCAAGATCGACGACATCGAATTCGTGCGCACCGTGGCGGTCGCACGCATCACCATGCCGCTGTCGATGGTCCGCCTCTCGGCCGGACGCGAGAGCATGAGCGAGGCGACGCAGGCGCTGTGCTTCATGGCCGGTGCGAACTCGATCTTCACCGGCGACAAGCTGCTCACCGCCCCCAATGCCGGCGACGACAGCGACGCGGCGATGTTCGCCCGCCTCGGCCTCAAACCCATGGAAGGCGAGGAGCCGATGCGCGCAATGAAGGCTGTGGCGGATGCAGCGGAGGCTGCGCGGCCTGAGGCCATGACAGACCCTGTCGCCACTTCGCCGTGGCAGGCACAGGCCGCCGACCTGGCAGCCCTGGCCGAGCGGTCCCGCCTGCGCCGGCTGATCCCGCGCGCCGGTATCGACTTTTCCTCCAACGACTATCTCGGTCTCGCGCAGGCGCCGCGCCTGCGCGCCGCTGTTGCCGAGGCGCTGGCGCGCGGCGTCGCGGTCGGTTCGGGTGGGTCGCGCCTGCTGCGCGGCAACGATCCCGAGCACGAGGCGCTGGAGGCCGAGGCCGCCGCATTCTTCGGTTGCGAGGCGGCGCTGTGGTTCGGCGCGGGCTATGCCGCCAATGTCGCGCTGATCAGCACGCTGCCGCAGCGTGGCGACCTCGTGCTGTGCGACGAACTCATCCACGCCTCGGTCCACGAGGGCCTGCGCCTGGCGCGGGCCGAGACCGCGCTCGCCCGGCACAACGACGCGCAAAGTTTCGACGACCGCGCCCGCGCCTGGCGCGCTGCGGGCAACACCGGCACGCTGTGGCTGGCGGTCGAAAGCCTCTATTCGATGGACGGCGACCGTGCCCCGCTCGACGACCTGATCGCGGTGGCCGAGCGCCACGGCGCGGTGCTGGTGATCGACGAAGCCCATGCCACCGGCGTCTTCGGCCCCGACGGTCGCGGTCTGGCCGCGCATCTTGATGGACGCCCCGACGTCGTGGTCTTGCGCACGTGCGGCAAGGCGCTGGGATGCGAAGGCGCACTGGTCTGCGGCCCCGCCGTGGTGCGCGACTTCCTCGTCAATCGCGGTCGCCCCTTCATTTTTTCCACCGCGCCCAGCCCGCTGATGGCGAGCGCGGTGCGCGAGGCCTTGCGCATTTGCGCCGACGAGCCCGAGCGGCGCGCTAGGCTCGAGGCGCTGGTCCGTCATGCGGAAAGGGTGCTCGGCCCGCTGGGCGCGACCGTCAGCGGCAGCCAGGTCCTGCCGCTGATCCTCGGCGACGACGCGCGCACCATGGCGCTGGCGGCAAAGCTCCAGGCCGCCGGGTTCGACGTGCGCGGCATTCGCCCGCCTACGGTGCCCGCCGGCACCAGCCGCCTGCGCATCTCGCTCACGCTCAACGCGACCCCCGCCGACGTCGATGCGCTCGCCGGCACCCTTCGGGAGCATATCTGATGGCCCGCTTCGTCGTCACCGGCACCGACACCGGGATCGGCAAGACCATGTTCAGCGCTGCGCTGACCAGCGCTTTGCAGGCACACTACTGGAAGCCCGTCCAATCGGGTCTCGCCGATGGCGCGGATCGCGACGCGGTGGCGCAGCTGGCAGGCGTGCCGGCCAGCCACTGCGTGCCCGAGGCCTATCGCCTGACCGAGCCGCTCTCCCCCCACCGCGCGGCCGAGCTCGACGGCGTGCATATCGACCCGGCGCGGCTTGCCGTGCCCGATCACGACCCGCTGGTGGTCGAGGGCGCGGGCGGCGCGCTGGTGCCGGTGACGCGCGGCACGCTCTATGCCGACATCTTCGCCTGGTGGAACCTGCCGGTCATCGTCGTGGCGCGTACCGGGCTGGGCACGATCAACCACAGCCTGCTGACGATCGAGGCGCTGCGCGCGCGCGGCGTGCCGATCCACGGGATCGCCTTCGTCGGCGACGCCAACGAGGACAACGAGGCGACCATCGCCGCAATCGCCAAGGTCCGCCGCCTCGGACGCCTGCCGATGCTCGAGACCGTGACGCCGGCCACGCTGGCCACGGCCTTCGCCGCGAACTTCGCGCCCGGAGACTTCGCATGAGCGGCTCGCCGGTCTGGCACCCGTTCTGGCAGCACGGCCTCGAACAGCCGATCCTGCGGGTCGCGCGCGGCGAGGGCGCGGCGCTGGTGCTCGAGGACGGGCGCCGGATGATCGACGCGATTTCCTCGTGGTGGGTGACGACCCACGGGCACAATCACCCCCGGATCATGGCCGCGATCCGCGCGCAGACCGAGCGCCTCGACCAGGTGATCTTCGCCGGCTGGACGCACGAGCCGGCCGAGACCGTGGCGCGCGAACTCACGGCGATGCTGCCGCCGGCGCTGACGCGGGTGTTCTTCTCCGACAGCGGCAGCACCTGCGTCGAAGTCGCGCTCAAGATGGCGCTGGGCTACTGGCACCATACCGGCGAGGCGCGCCAGCGCATCCTGGTGATGCAGCACAGCTATCACGGCGACACGATCGGCACGATGTCGGTCGGCGAGCGCGGGGTCTACAACGCGGCGTACGGCCCGCTGCTGTTCGACGTCGAGTCGATCCCGTTCCCCCTAGCCGATGGCGCCAACACCGTGGCCGCACTCGAAGCCGCGTGCGTCGATACTGGCCACGGCAAGCCCGCTGCGCTGATCGTCGAGCCGCTGGTGTTGGGCGCAGGCGGCATGCTGTTTTACCCGCCCGCCGTGCTCGCCGCGATGGCCGAGGTCTGCCGGCGCCACGACGTGCTGCTGATCGCCGACGAGGTGATGACCGGGTTCGGCCGTACGGGTACGCTGCTGGCATGCGAGCAGGCCGGTGTGGTGCCCGACATCCTGTGCCTCGCCAAGGGGCTCACCGGCGGCTCGATGCCGCTCGCCGTCACCGTCGCGCAGGAGCGGATCTTCGCGGCCCACTGGTCCACCGACCGGGCCAGGACCTTCTTCCATTCCTCCAGCTACACCGCCAACCCGATCGCGTGCGCCGCCGCGGTCGCCAACCTCGCGATATGGCGCGAGGAGCCGGTACGCGAGCGGATCGCGACGCTGGGCTTGCGCCAGGATGCGTTGCTGCAGCGCCTGGCCACGCTGCCCGGCGCGACGGCGCCGCGCCGCTGCGGCACGATCATCGCAGTCGATTTCGAAACCCCCGACGGCGGGTACCTGTCCGCGCTGGCGCCCCATCTCATGGCCTTCGCCCGCGACAACGGCGTGCTGCTGCGCCCGCTGGGCAATACCGTCTATGTGCTGCCGCCCTATTGCATTGCAGAGGACGACCTCGCGCGGGTCGGCGACGTTATCGAGGCAGGGCTGGCTGCGCTCGATTCGGGCAATGGGCACGAATCCACGTAAACTTGCGTATTGGCGCAGGGCTAAGTCTCGGGAAAACTGGCCTCGTCCTTTGTTCGGAGCCGGCCGCAATGCACCACCATCGCAGGTTAGGCTCTCCCGGCGCGCGGCACAATACGTGGCCACGGCGGCGCGTCATTGCGGGAAAGGTGTGCGCCACACTGGCCATGTTCACCCTCCCCGCCTCGGCGGTCGCCGAGTCATCCTTCGTTCTCGGCGTGCAGACCCATTTCAGCCAGGGCTGGCCGCCAACGGGCAACGCGCTCACCGCCGATGTCCTGTCCCCATTGCAGCGCGATTCGCTGCCCTGGCCGATGGGCGAGCCGACCAAGGGCCGCTATGCGCTCGACAGCAGCACCGCGCAGACGCTCAAGGGTGCCTGCAAGGCCGGACGTCGCCTGATCCTGACGCAAGTCCCCGTCCATCCGCTCTACGATGAAGGCCAGTGGGTCTCGTCCGATGCAGGCCGCACCGCGTTCGCCGACTACCTCGTCGCGCTCACGCAGGCCTTCGGCCCGTGCCTCGTCGCGATCGAACTCGGCAACGAGATCAACGGCACGCGCGTCATGCGCTTTGCACCGGGCACCGACAGTACAGCCGCCTATGTCCGCCTCGCCGCCACGGTGCGCGCAAAGCTTGGCGGAAGCCCCGCCCTGCTCGGCGGATCGACCAACATGATCGGCACCGGCTTCCTGCGCCCGCTGTTCGCCGCCGGCCTCCTGACGCAGGTCGACGGCATCGCGGTTCACCCCTATCGCACGCGCGGCGAGGGGGTGGACCTCGAACTGGCGAAGCTGCGCGCGGCGATGGATGCGAGCGGCCGGCGCCTGCCCGTCTGGGCCACCGAGTTCGGCCTTGCCACCGCCGACCAGACTCTGGCCGCGGGCGAGCTGGTCAAGCAGGCGACCCTGCTCGCCGCCAACGATGTCGCCATGGCCAGCTGGTATGCGCTGGTCGACCAATCCGGCTATCCCACCATGGGCCTGGTCTCGGGCAGTGCGCTCAAGGAGCAGGGCCGAGCGTTCCGCTTCCTCCAGGCTGCCGTGCTGCCCAAGGGCCGTCCCTTGCGGCTCGACCTTGGCGATCCCCTGCTCCAGGCCTGGCGCTTCGGGGATGACGTCACCGTGATCTGGGGAACGCTGCGCAGCCTCGTGCTCGGCAGCGGCACGAGGGCCTATTCCCCGACCGGCGCCACGCTGGCGGCGCCCATGATCGGCGAAGAACCCATCGTGCTGATCGGCAAGGGCTTCACCCCCGGCGCCTCATCCGTCGTGGGCGATACCCTGTTCGGCTGGGGCACGGGCGCGTGGCGCTATTTCGTGCGTGCGAAAGACGGCAAGGACACCACGCTCGACTGGATCGACGACACGTGGACCGGCTATTTCGGCAATGCCTATTCGCGGCCTTTGCGGATCAACGCCACGACCGCCGCGGTGGCCGGCACCGGCAGCGCGCCGCTGCGCGCGGTCTGGCGCTATACCGCGCCAGGCGCCCAGTCGCTCGACCTGCGCGCCTGCTTCGCCAAGGCGGCCGTGGGCGATGGCGTGGATCTGACCGTGCTGCACAACGGCAGGCCGGTCTGGCAGGCGGTGCTGGTCGATCGGCAGGCTCCCGGTCCGCTGCCGCTCGACCTCGCGCGCGGCGACACGGTGGACCTGGTCGCCGGCCCCAACCAGTCCGCCGGCGGCGATGCCTTCACCTATCGCCTCACCCTGTTCCGCCGCGGGCAGAGTGCGCCGGTCATCTGCCCCGACGGGGCGTGATCAGGGCTGCGGCGCGGCGGGTGCTGGCGGAGTTGCCGGCGTGGGTGCCGGCGCAGCAGCCGGCGCCGGTGTCGCGTTCGGCACGCGCCGCGCGCTCAGCACCTTGACCGGCTTGTCCAGCATCTGGCCGCGCATCGCCCCCTCGCCGAGCGTCGCCGAAATCGGCTGGTCCCAGATCCTGCGCACGACATCCATGCCCGAGACCACGTGCCCGAATGCGGCATAGCCCAGCTGCCCCTCGGGATCGGGCGATGACGGGTCGGCATCCAGGCCCTGGATGTCCGACAGCAGGATGGAGAAATCCGAGGTCGCCGTGCCGGGGGCCAGACGCGCCATCGAGAGTGTGCCGGCCTTGTGCAGGATGCCCGTCTGCGTGGTCGGCTCGTGCGCGATCGGCTTGAACAGCAGGCGGCTGTCACGAATGCCGCCCTGGAGCAGGCCATTCGGCTGCTGCCCCCATTCAAGGTGCATGGCGCGATAGAACAGCATCCCGTCATAGCGCTTGGCATCGACGTAATGGAGGAAATTGCCCACCGACAGCGGCGCATGCTTGCCATCGAGTTCGACGACGATCGAGCCCAGCTCGGTCACCAGCGCGACCGTTGCCAGATCGGGCACCGGTGCGGGTGCCGGTGGCGGCGCGGGGGTGGCGCTGCGGGCCGTCACGGCCTTGCGCGCGGGCGCTGCGGCCTTGGCCAGCGCTGGCACCGGCATGGTCATCGCCAGCGACAGGGCCAGAGCGAACAGGGAGCCGGCGGCGCGGGCGCGCGGGCGAGACGGCAGGACGAATCGGTGCATCATACCCGCCATGGTGGCGCGGGCGACGGGGCGGGTAAACACGGCATCGGCATGCCCCTCGCGGAAAATACGGCCAGCATTCTTGCGAGCGGGTATGGTTACCGCATCCTTGCCGGCCACCCGCTAGCCTGATCGCCAGCACGCAAAGTGCCGCAAAAGGCGTTCCCCGACATGGCCCATCTGACCCTCCCCGCAAGGCTGCGGACCGCGCTCACCCGTCCCCGCCCGCTGATCCTCGCCCCGCCCGATACGTCGATCGAAGCCGAGCCGCAGCCCCCGCTCGCCCAGATCGCCACGGCCAGCGAGACCATGCAGGCCATGCTCGACCAGATCGCCGCAGCCTCTTCCGCCCTTGCCACGCAGTCGACGCGCCAGGACGAGGCGCTGGAGGATATGACCGCGGCGACGAGTGCGATGCGCGAGGGCGCCCACGTCGCGGGCGCTGCCCTGGCCACCGCGCGCGATGCTTGCCTGGTGGCGCAAGCGCACACCGAGACCATGTACGCGGCAATGCAGGCCATCGCGCAGGATGCGCAGCGCATGGCCGCACTCGTCGCGTCGATCGACAATATCGCCTTCCGCACCAACCTGCTCGCGCTCAACGCCGGCGTCGAAAGCGCCCGCGCGGCGCACGCGGCGGGCGGATTTGCCGTCGTCGCGAGCGAGGCCCGCGCACTGGCCGAACGCAGCGCCGAGGCGGCGCGCGATGCCCGGTCCTGCGTGCAGGCCGCGGCCGAGGGGATCGCGCGCGGCACCGGCCTCGCCGAATGCGCAGCGGCCGCGACGCGGGATGTGGTCGCAGCCATCGCAACCGCATCCACCGCGCTCGACCAGCTCATGCAGGCACCGCTCGATCCGGCCGAACCCGACAGCCTCCTCGAACAGCTCGACCACTTCCGCCACGAGGAAGACCGCGCCTTGCGCCCGGCCCTCAAGCGCGTGCCGGTCGAGGAGGAGTGGATCGCGCTTTGACCCGCCCTACCCTTGCGTAGTCTTGCGTAGGCCCATCGCGCCCACACCCTAACCAACGATCGTCAGGATCGGGCTACCAGGCGGCCCTGCTGTCGCGCTGCCGCCATCGCTCGACAAGGACTGAACCCATGCCCTCTCCCCCTGCCCGCGCTGCATCGGCCCTGCTGGGTTTCGTGGCCATCGGCATGAGCGGTATCGGCATCGGCGGAGCCAGTGCGCAGGGCACGGACTGGTCGCGGCAGGTGACCCGCATCATCGCCGCGAAACAATCCTACCCGCTCTCCGCCCAGAAACGCGGCGAGGAGGGGACGGCCCGCATCAGGGTCTACGTCAATGCATCGGGGGTCGTCGAAAAGACCGAGCTGCTCGGCGGCTCCGGCTCCGCAGCCCTTGATCGCGAGGCCATGGCGCTGCCCCGCCGCGCCGGCACGCTGCCACCGCCGCCGGGCGGGCCGAGGTCGCTGACCCTGCCCATTACCTGGCGGCTGATGTAGCCTGACAGCGGCGCTGCCGGCGGAGCTTCAGAGCCCCGCTTCGACCGCCATGCGGATGGCGTCGGCGCTCGTGCGTACGCCCAGCGTGCGGATGACCGACGAACGGTGCATCTTCACCGTGCGTTCCGACAGCCCCAGTTCGTAGGCGATCTGCTTGTTGAGCTTGCCCGCCGCCATGTGCACGAGGATCTCGCGCTGGCGCGGCGACAATTGCGCGACGCGCTCGCGCGCGATCTGCCCGCGATTGTCGGTGTCGATGTCGCTGCCCTTGCTGACATCGACCTGCGAACCCAGGAAATATTCGAGCTCGCCCTGCGCGTCGAAGATCGGCGCGACCATCACCGCGTTGCGGAACGGGGTGCCGTCCTTCTTGTAGTTGATGATCTCGACCAGCACCGGCCGGCCCTCGCGGATGCCGGCGCGCAGTTCCTCGGTCAGGTCGATCTCGGTGCCCGGGCCACGCAGGAAGCGGCAGTTGCGGCCGATGATTTCGGGGCGCGAATAGCCGGTGAGAGCCTCGAACGCAGCGTTGCACTCGATGATGGGATTATCGGGCAAGCGCGGGTTGCTGACTACGGCAGCAACCGGGCTCGCCGCTATCATCTCGGATATCAGCATGGTTCCTCATGTGGCACGGAGCGCGCGCGGCTCCAGTGTCCTTTCTACCATGTTGTCGCGACAGGGCTGCGACTGCAAGTCGTAATGTGAACGAGGCCGGCCTCTCCTGCCGCACTGTGCGCAGCATCCCCGGCCGGGAGACATCCACATGAACGTCGTCGCCTTCGATTTCCAGAACCATGCCGCGCCGGCAAAACCCGAGGTCCCCGAGCCCGTGCAGGATGCGATCCGCACGCTGCTGCGCTGGGCGGGCGACGACCCGGAACGCGAAGGCCTGATCGACACCCCGGCGCGGGTCGGGCGCGCTTGGCTCGAATACTGCGGCGGCTATCGCGAAGATCCCAGCATCCACCTCACGCGCACGTTCGAGGAAGTCGGCGGCTACGACGAGATTGTCCTGCTGCGCGACATTCCCTTCCAGTCGCACTGCGAGCATCACATGGCGCCGATCACCGGCACCGCCTCGATCGCCTACCTGCCGCGCAACCGCGTGGTCGGCATCTCCAAGCTCGCCCGCGTGCTGCACGGCTATGCCCGCCGCCTGCAGGTTCAGGAACGCCTCACTGCCGAAGTCGCCCAGTGCATCTGGGACCACCTCCAGCCGCAGGGCGTGGCCGTGGTGATCGAGGCGCAGCATGGCTGCATGACCGGACGCGGCGTCCGCACGCCCGGCGTGGGCATGGTCACCAGCCGCATGCTCGGCACCTTCCTCGAGGATGCCAGCAGCCGCAAGGAAGTCATGTCGCTGATGGGTCGCGGCTGACGCATCGAGGTCAATCGGACGACGCGCGCGGCGGACAAGGGGACGGTCCCGCGCGCACGTCAATTGGGGAAAAAGGTGGTGGAGTTCGGGATCATCGGCGCTGGCCTTGCGGGATTGGCCTGTGCGGAGCTACTGGTGGCCACCGGCCATTCGGTCCGCATCTTCGACAAGGGACGTGGCCCCGGTGGCCGGATGTCGACGCGCCGCATCGACACGCCGCAGGGACAGGCGAGCTTCGATCATGGTGCGCAGTTCTGCACCGCCCGCCACGCCGGGTTTGCCGCGCAGATCGCCGACTGGACCAAGCGCGGCGTCACCGCGCCCTGGCCCGATGCCGGCCCTGACGCCCACGTCGGCGTGCCGGGGATGAGCGCCCTCGTCGCCGATCTCGCCCAGCGCCACGACGTCCACTTCGGCACCCTGGTCAAGGGCCTGGTGCGCGATCCGGCCTCAGGCGGCTGGTGGATGGTGATTGACGGCAATCGGCTCGGTCCGTTCGACGCGGTGATCGTCGCCACGCCGGCCGAGCAGGCCGCGCCCCTGCTTTCGCTCCACGCGTTCCCCATGGCGCGCGAGGCGGCAGGCGTCACCTCCGACGCCTGCTGGACGATGATGCTCGCCTTCGACGCGCCGCTCGACCTGCCTTGGACGGTCCATCGCGCGACCGGCCCGGACGCCACGATCGCCTGGGCCGCGCGCAATTCCGCCAAGCCGGGCCGTGCCGATCCCCGCAGCGGTGCGCCCGATTGCTGGGTGGTTCAGGCCGGCGCCGCATGGTCCCGGCAGCACCTTGAACGCGACGCGACCGACATCGCCGGCCTGCTACGCGACGAATTCACGGCGCTTGCCGGCAAGGCGCTGCCCGAACCGCTCGTCGCCACCGCGCACCGCTGGCGCTTTGCCCGCCCGGCCAGCCGCAGCGCCATGGCGTTATGGGAAGGCAGCTTGCGTCTCGGCGCCTGTGGGGACTGGCTGTCCGAACCGACCGTCGAAGGGGCCTGGGCCTCGGGTCAGGCCCTCGCCAGCACGATCCTCGCCCGCGCCAAGGCCGCCTGACACGCCAGACGGCCGCGCGCGGGCCTCAGCGATTAAGGCGTCGCAGATTCGCGCGCACCTTGCGCCGATACATCCGCACCGCACGACTGGTCTGCATCTCGGGTGACGGCAGCGCGCGGCCCTGCCACAGGGCCTCGCCCTGCGCGCGGGCCAGCGCCCACCAGACCTGCCCCAGCGCCTCGACCTTCTCGTCCACCATGCGCCGGCTTTCCGCCGCAGCACGCGGATCGGACAGGGCGATCAGCCACAGCCTGGCCGAAATCACCATCGCCGCCTCGCTCGCCAGCAAGGCCTGCTGTTGCCACAAGCCCATGAGGCGGGCCGCCTGCGCCTGAGCGCTACCGAAATCGGAAATCATCGCGCCTGTACTCCGCCATGGGTCTGGTGGTGCAACGGTTGGCGCGGCCGCCTCGTTCCGCCGCAGTGCACAATACTCAGGCGCGGCTTACCGGGACGCAAGACAATTGCGGCGCCAGGCCGCCAGGTCCGTCGCGGCAATGGAGCCACGCAGGGGCCGGCACGCCCGCCCCGCCGGCCCCATGGCGATCGCCGCAGGCAGGCCGAAACCCTCGCCCAGTTCGCGGTCCGCCAGCCGCCGGGCTTCGACCGCGTCCATCGTATCGACCTGACCGGCCAGTTCGCCACGGATCGGGATCGGCCGGTCGATCCACGCCAGCACAAGGCGATCGGGCGCGGCAGCGCGAACCAGATCCGGCAGGTGGCCAAGTTCTGCCATGCACGGCGCGCACCACCGCGCGCCGAACAGCACGATCTGGTGCGGCATGGTGGCGTCTGCCGCCTCGCCCCAAGCCACGCCGGGCAGCAGCGCCAGCACCATCGCCGTCGCGAGGCGCCTGGCCAGGCCACCGCCGCTCGCCCTGCACCTGATGGACAATCCGACCATGCGACCATACTATTGCCGGACATTTCGATGTAAACGGGGGTTGGGGCATGCGTCGATCGAAACGGCCGGTATGGCAGGCCGCACTGGGCGCTGCCGCCCTGGCCATGCCGGTGCTTGTCATAGCCCAGCCTGTTCCCGGTACATCGTCGGCCCCCGCTACATCGTCTGCTGCCGCCAGCACGGGCAAATCGACGCTCCAGCAACGGTTCGATGCCGCCACCGCCGCCTGGGACGAGGGGAATTGCGCTGCCGCGTTGCCGCTGCTGGCCGCCCTCGCAGCCGAGCCTGCGGTCAAGCCCGGCACGCTGCCCGCCAACCTCATCGGCCTGCGCCGCGGCTACTGCCTGATCCAGACCGGCAAGGCCGACGTCGGCGAGCCGATGCTGGCCGATGCCCTGCCCCGGCTCAAGGATGCGCCGGTCGATCTGTCGGCCGACATCGTGATGGGCGAGACCGCACTCGGTAACCAGGCGATGGCCCGCTGGGACCGCGACACGGCGCTGGCCCACTATCGCACTGCCCTGGCGCTGCTCAAGGGCGAGGCGCGGGCGCCACTGCTGGTGCGCATCGCGATGGTGACGATGTTCGATCGTACCAACACTGCGATCGACGCTGCCAATGAAGGCCTGGCACTGCAGGCCGGCAAGGCCAAGCCGGACAAGGTCATGGAGGCCCGCTGGCACACGCTGATCGGTCGGACCCTGCTCAACCAGGGTGATATTCAGGGCGGCTACGCGCACCTCACCCAGGCCCTGTCGCGCATGGGTGGCCTCGACACGACCGTCAGCCTCGAGGAAGCCATGCTCCGACAGGATCTCGCCCAGGCGGCCCTGCTGACGCACCGCAACGAAGAGGCGCGCCGCTACATGGCGATGTCGGGTGCCGGGCGCATCGCCGGATCTGCCTTCGCGAAGGCCGCTGTGCTCGATGCTCCTACTTGCGGGCCCGATACCGGCCTGAGCCCCGACGACATGGCCGTTATCGAGTTTGCGGTCGACAGCGATGGCCAGGTGATCGGCGCGCAACCGGTCTATTCCACGGCAGGCTATGCCAAAGCCACCGCGCTGGCCCGCGCGGTATCGCAGTGGCGCTGGAAGCCCGAGGATGCCGCCAGTTTGCCGAAATTCTTCCGGTATTCCGCCCGGGTGGAGGTGCGCTGCACGCGCAGCGAGGGAAGCGCCTCGGTCGTCACGCCGGCCCTCGGGGTCATCCATTCGTGGACGTCGCAGCAGCTTGGCGCCGCGATCCCCGACCGGCGCGACGATTGGCCGGCCTGGCTCGCGCTGGCCGAAGCGGCACGGACGAGTGGCAACGCAGCCAGCGAACTTGCCGCCCGCGTCGAGCTTCTCCCGGTCGATCTGCGCAACGCAGACGATCAGATCGCCTCGGTCGATCGTGCCCTCTCACTGCTGGGGGATCCAGCGGTGCCGGCACCGGTACGCAACCTATCGCGCGTGCTGCTCATGCAGGGCCGGGCCAATGCCCTGCGCGAGAAGCGGCACCAGTCTCGCGGGTATGCGCAGCCGATCGATGGCGCTGTCGCTGCACTGGCCGATGAGCCGGCGATCGCGGCCGATCCCCTGGCGCAAAGCACGGCCCTGCTGCTCGCCGTCCCGGCACGGCCGAGCGCCGCCGATGCCGTCCGGGTGACGGCGATGGTCATGCATGTCGCCAACGATGATCGACTGCCTGCGCATCATCCCCTGCGCCAGTATGCACAGTTGCGCCTCGCCAACGATTTCGCGCGCCAGGGCAACATGGTCGAGGCGCAGCGCCGGTTCCTCTCGACCGGCCTCACCGAAACCCAATGCGCACTGATCGGTCCCAAGCCCGTGGTCACGCAAGTCGACACGGCCTCGGCCTACCCGACCTCGGCCATCGAATGGGGCATGGAGGGCTGGACGATCTCGGAATTCGACATTCTCGCCGATGGCCGGACGAGCGGCACTCGCATCCTCGCGTCCTATCCGCCGTTCGTGTTCGACGAGTCCGCGACCCAGATGATGAGCAAGGCCCGCTATCAGTCCAGCTTCCGTCCCACCGGCATGTCCGGCTGCAGCGCCAAGGTCGAGCCGATCACATTCAGCATTCCCGGCAACGCGAACACCGCGCGCGAGGTCAAGCGCAAGTCGTGACACGAAAAAGGGCGCTGCCTTGGCAAGCAGCGCCCCGATTTTCGGACGTCAGGCCGGTCAGGCCATGCCCTGTACGATCAGAACTTCAGCGCCTTGACGAGGCGCACGCCCGGCACTTCACGCGCGGCGGCGAGTACGTCGTCGGCCACCGGGCTGTCGACCGAGAGCAGCAGCACCGCCTCGCCACCGGCCTCGCGGCGGCCGAGGTGGAAGGTGCCGATGTTGATCCCGGCCTTGCCCAGCAGCGTGCCCACCGAGCCGATGAAGCCCGGCACGTCGGTGTTGACGATGTAGAGCATGTCACCGTCGAGATCGGCCTCGATCGCGATGCCGAAGATCTCGACCAGGCGCGGCTGGCTGTTGCCGAACAGCGTTCCGGCCACCGAACGGTCACCCTGGCTGGTGCTGACGGTCACGCGCACCAGCGTGCGGTATTCGCCCTCGCGGTCGTGGCGCACTTCGCGCACGTCCAGCCCGCGTTCCTTGGCGAGGAACGGCGCGTTGACCATGTTCACGGTGTCGGAATACTGCTTCATCACGCCGGTCAGCACCGCGGCGGTGATCGGCTTCTGGTTGAGCTGCGCGGCCGCACCCTCGACCTCGATGGCGATCTTGGTCAGGTTGTCGTGCGCCAGCTGGCCCACCAGCGAACCCAGCTTTTCCGCCAGCGCCATGTAGGGCTTGAGCTTGGGCGCTTCCTCGGCCGAGAGCGAGGGCATGTTGAGCGCGTTGGTCACGCCACCGGTCACCAGGAAGTCGGCCATCTGCTCGGCCACCTGCAGCGCCACGTTGACCTGCGCTTCGGTGGTCGAGGCACCGAGGTGCGGGGTGCAGATGAAGTTGGGCGTGCCGAACAGCGGGCTGTCCTTGGCCGGCTCGGTCTCGAACACGTCGAGCGCGGCACCGGCGATGTGGCCCGCATCCAGCAGGTCCTTCAGCGCCTTCTCGTCGATCAGGCCGCCACGCGCGCAATTGACGATACGCACGCCCTTCTTGGTCTTGGCCAGGTTCTCGGCCGAGAGAATGTTGCGCGTCTGGTCAGTCAGCGGCGTGTGCAGCGTGATGAAGTCGGCCTTGGCGAGCAGCGTATCGAGGTCGGCCTTCTCCACGCCCATTTCCACCGCGCGCTCAGGCGTCAGGAACGGGTCGAACGCCACGACCTTCATGCGCAGGCCGAGCGCACGGCTGGCGACGATCGAGCCGATGTTGCCCGCGCCGATCAGGCCCAGCGTCTTGCCGGTGACCTCGACGCCCATGAAGCGGTTCTTTTCCCACTTGCCGGCCTGGGTCGAGGCGTCGGCCTCGGGCAGCTGGCGGGCGAGCGCGAAGATCAGCGCGATGGCGTGTTCGGCCGTGGTGATCGAGTTGCCGAACGGCGTGTTCATGACCACCACACCCTTCGCCGAGGCGGCCGGGATGTCCACGTTGTCGACGCCGATGCCGGCGCGGCCGACGACCTTGAGGTTGGTCGCGGCCTCGAGGATGTCCTTGGTGACCTTGGTCGAGGAGCGGATCGCAAGACCGTCGTACTGGCCGATGATCGCCTTCAATTCCTCGGGCGTCTTGCCGGTGATCACGTCGACGTCGCAGCCACGCTCTTCGAAGATACGCGCGGCGTTGGGGTCCATCTTGTCGGAAATCAGAACCTTGGGCTTGGTCATGGTCTGGGCTTTCATGGTTGCGCCGAAACGGCGCACGGCCACGGGTGGGCCGGGGGAATGGGGAGTTTCCTATCCTTCGTCACCCCGGGCTCGACCCGGGGTCCCGCTGTTACGCCCCTTGCGGCAACGGCGGCGCAGGGCCCCGGGTCTAGCCCGGGGCGACGGTGTCAAGGATGCATGAACTTCGGGAAAATCAGGCCGCGACCGGCGCGGTCAGCTGGGCATAAGCCCAGTCGAGCCACGGGCCGAGCGCCTCGATGTCGGCGGTGTCGACGGTAGCGCCGCACCAAATGCGCAGGCCCGCCGGGGCATCGCGATATCCCGCGATGTCATAGGCCGCGCCTTCCTTCTCGAGCAGGCCGGCGAACTTCTTGATGAAGTCCGCATCCGCGCCCTCGACGGTGAGGCAGACCGAGGTCTTGGACCGCGTGCCGCTGTCGGCCGCGAGGTGACCCAGCCACTTGCGCTCCGCGACGATCTTGTCGAGCGCGTGGGCATTGGCGGTGCAGCGCGCCTTGAGGCCTTCGAGGCCGCCAACCGACTTGGCCCATTCGAGCGCGAAGATCGCGTCCTCGACGGCCAGCATCGAGGGCGTGTTGATCGTCTCGCCCTTGAAGATGCCTTCGGCGAGCTTGCCCTTGGCCATCAGGCGGAACACCTTGGGCAGCGGCCAAGCGGGGGTGTAGGTCTCGAGACGCTCGACCGCACGCGGGCCGAGAATCAGGACGCCATGCGCGCCCTCGCCACCGAGCACCTTCTGCCACGAGAAGGTCGCGACGTCGATCTTGTGCCAGGGAATGTCGTAGGCGAATACCGCGCTGGTCGCGTCGGCGAAGGACAGGCCCTGGCGGTCGTCGCGGATCCATTCGCCGTCGGGCACGCGCACGCCGCTGGTAGTGCCGTTCCAGGTGAACAGCACGTCGTCGGCCCAGTCCACTTTATCGAGATCGGGGAGCTGGCCGTAGTCGGCGCGCATCACCGTGGGTTCGAGCTTGAGCTGCTTGACTGCATCGGTGACCCAACCTTCACCGAAGCTTTCCCACGCCAGCGTGGTCACGCCGCGCGCGCCCAGCATCGTCCACATCGCCATCTCGAAGGCGCCGGTATCCGAGCCGGGCACGATGCCGATGCGATGCGTGTCGGGCAGCTGCAGCACCTCGCGCATCAGGTCGATGGCGAGCTGCAGGCGCGACTTGCCGATCTTGGCGCGGTGCGAGCGGCCCAGCGATTCGGTGGCGAGCTTGTCGAGAGAATACCCCGGCGGCTTGGCGCACGGACCCGAGGAAAAGAAAGGACGCGCCGGCTTTGCGGCGGGAATACCAACAGTCATGTAAACTCTCCTTACAGAGAGCACGCGCGGCGTTGGGACCGCGTGGCCCGGCGCCGCTTCTAGGGTCGGGGGCAGTCCTGTCAACCGGCCTTTCGTCGGATGTACGGAAAAATGCTGCGCCGCGAGCCGGGCAAATGGCGGCCAGCGGTTCGTCGCAAATTCCCCGATCCGGGCAAGAAGCGGACTTGCCGTTTACCCCGCAGTAACCAAGACTGCCGCATCTGAAACCCATGGCAAGATGGACTTTTCTCGCCTGGGCCATGCTACCGGTGACGACGCTCGCCGGCTGCGTCGATGCCCCGCCCAGCGCCCCCCGCCGCCCGGTGCGGATGGTCTCGCGCCCGGTCGTCCAGCCCATTCCCCCCAGTGCCCAGACCCGCGCCTGCATGATCGGCCTGCGCCGCGAGAACATCGGCTATGCCCCGGTGCCCGACCAGTACTACGGTGCGGGCTGCTCGACGCTGGGCAGCGTGCGGCTGTCGTACCTGCGCAGCGACCGGAGCGAACTGGCGCTCGCCAATGCCGGCCCCGTCACCTGCCAGCTCGCCACCACGCTCCAGGGCTGGGCGCGCTTCGGCGTGGACCGCGCGGCACAGGCGATCCTGGGCAGCCCGCTGGTCAAGATCGAGACGATGGGCAGCTACAACTGCCGCAACGTGGCGGGCACCGCGCGCAAGTCCGCCCATGCCACCGCCAACGCCATCGACGTCTCGGGCTTCCTGCTTGCCGACGGGCGCCGCGTCACCGTGCTGCGCGACTGGCGCGACGCGGACCCGCAGACCCGCGCCTTCCTGCGCACTGTGCGCGATAGCGCCTGCAAGCGCTTCGGCACCGTGCTCAGCCCCGACTACAACGCCGCGCACCGCGACCACCTGCATCTCGAGGTCGGCCCCGCCCGCCCGCTCTGCGCCTGATGCGAAAAGCGGGCGCCATGGCCCTGCCCGACGCCCGCCTTTCACGATGTAACCGATCTGGCTAGTTCAGCCTTCCTGGTGCGCGCGCAGCATCCACATCTGCTTGTCGATGTCGTGCGCGATTTCCTGCAGCATGTTGGCAGTCACCGGATCGTCCTTCTCGACCGCATCGATCCGCTCGTAGAGGCTGTCGCTCTCGCGCTTGAACGCCATCGACAGGGTCTTGATCCCTTCGGCATCGCGCGTCTTGGCAAAAGCCATCTCGGGCACCTTGGAATTGGCGGCCACCGCCGAGGGACGCCCGTCGACCGGCACGCCCAGCGCGCGGTTGCGCTCGGCCACGAGGTCGACATAGCCCGCAACGGTCTTGTAGAAATCGCCGAGCATCTCGTGCGTGCTGTAGAAGGTCGGGCCGGTCACGTTCCAGTGCAGCTGCTGGATGTTCTGCTGAAGGCCGATCAGGTCGTAGAGCGTCGATTGCAGCGCCGCGGTCGTCGCGCGCGAGGGCGCCGGACGCGGCATGATCTGGGCGCCATTGGCGCGATAGACCGACAGGTCCTGCGCGGCGGCAGGGAGCGGAGCCAGCGCAGCGGCGCAAAGCGTGGCAAGGACGATGGAACGCATGGGGGATCCTGACGTGGTTGAATGTACCGTTCAGGTTCCAATACACATTCCAGCAACACACGTTCCGTAATCGCCGCAATGCCCGAAAGACAGCGCTGCCCCCCTGTCAGGCGCCCTCGAACTGCATCCGCGCCAGCCGCGCGTAAAGGCCGTCCTGCGCCGTCAGGCTGGCATGTGTGCCCTGCTCGACGATGCGCCCGCCGTCCATGACGATGATGCGGTCCGCCGCGCGCACGGTGGCGAGGCGGTGGGCAATGACCAGCGTGGTGCGCCCCTCCATCAGGTGGTCGAGTGCGTCCTGCACCAGCCGCTCGCTTTCGGCATCGAGCGCGCTGGTCGCCTCGTCGAGCAGCAGGATCGGCGCATCGCGCAGCACCGCGCGCGCGATCGCCATGCGCTGGCGCTGGCCGCCCGACAGACGGGCCCCGCCCTCGCCCAGGAACGTATCGAGGCCCTCGGGCAGCGCGCGCAGGAAATCTTCGGCATTGGCGGCCCGCGCCGCCGCCCAGATCGCCTCGTCGCTCGCGTCCCACGCGCCATAGCGCAGGTTGTCGCGCGCGTTTGCGGCGAACAGCACCGCCTCCTGCGGCACCAGCGCCATGCGCGCGCGGATCTCGGCCGGGTCGGCCTGGGGCAGCGGCACGCCGTCGATGCGGATCATGCCGCCGTGCGGGTCGTAGAAACGCTGCGCCAGCAAGAACAGCGTCGACTTGCCCGCGCCCGAGGGGCCGACGATCGCCACCGTCTCGCCCGGCTCGATCGTCAGCGAGAAGTCGCTGAGCGCCGAAACTTCGGGCCGGCTGGGATAGCGGAACGACACGTTCTGGAACGCCAGTGCGCCGCGGGGCGGCTGCGGCAACGCGATCGGCCGCGCCGGCGGCGCGATGTCGGGCTGTTCGAGCAGGAGTTCGTTGAGCCGCCCGGCCGCGCCTGCGCCGCGCAGAAGGTCGCCATAGACCTCGGTCAGCGCCCCGCACGAGCCGGCGACGATGCCGCCGGTCAGCACGAAGGCGGCGATCGTCCCGCCGCTCAGGCTGCCGTTGGCGACACCGATCGCGCCCTGCCACATGATCGCGGTGATCCCGCCCATGACGAGGAAGATCACCACCGCGGTCATCACCGCACGGATCAGGATGCGCCGGCGTGCGGTGTCGAACGTGCGCTCGACGGTCGCGGCAAAGCGCGCGCGCTCGCGATCCTCCTGGCCGAATGCCTGGACGATGCGGATCGCGCCGAGCACTTCGGCGACGGTCGCACCGATGTCGGCGACGCGGTCCTGGCTGCTGCGCGAGACCTTGCGCAGCCGGCTGCCGAACCAGGCGATCGGGAAGATCACCACCGGAATGCCGATGACGAGGAACGCGGTCAGCCTCGGCGCAAGGAAGAACAGGTAGATCAGCCCGCCCAGCGCCGTGATCGTGTTGCGCAGCGCGATCGAGACCGTCGTGCCCACGACCTGCTCGATCACGGCGGTGTCCGCCGTCATGCGCGAGGAGATTTCCTTGGGGCTGTTGCTCTCGAAGAAGGCGGGCGGCAGGCGCAGCAGATTGGTCTGCACGCGGGTGCGGATGTCGGCGACCACGCGCTCGCCCAGCCACGAGACGAAGTAGAAGCGGATCGCGGTCGCGATGCCCAGCACCACGACGATCAGCAGCAGGACGTGGAACGCGCTGTCGATCGTCTCCATCTGCGCGCCCTTGCCGAACGCCTGGTCGACGATGCCCTTGAAGCGCGCTGGAATCGCGATCGTGGCGGCGGACGTGGTGAACAGCGCGAGCAGCGCCGCGGCCAGCTGGCGCGGGTACTTGACGCCTTCGGTCCAGATCATTCGCAGCGGCGACAGGCGCCGTGCAGGCGGCGCCGCCGCGGCGCTCTCGGAAGGGGTCGTATCCGGAGCGGGCCGGCCCGGTTCCTGCAACGATTGATCCCGCAAAGGCTGATCCTGCAACGACTGATCCTGCATAGGCTGATCCATGCCGCATCGCCTAGCCGATGCCGCGATGCACCGGAAGAGGGCTTGCAGCGGCAAGGCGTGCTACCCATTTCGAGGACAGGGTCCGAAGCGAATATTTCGACCAGACCCGATCGGTGCATGCTGCGTTGCACTGACAGTGATTCGCAGGCAAACTGCGGCAAACTTCGGCTCGCGATGCCGCGTTGCACCACGCCCGGTGGCGCCCGGATCGCAGCTCAGGAAAGGCAACCGTTTCCGTGCTCTACAAGGCGTATGAAATCCAGCGCTCGCTGCTCAATGCCAGCAGCGCCTGGGCCTCGATGATGGCGGACGTGCTCAACGATCCGCGCCTGCCCTTTTCCGGCTTCGGCCCCAACCAGACGATGGCCTCCGCGCTCGACGTCTTCGCCCATGCCACCGCCCCGCGCGGCAAGCCGGCCTTCGGCATCCGTACCGTCCACGTCGACGGACAGACACACGCGGTCCACGAGACGACCGTGATGGGTCGCCCGTTCTGCGACCTCAAGCGCTTCACCCACGACGGCCTGCCCGACGGCGCGCCGCGCCTGCTGCTGGTTGCGCCGATGAGCGGCCATTACGCCACGCTGCTGCGCGGCACGGTCGAGCGCCTGCTCGAGCGCGCCGAGGTCTACGTGACCGACTGGGCCGATGCCAAGTACGTGCCGCTGGCCGAAGGACACTTCGACCTCGACGACTACATCGACTACCTGATCGCCTTCCTCGAGCACATCGGCCCCGAGGCGCACATGATGGCCGTGTGCCAGCCCTCGGTCCCCGCCTTTGCCGCCACGGCCGTGATGGGCGCGCAGAAGCACCCCTGCCGCCCGCTGACGCTGACGATGATGGGTGGCCCGATCGACACGCGCGAGAGCCCGACCGCGGTCAACGATCACGCGATCGCCAAGCCTTACGTCTGGTTCAAGCACAATGTCATCACCACGGTACCGGAAAACTATCCGGGCGCGGGACGGCAGGTCTATCCGGGCTTCGTCCAGCTCACCAGCTTCATGTCGATGAATCTCGGCAGCCACATGATGAGCCATTACAAGCTGTTCCAGCACATGGTCCAGGGCGCCGAGGAAAGCGCCGAGGCGACCAAACGCTTCTACGACGAGTATCGCTCGGTCTGCGATCTACCGGCAGAATTCTACCTGCAGACGGTCGACGTTGTGTTCCAGCGCCATGCCCTGCCCCAGGGCGAACTGGTCCATCGCGGCAGCGCGGTAGACCTCGCCGCGATCACCGACACTGCGATCCTATGCATCGAGGGCGAGAAGGACGACATCTCGGGCATCGGCCAGACCCGCGCCGCGCTCAAGGTCACGCCCAACCTGCCCGAGGCGATGAAGCAGTACTACCTCGCCGAGGAAGTCGGCCACTACGGCATCTTCAACGGCTCGCGCTGGCGCAAGAAGGTCGCCCCGGTGGTCGAGGCCTGGATGGCCCGCCACGGCACGCGCACCGACATGACCGGCAAGAAGGGCGGCAAGCTGACCGCAGTACAGTGAGCGCGAGGGGCGTTCGGCCCCTCCACCACCGCTTCGCGGCGGTCCCCCTCCCCGCCTGCGGCAGGGAGGATCAGATCCTCCCCACCTCGTGGGGAGGTGGCAGGCGCGAAGCGGCTGACGGAGGGGTGTTCTCTACCGGCAGCGTAACCGTCAGGCCGCCGCCGGCTCCACCACCTTGCGCGTGACGAATGGCACCGGCGCGGCGCGGCGCACCCGGCCGATATAGGCCGAAAGCCCGCATTGCAGGCCGACCAGCATGTAGCAGAACGGCTGGAACGCGATCCCCACGAAGGTCGCGCCGACCATGTAGCAGACTTGCGCCTGCTGCAGCGCATCCGCCAGCGGCGCGACCCAGGCGAAACCCTCGGGCGGGCTCTTGCGATAGCGGCGGCTGATCAGTTCCATCTGGAACACGCCCATGAGGTGCAGCAGCAGCCATAGCCCGAGCCCTGGATAGCCCTGTTCGCCCAGCATCTCGAAGTAGGCGGAGTGATAGGCGCGGCCCTTCTCCTCGATGTGTTCGGTCTGGAGCGCAGCATTGTTGTCGCCGGCATAGTCGGCCTTGACCGTATCGTAGCTCACGTCGTTCTGGAGGTAGGCGTCGAAGCCGCCGCCGAACGGATGGGTCTTGGCAAACTCGATCGTCCACTTCCACACCGCCACGCGCGTCGAGGCGGACTGGTCGGCCTGGTGGTTCTTGATCGTGCCCATGCGCTCGGTGAAGCTTTGCGGCAGCAGCGGCACCGCCACCAGCGCACCGGCGCAGAGCAGCCCGATATAAAGCATCCGCCGCTTGGTCGAGCGCAGCATCATCGCCGCCAGCACCGCTGCACAGATCAGCCCGGTGCGCGCCTGCGTGCCAATCGGCATGAGAATGCACGAGAAGCATATCCCGGCGGCAAACAGCTTGGCCTTCCAGTCCGGCTTGAAGATCGTGCCGTGGTTGGCCAGCCACAGCGCGAGCGGGATGACGCACATCGCCACCGTGGAGATGATCGAGCCTTCGTAAAGCCCGGTATTGTCGTTCACCAGCAGCTTGAGCTCGCCATAACCGCCACCCGAGCCCAGCGTCTTGATCCCGCCGCCGATGACGATCACGCCGACCGAGAGCACCATAGTCAGGGTCAGCGCCTCGATCCTCAGCCGCGTGCGCAGCGTCAGCGGCAGGAACAGCGCGAAGACCAGCGCCTTCCACACCCAGGCCCACTTGGCCGCGGCCTCGACCGGGAAATCGGCCGTACGCGTGGTCAGCCCGCAATAGATAAGCAGCAGCAACAGCACGAACTGGCGCGGACTGACGCGCACGCCGTTCTTGTCCTCCGCTACGATCCAGCCGAGCAAGGCGCAGGAAAACGCGATCAGCGAGATCGGGATATGAGTCAGGAAGCCCCAGCTGACCTTCTGCGGCGCGACGATGTCGATGTAGGTATAGGCGAGCACGAACAGGAACGGCCGCTTGAGCCCGGCGCCCAGGAACGCCAGGCAGAACGCGGTAAAGAACAGGTCAAGCATCGGGGCCGCCCGTGCTGCCGCCACCATCCGCCGGCGGACCCGTCCGGCGGACCCGGCCGAGCAGGGAGGGCCGGCGATTGGGCAAGGCCGGATCGTCGTCGAGATCCTCGCGGCGGACCAGCGCCCAGATCATCAGTGCCATCAGGATATGCGGCACGAATATGGTAATCTTGTCGATCATGGCCGGCGGCCGCGCATTCCCTGTGGGCGCGTGCAGGGCCGGCGCGCGCCATCGTCACTCCCGGGCATAGTGCATCACGGTTGCCGGGGCGTTAAGCCCTTTCGCCACCAGCCGAAACCGAGGTCGTAAACCTTGCTCCTCCCATGCACAGGGGCTCCCCTCCTCGCGGAAGGGAGCCCCCATGCAGGCACTTCGATCGCGCGCGGATCAGAAGTTGCGCTTGACCGTCACCGCCCAGGTCCGCGGCAGGCCCGGCGCGCCGGCGCTGGTGCCGATCGGGCCGAAGTTCGCGGTCATCGAGGTGAAGTAGTACTTGTTGGTGATGTTGCGCACCTCGGCACTCAGCGACCACTTGTCCTCGCCGTCCTTCCAGGTGAGGCGGGCATTGGCGAGGAAGTAGTCGTCGATGCGGTTGGTCGCGGTCTGGCTGGCCAGCGGGCTCGGCGTCGCGGCAGGGATCACCACGGCGTCGACATTGGTGGGGTCGACATAGATGTGCGACTGGTAGCTGCCGTCGAGGCGCACCACCACGCTGCCCTTGAACACGTCGGGGATGTCGTACGACAGGCCGGCGTTCCACTTCCACTCGGGCGTGTACGGCGGCACCATGTTGGGCTTCACGCCGGTGTTGGCGGTGTCGACCGTGGTGTACTTGAAGTCGAGCCACGACAGCGAGCCATCGAGGGTCAGGTGCTCCATCGGCCGGATCGTCGTCTCCACTTCGATCCCCTTCACGTGGGCCGAGCCGACGTTCTTGGGCTGGAGGCACGGCGTCGCCGGGAAGCCCGCCGTGTTCGGGCAGTTGAGCACGGTCAGGATGATGTTCTTGTAATCGTTGTAGAAGGCCGAGACGTTGAAGCGCAGGCGCCGGTCGAACAGGTCCGACTTGAAGCCCACCTCGTACGCGGTAATCGTCTCGGGGCGGAAGTCCTGCACCTGGCTGGGGTAGAACGGCCGCGGGTTCACGCCGCCCGAGCGGTACCCGGTCGAGACCTGGCCATAGGCCATGAACGCGGGCGAGAAGCGGTAGTCGGCGGCCACGCGCCAGTCGAGCCGCGAGGCATCGAAGGTCTTGTAGAGCCCGTTGAGCGCCGCGAGCGCGCAGTTCGGCGGCTGGCTGACCGAGAACGGATAGCCGGTGCACGGCTGGATCGTGGTGCCATCCGGGTTATGCCGGGCATAGCCGTATTCCTTGTGGTCCCACGATTCGCGCAGGCCCCCGGTCAGCGTGAAGGCCTCGAATGGCTTCCAGCTGGCATTGGCGAACAGCGCCTTGTTGGTGGCGGGCGTCGGGTCGGGGCCGTGGAGGAAGTCGATCCCGGCATAGTTCAGGTCGATGCGCCCAGTGAACAGCCCCTTGGCGTGGAAGTAGAATCCGCCCAGCACGAAATCGAGCGTGTTGTCGAGCGCCTTGCCGGTGAGGCGGATTTCCTCGCTCCACTGCGTGTTGCTCTGTGCCTGGTTGAGCATCGAGGGCAAGACCGGCGCGGCCTCGGCGAACGACCAGTCCGAGGTGTAGCGGCGATAGGCGGTGATCGACTTGAGCGCGAGGTTGTCGCCCAGCTTCCAGTCGATCGTGCCGGCAAAGCCGTAGTTGTCGAGGTTGGAATGGCGGTTCAGCGCCAGCGGCTTGTACGGCACCTGGTGATCGGGGCGCGCCGCATCGTAGAACGTGGAATAGGCGACGTAGCGCTTGTCGTAGCCGCCGCCCAGCGTGTCGCAGCTGTTGCGGCCCGAGGGCACGAACCGGCAATCGAGCGGGATCGGCTTGCCGTCGGTGCCATAGAGCCAGGCGCGGTTGGGATCCTTGGTCACCGGAGAGCCGGCGAACTGCGCGATATTGTTGCCGTAGATCAGCACGCCCGGGCCCGGCTCGTCGCGCTCGCGGGTGTAGTCAGCCGAGAGGTTGACCTCGATGTCGGCATCCGGGGTCCAGCGCAGCGCCACCTTGCCGGCGGTAAAGCTGGTGCCGCCAAGCGTGCCGATCACCGGATCGGAGCCGGTCGCCATGGTCGGCACCGTGCTGCCCGGATGAGTACGCGCATAGTCGAGGATCTTGACGTAGCCGTCGCGGTTCTTGCTCACCCCCGAAACGCGCATGGCGAGATTGTCGGTCAGCTTGAGATCGAAATGACCGCGCAGGTCGATGCGGTGGAAGCTGCCGTAAGTCGCCTCGAACGAGCCCGAATTGTCGCCCTTGGGCTTCACACCATAGAGCTTGATCGAGCCGCCCAGCGAGTTGCGCCCGGCCAGCGTGCCTTGCGGCCCGCGCAGCACTTCCACCCGGTCGAGGTCCATCAGATCGAGCAGCGAGCCGGTGAGCGTCGGCAGATAGACGTCGTCGACGTACATGCCCACGCCCGGCTCGAGCGCGAAGTTGGGGTCGGACTGGCCCACGCCGCGAATGAAGGCGATGATGCCGGGGCCGAGGTACTGGTTCTGCGGGGCCAGCGTGACGTTGGGCGTCTGCGCCGCCACTTCCGCCACGTTGGTTTGCCCGCGCGCGGCCAGCGATTCTCCGTTCATCGCGGTGATTGCCAGTGGCGTATCCTGCAGCTTCTGGCTGCGAAACTGCGCGGTCACGACGATTTCCGGCGGCATGGCACGGCTGGTTTCATCGGCCGGCGCCTGGGGCGCGGCCTGGGCCATGGCCTGCGAAAGCGGGGACAGCGCGACGAACGCGGCGGCGGAACACAGCAAGGCACTGCGTGGAAACGCCATTTCAGTATCCTCCCAAGGATCAGCAGCCGAATGTTTCGGTCTGCAACGCCTGGGTATCACGTACGCGAACGCTTCAGCAACGCGAATTACCAAAATGACGATAACAATTGATAGGGTGTTGCCGGGATGCTTCGGTCAGGAATCCCAGAAAGCCGTGGCGCGCATCTCGATGCTGACGCGCGGCGTTGCATCGGGCGGGCAGTCGGGCAGGTCGAAGGCGACATGCGGCACATGGGTCGCGCGCTGCGGATCGCTGTCGAAGGTCTTGAACACGATCGCCTCGTCGGCGGTCATGCCCGAGAACCAGTGCCAGCGATGCTGCGGATTGGCGGCGATCACCAGGCCCTCGAACGACCACTCCGACCCCTCGGGCGGGTCGAACACCGCATCGGCGATGATGCAGTCGGCGGGCGCAAGGCTGCGCGCATCGCACAGCGCCAGCGGCACGTCCTGCGGCGGCGGCGAGAGCGCGCGCCACACGTTGTACTGCGCCACCCGTGCAAAGCCGCGCTCCCCGGCAAGCTTGCCCGCCATCGCCAGCGCGGTCGTGGGCGCGACGTCGATATGCGCGAAGCGCGCAGGCATCGAGTTGTCGAGGCTGCCGGCGCGGCCCGAGCGCTCGGAAAAGCGCAGGATCCCCGCGCCCGTCACCTCGACGCGCGAGGCGCCGGTCTGCGCGCGGATCAGGTCGGCGATCTCGGGGACATGGATCGACAGCACCGCCGCGCGGTCGGCAAAGTCGGTGACGGCGCTGGCGTGGTGTACCAGCGCGAAGCCTTCGCGGTCGAGCGTGGTGCCAAGGTCCCGCGCGTCGGTCATCGCCATGGGCACGGGTGCGATGTCCACCTCGTCGCGGTGATGCGCATTGGCGTAATAGCGCGGGCGCGCAAAGCGGCGGCCCGAATAGGCGATCAGCGCTTCCATGGCAGTCCCTTTCCCAAAGGGTCCGCGCCGTGATCCGCCCGGTACCCCTAGCGTGTGTACCCCGTGCAGCGTGCCCCCTCCCCGCACCGATGCGGGAAGGGGGCGATGCATCAGCCCGCGGCGAGCTGCTTTTCGAGGTCACCCAGCACGCGATAGCAATCGAGCACTTGCGCGACCGAGCTGTTGGACTCGCGGCCCTCGCGGATCGCGGCGATGAACTCGCGGTCCTGCAGTTCGATGCCGTTCATCGACACGTCGACCTTCGACACGTCGATCGCCTCTTCCTTGCCGTTCACCAGGTCGTCGTAGCGCGCGATGTAGGTGCCGGTGTCGCCGATGTAGCGGAAGAAGGTGCCGAGCGGCCCGTCGTTGTTGAACGACAGAGACAGCGTGCAGATCGCGCCGCTTTCGCTCTTGAGCTGGATCGACATGTCCATGGCGATGCCCAATTCCGGATGGATCGGACCTTCGACCGCGTTGGCCTTGACGATCTTGCCCGCCTGGTAGGCGAAGAGGTCGACCGTATGCGCGGCGTGGTGCCACAGCAGGTGGTCGGTCCACGAGCGCGCCTCGCCCTTGGCGTTCATGTTCTTGCGGCGGAAGAAGTAGGTCTGCACATCCATCTGCTGGATGTTGAATTCACCCGCGGTGATCTTGTTGTGCACCCACTGGTGCGACGGGTTGAAGCGGCGGGTGTGCCCGACCATGCAGACCAGGCCCGTTTCCTTCTGCTTGGCCACGACCGCCTCGGCATCGGCCCAGCTGTCGGCCAGCGGAATTTCGACCTGCACGTGCTTGCCCGCGTTCATGCATGCGATCGCCTGTTCGGCGTGCATCTGCGTGGGCGTGCACAGGATCACCGCGTCGACGTCGTCGCGCGCCAGTGCTTCGTCCAGTTCGGTGCCCGAGTGGCGCGCGCCATACTTCTCGGCGACGGCCGCGGCCTGCTCGGCGCGGCGGCTGATGACCGAGACGATTTCCACGCCGTCGATGTTCTTGAGGCCGTCGAGGTGCTTTTCGCCGAAGGCGCCGGCACCGGCCAGGGCAATACGCATGGGGACGCTCCTGTGGTGTATTCCCCTCCCGACGAGGGGGTCTGTTTGTAGGGGGTGGGGAACATTCCCTCCCCCGGCCCCTCCCGCACGCGGGAGGGGGGAATTCTGGCGCAACCTGCTCCCCTCCCGCTTGCGGGAGGGGCTGGGGGAGGGCCAGTCACGGTCTCCCCCATCAGTTACTTTGGGAAAGGAGAACATCCCCTCCCCCGGCCCCTCCCGCATGCGGGAGGGGAGCAGCCGTCAGGCCGCGACCGTCTCTTCCTCGACCGGTTCGAGCACGATGTGCCCGATCGCGGTGTTGGAACAGGGGATGTGGTAATGACGGTGCAGCAGCTTGGTCTTGTGCCCCAGCGCGCCGCGCATGATCAGCCACATGACCATCTCGATGCCTTCCGAGCCAGTCTCGCGCAGGTACTCGATATGCGGGATCCAGCGCGCTGCGTCGGTCTCGCCGATCAGCATGTCGAGGAACTTGTTGTCCCACTCGCGATTGAGCAGGCCCGCACGCTTGCCCTGAAGCTGGTGGCTCATGCCGCCGGTGCCCCAGATCTGGACGTTGAGATCCTCGGGGAAGCTCTCGACCGCGCGCTTGATCGCCTCGCCGAGCGCCCAGCAGCGGTTACCCGAGGGCACCGGGTACGTCACGACGTTGACCGCCAGCGGAATGATCTTGGCCGGCCATTGCTCGGGCTGGCCGAACATCATCGACAGCGGCACGGTCAGGCCATGGTCGACGTCCATCTCGTTGATGATGGTCATGTCGAACTCGTCGAGGATCAGGCTCTGCGCGATGTGCCACGCAAGGTCGGGATGACCCTCCACGTCGGGCACCTGGCGCGGGCCCCAGCCCTCGTCGGCCGGCTTGTAGTGCTCGCCGCAACCGATCGCGAAGGTCGGCACGATCTTCATGTCGAACGCGGAGGCGTGGTCGTTGTAGACCAGGATCACCACGTCGGGCTTCTGCTCCTTCTCCCACGCACGGGTCCATTCGTATCCGGCGAAGATCGGGCCGAAATAGTCGTCGGTCGACTTGCCCTGGTCCACGGCCACGCCCAGCAGGGGCACATGGCTGGAACCGACGCCTGCGGTAATGCGTGCCATTGTCAGCTATCCTTCCCGGTTTGCGCAGCGCGCGCAGCAGCCTCGAGGTTTTCCCGGATCGAGCGATTGCCCTCGGGCGAGCGGCCACCGTCCAGCATCATCTGGCGGTATTCGGGCCAGGTCATGTCGGTCATCGTCGAGACGGCCTCGGCGAAAGGCAGCCCGTCGGACGAGAACAGCTTCGACAGGAAATAGACGTTGCCGCCCATGTCGAGCAGCGTGTTGTAGTCGCGCTTGAGCAGCGCCTGCTTGGCTTCCTCGCTGATCTTCCATTCATCGAGGTAGGCGCGCTCGTCGGCCTTGAAGCGCGCACGGTTGTCCGCCTTCATCAGGCTCATCGCGAACTGGTTGATGTGATAGCCCATGCGCGCGCGTGCGGCGGTATAGACCCGGGTGCCGGGAATATCGTCGAACTCGGCCAGGTAGGCGTGGATGTCGCGCGGCTTGTTATCGGGCGCGCCCTTGGTGATCGTCACAGGCCCCTCTCCTTCAGCTTGGCGTCGAGGCGCGGGAACACGCGACGGGCATTGCCCTCGAAGATCGCGTGGCGCTGCTCGTCCGAAATGGCGAGCGCATCGACATAGCGCTTGGTGTCGTCGAAATAATGCCCGGTGGTGGGATCGATGCCGCGCACCGCGCCGACCATTTCCGAACCGAACAGGATGTTCTTGGTCTCGATCACCTCGGCCAGCAGGTTCACGCCGGGCTGGTGATAGACGCAGGTGTCGAAGAACACGTTGTTCATCAGGTGCCCGTCGAGCGCCGGCTTCTTGAGCATGTCGGCCAGCCCGCGATAGCGGCCCCAGTGATAGGGCACCGCACCGCCGCCGTGCGGGATGATGAACCGCAAGGTGGGGAAACGGCTGAACAGGTCGCCTTCGAGCAGCTGCATGAAGGCGATCGTATCGGCCGCGATGTAGTAGGCGCCGGTCGCGTGCATCGCCGGATTGCAGCTGCCCGAGACGTGGATCATCGCCGGCACGTCCAGCTCGACCATCTTCTCGTAGAAGGGGAACCAGAATTCATCGGTCAGCGGCGGATGCTTGAAGTGCCCGCCGCCGGGATCAGGGTTAAGGTTGCAGCCGATGAAGCCCAGCTCGGTGACGCAACGCTCAAGCTCGGCGATCGAGCTGGACATGTCCGCCTCGGGCGACTGGGGCAGCATGCACACGCCCGCGAAAGTCTCGGGATAGAGCGCCACCACGCGCGCGATGAGGTCGTTGCAGGCGCGCGCCCACGGCACCGCCACGCTCTGGTCGCCGACGTGCGGCGCCATCGCGCTGGCGCGCGGCGAGAAGATCGTCATGTCCGCGCCGCGTTCCTTGATCAGGCGCAGCTGGTTGGCCTCGATCGTCTCGCGGATCTCGTCGTCGCTGATCGCGGGATAGGGCGGCGCGGCCTCCCCCGCCTTGAACGCCGCCTTCTGCTGCTCGCGCCAGGCGTCGTGCGCCTTGGGCAGAACGGTATAGTGGCCGTGGCAGTCGATGATCATGGTCATTCGGCCGGTTCCCTGCTGGTGTTTTCCAAAGTCTGCGGTTCGAAGGCGATCGGCTGGCCCGCCTGCTGGCGCTGGCGCCCGACGGTGCCCAAGGTCATCAGCGGCTCCACGCCGAGGCTGACCAGCGTCTTGGCCGATTCCTCCATCTCGGCGGCGCGGCGCAGCCCGTGCGTCACCATCCGCTCGATGTTGTAGGGTGCGCGGTCGAACCAGCTGCTGGTCTTCTCGCTGGCATCGAGCGAGGCGAGCACTTCGTCCACGACGCCCGCCTTCGTTGCCGCCAGCATCATCTCGGCGGTCAGCGCCTCGACACCCTTGACCATGACCGAGCGGATCATCTTGATCGCGCTGGCGCGACCGACTTCGTCGCCGACCACGCGCACGTTGACGAAGCCGACTTCGCGCAGCGCGGCCTCGGCCGCAGCCGCCTGCGGCCCCGAAACCAGCAGCGGCACCTTGAGCCGGGCGGGATGGACCGGTGCCAGCACCGCCACGTCGACATAGTGCGCGCCGGCCGCCTCGATCGCGTGGGCGGCGGCACGCTTGGTATCGGGCGCCACCGAATTCATGTCGCAGAAGAGCGCGCCGGGGGCGAGCAGGCCGGCATAATCGCGTGCGGCGGGCAGTGCGCTGTCGGCCGTGACCAGCGAGAGCACCAGCGAGGCCGGGGCCAGGGCGCTGTCGGGCGTGGCGCTGGCGACGACCCCGGCCTCGACCATCGCGGGCCGGCGTGCCGGATTCACGTCATAGGCCAGGGCCGCGGATTCCCAGCCCGCCGCTTCGGCGAAAGTGGCGCCGGCTTCGCCGAAGCCGATCAGGGCAAGCGTTCTCTCCATGCCCTGCCTGTTGCGGCGGGGTGGCCGCGCATACAAATGCAAAGAGCGCCCAAGGTATAAGTTTATGCGAAGCCTTCGGTCGCCACTTCGCGCAGCAGTGCGATGAACGCCCCCTGCGGCGCGGTGGGCCGCCAGCCGGCGCGATGCGTTACCCCGATCACGCGGCGCACCGGCTGCGGCGTCGGCCGCGCGGCGAGCAGCCCGACATCGAGTTCGACCGCGAGTTGCGCCGGGCTCAGCAGCGTCAGCGCGTCCGATCCGACCAGCAATTGCCGCACGGTCAGCACCGAGCCGCACTCGATCCCGACGTGCGGCGGCGCCTGCCCGGTCGCGGCGCGCATCATCGTGTCCCAGTAATGCCGCAGCGGCGTGTCGCCTGCCGGCAGAACCCAGGGGTAGGCCGCCAGCGCCGGGCCATCGAGCGTCGCGGCCGGATCGGCCAGCGGGTGGCCCGCGCGCATGACCAGCGCGGGGCGATCCTCGAAGGCGGGCTCCTGCACCAGGTCTTCCAGCGTCGCCGTCTCGCGCAACGCGCCGAGCATCAGGTCGATCTCCCCATCGCGTAAGGGGCCGACCAGCTCGCTGTGGCTGCCCTCGACCACCGCGACATCGACGCCGGGATGGCGCGCGACGAAGCGCAGCAGCGTCTCGGGCAGCCAACGGGCGCGCGACAGCGGCATGGCGCCGATGACGATGCGCCCCGCCGCCTTCCCCTGCCAGCCCGCCACTTCAGCGAGGCCTGCGCGCAATTCGGCCATGGCGAGGCCGAAGCCACGCGCGCGGCGCAAGCCCGCCGGGGTCAGCAGCACCGAACGTCCGCGCCGGTCGACCAGCCGCTGTCCCAGCGCCACGCCGAGATCGGCCACCGCCCGGTGCAGCGACGCGGCGGACAGGCCCGTCGCCTCTGCCGCACCGGCATAGGACCCTGCACGGGCAAGGGCGAGGAAGGCGCGCACTTGCGTGCCGGTGACGCGCGGCGAGCCGATGTACTCGATCGCCGCCTCCGCGCGCGGGGCGAGCAGGCGCGCCGGCTCTGTCGCCGCCATCCCGGCCGCGCCGCGCTCGAACAAGGCGCAGCCCAGCTCCGCCTCGAGCCGGGCGATCGCTTGGGTCAGCGCCGGCTGGGTCAGGTTCACCGCACGCGCCGCGCGGGTCACGCTGCCGTGGCGCACCGTCGCGGCGAGGGCTGCGAAATGGCGGATGTTGAGCGTCGGTTCGTGACGGATCATGACGACAGGCTTAGCATTTCCTTATGCCTTGCGCCAAACATTGCATTTGGCCTTGGCCGGGGGGCAGGCCCATGTGCGAGGCATGACCGCCCCGCGATGGGGCCAGCGATCTGAGGGAGACCAGCGATGTCGGGTATCGTCGTGCAGCATATCGAGCGGGCCGATCCCGCGGTGATCGACGGGCTGGCCGCCTGCGGCGTCGCCACCGTGCACGAGGCGCAGGGCCGCACCGGCCTGCTCGCCAGCTACATGCGCCCGATCTATCGCGGCGCGCGCATCGCCGGCTCGGCCGTGACGATCAGCGCGCCTCCGGGCGACAACTGGATGGTCCACGTCGCGATCGAGCAGCTCCAGGCCGGCGACATCCTGCTGCTCGCCCCCACCAGCCCCTGCGAGGACGGCTACTTCGGCGACCTGCTCGCCACCTCCGCCCAGGCGCGCGGCTGCCGTGGCCTGGTGATCGACGCCGGCGTGCGCGACGTGCGCGACCTCACCGAGATGCA
This sequence comes from Novosphingobium sp., assembly GCF_036803765.1. Taxonomy (GTDB): domain Bacteria; phylum Pseudomonadota; class Alphaproteobacteria; order Sphingomonadales; family Sphingomonadaceae; genus Novosphingobium. The sequence goes on from NZ_DAIRTS010000002.1 coordinate 238,571, forward strand.
GTTCCCGGTGTGGTCCAAGGCGATCTATGCGCAAGGCACGGTCAAGAACACACTGGGCAGTGTCAACGTGCCGGTCGTCTGCGCCAACTGCGCGGTGAACCCCGGCGACGTAATCGTGGCCGATGACGACGGCGTGGTCGTCGTCCCCCGCGCCAAGGCCGCCGAAGTCTTGGCCGCAGCCCAGGCGCGCGAGGCGAACGAGGGCGAGAAGCGCGAGAAGCTGGCCGGCGGCGTGCTCGGGCTCGACATGTACAAGATGCGCGAGCGCCTCGAGAAGGAAGGCCTGAAGTACGTTTGAATTGTAAGGTCGGCCCCTCCACCACCGGCTGCGCCGGTGGTCCCCCTCCCCACCTTCGGCAGGGAGGACCTGGGATCCTCCCCATGCAATGGGGAGGGGGACCGCCGCGAAGCGGTGGTGGAGGGGCCGCCCCCGTCACGAAGGACAACGAACCATGACCACCGGATACTCCGCCCCCTGCATGTGGATGCGCGGCGGTACGTCGAAGGGCGGATACTTCCTCAAGGATGACCTCCCCGCCGACACCGAAACGCGCGATGCGTTCCTGCTGGCGGTCATGGGCTCGCCCGATCCGCGCCAGATCGACGGGATGGGCGGCGCCGATCCGCTGACCAGCAAGGTCGGCGTGGTCTCGAAATCCACCCGCGAGGGCATCGATGTCGACTACCTGTTCCTGCAGGTCTTCGTCGATCAGGCCATCGTCACCGATGCGCAGAACTGCGGCAACATCCTTGCCGGGATCGGCCCCTTCGCGATCGAGCGCGGTCTGGTGGCGGCCACCGGCGACGAGACCCGCGTGGCGATCTTCATGGAGAACACCGGCCAGGTCGCGGTCGCCACGGTGCAGACGCCCGGCGGCACGGTGACCTATACCGGCGAGGCGGCGATCGACGGCGTCCCGGGCACCCATGCGCCGGTCCCGCTCGAATTTCGCGACACCGCCGGGTCGAGCTGCGGCGCGCTGCTGCCCAGCGGCAATGCGGTCGATGTGATCCAGGGCGTGCCCCTCACGCTGATCGACAACGGCATGCCCTGCGTGGTGATGAAGGCCGAGGACCTGGGCATCACCGGCTATGAGGACCGCGAGTGGCTCGACAATGCCACCGACCTCAAGGCGCGGATCGAGGCGATCCGGCTCGAGGTCGGGCCGATGATGAACCTTGGCAACGTGAAGGAAAAGTCGGTCCCCAAGATGATGCTGGTCGCCCCGCCCAAGAACGGCGGCGCGGTTACGGTGCGCAGCTTCATCCCGCATCGCGCCCATGCCACGATCGGCGTGCTCGGCGCGGTCTCGGTGGCAACGGCCTGCCTGCTCGAAGGCTCACCCGCGGCCGAGGTGGCGAAAGTCCCCGACGGTCCGCGCAAGACGCTGTCGGTCGAGCACCCGACCGGCGAGATGAGCTGCGTGCTCGAGGTGGACGACACCGGCGCCGTGCGCACCGCCGCCCTCCTGCGCACCGCGCGCAAGCTGATGGACGGGGTAGTGTTCGGGTGACGAGGGCGCGTGACCGATGGGCCCGTCGACAGGCTCCGGGCGAACGGGGTGTCTGACAACAAGGTCCGTTCGGGCTGAGCTTGTCGAAGCCCCCCTCGCCATCCCTCGCCATCCCTCGCAATTCACGATCAAGAACCGTTCGGGCCAACCAATCCCGCCTGACAAGGATGATGCAAGCATGACCGACCGTATCGTTTCCTGGCACGGCAACCCGTCCAAGCCGCGCTATACCCCGCCGGCCGGCGCGATCGACGCGCATTGCCACGTGTTCGGGCCGATGGCGCAGTTCCCGTTCAGCGCCAAGGCCAAGTACCTGCCCGAGGATGCCGGCCCCGACATGCTGTTCGCGCTGCGCGATCATCTCGGCTTCGACCGGAACGTGATCGTCCAGGCCAGCTGCCACGGCACCGACAACGCCGCCACGCTCGATGCCATCGCCAGGTCGAACGGCAAGGCGCGCGGCGTCGCGGTGGTCGACCCGGCGATTTCCGAAGCCGAGCTGGCAGCGCTGCACGATGGCGGCATCCGCGGCATCCGCTTCAACTTCCTCAAGCGGCTGGTCGACGACGCGCCCAAGGACAAGTTCCTCGAAGTCGCCGGGCGACTGCCCAAGGGCTGGCACGTCGTGATCTACTTCGAGGCCGACATCCTCGAGGAACTGCGTCCGTTCATGGACGCGATCCCGGTGCCGCTGGTGATCGACCACATGGGCCGCCCCGACGTCACGCAAGGGCCCGACGGCGCCGACATGAAGGCATTCCGCGCCTTCCTCGATTCGCGCGAGGACATCTGGTTCAAGGCGACCTGCCCCGACCGGCTCGATCCATCAGGGGTTCCGTGGAACGCCTTTGCCGACGCCGTGGCGCCGCTGGTGGCGGACTATCAGGACCGCGTGCTGTGGGGCACCGACTGGCCGCACCCCAACATGCAGGACGCGATCCCCGACGACGGCCACCTCGTCGACATGATCCCGCGCATCGCCCCGACCGAGGAACTGCAGCGCAAGCTGCTGATCGACAATCCGATGAAGCTCTACTGGGCCGACTGATACCCGCCCGTTAACCCACCCCGCCCGACACCTTTGCCAGACGGCATGGCCGCGTGATAGGGCGCAGGCCATGCCGCTGCGCCAGACCACCACCGAACTGACCGTGCCCACGCCGGGGCCGGGCCTCCACGAGATCACCCGTGAGGTCACCCGCTGGGTCGAGGCAGCAGGCCTTTCGACAGGCCTGCTCACGGTGTTCTGCCGCCATACCTCGGCGTCGCTGTGCATCCAGGAAAACGCCGCCCGCGAAGTGCGGGGCGACGTGCTGCGCTGGCTCGACCGGCTCGCACCCGAGAACGCCGGCTATGCCCACGACGACGAGGGGCCGGACGACATGCCCGCCCATCTCAAGTCGATCCTGACCGGCGTGTCGCTGCCGATCCCGCTCGTGGGCCAACGGCTGGCGCTCGGCACCTGGCAGGGCATCTACCTGTGCGAACACCGCCGCGCCCCGCACCGGCGCTCGGTCGTGCTGCATCTTCTGGGGGAATGACCATGGCCGCCGCCTTCACGCAGACCTTCGTGGCCGGGCCGGAGCACATCGACGTGCTCGGCCATGTCAACAATGCCGTCTGGGTGCAGTGGATGGAGCAGATCGCCGTCAGCCACTGGGAGGCGGTGGCCCCGCCCGCGCATCAGGACGCCTTTGTCTGGGTCGTGACCCGGCATGTAATCGACTATCGCGGCAATGTCACGCAAGGCGCGGTGGTCGAGGGGCGGACCTTCATCCCCGACCCGCCGCACGGCGCCCGCTTCGACCGTCGCGTCGATTTCACCGACAGCGCCACCGGCAAGGTCCTGGTCAGCGCGCGCACCACGTGGGCGCTGCTCGACAAGGCCAGCGGCCGGCTGCAGCGCATCCCGCCCGAGGTGGCCGCCCCGTTTTATGATGGCGGTGAAAGCTAAAGGCGCCTAGGCGGCAGGCATGACTGCATCGCTTGCCCTGGCCCGGATGGGCCGCCTCGTGGCCGAAGCCCATGGCTGGGACCTCGCCCGCGCCTTCAAGACCTACGAACCTTCCGCTGCCGACCAGGCGGTGATCGCCGGTTGCGCACAGGACATGCTCCGTGCGCTGGGCGGCAAGCCGCTCTCGGCTCCGGCATTGAGCGCGGCCTTCGCGGTGCACCTCGGGCGCAAGCTCGATGCCCCGATCGTGGTGGCGCAGGGCACGCTGGCCGTGACCGGCGAGACGGTGCCGGGCGATCATGCCTGGGTGATGATCGGCCCGTGGATCGCCGACATGGCGCTGTTCACGCGGGCCTATGCCGCAGATGCCCCGCCCACCCTCGCCGCGCATGTGCTGCGCGCCTTCGGGCCGGGCAAGGGCCTGTTCTGCGAGGCCTGGCGCCGCACCCCGCGCATGGGCCTGGGCTACGACCCGCGCCGCGTGCTTGACGATGCAGCGCTGGAGACCTGCCTCGCCGAGGCCAGCGCGCAACTGCGCGCCGCCTGACGGCTTCAACACCGGATACGAAAAGGCCCCCGGCTCATGGCGAGACGGGGGCCTTTTCATGCAGGGCTACGAGCGCGGATCACTCGATCACGGCGCCCCAGTTGCCCCAGACGTAGATGGCGATGAACAGGAACAGCCACACCACGTCGACGAAGTGCCAGTACCATGCCGCCGCCTCGAGGCCGAAGTGCTGGCGCGGGGTGAAGTCGCCACGCTCGGCACGGATCCAGCACACGATCAGGAAGATCGTGCCGATGATGACGTGGAAGCCGTGGAAGCCGGTCGCCATGAAGAACGCCGAGCCATAGGTGTTCTTGCCGAAGGCGAACGGGGCGTGGACGTATTCGTAGGCCTGGATCGAGGAGAACAGCAGGCCCAGCAGGATCGTGGCGACGAGGCCGAGCTTGAGGCCCTTGCGGTCCCCGTGGATCAGCGCGTGGTGCGCCCAGGTCAGCGTCGTGCCCGAGCACAGCAGGATCAGGGTGTTGAGCAGCGGCAGGTCGAAGGCATTGATGACCGCCTCGATCGCCTTGGGTGGCCATACTCCGCCGATGACGTCGGTGTTCACCTTGCTGGGAAACAGGGAGAAGTCGAAGAATGCCCAGAACCAGCCAACGAAGAACATCACTTCCGAAGCGATGAACAGGATCATGCCGTAGCGCTGGTGCAGCTGCACCACCGGGGTGTGATCGCCTGCGTGCGCTTCCTTGATGACCTTGCCCCACCACGAGAACATGGTGAGCAGGACGCCGAGCAGACCCAGCAGCATGACCTGCGTGCCGCCGGCCATCTTGTGCATGTAGAGCACGCCGCCGCTGGTCATCACGAGCGCGGACATGGCACCCATGAACGGCCAGATGTCTGGCGGCAGGATGTGATAATCGTGGTTCTTGGCGCCGGCCATGGTCGTCTACTTCCCCCAAGGTTACCGAGCATCCTGGCCGCAAACACGCAGCCGGAGCCATTGTTTCATCCGCCCACGTCTATCCGCGCAAAACCGCCCGGTCCAGTCAATTTGCAGCCTTAAGGAAGGTGTAGCTGAGCGTGATTTCCGGGATGTTGCGCGTGTTGGGATCCTTGAGCAGGTCGGGATCCACATAGTAGATCACCGGCATGCGCACTTCCTCGCCGGGCTTGAGCGTCTGTTCGTTGAAGCAGAAGCACTGGATCTTGTGGAAGTAGGCGCCGGTCTGCTCGGGCGTGACGTTGAACACCGCGCGGCCGGTGATCGGCTTGTCCGAATTGTTGCGCGCGGTGAAGAACGCGATCTTGCGCTCGCCGATTCGCCCGTCCTGCGTGACCTGCACGGGGCGGAAGGTCCAGGGCAGCCCCGGCGCGACGTTCGCATCGAACCGGATCGTGATCATGCGCGCCGCCGCCTTGACCGCCGCCGCCTGCTGCGCCGTGGCGCGCTGCGTCGTCCCGGCAAAACCCGTGGCCTGACAGAACATCCGGTAGAGCGGCACCGCGGCATAGCCCAGCCCGAGCATCCCGAGCGCCACCACGGCCATGATCAGCCCCAGGCGGCGGTTGGCCCGTGAACGGTCCTCGACAAGTGTGGCCATCGTCAATGCTCTCCCGTCGTCGTCGTCAGTGATGCGCCGCCTGGATCCCCAGCTTCACCACTGTGATGGCGAAGAACAGCACCACCAGCGCGCCGAGCACGAGACCCAGCGCCCGGTTGCGCGCCTTTTGCCGGGCGCGGAACGCCACCATGTCGATCTTTTCGATCGCGTTGTCCTGCGGGTCGTTGCCCATCACAGCCATCCCTCCAAGCCGGCGAAGCGGTCCACCACCAAGGCTGCGAACAGCGCGAAGAGATAGATGATCGAAAAGGCAAACAACTGCCGCTCGGGCTTCATCCGGTCACCCTCGGCACTGTGGCGCAATCCCACGCGCAGCGCCAGTGCCAGGAAGCCAAGCCCGAGTACCGCCGCCGCGATGCCATAGACCAGCCCCGCCCCGCCGAGGATGAACGGCAGCAGGCTCAGCGGCACGAGCAGCAGCGTGTAGAGGAGGATCTGGCGGCGCGTCGCCTTCTCGCCCGCGACGACGGGGAGCATCGGAATGCCGACCTTGGCGTAGTCGGTCTGCACGAACAGTGCGAGCGCCCAGAAATGCGGCGGCGTCCAGAAGAAGATGATGAGGAACAGCACGACCGGCATCCAGGTGACGTGCCCCGTCACCGCAACCCACCCGATCAGCGGCGGAAAGGCACCGGCCCCGCCCCCGATGACGATGTTCTGCGGCGTGCGCGGCTTGAGCCAGACGGTGTAGACCCAGGCGTAATAGAAGATCGAGATGGCCAGGATCGCGGCGGCCAGCCACCCGATCGCCAGCCCCATCACCACCACCGAACCACCGGCGAGCGCGAAGCCGAAATCGCGCGCCGATTCGCGCTCCATCCGCCCCGATGGCAGCGGGCGCTTGGCGGTGCGCTTCATGCCGGCATCGATGTCGGCTTCCCACCACTGGTTCAGCGCGGCCGCCCCGCCTGCCCCCACGGCGATGCACAGGATCGCGGTGAAGGCCAGCACCGGGTGGATGCTGCCGGGCGCGGCAAGCAGCCCGCACAGCCCGGTGAAGATCACCAGCGTCATCACGCGCGGCTTGGTCAGCGCAAAGAAATCGCGCCAGTCGGCCGGCAGGCGCAGCGGCGCCGAATTGAGGGTCGGGGCATGGTCCATCGTGGCAGCGGCTATAGCAGCCCGTGCCCCAAGGGGAAGCCCGCGTGCCGATGCCACCCCCAACCCGGAACCATGCCTCGCGCTGCGCATTGCGGCGATGATCAGGCAGCGAGGACCGGGCGGAAATGGCCGCCCGGCTTCGCCTGCCGACCGTTTCGCACTGCAAGGAGCGCCCCATGGCCACCGCCAAAGACACCGCGACCCCGTTCACCGACACCGCCACGCTGCGCGCCGAGGCCCGCAAGCACATCGACCAGGGCCCGGTGACGCGCAATTTCCCCGAAGACCGCGAAACGATCATCGCGCAGCTTAACAAGGCGCTGGCGACCGAATGGGTCTGCGTCCTGCGCTACCTGCGCCACTATTACGTCGCGGACGGCCTCGTCTCGCAGCCGGTCAAGGCCCACTTCCTCGAACATGCCAACGAAGAGCGCGGCCATGCCGACAAGCTCGCCGAGCGCATCGTCCAGCTGGGCGGCGAGCCTGACCTCGACCCCGCCACGCTGACCAAGCGTAGCCACGCCGAATACCAGGTCGGCAAGACGCTCAAGGACATGGTCCGCGAAGACCTGATCGCCGAGCGCATCGCCGTCGAATCCTATCGCGAACTCATCGCCTATGTCGGCGATCGCGACCCGACCACGCGCACCATGCTGGAAAGCATCCTCGCGCAGGAAGAAGACCACGCCGACGAATTCCGCGACCTGCTCGAAGGCTGGCAGGGCGAGTAATCGCCGGGGCGGGCGCGGCTTTTCGGGCGGCGCCCGCCTCTCACGTCACCTGCGTCTCAGTCGTCAGTTCCGCGCAAGCCCGCGTTACCATGGCTTGCCGCTCCGCCAGTGACAGATCGCCACGCTGCGCAACGTACCGCACCAGCGCATAGGCGCGATGCGCCCGCCACTGCGCTTCCCCCGCCTCGCACCCCAGCGTCGCGAACAGTTCTTCCAGGTAGGCGATCCGCGCCTCGTCGACGGCCTGCACGGCCGCGCGCGCCTCGGGCGATCGCCGCGCCCACATCATGATCGCCAGTTCAAACTCGGCGGCCTCGGCTGCGGCACCGCTCGCCAGGGGAAGCTCCATCAAGCGCTGGATGCGCAACTGTGCCTCGGGTGCCTCCAGTGCAAGCCGCGCCTGGACTGCCACCGTCTGGCGAAGCCGCCACGCCTCGAGCACGGCATCGAGCAATGCCTGCCGATCCTTGAAATGCCAATAGAAACTGCCCTTGGAGGCGCCGAGTGCTACCGCCAGGCGCTCGACCCGCACTTGCTCGACCCCGGTCCCCGCCATCACCCGCACCGCCGCATCGACCCAGTCCTGCCGGGTCAGCCGGCGCGTTTCCTTTGCGTGCTTGGCAGGGTCGTGATTTTCGGGGCCGTCCATGACATCGCGGACTAACCGCATGCGCCCGAGGGGTCCAGCATGCGGTTGACGACGGCCCTGCGGCAAACCATACGGTGGCGTATAGTTCTCGTCAGGCTGGGAGCCGCGCCCGATGTCCTACAGCGAAGCCGCCGCCGCGATCGTCGCGCAGATCGAAGCCATCCCCGAGTGGGCGCAGGTCCGTGCGCGCCACGCGCAGACCGATCTCGACACCGCGACGCTGACCCAGATCATCGGCGCCGCGGGCGACTTGGCGCACGACGTACTCGCCCCGTTCAACCGCACGGGCGATGCCGCCGGCTGCCGGCTGGTCGATGGCCGCGTGCAACTCGCGCCGGGGCATCACGCCGCGTGGCAGGCCTATCGCGAAGGCGGATGGACGACCATCGACGCCCCTGCCGCGCATGGCGGTGCCGGCCTTCCCGTCACGGTTCACGCCGCGTGCGAGGAACTGGTCAACAGGGCCGCGCCCGCTTTCGGCATGCTGCCCACGCCCATGCGCTGCGCGACCATGGTGCTGATGCGCTACGCCGCAGCGGCCATCGTCGACGAATGGGTCCCTCGCCTCGTCGACGGCAGCTGGGCGGCGACGATCTGCATTTCCGAGCCCGATGCCGGCTCCGACGTCGGCCGGGTGCGCACCATGGCCACGCCGCAGGACGACGGCACTTGGCGCGTCACCGGTGAAAAGATCTGGATCAGCTTCGGCGATCACGACCTCGCCCCGCGCATCGGCCACATGGTGCTGGCGCGCACGCCCGGCGGTGCCCCCGGTACGGCCGGCCTCAGCCTGTTCCTCGTCCCGTCCGACCAAGACGGAAGGCGCAACGGCGTGGTCGTGCGCCGCATCGAGGAAAAGCTCGGGCTGCACGCCTCCCCCACCTGCGCGCTCGGCTTCGAGGATGCCCATGCCTTGCTCGTCGGCACGGAGGGGCGCGGATTGCCGCAACTCTTCGCGATGATCGTCGGCATGCGCCTGTCGGTCGGCAGCCAGGGCGCAGGCATCGCCGGCGCCGCGGCGGACCTGGCCGCGCACTACGCCACCGAACGCCACCAGGGCGGCAAGCCTGACCGACCCGCGGTGCCGATCGCCAGCCACCCCGACGTCCGCCGTATGCTCCAGGCCAGCGCTGCACGGGCCGAAGTCGCGCGCGGACTGGTCCTCACCGCCTCGGTGCTGTCCGACCTGCAGGACGACGACCTTGACGCCGCCGCCCTCGTCGCCTGGCTACTGCCGATCACCAAGACCTTCTGCGCCGAGGCCGCGAGCCTCTGCGCGGACCAGGCCATCCAGGTCCTCGGCGGCGCGGGCTACACCCGCGAATGGCCCGCCGAACAATACCTGCGCGACGCGCGCGTACTTGCGATCTACGAAGGCACCAGCGGCATGCAGGCGCTTGACCTCGTCATGCGCCGCGTCCTCGGCGACGAGGCCCGCCCCTTGCGCGCCTTCCTCACCCGCGCGCGACACGATGCCAGGGTTGGGGACGGCACCGCACTGGCCACCATGCTCGACCGCCTAGAGCGGGCGGCAGCCTCGCTCGACCGCACCAGCGCGCAAACGGTCGCCTACCCCTTTCTGCAGCTCGGCGCCCTCGCGACAACCGCCTGGATCGCCACGCGCCTCCTGCGCCATTGCGCGGACCTCAAAGTCGCTCGCAACGCCCGGCATTGGCTCAAGCTCGCCACCATCCAATCCGCCGCAGAGGCCGACCTGGTCGCGCTGGGCGAAGACCTGCTCACGCAATGAGCCAACTGCGCCTTGCGGAAAAGCAAGGCGTCCGTTCGGCTTCGCCCGCAGTCCGTAGTTCCCCTATCACTCACCCCATCGTCATGCCGAACTTGTTTCGGCATCCAGCTCTCGGCCATGTTCTGTGTGGGCG
>NZ_DAIRTS010000003.1:0-245532 GCF_036803765.1 Novosphingobium sp.
GCGAGGGCCGGGGTGAAGGGCACTTGCCGGCGCTCCTCCTCGACCCAGTCGACGATGCTGATCGCGCCGCAGGCATCCTCGACCAGCGCGGTGCAGCTTTCGACCCAGTCCCCGTCGTTGTAATAAGTGACGTCGCCGATCTGGCGGATCTCGGCGCAGTGGATGTGGCCACAGACCACCCCGTCGACACCCATGTCGCGGGCAGCGTGGGCGACCGCTTCCTCGAAGTCGCAGATGAACTGCACCGCGTTCTTGACGCGCTTCTTCATGTAGGCCGACAACGACCAGTAGGGCAGCTTGAACTGGCGGCGGATCAGGTTGACCCAGCGATTGGCCTTGAGCAGCACTTCGTAGGCGGCATCGCCAAGGAAGGCGAGCCAGCGCGCATAGAGCACCACGCCGTCGAAGCCGTCGCCGTGCGTCACCAGCAGCCGGCGCCCGTCGGCGGTCGTGTGGATCGTGTCGAGCGCCAGTTCCACGCCGCCGAAGGTCATGCCAGCATAGGGGCGCAGCATCTCGTCGTGGTTGCCCGCAATGAGCACGACCCGCGTGCCGCGATGCGCCATCTTGAGGATGCGGCGGATCACCTCGTTGTGCGCGTCGGGCCAGTACCAGCCGCGGCGCAGGCGCCAGCCGTCGACGATGTCACCCACGAGGTAGAGCGTCTCGCACTCGATCGAGGCGAGAAAATCGAGCAGCATCTCGGCGTTGCAGCCCCGCGTGCCGAGGTGGACGTCCGAGATCCAGACGGTGCGCACCCGCCGCTTGGGACGGAAGCCGCGCGGCTCGGGCAGGTCGAGCCAGTCGGGGGCACCCTTGATCCAGTCGCCGATGGCGGAAGCTACGGCAGGCTTGCGGAGGTTCGCGTTGTCCATGGCCCAGTCCTTTTCCTGGCGCGGTCGGTCCCCCGCGCGGGATGTGGAGGCGGTGTTGCAGCCGGTTGTGATCCCGGGTGTGATCGTCGTCTTGCGAATCTCATGGCATCGTCACATGTCCGTGGCGCGACACCATGTCACCGATGTGAAACAAGACGAGAACGTCGCGGGGTGACGCCGCCGTTTCGAGGCGCTAGAAAGGTTGCGATGCTCACCGCTCTTTCCATTCGCAATGTCGTCCTGATCGAAGCGCTGGACCTGTCGTTTGCCGGCGGGCTGGGCGTGCTCACCGGTGAAACCGGGGCGGGCAAGTCGATCCTGCTGGATTCGCTGGGCCTCGTGCTGGGCGACCGGGCCGACAGTGGGCTTGTCCGCAGTGGCGAGGAGCAGGCCAGCGTCACCGCGACTTTCGAATTCGCCAACCGTCCCGCCGGGATCGTGGCGCTGCTGGCAGAGGCGGAGATCGACTGGGAGCCGGGCGAGCCCTTGCTGGTGCGCCGCCGCGTGCGCGCCGATGGCGGCAGCCGTGCCCATATCAACGACCAGCCGGTCGGCGTTGCGCTGCTGCGCGAGCTGGCGCGGTTTCTCGTCGAACTGCACGGCCAGCATGACGATCGCGGGCTGGTCAATGCCCGCGGCCACCGCCTGCTGCTCGATCGCTATGCCGGTGCCGACAGCGCCGGGGTCGCGCAGGCGTGGGACAAGTGGCGCCGGGCCGAAGATGCGCTGGCACAGGCACGCGCGCAGGTCGACGCAGCGGCGGCGGAGCAGGACCTGATCGAGGCGCACGTCGCCGAACTCGACGCTTTGGCGCCGGTAGCCGGCGAGGAAGAGGACCTCGCGCTCCAGCGCGCGTCGATGCAGAAGGGCGAGCGGCTTTCGGGCGATCTTGGCGAGCTGCAGCACTTGTGGACCGGATCGGATGCGCCGCTGGCGCAGCTGCGCGGGGCCGCACGGCGGCTGGACCGGATCGCCGGTGAGCATCCGCTGCTGGCCGAAGCGCTCGAGGCACTCGACCGCGCGGTGATCGAGGCGGGCGAGGCCGAGGACAAGCTGGCCGCCGCCGCCGATGCGCTGATGCACGACCCCGCCTTGCTCGACCGGATCGAGACGCGGCTGTTCGACCTGCGGGCCGCCGCGCGCAAGCATGGCTGCACGGTCGATGACCTTCCGGCCCGGCGCGAGGCGCTGCATGCCACGCTTCAGGCGATCGAGGGCGGCGAGGCGCAGATCGCCCAGCTGCAGTTCGCGGCCACGGACGCCGGTCTCGACTATCGCGCCAAGGCCGAAACGCTTTCGGTGCAGCGGGCCGAGGCGGCGCGGCGGCTGGACGCCGCGGTCGCGACCGAGCTCAAGCCGCTCCGGCTCGATGCCGCGCGGTTCCGCACCGCTGTGGTCCGCCTGCCCGAGGATCGCTGGTCGGCGCATGGCGTCGATGCTGTTGAGTTCTTGATATCCACCAATCCCGGCAGCGACTTCGCACCGCTGGGCAAGATCGCCTCGGGCGGCGAACTTTCGCGCTTCATCCTCGCGCTCAAGGTTGCTCTGGCCGAGCAGGGCGGGGCGGCGACGGTGATCTTCGACGAGATCGACCGCGGCGTCGGCGGCGCGGTGGCGAGCGCGATCGGCGAGCGACTGGCGCGGCTGGCCCATGGCGGGCAGTTGCTGGCGGTGACGCACAGCCCGCAAGTGGCCGCGCGCGGCAACGCCCACTACCTTATCGCCAAGTCGAGCGAGGGCACGGTCACGCGCACCTCGGTCGCGCTGCTCAGCGACGAGGGACGCAAGGAGGAGATCGCCCGCATGCTGTCCGGCGCCGAGATCACGGCCGAGGCGCGGGCGCAGGCGGAACGCTTGCTGGAACAGGCATGACCAGCTCGCTCGATCGCCCGGTGTGGCATGCGCTGACCGGGGCACAGGCGCATCTGGCGCGAGGGACGCTGCCGGCGCTGCGGATCGATCCGCGTTACGGCCCCTTTGCGGCCGCCGCCCCTGGCCAGGAACATGCGCTGTCCGGTCTTCTGGAGGCATGCGAGGACACTGTCTGGACGGTGGAGGCCGAACCCTTTTCGGCTCCCGATGGGCTGGTTGCCCTGCGCACGGCCGCGCTGGTGCAGATGGTGGCGTCGAATGGCGCGACGCCGAACACCGGAGCTGCCGATATGCCGCCGATGCGTCTGCTGGGTGAGGGCGATGCGCCCGCCATGGCGGCGCTGGCCGAGGCGACGCAACCGGGCCCATGGGCGCGCGGGACCTGGCGCTATGGCGACTTTTTCGGGATTTTCGTCGATGGCCGGCTGGCGGGGATGGCGGGCGAGCGGATGCGGCCGGCGCCGGGCTATGCGGAAGTGAGCGGGGTGGCGGTCTGGCCCGAGTTTCGCGGGCGGGGCTGGGCGGCGGCGTTGATCCGGCGGGTGATGGCAGGCTTTGCCGAGCGGGGCGACATCGCGTTCCTCCACAGCTATGCCGAGAACGCCGGCGCGATCCGCCTTTACGAAAGCCTGGGTTTCCGTATTCGCCGGCCGATGACCGCAACCGTTTGGGGAAGAGCCGCATCATGACCGATCCCGTGCGCGACACGAACCTGCCCGACGAAGCGGCGGCCGCGAACGAGCTGATGCGGTTGGCCCGGCAGATCGCCTATCACAACCGGCGCTACCATGCCGAGGACGCGCCCGAGATCAGCGACGCCGAATACGACGCGCTGGTCCGGCGCAATGCCTGGCTGGAAGCGGCGTTTCCGCATCTGATCCGGGCGGACAGTCCGTCGCGCGCCGTGGGGCACGAAGTGTCGGCCTCGCCCTTGGGCAAGGTGACGCACGAGGTTCGCATGATGAGCCTCGACAATGCCTATACCGACGAGGAGGTCGAGGACTTCGTCGCGCGTGTCCGGCGCTTCCTGGCATTGCCCGCCGATGCGCCGGTCACGATGACGGCCGAGGACAAGATCGACGGCCTGTCGTGCTCGCTGCGCTACGAGCATGGCAAGCTGGTGCGCGCGGCAACGCGCGGCGACGGCCAAGTGGGCGAGGATGTTACTGCCAATGTCGCCTATATCAAGGACATACCGCAGCAACTTGCCGCCCGTCCTGACGAGACGCTGCCCGATGTGTTCGAGATTCGCGGCGAGGTCTACATGGCCAAGGCCGACTTTCTCGCCTTGAATGCCGCGCAGGCGGAGCGCGAGGACAAGGTCTTCGCCAATCCCCGCAATGCCGCCGCCGGCTCGCTGCGCCAGAAGGACGCGAGCATCACGGCGGCCCGGCCGCTGCGGTTCCTGGCCCATGGCTGGGGCGCGGCGAGCAGCGTGCCCGAGGACACGCAGTTTGCCATGATGCAACGCATCGCCGCGTGGGGCGTGCCGGTCTCGCCCCTGCTGGTGCACTGCGGATCGACCCCGGACATGCTTGCCCACTATCGCAGCATTCAGGCGCAACGTGCTGATTTGCCGTATGATATCGATGGCGTGGTATACAAGGTCGACAGCCTCGAGTGGCAGCGTCGCCTGGGCTTCGTTGCCAAGGCCCCGCGCTGGGGCATGGCGCACAAGTTCCCGGCCGAGCGCGCCGAGACCACGCTCGAGGCGATCGACATCCAGGTCGGTCGCACCGGCAAGCTGACCCCGGTCGGACGGCTGGCGCCGGTGCTGGTGGGGGGCGTGACCGTCACTAACGTCACGCTGCACAATCGCGACGAGATCGGCCGCCTCGGCGTGCGGGTGGGCGATCGCGTCGTGCTGCAGCGCGCGGGCGACGTCATCCCGCAAGTCGTCGAGAACCTCACGCGCGAGACGCCGCGCGACGCCTATCATTTCCCCGATCACTGCCCCGAATGCGGCAGCGAAGCCGTGGCGGAAGAAGGCGAAGTCGACGTGCGCTGCACCGGCGGGCTGATTTGCCCGGCGCAGCGGACGGAACGGTTGCGCCACTTCGTCAGCCGCGCGGCACTCGACATCGAGGGGCTGGGCGAGAAAACCATCGCCGAGTTCTTCGCATTGGGCTGGCTGGAAAGCCCGGCCGACATTTACCGCCTGCGCAAGCGACGTGACGACATCGTCGGGCGCGAAGGCTGGAAGGACAAGTCGGTCGACAATCTGCTGGCGGCGATCGAGGCCAAGCGCGCCCCGGACGCCGCGCGGCTGCTGTTCGGCCTCGGCATCCGCCACGTCGGCGCGGTCACGGCGCGCGATCTGATGAAGCGCTTCGTGACGCTGCCGGCCTTGCGCGATGCGGCACAGCGCGCCTGGCCGGGTGAGGGCGTCGAGGGCGATCCTGAGGCACGGGCAGAACTGCTGTCGATCGATGGGGTCGGCCCCGTGGTGGTCGAGGCGCTGGGCGAATTCTTCCACGAGCCCCACAATGTCGCGGTGTGGGACGATCTCCTGTCGGAGGTCAGCCCGCCGGACTTCATTGTCGAAACGCGCGCCAGCGCGGTCGCGGGCAAGACCGTGGTGTTTACCGGAAAGCTCGAGACGATGAGCCGCGACGAGGCCAAGGCGCAGGCCGAGGCACTGGGCGCGCGCGCCGCGGGCAGCGTATCGCCCAAGACCGACCTGATCGTGGCGGGGCCGGGCGCGGGCAGCAAGCTCAAGAAAGCGGCGGAATTGGGCATCGAAGTGATCGACGAGGCGGCCTGGGCCGACATCGTCAAGGCGGCAGGATAAGGCGCGATGGCAATTCATACCTGGTGGCTTTTCGTGGTCACCGTGTTCTTCATTTCGATCTCGCCCGGCCCCAACATGCTGCATGTGATGACGCGCAGCGTGACGCTGGGCTTCTCGCGCGCGATGCTGGCGATGAGCGGCTGCTTCCTGGCGGTGCTCACCCTGCTGAGCCTGTCGGCAGCCGGGCTGTCCGCCGTGCTTGCGGCCATGCCAGAGGTGTTCACCGCGCTGCGGATCATCGGCGCGGGCTATCTGCTTTACCTGGGATACAAGGCCTGGACCGCCGATGCGGCACCGATCGATGCGGGGGCAATCGAGGGCGCTGGTGTGCCGGTCGTCGGGCCTTCAGGCTGGCAGCTGTTTCGCACTGCATTCCTGATCGGCATCAGCAATCCCAA
This sequence comes from Novosphingobium sp., assembly GCF_036803765.1. GTDB lineage: Bacteria > Pseudomonadota > Alphaproteobacteria > Sphingomonadales > Sphingomonadaceae > Novosphingobium. The sequence continues at coordinate 5,937 of NZ_DAIRTS010000003.1, forward strand.
GGCGCTGCTGTTTGCGGGTGCCTTCCTGCCGCAGTTCATCGACCCGGCGCGGCCGCGCGTGCCGCAATTCGCGATCATGGTCGCAACCTTCGGCGTGATCGAGGTGACCTCGTACTTGCTCTATGCGCTGGGCGGCCGCTCGATGGCGCGGTGGCTGGAAAAGCCCAGCCCGCGCAAGGTGTTCAACCGCGTGACCGGTGCGATCTTTGTCGCGTTCGGACTGGCGATGGCGGGCAGCCGCGCCTGAGGCGACACCGGGCTGGCGAAATTAGGTCAGCCCGGTGTCGGCTTGCCGAGGATGTGGCTCATCGGGTTGGGACCGCGCCATGTGGCCTTGTCGGGGTTCATCGCCTCGTAGACGACCGCGTTCTCCAGCACGCGCTGCACGTAATTGCGGGTTTCCGACAGCGGAATGCGCTCGATCCAGTCAACCCATTCGACGGCGCCGGTGCGCGGATCACCGTTGGCGCGTAGCCACTTGTTCACGTTGCCCGGCCCGGCGTTGTAGGCCGCGACCGCCAGCGGCGTCGATCCGCCGTAGATGTCCATCAGCCGCCCGAAGAAGGCGCTGCCCAGCGCGATGTTGAACCCGGCGTCGTCGGTCAGCGCCTGCGAACTGTAGCTGAGGCCGAGCTTACCCGCCTGCTCGTTGGCGGTGGCAGGCATGAGCTGCATCAGGCCGCGCGCCCCGGCGTGGCTCATCGCGTTCTGCGCGAACTGGCTTTCCTGCCGGGTGATGGCATGGATCATCGTCCACGACTGCTCGCTGCCGGTCGGCACGGGGATCAGCGGGAAGGCGATGTGCTGGAAATCGAGATAGCCGCGCGCGCCTGCGGCCTGCCCGACGATGACACCCAGGTCGCGGCGGCCCAGTTCGCGCGCCAGTTCGGCGACCAGCATGTGCTGGCCCTCGGTCTGCTGCTGGTCGGCGATTTCCTTGAAGAAGCGCACCGTCGTGCGCCACTCGCCGCTGCGCGCCACCTCACGCACCGCCAGGGTCAGCGGCGCGGCGTTGAACCGGGCACGTTCGTCGGGCGTGGGCACGGCGCGCGAATCCCAGGCGAAGTTGGGCACCGGCTGACCCAGCCGCTCCATGGCGAGCAGGCCATAGAACTGGTCGGAATAGCGCGCGGCCATCGCGAAATAGCGCTGCGCGTCGGCGCCGAGCCCGGCCTGCTGCGCCGCGCGGCCAGCCCAGTAGAAGCCCTTGGCGCGCGTGCCGGGGGTGCGGGCGGCGGCGCCATAGCGCCAGAACAGCGGCGCCGCGCTGGCCGGATCGCCCAGCTTCCACAGCGCCTGCGTTCCGCCGAGCCAGACCAGCGAGGTGTAATCGTCACGCAGGTCGTAGGCCATCTGGCTGATGTCTTCGCCCGGATCGAACGCATCGTCGATCCCGCGCGCGATCGCGACGGCGCTGCGGGCATCGCCGCCGGCAGCCGCGCCGCGCGCGTTGGTGAGCATCTCGTCGATCCACTTGCCGCGCAACAAGGGGCGGCTGGCAAGCGGCGGGCGCGTGGCCAGCAACTGCTGCGCCATCGTGCCGAGGCCCTGCTTGCGCAGCTGGCGCACGCGCGCATAGACGAAGCCGGGATCGCTGTTGAGCTGCGCCGGGGGAATACCCCCGGCGGCGGAGTAGGGATCGAGACCCTGCAACGCCATCAGGCGCGCGCCGTCGATCCCGCGCCGCAAAGGCGAGACGCTGACGAAGGCACGTGTCGCCTGGGGCAGGGCGGCCCACCACAGCAGCGCGTCCATCCGCGCATCGGCGTCGTCGGCCGTGAAGGTGCTGCCCCAGGTGGCGAGAATCGCCGCCTCGTCGGCGTCGCTCATCGGCCCGCCGCGCCAGGCGGTGCGGGCCATGGCGTCGGCATCGGGGCGGCCGAGCGCACGCAGCGACAGCGCATAGCGCGCACGGCCCGGATTGGTCAGCGGTGGCTGGCGATCGAAGTACGAGACGATCGTGCGCGGATCGGCGGCAATTCCGGCCTGCGCATCACGATCAAGTGCGCCCTCGGCATAGCGGCGCAGGCGATCCGCATCGGGGAAGCCCGGGTAGGACAGCAGAAAGCCGGCATAATCTGAAAAAGCGAAGCGGTTCGAGCCTGTCAGCAATTGCCAGCGCGAGATGGCCAGCGCCATCGGCCCTTGCTGGCCGGCGACAAGCTGGGCACGCGCGCGGTCCCACGCGCTGCCGTCGGTGTCGGGCCCGGCATCACTGGCGCGCGTCGTTACGGAAAGGGCGAGCACAGCCGCGAGGCCGCACGCGCCGTTGCGCAGTATGACGGAAAGATGGCGTCTGGGCATGTCCACGCTGGACATAGTGGGTTGCCCCTCCTTATCAGGCGCTGAATGCGGCAAGGCCGTGTCACCCCGTCTTGGCCGGGTGGACGCATCGGCGCAAGGCCGCATTGTCATTGTGCGACAAGACGAGGGAAATTGTCCATGTTTTCCGGCTCCATTCCGGCTTTGGTGACACCGTTCCGCGACGGAGCCTTCGACGAGAAAGCCTTTCGCCGCCTGGTCGACTGGCAGATCGAAAACGGATCTTCCGCCCTCGTGCCTTGCGGCACCACTGGCGAGGCCTCGACGCTGTCGAATGCCGAACACCACCGCGTGATCGAGGTCTGCGTCGAGCAGGCGGCGGGGCGCGTGCCCGTGATCGCCGGATGCGGCAGCAACGACACGATGAACGCGCTGCTGCACATGACCTTTTCCAAGAAGTGCGGTGCGCAGGCCGCGCTGTGCGTCGCGCCCTATTACAACCGTCCGAGCCAGGAAGGGCTGATCGCCCATTTCAGCTATCTGGCCGAGCACAACGACCTGCCGATCATCCTCTACAACGTGCCGGGCCGGACCGTGACGGACATCCTGCCCGAAACCGTGTGCGAACTGGCCAAGCGCTTTCCCGAGAAGATTGTCGGCATCAAGGATGCCAGCGGCGACCTCTCGCGCGTGACCGATCACCGCATGGGCATCGGCAAGCACTTCTGCCAGCTGTCGGGCGACGACGAACTGGCGCTGCCCGCCAATGCAGCGGGCGCGGTCGGCTGCATTTCAGTCACCGCCAACGTCGCGCCCCGGCTGTGCGCCGAATTCCAGGCCGCCTGCGCCGCCAATGACCTGGCGCTGGCGCGCGAGCTCAACGACCGGCTCTACCCGCTGCACTATGCGATGTTCGAGGACGCCTCGCCCGGTCCGGTCAAGTATGCGCTGTCGCGCGTGCATCCCTGGATCGAGGACGAACTGCGCCTGCCCATGGTCCCGTGCAGCGACGCTGCGCGCCGCGCCGTGGACGAAGCGCTGGAGTTTGCCGGGCTGGTTTGATCCGGGGGCTTCGCCTCGTCGAGTGGCGATGGGCGCCTGCGCCCAAGGCCGAACCGGACCTGCTAGATCAGCCCCTTGGCGCGCATCGAGGTATGGCCCTCGCGGCCGATGATGACATGGTCGTGGACGGTCACGCCGAGCAGGCGCGCCGCCTCGATGATCTTCTGCGTGATCTGGATGTCCGCTTTGCTCGGCTGCGGATTGCCAGAGGGGTGGTTGTGCACAACGCCAGCCATATCTATAACTTACTGATTTTAAAGAGTTAATATGGAAGTTTCGAGGAGGTGGTGCCGCTAATTGGGATCGGTCTCTAGTGCCCCATCGTGATAATCACGCCCGATCACCCAGGCGTTCAGTGAGTTTTTTGGACGCACGGCACTGCACTCTATTTTTTTCGTCCCACGCATCAAGCTCGTCCACCGGATAGAGTACCGCCTTGCCGACTTTGACGAACGACGGGCCGAGACGCATGGCGCGCCAGTTTCGAAGAGTGCCAACAGAAACTCCACCACGATACCGTTCAGCTACCTCCTCCGGAGTAAGGAATTTGCTGTCTGTCATTACCGCCTCCCTCGACAGCACGACCAAGGCGTGACGCCGCGTCTTGAGTTGATCATCGCGGTAGTCCGTAGAGGTTCGCCACGCGTCGTTGTTTCACGCGCTCAGGCCCGGTGCCTCACGCCTCCGCACGGACATACATGCTGCGCAATTCAGCGGGGCGGAAGACGTCAGAGGCAGGTGTCGTACAAATGGATACCGTGGAGGCTACATAGGCGGGATTGACTGCACCGCCTGTCGTCGACGGTGGGCTTCCCGCCTGAACGGGATCCATCTGTGATGAGAGAGTTGGGCACCTTGGAAGGAGGCAGGGATGCCGAGGAAGCGTCACACGGCGGAGCAGATCATCGGGCTGTTACGGCAGGCCGAGGTGGAATTGGCGCAGGGCCGAACGGTGGGGGAGATCTGTCGTGGCCTCGGCGTCTCCGAGGCGAGCTTTTATCGCTGGCGGGCTGAATACGGCGGCCTGAAGGTGGACCAGGTGCGTCGGATGAAAGACCTCGAGCGGGAGAATGCGCGGCTAAAGCGGGCGGTGGCGGAGCTGACACTGGACAAGCAGATCTTGAAAGAGGCTGCGGAGGGAAACTTCTAGGCCCCGAGCGCCGCCGGGCTGGCGTGCGGCATGTGCAGGCGGTGCTCGGGGTGTCCGAGCGTCATGCCTGCCGCACGCTGGGCCAGCCGCGTTCTACCCAGCGCAAGGTGCGAGTGGTGCCGGCCGATGAGGCGGCATTGACCGATGCGGTGGTGTCGCTGGCGGCGGAGTATGGCCGCTATGGTTACCGTCGGGTCACGGCGCTGCTGCGGGCCGAGGGATGGCAGGTGAACGCCAAGCGGGTGGAGCGCATCTGGCGGCGCGAGGGGCTGAAGGTGCCGCGGCGGCAGCCGAAGCGGGGCCGGCTGTGGCTGAACGATGGCTCCTGCGTTCGGCTGCGGCCGTGCTGGCCCGGACATGTCTGGGCGTATGACTTCGTGCAGGACCGGACGCATGACGGGCGGCGGTTCCGCATGCTGACGGTGATCGACGAGTACACGCGGGAGTGCCTGGCGATCGTGGTGGCGCGGCGGCTGACGTCGGACGATGTGCTGCAGGTGCTGTGCGAGCTGTTCGTCGAGCGGGGGCCGCCTGGGCATATCCGCTCTGACAACGGGCCAGAGTTCGTGGCGAAGGCGGTGCGCGGTTGGCTAGGCCGGGTCGGGGTGACGACGCTGTTCATCGAGCCCGGCAGCCCCTGGGAGAATGGCTACAACGAGAGCTTCAATGGCAAGCTGCGGGACGAACTGCTGGACCGCGAGATCTTCTATTCATTGCGGGAAGCCGAGGTGCTGATCGAGCGCTGGCGGCGGCACTACAACACCATCAGGCCGCATAGCGCGCTGGGCTATCGGCCGCCGGCACCAGAAGCAGTGTTGCCCTGGCCGTCTGGCCCCGCCTACGCTCCGCTCCGGCAGGGCCAGACGGCCAGGCCAGAACACGGGCCAAGTCTCTCATAGGCCCTGGATCCCCGATCGGGGGCAGGCCACCGGCGACACCGCCCACGCATGGTTTCTACGACATGACCTTGAGAGGCGAGGTCCAGTTCTCGCTGGGTTTCATGAAGCCCAGCCCGCAATGGCGCTTCGGCCATGCGGGCGCGTTCGGCGCACCGGGCGCTGGTGGGTCCCTCGGCTACGCCGACCCGGACGCGGGCATTGCCTATGCCTATGTCACCAACCGGATGGGAACGACGATCGCAGGCGATCCCCGCGACGTCGCGTTGCGCGAAGCGTTGCGGCCCATCGGGCGGTAGTGCTTGCAGGCGCCCGGCGGCCGAGCCACCGCGGCCAATGCCCATTTCGCAGATCGTCAGCACAAAAAGCGCCGGCCGAGACATGAACCGCCATGATGGCGCGCCGCGTCTTGTGTGTGGGTCATGAAGCCAGGCTCTCAGGCCACGATCACCGCTTCGGGCGCTCGACGTGGCGACCAGGGCAGCGTCGGGCCGTAGCCGAACCGCATCACGATATCGGGCCGCCTGCCGGACAGGCCGATCAGCGTTGCGAGTTCGGGGCGTAGGCGAGCAACTTCGACTGGCTGGTTGATGAAGGCGTGCTTTAATCCCAACGCCGTCGCCTGAAGGGCGAAACGCTGACAGGACTGCCCCACCGCCACCCAATGCGCGGGGGTTTCCCCGGCGCCGACGAACACCGCGATCCCGGACGCGGACTGGATCTGGCGAGCGTAGGCGTCATTCTCGGCTTGCGCCGTCGAGAACCAGTCGAACGCATGCGGCCCAAGCCAGTCCGGCAATGCGGGGTTGCCGCTTGCCACGCTGTAGAGGCCGTCGCCGGTTCGCAGCGCCTGTCGCGGGTTGAACCGAAGCCACGTTTTGAGCTCGCGGACGAAGGCGGCGTCGGCCATCTGCGTGCTGTTGCCTGTCAGGACGAGGTCGCGCAATTGGTCGATCCGGTTGCGATCCGTGAGCAGAACGAGATCAACGCCGGGCACGGCCGCCGCCCGGACGAGCATGTCGAGGTCGCCCGAACCGACCATGCGGCGATCGTAATCAGCGCGGGTAGATTGTCGGCTGGCGATGGCATCGAACAAGGGCGATGAAATTGCCCGCGCTTTCTCGAAGTCAAAGACGACAGAGCCTTTGCCGCTCGGATCGAAGTTGACGGCGCCTGGCGCGCCGCGCGCGGCGGACGCGAGCGACAGAGTCTCAGCGGCCGCGCCGAGGCTCACGAACAGATGATGATCGTCGGGATCGACGACAGGCGTTCGCCTCGAGAAGTCGGGCAGAATGTCGATCTTCCGATCACCGATACGAAAGAGCCATGGCTGCGTGTTGTGGCCATTGGGTGCGAGCGTGGCGTAGCGGATGAGATCGCGCGCGGATGGCGTATCCGCCAGCGGCCTTCGTAGCGGGGCGATCCCGATGGCATAGTCCGATGACGACCCCATGCCGGATGCCGTGAGATAGGCGGCTCCCGCACCAAGCGCGATGGTGGTCCCCGCGCCGATAAGCATGTGTCGTCGGTGCATGAGCAAGTCCGTTCCCCGCGAAGTCACGTCTATCGGCACCTTACGCAGCATCGGAAACTACGCAAAATGCGGTGTAATATGCTCCATTAATGCGTCGATAAAGACGCGAACCTTGGCCGATAGGCTGCGATGGCTGGGGTAAAGCGCATGAACTTCGATCTTTTCGCCCGTCAGGTCGGGCAATAGTCTGATCAGATCCCCCGCGGCGACGGCAGGCGCCGCCAGATAATCGGGAAGCCGTCCGATTCCTGCTCCCCCCATGAGAACGACCTTCTGAGCGCCGGCGTCTGGGATGGTCAAACGCGCCCGTACCTCGATTTGCTTCAGGGCGTCTCCTGTCGAGAACGGCCAGATGGTGGTTTGCTCTCGTTCGACAATGTCATGGCTTGCAAGCTCACTCAGCGATCCGGGAGTGCCTCGCGCACTGAGGTAGCCCGGGCTGGCGCACAGCCACAACTCGATCGGGGGAAGGGTTCGGGCGACGAGACCCGAATCCAGCAGCGGCCCGATGCGGATTACGACATCGGTCGCCTCGGCGAGCATGTCGATACGGCGATAGTCAAGATCCAGCATAACGCTGACCTGCGGGTATCGCGCGAGGAACGCCGGGAGCATCGGAGCAATCAGCCCCTGACCGAAGGCGTAGGATGCGTTCACTCGCAGCAATCCGCTGGCCGTACCGGCCAAGCCATCGAGCGCTGCGCCGGCTTCATCGAGGTCGTCAAGGATGCGAATTGCATGGGGCAGCAGCAATATACCGGCGTCGGTAAGCCGCAGATGGCGGGTCGAGCGTTCGATCAGCGCTATTCCGATCGATGCCTCCAGCCGCGATAGCGCACGACTGACCGACGACTTGGGCGCCTTCAGGGCGCGTGCCGCCGCCGACACACTGTTCAGCTCGGCAATCCTGACAAAGGCGCGGAGGTTGACAATATCCATACGTTCCAATTCGGGAACACCTTGTTGCATCTCAAGCGGCTAATCAAACAATGTGGAACATCCTATTCTTTCGTCAGTCGATTGCAACGCATCCGATACGCGAGCGCGACGAGCCAGCGACGCCATTGGAGGCATTTGATGAAAGACAGAGAACCAACCCGGGTCGACCGCCGAACCTTGCTCAAGTCAGGTGCGGTGCTGTCGGCCTCTGCGCTCGCGCCGGCCTCGTTCGCCAACGCTTCCCCATCCCGCCCTGCTACCCCCCAAGGAGGCGCTCCCGCCATGTCCGAAACAATCGAACCTTTCCGTCTGGCAATTGCCGACACCCAGCTTGACGATCTGCGCAATCGCCTCGCGCATACCCGCTGGCCGACCCCCGAAACGGTGCCGGACACCAGCCAAGGCCCGCAACTCGAGAAAATTCAGGCGCTCTGCACATATTGGCTTGAGCGTTACGACTGGCGCCGCTGCGAGACACTCCTGAATGGCTTTGGCCAGTTCAAGACGACGATCGATGGGCTCGGCATCCATTTCCTTCATATCCGGTCTGCCAATCCGGATGCCTTGCCGCTGCTGATGTGTCATGGCTGGCCGGGGTCCGTACTCGAGTTTAGGGACGTCATCGGCCCGCTGAGCGCTCCGGTGGCGCATGGTGGAAATCCGCACGACGCATTCCACCTGATCATTCCGTCGATGCCTGGCTATGGCTTCTCGGACAAACCGGCTGGAGCCGGCTGGTCGCTGGACCGGATTGCGGACGCCTATGTCACCTTGATGGGGCGGCTAGGCTACAAACGCTGGGCCATGCAGGGCGGCGACCTCGGCGCGGCGATCACCGACACGATTGCGCAGAAGGCGCCGGCGGGATGCATCGGCATGCATTCCAACTTCGCGATGTTCCCGCCAACACCAGACGAAATGGCCGCCGCCACGCCCGACGAGAAAGCGATGCTCGCCAGTTCCAAGTATTTTTGGGACAAGCTGTCGGGCTACGCCAAGTTGCAGCAAACACGGCCGCAAACGATCGGCTATGCGCTGGCGGACTCGCCAGTAGCACAGGCGACTTGGATCTATCAGATGTTCCAGGACACCTGTGGCACGCCCGGCAATGCGGAAGCGTCGTTCTCGCTCGATTATATGCTTGACGACATTATGCTCTACTGGCTGCCCAATACCGGCGCGTCGTCAGCGCGGCTCTATTGGGAAATGGTCCAGGGCAACTGGTCGCCGCCGGCAAGCGAGGCCAATCCCATTGCCCTTCCGACCGGCTTCACGATGACGCCCGAGGAGCAGGTACGGAAGTCGCGACGCTGGGTGGAGCGTCGGTACAGCATTTTGATCCATTTCAACGAGCTGGAAAAGGGCGGCCATTTCGTGGCGATGGAGCAGCCCGCCCCCTTCGTCGATGAGGTGCGAAAGACGTTCGCGCAGCTGCGCTAGGCGGTTTCGCTGCGATCTACACCACCGTCGCTGGCCTGCGTTGAGAGGAAACACCGTGAGCGATAAACCAACCATCCTGCCCGAGCAGTTCAGGCCGATGGCGGCCTTCATGCGCGGCCGAGACACTGCGCCAGCGTACTGGCAGAACGGCATTCTCTGGATCATGCTTGCCACCGCCGAAGAGACCGGTGGCGACTTCACCTTGATGGAGCAGTTTATGGCGAAGGGGCCTCAGGCCCCCCGTCACCTCCACGAGTGGATGCGCGAGGGCTTCTACATTCTCGAAGGCCACGCGCGCTTCGTGGTCGACGGCAGGACGATCGAGGCGGGGCCAGGCGACTTTGTGACGGTGCCCAAAAAGACGTGGCACGAGTTCGAGGCGACCACGGAGCTGCGCTTCCTCAACTGGTACACACCCGGCGGGTTCGAGAAGCTCATCATCGGCGCCGGCGTGCCCGCCACGGCGCGCACCTTACCCCCGGCCGATCTGCCAAAGTCAGATCCGGAATTGCTCAAGCGCCTGATCGATGAGATCGGGATGCGCAGCCCGCGAGAGGGGGAGTAGCGATGAGCGAAGAACGAGAGAGAATTGCAGGGTATCTCAGAGTTTGCTCTGGCAAGAGGGATTACAGCACATGCGCCTGATCGGCGATGCGGTCGGCCAGCACGGGCATCGCGGCCCCGGCATGGGTGACGATCAGCCGAAGGTTAGGAAAGCGATCGAGCGTCCGCCGATCGAGCATGTTGGCAACCGCACGTGTCGATTCGAACATGAACTCGATGATCGGTCTGGGCTGGCCGAGGACAAGCGCGAGGCAACCGGCGCAGTGCGGCGATGTCGGATGCATGAAACGATCGCGCGGCGTCGGTCCAGCTCCGCCATTAGGGGGTCCAGCGCCGCATCGCCTATTTAGACGCCGCGGTGGTTGGTCTCGACCGCGACGCCGTCGGCGGCCAATTCGTCGGGAGCGTAGGCGGCTTCCCGGATCGCACCATCCACATCCGGCAGCGGCAAGGCGGCGAACAGGGCGAAACGTTCGGGATGAGCGCGGACCAGCGCAGCGCGCTGCTCGTTGACCGAGCGCGCAAGCTTCCGCGCTACGGCATCATCCCCGAAATGCACGCCCGGTGACGAGACGGAGAGCATGGCGGTGTGGATGGTCAATCGGTCCATCAACGCGAGCGCCTTATCTACGCTCCACGCCGGCAGCTCGGGCATGCCACGGGTGGACGTGACCGGCCGCGAGCGCCGCTGCGCGATAATCAGCCGGGATATAGCGGGCGCGCACGTCTACCCGTGGCATGACGACCAGGCTGCATCCGCCGAACGGGCTTCGATGACCAACTTGCTCATCGCTCGCCTCCCGTCAGCTATCTCCCGCCGCCCAGGCCGGACTGTCCATACCTGCGAGCAGCTTTTCGATGCGGAACGGCAGATCCCTCAGGCGCACTCCGGTCGCATGGTAAATCGCGTTGCTGATCGCGGCTGGGCCGCCGATCGATCCGACCTCGCCCATACCCTTGACCCCGAGGGGATGGCCACGGGTGTCGTCTTCCTCGATGATGAGGGCGTCGATCTCGGCAATATCCGCATTGGTGGGGATGAGCGCCTCACCGAGGTTGCGATTCATCCAGCTGCCGAACCGCTCATCCATCACGGATTCCTCGAGCAGCGCCTGGCCGAGACCCCAGACCATCCCGCCCATCAACTGGCTGCGGACCAGCAACGGGTTGACCGCACGGCCGCCGGCGAAGGCGCCGATAAACCGGGCGACCTGAACATGGCCCGTGTCCGGGTCGACCAGCACCTTCGCGAACTGCGCGCCGAAGCAGAAGCGCGCGTAGCTGCTGTGGCCCATGGTGCGGCCGGTCACCGCTTCCTCTTCGATCAGGCCGTCGGGGTGGCGCGCCATGAGCGCGATCACGCTCTCGCTCTCGCCATCGGGACCGATCACCAGCCCGTCCCGGACCTCAAGATCATGCCGGGAAAGGCCGTAGAGCGGCGATCCCTGGTCCAGCGTCGCGCGCTTGATCAGCGCCCGCTTCACAGCCGCCGCGGCCTCGTGGATGGCGGCGCCGTTGGACAACGTGGTCATCGAACCGACGGTCAGGCCGCCATAGGGCAGCGCGGTGTCGCCATATTCCAGCGTCACGTGATCGAGCGGCAGCCCGAGCGCCTCCGCCCCGATCTGAGTGAGCGCGGTGACCATGCCCTGGCCGATCTCGTGCTGCGCCGTTTGGAATGTCGCGCGGCCGTTCCCAGCCAGGATGCACCGCGCGAGCGCAGGCATCTGGAGCGTCGGGTAGATCGAGGTCGCCAGCCCGAAACCGACACGGTGCCGGCCCTCGCGCATCGAGCCAACGACGGGGTTCCGCTCGAACCAGCCGATCCGCTCGGCGGCCGCCCGATAGCAGGCCTTGAGCGATTTGGACGACCATTCGTGGCCGGTGTCCGGCTCGACGTCGGCGTGGTTGAGCAGCCTGAACTCGAGCGGATCCATGCCGATTTTATGGGCGAGCTCGTCCATCGCGATATCGAGCCCGATCGCGTCGCAACCGGCGCCGGGGCCGCGCATCCAGCCGGGTGCGCCGGTGTCAAGCCGCGCGGTCTGTGTCTTGAGCAGCAGGTTGGGGCAAGCATAGGTCTTGGGCGCGGTCTCATTCGCGGGTTCGGAGTAGCTGCCCTTGGCGCCCTGCGCGACGATCGCCTCGCGCATGAACGATTGGAGCTTGCCGTTCTCGTCGGCGGCGAGGCGGATGTGCTGCCAGGTCTGCCCGCGGAACGGCATCATCGTGTAGGTATGCGCGCGGGCAAGTACCAGCTTGACTGGCGCGTCGGCCAGCTTCGCCGCCATCGCGGCGAGCAACAGATGACCGTTACCGTTCTTGCCGCCGAACGCCCCGCCAGCTGGCGGAGCTATCACCCGCACCTTGTTGCTGAACTCGAACTTGCCGATGATCTGGGTGATGACGCGCGGCAGCCGCTCCTTGAGGCCAAAGCCGAAGGCTTCGCCGAGCACCACCGCCTCATTGTAGCTGAACTGGGTGGGAACATGGACGGTCAGGCCGCCGTCGCGATCCCACAACGCGATCGCCGCGCCTGGCTCCATCGCATTGTGATGATGGGCGGAGGTGGTGACGGTGATGTCGACCTTGTGCGCCGCCTCGTCGTAGCCCTTCTCGGCGTCACCGAGCTTGACCTGCCCCGGACTGCCGGCGCCGAGCGACTTCGCGTCCTGAGCGCGGCCGCGGCCCGTCTCGATCGTGTAGGCGGTGCCGGGCTCCGGATCGGAATAGCGGACTCTGACGAGCATGCTCGCCTCGATTGCGTGCTGGAGCGTATCCGCGACGATGACGCCGATGCATTGGCCGCCATAGTGGATCACGCCTTCCTGGAGCGGCAGCAGCTCGCCGATCTCGGCGCCGTTGAAGACGAACACCTTCTTCAGCCTGGGCGCGTTTTCATGCGTCATCAGCAGCCGGACGCCGGGTGCCCGCAGCGCCTCCTCCGCGTCGAAGCCGAGCACCTTTCCGCTTGCGCGGGCGCTAACGATCGCGACCGCGTGAAGGAGCGCCTCCTCGGCGATGCCGAGCGAGGCGGTGCTGATGTCGCCGGCGTAGCGGAGTCGGCCCGTGACCTTGTCGAAGCCCTCGATGCGGCGCGGCGCATCGGCGAGCCGCTGGGCAGGGATCGGCGCGGTAAGCGAGGAGTCGAGCATCGTGGCCATGCGGGCTTCCTCCTCAGACGATGCGCTTGTCGGACTGGATCTGCGGCGTGCCGGCGGCAGCCTGCGAGCAGGCGCGCCGGATCGCGCGCGGCGCCAGATCGAGTTTGAAGTCGTTTTCGCCCTGGCCGGCGGCTCCGGCCATCAGCGCGTCGGCGACGTCGACGAAATCGGCATCGATCGGCTTGCCCGTGAGCAACGCGTCGGCCTCGGCGACCCGCCACGGCTTGTGCGCCATCCCGCCCATCGCCACCCGTCCCTCCCGGATCACGCCGTCCTCGACCCGCATCACCACCGCGACCGAGACCAGCGCGAAGGCATAGGACTGGCGGTCGCGCATCTTGAGGTAGGTGTGGTTGGGCGCGAAGCCTTCCGGCGGCAGATCGATCGCGGTGACGATCTCGCCATGCTTCAGGTTGTTGTCGCGCCATGGCTCGTCGCCCGGAAGACGGTGATAGTCAACCATGGGGACCACCCGCTCGCCCTCCGGCCCGATGACCCGCACTTCGGCGTCGAGCGCCAGCAGCGCCACGCACAGGTCGGACGGGTGGGTGGCGATACATTGGTCGCTGGCGCCCTGGATCGCGTGGATGCGGTTGAAGCCGCCGATCGCGCCGCAGCCGGACCCGGGCGTGCGCTTGTTGCAGGCGGTCTCGATGTCGTAGAAATAGTAGCATCGGGTGCGCTGGTTGAGGTTACCGCCGTTGGTCGCGGCGTTGCGCAGCTGCGCGCTCGCGCCAGCCAGGATGGCGCTCGCCACGACCGGATAGCGCGACTGGACGCGCGCGTCGTAGGCGGTATCCGCATTGGTGGCGAGCCCCCCGAGCCGAAGGCCGCCACCCTCCAGTTCCTCGATCGCGCGCAGCGGCAGCGCGTTGATGTCGACCAGCTTGCGCGGTTTCTCGACGAAGTACTTCATCAAGTCGACGAGGTTCGTGCAGCCGGCGACATAACGCGCGCCCGGCTCCGCACCGAGCCTCACCGCCTCATCGAGATCGCCTGCCCGGGCATAAGCGAACGGCATCACGCCTGCGCCTCCTCGTCGATCACCTGCAGGATCGCGTCGGCGATGTTCGAGTAGGCGCCGCAGCGGCACAAGTTGCCGCTCATCAGCTCAGTCACTTCCTCGCGCGAGTGGGCGTGGCCCTCGGCGATCAGCCCGACCGCCGAGCAGATCTGTCCGGGCGTACAATAGCCGCACTGAAATGCATCATGCTGGAGGAACGCGGCTTGTACGGGATGCAGCATGTCGCCATCCGCAAAGCCCTCGATCGTGACCACTTGGGCATCGGGCCGTGTCACGGCAAGGGCGAGGCAGCTGTTGATCCGCTTGCCGTCGACGAGCACCGTGCAGGCGCCGCATTGGCCGTGATCGCACCCCTTCTTGGTGCCCGTCAGGTCCAGATCCTCGCGCAGGAGGTCGAGCAGCGTGGTCCACGGCGTCACGGAGACATTCCGCGTCGCGCCGTTGACAGTCAACGATAGAGCCACTTCGCACGTCATGGAATGTGTCTCCACTGGCTTGAGTTTCTAGTATTCAGAATTCGCCGACATTTGCAATATTATCGCGTAATTGCGGTACCGATCGCGAGATTGCGAAAGCCCTTTATTCCACCCGCCATACTTCTAATCTGTCGAGACTGGACTTGAACTGGGTCGAGATTTGCGCAAGATCCAAGGAGACCGTTTAGCTCACAAGGAGATCTATATGCCGGGGGCATTTCCTGGGCAGGGGCCTGCGGCTATACGACTGGATTTTTCGGTGCCGGGAAGTCGAAGCGCTCTTCGAGCGATATGCGCGAGCGATGGGTGAGGCGGCCGATACGACCGGAGGCGCCATCGGTGTAGACGTAGTCTCCCATGGCCGGATCGGAGACAGCGACCAATGGCTGGTCACCGTCCGGTTCGAGCCGGAAGAGACTCTCGAGCAGTGGCGCGCCCCGCAGGCGGCGGCGGTCTGGAGGGCCCGGCTCGAGAACCTGGCGTTGGAGAAACCGCGCTTGAAGATCCGGAATGGCGTCGAGGTATGGTTCAGTTCGTCCGCGGCACGGTACGCAAACTCACCGCCAGGCCACAAACTGGCGATACTGAGCATCGTCGGACTGTATCCGACTGTTCTGGTCCTCAACACGCTGCTGGTGCCTCTGGCCCGAGGATTGCCGGAACGGCTGATAGCGTTCGTCTCCGTCTGTATCCTGTCGGCCCTGATCACGTGGCCCATCATGCCGCTGCTGACGAGGCTGTTCCACGGCTGGCTCTATCCCTCCGTGGAATGTCTGAAGGACAGCTGAGCGATTTATTTGAATGAGAGACCTAGTTAGGCTCACGTAAAAATTGTTCGAAGCACAAGTTGCGACCGAAACATCTATTCGTGACCAAGATCCCTGTATTCGGTCGGAGAGTAGCCCGAAAGGCGGCGAAATGCCGTCGCGAAATGAGAGGGGTTATTGTAGCCACACTCGATCGCAATCGCCATCGTGCTCATGTCGGTCGTATCGAGGAGCCGCCGAGCATGCTCCATCCGCAAGCGCGTCAGATAATCGAACGGCGTCTGCCCCCATCCGCGTCTCGCGAGCCGGATGAGCTGAAACGTGCTGCGGTCGATCACGCCGGCGAGATCGGCAAGCGAGATCGGATTGGCGAGGTTTGCTCGCATATAGTCCTCGACACGGCCGAGCAGCTTCGAGTCGCGGCCCGTCTCGCGAGTCGAGGTTGAGCCCCAGCAGATTAGATGGAGGGCGAGAAAGTGAGCGGCATGCTCGGCGTAGAGATCGGGCAAGCCATGTTCGACCGCCCGTTCGAGGGCGAGCAGGGTTGAGCGCACAACCGGATCCTGCGTGCACAGCATACTCAGCCTGGCAGCAGATCGACCGAGGTGATCCCGCACTTCGTCCCGCGCCCGAGTCATCAAGGCGTCGGGCAGATGCAGTTGAAGAGTGATATGGCGCTCCATCCCGGCCCATCGGAGGCGCGCGGTTTCCCCTTGTGGCGTGAGGCCGAGATCGCCGGGCGCATATTCGGTTCTATGCCAGCGCCCGCTCCGAAAACTCTCGAGGGACGTCGAGCCCGACCGGACCAGCACGATCAACTGCCCAGGCGTTGGTGCCGTCTCGAACGCGTCCGTCGATACCGGTTCTTGATAGCGACGTAGAAGCAACGAGCTCCAGCCCACACGACGGCTGCACTCCTCGAGCCTGCCGGGTAGGTGCTCGGCCGCTGTAATCCCATCGATCATCACGCTCGATCCGATCTGACTTACCTGTTCTCTTTCCTCCCACGCGTGTCGAAAGCGCCGCTTACCGCAATCCGTAGCAAGGGATCGCATAGAGAGCGAGGCAACAGAATGCGAAATTAGCTCTGTTCACCGCAGGGCTGGCTCAACGCTCGAACAACTCGAAATCAGGACCAAGGTGCCGAGCTGAGCTGCTCAACCATGCCGATACTGCTGCGTGGGCAGTGATCTTGTCCCCTGCTTCAGTCGCCAGTCCCATCTACAGCAGGCGCTCGGTCCGGCGGAACAGCACGTGCTTCGCTCCCGATGTCAGCTTGCCATCCTGCGCCCGGGATAGCCGTTTCGCGCACGAAGTCGACGAACGCCCGCACGGTCGGCGACAACTCACGACGGCTGGGAAAGACGATCGAGACCTCCACCGGAGGCATCGACCAGTCGGGCAGCACACGGACCAGCCGACCAGCCTCGAAGTCGGGACCGCAGAGGTAGGCGGAAATGACGCCGATGCCGGCGTCCCTGCGGACCAGATTGTGGATCGTGAGCGCGTCGTTGATGCTGATCTTGGGAGTGAGTGTAATCTCCGCCGTCTCATCGCCTCGCATCATTGTCCACGTGCGCGCGCGTCCATCGCGGCCGGGCATCTCGATGCAGTCGTGGCTGGAGAGATCCGCAGGAGCCTGCGGCGTACCACGATGCTCAAGATAGCGCGGCGATGCGCACATATATCGGGGCAAGCTCCCCAGCTTGGTGGCGATCAGGGATGAGTCTGCGATAGGCCCCATCCGGATCGCGACGTCGATACGCTCCTGGACGAGTTCGGCCTCGCGGCTTGTAAGATCGAGGGACACCTCCACGAGCGGATAGCGGTGCCTGAATTTGGGAAGGATTTCGGAGAGGATGTTGATCCCGAAGCCGATGCCCGCGCTCACGCAGAGCAATCCTCGGGGCTCACCAACCAACCTACCGACGAGGTCCATCGTCTCATCGATGTTAGAAAGCAGCGTATTCGAGCGCTCGTGCAGCAGGCGCCCGGCCTCTGTCACGACGACATCGCGCGTCGTCCGCTGAAGAAGCCGTATTCCCAGCGCTTCCTCAAGTCGGGCAACGCATCGGCTGACGGTTGACTTCGGCATCGCCAATGCCTGCGCCGCCTTTGAGAAGCTCCCTAGGGCGGCCACGCGCTCGAAAATACGTAGATCATTCAAGTCGATCATGGATTGTCCATAGCATGGAACAGTGATGACAGCCACAGGAACGATCTATTCTTTCCTGCGCGAGTTAGATTGCCGACGCCAATCGGAGACGCGCTATGCCGCACCTCGTTATCAGGGGCGCCGGCCATGTTGGTTCGGCGCTCGTCAAAGAGCTACTCGTCGACGCCGCCATGCCGGTGGGAGAAGGCCGATGACAGCGAACCTGCTTGCATTCGGCGCCTCAGGGAAATTCGCCGGTCTTGTCGTCCCCGCCTTGAAGGCGCGCGGGCTGCATGTTCGCGGCTTCGTCCGGGAGGAGAAGGATGCGGATACCGCCCGCGAGCACGGCACGGACGAGGTGGCGCTGGGCGACCTCACGGATCGCGCGAGCATCGAACGCGCGCTCGAAGGCATCGACCGGGTGTTCTACATCGCGCCCGCCTTTATGGCTCGGGAGGCCGAGGTCGGGCGGAGCGTCGTCGACGCCTGTGTCGCCGCGGGCGTGAAGCGCTTCGTCTTCTCCTCGGTCATCCACCCGGTCCTGAGCGGGCTCTCGAACCATTCCGCCAAGCAGCCTGTCGAAGAGGCGATCCTCGACAGCGGCATGACCTATGCGCTGTTGCACCCCGCGCTCTATTTCCAGAATTATCTCCAGTCCTGGCCCAAGGTCGTGGAAACCGGAGTGCTCGCCGAACCCTGGTCGTGCGACACGCGCTTCAGTCGGGTCGACTACCGCGACGTCGCCGAGGTGGCTGCCATCGCGCTGGCGGAGGACCGGCTGAACTACGGGACGTTCGAGCTGTGCTCGGACGGTTGGCTCAACCGCCATGACGTCGCGGACCTGATCGGCAAGGTGCTCGGGCGCGACATCCGGGCGGAGCGGATCGATCCCGCCATGCTCGGCGACCAGGCGAAGCCGATGCGTCCGATGTTCGACCACTACGAGCAAGTCGGCCTGCGCGGCAATCCGCTCACCTTGCGGGCCATTCTCGGGCGCGAGCCGCGGCGGCTTGATGCCTTCTTCGCCGAACTGGCCAGCGATGGCGGAGACCACTGACGATGGTTGACGTCAACGTCCAGCCGTTCGAGATCGAGACCCGGACCCGCCACGGCGACCTGGTCCGCGCCGACGTCTACCTGCCTGTAGGTGCAGACGGGCCGGTGCCCGTGCTGCTCGGCGCCTCGCCGTATCAGAAGGCGCTGCGCCATCTGCCGCCGACTCCTGCGGTGTTCCCGTTCATCGAATACGGTCCGATGCAGATGTATCTCGACGAAGGCTACGCCTATGTCGCGATGGACGTGCCCGGCATGGGCCGCTCCGAAGGCACCTGGGACCCGGTGAGCCGCGCCGAGGGCGAGGCGATCCACGACATGATCGAACATGTCGCGACGCTCGACTGGTCGACGGGCAAGATTGGCATGATCGGCATGTCCTATTATTGCTGGAGCCAGTGGAACACCGCACGGACCAGGCCGCCGCATCTCGTCACGATCGGCGCGTTCGACGGCGCGACCGACATGTACCGCGACTGGATGTACCACGGCGGCATCCCGATCCAGGGCTTCCTCAATAGCTGGCTCTACGGCTCGGTCCTTCTCCAACACATGGCCAACGGCCTGTCGCTGACCGATCATGGTCGCGGCGACATCCTGTCGAAAATGTACGAGCATCCGTTCGACGACGACTGGCAGCGCACGCGCTCGCCGTTCTGGGAGCTTGATCAGGTCGATATTCCCGTCCTGTCGATCGGCGCCTGGGGCAAGGCATCACTCCACCTGCGCGGCAATTTCGAGGGGTTTCGGCTGGTCAGAGGGCCAAAGCAGTTGCTGATCGTCGGCGCCGGGACGTTCGCCGAGACACAGACGCTGTATTTCGACGAGGCGTTCCACCGCGGCGAACTGCTGCCCTGGTACGACCATCACCTGAAGGGCATGGAAAACGGCGTGATGGAGCGCCCGCGGGTGCGCTTCTTCGTGCAGAATGACGGAGATACACTGTCGGCCGACAGTTGGCCGCCGTCCGATGTCAGCATCGCCGAATTCCACCTCAGCGGCGACAGGAGTGGTACGCAATCCTCGCTCAATGACGGTTCGTTGACCGAACAGCCCCCGCTTGCGGCCAAAGGCTCGACCAGCTGGAGCTATCCCGACCCCAAATGGATGGCCGGCGTGACGACGATCGGTCGGGACGGCATTCCCGACCATTTCTCGCGCGTCATCACCTATACCAGCGCGCCGTTCGAACGGGATCGCGAGTTCACCGGCCAGGGCGTGCTGCACCTTCACGCCTCGTCCGACCAGAACGACCTCGACCTGTTCGTCAAGCTCTCCGTCCTGCCCGAAGGCACGGACACACCGAAGTTCATCAAGGTCTCGCAAGGCTGGCTGCGCGCCTCGCACCGCGCCGAGGATGCCGATCTCACGACGGAGATGCGTCCCTTCCTGAAGCACGACCGGGCCGAACCGATCGTGCCTGGCGAAATCTACGAGCTGCGCGTCGAGCTGCTGCCGATGTCGGTCCTCGTCCGCAAGGGTGATCGCCTGCGGCTGGAGATCTCGAACTGGGATTCGACCATCACCGAGGCGCCGATGACGCACTGGTACGGCCAGAAGGTCGGCACCGACACCTATCACCACGACGCCGCTCATCCGTCGCGCCTGCGCCTGCACGAGCGGTCCCGGAACCAGGGAGAACAGCCATGAAGACCGATCGCATCGTCGTGATCACCGGTGCCGGCGGCGGCATGGGCAAGCTCGCTGTCGAACGCTTTCTCGCCAATGGCGATACCGTGGTGGCCAGCGATACGGCGCAGGGCGCGCTCGGCAAGCTGACGCCGAACGACCGGCTGCGGACTGTCGTCGCCGATATCTCCAGGGAAGAGGATTGCCGGCGTGTTGCCGACACCGCCGGCGGCCGGGTCGATGTGCTGGTCAACGTCGCGGGTTTCTTTCCGATGCAGCCGTTCGACGAAATGACCGCCGACGATTTCCGCAAGGTGATCGACATCAACCTCACCGGGACCTTCCTGATGATCAAGGCTGTCGTGCCGCTGATGCGCGGACGCGGATGGGGTCGGATCGTCAATATCGGCTCGGCCTCGGCGTTCGAGGGCGTGCCCGATCAGGTCCATTACGTCGCGGCCAAGGCCGGGATCTTCGGCCTGTCGCGCAGCCTGGCGCGGGTGTTCGGCAAGGACGGCATCACGGTCAACGTCGTCACGCCGGGCCTGACCGTCACGCCGGCGGTCAAGGAACACATGCCGGCCGAACTGATCGAACAGCAGATCCAGCTGCGCGCGATTCCGCGCGAGGAAACGGGCGAGGATCTGATCGGCGCGATCTTCTTCCTCGCCTCGCCCGATGCCGACTTCATCTCCGGCCAGACCATCAACGTCGATGGCGGGAAGCACATGCTATGATGACCCGCCTCCACATCGCGCGCGTGTTGCTTGTGATCGGGCTCGGCGTCGGGCTGCTGAGCTGGCGCGAGAGCGTCGGGCATATCGGCAACGCCGACTTCCTGACGCCCGCCTATCCGTTCGGCGCGACACACGGCTGGTATCACGTCTTTCGCGAGGTGTGCGGTGATGTCGCGAAGATGGTGGTGTTCCTGCTGTTGTTTTTCGGCGCGGCGCGGTGGCGCACGCCGGTGACGTGGTGGATCGGGTTGGTCCTGATGCTTGGCTATTACGCACCGTTCTGGATTGGCGAGCCGTTCCTCCCCGCGCTCTCCGCCCCGAACCTTCCCGCGCAGGTCATCCACGTCGCGATGGTGGCGCTCTCCCTCGCCGCCCTCATTGTCGCGCGCCCTTCGTTCTTCACTCCGACGGAGCTCGTCCCATGACGGATCTCTTCTCGCCGGTCGAGCTGCTCGGCCTGACGCTGCCGAACCGCATCTTCATGTCGGCCATGACCCGCACTCGCGCCGGCGAGGACGGCGTGCCGACCGATCTCATGCGCGACTATTACGTACAGCGCGCGAGCGCCGGGCTGATCGTCACTGAGTGCACCCAAGTCTCGGACCAGGCGCACGGCATCATTCGCTGCCCGGGCATCCACCGCGACGATCAGGTCGCCGGGTGGCGCAAGGTCACCGACGCGGTCCACGCCGCGGGCGGTCGCATCGTCTGCCAGATCTGGCATTGCGGCCGCGTCGCCCATCCCGACATGCGCGGCGGCGAGCCGCCGGTGGCCCCATCCCCGATCCCGGCCGAGGGCAAGTTCTTCCTGCCCACGGGCGAGGTCGGCTTCCCAGTGCCCCGTGAACTCGGCCAGGAGGAAATCGCGCCCATCGTAGAGGATTTCGCCTCCGCGACCCGCAACGCGCAAGCCGCCGGGTTCGACGGGGTCGAGTTGCACGGTGCCAATGGCTACCTCCACGACCAGTTCCTGGAAGACGGCAGCAACCGGCGCACCGACGGCTATGGCGGCGCTGTCGCCAACCGTGCGCGGCTGATGGTCGAGACGGCCGAGGCGATGATCGAGGCCTGGGACCGTGGGCATGTCGGTATCCGCCTGTCGCCAGCGAGCACCCTCTACGGGATGAACGACAGCGACAAGCGTGCCACGTTCGGCCACGTGATCGAGGCGCTGGACGCTCTCAAGCCAGCCTATCTCTGCCTGCTCGATCCCAACGAGAAGGACCGCAAGACCGAGCAGGTCAAGGACGTGCTTGAGACATTCCGTGGCCAGGTGTCGGTGCCTCTGATCGGCAATACCGGCTTCGATAAGGCCAAGGGCAATGCCGCGCTGGCCGCCGGCAAGGCCGATGGAATCGCTTTCGGCGTTCCCTTCCTCGCCAATCCCGACCTGCCGGAGCGGCTCCGCCGCGATGCGCCGCTCAACACGCCCGACAAGGCGACTTTCTACGGCGAGGGACCGGAAGGCTTCACCGACTACCCGTTTCTCGATCCCGCGAACGCCTGAGGAGGTCACTGATGGTCCCGCATTTCACGCCCGACGCCGCCGCGCTGCTGCTGATCGACTATCAGGTCGGCACACTTCAGCTCGCCAAGACCAACCCGGCCGATGTCGCGCTGCGCAACGCGATCACGCTCGCCAAGGCGGCGCTCGCCTTCAAGATGCCGATCGTCGTCACCGCGAGCCAGGAGGATCGCATCCAGGGCCGGATCGACGAGCGGCTCCAGCACGTAATCCCCGACGCGTTCGAAGCGCGCGTCAAGCGCCAAGGCATCGTTGACGCCTGGAAGGATCCGAACTTCAAGGCGGCCGTGGAGAAGACCGGCCGGCGCCAGCTCATCATCGGCGCGATCACGACCGACATCTGCCTGGTGTTCCCGAGCATCAGCGCGGTCGAGGACGGCTATGAGGTGCAGGCGGTAATGGATGCCTGCGGCTCGCCGTTCGAGATCAACGAGGCGATCTCCCGCGAGAGGTTAATCGCGGCCGGCGTGCACATGACGGTGACCAACACCATTGTCGCCGAACTGGTGCAGGACTGGAGCACGCCGCAAGGCCAGGAGCTGGTGCAGCTGCTCTTCGCCGCGGCGCCGATGCAGCCGGTGGAGTGACGGTCGCCATGGTCGAAAAGGTTAGGATCGAAGGACTGCGCAGCGAGACCGTGAC
This sequence comes from Novosphingobium sp., assembly GCF_036803765.1. Classification (GTDB taxonomy): domain Bacteria; phylum Pseudomonadota; class Alphaproteobacteria; order Sphingomonadales; family Sphingomonadaceae; genus Novosphingobium. The sequence continues at coordinate 28,956 of NZ_DAIRTS010000003.1, forward strand.
GGTCGACGGCGTCCGGCTGCATTACTGGATCGGCGGTCCCCAGGACGGCCGGCCGGTGCTGCTCTGGCATGGCTTCCTGTCCACCGCTTATGCCTGGCGCCACATCGCGCCGGAACTCGCCAAGGCCGGCCTGGCGGTGCTGGTGCCCGACATGCGCGGCTTCGGCGACAGCGACAAGCCAGACGGCACGAAGGGCTATGACGCCCGCGCGCTCGCCGAGGAGTTTCGCTCGCTCGTGGCGGCGATCGGCTTTGGCCGTGGCCAGCCCTTGATCGTCGCCGCACATGACATGGGTGCGCCGCCAGCGCTGATCTGGGCCGCCGACCATCCCAAGGAGATCGAGGCGCTCGTCTATATCGAGGCTCCCGTCATGCTGGGCGACGTCCTGAACAAGGTGATCGCCTACAACCGTCAGGCCATGGCGCAGGGATCGATGTGGTGGTGGGTGCTTCCACTCGCACCGGGCGTGCCGGAGCGACTGATCGTCGGCAATGAGCGGGCCTTTCTCACCTGGTTTTACGAGGGCGCAACGGCGCGTCCGGAGGTGTTCGACGACAGAACCGTCGAGGAATATTTGCGGACCTTCTCCGGCCGGGCGGGCCTGCTCGGAGCGATGGGCGTCTATCGCGCCGCCTTTGACAGCATCGATCAGACCGAGCCGCTCAGGACCGACAAGGTCGGCGTGCCGGTGATCGCGATCGGCGGCGTCAAAGGCCTTGGCGACAAGGTCGGCGAAGGGGTCGCTCGCGTGGCCGAAAATGTGTCGACGGAGACGGTCGAGAATTGTGGGCATTTCGTGCCCGAAGAACGGCCCGACGTCGTGATCCGCCACATCTGGGCAATCGCCGCCAAGCTTGCCTGACATCAATTTCAGCTGAAAGGAGACGATATAATGGAAGATCACTCGATCACCGCCCGGGGCGACCAGGGGCCAATACCGGCAGATGATCCTGCCCGCAGCCTTACCGTCACGAACCCGGAGGACCGGCAGGCGCGGCATATCTCGGTCGTGGGCGACACCTACACCATCTTGGTGTCGGGCAAGGACACGCAGGGTCGATATTGTCTCATTGACATGCTGGTGCCCGATGGCAGCGGGCCGCCGCCGCACCGCCACGACTTCGAGGAGATGTTCTCGCTGCTAGAGGGCGAACTGGAGTTCACCTTCCGTGGCGAGACGCAGACGGTGAAAGCGCCGGCGACTGTCAACATCCCCGCCAACGCGCCCCATCAGTTCAAGAACGCTTCGGGCGCGACGGTCCACATGCTCTGCATGTGCACGCCTGCCGGGCAGGACGAGTTCTTCATGGCGGTCGGCGTTCCCGTCGACAGCCGCGACGGGCCGCCGCCGAAGCTCAGCAAGGAAGAGCAGGCCGCCAAGGGCAAGCTCGCGGAGGAGCTGGCCCCCAAATACAGGACCGAAATGCTGGATCGCGCATGATGAAGCTTTTCTGGGGACCCCACACCTGCGCCATCGGCATTCACATCCTGCTCGAGGAAGTCGGCGCGGATTATGAAACCGAGAAGCTCGACGTGGCCGGCGGCGCGACCCACGCGCCGCCGTTCCTCGCGATCAACCCCAAGGGTAAGGTGCCGACCCTGGTGCGGGACGACGGCAGCGTGCTGACGGAGTTCGGCGCGATTGCGACGTGGCTAGCACGGACCTATCCGGAAAAGGCGCTGCTGCCGACTGACGCGGAAGGCGAAGCGCGCACAATCGAGACCTTGGCTTACGTCGAGGGTACGATCCATGGCCAGGGCTTCGCGCGGATCTTCATGCCTGAGATGTTCGGACCCCAGGATGTCGTTCACCAGGCGACCGGTCTCGGCTCGCGATCGGTGAAGGCAAAGGGTCTGGAGATCATCGAGCGGGGTTTCGCCATTCTTGACCCCATGCTCGCACGCCACGACTTCGCCGCCGGGAATGCACTCACCATAGCCGACATGGCCCTGTTCTACGTCGAGCGATGGGCGCCGCAGAATGGGATCACGCTGCCTATAAACCTGCAACATCACCTCCGTCGCATGGTCGCTCGCCCTGCTGTGCATAAAGTGCGGCAGCTCTGGGGCGAACTCTAGGATCAACGTCGTGCACCTCCATGTTTACGTTCTGATGATGTGTAAAGAACGTGATTCTTGATATTCGTTATTTTCATGTTGCCGAGGCCGTAGCCAAGTGGGGTAGCTTTAGACGTGCTGCCAAAGAACTCGGTATCGACCAGGCGACTGTCAGCCGTCGCGTTCATTCGTTAGAGGATCGCCTAGGTATAGTTCTGTTTGATCGCTCCCGTGCGGGTGCGCGCCTGACCACGCTTGGCGCACAATTCTTGATTGATGCGGGTCCGGCGCTTGCACAGTTGAATAAGGTCGTGGAGCGGATCGAGATGGTTCGCTCGGAGAGCCTGCAGGTCGGCATCGTAACGGGTCTCAACTCCAAGCCTCTCCGAGATGCGATCGCGCGTTTGATCAAAGTTAATCCGAAAGTGACGATCAAACTTCATCTCGGGGCGCCTACCGAGCACGTTGAAGGATTGCGTGCAGGTGACATCGACATCGCCTTTTTGCCCGGAGACACCTACACTGTAGGATTCGATTTCCAGACGCTTTGGCACGAGAGTCCTGTAGTCGTGCTGCCTCCATCGCACCCTTTGGCAATTAAAGCGCGTATCGGATGGAGTGACATAGCGAGTGAGCTTTTTCTTTTCTCACGTTCTGGTCCGGACCAGAATTTCAGCATTTTTCTGGTAGAGCGCCTTCGGCGGCTCGGTATCGAACCAAAGATTGAATTACATGGCGTGACGCGGGAGGACCTTATTAACATGGTTGGTTTGGGCTTTGGCGTTACTGTCTTGTGCTCATCGATCGATGGAGCGTTTTACCGCAATGCTGTGTTCAAACTCATCGGAGACGACCAAGAAGGAATTGCGTGGTCGGTGGCCTGGTCACCGCAGGGGAAGAACAAGGCGGTTTACAATTTAGTGTCCGCGCTGAAGTCAGGATTCAAGAATGGTTATTCTGATCCGAATGGCTGAGTGCGCCGAAGGCGCAAAAATGCGCGATCAGTCTGGATAAAGCGTGTCAGCATCGGCGCGATTAGCTTCGCGGGATCGGCTATTGTCTGCCCTTGCTCGCGGCTGAGCACCTCCGCATATACCTTAAGATCAGCATACAATTTGGCAGGCAGCTCGATGCTAATCTTAACCGGCCTGTCGTCGACGATCGCGCCGAGCTTCAGCTTGGCCATGTCACCCTCCGTATGGTTCGAGCACGAGGTCGCGGGTGACGATCACACGCACCGGAAAGCCAGGCCGGATCGTGAGCGTCGGAGCGATATTGAGCTGGCGCCGGACGATCTGTTGGCCCGCATCATTGATCGTGTCCTGACCGCCGTTGCGGATCGCCTGGATCAGTCGATCGTCATTGTCGACGGCGAGTTCGGCACCGACGCTGAGCAGCGTTGAGAGCCCGGCAGCTTTGGCAAGATCCCACCAATGGTAGTCGACGCCATCCTGTAAGCCGGCGTAGCCCTCGGCGTCTGCCCCCGGCTGGCGCTCGAGCACGACCGACCGGCCGTTAGGGAAGATCAGCCTGTTCCATACCAACAGCACCCGGCTTTGTCCGAACTGGACATTGTTGTCGTACTGGCCGATGACGCGCGTACCCTGCGGCACGAGCAGGATGCGACCGGTCGGGCTGTCGTAAATATTTTCGGTCACCTGCGCGGTGATCTGGCCGGGAAGGTCGGAGCGGATACCAGTGATCAGCGCAGCCGAGATGACGGCACCGGCCTGGAGGATGTTCGGCGATGCTGGCGCGGCGACGCGGTCCGCTGCGACGGTGCGCCGATCGGCAGCCGCATTGAGGAAGGCGTTCTGCCGGTCCTGGGCGGACGGCGTCGCCGGCGTCGGTGCGAGCCCGAGGCCGGTGAGATCGGGGATGGGCGCAGCGGTCGTGCCGGCTGGCGCCGCCGGCGCCGGATTGGCCTCGCGTGTCTCTGTCGCGGCGAACAACCGGGCGGTTCGGGCCGATTCCAGTTCCTGAAGCCGACGCTGCTCCTCGGCACTGACACCGGGATTGGGAGCGGCGACGCCGGGAGCGGGTACGGGCTGGCCGCGATTCTGCGCGTCGAGGATCGGCCGACCGAGGTCGCCCGGCAGGGGCGGTCCGAGCTGAGGCACGCCGGAATAATCGCGCGGCAGACCGGCCATGCCATCGGCAGTCGGGCGGTTTTGCGTCGAATAGAGTTCCTCGTTCGGACGCCCGCCGTCGCGAGTCTGGAGCGCATAGACGAGCGCCCCGCCGATTCCGACGCTGGCGACCAGACCGAGACTTGCCAGCACCTTTCGCGACAGGCGCGTCACTCGGGGCGGCTCCGCGCGCAGCCGCATGGCCGCGGGGTTGACCGGCCCGCCGGTCAGCGGCCGGGCCTCGTCATCCGGCTCTTCTTCTTTCCGGGGATCCATGTCGCTCACGACGCCGGCCTCCCATCGGTGCGCACGATCCGAACGCGCTTCTGGTGATCGCCTGAGCCAAAGCGCAGCTCGGCGGCGGCGAAGAGCCGGTCGACGATCATGTAGTTGGCGCGGACCCGGTAGTTGACCAGTTCCGAGGTCTTGCCCTCGGGTCCGACCACGAAGAGGGGCGGCATCTCGCCCTGCGCGATTCCGCGCGGGAATTCGATGAAGATCTGACGGCCGTCATCATAGGCGCGCAGCGGACGCCAGGGTGCGCGGTCACCATCGATAGCATAGCGGAAGTTGATGTTGGCAAGATCAACGCCGGTCGCGACCGGTTGTGCGGCCTGGGCCTCCTGATTTTGCCTGCGTAGCGCAATGAGCTGGTCCTGCGGGTACTGCCAGGAGACCGAGGCCATGTAGGTGCGCTCGGTCGAGCGCAGTTCCATGTGATAGGTGCGCAGGTTGGTGTTGATGACGAGGTTGGTCATCAGCTCCGGGCGGGTGGGCTTCACCAGGATATGGACCTGCTGGGTTGCGCCCGCGCCGCTCTGCGTATCGCCGATGATCCAGCGCACCGTGTCGCCAGCGGCGACCGGGCCGGAGCCGACGAGCTGCTCGCCCGGCTGCAGCGCGATGTCGGTGATCTGACCGACAGCGGTGTAGACTTGATAGAGCGCACCCTGGACGAAGGGATAGACCTGCATCGAATTGATGAAGCCGTTTCGCACCGGTTGCATGCGGGCGGCGGCGTTCGCTTGATTGACGCGTGCGGTCGGATCGGCCGGTTCGGGTATCGATCGCGACGGCTCCACACGCTGCATCTGGCCGGGCAGCGGCAGGGGCCGCGGCACCTCGACGACGGTGACAGGCGCGGGCGGGTCTGCCGTCTGCACGGCGGGCGCCGCATTGTCGTAGGAGATTTCCGGAGGCGGAGTGCTGGTGGCACAGCCGGCCAGCGCCGTGGTCACCATCAACGCGAGCGGCAACCCGGCTTTGCGCAATGTCGGGACGGCGGAATCGTGCGAAGCCGGTCCAGCTTTACGGAAAGACGGCTTCATTGACCAAGCTCCCGTGACCAGTTGATGGCGTTGACGTAGATGCCGAGCGGGTTCTTCCGCAGGATGTCGGCGTTTGTCGGCGTCTGGATCACGATCGTCAGGATCGCGGTCCAGCGTTCGGTTGTGGCGAGCTGACCGTTCTCGTAGCGGCGCTCGATCCAGGCGACGCGGAAGCTATCCGGGGAGGCGCGAATGACGCTGGAGACCTCCACCGCGACCTGTTGGCGCCCGACCTTAGAGAAGGGATCGTTGGCCCGCGCATAATCGTTGAGCGCCGCCGCGCCGCGGTCGGTCGTGAAGTCGTAGGCGCGCAGCCAGTTCTGCCGGACGATGATGGCGTCGGCCGGGATCGAGCGAACCTGCTCGATGAAGCGCGCGAGGTGGAAGGCGATCTGGGGGTCGGTCGGACGATAGTCGGCGACGGCCGGAGCGACTGCCTGTGCCTGGCCGAGCCGGTCGACCTGCACCACCCAGGGCACGATCGTGCCACGCGCCGACTGCCAGACGAGAGCGGCGGCGAAGCCGGCGGAGAGGATCAGCGAGCCGAAGGCCATTGTGCGCCAGTTGCGGGCCTGGACCCGTGCGGAGCCGATACGCTCGTCCCAGACCTGTGCGGCGCGCTGATAGGGCGTCTCAGGCTCGGGAGATTTTCCGTAGTGCGTGGATGGTCGCTTAAACATCAGCGGTCTCCTTCGGAGAGATTGACGGAGGAGCCGCCGCCATGGGCATCGCCGGAGCGGACGGCATGGGCGGTCGCCTGGACGGCATGGGTCATCTGTTGATGCCGACTCATCCGACGGGCCCAGGCAGGCGGGCCGTTGGTCTCGGCAGGCGGCGGTGATTCAGCAGTGTCGCCGCCGATCGTTCCTGCGGTCGAGCTCCCGCCGGTTGACTCCAGGACCGCACGCCCTCCCGCATTGAAGCTCGAACGCATGCTCTCGGCAGCGCGCGAGGCGGCACGGCGGAGCGGCGAGACCGCCGCGCTGCCGCCGGCGCGAGCGACGCCGCCCAGACCGGACGCAACGCCGGCGGCGCCCGATTGGCCCGCTGCACCGAGGCTGTAGGCGGTGGATGCTCCGCCAGCGATCGCCGCTCCCCCACGCGCAGCGGCGGCGGCACCGCCGGCAAGGGCAGCGCCCCCGGATGCGACGGCGCCGACCGCTCCAGCGCCGGCGGCGACCATGCCGCCCGCAGCGAGACCTGTGCCGACGGCTGCCCCGGCACTGAGCTGCGGGCCGCCCGAGACGATGCCACTGGCGATGCCGGGGCCGAAGATGCCCAGGCCGAGCAGCGACAGCGCGGCAAGCACGATCGCCATCGCCTGGTCGATCGAGGGCGTGGCGCCACCAAAGCCGGCGGTGAACTCGGAAAAGAGCGTCGAGCCGATGCCGATGATGACGGCGAGCACCAGCACCTTGATGCCGGACGAGATGACGTTGCCCAGTACCCGCTCGGCCATGAAGGCGGACTTGCCGAACAGGCCGAACGGGATCAGCACGAAGCCGGCGAGCGTCGTCAGCTTGAACTCGATGAGCGTGACGAAGAGTTGGATGGCGAGGATGAAGAAGGCGAGCAGCACCAGCGCCCAGGCGAGGAACATGCAGGCGATCTGGATGAAGTTCTCGAAGAACGACCAATAGCCCATCAGGCCGGAGATCGATTCCAGAAGCGGCCGCCCGGCATCAAGGCCGGTCTGCGCGACCTTGCCGGGGCGCAGCAGATCTGCGGTCGTAAAGCCGGTGCCGCTGGCCTTCAGGCCGAGGCCGGCGAAGCTTTCGAAGACGATGCGCGCGAGATTATTCCAGTTGCCGATGATGTAGGCGAACACGCCGACGAAGAGGGTCTTCTTCACCAGCCGGGCGAAGATGTCGTCGTCGCCGCCCCAGGACCAGAAGAGCGCGGCCAGCGTGACGTCGATGACGATCAGCGTCGTGGCGATGAAGGCGACCTCGCCACTCAGCAGCCCGAAGCCGGAATCGATGTAACGGGTGAAGACCTCGAGAAAATGGTCGATGACGCCGGTGTTGCCCATGGTGCTACCGCGCCTCGGCCGGCGGCGAAGCCGGAGCCGGTTGCGCCGGTGGCGTCAAATCCGTGGACGGGCGCGGCGCTGGCGCGGCTGCCGACAGGGGCGGCGCGGGTTGGGCGCCCGGATCGAGAAAGCGGCGGCGGTTCTCCGCCCAGGCCCGAAGGCAGGCAGGGTCGCGCGGCCCGGCTTCGCCCAGGGCCTGGCAGCGGAACAACTCGTCGCGCAGCGGGTCGGGGGAGACCATGGCGGGGCGCGAGGAGGTCCAGCTCTCTCCCGCCTTCTCGTTCCGGCTCATCTCGATCGCTGTCGCGGTGATCGCGACGGCCACGAACACCACGGCGCCGAGACGGGCGAGCAGCTTGCCGTCCATCGCCGCGCCCTCACTTGCCGCTGCTTGGGAACATACTGGCGTTGCCGGGCTGATAGCCGGAGCCGGGCGTGAGGAACCGGCGGCGCTGCTCTCGGCCCTGTTCAGCCGCGGCGGCTTGCTCGGCGGATTGGAGCGCCTGGGCGCGGCCGTTGGCGGCGACCACTGCGGTGAGGTCGGCGAGCTGCTGCGCCTGAAGCGCGAGAAGCTGGTTGCCGGCCTGCGTCGCCTGCAGGGCGCCGGTGGCCGACTGGCTCGCACCGACCAGCGCCGACATCTGGCTACGGTTGGTGTCGATGTTGCCGACGACGCCGGCCTGAACACGCATGGCGTCCTGCAGGCCGCCGACGGTGTTCTGCCAGCGCGAGCGGGCATCGGCGACGAGTTGCTGATCGGAGGCGGATAGGGAGACGTTCGCGTATTTCTGTTGGAACACCTGGTCGATCTGCTGGACGTTGTAGGCGATACCCTGAGCCTGCTGCAGCAATTGCTGGGTCCGCTGCACGGACTGCTGAAGTTGCTGGAGTGACGAGAAGGGCAGGCTGGTCAGGTTGCGAGCCTGGTTGATCAGCATCTGCGCTTGGTTCTGCAGCGAGGTGATCTGATTGGTGATCTGCTGGAGCGCGCGCGATGCCTGCAGCACGTTCTGGGCATAGTTGGTGGGGTCGTAGACGATGATGGCGTGGGCTGGCGTCGCGAGCATCGGTGCGAGTGCGACGGGAGCGGTCAGCAGCGCGGCGGTGAGGCGCACGACGCGCGAACGGTGTGCGAGCAAGTGCTTCATGAGCGAGTCTCCGGGTCTATTTGAGGGGCGACGTTGGTGAGATCGGCGATGAGGTCAGCGGCCCAGGCGAGCCGATTTTCGATGAGCCATTCGCGAAGGAAGCCCTCGGTGCCGCTGCGGGCATGCACCTCGGCGATCAGCGCCTGGTGCTGTTTTGAGGAGGCGGCGCACAGCGCGAGGGCGACATCGGAAAGCCCCAGCTCGAACAGGCGATTGCCGCGCCGCGACTGGCAGTAGTAATCGCGCTTGGGCATGGCCCTCGCGAGGATCTCGATCTGGCGGTCGTTCAAGCCGAACCGGCGGTAGATCGCGGTGATCTGGGGCTCGATCGCGCGTTCGTTCGGCAACAGGATGCGGGTCTGGCAGCTCTCGATGATGGCTGGAGCGATCGCCGATCCGTCGATGTCCGAGAGCGACTGTGTGGCGAAGATGACGCTGGCGTTCTTCTTGCGCAGTGTCTTCAGCCACTCGCGAAGTCGTCCGGCAAAACCCTCATCGTCGAGGGCGAGCCAGCCTTCATCGACGATCAGCAGCGTCGGACGGCCATCGAGGCGATCCTCGATGCGGTGGAAGAGATAGGCGAGGACGGCAGCCGCAGCGCCGGTCCCGATGAGACCCTCGGTCTCGAACGTCTGGACCGAGGCTTCTCCGAGATGCTCGGCTTCGGCGTCGAGCAGGCGACCATAGGGGCCACCGACGCAGAAGGGCCGCAACGCCTGCTTGAGGTCGTTGGATTGCAGCAGGACCGACAGACCGGTGAGCGTGCGTTCGCCGACCGGCGCGGAAGCGAGCGAGGAGAGCGCCGACCAGAGATGCTCCTTCACTTCGGGGGTAATCGTCACGCTCTCACGCGCGAGGATCGCGATCAGCCAGTCGGCCGCCCAGGCGCGTTCCGCGACATCGTCAATCTGGGCCAGCGGCTGGAGCGAGACGCTGTCCTCGGCGCCTTCGGTGAGCCCGCCGCCGAGATCGTGCCAATCGCCGCGCATCGCGAGGGCCGCGGCCCGGATCGAGCCGCCGAAGTCGAAGGCGAAGACCTGGGAGCGTTCGTAACGGCGGAACTGCATCGCCATCAGCGCGAGCAGCACCGATTTGCCGGCGCCGGTCGGTCCGACGATCAGCGTGTGACCGACGTCGCCGACATGGATGGAAAGCCGGAACGGGGTCGAGCCTTCGGTCTTGCCGAAGAGCAGTGGGGGCCCTGCCAGATGCTCGTCCCGTTCCGGTCCCGCCCATACCGCCGACAGCGGGATCATGTGGGCGAGATTGAGCGTGTTGATCGGGGGTTGCCGGACATTGGCGTAGACGTGCCCCGGAAGGCTGCCGAGCCAGGCATCCACCGCATTGATCGTCTCGGGCATCGCGGTGAAGTCGCGGCCCTGAATGACCTTCTCGACCAGACGCAGCTTCTCGGCGGCGATGCGCGGATCTTCGTCCCAAACGGCGATCGTCGCCGTGACATAGGCCTGACCGGCATAGTCGGCGCCGAGCTCCTGGAGCGCTAGGTCGGCGTCAGCCGCCTTGTTCGCGGCGTCAGTGTCCACCAGCACCGACGCTTCGTTGGTCATCACCTCCTTGAGGATGGCGGCGATGGATTTGCGCTTGGCGAACCATTGCCGTCGGATCTTGGTCAGCAGCTTGGTGGCATCGGTCTTGTCGAGCAGGATCGCCCTGGTTGACCAGCGATAGGGGAAAGCCAGCCGGTTCAGTTCGTCGAGGATGCCGGGCGTGGTGGCAGTTGGAAAACCGACGACGGTCAGGACGCGCAGATGCGTATCGCCAAGGCGTGGCTCCAGGCCGCCGGTCAGCGGCTGGTCGGCAAGCAGCGCGTCGAGATACATCGGCGTCTCGGGCACGCGTACGCGGTGGCGCTTGGTCGAGACGGTCGAGTGCAGGAAGGTCAGCGTCTCGGCGTCATCGAGCCAGGCGCATTCCGGGACGAAGGCTTCGATAAGCTGCAGGATGCGGTCGGTGCGATCGACGAAGCCCCGCAGGATCTCGCGCGCATCAACGCCGGCGTGGTCGCGGCCCTCGTAGAGCCAGGTCTCGGCGCGAGCGGCATCCTCGGCGGGCGGCAGATAGAGGAAGGTCAGGAAGTAGCTCGACTCGAAGTGGCTGCCTGCTTCCTCGAAATCTGCCTTGCGCTCGGCATCGACCAGCGCGGACGCGCTGTCGGCAAACAGGCTGGCGGGATAGGTCGCAGCCCCGTGTCGCTGAGCCTCCACGAAGATCGCCCAGCCGGAGCCGAGACGGCGAAAGGCGTTGTTGAGCCGGCCGGCGACGGCGATCAGCTCGGCGGGGACGGCGCTGTCAAGGTCAGGGCCGCGGAACCGGGCGGTGCGCTGCAGGCTACCGTCCTTATTGAGGACGACGCCTTCCCCGACCAGCGCGACCCAGGGCAGGAAGTCGGCAAGCCGGGTGTTGCGGTTGCGATATTCGGCGAGGTTCATCATGTGCGCGGGCCTCAGACCGAGAGATGGCCGGGGACGCGGAGATGCCGGCGCACCACGTCGACGAACTGGGGATCGCGTTTGGCGGCCCAAACAGCGGCGAAGTGGCCGATCGCCCAAAGTCCGAGACCGACCAGCCAGAGGCGCAGGCCAAGGCCGAGCGCCGCCGCCAGCGTCCCGTTGAGGATCGCGATCGAGCGCGGCGCACCGCCGAGCAGGATGTGCTCGGTCAGTGCGCGATGGACCGGGACCGAGAAGCCCGGCACCTCGCTCACGGTCTCGGCCGAGGTCGCCATCAGACCAGCGCCCCGCCGCCGAACGAGAAGAAGGACAGGAAGAAGCTGGACGCGGCAAAGGCGATCGACAGGCCGAAGACGATCTGGATGAGCCTGCGAAAGCCCCCCGAAGTGTCGCCGAAGGCAAGCGTGAGGCCGGTGACGATGATGATGATCACCGCGATGATCTTGGCGACCGGACCCTCGATTGACTGCAGGATCTGCTGCAGCGGCTGCTCCCAGGGCATCGACGAACCCGACGCGTGGGCAGCGGGTGCGAGCACCAAACTTAGAAAGGTGACGGAGGCTGCCGTCACGGCACGGCGAATACGCATGGCTTGTTGAATCACGACTGATCTCCTGTTCGATGCTGGCTGGCGGGGATGACGCGGTAGTCGCCGTCGGGGCCGAGGCCTTCGACGCGAGCGAGCTCGGCGAGCCGGCGCGAGGCGCCGCGGCCCGACAACACGGCGACCAGATCGATGGTCTCCGCGATCAGGGCGCGCGGGACGGTCACGACGGCTTCCTGGATGAGCTGCTCGAGGCGGCGGAGCGCGCCGATCGCCGTGCCGGCGTGAATGGTGCCGATGCCGCCGGGATGTCCGGTGCCCCAGGCCTTGAGCAGATCGAGCGCTTCGGCGCCGCGCACCTCGCCGATCGGGATGCGGTCGGGGCGCAGGCGCAGCGAGGAGCGCACGAGATCGGAGAGCGAGACGACGCCGTCCTTCGTGCGCATGGCGACGAGGTTCGGAGCGGCGCATTGCAGCTCGCGCGTGTCCTCGATCAGCACCACGCGGTCCGAGGTTTTCGACACCTCGGCCAGCAGCGCGTTGGTGAGCGTGGTCTTGCCGGTCGAGGTGCCGCCCGCGACCAGGATATTGCGGCGCTCGGCGACGGCGAACCGTAGCGCCTCAGCCTGTTCGGCGGCCATGATGCCGGCCGCGACATAGTCGTCGAGCGTGAAGACGGCGACGGCCGGCTTGCGAATCGCGAAGGCCGGCGCGGCGACAACGGGGGGCAGAAGCCCCTCGAACCGCTCTCCCGTTTCCGGCAGCTCGGCAGAAACGCGCGGGCTGCCTGGATGAACCTCGGCGCCGACATGGTGCGCGACGAGACGGACGATGCGTTCGCCGTCCGCCGACGAAAGCCGCTCACCCGTGTCGGAGAGTCCTTCGGAGAGGCGGTCGATCCAGAGCCGCCCGTCGGGGTTGAGCATCACCTCGACAACAAGCGGATCTTCCAGAAACTGGGCGATCGCGGGCCCAAGGGCCGTGCGCAGCATGCGCGCGCCGCGAAGGATCGCCTCCGATTTCTGGTGAGTGGCCGCCACGTCGTCCCCGTCCTTGTGCGGGCTCGCGACATGCGGCCCTGGATCGGGGATGAGTAGAAGAGGCAGAATTCAGGGCGTGACAACAGCCGAAATGTGGTCGTCGTACTGTGGCGTACAAAGACAGGGAAACGGCGGAGTAGCGGTGTGCTTGCGAGGACTTGGGTTCAGGCTAAGTCGCTCAACTGAAGTCCTCACCGAATCTCCCGAGCGGTCGCAATCTGGTTAAAGACCGTGACGCTGATCGACACGGAAGAGGCTCTCACCACCTCCCTCGGTGGTCACAGGCCCGCAGACCGCCCTGCGAACAGGTTCTGAGCCATGAAGTCCACGAAGACGCGCAGTTTGGGGGAGATCTGACGGCTGGATGGCCAGAGAATCCGAAAGGCACACGCGTTCTGGACATGATCGGTGAGGACAGCCACCAGTCGCCCCTCTTCAATCTGTTGGCGCACGGCGAAATCCGGCAGGCAGGCGATGCCGATGCCCTGTTCGGCCATATGGATCAGCGGCTCGATATTGTTCGCGATGGCCGAGTGGGGAAGTACGATGTCTAGATCCTTGCGACCGCGTTTCAGCGGCCAGCGTTCGAGCTTGCCGGTGGTCGGATAACGGTGGTGAAGGCAGACGTGCGATAGGAGATCGTCAGGCATCCGGGGTGTGCCGCGTTGGTCGAGATAATCGGGCGCCGCCACGATCTGGTGATGATAGGCGCCCGGCACCCGCATCATCAGCCGTGAGTCGCTCATCTCCCCGGTGCGCACCACGGCGTCAAAGCCCTCGTCGATCACATCGACCAGCCGATCGGTGAAATCGAGATCCAGTTCGATCTCCGGCCAGGTGCGCATGAAGGCGGTCAGCGTGGGCATCATCAGCATGCCGACGAGCGGCAGGCTGACCCTCAGCTTGCCGCGCGGCGCGCCTTGCGTCTGCGACAGCTCCAGTTCGGCCGCCTCAATCTCGCAGAAGATGCGCCGGCAGCGTTCGAGAAACAGCGTGCCCTCCGGCGTCAGCGTGATTGTGCGGGTGGAACGATGGAACAGACGCACATTCAATCGCTCTTCCAGGCGCGCAATCGCCTTGCCGATCGCCGATGGAGACACGCCCAACTGGCGTCCGGCGAGCGTGAAGCTGCGGGCCTCCGCCGCTTGAACGAAGGCGTTGAGCGAACCGAGACTATCCATTCGTCTCATCGTGATTGCGGACAAAAATGTCCTGTGTTTTTTGAATTATAGCCGCATTATCATCTATATCCAATCGATTTATTATGGCTGCCAAAGCTTTAGCCGGGGACCGGCGTTGCCGCCGATCCTGGCGCGCGCCTGCCCGCCGCATCTCTGGACAGGCGGACGCATGACGATCAGCACCGAGACGAAGACGATCGACGAAGCGCAGAAGGATGATGTCCGACCGGCGCGACTTCCCATGGCTGGACTGCTGGCGCTCGCCATGGCCGGTTTTATCACCATCCTGACCGAGGCTCTGCCGGCCGGCCTGTTGCCGCAGATCGGTGAAAGCCTCGTGGTATCCGAGGCACTGGTTGGGCAACTTGTCACCGTCTACGCCATCGGCTCGCTGGTCGCCGCCATCCCGCTGACCGCTGCCTCGCAAGGGATGCGGCGGCGGCCGCTACTGCTTGCCGCCATCGCCGGATTTGCGGTCGCCAACAGCGTGACAGCTGTGTCAGGCAGCTACACGCTGACGATGGTGGCCCGTTTCTTCGCGGGCGTTTCGGCGGGGCTGCTCTGGGCGCTGCTCGCCGGCTACGCCGCGCGCATGGTGCCGGAGCATCTGCAGGGACGTGCCATCGCGGTCGCCATGGTCGGCACGCCGCTGGCTCTGTCGCTCGGGGTGCCCGCAGGCACGTTCCTGGGCGCGGCCATCGGCTGGCGCGCCTGTTTCGGCATCATGAGCGTGCTGACGCTGATCCTGATCGTCTGGGTGCTTACCAAGGTGCCGGACTTTCCCGGCCAGGCGGCGGGCAGGAGGCAGCGGCTCGACGCTGTCTTCACCATGCCCGGCATCCGCCCGGTTCTGTTCGTCACGCTCGCCTTCGTGCTCGCCCACAACATCCTCTACACCTATATCGCGCCCTTTCTCGGCCAGGCCCGCATGAGCGAGCGGACCGATCTCGTCCTGCTGGTCTTCGGCGTGACCTCCCTCATCGGCATCTGGATCGTCGGCGTCCTGATCGACCACTGGCTGAGGACGTTGACCCTCTCCAGCACGGCACTCTTCGGCCTATCGGCTCTGGCCCTCGGTATCTGGGGTGATGTCCCTGCCGTGATCTATGGCGCGGTCGCGGCATGGGGCCTCGCCTTCGGGGGCGCCGCGACGCTCTTTCAGACGGCATTGGCGAAAACGGCAGGCGACGCCGCCGATGTCGCGCAGTCCATGCTCGTCACGGTCTGGAACACGGCCATCGCGGGCGGAGGCATCGTCGGCGGCTTGCTGCTCGAAAGCTTCGGGGTCCGCGCGTTCCCTTTGGCGCTGGTCGTGCTGCTGCTGGCGGCCTTTGTGGTGGCTTGGGCTTCGCGAACCCACGGGTTCCCGGCCACGCGCCGATCTTAATTCGAAACATCAAACATCCGTACAGGAGGCGCTTATGCCGCAAGTCACCGCCCACCCTTCATCGCCGGAGCGCCTTCCGGATATCGCAACGCTCTCTGCGCGTGTCGATCACGTCGTCGACACGGCGATTGCCGAACAGCGCATCCCTGGGGCCGTGGTGCTCATCGCCCGCGATGGCGAGACGGTGTACGCCCGCGCCGCTGGCCTCGCCGATCGCGAGGCGGAACGGCCGATGCGGATCGACACGCTGTTTCGTCTGTCGTCCGTCTCCAAACCCTATGTTTCCGTCGCGGCCTTGGTGCTGGTGCATCAAGGCAAGCTGGCGCTCGACGCTCCGGTGACGACCTGGCTTGCGGATTTCAAGCCGCCTGCACCGGACGGTACGATGCCTGACATCACTATCCGGCAGCTCCTCAGCCACACCGCGGGTCTGGGCTATGGATTTCTCGAAGCGCCGGACGGTCCCTATCACCGGGCGGGCGTCTCGGACGGCATGGACCTGTCGGGCCTCACACTCGACGAAAATGTCCGCCGTATCGGCACGGTGCCGCTGCTCTTCACGCCGGGCACGTCTTGGAATTACTCGCTGGCGACCGACGTGCTCGGCGCAGTGATCGAGCACGCGGCCGGCCTGCCGCTGGACAAGGCGGTGCGCGATCTCGTCACCGAGCCGCTCGGCGTTGTCGATACCGGCTTCATGCTGACAGGTGCCGATCGCCTGGCAGCCGCCTATACGGGCGATCCGGCCGGCTTACGCCGCATGAACGAGTTGGAGATCGTGCCCCTGTGGGAGGGGGTCGAAGGCTTGCGCCTCTCGCCGACGCGGGCCTTCAACGCGAACGCCTTTCCGTCCGGCGGTGCCGGCATGATCGGCACGGCTGGCGATCTGCTCCGCCTCCTCGAGACGCTCCGCAACGGCGGCGCTCCGCTGCTGCCGACGCCATTACTGGAGGAGATGACAGTCGACCACGCCGTCGGCATGGACCTCGCGCCCTGGCCGGGCCGTGGTTTCGGTCTCGGCTTCAGCATTATGCGCAATCCCGTGGCGGCAGGCTTCCCGGAGCCGCCCGGAACATGGCGGCTGGGCGGGGCCTATGGGCATTCGTGGTCAGTCGACCGGACGAACAAGCTCACGGTCGTCGCCTTCACGAATTCGGGGCTGGAGGGCCAGTCACCCGGCGGCCGGTTTCCTGCTGACCTTTCCCAAGCGATCTATGCCGGGATGTAGCGTGCGCGTCGCCATCAATCTGCCCAACGTACTCGGCGCTCTAAGTTCGCAGGCGTTGCAGACGGTGATAGAGGTGTGCTGGTAAGATGCCGGATCTCGCGTTCGATCTGCGCTACCTCCAGTACGCACTCGTCGTCGCCGAGTGTGGCAGTTTTCGCCGGGCGGCCGACATGCTGAACCTCTCCCAGTCCACCGTTAGCCGGCGCGTTCAGTTGCTCGAGCGGAGGATTGGCGCGCAAATCTTCGAGCGTGACAGGACGGGCACGCGGCCAACGCTTTGGGGAGAGCTGTTCATACGTGATGCGGCCGTCGGCGCTGAATCTCTTCGTCAGGCCATCAGTGGAATGGCGACGCTGCGGCGAGGCGACGAGGGCGAATTGAGGATCGGCATTATGGGCTCGCTCGCACAGGGACCGCTGGGAGAGCTGATCGAAGCCTATCGCGGTCGGTATCCAAGGATCCATGTCAAAATCGAGGAGGCGACGTTGCAGGCGAATGCGGCAGGGGTGATGAACAGACGCCTCGATGTGGCGTTCATTCCAGGCACTCGGAGCCCGCCCGGTTGTGAAGTACGACACTTTTGGGTTGAGACACTCTATGTTGCCGTGTCGACAGACCATCCGTTAGCCGCGGTCCCGCGCGTCTCCTGGGAGGATCTTCGCGACGAGATCTTCCTCATCACCGCTGGCTGCCACGGGCCGGAGGTCGAAGGGATCGTCATCCGTCAGGCGTCCAATCTAGGTTTCCACCCCAAGATTTCTGTGCAGGGAGTCGGTCGCGAGAACCTGCTCAATATGGTGGGCAAGGGATATGGACTGACCGTTGTCGCAAGCTCCACCATCGGGGTTGGCTATCCCGGGGTGAAATTTCGGCCCATCGATCCTGTTGGTGAGACCGTCACTTGGCGCGCGGCTTGGCAACCGAACAATCGCAACCCGGCCCTGATGCGGTTGCTTGAGCTGCTCGCCGTACATACGGACGCGCGAGTGCCGCCTATTCTGATTGCCCGGTAGGCTCAACCTCCTCGGAAATCTCCTGCCTGAGCTTCGGCCCGTTCGCGAGCCGCCGACCCAGAGCCGCGATGAAGGCCTCGTACCGCTCGGCGGCCTTGGCGCGAGCGGCCTGAGCGGCAGGCTCGGGAAGCGCAGGCGTCGTGGTCAGCCAGAAGCGGACGAAGATGGCCAAAGTCTCGACGGAGATACCGACGTCGCGCTCCATGCGGGCCATGCGCCGGTCGATCTGGTCGAGCCGCTTGGTGATCGCCGCCTCCTGGCGTTCCGCGGCGTCGGGCGACAGGAAGGACGCGATGCCGGCTTCGGCGACCAGCGATAACGAGTGGCCGCGACGTGCGGCATGCGCGGCAAGCGTCTTCATCACATCGGGCTCAAGATAGACCGACAAGCGCTGCTTTTTCGGAGATTTTGTCATGGAAAATCTCCTACAACTCGATGCCGTCGCCAGGATCGAGCGAGGCCTGGCGGGCGACCTGTCGCATGTTTTGGTTCATGCGACTGAGGCGCGCGGCGTCATCATCGGCATCGTCCGCTGGGTCGATCTCGAATTCGTTCTCGATCGGCGCCACCTTCGCGTTCGGCTGCACGCGGCTGAGCTCGGGCTGGCGGCGACGTTCGGATTCGGTCGTGCCCTCCTCATCTGGATTGGCTCTCGTCCCTGCCGTGAGCGCCTGCGGCGAAGGCGGCAAGGCCAGCTTGCTCCAGTCGTCGGTCGATGCTCCGGTCGGCTTCGTGATCGCGGGCGGTGGCAGAATCCGTTCCTGAAACCTGCGATCCTCGTAGTATCGGGCCTTCTCGGCGCGGATCGGCGGCGTTCCCGCGACCATGACGATTTCATCGGACGGCGGAAGCTGCATGATCTCGCCGGGCGTGAGCAGTTGCCTGGCTGTTTCCGAGCGCGACACCATCATGTGGCCGAGCCAGGGCGAAAGCCGATGCCCGGCATAGTTCTTCATGGCCCGCATTTCGGTGGCGGTGCCGAGCGCATCCGACACTCGTTTGGCGGTCCGTTCGTCATTGGTCGCGAAGCTGACGCGGACATGGCAATTGTCGAGGATCGAATTGTTGGGCCCGTATGCCTTCTCGATCTGATTGAGCGACTGGGCGATCAGGAAGCTCTTCAGGCCGTAACCGGCCATGAAGGCGAGCGCGCTCTCGAAGAAGTCGAGCCGCCCGAGCGCCGGAAACTCGTCCAGCATGAGCAGCAGCCGGTGCCGCCCGCCCTTCGCCTGCAGATCCTCGGTCAGGCGCCGGCCGACCTGATTGAGGATCAGGCGGATCAGCGGCTTGGTCCGGTTGATGTCGGAGGGTGGCACCACGAGGTAGAGCGTGAACGGGTGCTTGCCGCCGACGATATCGGCGATGCGCCAATCGCAGCGCCGGGTCACCTCGGCGACGACGGGATCACGGTAGAGGCCAAGGAACGACATGGCTGTCGAGAGCACGCCGGACCGCTCATTGTCCGACTTGTTCAGCAGCTCGCGCGCGGCGCTGGCGATGACGGGGTGCGGGCCGGCTTCGCCCAGATGCGCGGTCTTCATCATCGCGGCCAGGGTCGATTCGATCGGCCGCTTGGGATCGGAGAGGAAGGCGCCGACGCCGGCGAGCGTCTTGTCTGCCTCGGCATAGAGGACATGGAGGATCGCGCCGACCAGCAGTGCATGGCTCGTTTTCTCCCAGTGATTTCGCTTCTCCAGCGAGCCCTCCGGATCGACCAGGATGTCGGCGATGTTCTGAACGTCGCGGACCTCCCATTCCCCTTTCCGGACTTCCAGCAGCGGATTGTACGCGGCCGATTTCGGATTGGTCGGGTCGAACAGCAGCACCCGGCCGTGGCGCGAGCGGAAGCCCGCCGTCAGCGTCCAGTTCTCGCCCTTGATGTCATGGACGATGGCCGAGCCCGGCCAGGTCAGCAGCGAAGGCACCACGAGGCCGACGCCCTTGCCAGAGCGGGTCGGCGCGAAGCAGAGCACATGCTCTGGCCCATCATGGCGCAGATAGTCGCGATCGAGCTTGCCGAGCACGACGCCGTCGGGACCAAGCAGGCCGGCTGCTTTCACTTCCTCGTCCCGCGCCCATCGTGCCGAACCGTAGGTCTCGACGTTCTTCGCCTCGCGCGCGCGCCACACTGACATGCCGATGGCGACGGCGATCGAGATGAATCCGCCGGACGCGGCGATATAGGCGCCCTCGACGAAGATCGGCGGGGCATAGGCGTCGTAGAAGTACCACCACGGGAAGAAGGACCACGGGTAGTAGATCGGCCAGCCGACCAGATCGAACCATGCGGGGCCGAGCTGCGCCTGGAAGCCAAGACGATAGGCCGTCCACTCCGTGGCCGCCCATGTCGTGAACAGCACGACCATGAAGACGGTGAGGATCTGGCCCCAGAGGATTTTGGTCGCCGACATGGCGGGGTCCTTTCTTGATTACGGGCTACAGGCCGAGGCCGCGTTTGCGGCCAAAACTCCAGTCGACCCCGCCATCGCCGCGGGCGACGCCGGAGACTTGCTGGCCAAGGTGCTTTTCGAGAGACGGCGACCAGGGCACGAGCTGGAAACCGAGGCCGTCGTCGATCATGGCGAAACGGCCTGAGGCGAGCGCGATGCGCTGCCGATAGACGCCGGCGACATATTCCCCCGTTTCCGCCTTGGCGAACGGACGTCCGGTCTCGGCCGCGAGCTTCTCAGCCGTCGCTTCGACCTCGCGCTGACGCAGCGTGTCGATGAGGTTGCGGGAGAAGATGACGCTGCGGCCGTGGCGCTCGGCCAGGCGCTGATCGATCAGATGTTCGGCGCGGCGGTCCATCGCGTCGCGCACCTCGGCGCCGAACCCGCCACCACCAAGCGCCACCGGCTCGCGGGCGATCGCCTGCCGGTCGAGCCAGGTCGCGCCGGTCGCGGTAACCTGGGCGGAGATGTCGAGGTCCGAACGGACGGCAAGCGCGACGCGCCGCTGCCCTCGCGCATCGTCGAACTTGCGCAGCTCGACGATCGAGCCCGGCGCGCTGTCGCCGGCGGCCTCGAGGTCGGGAAGCTTGATGTGGTGGGTTCGGCCATCGACCCCGTCCACTACCGCATAGGCCGTGCCCTTGAGCTCGTCGTCGAGGCCACGCTCTACCAGTCGGCCGACGACGGGGTCGTTCAGGCTTTCGCCGGCGAGGACATAGCTTGCCGCGCCGCGCTCTATGCCGCGATCGGTCAGCGCGCGGTGCATGCGCTTGATGATGTCGCCGCGCTCGCCGAGCTCGCGCAGCGTCGCCTCCGCCTTCTCCGAGATCGTCCATTGGCCGGGACCGATCTCGTCGGCGAGGCCGAGGCCTTTGAGCTTGCGCAGCCGCCCGACTTTGAGGGCGTGGAATTCATCCGGCTGGCGGTCGGAATGCGGGGCGAGATCGACGACGCCGGTCCTGTAGGCGTCGCGCGCGAGTTGGCGGTCGAGATTGGTCCAGCGCTCGGACTCGACCTGGCGCTCGATGGTGCGACGGATTTCCTGATCGGTTCGCGGCCCCAGCTCCTGCGTGATGAGATCGCGCGCCCGGTCGCGCATGCCCTCCTTGATGTAGTCGCGGGAGATGACGAGGTTCTCGCCGTCATCTCGCACGCCGCGCACGATCAGATGGATATGGGGATGCTCGGTGTTCCAGTGATCGACAGCGACCCAGTCGAGCCTGCTGCCGAGATCCTTCTCCATCTGACCGACCAGCTCGCGGGTGAACCCTTTGAGGTCGGCCATCTCCATCGCGTCGTCGGGCGACACGATGAAACGGAAATGGTGGCGGTCATCCTCGCACCGCTCTGCGAAAGCCTTGGGATCGGCGTCATCCCCGCCGGGACCGAATAGCCGGGCCTTCTCACCATCCCGGGTCACGCCTTCGCGGCGCAGATAATTGAGGTGGGTGCCGAGCGGCGCGTTGCGTCCACCCTGGCGCACGACGCGGGCCTTGACGACGGCGCCACGCGAGCGGGCGGTCAGCAGCCGATTGGCCTGCACCGCCGCGCGCTGACCGCGGCCGAAGCGCGAGCGGTTGCCGGGCCCGATCCTTCCTTGCCGCGATACCGCGCCGCCGGCCTTCTGGGCGGCAGCGAGCGCCTGCGCGATGAAGGGTCTGGCCTGCTGGGCGCGCGTCGAACGGATGCGGCCTGGCCGGATGCGGAAATCGTCCTCGGCGCTCATGGGCGCTGCCCCGCACATCGCGCGAAGCTCAGGAAATCGTTGGGAAAGCGCCGCGCGCGCAGGCTGTGCCGATCAGGCATACCTCGCGCAAACGCGCCATAACCCCTTGAAAAACCACAACCGCACAAGGCCGCACATCGCGGCCCTTTATCCTGCCATCGTGCGGTTGTGGTGACTGCTCTTCCCACTTCTGACGCCAAATCCACGCCAGACCCCGATACCGCCGCAGGGAGTGCGAAGACCCTCATCGCGGCGCCGCGCTGGCCGTCCGAGTGGCGAACAAGCCTCCGGTTTGCGGATCAGCGGGCGCAATATCGCGATCAAGCGCGCGCGACGACGGTGCGGGCGGATCGTCCTCGCTCCGCCGCCGATCTGCACCCGAGCTGCTGTCGGCCTGGGCAATGAACAGCGGCGCGCGCGTCCAGGCGAGCGGATCAGCGACCGCCACCGTGACGGGAGCGGCGACATTGCCGCTGTCGATCATCGGCACGAGGGCGGCGACATAGGCGCGCGTTTCGGCCGGCAGTTGGCGGCCCGTCGCGCGATATGCCTCATAGCGGCCGGGACCGGCATTGTAGGCCGCCAGAAAGCCGGGCGAACCGTAGCGGTCGTGCATCTCGCGCAGAAAGGCGGCGCCCGCCAGGATGTTGTCGCGCGGGTCATAGGGATCGTTGCCAAGACCATGTCGGGCGCGCAGCTCCGCCCAGGTGGCAGGCATGATCTGCATCAGGCCGATCGCACCCTTGGGCGAGACCGCGCGCACGTCCCCGCGACTCTCGACGTGCATCACGGCGCGTATCCAGGCTTCGGGCACGCCGAAGCGCTGCGCCGCCTCGCTGATATAGCCGGCATAGGGATCGGCCGGAGATGTCCGCTCCGCTGGCGTATCCCGTGCCTGAGCGAGGGCGGTGAGCGGCATCGCGAGAGCCAGGCCGGAAAGGAGAAGGAGGGCTGTGGGCCGGACGGTGGCGAACTGTCCGGCGGCAGCGCGAAGGCGACGAGCCGACATCGTTCAGTCCCGCTCACTGCGCTTGGGCGGGCGGTTCCAGTGCAGACCCCATGCGGATTTGTCGTCGGCCGACTGAAACAGGTTGGCACGGATCGGCTGCACGAAAGACGGATCGTCGAGCTGCAGCGCGACGTAGTCTCCGGCCTTCTCGCCCGTGCGCTTCCAACCCGCGCCGATCTCCGCGCGCGGTTCGTTGTTCATTCCGTCGAAGACGTGCACGCGGAAGTCCGGCGCATTCTCGGCATCGGACGGCTCGGCCGGGATGATGATGATGTCCTGGTGCAGCAGGAGTGTTTCCAAATGACCGATGAAGCCGCCATCGTCGCGGGTGAATTGACCGATCAGGGACATGATTGCCTCCATAGGATTGCGGTGAGGTTGGGAATGGGCACGCCGTCACCGCGTCGGCGCGCGCCAGACGAAGCGGCCATCGCCGTCCTCGTCGGTGTAGAGAGGGATCGCCCGGCCGATCACGGCGGCGGCAGGCAGGGGTCCGAAGTAGCGGCCGTCGAGGCTGTCGCGGACTTCCCAGTTCATCAGGAACAGCTCGCCATTGGCGACGACGCGGCAGCCCTGCCAGACGGGCAGCGGGTTACCCCGGCGGTCGCGCTCCAGCGCCTTGCCCATCGGCACACCATCGACGGTGATGGCGAGGCCGGTCCTGCACACCCGCTGCCCCGGACGCGCTGCGATGCGCTTCATCAGCGGCACGCCCCGTGGCAGGTAGCCGCCATCGGCGAGGAAGCTCGCCAGCGGCTCGGGCGCGCGCACGGCGACCAGATCGGTGACCACCGCAGACCGCTCCGGCTCGATCGCATAGAGGCCGATCGGCGTGCTGGCCGAGGCGTTCCAGATCAGCTTCGGCGTGAAGGACGCGGCCGAGATGACGCCGAGCAACGACACGGCGGCGGCGGTCGTGATGGCGTAGCCGAGCCGGGTCATGCGCCGATCCTCCGCGCCAGGAGGAAGGCGCGGTGACGCGCCACCGTATAGGCGCGTGGCGTCTCGCCGGCGGTCAGGCGGTTGTGGACGTGCCTCCAATGATCAGGGGATGCCTCGACGGGATCGATGTCGATCGCCTCGATCGCATCGATGAGCTGGAGCGCGCGTTCGACCTTCGGCCAGCCATCGACGCGCAGCAGGATGTCGCCGCCGGGCGTCACGGTCGGGATCGTCTGGCAGGTTTCGCCGGAACCGACTGCGCGCACGATGTCGAGCCGGGACAGCACGGTGCCGTGCTCGTTCGCGGCCCAGCGCACGAGCGCGAAGATGCTGCCGGGAGGAAAGAAGAGGAGCCGGCGGCGGCGATCGAGGACCTGTTCGCGGACCTCGCGGCCGAAGCGGATCCAATGCTCGATCTGCTTCTCGATCCAGACGAGCTCGACTTGGGTCAGATCGTCTGGCGGCAGTGCGACGGGAGCGCGGCCGGCGCGCCCGGATGCGGCAAGGCCAGTCATGATCCTTCTCCTGACGGTGGTGGAAATTCGCGTTCGAACAGCGCGCGCAGCATGTCGGCGACGGTCTGGCCGCGCCGGAAGGCGGCGATCTTGATGCGGCCGCGCATGTCGGCGGTGACATCGATCGTCAGCCGAGCCGAGAATTCCTCGGCAGGCTGCACGCGCTGCGTCTGAGGATCGGGCGCCTTGATCCAGCTCTCCGGATCGGCCGGCCGGGATGCGAAGCTGCGCTTGGGGAACCGTTCGCTCATGCGCCGATCCTCGCCACTTCGGCGGCGAGAGCGGCGATCTCGCGCGCACCCGGACAATCTTCGTCCTGCTCGGCGGCGATCCGGCCGGTCTGCACGACATCGGCGAAGACGATGCGTTGGCCGATCGTGGTGGCGAGCAATGGCGGGTCGTGATCCGCGAGCGTCTCAGCGGTTTCGCGGGCGAGCACCGTGCGCGCGGCGCAGCGGTTCAGCACGAAGCGGGCGGCGAGCTGAGGCCGATAGATGCGCGCCTCGCCGAGCAACGCGAGCATCTCAGCCGAGGCCCAGCCATCGAGCGGCGAGGGCTGGACGGGGATCAACACGAGATCGGCGGCGAGCAGTGCCGAGCGCATCAGCCCGGCGACGCGCGGCGGCCCGTCGATGACGACGTGATCGGCGTCCCGGGCGAGCTCCGGCGCCTCGCGATGCAGGGTGTCGCGCGCGAGGCCGACGACACCGAACAGCCGCTCCAGCCCCTCCCGGCTGCGCTGCTGGGACCAGTCGAGCGCCGAGCCCTGGGGATCGGCGTCGATCACCGTGACGCGCTTGCCATGCCGAGCCCATTCGCCGGCGAGATGCAGAGCGAGCGTCGTCTTGCCCACGCCGCCCTTCTGATTGAGCAGCGCGACGATCATGACGGTCTCCCGGGAAAAGAGGACTCGTCCACACGGCGCGAAAAAGCCGGTTCCGTTAGAAAGATTCCGAAGGAATCTAAGTTAGATAAGTTAGAGGACTCGCAAGCAGCTGATTCAGCGCGAGGAATCGGCGATTCCGGTCCCCGATAGCACGAGAGTCCGGTCCCCGATGGCACGATAGTGCCGGTCCCTGATAGCACGAGGCGATTCACAGCTTATCCACAGGCCGGGTTGCCGGACGGCGACGGCGGCGCGGGATGCCGAGCGCGTCCGGATCAGTGGGTGCGAAGGAGAGGATTTCCGGGCCGCCAAGGCATTGCTCGACGGTCAGCCGGTAGCCTGGCAGCGGCTGGCGGCGCACGATGTCGCGCAGGTCGTAGGCGAAGTGCTTGAGTGGCGAGAGGCTGCCCGACTTGGCGTGGAGATGCGGGAAATCGAAGCTCCAGCCGAACTCCTGTTTGCCGCCATGCTTGCGCACCAGCCGGTAGAGCCAGCGCTCCAGCCCGCCCGTCAGTCCGAAATAGCTGCGGTCGATCGTCAGCACGAGCGCGTCGTCGAGGACGGCGCCGTAGAACCAGTCCGGCACGATCAGCTCGAGGCCGAGCGGACGGCCGCGGTGATCGGCGCGTTCCTTCCATTCGTTGATCCAGGAGAAGCGGTGCATGCGCCGCTCGGTCGGCTGGCGGATCGAGGTCGCCACCGTGGTTGATTGCAGCCGGTCGAGCGCGGCCTTGAGACGGTCGTAGTCGCGTAAGCTGACGCCGCGGCCGATGAAGTTCAGGATCTCATAGGGGGTGGTCGCCATCAGGCGCGACGGGTGCAAGCCGACGTCGCGCGCCTCGACAATCTGCGAGGCGGCCCAGATGAGGACGTCCGCGTCCCAGATCGTGGCCATGCCGTGCTCGGGCACGGCTTCCACGCGTATCTTCACCGAGCCCGCCTTGAAGTCGATGGGCGTCAGGCGCTTCGACTTGGCGAGCGAGAAGAATGGGTAGGCCATCAGATCCTGCGCATCGCGCGGCGCGAGATCGCCGGGCAGCGCCCGGAACAGATCGAGCTGCGCGCGCTCGTCGCGATGGTCGTGGCGGGACGACATGGGCGGCCGACCTCAGCGCGGAAAGCGGCCGCCAGTGGCGGCGGCGGGGGCGGGTTGGCGTTTGGCCGGCAAGACCGTCCCGCCGCGCGGATCGGAGGTCGAGGTGACGAGGCCACGATCCGCCCAGCTCTGCAGGTCCTCGACGGAGTAGACGACGCGGCCGCCAAGCTTGCGATAGATCGGTCCCGTTCCGTAGGTCCGGTGCTTCTCAAGAGTGCGCTCGGAGAGGCCGAGGAAGCGGGCGGCTTCCTGCGTTCTCAGGTAGCGTGGCGGTAGATTGGCGGCTTTTTCGGCCATGATCGAACCTCCGTGGTCTCGCGGGCGGCCGCTGCGAACGAGCGGCGGGTTGCGAGCACGGTGGCGCGAAGACGGCGCCTCCGACGATGTCGAAGTAAGGCGGCTAAGATCGACACGTGGGCTGGTATCAGCGGTCGCGGCGTGGCCGGCGCAGCAATGTCCGATAGCCGCCGCGAACGAGTTTCATGCCGTCGCGGGCGAGACGGATGGTGATTTCCCGGATCGGGTCGCCGACCCAGGACGCCGCGTCGATTTTGTGCTGCGGGAAGAGATGCTCGGCGACGACGCGATAGATGGCGCCGGCGTGTCGCGCATCGACGGCGCGGAGCATCTGGCGCGCGCGTTGTCGTCTTTGTGGCGTCATTCGCGGGTCGGGCAGCAGGCGCTTGCCGAACATCGCCTGCCAGAGGCGCTCGATCGCGCTCAATCGATCCGGCGTCAGTTCGTCGAACATGACGAAGGCGCCTAAGGGACGGCCATCATCGATGTCTGGGAGCGCGATATCGTATGGGTCGCCGTGGACCGCGATCCGGATCAGGCCTGCATCATGTTGGAAGACGGCGCGGGCGCGCAGATCGTCAGCGCTAACACTGATATTTCCTGCCGGGGTGGGCCCGGGAGTGAACGGAAGCGTGGCGGGATCGGTTTGCGGGGTCCAGAAGATCGGCTGCACGAGTGCCGAGTTGCGAGGGTCGGCCGCGAAATCGTAACCCCCATTGCTGGGCGAATTCCTGCGCCGTCTCTTCGGTCAGACGGCCGCTGGACAGTAACTGATAGTAGGATTGTCTGTAGTCGGGATTCCGCCGCAGGAACTCCCAGGCCAGTTCGCTGGGCGTCAGGTCATCGACATAGTCGTAGGCGGCCTGCGACCGCCAATTTTCATCTTCGGACATCCTCCACCGCCTCCGCGTGATGTTGCTGCGACGCGAGTTGCGCGGACGTCACGATTCCAAGTTGAATATTTGCTGGGAAGAACGAAGTCGGATCAACGTGATGCAGGTTCTGCATCACCTCAATGAAGACGAGGCCCAAGGAGCTCGCCGAAGCCGTTCTCGGTCATCCATTTTGCCCGGGCGAGATGGGAGGTGTGGACGCGCGCGGCCCGTTCCGGTTCGGATTTGGCACAGATTCCGAACAGCACTTCCACGACCTCTTTCCAGTCCGCGCCTTCGGCCTCCGCGTCGAGCAGGCGCAGATAGAGCTTTAGATGCGCCTGGTCGTAGGCTGTCAGAGCGGCGCCGCCGGGCGGCTGGTCCAGAAAGTCTTCCTTGGTCACGGCATCCCCCGACGAAGGATGTATCCATTTTGAAGGGAATTGTTAACGCTGTTTTGAAGGCATTGCCTACCGGCGACGCCGTCGCAGGGCGACCGGGCGGTCTGAACCCGCGCCGATGCGTCAGCCTCTCTTCTTCCTATCGACAAGCATCACTCCCACGCCCTGGTCAGAGTTCAGGAAGACGATCCCGCCCTGCTCGAACGCGCGCCGGACTTCGTCGCGTGTGCTCTCATACACCTCGAGGCCGCCTGCGGATTCGAGGCGCTTGAGCGCGGTCAGCGATACCCGGGCCTTGTCAGCGAGCGTCTCCTGTGTCCAACCCAGTAACGCGCGTGCGGCCCGTGATTGTCGGGCGGTGATCATGCATGATCACCTCCCACACGGACCTACGCGCACGCCAAAACTACGACTATAATAGTCGCTCTCGGCATGCTCTTCCAGTCGGAAATCCCTCTTTGGGCTCAATGAGACCGCTAAACGCCGCAACTGATTCGGTCGCCGCATAGCCAAGGCCCCGGCCTTCCGGCCGGGGCCTTGCGCGGGGTCTCAGTCGCCGCGCCGCCCGTTGGGACGGGACCAGATCAGCGAGAAGGTGTCGCCTTCCTCGTCGTCGAAGAGGTTGGCGTAGATGGGGGCGTTGAAGCTCGGATCGTCGAGCTTGAGGCCCAGATAGTCGCGGCCTTCGTTGGAGCGCTTGGACCAGGCGGCGCCGATTTCGGCGCGGCCGACCAGGACCCGGTGGCTGGGAGCGTTCTCGCCGGTGGCGCGCTGGTCGGGGACGATGCGAACGTTCTTGGCCTGGACGCTGAGGGTGACGATTTCGCCGGTGAACTCGTTCGAGCCGGTCTTCTTGAAGGTGCCGATGGTCGCCATTGTAAGTCTCCGTTTTCCGTTCCCGAGCCCGCACCATTGCGGCCTCGATGGCGATCGGCAGGCCGGAGGCGATCGACGGCGCACCCCGTCAGGGGCCTGACAGCCAAGGAGGGCTTTCTTGGCGCGCGAGGAATGGCGGCGCAGCCGGCAGGGGAAGAAAGTTTGACGCGGCTGTTGCGTCATAGGCGATCGAGGCGCAGCCGGCCTTCGGCCAGATCAGGCCATTGAAGAGGCCGTTCGGAGCGGTCGAGGAAGGGTCAAAAAACGGAGAAGATGGCGGCCATCCCGCACCGGCAGACCGGCCGCATGGCGGCTCACCGGCTTCGTCTCCTCCCGCCAGGCGACGCTGCTGCATCTTGGCTTCCCGCCGCCACGATGGAGATCGCCGCGCCCGATGTCCGGTGCTCGCCAAGATACGGCTCAGCTCCCGCAGCGCTCCAGAGAGGACCGCCTTTCCGGACGAGCGTTGATCCGTGCCCATGCGCCAATCACTCGACATGAGACGACGGGAGAGACCGCGACAACGACTGCCCTGATCCTCCTAACGGCGATGACGGAGATCAGGCGCGCGCGAGATCCCGGTCGGACGGGGCCGGAGCCGCCGCCATTCCAGCGACCCGAACGAACGCGGTAATGCCGACCGCGGTCGCGCCGATGACGGAGAATGCGATTTGCCAAGCGTCGGACGGCATGAGGTGCTTCACGATGCCATGGGAGGCATGGAAGCCGGCGATCGCCGCCGGGACGACGAAGGCGGCGGCGACGATCAGCTTGAGCCACATGGGCCGGACGAAGGTGAGCAGCAAATGACCGGCCGCCAGCGTGATGGCGGCCGCGACAGCGCCGACAAGGACCGCGCCCGGGATGCCGGCGCCGGTGCCGTGCGCCCAGGCGCCCGCGGTCACGCCGACGAACGCCGGCAGCGCGAAGACGGCCAGCGTGAACAGCAGCCAGCAGAGCAGGCCGATGGCTGCAAGGGATGCGAATATTGCGAGAATGATCATGGTGGTGGTCTCCGTGAGAAAAGGTCTGACGGTTGCGCCTCCACCACCACCACGGCGCGCTCGAACTATAGCTGAAAATCGGCTGCGCCGGGAGCGGAAATCGCGTGCGACTTCCGCGCGGCGGCGCCGGTTCGCCCCGGTTATGGGGCGAAGGGATCGATCTCATGGACGATCGCGGCCATGTCGCCGTCGTATTCGCTGGCGGGCGTCACCGAGAGGGTGCCGTCGCCGGCCTGGAAGATGATGATGGCGGCCATCAGGGTGGTGGCGAGGCTGAAGGCGAAGGCGTGCGCGTCGTTGAGGGACATCGATCCGGCTCCTGTTTGAGCGGAGGACCATCCCCCGCTGACAGGCGCCCGAAGTGTCGGACTGAACGCTGCAATCACCGCGCAGGCGCAGCCGAAGCGGCGGCATGCTCGCATAGCCGACCCTTTACGGGTTGATGGCGTCAGGCGATCAGTCTGACCAAGGATCAGCGCAGATAAGCGGGGGTGGTTTTCGTGCCAGGAGCCGCGGTGATACCGGGAAAGCGTCAGTCGAGTTCAATGGTCTTGCCACGGTCCTTTTCGAGCCAGTTCAAGTATTTGTTCAGGCTGATCGTGACGAAGTGCTCGGTGTGAGCGACAGCTTCCAAGAAGTCGGCGATCTCGTCGACGGGGACTGCCATCGTCCACAGGTGCCGGATGACAAGACGTTCGGGCTCCTCCTTCACTGCGAGGGTGAGGCGAACGATGTCCGACGCGTCGGTGTGTGCGGCGATTGAATTGCGCAGGCCGATAAGACGTTCGTGGACCTGCTTTCCGTCGTCTGATCCCTCGTAGACCTTCTTCGCATCAAGCATCGGAATTCCCGATCCTGACGACGCATAGCAGCGGCAGTAGGCCATGATCCCGGCGACGAAGAATGCTTGTTGGCGCAGCGAGTTTTCCATTTCGGCGAGTTCGACCGGGTGGTCACGCACCCATTCGAAGTTTGTGCGCGCGTTGACGAGGTGCATCAGCATATGCGTCCACGACGAAAGACGTTCGAATCCGGGAGGATCGAGTGTAAAGCCCTCGGCGACGATAGGTGCCATATGGGTTTTGTAGTCGTCGTCTGTGATTGTGCTCATCGAATCCTCGCTGTCCGCTCAGTGCTTAAGTAGAACGCTGCGCAGTGCGATCCAGCGTTTCAGCCGTTTTGCGGCAGGCGGCGCTCACGCGCCGCCGAACTTCCAGACCGGGATGCCGAGCTTCTTGGCCTTGTCTGCAAGGTTGTCATTGATGCCCGTGCCGGGGAAGTGCATCACGCCTTTGGGCAGGATTTCCAGCATCTCGTCGTTACGTTTGAAGGGCGCTGCGCGGCCGTGCTTCGTCCAGTCGGGAGCGAAACCGATCTGCGGCACGTTGCGGTTCGTCGCCCAGAGCGAGGCGATCTTCTCGGCGCCCTTCGGCGATTTGCCGTGCATGAGCACCATATCGGGGTGCTTCTCGTGAACTTGGTCGAGCTTGGCCCAGATCAGCCGGTGATCGTTGAAGTCGAGCCCTCCGGTAACGAGGATCTTCGGACCAGGCGGAAGGAGGATTGTCTGCTCTGCGCGCCGCTTCGCGGCCAGGAAGTCGCGGCTGTCGATCATCGCCGAAGTCAGATTGCGATGGTTGACCCTTGACCCGCTGCGCGGAAGCCAGGTCTTGCCGACGTGGCGCTCGTAATGTTCGGCCGCCTGGTCGCGCATCAGCTCGAAGGCGTTCTGACGTTCGATCAGCGTCTGCCCCTCGGCGATATGGCGCTCGAGTTCGACTGCCTTCACTTCGCTGCCGTCCTGTTCACGCTGCCCGCGGCGTTGCGCCTGCTCGTTGTCGTCGAGTTCGCGCGCGATCCGGTCGGTGGCGCGGTGAAAGACGTTGACCGTCGACCACAGGAGATCGTCGAGGTCGGGTTCGAGGCGAGTGTCCTCCAGCGTCCCAATCAGGGCGTCGAAGATGTCGGCGATCGCGCCTGCGACTGCATTGCCGTCGGGGAGAAGTCGCTGGTCTGGTTCATCCTCGAAGGGACGGTAGCCGTGGAGCTGAAGCTCGGTGAGGACATGGTCCGTGGGAGATGAGGCGTGATGCGGTTCGAAGTCGTCGTGCTCGCTCATGGGATGCTCCGTCGGTTGGACCGCGACCGTCGCGGCCTTCATGGCGACGAAAGCCGGCGGGCGGGCCAGCCCTGCACCCGGCGCGCAGCGCAGGGCCGGAGCGTCAGCGGAGGATGGCGAAGGCCGGCGATTTTGCCTCGCGATGGAAAGGCGCGGCACGCGCCGCCGGAAAATCGTCGGCCGCAGCCATTGCTGGGCGGGCCCGTTTGCTGGCCGATCGCCCTCTCGAAGGCCGAGGCGCGGTCCCCTCCGACGGTTGGTGCATCTGCGAGCACGACGACGCACCGTCTCAATGCCGCTCTCGCGTGCCCGGCTATGCCGCCAGCGCCATGAACCTTGCGACGTCCTGGGGTGCGATCTGCATCCGCGACTGCTGCCGGAGATGCTCGATGCCCAAGGTGCGGAGATCCTCGTTGAAGTCGCCGAGCGCTGGCGAGATGACGATCGCCTCGATCCCGACGGCGTTGGCCCGTTCGATCAGGCTGTCACGCGCACCGTCGCCGGCCGGATCATTGTCGCGCACGATGTAGAGCCGTCGCAGCGTATCGGGGAACAGGATGGCAGCGAGATGCGCCGCCGAGAGCGCCGCCAGCATCGGCATGTCGGGAAGGACCTGTCGGAGCGACAGGACGGTCTCGATGCCTTCGCCGGCCGCCATCACTTCGCCGCCGATCCCGAAGCGGACGGCGTTGCCGAGCAGGTCGCCCATTGCTCGCCTCGGCGTGTCGATGGGCGCCTTGTCACGCGATCGGGGATCGAGCCAGGTTCGGTGCGCGCCCGTGATCCTGCCGTCGAGATCGGTGACAGCGGCGATCATCGCCGGCCAGGTCTCGGTCGGCGCGTGCTCGTCGGGCCGATAATAGCAGCGTGGATGGAAGCGAAGGTTTCCGGTTCCGCGCAAATCCGTAATGCCGCGTTCTCGTAAATACGCTTGCACGATTGTGCCCGTTATCGGCTGCGACATGCCGATGAGACGTCGCGCTGCTTCCGGCGAGCCGCTTGGTGCTGGCCGCTGGCGCTCCTGAAATCGTGGCTCCGGTGCGGGTGGTGGCATGCTGAGGAAGGTCCGAGCCTCGTCGGCGACGTCCTTGAAGTCGACCAGGCCGCAGCTTTCACGAATGACGTCGAGGAGATCGCCGTGTTCGCCGGTGGCGGCGTCGGTCCATTTGCCCGCAACACCTTTGGGCGAATCCTTGAGCCGGACATACATCGAGCGGCCGGGCGTATTGCGCACATCACCGACCAGCCAGTAGCGGCCCTCGCGACGTCCGCTCGACAGATAGTGGCGGCACACCGCCTCGGCCTGTCGGCCGAGACTGTGCGCAAGATCGGAAGCGTCCTGCCGGGCCATCACGCAGCCTCCCGCTCGGAGATGCGTGCGACGGGAAAGGTGTCGAGCAGCTTGGCGAGGATGGCGAGACCGGAAGCATCGACGGGCACGAAGAAGCGCAGCTTCCACGAGATGATCTCGCTGAACAGGCCATAGGCCCCCAGTCGATCGCGCATCGCATCGGTGAAGCCCGACAGCTCGATGCGGTTGGTCCCCATCACGCGGGCGCGGCGCAACTGCATGCCCTCGGCGAGATCGAGGGTCGTCGTGCCGTCTATCAGCCCGGTGAAGGCCTGCTCCGGAGTGAGCGACGCGGGCCCCGTCGTCATAGCGTTCGCCGCCCAGGCGGGCGAGACGCGGCGACCGATGATGCGCTCGCCGTCATCGGTCTGGAGCCGATAGACCCGCGTCGACTCGTTGGGCAGCCGCTTCCAGATCGGCAACAACAGGCCCACGACGATGTGGATGGTGCTGTCGGAGAACTCCGGCACCTCGGCCAGTTCGGTATCCCAGGCGGTTGCGAAAGCGGCGCGATCGGCTTCCTCCCAATGGCTTTCGTCTATCATGCGCAGCGGCGCGTAATGCTGCTCCATCGGCCGGATCAAGCAGACGCGCCGCTCGATCTCGCCGTCGTCGAGCATCATCGACGGTGCAGGAACCTGCACGGCGGCGCGGCCGGAGCGACCGTTCACCAGCAGCCGGGCCCGAGGATCGGAAAGCTGGCCGAGTACATCGGCCAAGGCCGTCGGCCGATTGCGCTCCCGGCGGGTGATGGTCAGCAGCCGCGTTTCGGCTCCCGTGCCAGGATGCGTATGGATCACCTGGCTGTCGGTGACGATGAAGCTCTCGGCCTGCAGCGTCTCCAACCCGACATCGTAGACGCCGCTGCGAATCGCGCCCTCGATCTTGGCGGTGAGGAGCTGCTCGAAGGCCGTGAAGAGCACGCCCTGCAGATCGATGGTCAGCGCCAGGAGCCTGTTGAGGAAAGTGGTGATCGGCGGCAGCTCGTCCTTGATGCCGTTGTCGTCCATCAGCTTCAGGCCGGTGGCGGTCTCGAAGCGGGCGAGCGAGCAGCCGTCTACTTTGCCACGCACCAGCAGGACATAGAGCTGGCGCAGCGCATCGCGCGCATAGTGCGATTCCAGATTGTCCTCGGGTCGGAAGAGGCCCTGTCCGCCGGTCTGGCGCTGGCCCTGCGTGATCGCGCCGAGCGTGTCGAGTCGGCGCGCGATGGTCGATAGGAAGCGCTTTTCGGCCTTAACGTCGGTCGCGATCGGTCGGAAGAGCGGCGGCTGCGCCTGGTCGGTCCGGTTGGTCCGACCAAGGCCCTGGATGGCGGCGTCGGCTTTCCAGCCCGGTTCGAGCAGATAGTGGACGCGCAGGCGCTGGTTCCGCGCCGCAAGATCTGCGTGATAGCTGCGCCCGGTGCCGCCGGCGTCCGAGAACACGAGCACGCGCTTCTGGTCACCCATGAACGCGGCAGCTTCGGCGAGATTTGCGGAGGCGGCGCGGTTCTCGACGGCAAGACGGTCGCCCTTGCGCACCACGCGGCGCGATCGGCCCGTCACCTCCGCGACTATGTCGGTGCCGAAACGCTGGACGATCTGGTCCAAGGCGCCGGGCACAGGCGGAAGCGATGCGAGCCGTTCGATCAGCTCGTCGCGGCGGGCGACGGCTTCCCGGCTCTCGACAGGCTGACCATCGCGATAAACGGGACGCGACGACAGATTGCCCTCGCTGTCGGTGAATGGCTCGTAGAGCTGCACGGGGAAGGAATGGGCGAGGTAGTCCAGGACATATTCCCTGGGCGTGATGTCCACCCGAACGTCGTTCCATTCCTCGGTTGGGATCTCGGCGAGACGCCGTTCCATCAGCGCTTCGCCGGTCGAGACGATCTGGATCACGGCGGAATGGCCGTCGGCCAGGTCCTGCTCGATCGAGCGGACCAAGGTCGGGGTCTTCATGCTGGTCAGCAAATGGCCGAAGAAGCGCTGCTTCGCGCTCTCGAAGGCTGAGCGTGCGGCCGACTTTGCCTGCCGGTTCAGCGTGCCGCTGTCGCCGGTGATGTTGGCGGCCTGCATCGCCGCATCGAGATGATTATGAATGATGGCGAAGGCGCCGGCATAGGCGTCGTAGATGCGGGTCTGCTCGGGCGTGAGCTGATGCTCGACCAGTTCGTATTCGACGCCGTCATAGGAGAGCGACCGAGCCGTGTAGAGGCCGAGCGCGCGCAGGTCGCGGGCGAGCACTTCCATGGCCGCGACGCCGCCATTCTCGACCGCCTCGATGAATTCGGCGCGATTGGCGAAGGGGAAATCCTCGCCACCCCAGAGCCCGAGCCGTTGGGCATAGGCGAGATTGTGGACCGTGGTCGCGCCGGTTGCCGAGACGTACACGACGCGCGCGTTCGGCAGTGCGTGCTGAAGGCGCAAGCCGGCACGGCCTTGCTGCGAAGGCGCGACATCGCCCCGTTCTCCCTTGCCGCCACCGGCGTTCTGCATGGCGTGGCTCTCGTCGAAAATGATCACTCCGTCGAAATCGGAGCCCAACCATTCGACGATCTGTTTGACGCGCGAAAGCTTATCGCCGCGGTCGTCGGACCGTAGCGTGGCATAGGTGGTGAAAAGGACGCCTTCCGCCAGACGGATGACCGTGCCTTGTGGGAAGCGCGACAGCGGCGTGACCAGCAGCCGTTCCATGCCGAGCGCGGACCAGTCGCGCTGGGCGTCCTCGAGCAGCTTGTCCGACTTCGAGATCCAGACTGCCTTGCGCCGACCCTGGAGCCAGTTGTCGAGGATGATCCCGGCCGACTGGCGGCCTTTGCCCGCGCCGGTGCCATCGCCGAGCATGAAGCCTTTGCGGAAGCGGACGGCGTTTTCTGCGTCGTCCGGCGCGGCCGAGACGAGATCGCAGGTCTCGTCCACAGTCCAAGCGCCGGCGAGATATTCGCCATGGGCCTCGCCCGCATAGATCACCGTCTCAAGCTGGGCGTCGGACAGCACGCCGTCCGTGACGATGTGAGCGGGGAGCAGCGGCCGGTAGCTCGGCTTCGGCGGAGCGACCGACGCCATCGCGGCAGATTGGACCAGCTTGGTGGGATGTGGCTGCGCGTCGGGAATGCGGATCGACTGGAGCGCATAGGTCTCATAGATCGAGTCCGAGAGGCGACCGCCCTCCGGCGGCATCCAGTCGATGGTCTCATAGTCGAGGGGCACGCCTTGAGGTTGGGCGATGCGGCGCGCAGGCGCTGCGGACGCGACCCGGGCGAGATAGCCGCGCACGGTGCGCGGCGCGACCGCCGCCTCGGCGATCGTCTTAGGAAGCGACACCGGCAACCGGGCCGGGAGCTGCTGGTCGATCCATGCGAGCAACGTCGCGACATCGGGCGCGAGGCCGGGAGAGTCCGGAAAGCGCGTGACGTCCTCGGCCGGCGCCTTGTCGATGACGGTCAGGCGCGTCTCGATGGTCGTGCCATGCTTGGCATAGACCGAGCCCGCTACGGCGGCCGTGAACACGACACGCCCGCGTTCCTGCAGCCGAATGAAGGCGTCGCGCCAGGCAGGGGCATCGGGCGAGAAGTTCGCGCCGGTAATGGCGACGAGGCGACCGCCATCGGCGAGACGCGCAAGGGCGGAGGCGACATGGCGATAGGCGGCGTCGGCGACACGTCCGGTGACGTTCGCCATCACCGAAAATGGAGGGTTCATGATGATGACGCTGGGAACGGCCGCCCGATCGAGGTGATCGTCGATCTGGGCGGCGTCGAGGCGCGTGACCGGGCTGGCCGGAAAGAGCGAGGTGAGGAGATCAGCGCGGGTCTTGGCAAGCTCGTTGAGGATGAGATCGGAGCCGGCGATCTCGGCGAGGATCGCGAGCAGGCCGGTCCCGGCCGAAGGCTCCAGCACGCGGTCGGTCGGTGTCAGCGATGCCGCGGTCAGGGCGGCGAGACCGAGCGGGACCGGCGTCGAGAATTGCTGAAAGGCCTGCGCTTCCTCGGAGCGACGCGTGTGCGTCGGCAGAAGGTGGACGATCTTGGTCAGCCCGGAAAGGCATGAAGCCGGCGAAGCGGCTTTGCGGAAAAGCGCCTTTCCGTATTTGCGCAGGAAGAGGACCGTCGCGACCTCGCAGGCGTCATAGGCCGTCCTCCAATCCCAGGCGCCGGCAGCGTCGGACGCGCCGAAGGCTGCTTCCATGGCCGCGCGCAGCGTTCCGGCATCGACCGGTCGGCCTCGCTCAAGATGAGGGAGGAGATGCTTGGCGGCGGCCAGCACGGCGGCGGGGGGCGGCGTCGCAGGCGCGAGGGGGCGCGAGACCGCCGGGGCGGCGGCCGGAAGTGAAGCGTAAACCATGATGGAGACCTCGGAGAGCTGAGACAGGACGAGCCGGCCCGGCGCTCTCTCTCGACCGGACGGGCTCAAACCCGTCCCGGCCGTCCTCTCACTCTGGCGCAGGGCGGGCCCGGCTCATCGCCCAGCCTTCCGGCGGAGGCGATCCGACGCTAAACTTTCCTGGGAAAAGAAGCCGCGGCGTCTCAAGTCACTGGAGTTCGCCGTGCCGGTAGGAAAGAGGCAGGCGAGATGAAGGGAAGCGTGATCGGCATTATTGCTGCGGGTTGCCTAGTGGTCGGGTTTGGCGCGGGGTTCGTCCTGCGGCCTGTGATTGCGCCGGTGTCCGCGTCGACCGCCGTCGCAGCCGGGGTCGCGCAGCCGACGGAGGAGGAGGCGACTGCGGCGGTCCGACGTCATCGCCTGTTCACGGGAACATCGCTCACCAATGCCAAGCTGAAGCTCGGCGACTGTTCGCCAGGCGGGGTCGGCCCGGGCGTGACCTGCATGACGCAGCTCGTGATGGATTCAACGAAGCCGAACGCGACACCGCAGAACCGGCCGATCGGCTTTGCACGCGTGAACGGGCAGTGGGAGGTCGCGGTCTGGTAGAGGAGGTCCGTAACAAGCGGCCAGGACTTGCCCCCTCACAGTATCGGCTGGATATTATGGTGGAGAAATCAAACAAGAAACC
Organism: Novosphingobium sp.; assembly: GCF_036803765.1. GTDB lineage: Bacteria > Pseudomonadota > Alphaproteobacteria > Sphingomonadales > Sphingomonadaceae > Novosphingobium. Next base: position 67,057 of record NZ_DAIRTS010000003.1, read on the forward strand.
CTTGGCGATTTTAGGAGTGCCGAACTGCTCTATGAAATCTCTGCTTCCAATCGCGAGTTGCCTGTCGTTCTTCCTGTTGGCCTGCGCTCCAGCCGACCGACAGCAACAGAGCGTTTCCACGATCTCCTTTGCTCTGGCCCGACCAAAAGTCGTGATCGAGGCTGATCCGCCGCCGCCATTCACCTATTGGGCGAACGAAGGCTCGACGATACGAAATCACCCCCGGCAAGCAGGGATATGGATCGCGCAAGCGGTGGGACAGCCGGGTCGGTATTATTTCGGCGACCAGTGCCACGCGTCGCGATATCAGCACCTCGTCGGCCGCCCGCTCGCGGACATGCCTGAAGCACCACAAGGGCAGGTCTGGCGGACGCACTGCTCAAGCTGTGCGGTGACTCAGGATCTGGCGATGACTCGCATGAACATCAGCTTCAACGAAAAATCGCGCACGATCGATGCAATCGCGTGCGGGTGACATCTCCGTTACCATGCGGCTGGCCGCGAGGTGCTGCAATTTTGGATCCTCTATCGCCGTGTGGCGTGGTTCGCTGGGATCGATGCATTCCATCAACACGAGGTCGTTCTCGGCCACGCGCAGCAATGTCTGGAGATTGGCGCACGTGATCGGGATGTTCATCGCGCACCTCTCTCGGCAAGATGTTCGGCAAGCCAGCGCCCGCTGCTCATCCAGTCGATAGTCCGGCCCGTGGCCAGGTCGAGGACATGGGCTCCGCCGGAAAAGCCGCCGATGACGGGGTTTGAGGCGATACCAGCCCATTGAAATCCCCAGCGCCCCCTGAGCGCGAAGGCTTCGGCGCATCGCGCGACGAAGGTGATCATAAGCTGCGGGTCGGCGCTGCCGGGATCGCGAAGCCACAGGCGGGCCGCGCCATGTTCGGGCGTTAGCGAGAGCAAGAACGGCTCGGCCGGCGGGTTCTCGCGGTCGTTCTCGGCCATAAGTGCCGTGTAGATGTCAAAGGCCTGCGCCGCGTTGGCGGGGGTGCCGACGTCGAGCAGGCATGAGAAGCGGGTGAGATAGTCGGTCATGTCGGGCTCCTGAAACGAAAAAGCCCGGCGCTTGGCCGGGCTTGGAGTGGAAATGGGATGGCGTCGGCTAGTAGCCGAACTGCCAGGACGGCCATGACTGGCCGTCATCGGCGGCGCGCACCGCGTCGTCGAGATAGGCGGGGTCGCCCTCGACGACCGTGGGGTCGCGCACAGGTGTTTCGTCGATGATCGTCACGCGGCGGATCAGACCATCCTCGACCTCGACATGCACGGGAACGAGGAACTGGAAGACGACGCGGCGGGGCGCCGGGTTGGATTGCGACATGGCGCAGCTCCTTGTGTTGGAGGAAGGGGCGGAGCGGCCGAAGCCGCTCCGCGGTGCGCTTACTCGGCCGCGACGAGGTGCTGTTCCTCGTCTTCGGCGGGAGCCTCCTCGTCGTCGCCCGCAAGGAAGTCGGGCAACGCGCCGTCATCCTCGCGGCCCGCATCGGTGTCCGGGGTCGTCGCCTCGGATTCGGCGACCAAGCGTAGCGGCTCCGGCAACCAGCCGGTGCCGGCCAGCAGGCGTTCGGCCTCCTTGGCCATGTCGCCCTTCTTCAGGTGGTCGATGAGCTGCGCTGCTTGTTCGCCGGCGCCCTCGCGGACCGCTTGAAGGATGCGCGGCTTGGTGACGCGGCCCAGATAGTTGCCGACGGTCGGACGCCAGCCGACGTCCACCATGTCGAGGCCGGTGGCGCGGGCCAGTCGATCAGCCTGACCGAGCCGCATGTCGAGGCCGTGCTGCGAGACGCCATTGCCGCCATAGGGGTTCGGCTTCTCGTAGAGCGCGTTGACGCCGTAGCTCACGCAATGCGCCAGCAGCGCCATCCGGCTCGCATCGTCGAGTGCCGCCAGCCAGTCCCACAGCGCGTCGTCCTCGGCGGGAATGTCGCCCGCCCAGGCCTCGTGCCGCTCCTGCACCGCGCGGGCCGCCGGGCTGTCCTTCAGAGCGTCGTCCTGGACGGGGAAGAAGACGTGACTGACGGAGGCCTCGATCGCGCCCTTGTACATGCGGTGCTGGAAGGCGTCGGAGACCAGCTTGTGCAAGAGCGCGGTCATCGCGACATGCGGGTTGTTGGCGAGCGCATTGCGCAGCGCCAGGGTGCGGTGAGCCGTCAGCTCGGTGACCAGGCGATCGGGCAACGGCTTGATCGCATCGTCCTCGTCGTCCTCCGGCTCGGCGGGCTGGCAGCCGATCGTGATGACGGCCCGCTGTACGATCGGCTCGACCGGATCGCTGCCGGCTTCCCCGCCAGTCTCGCCCTCCGAGGCGGTCGGCGCCTCGTCCTCGGCCCGGACATAGCCGCGATCGATGTCGACCTGGCCGTCATGGGCGATACTGATGAACACGCCCGCACGGGCGATGTCGTCAGCCTCGTAGCGGACCGGTCGCGCCTCGAGGGCGGCGAGCGCCGTCTCGATCTCGCCGAGCCGCTGGTCGACCTCCTCCGGCAGCTCGTCGGCATCTTGGTATTCGGCCTCGAGCTTCTGCTGCTCGCCGATCAGGGCGTCGATCGTCGCCTGTTCCTCGGCGGTCAGGTCGAGGGCCTCGCCCTGCAGTTCGCGCAGGCTGCGGGTCGCGTCATAGGGGAAGCTGACCGCGACCTCGATCCACTTCCAACCCTCGGTCGCGACCTCCCCTGCGGTGGCCTTCAGTTTTTCAGCGACCAGACGATCGAGCAGCGCCGGATCCTGCAGCCAGCCGCCATCGTCGGATTGGAAGAGATCGCGCATGATGACGCCGCCGGCGGCCTCGTAGGCCTCGACGCCGACGAAGACGGCGCGCTTGTCCGAGGCGCGCACCGTGGTCTCGGTGAGCATGCGCCGGATCTGATAGGGTTCCTTCGACCAAGCGTCCTTTATCGCATCCCAGACCTGTTCCTGGCGGGCATGGTCGGGCGACACGGTGAACGCCATCAGTTGCTCCAGCGTCATGCCATCCTCGGCATAAACCTCCAGCAGCGCCGGCGATGCCGAGGCCAGGCGAAGCCGTTGCTTCACGACCTGGACCGGCACGAAGAAGGCGGCCGCGATCTCCTCCTCGGTCATGCCCTTGATCAGCATGTCGTGGAAGGCGCGAAACTGGTCGAGAGGATGGAGCGGCGCGCGCTCGATATTCTCGGCCAGCGACACCTCCTCGGGGAGGATGGCGCCGTCCCGTTCGCGCACAACGCACGGCACGGGTGCGACCTTGGCGAGGCGCTTTTGCTTGACCAGCATCTCCAACGCGCGGAAGCGGCGGCCGCCGGCGGGCACCTCGTAAATGCCGGTCTCGACGCCCTCGGCGTCGACCACCGGAAAGACGCTGAGGCTTTGGATCAGGCCGCGTCGGGCGATCGAGGCCGCAAGGTCATCGATCGAGACGCCGGCCTTCACGCGCCGGACGTTGGATTGGCTGAGCACCAGCTTGTTGAAGGGGATGTCGCGCGAGGACGACAGGACGATCTTCTGAACAGCAGTAGCCATCGGGATTTACTCCGCGACGGGCGGCCGAAAGACTCTCTCTCGACCTCCAACCCGTCACGGAGCGAAGCGCCGCCCTCTTCCTCTAAAGGGGGCAGCGCCACGGACCGGTGAACCGGAGAAACACGGAAGCGCAAAGCCGGAGACACGGAAACCCGCTTCCCCGGCATCACGAAGATCAGGCCGCTCGATCGAGCAGCTTCTTGGCCTTGGCCTCCATGTCGAGGCGGGCGTCCTGATGGGGCTTGTCGCGGGCGACGGCGGTGATGCCCTGAACGAAGTCGAAGATGCTCTCCGGCGGTCGGCCTTCCTCAGCCAGTACCGTGTCGATGATCTTCCCGGCCTCGGCCTTGGAGAAACCGCGACGGCGCAGGAAGTCGGTGCGGTCTTCGTCGGTCCTTGCCACGATCCGCTCGCGCGCCGCCTTGATCCCGTTGACGAAGGGTAGCGGCGAGGAATTGGCGAAGTTCGCAAGCGCAGGGGCCGCCTCGTGCGCGAAGCGATTGGCGGCATATTTGGAGTGGCGGATGGTGATTTCCTCGAAATCCTCCACGCCCCAGAGATTTCGATTCTGGCAAACCGCGCGGAGATAGAAGCTCGCCATGCCGAGGGTCTTGGCGCCGACCTCGGAATTCCAGCAATAAAAGCCCCGGAAATAAAGGTCGGGCGAACCGTCCGGCAGTCGACCGGCCTCGATCGGATTCAGGTCGTCGACCAGGAAGAGGAAGACGTCGCGATCGGAGGCATAGAGCGTCGTCGTGTCCTTGGTGATATCGACGCGAGGATTGTAGACGCCGGTCGCCCAGTCGAGCACGCCCGGCACCTTCCAGCGCGTATCGCCAGTGCCGTTGCCGGCGATGCGCTGCACGGCTTCCACCAGTTCGGCGTCGAATATCCTCCCATAATCCGGCCCGGTGACGGCGCGCAGTTCCATCCGGCCGTCGTCGGTTTCCAGCGTCTTGATCTGCTCGGCGCGATTGGAAGTCAGGCCATATTGCAGATTGATGGCGGCGAGCGCGGCCGGGAGCTGGCGTAGATAGGCGGCGGGTGCGCCGACCAAGCCGGCGAGTTGGCCGAAGGACCAGTGTGTCGGCGCGATCGCGGCATCCGCGCCCGGCAGGATCAGGGCCAGCCGCTCCGCATCGTTGCGGTTTGCCTCCACATGGATCAGCGCGCTTTCCACCACGCGCGTCCTGCTGCGATCGGCGCGGTCACGGACCGATCGCGACAGCTCCGACAGCGAGAGGTATCGCTCGTCGGCCGGACGCGAGAACCATTCCGACGAGACGCGGCCGACCCGCTCGCCGCGGCTGACATCCACCCTGTAGCCGCCGGTCGTCTCGCGGCGCGCATCGAGAACTTGCATGTTCATGGGACCAATCTCCACGACGGGCGCGGGAGCCTCTCTCCCAGCTATTCACCCGTCACGGAAACCGGTCCGCACTCTCACTCTCAAGGGGCGTTGCGGGGTCTCCCCGCAGAAGGGGTCGGCCGAGACGCAAGGCTCGGCCGCAGGGGAAGGCATTCCCCGCAAAGGCGCAAAGTCGCAATCGCGTAGAATCAGAGCCGGAGCATGCCCTCTTCGGGCGTCCACAGTAAGTGTGTGTTTCTCAGGAAGTACGGCCGAGACAGAAAGGTGGCGGCACCGGCAAATCCATCTCACGCAAAGAAGGCTGGTTAAGTCTATTTTTAGCATTTTGACTCACTCGATCTTCATGCTGGGCGACTATTATAGTCGCCGACGGCGCGATCACGAAGCCGCGGCGGGGTAGGTGGCCCTTGTTGTTTTGCTGGAATTTGAAAACCGTATCTTACGACTGATCGCCGATGGCGCCGCCCTGGACGAGACCGCCGACGAGCTATCCCGGGAAGTTGAAGCCATTCTGCCCGGCGTACGCTGCACGATCGTGAGCGTCGACCGAGCGGGGCTGCTGCGGACCCTGGCGCCTCGTGTCGCAGATGAATGTGGTGACATCAGTGGCGGCGTGATGATCGGCCCCGATGTCGGGTCTTGCGGCGCGGCCGCTTACCGGCGCGTGCCGGTGCTCGTCACGGATATCGCCAATGATCCGAAATGGAGGAAATATGCCGACCTCGCCGTGCAGGCCGGGTTCAAGGCGTGCTGGTCGTCGCCGGTCATGGGTGTTGATGGTGAGGCGATAGGGGCGCTGGCCGTCTACTTCCAGGATTGTCGCGGGCCGACGGAGCGGGAAGAGGCGATCATTGCTACCTGCGTTGATCTTTGCGGGATGGCGCTACGTCGCCACGAGCGCGTGCTCGAGCGTGAGCGTCGCGCGACCGTCGACGCGCTGACCGGGCTGCCGAACCGCACTGCGTTTCACGCAGCAGTCCGTAGCCTTTCCTGTGATCAGCCGGGCGCATGGGCGCTGCTCATTGTCGATCTCGACAATCTCAAAACAGTCAACGACACCTTTGGCCACCAGGCTGGAGACGCCCTGATCCGTGTTGCCGGCGCGCGGATCGCCGCCGCAGTTGCTCCCGACATCATGTTCCGCATCGGCGGCGACGAGTTCACCGTCATCGTGCAACGGGCGGATGCGCTTTCGGATCTCGACGCCTTCGCGACCCGCATTTTCAGCGCGCTTGAAATGCCGGCTGATTACGATGGCCACGCCATCGTGCCAGCGGCCACCATCGGCGGCGCGGTGCTGGCGGCCGGCAGCGCGAGCGCGGAGGCCGTCTATAGGGAAGCCGACTTCGCGCTGTATCACGCCAAGGAAACGGGACGCGGCGGATTCGTGCGCTATTGGCCGGGCCTCGGCACGCGTATTGTCCAGCGACAGGCGGCAATCCGGAATGTGACCGCGGCTCTGGCGGAGGAGCGGATCGACGCCTTCTATCAACCAGTTGTTTGCCTCAACACGCGGAAGATCGTCGGGGCCGAAGCGCTATGTCGTTTGCGGATGCCGTCAGGCGAAATCTTGCCCGCAGCGGCTTTTCAGGAGGCGACGTCTGATGCGCGCGTTGCGGCCGAGATGACGGAGCGCATGCTGTCGCTTGTAGCCCAGGACGTCCGGTGCTGGCTCGACGCGGGCATTCCGCTTCAGCACGTCGGCGTGAACGTCTCAACCGCGGATTTCTACACGGGCGATCTTCTCGGCAAGCTGGAGCGGAGCTTTGGTCGCCTGGGGGTGTCCCTCGACCACGTCATCATCGAGGTGAAGGAGGATGCTCCCACAGGGGGAAGAGACAATGTCGTCGCGCGGGAGATCAAGCGCCTTCGCGATCGGGGGGTGTGCGTAGCGCTCGACAATTTTGGGACCGGCCAAGCGTCGCTGACGAGTCTCCTCAGCGTTCCCGTCGATATCATCAAGATCGATGGATCGTTCATCGCGCGTCTTTGGCCGGGAGATCCGAGCATGGTGATCGTCCCAGGGCTGATCGATATGGCCAAGCAACTCGACGTCCGCATCGTAGCGGAAGGCATTGAGACAGAAGTGCAAGCGAGCCAACTTTGGACGATGGGATGCATGCTTGGGCAGGGCTTCGCCTTCTCCCAAGCCGTCGACCGAATGGAGATGACCGACCTGTTTCATCGGCATGCTCAGTGGACGACGAGCGCGGTTCCACTCTTTGCAGACCGGCGGGCGAGGCCGGGTCCGGCACCCGGCGACGGTTCGGCGATACTCCTCACCGGAACGGGCTGAAGTCTGTCGACTACGCTGTCGGGCAGGCGGAAAACGGTCGAGCAACCTTCGGCGGGGCTCTGACCGGCATCATCCTGATAGCGTGGTGGACGGCACCGTTAGTGCAACAGCCTGTTGCACTTCTCGTCTGGGCATCGGTCGCGTGCGGGGCGCGTCTACTCAAAACGCAGGCCGAAAAGGCCTCCCGTGTCGGTCGCGTCAGTGAGCTTGGTTTCCATGACGTGGGCCTGGATATCGAAACCGCGCTGGAAGCCCTCGCGCGGGAGCGCGTCGGAATTCATAGTGACGATGTACTGGAAACCGGCGGCTTGTGCCCGCTCCGCGCCGAGCTGGAGCGCCTTGGCGACCTGACGCTCGTCCACGCCATCGAAGAGATGACTGTCGTGAACAAGGAAGCCCGGGCCCCGTCCATTCTTGAGGCTGATCTCGGTCAACATCAGGTCGAAGCAGAAGATTTGCATGTTGGTGATGCCCTTGCTTCGTTGTCCGTCGATATGGACTTCGAATTGCGGGCCTGAGCCGGTCTCTGAAACGGTCAGGCTTCCGGCCTTCTCGTACAGGGACTCTGACAGGGCTTCGAATGCGAGGATGGCTTCGCGGATAACGTCGCCGCGCTCATGAATGTCATCGCGGAGCGCCTTGCTCAGATTGGCGCGCTCGATGTCGAGTTCAGCCTTCGTGCTTTCGATCCGCTCTGCGGTTTCCAGCCGCTGACGCAGTCCTTCGACTTCCGCCTCGGCGCGTCCGGCTTCTTCACGCAGGCTCGTATAGTGCTCAAGCGCGCCGCCGGACTGGAGCACACCCATGATCTGGCGCCGACGTCGGTCGCGCTCTGCGACGCGCTGGTCGCGTTCGATGACACGCGCCTCGGCCGACGCGATCTCCGCATTCAGATGGGCGCGGCGATTCTCGATAATCGAACGGTGGAAGCGCTCGACCTCGTCAAAGCGACGCCGAACCATGTCCGGCAACACGACGCCGGCCTCGGCATAGAGCCTGGTCACATCCCCCAAGTCGGGCGCGTCCTCTTCCGTCAGTGAAGCGCGAAGCTGCTGCAGCAGGTCGCCATCCACGACATTTTCTACATTGAGGGCGTCGACCTCGCGCGTGATCTCGTTCGCCTCCCGCTCCAGCGCCTTATATTCGGGCACGACTTCAAACGTCTCGAGCTGTCCCCGGAGTCGCTCCGCACGCGCTTCGGCGATGGCGAGGCGGGTGCGAAGATCGGCGGCCTTACCGAAGAATCGGCCGAGGTCGCCACTACGGGCAGCCTTGCGGAGTTCCTGGGCGACCTTCTCCTGCGCGCGCAACTCCTGAAATCGCCCTGGTATGCTCCAGTCCAGGCCGAGCAGATAGCAGATCGAGACTTGCTGATCCCAAGCCTGTTGCATGGACGCATGCTGCATCGGTTGCTGGAAGCCGCCGCTGAGCTGGCGCCGGACGAAATAGGAGAACAGCGAGCGGAAGGAGGGCTGGAAGCGCTCGGCTTCGTCACCGGCCGAGATCGGCAGGCCGAACCAGAGCTGGCCGAGATTGGCTTTCCAGTTCTCGTTGGACAGCTCCAGCACGCCAGCGCGCTGGTCGAGCTGGGGCGGGATGGGCCAGGTCTCGACGGGGCCATTGAGGAAGATACGGCTGGGCTTGGCTCCGCTGCGCGCTGCCGAAACGGCCGCATCTGCGATGTCGACGGCGACGTCGAAGGTCCAGGGCGACAGCACGTCGGAACGGAAGATACTTTCCTTGCGTGCGTCCGCGCCGAACAGGAAGTGGACGAGCTCGATAAAGCTGGTCTTGCCAGCGCCGTTCCGCGATTGGCGATCGTTCGCGCCCTCGCTCTTGTCGGCGAGCAGGATGTTCAGGCCCGGCTTGAAGGTGAGCGTCTTGAAGGAGGCGAGGTCGCTTCCGAAGCGGCGGATCATGGCTCGACCCTCCGCACCAGGCCGCGATCGAAATCGAGCGCGCCCATCATGTAAAGCAGATCGAGGGAGAGGACGAACCACTGATAATCGATCGGTGCGTTCGGTGCGTGAAGCGTGCGACGCCCGCGCACCTCGTCCCAGAGGCGCGACATGGTCATCGGCCGCTTCAGGATCTCGAGCACTTCAGCGCCGACGCCGATCAGCGCACGATCCGGTCGGACATGCTTGGTCGGGAGGATCATAGCGCCTCCTCGGAAACGACCGGATCTTCGAAGATGTCGCAGCTGTCGAAGAAATAGGCGAGCACGGCGAGGGCTGCGCCCTGGCGCTTCGGCTCGCCGTTGAAGCCGGCATAGTCCTGAAGATGTTTGAAGATGGTGTCGGCAGGCAGATCGAACGCCTTCAGCTCGGCATAGCGCATGCGGAAAGCCTCGGCGATGCGCTCGCCCAGATCGGGACGCGGGCTCTTGCGAAAGAAGGTGTCGACGAGGCTCGACTTACGCCTGCCGATGCGCAGGAACAGGCCGGATTCCTCCGACAGCTCGTTCTTCTCCAGTTTCTCCGCCGACGGTGGCGTCAGCGGCGGGTCGCCCGCATTGGGTTCCTGGCGCTGCAAGGCGTCGATGATCGGCATCAGGTCAGACATGACCAGCCGGTCGACGATGGCGATCGAGGCGGCGGGACCGAACAGCGCCTGGAGCGCTGAGATGTCGAGGCTCATGGCGAGCGGGAGCAGCTCCGGCTCGGACCAGGTCGAGATCGAAAGAGGTGCATGGGCTTTGCGCAGCGCGTCGAGATGCTGGACGGCATTGGGCGGAAGGCCGCGGCCGTCGTTATGGACGAAGACCCATTCCTGCATGTTGCCGGCCCAATGACCGCGCGCGCCATGAAAGTCCGCATCGACCTTGGCGATGAGGTCGGCTTCTTTCATGGCGTCCGGCGCGTAGCACTGGAACACCGACTGCGTGCTGATCCGCCGCCCGTCGCATTTGAGGTCACCGTAAGAGCCGTAGGGGCGGACTTCCTCGAAATCGGCGCCGAAGGCGTGACCGGCCAGACGGACGAACCAGTCCTGAAAGGCGGCGCCTTTCTGGGTATGAAACGCCAGCCGAAAGCGGTCGACGTAGATGGACCGCTGCAATTCATCCATGGCGCCGCCTCGACGACGGCGCATCGCTCTTCCTCCGCGCGGGGGCCTTAGTAGGGGCCGCGGGAGCGACATCTCCCAGGTGATGAATGCGCATCACCGGCCGCTTCGGCAGCTTGACGGTCAATTCCAATTCCCCCCCAACCGCTTCCACATAGCTGCGAAGCGTCGAGAGATACATGTCCGTTTGCTTCTCGATCTTGGAGACGGACGGCTGCTTGATCTTGAGGGCGGTCGCAACGTCGGCCTGCGCCTTGCCGGCGATCTGGCGCAGCTCGCGGAGGCCTTCGACTTCCTGCTTCAGTTCCTGATAGCGGGCGTCGATTTGCAGCTGCTGCTCGTGGGGCAGCGAGGCGATAACGTCATCGAGGCTCCTGCCCATCCTACTTTCCCTTCTTTGCGGATTTCAGGCTTTCCAGATGATCGGAAAACCGGCTATCCGCCTTTGCGATAAGCTGCTTGTAGAAGCGCTTCTGGCTGACGCCGGACTTGTCGCCCGCGACCAGAAGGATTGCCCTCCGTTCGGGATCGAACGCGAAGGCTGTGCGCCATTCGCCGTCGTCGGCCGAGAAACGCAGCTCCTTCATGTTGGCGTGCTTCGAGCCCTTGAGCGTGTCGACATAGGGCCGACCAAGTTGCGGCCCGTAGTCGGCGAGCAGCTTCGCCACGGCCAGCAGCTCGGTCTGGACCTCGCGCTCGAAAGCCAGGAACTCCGCCTCGAAGGAATCGTGTAGTTCGACGTCCCAAGTCATATAGCTTCCAAGCTATGTCGGGTCAAGGGGGAACGTCCTCGCATCAGTTGCCACCCGCGACGGCGCCGGCGTGGCGAAGGAGATTGCCGATGCTGTCGGAGCCAATCCGGCATCGCGCGATCACCCGGTCGAACGAGACGACGCGCCCGCTGCGGCCGCGTTCGGCCGTGCATCTGACCTGGCGAAGGAGGGCGATGCGTTCGAGCGCCGCCTTAGCCGCGGCGCCATTGGCTTGGTGAAGCTCAGGCGCGTCGAAATCGGCAAGGCGGACCTCGATCCACTCGCGCGGATCGGCAGTCCTGCCCACGCAGAGGCCATCGCCGTCGCCGACATATCGGACGGTGCCGGAGAAGCGCGCTCCGGCGTGTGTTGGCAGAGGCGCCTCGCATGGGTCTGCATAGGCAGGGGCGACCGAGCTGAAGAAGGCAAGCGCGCCGGCAAGAAGCAGAGGCTGGCGACTCACGCGGCAGCCTTCAGGGCGCTGTTGGTCTTCTTCGTCTTAAGGAGCGCTCGAACGAACTTATCCCATTTCGCCATGGCGGCGCGCTTCTCCGGCATATAATTCCAGCGGTCGTAGCTCTTGGAGCTGACGTCCTGCAGCGTGTGGTTCTGCAGGCGATCCCGGATTTCTTTGGAGAGGCCGGCTTTGCCCGCGAGCGTTTTCCAGGTCCGCCGCAGATCGCGGTTCGTCACGTACGGGATCACTTCGCGATCCCGCTGGCGCCACATGAAGGAATAGAGGGTCCCGTGGCTCACGGGCTTCGAGGGGTCGGTCGCCGAAGGGAAGAACCAGCCATGCTCGTTCACATTGATGGACTCGATGAGTTCAGCGGCGATCGTCGGCACGGGGATCGCGTGGGGTTTCCCGTTCTTCGTCTTCGACCAGTCGATGATCCGCTCCTTCGCATCCCACTGGTCGATATGCAGGCGTGCGATCTCCTGCACGCGTTGCCCCGTCAGCATCAGGATTCTGACCGCGCGCGCGTATGGCGGATGCACCGGCGTGTCGGGGTATTCGAGCCAGCGGTAGAGACGGAGGAACTCATCCTCATCGAGCCAGCGCGTTCCGACCTTCTTCGGTTCGGTCGGTATGCCTGCGGCAGGATTGTAGGCCAGACGGAAGCGACGTGCGGAGGCCGAGCGGTAGTCATGCTCCGACTTGAGGCCCCAGCTGTAAGCCGATCGAATGTAGCTTCGCACGTGATCCGCCATCGAGCGCTTGCCGCGCTCGTAGATGGGGCGGAGGATCGCGGTGATCTCGTCCGGCTCGATGTCGCGCGCAGGGCGGTTACGCCCGAGCGTGTCGGCGATCTTGTTGAAGCCTTTCTCCGCCTCCTTCCAGGACGATTTCTCCGCGCCCTTGAGGTACGCGACATAGGCCTCGAAGAGGTCGGCGACGGTGCCAGGACGCGTGTCGCCGGCGATCTTGATGCTGCGGCCCTTCTGGATCATCTCCGCGAAATCGCGGTTGAACACCTCTCGCGCTTTGCTGAGCGGCATCGAGGGATATGATCCGAGCTTCTTCTTGATGCGCTTCTGATCGCGCCACTGCTGGGCCATCCAGTCGGCGGTGACACGGGTCGGCATCGGCTTCATCACGAGGACGAGGCGCCCCGTTCCGTGTCCCTCGCCATCGACGAGGCTGAGCTGTTTTCCGGTCTGTTCGACCTCTTTCAGGGCGCGGCGTATTTCTCCATCGGTAAGGCTTGGCACTGGGGTTCTCCATCGGCTTCCAAGTGGGGTCGCCAGACGGGTTTGTGGGGTCGGCGACTGGGGTCAAAAGGGGCTTCAATCCCCCTTAAAACCGACCCCACTATGCCATGGTATCCGACTCTACGACAACCCAAAAAAGCCTTGTGGATCAGCGGTATCCAGCGTGATCCGGCGTGATCAAAATGGGCGAGTGGGATGGTTGTGCACGAGGATCAGCGCAGCAGCGCCGATCGACAGCGCCTTGGCGATGATCTCGCGCGTGTAGATCGCGCTTTCATCGAGCGTGCCGTCGCTGACCACCTGATCGAGCAGCAGCCGGTTCTGCGTGTTGAGATAGAGCACGCGGACGCGCTCGTGATTGAGGTGGGCCATGTCGATCGTCAGGTAGTCGATCAGCGCTTGCCAGCTGGATAGTACCGGCAGCGCCTGTACTTGCGCGCGGGCGAGGCGGCGTGCTGCGACCCCGGCGATGCGCAGAGCAGCCGCGGCCGCCTCCTTGATCCCGGGCACCGCCTGCAGCGCGCGCGGGTCGGCGTTGAAAACCCCGGCGAGTGAGCCGAAGCGCTGGAGCAGCATCCGCGCGAGCGGCTTTACATCCATGCGGGGGATCACGGTCATCAGCAGCGCCTCGATCAGCTCGTGATCGGCAAGCGCGTCGTCCCCGCCGTGGAGCAGGCGGCGACGCAGCCTGGCGCGGTGGCCGGAAGGATCCTGCCCTGCCTCACGAACGCGATCCGTTGCCTGATCGTCCTGTCGTTCAGGAAAGAGTCCGCGTTCGTGAGGCATCTGGTCTCCACCGTGGCCGGCACCAAAGCTGGCGGCGGGTGTTGCAGGGCAACGGACCGGAGCAATCGATGCGGTGTTTTGCATTGCCCAGCCCGTGACCATGCGCAAGAAGGGGGCGAATGGCGGATTCTACCGATTTGGCTGAACCGGAAGACCCGGTCGCAGCGCGTGGCTGGTCGCGGCGGCGCATCGTCGCTTTGGCGGCGGGCGTCGCCGTGCTTGCCGTGGGCGGCGGCCTGTGGATCGCGCGCAACCGGATTGCCGAAGGTGTCATCGCGCGTGAACTGGCCGCGCTGGGCCTCCCTGCGCGGTACGACATCGTCTCGATCGGGCCGGGTCGCGAGGTGCTGGCCAATGTGGTCGTCGGCGATCCGCGACACCCGGACCTGACCATCGACCGTGCCGAACTGACTCTGGCTTGGAGCCTCTCTGGGCCAAGGATCGGAGGGGTCAGACTGGTCCGCCCCCGACTTTACGGCGCGGTGCACGAGGGCCATGCCAGCTTCGGCGCGCTCGATCGCGTCATCTACGCGAAGCCGGCGTCCAAGGAGCCCTTGCGCCTCCCCGACTGGCGCTTGACGCTGGAAGATGGTCGCGCGCTAATCGACAGCGACGTTGGCCGGATCGGGATCAAGGCCGAGGGCGCGGGCAACCTGCGCAACGGCTTTGCCGGCACGCTGGCGGCCGTCGCGCCGCGCCTCGCCGCGAGTGGCTGCACGACGGGCCAGGCCACCGCCTTCGGGCGAATCACGGTCGACCAAGGCAAGCCGCGATTTGCCGGCCCGGTGCGGATGGCCCGCCTAGCCTGCTCCGGCGAATCCCCGCTGGGGTCGCTCCGCCTGGCCGGTGCGGACATGACGCTCGATGTCGTGGCGGACAAGGACTTCGGCGGCGCGAGTGGCAAGGCCCGGTTGCGCAGCGTGGCGCTGGCGACCGATGCGCTGACGGCGCAGCAACTGGGGCTCGACAGCGCATTGGCGTGGCGGGGCGGTGTTTTGAGCGGCCGCGTCGATGCCACGATCGGCGGGTTGCGGACGGCGCAGGGTTCGGTCGGGCTGCTCGAGGTCGACGGACTGGTCAAGGCCCGCGACGGTTTTGCAACCACCGAGTTTCGCGGCATGGCCGATGCGCGCGGGCTGCGGCGTGGCCCAGCGCTGGACCGTGCCCTTGCATCCGCCGAAGCGGCCGCGCAGGGCACGCTTGCGGCCCCCATGATCGCGCAGGTGCGCCGTCGCCTTGGCGAGGAGGAGCGCGGCAGTCGCTTTGCCGCGGACCTTACGGTGCGCAAGGCAGGCGACGGCAAATGGTCCGTCGTCGTCCCGCGCGGCACCCTGCGCGGTGGCAGCGGCCAGGCGCTCGTGTCGCTCGGCAAGGTTCAGGTCGCGGGCGATGGCATGACCACGCCGCGGTTCGCCGGCAATTTCCTGACTGGCGGGCAGGGCCTGCCGCGGATCAGCGGAACAATGGAGCGCCGCGGCCGCGGCGGGGCGCAATTCCACCTTGCCATGGCCGACTATGCGGCGGGCGGCGGACGCTTGGCGGTGCCCGAACTTGTCGTCGTCCAGGCGACCGACGGAACGCTTGGTTTTGCCGGGCGCAGCCTGTTGTCGGGTGCCATACCGGGGGGAAGCGTGCGCAATCTCGTCCTGCCGATCAACGGGACGTACGGACGCCGGGGAACACTGTCGCTGTGGCGGACCTGCATGACGCCGCGGTTCGACGAACTCACGCTCGGCGAGATGCGCCTCGATTCGCACAGCCTCGTGCTGTGCCCGGGGCTGGACGCGGCAGGCGGCCGCACCGGCAAGGCGATCGTCACTGCGGGCGCGGCACCGTTGCGCGTTGCGCTGGGAACCTCCGCGCTCCACCTGACCGGCCGGTTCGGCGACAGCCCGATGACGCTCGACAGCGGCGCGGTCGGCCTTGCCTGGCCTGGAACGCTGACGGCCCGCGGCGTCGATCTTGCCCTCGGGCCGCCCAGCGCGCCGACGCGGCTGAAGCTGGCCGACCTTACGGCGCGGATCGGCAAGGACTTTGCCGGTACCTTTGCAGGCGTCGAGGCGCGCATGGCGGCCGTGCCGCTCGACTTGGCCGGAGCCACCGGAACGTGGCGCTACGCCGACGGGCGGCTCGAACTGGCGGATACGCGCTTCGGCCTGACCGATCGCGCTACGCCGGCGCGCTTCGAACCGCTGGTGGCGCAAGGGGCGACGCTTTCGCTCGCCGGCGGTCGCATTACCGCCGATGCCCTGCTGCGCGAAGCGAAGAGCCAGGCTCCTGTGGTCCACGCCCACGTGCTGCACGACCTGGCCGCGGCGCGTGGATCGGCGGACCTCGACGTCGCCGGCCTCACCTTCGACAAGCGCTTGCAACCGGCCCAACTGACCAGTTTGGCGCTCGGTCTGGTCGCCAATGCACAAGGCACGATCACCGGCAAGGGTCGCATCGACTGGCGCCGCGATACCGTGACAAGCGGTGGCAGGTTCACTACGAAGGGTCTTGATTTCGCGGCCGCTTTTGGTCCGGTGCGCGGTCTTTCCGGCACGTTGGACTTCACCGACCTGCTGGCCATGGAGACGGCCCCGCACCAGATGCTCAAGGTCGCCTCGATCAATCCCGGTGTCGAGGTGACCGATGGCGTGGTCGACCTGCAACTGCTGCGCAACCAGGTGGTGCAGGTCAATGGCGCGCGCTGGCCCTTCATGGGCGGCCAGCTTTCGCTAGAGCCGACGATCTTGCGGTTTGCCGAGGCGGAGCCGCGCAATTTCACGCTGGTGATCGACGGCCTCGATGCCGCGCAGTTCGTCTCGCGCATGGAGATGGCCAACGTCGGCGCGACCGGCGTGTTCGACGGCAAGCTGCCGGTGGTGTTCGATGCCAGCGGCGGCCACATCGTCGGCGGCGCGCTGCACTCGCGCGGCGGCGGCAATGTCTCCTACGTCGGGGCGCTAACCTACAAGGACCTGACCTTCATGGCGAACTATGCGTTCCAGTCGCTGCGTTCGCTCGACTACAAGAGCATGACGATCGCGCTGCGCGGCGACATTGCCGGTGATTTCGTCACGCAGATCCAGTTCGGCGGCGTCAGCCAGGGGGCAGGGGCGAAGCGCAATTTCTTCACCCGCCAGATCGCCGGGCTGCCGATCCAGTTCAACCTCAATATCCGCGCGCCTTTCTACAGCCTGCTGGGCACCTACAAGTCGATGTACGACCCGTCGGTGGTGAAGGACCCGCGCACGATCGGCCTGCTCGACCCCAAGGGCAGCAAGGTGCCGCGTCCGGCGGCATCGAGCGGCGCCGCCCCCGTCATTCAGCCTGCAGCAAGTGGAGCCATGCGATGAAGCGTAACACGAACCGGCCCACCTTGACCGCGCAGCCGGTGGCTGCGACGGGCGCTGGTACAGGGAATTCGCAAGAGGGCGGGGGCATCATGGTGAGGATTCTGGCAGGCGCGGCGCTTGCCGCTGGCGCCATCGCGCTGTCGGGCTGCATTTCGGTCAAGGCGCCCGACAAGCCGATCGTCATCGAGTTGAACATCAACATCAAGCAGGAAGTCGTATATCGCCTGGCCGGAGACGCCAGCCAGACGATCGACAAGAACAAGGACATCTTCTGAGATGGCACGCGAAATGGCACATAGGGCTGCATTTTCCGTCGTTCTCTCCGCTGCGGTGGCCCTGCCGCTGGCGTTGAGCCCCGCTTCCGCTCTTGCGCAGCGCGATCCGGCCTACGCTGCCGCGCGCGCTGCCGGCCAGGTGGGCGAGAAGATGGACGGGTACCTCGGCTACGTGACGCCGCCCGCGCCGTCGCTCAAGGCGGTGGTCGAGGACATCAACCTGAAGCGCCGCGCGGTCTATTCCGAAAAGGCGCAGGCCCAGAAGGCGACCGTCGAGGAATATGCCTTTACCTCGGGTTGCCTGCTGATCGCGCAGACCCAGCCGGGTGAGAAGTATCAGGCGCCCAACGGCACCTGGCAGACCCGCACCAGCGCCCCGCCGCAGCGCGACTCCCGCTGCCTTTGACGCCAGCCGGATAGGCCCGCCGCGACGAACGGTGTCGCACATTTGGCGCAATCGTATGCGGGCAAGTGTGACAAGTTCGGCGGGCAGCGGTTGACTTGCGAAAACCCGCCGCCTAAGGGGCAGGCGCCCTCGGCGGGATGCCGTTGTGCATGACGCGCTTTGCGGCAGGTTGGTGCCCCTTATGGGGTTCGTTTCTGGCAGGGAGCATGGCATGGACGACGACCAGACCGACGCAGAGGCCATCGGTGAGGATGCACGCCTTTCCCGGTTGAACGAGCGGCTCGATGCCGCCCGCCAGCGGGAACAGGGGCGCAAGCCCGCGCCAGACCGGGAAAAGTCCGATGCGAACTATCGCTTGGGCAACCGGGTCCTGGCCGAACTCATCGGCGGTCTTGTGGGCGGCGCGTTCATCGGTTGGGTCATCGACCAGTTTGCCGGAACGCGACCCTGGGGGCTTCTGGTGATGCTATTTGTGGGGATCGGCGTAGCCTTCCGCAATATCATCAGGATTTCGAGCGGGCGTTCCTGACCGGGTCTTTAGGATCTGGCGGAAAATCCGGCCGGCAAACCGGTCGGGCAGGGGCGCCTTGATGTTTTTGCGCGTGACGGGGACAAGCACTGTGGCCGAAGGAAAGGTCGATCCGGTTCACCAGTTTACGATCGAGCCGCTGTTCGGCACCGATCATTGGGCGATTGCCGGGCATAACATTGCTTTCACCAATTCCGCGCTGTGGATGGTCATCACGACCCTGGTGCTGATGGTGTTCGTCGGTGGCGGCGCGAAGCGGGCGCAGGTGCCCGGTCGCTGGCAGATGGCCGTCGAGGGGCTGACCGGCTTCGTTGATACGCTGCTGCAGTCGAACATCGGCGACAATGGCCGCAAGTACCTGCCTTACGTGTTCTCGCTGTTCACGTTCATCCTCTTCGCCAACATGCTCGGGCTGCTGCCGCTGGCTCTGGTCGGCGTGCACCCCTTCACGGCGACGAGCCACTTCACGGTGACCGGCGTCCTGGCGGTGATGAGCTTCGCGATCGTGCTGATCGTCGGCTTTGCCAAGCACGGGTTCCATTTCTTCTCGCTGTTCGTGCCGCACGGCACGCCGGCGGTCATGGTGCCGGTGATCTTCCCGATCGAGCTGATCTCGTTCCTGGTGCGTCCGTTCTCGCTGGGCCTGCGTCTCTTCGTCGCGATGATGGCCGGCCACGTCCTTCTCGAAGTGCTCTCGGGCTTCGTGATCTCGGGCACCAATGCCGGCGTCGGCACCTTCTTCCTGGCGGGCGTTCCCAGCTTCCTGCTGATGATCGGCATCTGCGCCTTGGAACTGCTGGTTGCCGGCATCCAGGCCTACGTCTTCGCCCTGCTTACCTGCGTCTATCTCAACGACGCGGAAAACCTTCACTGACCGTCACCACCACAAACCGCTTTCAACACCGGTTCTGATCAAGAGGGAGTTTTTATCATGGACGCACAGAGCGCAAAGCTTCTCGGCGCTGGTCTCGCTGCCATCGGCGCCGGTCTGGCCTCGCTGGGCGTGGGCAACGTCTTCGCCAAGTTCCTCGAAGGCGCGCTGCGCAACCCCGGCGCTGCCGACGGCCAGCAGGGCCGCCTGTTCATCGGCTTCGCCGCCGCCGAACTTCTGGGCCTGCTGTCGTTCGTCGTCGCGATGATCCTGATCTTCGTCGCCTGAGGCGTCGAAGCGGATCATTGAACGATACCGGCCGGGGATAAGCTCCGGCCGGCCCGAACGACAAACAGGAAGCGCGGACCAACGCGATGCCCCAGATAGCCCAGCTCGCCGATACCTACGCCAGCCAGATCTTCTGGTTGCTGCTGTGCTTCGGCGTGGTCTTCTTCGTCATCGGCCGGGGCATGCTCCCGGGCGTGGTGTCGACGATCGACCAGCGTAACAAGCAGATCGCCGACGATCTCGCCGCGGCAGAAGCCGCGCGGGGCGCCGCCGATGCAGAAGAACAGGCCTGGCGCATCGCCGAAGGCAAGCAGCGCGCAGAGGCTCATGCCCTGATCGCTGCCGCCAAGGCCGACGCCGCCCGCGCAACCCAGGCCTCGCTCGACGCCGCCTCCGCGCGGATCGACGAGACGACCACGGCCGCCGAAGCCCGCATCGCCACCGCCCGCGCCGCTGCGCTCGGCGAGGTGGAAGGTGTCGCCGCCGAAGCCGCGCAGGACATCGCCAGCCGTCTGGCCGGTCTTTCGGTTTCGGCCGAAGACGCTCGCGGTGCGGTGCAGGGAGTTCTTGCCCATGGCTAACGCCACCACGCCCACCGCCACGGTCGAACAGCATGCCGGCGGCCACGAAGCGGCCGAGCCGACCATCCACGGTATCGGCGCCGGCGCGATCGTCGCTGCTGCCATGCTCGTCTTCCTGCTGATCCTGGTCTGGAAGAAGGTCCCGGGTGCCATCACCAAGGGCCTCGATAACCAGATCAAGGCGATCCGCCGCGAACTGGACGACGCCAAGGCGCTGCGCGCCGAGGCCGAAGCCCTCCGCGCCGAATACGCCGCGAAGATCGCCAACGCCGAGAAGGACGCGGCCAGCATGCTCGAGCATGCCCGCACCGAATCTGCGGCGATCGTCGCCAAGGCCGAGGCCGACACCCGCGACGTGATCGCTCGTCGCGAGAAGATGGCCGCCGACAAGATCACAGCCGCCGAACGTGCGGCGGTGGACGATCTGCGTGCCAAGGCTGCTTCGGCCGCTGCGGCCGCCGCCGGCCAAATCATCGCCGCCCGTCATGGCGTCGATGCCGACAAGGCCCTGGTCGATAACGCGATTGCCAGCCTGACTCACTGAGGGTCTTGCCCGGCAGCCTCGAACAAATGGCCCCTCCGGTTCGATCCGGAGGGGCTTTTTGCATGCGCGTTCTGGACACGGACCTTCGGGTAAGGGGTGAACCCGTAGCTCCCGCAGCGCGTTGAGCCCTGCGAAGGAGAGACGAACATGACCAAGACACTCAGGAAGGGCGATCACGTCGAGTGGAAGAGCCACGGCGGAACGGCCGAGGGCAAGGTGGTCAAGAAGCTGACCGAGCCGACCAAGATCAAGGGGCACAAGGTCGACGCATCGCGTGACGACCCGCAGTATCTCGTCGAAACCGAGGAAGGTAAACGCGCCGCGCACAAGCCGGACGCGCTGAAGAAGGGCTAAGGCTTCCACCCCGTCTCGACGCATCAGGCGCAACAAAAAACCTCCCTGTCGCAATGCGACGGGGAGGTGGCGGCGGGAAGTGCGGGCGGAGGAGCAAACTGGCGGGTGCGTGAGACTAGGTCTCACGCACCCGCACAAGTCAGCGCGGCAAGTCGACCGTAAAGGTGCGATCTTCGGCCGTACGCCCGATCACCAGCCCGACAGCGCCGGTGCCTGCAACGGCACGGAGGATATGGGCGCTCGGCTCGATCCGGGCGGTCACCGTCTCGCCGGCCGCCGGATGGACCTTGGCGAACCCGACCAGCGCATAGGGACTTTCCGCCAGATAGGCCTGAACGACGTCGCTGCCAGAGCGGTCGCCGGT
This sequence comes from Novosphingobium sp., assembly GCF_036803765.1. Classification (GTDB taxonomy): domain Bacteria; phylum Pseudomonadota; class Alphaproteobacteria; order Sphingomonadales; family Sphingomonadaceae; genus Novosphingobium. The sequence continues at coordinate 88,105 of NZ_DAIRTS010000003.1, forward strand.
ATTGGTGACATCCACCAGGACCACGCCGCCCTCGACGCGGGGCTGGGCCCACTCGAACGTGGTGTAGCCCTGGCCGGCGCCCATCGCGAAGAGGGGCGCTGTGCCCTTCTCGCGCAGTCCGCGATAGCCGACCAGCACGCCGTCGTCGTAAATTAGGTCTCCGCTGGCCGCGGGGGTCAGGTCGAAGGCCGGATAGTCGGCTTCGCTAGCCGCGAGCGTCATCGGCAGTCGCCCGCCGGGCTCACGGCGCCCGGTGAGCACGTCGGCCAGCGCGATGCCGAAGTTCTGGCCCGGGTACCAGGCGACCATCAGCGCGGCGGCCTCGACGCCGAAGCTGGCATCGAAGGCGTGGCCGACGTTGACGACCATTGCGGTGCGCGGATTGGCAGCGCGTACGGCATCGGCCAATGCGACCTGCGCCGGGTCGAGGCGGGTATCGGCGCGGTCCTTGCTCTCGACGCTGGCGTCGGCGGTCTCGCCGAGCATGAGGATGACGGCATCGGCCTGGGCCGCGGCGGATACCGCCCGGGCCATCATGGCGTCGGGCGTGTCGGGCGCGCGTACGCCGAACCACAGGCCCTGCACACGCGCGGGGGCGTAGCGCAGTTCGGCCTCGACCAGAACGCGCTGGCCCGCCTGCAGCTGGACGGTGTCGCTGTCTGCGTCGCCCGCCTTGAGCACGCCCATGATGTCCGACGCCGGTGGTTGGATGTCGCGGCGGACGATCTCGGTGCCGTCGACCTTGAGCACGACGGGTGCGGTTGCGCCGGCATAGAACCGGTGCGGGCCATCGGCGGTCGCGGTGTACCATCCGCTCGCACGCACGGCGCCGGCTTCGTTGAACCGGCCTTGGTCGTGAACGCCGTGGAACCAGACGAGCGAATTGGTCGCGCGGGTTTCGCGGCTCAGCGGCTCGACGCTGAAATCGTGGCCCGCGAAGTATTCGAGCGTCATGCCGCTGGTGCACCCATCGCCCAGGTCCCGGGCCGGGGTCACGGGCAGGCTCGGCAGGCGAGGCTGCGGATCGACGCCGGGTTCGTGGACGATGGTGTAGGTGTCGCCCAGTGCCGCCTCGATCGCCTGCAACGGCGTCAGCGCGTCGGGCGTCACGGCGATGCGGGCAAAGGTGCCGCCCTGGTAGCAGGGCGCGGTCGCATTGGGCCCGATCACCGCGATCGTCTTGAGCGTATTCGACAGCGGCAGAAGGCCATCGTTGCGCAGCAGCACGAAACCGGCGGCAGCCCCGGCGGTCAGAAGTTCTTCAGTGTCGAGCGCGGCGGGGATCTTGTCACCGCCGAAGCGCTGGTTGAAGCGGATCACGCGTTCGGCCGCGTCGGCAATGCGCGCCTCACTCACGTCGCCCGCCGCTGCCGCCTCTGCGGCGCGGGCGCCGAGGAAGCGGGCCGGGCCAGGCATCTCGAGGTCGAGACCGGCATTGAGTGTCGCTGCCGTGCTGTGCGTCGCGAAGAAGTCGCTCATCAGCACACCGCCGTAGGCCCACTCGTCGCGCACGATAGAGAGCGGCCCGGCCGCCTCGGCGCACCAGTCGCCGTTGATCCGGTTGTAGGCGGTCATGATCCCGCCGCAGCCGGCCTCGCAGGCTAGTTCGAAGGGCAGGAGATAGACCTGGCGCAGCGCCTCGTCGGTGATGACGGCGTTCATGGTGTCACGCTGCGTTTCGCTGTCGTTGCAGACGAAGTGCTTGGCGACGGCGGCCGTTCCGGTCGACTGGATGCCGCGTACCCACGCCGCGCCGCACAGTCCGGTGAGCAGAGGATCCTCGGAATAGTATTCGAAGGCCCGGCCGGCGAGCGGGCTGCGCGCCATGTTGACGTTGGGCGCCAGCAGCGCGTCGACGCCCATGGTGATGGCGTCATTGCCGACCAGCTTGCCCATCTGCTCGACCAAGTCGAGGTCCCAGCTGGCGCCCTGCGCCACCGGGGCGGGCGTCAGGATCGAGACATCGCGCTCGTCGACCCGGCCACTGGCAACGCCCATCGGCCCATCGGCCAGCATGAGCGAGCGGGCATCCTGTTCGGGAACGGCGCCGGTGGTCCACATGGTGGCGCCGGCGGTGAGACGGGCGGCATCGGCGAGGGAAAGGGTCATGCAGCACCTAAGGAAAAAGACATGATCTGGCGTGCCTGCGCAGCGATTGCCGCGGCGACGTCAGCATCGACCAAGGCGCCATCGGCGCCGAAGGGCTTTTGCGCGACGGTATTGACGGCAATGCCCAGCGGCGTCGGCCAGCCACGCATGGCATGCGTGATGCCGCGCAGCGCGGCCAGCGTGATGCCGGTGGCCTGCCAGCCGGCGGCACTGACGATCAGGCCGACCGGGCGCCCGTCGAAGTAAGGCCGGATATCGCGCGCCAAGTCCTCAAGCAAGTCGATGGCGTTCTTGACGAGGCCCGATACGCCGCCGTGATAGCCGGGCGAGCCGATGACAATCGCGTCGGCCGTGCGGACGGCTTCGACCAGCGCACGCTCGCCCTCGGTGCGTTCGGGACTTTCGGGATTGAAGTGCGGCAGCGCCTTGAGCGCGCTGCCGCCGAACAGCCGGGTCTGTGCCCCCTGGTCCGCGCAGGCCGCCAGCACGGCCGCCACCAGGCGCTCCGTGCTGGATCCGTCGCGCAGGGTGCCGCCGATGCCGACGACCTTGAGCGGACGTGGCATGCGATCAAAGCCCCTTGAGTGCGGGGATGACCTTGCTGCCCATCAGGTCGAGCGTCTGGTTGCCGAGGCGCAGGCGTTCCTCGGTCAGCGGGCCGGTGGTGGTGCCGCACAGGATGTTGCCGATGCCCAGCTCCTTGTAGGGACGCAGGTGCTCGATCACCGAATCCGGCGTTCCCCACAGGCACCAGGTGCCGATCCAGTCCTCGGTGAGGGCGTTGGGCGTGCGGTCGGTCTTGGTGTTGGCCTCGTCGCTTTCGGCGCGGTTGTTGTATTCGGCCTCGCGCTCGATCGCATCCTGGTACGAGCGCAGGATCACCATCATTTCCTCGCGCGCCTGCTCTTCGGTCTCGGCGACATGGACCATCTGGTAAGTGTGCGTCGTCCACGACAGCGCATCCTTCACCACTTCGTCGCTGTGACCTTCCTCGAGCAGCATGCCCTTGTAGATGTCGAAGTACTTCTTCACGTGAGTGAAGGGTTCGGTACCGCCGATCTTGGGCGGGGTGAAGGCGGGGATGAACGCCGGCCAGCCGTGCTTGGCGGCGCGGCGAGCGCTCGCTTCCTTCATCGCCACCGGGATCAGGCGGGCATGCTTCTCGCCATAGGGGGCAGGGGTGATGCGCTGGAGGACGCGGCCCTGGTAGGGCCCGTTGTCGATCACGACGGTGGGGTCGTACATCGACTTGGCCCACAGTTCCTCGGCGATCGCGAGGTTCTTGTCGGCCAGCGCGCCGGCGTCCTTGTAGTTGACGTTGAAGCCGATCATTTCCTCGGGCGTGGTGCCCGAGCCGACGCCGACGAGCAGCTTGCCCTTGGTCAGGTGATCGAGCACGTTGATGCGCTCGGCAAAGCGGACCGGGTGATGCAGCGGGACGGAGACCACCGAGAAGCCGAAATACATGTCGGGCAGGCGGGCGGCGAGGTAGCCGGCCATGATGAAGCTGTCGCTGGCGACCGGCATGTAGCCGTTGAAATGGTGATCAGGCATGAACACCGCCTCGAAGCCATTGGTCGCCGCATGTTCGGCGTGGCCGATCAGGTCGGTGATCAGGCGGCCGTCCTCGGCCGGGCTCATCGAACGGGCATTCAGGAAGACGGAAAAGCGCATGGTATCTCCCCCACAGTTCTGGCGCGCCGGTGTTGCGACAGGGGCATCGTGCCCCGTCGTTCCCGCGCTGCGATACGGTCAAGAATTAGAACTGTAATTCCACTATGTCCACCTGCAATTTCGAGCCGTGCGGCGAAATGCGCCGTTTGCCGTGCCGACCGATTATCCCGGGACGCACGGCGAATTTATTTTAGGGGCGTCGTATCCACCACATATGGAGTCAGGTGCCTGTGCGCAGACTCAAGATGTAGTCTGCGAACTCGTTCCGTTCCGGGTGCGACTCGCCGTATTTCGCCGAGTCGCGACTTGACGCGCGAGTCGCGATGATTCAGATTCCGCCTCGTTCACGCGATGTTGGAAGGAAAGTTCATGGTTACGGCAGTCAAACCGCGCGCACGCGCCCTGCGGGCCTTCAAGGCGGCGCAGGTCCAGGCGCCCGTCCTGCCGCTCAACCGTATCCTCAAGGGCGACTGCATCGAGATGATGCGCAGCCTCCCGAGCGGATCAATCGACATGATCTTCGCCGACCCGCCCTACAACCTCCAGCTCGGCGGCGATCTGGCGCGTCCCGATGGCAGCCATGTCGATGCCGTCACCGATGCCTGGGACAAGTTCGACAGCTTCGCGGTCTACGATCGCTTCACCCGTGAATGGCTGACCGAGGCCTATCGCCTATTGAAGCCCAATGGCTCGATCTGGGTGATCGGCAGCTATCACAACATCTTCCGCCTCGGCACCATGCTGCAGGACATGGGCTTCTGGATCCTCAACGACATCATCTGGCGCAAGACCAATCCGATGCCGAACTTCAAGGGTACGCGGTTCACCAATGCGCACGAGACGCTGATCTGGGCCGCCAAGGGCGAGAAGGCGAAGTACACCTTCAACTATCGCGCGATGAAGACGCTCAACGACGAGTTGCAGATGCGCTCGGACTGGGTCCTGCCGATCTGTTCGGGCAAGGAGCGCCTCAAGCGCAACGGCACCAAGGCGCACCCGACTCAGAAGCCGGAATCGCTGCTCTATCGCATGCTTCTGGCGACGACCAATGCCGGCGACGTGGTGCTCGATCCGTTCTTCGGCACCGGCACCACCGGCGCGGTCGCCAAGCGCCTGGGGCGCAACTGGATCGGCTGCGAGCGCGAGGACAATTACATCGAGGTCGCCGAGGAGCGTATTGCGATGGCGCTGCCGCTCGACGAAAGCGCGCTCAAGACCATGCAGAGCAAGCGGGCCGCGCCCAAGGTCCCGTTCGGCTCGCTCGTCGAGGCGGGCTGGCTGACGCCGGGCACCGTGCTGGCCGACAAGAAGCGCCGCTGGCAGGCGACCGTGCGCGCCGATGGCAGCATCGCGGTCGGCGAGGACAGCGGCTCGATCCACGGCATGGGTTCGAAGGTGCAGGGCGCCGCCTCGTGCAATGGCTGGACGTTCTGGCACGTCATGGACCAGGGCGAGATGAAGCCGATCGACGTGCTGCGCCAGCGCTACCTGTTGGCGGTCGAAGACTGAGCGGGCCGGGCGCAAGGCCATGAGCCGCAAGGTCTATCTGCGTCCGGTCGCGCTGGCCGACAGCCCGCAGGCCGACGAGGGGCAGGCCGTTCGCCTGGCCGGGGGTCTGGCCTGCGCCAGCCGCTTCGCCGTGATCGTCCGCGAGGGCGGGCGCGTCGTCTCGCGCCGGGTGGTGGGCGCGGATGGCATGCCTGACGCCATCGCCGCGCTGCCTGATGCGCTCGGCCAAGATGCCCAGGCGCAGTGGGCGGACTTGCGCCGGGTTCACGCACCGATCGGGTGCGGCGAGCGCTTGCTGCGGTTCGACCAGCCCCTGGTCATGGGCATCCTCAACGTGACGCCGGACAGCTTTTCGGATGGAGGGCAATTCCTCGACAAGCCCGACGTGGCACTGGCGCATGCCCACGCCATGCTCGAGGCCGGCGCCGCGGTCATCGACATCGGCGGCGAGTCCACGCGGCCCAATGCCCCGGCGGTGTGGGAAGGCGATGAAATCAAGCGGGTCGTCCCGGTGATCGAGCGCCTCGCGGCCGCCGGTGCCGCGATCTCGATCGACAGCCGCCGCTCGAGCGTCATCGCCGCCGCGCTTGCGGCCGGGGCGCATATCGTCAACGACGTCTCGGCACTGCGGCACGATCCGCGCAGCATGGAGATCGTGGCGGCCAGCGGAGCACCCGTGGTGCTGATGCACGCGCCGGGTGATGCGGCGGACCTGCATGCCGACGGGCGCTACGACGATGTCGTGCTCGATGTCTTCGATGCACTGCGCGAGCGCCGCGATGCCGCCGTCGTCGCCGGGATCGCGCGCGAGAAGATCCTGATCGATCCGGGCATCGGTTTCGGCAAGACGCTTGCCGAGAACCTGGCCCTCATCAACGCGCTGCCGCTGTTTCATGCGCTGGGCCAACCGATCCTGTTCGGTGCCAGCCGCAAGCGGATGATCGGTGCGCTATCGAACGAGGCGCCGGCGCACCAGCGGCTTGGCGGATCGTTGCAGCTTGCCATTCGCGCGGCGGATGCGGGTTGCCAGCTGGTGCGCGTGCACGACGCCGCCGAAACGGCACAGGCCTTGCGGGTGTGGCGGGGGCTGCGCGATGCGGCGCTGACCGATTTCACCCAGGTGGCCGACTGACCATCCGCGGCGCGCATACAAAAAAGGCGCACCCTGCGGCGCGCCTTCCTTGTTCAGGTTGGTGAAGGTCGTCAGCCCTTGGGGGCGAGAACCATCAGCATCTGCCGGCCTTCCATGCGGGGGAAGGCTTCGATCTTGGCAACTTCGGCCACGTCTTCCTGCACGCGCTTGAGCAGGTTCATGCCCAGCTGCTGGTGCGAAAGCTCGCGACCGCGGAACCGCAGCGTCACCTTCACCTTGTCACCGTCCTCGATGAAGCGCTGCACGTTGCGCATCTTCACGTCATAGTCGTGATCATCGATGTTCGGACGCATCTTGATCTCCTTGATCTCCTGCGTCTTCTGGCTCTTGCGGGCAGCGTTGGCCTTCTTCTGCGCCTCGTAGCGGAACTTGCCCACGTCGAGGAACTTGCACACCGGCGGGTCGGCGTTGGGCGACACTTCGACCAGGTCCAGCCCAACCTCGGCTGCCTGATCGATGGCTTCGCGGGTGTACATCACGCCAAGGTTTTCGCCGTTCTCATCGATCACGCGCACCTTGGGCACGTTGATCATCTGGTTGAAGCGAGGGCCACTCTTGACGGGGGGCGCCAATATGCGCCGGGGTGGGGGAGCTATAGTGCTTTCTCCTGAACAGTTGATCCGGTGTGTCTTGGATAAGACTCAGGGTCGCGCACATACCACAATGGCGGCGCAGATAAAGAGCCTTGGCCACAAAGTGGGCACGCAAAGCCCCGATTTCAAGCGGCCTGTGCCTGCCACAACGCAAATCGGGCCACGCGCGACGCGGTTGGCACCAGCGCGGCGATGCTGCGCGCGGGCTGCAGGGCCTTGAGCAGCGCAGGATGGGCGGCGTCGAGGCCCCCGGTCAGCGCGCCGAAAGCCGGCATCACCAGCTTGCGCTCGCTGACGACGGCACAGGGGCGGCGCACGCTGCGGCCGCGCGCGGCGACGCGCATCTGCGGGTGGTAGTGGCCCGAAAGCTCGGGCATGGTTTCCATGCTGCGCGCCTCGTGGCGCAGCATCAGCCCGCCCAGTGCCAGTTCGGGCAGCATGGTCCCGTGCGCCGCGCCGTCCTTCTCGTCGTGATTGCCGGTGACCCAGACCCAATCGACGCGGCGGGCAAGCGCGGCAAGCCGATCGGCGGCGACGGCATCGAGGCGCGCGGGCCCGTGAGCGTCGTGGAAATTATCACCCAGGCACAGCACGCGCCGGGCGCCGGTGGCATCGACCAGCGCGGCCAGCCGCTCGAGCGTTTCGCGGCTGTCGTACGGCGGCAGCATCTGCCCGGCGCGGGCATACCAGCTCGCCTTTTCCAGATGGAGGTCGGCGACGATGAGGGCCTGCTCGGCCGGCCAATAGACGGCGCGGCCGGTGCCCAGCAGCAACTCGTGCCCGGCAAACTCGAACGGCGCGAACGAAAGGGGAACCATGGCTTCCCCTTGCCGCAGCCCCGCCGATTTGGCAAGCGCGGTGCGGCAAGGAGATGGCATGACCGATTGGACCCCGCACACCGCCCGCGCCCGGACCTGGTTCGAGAGCCTGCGCGACCGCATCTGCGCCGAATTCGAAGCCATCGAGCGCGAGGCGGGCAGCGATGCGCGCTTCACCTACACGCCGTGGAACCGCGAGCACGAGGGCGAGCCTGTCGCCAATGGCGGTGGCGGGGTGCAGGGCTTGATGAAGGGCCGCGTGTTCGAGAAGGTGGGTGTCAACGTCTCGACCGTCGGTGGCACCTTCAGCCCCGAGTTCGCCCGCACGATCAACGGTGCCGATCCCGAGAACCCGGCGTTCACCGCCACCGGCATCAGCCTCGTCGCGCACATGGCCAACCCGCACGTGCCCGCGGTGCACATGAACACGCGCTTCCTGACCACGCGCAAGGCCTGGTTCGGCGGCGGCGGCGATCTCAACCCGCCGCTGCCCTATGAAGAGGACACGGCCGATTTCCACGCCCGCTTCCAGGCGGCCTGCGACGCGCATGACGAGGGGTACTATCCCCGCTTCAAGGCCTGGGCCGACGAGTACTTCTACATCCCGCACCGGAAGGTGCACCGCGGCGTCGGCGGGATCTTCTACGATCACCTCGAATGCGCCGACGACGCCGGGTTCGAAGAGAACTTCGCCTTTACCCGCGATGTCGGTGAGGCCTTCCTCGATGTCTACCCGCGCCTGGTGCGCCGGCGCATGGCGATGCCGTTCACCGAGGCGGACAAGCTGCAGCAGCTGCAGTGGCGCGGGCGCTATGCCGAATTCAACCTGGTCTACGACCGCGGCACGCTGTTCGGCCTCAAGACCGGCGGCAACATCGACGCCATCCTGATGAGCCTGCCGCCCGAAGCGGTCTGGAGCTAATGGCGATCGGGCAATCGGGCGCGACCCTGGCGCATGGCTTCCACCCGGTCGCGCCCGGTGATCTCACGGCTGTGGTGACCGCGCTGGAGATGCGCGCGCCGCCGGCAAGCCTCAGGCGCCTGACGCCCGAGGCCGACGTGCCGTTGCAACTCGTGCGCTGGAAGGCGCCCGAGCCCGGGAAATACCGGATGCTCTTCCGCCGCGTCGGCGCGCCCTGGCTGTGGTGGTCGCGCCTCGCGCTGGACGACGCTGCGCTGGCTGCGATCGTCCATGATGCCGATGTCGAGGTCTATGCCGTGGCCGACCGCGCCGGGGTGGAGATCGGCATGCTCGAACTCGATTTCCGCAAGAGCGGCGAGGCCGAGATCGCCTTCTTCGGACTGATCCCCGGCGCGACCGGCAAGGGCTTCGGCAAATGGCTGATGCGGCGCGCACTGCAACGCGCCTGGGGACGCGCGGGCGTGGAGCGGGTCTGGGTCCATACCTGCACGCTGGATGGGCCACATGCCCTGGCGTTCTACATGGGGCAAGGATTCACCCCCTATGCCCGCTTTGTCGAGGTGTTTGCCGATCCGCGGGAACAAGGGTGGCTGCCACTGGAGATCGCGGGTGCCTTGCCTATGCTGGGGCACAACGCGCCCGGCTAAGGTGGCCGGGCGCGCGTGGGTTACTGGGAAACGCGTGAACCCTCGCCTTGGGGGACGCGCCGGCTCCCCTGGGTCTGCGGCGTAATCGAAGGGCGGGGTGCTGCTTGAAGCGCGGACTGTGCCATCTGGCGTCCCGTGACCCTGTTACACCCCGCCGGGACCGGTTCTCCCTCGAAACGCAGGACGCAGCCGTCCGCCAGTTCCAGGTTGGTATAGATCGCCGAGCCAATGTATGCCGGGTCTCCCGGCCCGGTCTTTCCGGTGTATCCGGGCATCTTTTCGAAACTGGCCTGGCGCCACGGCCCCTGCATCAGCCCGCGCACGAACGTGCAGTGGTAATCGGCGTAGATCTGGGCGTTGTCCTGCCGGAAGTAGACGATCATCACGCCGCTGCCGTCCGCCTGGCCGCCTGTGCAGCCGCCGGACCAGGTGACCTTCGTGACGGCCACGGGGTTTTCGAACCCGTAGAGATTGCCCGAATTGACGATGACGTTGCACGCGCCGGCGGCGTGGGTCGACCAGCTGTTGGGGGCTGCATGTGCTAGCCCCGCAAGCCCCGAAATGCCCGCCCCGGCGAACGTGACGGCGGCGATAATGGTCCGTCGGAGACAGGGGGGCATGCGGATCAGCATGACGAGCCTGACGCGATCTGGCTGCAGGCCTCTCGTGTTTGGCGCAGGCGATCGACGAAAGCCTGGCGTTGTTCGATTTGCTGGCTGGGGCTGAGGTTCTCGATGGCAAAATCGCATTTTGAATCCATCGCAGCGATTGCCGCCTCGAGAACCTCGATAAGATGGCGCAGCGAGGCGAGGGCACCTTCAGGAGATGGACTGTGCGTTATCTGTCGATACGAGGCACACCCGTCCTGCGCCAGGGCGACATTGCTTGCCGTGGCCGCCCCCAGAATGACCAGCCCCGCTGTAACCACGACGGTCGTGCGATTGCGAAAACCCCCTAATGCCCTCATAACAAATCCCTTTCGGCGATACGTAAGTCTCGGTGCGGGTGTCGTCAGTGGCAGATGGCCGACAGCAGGCGACAATAGTCGCGGCGAGGGACCAATGCCATTTCTGAACCGCAGTGGGGCACTTATCCCGCAATCACGCCGCCAGCTTCCCCCAAACAGGGGAAGGTGGCCGAATTGATGTGTTGTTACTTGCACGGGGCGCCATGAATTGAGACCATCAGGCGAATCTCGGGGAGCGCGATGCGATTCAACAAGACGGAGCGGCTGGACGGTTCGCTGCGGAGGCTGGCGTGACGCCTGATGCGGAAACGGTCGATCGGCTGATCGGGCAGTTTACCCAGGCAGCGATCGATCCTGCCGGGTGGATGCCGGCCATGGCGGCATTGAGCGATGCTCTGGGCGCGGTGACATGCACACTGGAACTGACGGACCTGGCCACTGGCGCCGCACATATCGAAAATGTGGTCCCGCTCGACGACGATGTGCGGCGCGCTTACGAAGAGCGGGTCTTCCACATCAATCCACGCATCGCGCGGGCGGTCGCAATGCCCGAAGGACATATTGCCGACGACCGCACACTTCTGAGGGCGGGCGATCCTCATCTCGATGAGTTTCTCGATTGGCTGGGCCGGGCGCCGTATCATTATATCATCGGTGGCAAGATCCTTAACCGCGGCAGTCATGCCGGCTTTCTGACGGCGAGTTTCAGCAAGCAGCACGGGCTGGCAAGTGACGACCATCGCGCGGTTTTCACGCGGATGACGCCGCACCTGGTCAATGCCGTCGCCGTAGGCCGGGCGTTGTCGGCAAACCGGTTGCGCAACGACCTTGTTGCGCTGGACGCTCTGGGAAGCGAACGCGCCTTCGCCCTGCTGGATCGGGCCGGGCGCGTGGCCGAATGCTCATCGGGCTTTGCCCGCGTCCTGCGTACCGGGCGTGTGCTCGGGGTACGCCGGTCCCGGCTCGTTGGGATTGCGCCGCAGCACCGCAGCCTGGTCGAGCGTTTCGTCGCCAGCGCGATCCGTGCCGGTATTACAGATGCCCCACCGGCACCGGTACGGCTGGCGTCCATCGATGCGCCGCGCGGCCTCATCCTGCGCGCCTTGCCTTTGACCGCGATGGCCGATGCCTTCGCGATCTTTCATCCCGTTGCGCTCATCACCGTGACCGATCTAGACCAGCCGGTTCGGGCCAGCCGGCACGATCTGATGGTGCTTTTCGATCTGACACCGCGTGAGGCGGACGTCGCCGCCTCGGTGGGCGAGGGCAATGCCATTGCAAAGGTCGCGGCCAGCCTTGCCATCAGCGAGCACACTGTCCGACAGCATCTGAAGGCGGTATTCGGCAAGCTTGGAATCACGCGGCAGGCCGAACTCGCTGGCATGATTGCTCGGTTGGGTTAATCGACGTGTTTTACGATCGCGTGCACGGGAACAGGGGGGCACGTGGGCTTCCGATCACAGTGATCGTGGCAATTCCCCTTGCCCTTTCGCTTGTCTTTCCCCCATTTAGGCCGGGTAATGCTCCGCCAATATGAACTTGTCGAACGCGTGCTGGCCTACGCCCCCCAGGCGGACGAGGCCATGCTCAACCGCGCCTATGTCTATACCGTGCAGAAGCATGGCAGCCAGAAGCGCGCCAGCGGCGACCCCTATTTCTCGCATCCGGTCGAGGTTGCGGGCCTGATGACCGAGCTCAAGCTCGACCAGGAAACCATCGTCACCGCGCTGTTGCACGACACGGTCGAGGATACGCTGGCAACGACCGAGGAGATCGAGCGGCTGTTCGGTGCCGACGTGGCGCGCCTGGTCGACGGCGTGACCAAGCTTTCCAAGATCGAGACGATGACCGAGAGCGAGCGCGCGGCCGAGAACCTGCGCAAGTTCCTGCTGGCGATGAGCGAGGACCTGCGCGTCCTGCTGGTCAAGCTGGCGGACCGCCTGCACAACATGCGCACGCTCCATTACATCAAGAGCGAGGACAAGCGCCGGCGCATCGCGCGCGAGACGATGGAGATCTACGCGCCGCTGGCCCAGCGCGTGGGCATGTACGAATACATGCGCGAGATGCAGCTGCTCGCCTTCGAGCAGCTCGAGCCCGAGGCCTATGCCACGATCACCGGCCGGCTTGCCGCGATCCGCAGCGAGGGCGGCGGCGAGGTCGATGACATCGCGCTATCGATCAAGCAGGCGCTGGCCGAAGCGGGCCTGCGCGTCGAGGTGGCCGGCCGCGAGAAGCATCCCTACTCGATCTGGAAGAAGATGGCCGAACGCCATGTGTCGTTCGAGCAGATCACCGACATCATGGCCTTCCGCGTGCTCGTCGACGACACCGCCGCCTGCTACCAGGCGCTGGGCGTGCTGCACCAGACCTGGCAGATGATCCCCGGGCGCTTCAAGGACTACATCTCGACGCCCAAGATCAACGGCTACAAGAGCCTGCATACCTCGCTGATCTACAACAATGCGCGGCGCGTCGAGGTGCAGATCAAGACCAGCGAGATGCACCATCGCAACGAATATGGTCTTGCCGCGCACTGGGCCTACAAGCAGGGCGGGGAGCCCGATGGCCAGGTGGGCTGGCTGCGCGACCTCGTCGAGATCCTTGATGCGAGCCATGATGCAGAGGAACTGCTCGAGAACACCAAGATGGCGATCTACCAGGATCGCATATTCGCCTTCACGCCCAAGGGGTCGCTGTTCCAGCTGCCCAAGGGCGCGACGCCGATCGACTTCGCCTTCGCCGTGCACACCAACCTCGGCGCGCAGGCAGTGGGGGCCAAGATCAACGGCCGCCACGTGCCGCTGCGCACGCCGCTCGGCAACGGCGACGTGGTCGAGATCATCAAGAGCCGCACTAACGAGCCGCAGCTTTCGTGGCTGGGCTTCGCCGTCACCGGCAAGGCCCGCGCCGCGATCCGCCGCGCCGTGCGCCAGAAGGAACGCGCTGAGGTCGCCCTGATCGGCCGCAAGCTCTACGAGGAAATTGCCGAGCGCCTGCCGACGCAGGTGGGCAAGAAGGCGCTGGCCGACGCGGTCAAGCGGCTCAAGCTCAACACCGAGGAAGACCTCATGGTCGCGATCGGCACGGCCAAGCTCGACGATCGCCAGGTCATGGAAGCGCTGGTGCCCGGCAGCACCGCCAACCTGCCCGAGGCCGAGGAATGGCCGCGCCAGCAGCGGGCTATCGCCGTGCAGGGCCTGACACCGGGCATGGCCTTCAAGCTGGCCGATTGCTGCCATCCGGTGCCCGGCGACCGCATCGTCGGACTGCGCCGGCCGGGCAAGGGCGTCGAGGTCCATGCGATCGACTGCGAAACGCTGGCGGACGGGGTGGATGCCGACTGGATCGACCTGTCGTGGGACAAGCGCACCGATGGCGCGGTCGGCCGCATTCGCGCCGAGCTTTACAACCGGCCCGGCACCCTGGCGGAAATGGCGGGGATTTTCGCCAAGAACCACGCCAACGTCGTCAACCTCGAAATGACCCAGCGCGAAAACCCGTTCCACACCTATCTGGTCGATCTCGAGGTGCGCGATCTGGCGCACCTGACCCGGATTACCAGCGCCCTGCGCGCCAGCGATGCGGTGGCGCAAGCCGACCGCGTCTGACGATGTGGCGACCGGGGGGAAGGCCGGCGTCTCCCCCCAAAAAATCAGCGTTTCGCGAGCGCGCGGCGGATGGGCACGGGCGCATTGCACACGTCCACCCCGCCGGCCGAGCGGACGTAGAATGCGTCGCGGCGATTGGCGCGGGCCGCCACGTATCGGGCGAACGCGGGGCTGTCGGTCGACAGGTATTGCCACGTGCCGAGGTCGGGTACCTCGCTGCCCAGGCGGATGCTGCGGATCGGCGTGCGTTCGGCCGGGGTCTGGTAAAAGCCGATCTCGCCGTGCCCACGCGGCAGGCTCGACAGCCATTCCATGCCATCGATGACCCGGCCGACGACGGCGATGTTGCGATCGAGCTGGCGCGGCGCCTGGCCGATGACCGCATAGAGTTCGGCGCCGGTGCCGGCATCGGGCGGCATGTCGCGGCCGACGCCGACCGTGCCATAGCAGTGCACCGGCCAGGTGGCAGGCGCGTGGCCGGCTTCCATGGCGATGGGCCAGCCCGCAAAGTAGCGTATCTTGGCCGAATAGGGCGCATCGGCCAGCTTTGGCCCCGACAACGGCGGCGCCGCCCCGCCGGTCAGCACATAGCCGCCCTGAGATGTCGTCAGCAAACCTGACGGCAGAGCTTTGGCGCGCGCTTTGTTCTCGGCATCGGGATCGCCCCATTGCACGACATAGCCGTCCTGCACGCGTGTGATCGCGGTCGCGTCCCACCAATGCGCCTGGGCCAGCTTGCGGATATTGCCGACCCAGCCTTGCGACCACGGCGCCGGAACCAGCTGGATCACCACCCGGCGCGCATGACCTGCAGCATCGGGGGCCAGATCCATGACCAGCAACTGGTCCGCGGCGATCGTGGTCCAGGCCTCGGCCGGCGCCGCAGCGACGATTTCCGAGGGCGCGACCTCGGGCGCCGGCAGGGCAGGCGTGAGCGCGAGCGCCGCAGGGGACGCGGCCGAGAGGATCACGAAGGCGAGCAAGCGACGTATCGACATTTTGCCGTTCTGGCCGCCAAACCGGCCTTGCGCAACCCCGCCGGGGTCGCTAGGGCGCCCCTTCCAGAGCATGCGGAGCGGTGGCCGAGTGGTCGAAGGCGCTCGCCTGGAAAGTGAGTATACGTCAAAAGCGTATCGAGGGTTCGAATCCCTCCCGCTCCGCCATCACTCTTCAAAGCCAGACGCTTCCTAAACAGGGCCGGGCCTGCCTTTGAATAGCCTTCTCCGATGCGGAAATTTTACGACGCATCGGGTCGAGAGATCTGGCGGTCACTCGGCCAGCTGCAACCATCGGCGTTCGGCGTCTTGCCGAGCCACGCCACCGCGTTCAATTGTATATCCCATCCGTCTAAACAGAGTGCGATAGTGGGTGTGAATGGCGACGGCGGTGGGTCGAGGAATCAATTCGCGCCATAGCCCTGGTTGTCCTCGCCAGCCATGCCGATTGGGAGTCGCTTGCAATCGTCCCAGAGGGTTTCGGGCGAGTGCAGCCAGGATGGGATCTACTGGCGCGTCCAGGCGGTGAGCGAGCCTTGCCACTTCGATTTCCGGGGCCGCAACGAGCTGTTCGTACCGAACCTTGATGGCCGCTTCGTCGTGCCACCACTGGTAGCTGACGGACAGCAGGTTTTCGAAGCCGAAGCCTAGCGCGTACTCGAGAAATTCGGGTGATGCCGGTGTCGCCGAGGTCAGCGATGCCGGAATAGCGCAGTTGCCTTCGAGCCACCGGGCTGTCTCGGGTTCATACCGGATGAAACGAAGCATCGAGAGGAGGATGTCGAGCGGATGACGCGCGAGCGTGATGACCTTGAAGCCGTGTCGCTGAAGGAAAACCTGGAAATTCGGTTCCCGGTACCAGTGCAATTGTAGAATGCACGCGTCGGGCACCGCCCCGACATCGAGAAAATTGTGAACCGCCATTTCCTGCAGATCTAGCCCCTCGGCCAGAACGCGGCGCAGCCAGGTATTTCCGCAACGCGGTGAACTGATGATGGCGAGCTTCATATATTCGTTCTGATCGCCTTGCATCGACAGGATGACCAGAGGGTGTTTCATCACCTTTGGAGGTATCTCGGCCCCGGATTGTGCGTCCTGCCTGCAAACCACACGCCAAGACGGCTACTCGCCGCGATGGATCGGTGCTAGCGACGCGCCGCGCGAGGGTGCGGGTGCGATGCCGGCATGCCTTGGTGCGCTTTTTCTCCTGTCCCCCCAAGGAGCTTTCATGCCACCGATCCTCTCGATCGAAGCACTCGGCAAGCAGTACAAGTCCGGTCACACGGCGCTTCAGGGCGTGGACCTCACCATCGAGCGGGGCGAGATCTTCGCGCTGCTCGGCCCCAATGGCGCGGGCAAGACCACGCTCATCAGCATCGTCTGCGGCGCGGTCACGCGGAGTAACGGCAGCGTCAGCGTGGCGGGCTACGACATCGACGGTGCGCGCCGCGCGGCGCGGGAGCGGATTGGACTGGTGCCGCAGGAAATCGCGCTCGACATGTTCGCCTCGGTCATCGACACCGTACGCTTCAGCCGGGGCCTGTTCGGCAAGGCGCCCGATCCGGCCTATATCGAGCAGATCCTGCGCGACCTGTCCTTGTGGGACAAGCGCAATGCCCGGACGATGGAATTGTCGGGGGGCATGAAGCGCCGCGTGATGATCGCCAAGGCGCTGAGCCATGAGCCCGAATTGCTGTTCCTCGACGAGCCGACCGCCGGCGTCGATGTCAATCTGCGGCGCGACATGTGGGCGCTGGTGCGCAAGCTGCGCGAGCGCGGTGTGACCATCATCCTGACCACCCATTACATCGAGGAAGCCGAGGAGATGGCCGACCGGGTCGGGGTCATCAGCGGCGGGCGCCTGCTGCTGGTGGAGGACAAGGCCACGCTGATGCGCAAGCTGGGCAAGCGCCGGCTGACGCTGACGCTGCAGTCCCCGCTGGAAAGCGTGCCGGCTGAACTTGCCGCCTGGCCACTGACGCTGAGCGAGGATGGCCTGCATCTGGCCTACAGCTTCGACGCCGAGGCCGATGATACCGGGATGCCGGCGCTGCTCCAGCGGCTTAGCGAACTGGGCATCGCCTATCGCGATCTCGATACCGGACGCAGTTCGCTGGAAGACATCTTCGTGACCCTGGTGGAGCAAGCGGCATGAGCGGCATCAATTTTCACGGCATCTGGGCGATCTATCGCACCGAGATGGCCCGGGCGCTGCGCACCGTGTGGCAAAGCATCGCGACGCCGGTGATTACGACCGCGCTCTACTTCGTCGTCTTCGGCGGGGCCATCGGGTCGCGGATGAGCCAGGTCGGCGGGGTGGGCTATGGCGCGTTCATCGTGCCCGGGCTCATCATGCTCAGCCTCCTGACGCAGAGCATCTCGAACGCCTCGATCGGGATCTACTTTCCCAAGTTCACCGGATCGATGTTCGAGATCCTGTCAGCGCCGCTGTCGGCGGTCGAGGCGGTGATCGGCTATGTCGGGGCGGCGGCGACCAAGTCGGTCGTGATCGGCCTGATCATCCTCGCCACGGCGACCTTCTTCACAGATGTGCGCATCCTGCACCCGGTGTGGATGGTGGCATTCCTGCTGCTGACCTCGATTACCTTCAGCCTCTTCGGGTTCCTGATCGGGCTGTGGGCCAAGAGCTTCGAGCAGCTGGCGATCATCCCCTCGCTGGTCGTGACGCCGCTGACGTTCCTGGGCGGGGCGTTCTATTCGATCGACATGCTGCCCCAGCCGTGGCGCACGGTCAGCCTGTTCAATCCCGTGGTCTATCTCGTCAGCGGCTTCCGCTGGAGCTTCTACGGGATCGGCGACGTGGGCGTGGCGGCGAGCCTGGCGTTCACCGCCAGCTTCATGGCGCTGTGCCTTATCGCGCTCGCCTGGATCTTCCGCACCGGCTGGCGTCTAAAGCCCTGATACCGCAGGGCCGAAACCGCGCTTGATCGCAAGGCACCGACTGGCCAGTGTGGGCGCCGTTCAGGGATCGAGGGGGGCAGATGACGATACGGGGAATGGCGCTGGCGGCCGTGGCGATGGGTCTGGCCGGGGTGCCGGCGGGCGTTTTGGCCGCGCCATCCGCAGCGCCGGCATTGCGCGAGACCGAGGAGCGGTCGCCGGTAGTTCCGCCGCTGCTGTCGGCACGCGACCGAGCGGACACCGAGAACCGTATCCTGCGCGAGCGGCTCGATACCGTGATCCCCGCGATCATGCGGGCCGAGGGCATCGACACATGGCTGCTGGTGGCGCGCGAGTATTTCGAGGAGCCGGTCGTCGCCTCGATGCTCGACGGCGAGAACATGCATGCCCGGCGGCGCACGATCCTGATCTTCCACGATCCGGGGCAGGGGCGTGCCGTCGAGCGACTGACCGTGAGCCGCTACGGGCTTGGCGGCCTGTTCGCCCCGGCGTGGGATCCGGCCAAGCAGCCGGATCAGTGGAAGGCCGCTGCCGAGATCGTGGCGGCGCGCAACCCCAAGCGCATCGCGATCAATGTCTCAGACCTCTATCAGTTCGCCGATGGCATGACTGCCAGCCAGCGCGAGGCCTTCACCGCCGCGCTGGCGCCCGACTTGCGACAGCGGATCGTCAGCGGTGAAGGAACGGCCATCCGCTGGCTGGAGACGCGCACCCCGGCCGAGATGCAGCTTTACCCGACGATCGAGCGCACCGCCCACGCCATCATCAGCGAGGCGTTCTCGCGCGCGGTGATCACGCCGGGCGTCACGACCGCCGAGCAGGTGCAGTGGTGGTATCGCGACCGCCTGCTGCAACTGGGTCTCGAACCCTGGTTCCATCCCTCGGTCGCAATCCAGCGGCAGGGCGTGAAGGGCATGATCGAGGGGCCTGAAGTGATCCGCCCCGGCGACCTGCTCTGGACCGATTTCGGCATCACGTACCTGCGGCTCAATACCGATACGCAGCACCTGGCCTATGTGCTCAAGCCCGGCGAGACGCAGGCCCCGGTCGGGCTGCGGCAGGGGCTGGCGAATAGCAACCGGCTGCAGGATATCCTGACGCGGCAATTCGAAGTTGGCCGCAGCGGCAACGAGGTGTTGGCCCGCGCGCGCGCCGAAGCGAAGGCGGCCGGACTCGATCCGTCGATCTATTCGCATCCCATCGGGTTGCATGGCCATGGCGCCGGGCCGTCGATCGGTTTCTGGGACAACCAGGCCGGTGATCCGCAGGGCGCGCGGCCGATCGATCCGGATACGGCCTGGTCGATCGAGTTGACGACTTACGCGCCGGTGCCGGAATGGGGCGGCCAGCGCGTTGATTTCCGCGCGGAGGAAAACGCGTTCTTCGACGGCAAGAGCGTGCGCTACATCGACGGGCGGCAGACCGAACTGGCGCTCATTCCGTCCAGACCTTGAAGGACGTGGTCAGGCCTGCTCGTTCGTGTAGATGCGGGTGTAGCGGCGGCCGAGCCGGGTGAAGATCTCGTAGGACAAGGTTCCTGCGAGTTCCGCCACGCGCTCGGCGCTCTGGTTGGGGCCGATCAGCTCGACCGGCGCGCCGGGGTAGAGAGCGTCTTCGGGAACATCCGAGACGTCGACGATGGTGCTGTCCATCGATACGCGGCCCAGGATCGGCGCCTCGACCCCGCCGATGAAAACGGCGCCGCGGCCGCTCAGGCTGCGCGGCCAGCCATCGGCATATCCGGCGGAAATCGTCGCAAGGCGGGTGGTCTTGGCGGTGCGGTGCGTCAGGCCGTATCCGACACCCGTGCCCGCCTCGACGGTACGCAGCTGGATGATACGTGCGTTGAGGGTGGCGACGCGCGCAAGCGTCGGTACGCCTTCGCGGACCTCTCCGCCATAAAGCGCCATGCCCGGGCGGGCGATGTCGCCGTGGTCGGGGCGTGTGACGTAGGTGCCGCCAGAGTTGTCGATCGAGCGTGCCGCGCCCGGGAAGCGGGCGGCGAAGGCATCGAAGCGGGCCAGCTGGGTCTGGGTGAAGAAGTCCGCGGGGACGTCCGCGCAAGCAAGGTGGCTCATGACGAGAATCACGCTCAGCCCGCCGAGGCGGTGCGGGTCCGCTTCGAGCACATCCAGTTCCTCGGCGGACAAGCCAAGGCGCGACATGCCGGTATCGGCCTGGAGCGCGGCGGCAAGCGGCCGGTTCTCCGCCCGTGCCTGCGCGGCCCAGCGATCGACCTGGTCGAGGGAGTTGAGCACCGGCACGATCGCCTGCGCGGCGCAGGCAGGTTCGTCGCCGGGGTTGAGGCCGTGCATGACGAACACCGACGCGTCATCGGGCAGCGCCGGGCGGACCTCCAGGGCCTCGCACAGATGGGCGACGAAGAAGTGCCGGCAGCCTGCCTCTGCCAGGGCGCGCGCCACGGGCACGGCGCCGAGGCCATAGGCGTCGGCCTTGACCACCGCGCCGCATCGCGCGCTGCCGATCTGGCCAGCCAGAGTGCGGTAATTGGCGGCAACGGCATAGAGGTCGATGTGCAGCGTGCCTGCGGTGCCGGTCGATACTGTGGTCATGCCTGCTTTCGTTCGTCGTCCGTCGCCGGCTGGGGGACCGGAGCCTGTGGCGGATACGCCGGGGGCGCGGGCCTGACAAGGCATCCGACCATCCCCCTGCTGTGAACGGACACTATGCCGATCAGAGAAACGCGACGCGCGCCGGCACGATCACTTCGACCATCGCGCCGCCATCGGCATGGTTGCGAATGTCGATCCGTGCCTGCAGCTGCCGTGCCCGCTCGCGCATCCCGACCAGCCCGAAATGCCCCTCTGCACTGGATGGCGTGCCCTTGAAGCCGATGCCGTCGTCGCGAATGCGGACGATGAGCTCGCGCCGGCGGAACCGCAGCACGACGTCGATCCGCGTCGCCTGCGAATGCTGGCGGGCATTCGATACGGCCTCGCCGATCAGGCCCAGCAGATCCTCGGCGATGCCGGCGCAGACCGGCCGTGGCTCGCCTTCGCAGTGGAGCACCACGGGCGGCATGGCCCCCGGCTCGATGACGTCGTTGAGCCGTGCTGCCAGATCGATCGTGCCGCTGGCGGTGCGCAGTTGCAGCACGCGGTCACGGGCGGCGGCGATGACGGTGTCGCCGCGGTCGAGCACGGTTTCGATCTCGGACTTGACCTCGGGCGGCAGCGTGCGGCGGTGGGCGATGGCATAGAAGCGCAGCATCATGCCCTGGACGCCCTGCAGCAGTGTGTCGTGCAGTTCGCGCGCGATGCGTTCGCGCTCGGCAACCTGTCCCTCGCGGGCGGCGCGTGCGCGCTCGACCAGCGTATGCGTGCGCCAGCGGAATGCGCCCCACGCGAGCACAGCCAGGATTGCGGCGCCGAGCAGCCGGAACCAGGTCTGCTGCCAGAGCGCCGCCCGAATGGTGAAGTCGACGCTGGCCCCGCCGTCCTGCCACAATCCGTTCGCGTCGCTGGTCTGCACCTCGAAGTGATAGGTGCCGGGCGAGAGGTTGCCGTACGTGATCTGGCGCAGCGTGCCATTGTCGGACCATGTGCGCGTGAGGCCGCCGAGGCGGACGCGGAAGCGGCGCTGGCCGGTGGTGACGAGGTCGAGCACGCTGTAGTCGATGGTCACCGTCGACGAGCCGATCGGCAGCACGGTGCCGTTGACCGCCGGATAGGACCGGGCGTCGGCGGACAGGCGATCGACGGTGAGGCGGAAGGGCGCGGTCGGCAGCGGGTTGGTCCAGCGCGTGGCCACGAGCACGCCGCCCAGCGTCATCAGGAACGTGCGTCCCTCCGCATCGGCCACGACCTGCGGCCCGCTATCGCGCTGGGGCAGGGCGATGCGGGCATCGTCCTCGTCGAATGCGGTATGCGGCAGGGGTTGGAGTGGCGTGTCGAAGGCGCGGTCGAGCGCCACTGTCGCGATGCGGATGACGCCGCGATTGCCGATCAGCCAGCTCACGCCGCCAGCGACGCTCGCGATGCCGCGCGTGTCGTAGAGCCAGGGATGGTTGCGGATGTCGAGGATCTGCGGGCCGTGTTCGGTCAGGCGCATGAGGCCTGTCAACCCGCCGGCGATGATCTCGCCGCTGTCGCGCACGGTGACGAACGTGGGACGCTCGAAGCCGATCCGCTCACCGTCGAGGACGGTCCAGCGACCGTCGGCCAGGATGCCGATGGCACGACGGTCGAAGATCAGCAGCAACCGACCGCGCTGATCGAAAACCAGGGACTGCGGGCGTTGCCTGCCTGCCGGCAACGGGACGCTGCGCCATGCGCCGCCTTCGCGCCGGCGCAAGCCGAATTCGTTGGCGGCGATCCACACGGCGCCGCGACCGTCGACCACGCAGCCTTCCTGGTCGGTGACATGTTCGGGCAGCTTGATCCTCTCGCGCGGCCGCGTGGCGGACAGCTGGGTGATGGCGTCGCCGTCCATCGCCCAGACCGACCCGTCGCTGCCCGCGCAAATCGCACCGATGTCGTCGTCGACCTGTCCGAGGACGGTGAGTGGCTGGCCCGGATCGGCGCGCCAGACCTTGTGCCCGAGCGAGAGGTACGCACGCCCCGCAGCGCTGGCGCCGCTGTGGACGTAACGGCGTGATGCGGTGTCCTCGGGGTTGTTCAGTTCGGGCACGTTGGCAAGCGGCGAGGGCGTGAAGCGATCCAGGCCACGCTCGCCGCCCACCCATACCGTGCCCGCGCGGTCGGCCAGCACCGGCGAGACGCGGTCCGAGGTCAGCCCGTTGCGCGCGGTAAACCGCGAGATCGTAGGATTGCCGGGCTGCATCGTGAAGACGCCGGTGCGATACGTCGTCGCCCAGATCTGGCCGAATGGGTCGACCGCGGCGCGCAGGAATGCGGCAGGCGGGAAGGCCTTGTCGGGCGGGACGACCGGCGCGGGGCCGGTTGTCGTGGCGCGCCCATCACCGGGCACCAAGCGCAGCCCGACGTCGTCGATCAGCCACAGCCGGCCGTCGCGATCCTCGATCATCACGCCCCCGCCGCGCGAGGCGATCGGCACCCGTGTCGCCCGGGTTTCTCCCCGGCGGACGAAATAGACGTCGCTGCCCCAGGTGGCGATCCACAGCGTCCCGTTGCGATCGACGAACTGGGGTTCGCCTTCCCGGTCGTCGAGAACAGGATCGATCAGCGGGGTCCATTTGCCGTCGTGGTGGCGATAGATGGCGTGCGGGCCATTGCCCAGACCCGCCCAGGCGTTGCCGTCGGCATCGACGACCAGTCGGGTGACTTCGCTGTTGGGGGCATCGAGCCCGGTATCGCGGACCTTGCCATCGCGGTAGACCGACACGCCGCCACTTCCGGCATAGCCGATCCACAACGATCCGTCCGGCGCGGCCGTCATCGAACTGACCGCCGAGGCGGTGCGCGGATGCCCCGGCGCCGGCGGGACGTAGGAAAACGTGGTGCCGTCGAAGCGGAACAGCCCTTCGAACGAGCCGACCCACAGATAGCCCGCGCGATCCTGCGCCAACGCTTGGACAAAGCGCGGCGCGTGGTCGCGCGTGGTCCAGGCACGGTGCATCCAGGCAGGCGGGCGGGCGGTTTGCGCCGGCTGGGCGGCGTTCGGCGCTGTTGCGCGCTCGGCGCGTCGATCGGGCGGGGCAGAGGGAAGGCCGGCCACCGCCAGCGCGGGCAGGGCGAGTGCCGGAAGGACAAGCGCCAGAAGCCTGGCGGGCTGAACCCTGGTCCGCAATCGGTTCGGTTTTGCCGCTGTGCCCCCGCTCATGGAGCCCGTGTCGCAACGATCACCGGCTGCGTCAATGGCGCCCCGGAGATTGCGCACTTACGGGTGGGACGTGTTGGCCTCAGGCCTCGTCGGCGCGCGCGAGCAGGGCCTGCGCCTGGACGAGGTGAGGCCGGTCGACCATCATCCCGCCGACGCGCAGGGCGCCGGCCCCGGGGTTGTCCGAAAAGGCGGAGACGATGGCGCGGGCGCGGGCCACTTCGGCCTCGGTCGGCGAGAAACCGGCGTTGATCGCGGCGACTTGCGCGGGATGGATCGCCATCATGCCGGTAAAGCCGTCACGCCGCGCGCGGGCGACGTAAGCGGCGAGGCCGGCCTCGTCGTCGATGCGCGGGTAGACGGTCTCGATCGCGGCGGCGCCGGCGGCGTGGGCGGCAAACAGCGCGAGGCTGCGCACCATTTCATAAGGGGGCGTGAAACGACCGTCCGCCTCGCGCGAGGTCGCCGCGCCGATGGCGGCCGGCAGGTCTTCCGCGCCCCAAGTCAACCCGCACAGATGCTCGGCCACCGCGTCGTAGCTGCCGAGCTGGAACAACGCGCGCGGCGTCTCGGTCGCGATCGCGAGGACCGGGGGGAGGGCATGGGACTGCGCGAGCCGGAGCAGTTGCGCGACGCTCACCGCGCCCTCGGCCTTGGGCAGGACGACCCCGTCGGGGCCATGGGGCAGAACCGCCGCGAGGTCGGCGGCGACGTCTTCGTGCTGGCCAAGCGGGTTGACCCGCACGAAGGCCGCCGTGGCGCGCGGGGCGGCGAGCCATTCCGCAGCGGCGATGCGGGCTTGGGCTTTGCGCTCGGGCGCGACCGAATCCTCCAGATCCAGGATAATCGCGTCAGCCCCGCTGTCGGCGGCCTTGGCGAAGCGTTCAGGCCGGTCGGCAGGAACGAACAGCAGCGAACGCAACTTCACGCCGCGCCGCTCCCGCTGAGCAATGCCATGCGCAGGCACCGGCACACGACCTCGTCGCGCTGGTTGATGAGTTCATGCCGGAAGGTGACGATGCCCGCCCCGGGCCGCGAGCGCGAGGCACGCAGGTCCTCGACCACGCTGGTCGCGCGCAGCGTGTCTCCAAGGAACACCGGCGCCGGGTGAACCAGCTTGTCGTAGCCGAGGTTGGCGACGAGCGTGCCGAGCGTGGTGTCCGCGACCGACAGCCCGACCATCAGCGCGAAGGTGTAAGTCCCATTGACGAGGATCTGCCCGAACTCGCTGGCGCGCGCCGCCTCCGCATCGATGTGCAGCGGCTGCGGATTGTGCGTCATCACAGAGAACAGCAGGTTGTCGGTCTCGGTTACGGTGCGCCGGATCTCGTGCGCGATGGTGTCGCCGATCTGCCATTGGTCGAAGTGCCGGCCGGCCATGCCCCAGTATCCTTGTGCTCGCGCGCTTAGGCGTCGGTGTCGAGGGGGACGATGCGTGCGAGCACGGCATCGACCTGGACTTGCGTGCCGGTCACGGCAGGCAGCTCGTCGACCACGCCGTCGAACGGCGCGGTGAGGCTGTGTTCCATCTTCATGGCTTCCAGCGTCAAGAGCTTTTGCCCAGCCGTCACCGTATCGCCCTTTGCGACATCGACGGCGATGACTTTGCCCGGCATCGGCGAAAGGATCGTGCCGCTGCCTGCGCCCGCCAGGCCTGCACCATCGCGCCGCCACGGCTTGAGCTGCCAGGTCTGGCCGCGCTCGGCCACGATCGCACTCGCCTCAGGCACAACCGATCCGTCGCCGATCGCAGCCCGCACCGGCTCGCCGTCGAGCAGGAACAGCGCATCGCGGCGTGGCGCCGCATTGAGGCGCAGGCCCGGGGCGGGTTGGCGTTCGACCAGCCGATCGGCGGCAGCGCGCAACACATCGGGCGAGGGTGCGCGCGCCTCGGTCAGTGTCGCGTTCTCGCGCGCGATCAGCCCGGTATCGACGCGGCCGGCGATGAAATCGGGATGCTCCAGCGCGTTGACCAGGAACGGCGCATTGGTGCGCACCGGCCAGATCGCGGTGCCGGCGAGCATGGCCGCAAGCCGCTCGCGCGCCAGGCCGCGGGTCTCGCCATGCGCGATCACCTTGGCGATCATCGGGTCGTAGTGCGGCGAAACCTCGGCGCTCTGCGTCACGCCGGTATCGACCCGCCCGCCCGGCGCGCTTCCGAACACGAGATGCTCGAGCCGTCCCGTGCTGGGGAGGAAGCCACGCGCCGGGTCTTCGGCATAGAGCCGCGCTTCCATGGCCCAGCCGTGGATCGCCAGTTCGTCCTGACGGCGCGGCAGCGGCTCGCCCGAGGCGACGCGCAGCTGCCACTCGACAAGATCGACGCCGGTGATCGCCTCGGTCACCGGATGTTCAACCTGCAGCCGCGTGTTCATTTCCATGAACCAGATGCGATCGGCGGCGAGACCCTGTGACCCATCGGCGATGAATTCGATGGTGCCGGCGCCGACGTAGTCGACCGCGCGTGCCGCCCGGACCGCGGCGGCGCAAAGCGCTTTGCGGGTCGCGGCATCCATGCCGGGGGCGGGCGCTTCCTCGATAACCTTCTGGTGCCGGCGCTGAAGCGAGCAGTCGCGTTCGAACAAGTGGACGACGTTGCCGTGGCGGTCGCCGAAAACCTGCACCTCGATATGACGCGGGTGCTGGATGTATTTCTCGATCAGGACATGATCGTTGCCGAAGCTCGCTGCCGCCTCGCGGCGGCACGAGGTAAGCGCGTCGGCGAAGTCTTCGGGGCGCTCGACCAGCCGCATGCCCTTGCCGCCGCCGCCGGCGACCGCCTTGATGAGGACCGGATAGCCGATCTTCGCCGCTTCGGCGGCGAGGAAGTCGGCGTCCTGCTCCGCGCCCATATAGCCGGGCGTCACCGGCACGCCGGCCTCGGCCATGAGCGCCTTGGCTGCGTCCTTGAGGCCCATCGCGGTGATGCTGGCCGGGTTCGGCCCGACCCAGACCAGCCCGGCATCGATCACGCCTTGCGCGAAGGCGGCGTTTTCGGACAGGAAGCCATAGCCCGGATGGATCGCCTCCGCGCCGGTTTGCAGCGCCGCGGCGATGATGCGCTCGCCCACCAGATAGCTTTCGCGCGATGGCGCCGGGCCGATAGCGACAGCCTCATCAGCCATGCGCACGTGCAGGGCCTCGGCATCGGCGTCGGAATGGACTGCGATCGTGCGGATGCCGAGCGCGCGTGCAGTGCGGATGATCCGGCAGGCGATCTCGCCGCGGTTGGCAATGAGGAGCGAGCGGATCATGCGATACCTCGATAGGTGTAAAGCGAGGGAAGCGTACCCCTCCACCACCGCTGCGCGGCGGTCCCCCTCCCCATGGCATGGGGGGGATCTTGGCTAGTTCCTTCCTGCCGCGCGGCGGCGGGGAGGTGGCAGGCGCACAAGCGACTGACGGAGGGGCCAATTCGGCCCATCACATCCGGAACACGCCGAAGCGCGGGGCCTCGGGCATCGGCGCCTCGAGCACGACGCGCAGCGCCATGCCCAGAACGTCGCGCGTCTGCACCGGGTCGATCACGCCGTCGTCCCACAGGCGCGCGGTGGCATAGACCGGATTGCCTTCATCCTCGTACTTCTGGCGGATCGGCGCCTTGAACGCCTCGGCCTCCTCCGCGCTCCAACTCGCCGCGTCGCGGTGGACGGTGGCGAGGACGCTCGCGGCCTGTTCGCCGCCCATCACCGAGATGCGGGCATTGGGCCAGGTGAACAGGAAGCGCGGATCATAGGCGCGGCCGCACATGCCGTAGTTGCCGGCGCCAAAGCTGCCGCCGATCAGCACGGTGATCTTGGGCACGCTGGCGGTGGCGACCGCGGTGACCAGCTTGGCGCCGTGCTTGGCGATGCCCTCGGCTTCGAACTTGCCGCCGACCATGAAGCCCGACACGTTTTGCAGGAACAGCAGCGGGATGCGGCGCTGGCAGGCCAGTTCGATGAAGTGGGCGCCCTTCATCGCGCTTTCGCTGAACAGCACGCCGTTGTTGGCCAGGATCGCCACAGGCGCGCCGTGGATATGGGCAAAGCCGCAGACCAGCGTGGTGCCGAACAGCGCCTTGAATTCCTGGAATTCGGAACCGTCGACCAGCCGCGCGATGACTTCCCGCACGTCGTAGGGTGCGCGGACGTCCTCGGGCACGATCGCGTAGAGGTCTTCGGCGGGATAGAGCGGGGCACGCGGCTCGGCAAAATCGACCTGCGGACGCGGCGAAGGGCCAAGGTGGCTGACGATGTCGCGCACGATCGACAGCGCGTGCGCGTCGTCGTCGGCCAGGTGATCGACCACGCCCGACTTGCGGGCATGGAGGTCTCCGCCACCCAGGTCCTCGGCGCTGATCACTTCGCCGGTCGCGGCCTGGACCAGCGGCGGGCCGGCGAGGAAGATCGTGCCCTGTTCGCGAACGATCACGGATTCGTCGGACATCGCCGGGACATAGGCGCCGCCGGCGGTGCAACTGCCCATGACGCAGGCGACTTGGGCGATGCCCTTGGCGCTCATCTGCGCCTGGTTAAAGAAGATGCGCCCGAAGTGGTCGCGGTCGGGGAAGACCTCGGCCTGGTGGGGCAGGTTGGCGCCGCCGCTGTCGACGAGGTAGATGCAGGGCAGGTGATTGGCCTCGGCAATGGCCTGCGCGCGCAAGTGCTTCTTGACCGTCAGCGGATAATACGTGCCACCCTTCACCGTGGCGTCGTTGGCGACGATCATCACGTTCCGGCCTGAGACGCGACCGATGCCCCCGATCACGCCGGCGCCAGGAATGTCCTCGCCATAGACGCCCTCAGCGGCGAGCTGGCCGATCTCCAGGAACGGCGAGCCGGCGTCCAGCAGATGCTCGACCCGCTCGCGCGGCAGCAGCTTGCCGCGCGCCGTGTGGCGCTCGCGCGCCTTTTCCGACCCGCCCAGCGCGGCCTTGGCCACCCGCGCGCGCAGGTCCTCGGCCAGAGCGCGGTTGTGCGCGGCGCGGGCCTGGACTTGCGGATCGGCACGGTCGAGCGTTGAGCGGATGACGGGGCCGCTCATCAGCCGAGCGGCCCGACCAGTTCGCGCCCGATCAGCATGCGGCGGATTTCGTTGGTTCCGGCGCCGATGTCGAGCAGCTTGGCATCGCGCATGAAACGCTCGACCGGCCAGTCGCGGGTATAGCCCGCGCCGCCCAGGGCCTGCACCGCCTCGAGCGCGACCTTCACCGCGTTCTCGCTGGCGAGGAGGATCGCCCCGGCCGCGTCGAAGCGCGTGGTCTGCCCGGCGTCGCAAGCGCGGGCCACGGCATAGACGTAGGCGCGCGAGGAATTGAGGGCGACATACATGTCGGCGATCTTGGCCTGCATCAACTGGAACGCGCCGATCGGCTGGCCGAACTGGCGACGCTCGCGCACATAGGGCAGCACCACGTCGAGGCAGGCCTGCATGATGCCGATCTGGATGCCGGCAAGTACGGCGCGCTCGTAATCGAGGCCCGACATCAGGATCGCGACGCCCTGGCCCGGCTCGCCCATCACGTTCTCGGCCGGGACCTCGCAATCGGTGAAGACCAGTTCGGCCGTCGGCGAGCCGCGCATGCCGACCTTGTCGATCTTCTGGCCGATCGCGAAGCCGGGGAAGTCCTTCTCGATCAGGAACGTCGTGATCCCGCGCGAGCCTTCGCCGGTGCGGGCATAGACCACCAGCACGTCGGCATACGTGGCGTTGGTGATCCAGAACTTGGTGCCGTTAAGGACGTAGCGATCGCTCTTCTTCTCGGCGCGCAGCTTCATCGACACGACGTCGGAGCCGGCGCCGGCTTCGGACATGGCGAGGCTGCCGACATGCTCGCCCGAAATCAGCTTGGGCAGGTAGCGCGCCTTTTGCTCGGCATTGCCCCAGCGGCGTATCTGGTTGACGCAGAGGTTGGAATGCGCGCCATAGCTCAGGCCGATCGAGGCCGAGGCCCGCGCCACTTCCTCCTGCGCCACTACATGCGCGAGGTAGCCCATGCCGAGGCCGCCCCATTCTTCCTCGACGGTGATGCCGTGCAGGCCGAGTTCGCCCATCGCCGGCCAGAGATCGCGCGGGAACCAGTCCTTCGCGTCGATCTCGGCG
The DNA here is from genome assembly GCF_036803765.1 of Novosphingobium sp. GTDB lineage: Bacteria > Pseudomonadota > Alphaproteobacteria > Sphingomonadales > Sphingomonadaceae > Novosphingobium. Next base: position 117,869 of record NZ_DAIRTS010000003.1, read on the forward strand.
GCGAGCGGGGCGATGCGGTCGGCGGCAAAGCGCGCCGTGCTCTCGCGGATCATGTCGATCGTCTCGCCCAAGGCGAAATCCAGCGTCGTCATCGGTGCGGCATCCTCGCTTTTGCTGCAGTCTAGGATGGCTTGGCCGATTGGCGAAATTGAAAGATTTCAAGAAGTGTATAGATCGCCTCTATGATCGACCGTTATCTCATCCGCTATTTTCTGGCCGTGGTGGACCAGGGCAACTTCTCGCGCGCGGCGGCGCAGTGCAACGTCGCGCAGCCGACGCTGTCGGTGGGCATCGCCAAGCTCGAACGCGCGGTGGAACGCCCCTTGTTCACCCGCAGCAACCAGCGGGTGGAACTGACCGAGGCGGGCGCGCGGTTCCTGGCCCATGCCCGGCGGATCGAACAGGAATTCAACAGCGCGCTCGGCGCCATGCGCGCCACGGCGGATGCCGAGACGATCCGGCTCGGCGTGCTGTCGAGCATACCCGGCGCCGCGATCGCCGCCGCCTGCCGCGCAGCGCGCGGTGAGCTTCCCGGCGCGCTCGAACTGGTGTTCGGCACCGAGCGCGAATTGGCCGGCCTGCTCGACCGCGGGCGGATCGACGCGGCGTTGTCGATCGTCCGGCCCGACAAGTCCGGCCTGCTGCGCGAGGCGGTGCTCGACGAGGGTTATGGCGTCGCCATGGCGGGCGACCACCGCCTTGCCACGCGCGAGATCGTCAGTGCCGAGGAATTGCGCGACGAGGTGATGATCGTGCGCCGCCATTGCGAACTGCTGTCCGAGACCAGCCGGCATTTCGTCGAGCGCGCGGTTCGCCCGCATTTCGCGTTGCGCTCGACCAACGACGAGCGCGTGGCGCAGATGGTCGCGGCCGGCGTGGGCGTGACGGTGATGCCCGACAGCTATCGCGGCGCCGAGGGTATCGCGCTCGTCCCCATGAGCAACTTTCCGCATCGGCGCACGCTGGGCTTCCTGGCGCGCGAGCGGCACTTCCTCGATCATGGCCTGATGCTGGCGATCAGCCGCAGCCTGGCCAGCTGAACCCGACTAGCTGGCCGCGGCTGGCGACGCGCTCAGCGTTCGACGACGTCCTTGTCCATCGGCGCCAGCTTGGCGAGCAGGCGGTTCTGCGCGGCGAACGGCACCTTGTTCTCGCGCATCGCGCGCTGGAGGTTTTCCACCAGAGCGTTGAGATCGGCGCGGGTCGTGCCAAGCCCCTTGTGCGAGGACTTCATGTCGCGCCCGGTGTAGGTGCAGCCGGCGCCGAGCAGGTAGCAGAACTGTTCGTAAAGTGTGCGGCGCAGGCGGACCATGTCGTGGTTCTTGAAGATCGCCGCGATGCGCGGGTCGGCGACGTTGATCTCCACGAACCGGTCGACGATGTGATGGATGCCGTCCTGACCTCCGAACGCCTTGGCGAGGCCGGCACCGGCATAGGGCGTCGCCCCGGCGTTGGCGGGCGACGGGGTATAGGGATCGACCGGGATTTCTCCGGTGATGGGGTCGCGCTGCTTCTTTACGACGCCGAATTCCTTCTCCCAGTCGACGGCAGCAGGGTCTTCCTGTTGCGTGGATGGATCGATCGTCTCGGCTTGGGGCGCCGCAGCGTCAGCGGTGTCGGTCGTGACCGGCTGGGCGGCCACCAGGGCGAGGGCGAGGAGGACGGTCACGGAGCTTCCTTCAGAATGCGATCTGGAGCGAGAGGAGGCCGCCGCGCTGGCCCTTGAACGTCGCGACCGAGCCGACGTCGACATAGGCCGCGGTGACCGTCGCCTTGCGCGCCACGGCCCATGCGACGAACAGGTCGTGCGCATGATCTTCGCGCGCGATGGCGAGCCGGTCAGGGCGCGTGCGGTACTCGCCGCCGATCACCAGCCGGGGCGTCAGGAGATAGGCCACCGAGCCTTCGAACTGGACGGTACGGGCCTGCCTGCCGGTTCGGCCGAAACCCAGCAGGCCGAACTGATTTGCGTTGGTCAGCCGGGCCGTGGCGTTCAGCAGGATGCTGCGCGACAGCAGCAGTTTCGTCGCGCTCACGGTGAAATCGGTGCCGCGTGACGATCCGGCACCCACCGCCTTGACGATCGCGCTGTCGAGGCTGCGCTTGTGCTGTACGCTCACGCTGATCTGGGGCAGCCATGACGGGCCGTAGACGGTGTCGCCCACGAGGCGCACCTTGGCGCCGTAAATGTCCTGGTTGAACGTGAAATTCCGCCCCAGGCCGAGGGCGGCACCGACATTGCGGGTGTCGAAGTTCTGTCGCGCATAGGACAACTCGACGCGGTCCTTGATGCCGACCGCGACGCCATAGCTACGCCAGCCGTAATCGGGCAGTTCGATGCCCGTGGCATGCGCCGATACCCCCACACTGCGATCGGTTTCCATGCCGGCGATCGTTGCCCAGGTGGCGAGGCCCCCGCCACTGGCACCCTCGACGGAGGATATGCCGTTGGTCAGGACGAGCTTTCCGCCCTCCAGCGCGGGATCTGCCCAAGCGGGCATGGCAAACCCGAAGCTCAGCAGTGCGGCAAGGAAGGCTGCAATTGATTTCACGGAGTTAGCACCATTCTCGAAGCGAATGGCACGCTGTTAACCACGATTCGTTAGGAAATCCTCAATCCCCTCTAGGCGCGATTGGCACTTTGTTAGCAGTTATCCGCCATTGCAGTCGTCATGCGTACTCTGCCGCTCCCCCGAATCGCCAGGCTTCTCCGTCGCTCCGCCGTCCTTGCCGGCATGACACTCGCCGTGCCGCTTCTCGTTTCCGCGGGCGCGCCTGATGGCCTGCCGCTGCAGGTCGTCGACCAGTCGGGCCTGCCGCTGCGCGATGCCGTGATCGAGATCAGGCCGCCTGCCGGCACGACCCGCCGCCTCGCGTTCCCATGGCGCTATGCCATGGCCCAGAAGAACCAGACGTTCGTGCCCGGAACGCTGATCGTTCCCCAGGGCGCGACGGTCGCGTTCCCGAACCTCGATAACGTGCGCCACTCGATCTACAGCTTTTCCAAGCCCGGTCCGTTCAAGATCGACCTCTATGGGCAGGACCAGACCCGCTCGCAGCAGTTCCGCATCGCCGGGACGATCGCGCTGGGCTGCAACATCCACGACAAGATGCGCGGATATATCCGCGTCACCAATACGCCGTTCGCCGCGCGCAGCGACCTCAACGGGCTCGCCAGCGTCGACGGGCTGGGACGCGGGACTTACGACGTGGTGGTCTGGCATCCACGCATCCGTGATGCGAACGGCGAATGGCACGGCCGGCTGGTGATGGACCCCGACAAGCGCACCCGCCTGGTCGTTGCCGTCAGGCCCGGGTCGGCCAAGTGATTCCGCGCGCGCGAAGGACAATCCGGCGGCTCGGCCTTCGGTTCTCCGCCTTGCTGGACAGGCGCGTCAAGACGCTCGGCAGCCGGATCGCGTTCGTCTACCTCGGGTTGCTGGCCTGCATCATGGCCGTGACCATCGCGGTGGCCAGCTCGGGCATCACGGTGTTCGCCCGGCAGACGGCGGAACGCGAACTTTCGGCCAACGCGCGCGTGTTCGACCAGATCATCGCGACGCAGCAAAGCCAGATGGCCGATGCCGGCGAGGTCGTGGCGCGCGATTTCGGCTTCCGCGAGGCACTCGCCACGGGGGATGAGCCGACGCTCAAATCGGCGCTGGCGAGCCTGCGCGATCGCGCCAAGGTCAGCGCCGTCGCCGTCGTGCAGCTCGACGGGCAGGTCGTCGCTACCGACGGTGCAGGGGCGATCGATGGCACCGGGATGCTGGGCCGGCTGGAGCGGGGGCAGGATCGCGGCGTCGTCGCGCTGGCGGGGCGTGAAGCGCTGGCTGCGTCGGTGCGTATCGAGATGCCCGATCTCGCCGGATGGCTGGTGCTGTTCAACGAACTCGGCCCCGACGACATGAAACGGCTGTCCAGCCTGTCGGCCGTGGCCGTGAAGGTGCGGATCGTCGACCGCTCTGCTCTTTCACCGAAGCTCGCCCAGGCCGAACTCGGGCGCATCGCCGAGGTCGATGGCTCGCACGGGCGGTCGCTGGTGCGTATTTCCGCGATCACGGCGCTGCAGGACGGGCGCGAGCCGCGTCTGATCCTCGGTTATTCGCTCGATGCCGCACTGGCGCAGTACAACGAGCTGCGGGCCATCCTCCTGCTCATCAGCGGGTTGGGCATGCTGGCCGGCGGCTGGGCGGCCATCCGCCTCTCTCGCGGGGTCGCAAAGCCGCTGCAGACCCTCGCGGATGCGGCTCGTGCCTATGGGCGGGGCACCGTCGCCAAGGTTCGGGTGAACGGCGTCACCGAGATCCGTTCGCTCGCGGAAAGCTTCAACGCAATGGTCGAGGCGGTCGAGGAGCGCGAGCAGCAGGTGCTGCACGCCTCGTTGCACGATACGCTGACCGGTCTGCCCAACCGCCGCTTCTTCATCGAGAAGCTCGATCGGGCGGTGCTGCGCCAGAGCGAGCAGCAGCGCACGCTGGTGGCGTTCATCGATGTCGACGACTTCAAGGCCATCAACGACACCATGGGTCATCCCACGGGTGACGCCCTGCTGCGGACTGTGGCGGATACACTGCAGAGCCAGCATCGTGACGCCATGGTCGCCCGGTTCGGCGGCGACGAGTTCGGCCTCCTGCTCTACGGGCTCGAACCCGGCGAGGATTGCACCGCGATTGCCCGCAAACTCGAAGCGGCACTGAACCGTGAGGTCACGATAGATGGCCGCACGCTCCTGTTGTCCTGCAGCGTTGGCATCGCGATGGGGCCGCAGGATGGCGAAAGCGCCGATGCCCTGCTCAAGAGTGCCGATCTCGCGCTCTATCGTGCGAAGAGCGACGGTAAAGGGACCTACCACTTCTTCGAGCCCGCGCTCGACGCCGAGGCCAGCCGCCGCCGCCGCATGGAAATCGACCTGCGCCGTGCGATCCGCGAGGGCGAGTTCGAGCTCTACTTCCAGCCGCTGTTCTCGATATCCGAGAATCGTGTGAAGGGCTTCGAAGCCCTGATGCGCTGGCCGCACAAGGAACAGGGGATGATCAGCCCCGCCACGTTCATCCCGATCGCCGAAGAATCGGGCATGATCGTGCAACTGGGCGAATGGGCGTTGCGCGAGGCTTGCCGCCAGGCTGCGCAATGGCCTGACGACATCAGCGTCGCGGTCAACATCTCGCCGCGCCAGCTGGCCACCGACGGCCTGGCCGCCTGCATCGCGCAGGCGCTGGCGCAGAGCGGCTTGCCGGCCTGCCGGCTCGAGCTGGAGATCACCGAAAGCGTGTTCATCGGCAATGTCGATAAGACGCTCAAGATCCTCTATTCGCTGCAGGCGCTGGGCGTGCGCGTCGCACTCGACGATTTCGGCACGGGCTATTCCTCGCTCAGCTATCTGCGCTCGTTCCCCTTCAACAAGATCAAGATCGACCAGAGCTTCGTGCGCGCGCTGGAGGAAGGCGGCAGTGCCCACGCGATCGTGCGCGCGATCACCACGCTCGCCGATGCGCTGGGCATGGAAACGCTCGCCGAGGGCGTGGAAACGCAGACGCTGCTCGATACGCTGCGCCGCGAGGGCTGTGACATGATCCAGGGTTACCTGATCGGCCGGCCCGTGCCTGGCCCGCAGGTTTTCGACCTCCTGCCGATCTGGCAGGCAGCTCGGCCGGTCCTGGCCGCAGGGTGACGGCCCGCCGTGGGCTAGGGGGAGATTTCCCGCCACGCCCCCGGCGCCAGATCGTCGAGCGTCCAGTCGCCGATCCGCCAGCGAACAAGGCGCAGCGTCGGATGGCCGATGGCGGCGGTCATGCGGCGTACCTGGCGGTTGCGGCCCTCGCGGATCGTCAGTTGCACCCAGCAGTCGGGCACGGTCTTGCGGAAACGCACCGGGGGATCGCGCGGCCACAGCGCCGGCGGGTCGATCCGTTCGACGGCGGCCGGCAAGGTCAGCCCATCCTTGAGCCGGACACCCTGGCGCAGCGCGTCGAGCGCTGTTTCATCCGGTTCGCCCTCCACCTGCACCAGATAGGTCTTGGGCGCCTTGAAGCGCGGATCGGCGATGCGCGCCTGAAGGCGGCCGTCATCGGTCAGCAGCAGCAGCCCCTCGCTGTCACGGTCGAGGCGCCCGGCGGGATAGACGCCGGGGCGGTTCACATACGCGGCAAGGGTAGGGTGCCCGCTGCCTTCGTCGGTGAACTGGCTTAGCACGCCCCAGGGCTTGTTGAACGCGATCAGCACCATGCCGGATCAGTCCCAGTCTGCTTCGTCGTCTTCGTCCACGAAGGACAGGCTTCCCTGCGCGATCAGCGCCGTCACCAGCGTGACGACCTCGGCCGAAGGGGGCAGCGTGGTTGCGATGGACGCGCATATGGTATCCGCCGCTGCAACCGCTGCGCCAGGGCAGGCGAACCGCTCGCCATCGGCGTAAAGCAGGGTGCCTGCCTCCTCACGCAGAATGGCAAACCGGTGGGCAGGATTGCGCGCGACGGGGATGCCGTCGGCGAGGGCACTGCGCACCGCGTCTTCGGTCGGCGCGGCTTCGGGCCGCCAATCGGCATCGGGATACTTGGGCAACGTGGTGTGATGCGCAAACCAGCGTGCGAACGCGGCGCGGTCGGACAGCGCATCGAGCACCATGGCGTGGAGCCGGTCGATCGCGGCGGGCGCGATCTCCGCCGGATGGGCCTGCGGGGCAAGATCGGGATCGGCATAGCGGTCCATCTCGGGCAGCAGCGCGGCGACATGGTCGCACCAGCCCTCGACCAGTTCGGCGCGCGAGGGGGCACGGAACCCGATCGAGTAGGTCATGCAGTCGTCGCCCACCGCCGCGCCATCGTGCGCAAAGCCGGGCGGCACGTAGAGGATGTCGCCGGGCTCGAGCACCCAGCCGCCGCTGGCCTCGAAATCGGCGATGAGCCGCAGGTCTTCGTGTGGGAGCAGCGGCGTATCGTCGCCGCAGCGCGGACCGACCCGCCAGCGCCGGCGCCCCAGCCCTTGCACGAGGAACACGTCGTACTGGTCGAAATGCGCGCCGACCCCTGCGCCATGGGTCGCATAGCTGACCATGACGTCGTCGATCCGCCAGTCTGGCACGAAGCGGAACGGCTGGATCAGCGCAGCGACATCGGGGACATGCTGATCGACCGCCTGGACCAGGATCGTCCAGCTTTCACCGTCGAGCGCGGCGAAGCGATCCTCAGGCAGCGGGCCGTTTTCCATGACCGGACCGCCGGCCGCCCGAACGATAAGGCGCGATTCGATGCCGTCTTCGCAGGCGAGGCCGGCAAGTTCGTCGGGCTCGAGCGGATTGTGCCACGCGGTCCATGGATTGCGGATCAGCGCGGGCCGCTTCTGCCAGTCCTCCGCGAGGAAGCGGGCGAGATCGAAACGGGCGGGATCGAGTTGGGGGAAAGCCATGGCGCTGCTCATGCGCGCGGCCGCGGTCGGTGTCAAAAGCCAAGCCGGCCAATTGCTTTTGCGCCGCCACCCGCTATGGCGGTCACAGCCTCTGCGGCGACAGGGTTTTTCCCGGCCGCGTCTTCTCCCTCACGCTGAATCGGATACGAGCCTTGGGGCAGACGACCACAGACGCCATCCGCCTGATCGATACCGCGCGCCTGCCCGATGGCGGAAAGCTCCTGCTGCTCCAGTCCGGCGACCAGTTTTCGATCGAACTCGATAACGAAGAACTGATGGGCAACACCGACCACGTCTCGGAAGAGGCGCTTGCCACCATGACGGCCGAGCGGCTGCCGATGGGCGATCCGCATGTGCTGATCGGCGGGCTGGGCATGGGCTTCACGCTCGGCGCGGCGATCGGCGCCTGGGGGCCGGGGGCGGCGATCGACGTCGCCGAACTGATCCCGGAAGTGGTGCAGTGGGCCAAGGGGCCGCTGGCGCACGTGTTCGGCACCAAGCTGTCGGACCCGCGCGTGACGGTGCGCGTCGCCGACGTGCACGACGTGATCCGCGGCAGTACCGACCACTATGACGCCATCATGCTCGACGTCGACAATGGGCCCGACGGGCTGGTGCAGATGGCCAACGACCGGCTTTATGGCGGCGAGGGTCTGGAATCGGCCTATCTCGCGCTGCGTCCGGGCGGCATCCTCGCGGTGTGGTCGGCCGATCCCGACATCGGTTTCTACCGCCGGCTCTGCGCCGCCGGCTTCGTCGTGGATGAAGTCGCCGTGCCTGCATTCGCCGGAAGCGTGCACGACGACCACGTGATCTGGTTCGCGACCCGCCCCTGAATTCTTGCGCAAGAGGGTGGCAATGGTCGCCATCCTGACGCATGATTGCTGCACTGCCACATCAGCGATAAGGGCTGGCAAGTCGGGCCCTTCATACGTATGCGCGGACGATCACAGCAGGAAGAGGCCCCGATGCAACGAATCACGCTTACCCGGTTCCTGATCGAGCAGCAGCGCAAGGACCCCGCGACGTGCCCCGCCGAACTGCGCCTGCTGATCGAAACCGTGGCCCGCGCCTGCAAGACGGTCACGCACGCCATCTCCAAGGGTGCGCTAGGCGACGTCCTCGGCAGCCTGGGTTCGGAAAACGTGCAGGGCGAGGTCCAGAAGAAGCTGGACGTGATCGCCAACGAAATCCTGCTCGACGCCAACGAGTGGGGCGGCCACCTTGCGGCCATGGCCTCGGAAGAGATGGAGACGATCCATCGCATTCCCAACCGCTATCCCAAGGGCGAATACCTGCTGCTGTTCGATCCGATCGACGGGTCGAGCAACATCGACGTCGATCTCTCGGTCGGCACGATCTTTTCGGTGCTGCGCGCGCCCGAAGCCTGCGCCGGGCGCGACGTGGTCGAGGAGGATTTCCTCCAGACCGGACGCGAACAGGTTGCCGCCGGCTATGCGATCTATGGCCCGCAGACCATGCTGGTGCTGACGCTGGGCCAGGGTGTGTATGAATTCACGCTCGACCGCGAGATGGGCGCCTGGCGCATGACCGACGGGCCCTTGCGCATCCCCGCCGGCAACTGCGAAGTGGCGATCAACATGGCGCGCCGTGCGCAGTGGTCGCCCGAAATCCGCGAATACATCGACGCCCGTGTCGGTTGCGAGAGTGGCCCGCTCGCCGGCAAGTACAACATGCGCTGGACCGGCTCGATGGTCGCGGACATCCACCGCATCCTCAAGCGCGGCGGCGTGTTCCTCTATCCCGCCGACCACAGCAATCCCGGCAAGGCGCGCCTGCGCCTGCTGTATGAAGCCAACCCGATGGGCATGCTGATCGAACAGGCCGGTGGCCTCGCCATCGACGGGCACACCCACATTCTCGACGCCGCGCCTACTGGCCTGCACCAGCGGATCGGCGTGATCCTGGGCGACGCGCAGGAACTGGCGGCTCTGAAAGTGCCGGCGCCGACGGCGGCCTGACAGGTTCGGCACCGCCGGCGGCGGATTTGACATTCCTTTACGCGCGCGGGCGAACGCTGCGTGGCATGGCAGCAAGGTAGATCACCGAGAGCTCGCCATGCCGTTTTTTGCCTCGCCCGCGCATCCTGCCCGTCGCCCCGTCAAGCTAGCGTCGATCGCGCTGCTCAATGTCGCGCTGTGGCTGGTCGTGGCCGCTGCCGTCTGGATGGCTCTTCGCCCCTGAGGTGCGGGCAGTGCCCGGCGATCAGGCGGTGATCGGCAGGCGCAGGATGAAGGTCGCGCCTTGGCCGGGTTGGCTGATGCACCGCGTCGCGCCATGGTGGCGCACCATCACGGTGTGGACGAAGCTCAATCCGAGGCCTGCACCGCTGGTCTTGGGACCCAGGCCCACGGGGCCGCGGCTGAACCGTTCGTAGATCCGGGCCTGCAGATCGGGGGCGATGCCCGGCCCCTGGTCGGTTACGGTGCACAGCGCCCACGGCTTCCCGGCGGCATCGGTCTCGCGATCGAGCGTGCAGGTGATCGTCGAATGGGCGGGGCTGTACTTGATGGCATTGCCGATGACGTTGACCAGCGCGCGGGTCAGCAGCGAGCGCTCGGCCGTCACCACGAGATCGCCGGGCGCCTTGGTGTGAGTGGCAATGCCGATCGCCTTGGCCCTGGATTGCGGCCACAGGTCGTCGATCGCGTCGATCAGCATGTCGGCGAGGTCGACTTCCTCGAGCACGTAATCGAGGTTTTCCGCGCGCGCCAACTGCACGAACCCGTCTGCCAGGCGCAGTGTGGTCTCGGCATAGTGACGGATCGCGCCGGCTTCGACTGCATGGATGCGCTCCGGCGGAGCGGTTTCGAGAACGGCAAGGATCGAGGCTTGCGGTGAGCGCATGTCGTGCGTGAGCAGTTGGATCACGTCGTCGCGCTGGCGTTGCGCCGCCTTGGCCTCGCTGATGTCGACGAACCGGATGATCCAGCCGCTCGGGCTGCCATCGGTGCTGGTCTGCGGTGCGATGCCGACGAGATGGAAATGTGCGGCATCGATCTGCGCCTCGTATGTCGCACCGGCGGGGTCCGATGGCGGGAAGGGCGGGCGTTCCCCGCGCCCGGTCTCGCGAAACGGGGCGAGCAGGTCGGTCGCGCCGGCACCGGCGACGGCTTCCAGGCCGAGGCCTGCAAATAGCCGCTGCGCGGCGAGGTTGGCGATCATCACGCGGCCATCGAGATCGGTGACGAGCGTCGCATCGGGAAGCTGGTCGAGCCGATCGGCGACGAAGTGGCGCATTTCGCGGTTGGCGTTGATCGCGGCATGCAGCAGCGCGATCGTCGACGAAACGCCGCTGCCACGCGAAGCGAGCGGCGCGCGGGGCAGCAGGGCAGGCTCACGAGCCAGTTTTTGGAGCTGCGCATGGAGAAACGCCTCGACCAGCGCCAGCTGTCGCCAGCCCCATAGAGGCCAGGCAAAGGCGAGCCCGGCCAGCGCCGCTCCGGGGGGCAGCCAGAGCCGCATGCCCATCAGCGCTACAGCTGACGTCCCCAGCACCAGCAGCACCGCGATGAACACGCCCGCGAGCGACGGCAACCGACGCCATGGGCCGAGCAGACCCATCATGACCCACAGTGGCAAGAGGCCGAGCGCCAGCTGGCCGGCCAGCCCGGCCTGCCGGATCATGCGCCCGGAGAGAAGGCCGCCGAGATGGAAGGCCTGAATTTCCAGCCCGGACATGACCCGGCCGGCAGGCGTCGGGTAGCGGCTGCCGAGGCCGGTGGCGGTCACTCCGACCAGTACCAGGCGGCCGCGGATCGCGTCATCGGGGACCTGGCCCGACAGGACGTCGGCGGCCGAGACCTCGGGCCAACCCGTGCCGCTGCCACCGAAGGGAATGCGACGCGGGGCTTGCGATGTCGTCGCCTCGCGCGTCGACGTGGCAGACCGGGCGGCGGCGGTCATCAGGTCGATCGTGCCGCGCGGTGGTGGCGGCACGGTCCGCACCACGCCGTCGGCATCGGGCAGGATCGTCGCCGCGCCCAGGCCCGCAGCACCGCGACGGATCGGCGCGATCGGGGGCAGGGGCGAGATCGAGGGCGCGCCGGGCTGATCGGCCATAGGCGGCAGAACCGGCAGGACGACCCGACCCGCTGCCGCGATGGCCTCGCCAAGGCGGGCATCCTGCGCCGGATCGGACGGTTCGGTAAACAGAACGTCGTAGGCGATGCTTCGCGCACCCGCCGCATGCAGGCGCGCAATCAGGCTCGCGTGCAGATCGCGCGGCCAGGGCCAGCGGCCGAGGCGGGCGATACTGGCATCGTCGATCTCGACGAGCAGCAGCGGCGGTGTAGTGCCTTTTGCACCAGCGCCAGCGCCAATTGTGGGCAGAAGATGATCGTAGAGCAGGTTGTCGATGCGCTGCATGGTGCGATCGAGCGTCAACCCCACGACGAGTGCGCTCGCCATGAAGAGGATCACCCACCACTGCAACACGAGCCGCCGGGGCTGCGGCGTGATCACCAGGGTGCCCCGATCCTGACATCCTGATATTCCGACCAGCGTGCCTCGGCCCGCCCGGCCACGGTCTGCACGGTCTGGACTCGCCAGCGGTATCGGCCCGCCGGAAGCGCGATGCCGACGAGCATATGGCTCGAAAGACCATCGCGGTCGATGCGCGGCCGATCCTCGTGGCCCGGACGCGCGAGCTGGAACCGGAAGCGGGCATCGGGCGCGCTGGTGCCGTCCCAATGGAACACGATCTGCCGCGCCGGGCCGTTCCAGCCATCCTCAACCCACAAGCGCAGGCGATCGACGCGCTGGCGGATGAACGCGGCCATTGCGGGCTCGCCCTCCAGCCCGTTTGCATCGATGGCGGTGGCGCGCACGAACCACCGGCCATCGGCAAGGTTCTGGAATTGCGCCTCCGGGCTGCGGGTAATGGCCTCGTCGACCGGCTTGAGGAAGGCCTCATCGGCGGCGATCTGCCAGTGCCACGCCGATGCGCCAGGCGCGGGATGCAAGGCGAACCTTGCCATCTCATCGGATTGCGGCCGGTCCGCCGCGACGAGTTCGGGCGGGGGCAACAGGCGCACCGGCTCGCCGAGGTCGCTGGCGCTACCGAAGCCGGCCGGGAGCACCTGTTCGGTCTTGCCGCCCTCGAAGTTCACCTTGCCCTCCAGCACTTCGCTGGTCGCGCGCTTGGCGGCTTCGTCGAAATGCATGCGGAAGCGGGTGCCGCGTACCGATGTCACGGCCCCCGGGGTGGCGAACTGGAACGTGCTCTGCGGATCGCGCATCGGCGTCACCTGCGCGGTGGCGCTCCCCTGCTCGATCGCAAAGAGCCGCTCGACATGGGAATCGAGCACGACGCGGCGCAACCGGCGCACGCGCACGGTCGATTGCGAGGGCATGGCGACGTTGGTCTGGTCGGGCAGCACGAGCGTCACGAACGACTTCTGCCCGGTCTCGATCAGTGCGCCTTCCGACACGGGCATGCCGTTCGTGGCGGCGCGTCCGTCGAGCCGGACGTTGCCGCGCATCGACAACACCGTTGCGCTCACCAGCACATGCTTGAGCAACTCGCGCGGGATCTGCAGCGTCATGCCGATGGGCAGGCGTAGCGGGTCGGCGACGTGGTTGAGCTGCTGGACGATACGATAGGTTTCAGGCCGGATGAGGTAATCGCTGGCCAGCCGAAACAGGTTGTCGCCGGGCCGCACCACATAGCGCACCATGGCCGGGGCGGTTGAAGGCGCGACCGCGGGGCGCGTCTGCGCTGCGGCCGGCGCAGCAGTCCCCAGCGATGCCAGCGCAAGCAGGGCGCCCAGCGCCTCAGGCCGCAAGCGCTTCAAGGCGATATCCATAGGCGTAGATTGGCACCAGCTTGAACCCGTTGTCGGGGCGCAGGTTCAGCTTGGTGCGGATATTGGAGATATGCGCATCGAGCGTGCGCGTCGGCAGGTTAGGGTTGCGGCCCCAGAGCGCCTCGAAGATGTAGGCCCGCGACAGCGCCCGATGGAGGTTGCGGAACAGCAGCAGCGCGAGCGCGAATTCCTTGGCGGTCACCCCGATCGTTTCGCCCGCCAGCTGGACGATCTCGCCACGCGTATCGAAGCTGTAGGGACCGAAGGTTTCCACCGCCGGCGCGATCGTGGGATAGACGCGCCGCGCCAGCGCGTTGACCCGCGCCTTGAGCACGTTGGGCGCGACCGGCTTGATGACATAGTCATCGGCGCCGGCAGAGAGCCCGGCGACGATGTCTTCCTCGGCCGAGCGGCTGGTGAGCATGAGCGAGGGCGGCGCGACCTCGAGATTGGCGCGCGTCCATTCGATCACCCCGAGGCCGGACAGGCCGGGCACGTTCCAGTCCAGGATCAGCAGGTCGTACGTACTGCGATGCAGGGCGCGCGTCAGCAACTGCCCGTCACCATAGACCTCGCAGGTGTGGCCGCCCTCGGCCAAGGTCATCTCGACCAGACCGGCGAGCGCCACGTCGTCTTCCAAAATCGCTATCCGCACGTTGACCCTTCTGCGCCTATTCCGGCTTATGTCCGGTTAATAGGCGCGAAGGGCCGGTTAGGCGAGCGCGGGGCGGGCCCTTTGCAATGTTTTACAGCCCACCCCGGTATCGCGGCCGCCCGGTCGCGCAGGTCAGGGCGTCAGAACCACCTTGGTACACGCGTCGGGGGAATCGTGGAACTGCCGGTAACCGTCGGGTGCGTCGGCCAGGCGCATGCGATGGCTAATGAGGAAGGTGCTGTCGATGCGGTCCTCGGCGATGGCGGCATAGAGCGCGGGCAGGTAGCGCTGGACGTGCGTCTGGCCGGTGCGCAGCGTCAGCCCCTTTTCCATCAAGGCGCCCAGCGGAAACTTGTCGACGAACCCGCCATAGACGCCCGGCATCGAGACGCGGCCGCCCTTGCGCGTGGCGTGGATCACCTGGCGGATGACGTGCGGGCGATCGGTGCCGAGGAACAGGCTGGCCTTGATCTGGTCCCAGATGTTGTCGGCGAAGGCGCCGTGCGCCTCGAGCCCGACACAATCGATGCTGGCGTCAGGGCCGATGCCCCCGGTCATGTCCTCGAGAGCGTCGAAGACCTTCGATTGCGAGAAGTCGATCGTCTCCGCGCCAAAGCGCCGGGCCAGTTCGAGGCGTTGCGGGAAATGGTCGATGGCGATGACCTGCTCCGCCCCCATCAGAAACGCCGACTGCACTGCGAACAGCCCGACCGGGCCGCAACCCCAGACCGCGACGGTATCGCCGGGCTCGATCGCGGCGTTCTCCGCAGCCATCCAACCGGTGGGGAGGATGTCGGTTAGGAAGAGGACCTTCTCGTCCGGGATGCTGGCGTCGGGGATCACCAGCGGACCGACGTCGGAGAACGGCACGCGGACGTATTCGGCCTGCCCGCCCGAATAGCCGCCGGTCAGGTGGCTGTAGCCGAACATGCCGGGCATGGGCTTGCCATAGGCTTCCCAGCCCAAGTCCTGGTTGTCGGCGGGGTTGCCGTTGTCGCACGCGGCATATTGCTGCTTGCCGCAATGGTAGCAGTGCCCGCACGAGATGGTGAAGGGCACCACCACGCGCTGACCGACCTCGAGCGTGCTGGCCGAGCCGATCTCCACGACTTCGCCCATGAATTCATGGCCCAGCACGTCGCCCTTGGCCATGCCGGGGATGTAGCCGTCGTAAAGATGCAGGTCCGATCCGCAGATGGCGGTCGAGGTCACGCGGATGATGGCATCGCGCGGGTTGAGGATGGCGGGATCGTCGACGGTCTCGTGGCGGACGTCGTGCTTGCCGTGCCAGGTGATGGCTTTCATCGTCATTGCTCCTCGCGCTTGTCGCGTTCGCGCGCGTTGCGCGCACCGGTGGCGATTTCGCCGGCCTCCATCGCCTGCTTGAAGCGGCGCAGGTCGCGCCGGGTCTGGATGCGGGGCTCGCGCTGGAATAGCTTGGCCAGGAGCGTCCCGAGTGCGCCTCCGGGCGGCTCCCATGCGATCGTCGCGCGCACCACCGTGCCGCGCGGCCCGGCATCGCTGAAGGTGATGCGCCCGCTGTGCGTCACGTCGGATCCTTCGGCCGATTGCCAGGTCAGCGCCTTGCCCGGTTCCTCGTGCGTGATCTCCGAAATCCACGACACCGTCCGATCGCCCGGCGCCTTGACATGCCAGCGCGAGCGCCCGGCATCGAGCGGTTCGATGGCGGTCACGTTCTCCATGATCGCGGCGAGGTTGGCCGGATCGCGCCAGAAGGCAAAGAGGTCGGCAGCCGGACGATTGATCGTCACGGCCTCGGTCAGGAGCTGTCGCGCGCCCTCGAGATTGCGCGCGGCGGCGATCGGGGCGTCGTCCCGCGGGGATGGATTGTTCATCCGGTATCCTTTCGATCGTGGTCGGCCTGCCGCCGCTTCATCATGGCGGCGGCAGGCTGGGCGTCAGGGGGCAGACTTCGCGCAAATGGCGCAAAGTGCTTGGCGGGTGTTCAGTGGCTCGCCTCGTCACCCGATGCGCGGAGCGCGAGGTAACGGCGTACCACTTGCGGCAGGGTCTGCTCGACGAATGCCACCATGGCCTCTTCCTCGTGCAACGATTGCTCGAGCAGCGGGGTCGCGTCGGTAAATCCGCCGGCGTCGGCCATCACCAACAGGGCGCGGTAGGACGCCGCCTCGAAGTTCTCGAACGCATAGTTGGCAAGGCAGTTCTTGATGATCTCGTCGGGTGCCATCATGTGCGCGAGCTCCTGCAGGTTGGCGCCCAGTTCGAGCGTCAGGTCCTTCAGTGTGCTCGGACCCTCGCCAAGCCCTTCGAGGATCGAGCGAAGCCGTTCGATCTGCAGTTCGGTCTCGCCGCGGTGGCTGCGCAACCGTGTCTCCACCTCGACATAATGCGCGAGGTGTTCGATCTGCCGGTCCATCAAGGACAGGGCCTGATGTTCCATGGCATGCGCGTTGCGCAGCCCGACGACGAACGTGTGCCGCACAGCGTCACGATCGATCATGTCAGAACCCTCCTTCGGGGGACGTCGTGCTGCGGTCGGCCAGGGCGCTGGCTTCGTCCATCGAGCCGGCCCCGCCATAGTCCAACCCGTCGAGCCGGCCCGCACCCGGACCGGCGCCCAGCGCGGCACCGGTAGGTGGGTCGATCGTCGGGTCGGATTTCAGACGGGTCAGCATGGCGGCGGCCGTCGCCTTGTCGTCCTCGTCGAGGCCGACCGTGGCCTGCCCGTCACCCCCGTCAAGCGGCAAATTACCCGCGACGTCGTCGAGCCGGTCCCACTGGTCGCCGTCATTCCATGGCCCCGTTGCATCGCCGTCGCCCTGCGAGGTGTTGACGTAAAGGTCGGTATAGGCCGACAGCCCCGGCAGCTTGCCCGGCGGGAAGTTGTCCGCGATGGAATAGAGCGCTTTCTCGAAGCTTTTCTGGTGCGCGATCTCGCGCGTCATCAAAAAGCCCAGCGCGTCCTTGATGCCCGGATCGTCGGTGATGTTGATCAGGCGCTCGTAGACGATCTTCGCCCGGCTCTCGGCCGCGATGTTGGACCGCAGGTCGCAGGTCGGGTCGCCGCGGCTGTCGATGTAGGCCGCCGTCCACGGCACGCCCGAGCTGTTGGTCAGCGCCGGCCCGCCACCGTAAAGCAGCGATTGCGTGTGGCTGTCCCCGCCGGCGTTGAGTGCCATGAACAGCTCCGCCTCGGACATCGACGCCTCGGCCTGTGCGCCCTTCACGCCCTTGTTAAGCATGGCGACGATCGAGCCGATCACCTCGAGGTGGCTGAGTTCTTCGGTGGCGATGTCGAGCAGCATATCCTTGCGGCCGGGATCGTCCTCGGACAGTCCCTGCGTGAAATAGCGCATGGCGGCAGCCAGCTCGCCATCCGGTCCGCCGAATTGTTCGAGCAGGAGCGAAGCGAGTGCCGGGTTCGGCTCGGCCACGCGGACGGTATATTGCAGGCGCTTGTTGTGCATGAACATGATGCAGGTCCTCATCTGTCCGGGAAACGGGACCGGTTGCGGGAGCACAACCGGCTCGTCGTCTGGCGCGATGGCATGGCGCCGGAGCGCCGCCGTCAGCAGGTGAGGGTGCAATGGGCCGCCGGGGTGGCTGTTCCGCGGCGGCGACCGTGGCGCTTACCTGTGTGAGCGCAATGCGGCGGGTGGCATCATGCCGTCGGCGAAAGACCTGCAGGCCTGCCAGATCATGATGGGCGGACGAGCGCCCGATCGATAATCTGTCCAGCCAGATCGCCTGCACGAGCGCACCGCGGCATGTGGAGATAGCCGGGGTTGAAGCCGCTGAGCGCTGCCAGGCCCGCGCGATCGGGCAGCGTCACGCGGCGACCGTGCCAATGGAGCAGGCCGCGCCCTCGCAATTCCTGGATCACGCGGTTGACGTGTACCGGCGTCAGCCCGGCCGCTTCCGCTATATCGATCTGGGTCAGCGGCGATACGGCGGTGTCGTCCACGACCATGCCCAGCGCATCGAGGCGATAGTGCATCTCGCACAGCATATGCCCGATCCGCTCGAGAGCCGGACGCGCGGCGACGTTGACCGTCCATTCGCGCTGCATGCCGAGCATGGCACAGGAGTCGAATGCCAGCGCCCGGCGGATGACCCGGGATTCCAGGCATATCTCGTCGAAGTGCTCGGGGTGGACCATGGCGCAGAGCATGTCCCCGAAAGCGCAGATCGAGTGGTCCATCGCCTCGACCGTCAGGGCGTCGGGATTGCACAGGTCGCCCGGAAGCAGGATCGCGACGATCTGGCGCCGGCCGTCGGGCAAGAGCTTGTAGCGGCAACCCCAGCCGTCGAGGACGATCTTGACGAAATGGACGGGCTCGCCCTCGCGGATCAGGTCGCCCCGTGCCGGCACCAGGCGGACCTCGGTACGCAGCAGGTCGTCCAAAAGCGCGTGGTCGCGGGCGCCAAGGTTCACGTAGCATGCAAACTTGGTTTGAAGCGGATTCATGGCAGGCACTTCATCAGAAAGCTCGCGATCGGCTGGCCCGAAAGTGTCCACGGGCGAAAGAGCCGGGAAGGCGCCGGCGTCGCCAGGATGCAGCAAACCCAACGCATCGAACCCGGCGCCTGTTCCATCTCCATTCGATCAAGACCGTGCCGTGGATCGGTTTGTCGGATCCTTTCCGTTTCTCTGCGTTGGACATTGCAGAACCATAAAAGCGGAGAATGGCATGGACGATCATAAGGATAACGCCTCGGGCCCCGGCGCTGCTCCCGCTGCGACCCCGCGCCCTGTCCACAGGTTGGCGCCTGCCGAAGGCCAGCAGGCCGACCGTGACGAGGAACGCGACAATCCCGGCCAGACCACCGGCCAGGATGGCGCCGTGGGTGCCGGGACCAACAAGCCGGACGTTGATGCGAATCAAAACGTCACTTACGGCGCCCCGCCGCCCGATGCGACGGCGCAGGACGATCCCTTGCCCGATCCCATTCCCTTCCCACCCGGAAGCCGCGGGAAGGACGGCAAGACCACGGCGCAGCGATGACACGGCACGTCCTTGCACGCGATATCGTACCGGCCTGCGGCGAACAGACGCCGCAGGTGATGCGCCGTGCCGCGCACGTTCTGGAACTCGCCGCGTCGCAACGCCTGGCGATCGCGACCGCCGAAAGCTGCACCGGCGGCCTCATCGCCTCGATGCTGACGGACGTGGAAGGGTTGGGGCGGTGGTTCGACCGTGGCTTCGTGACCTATTCGGTCGAAGCGAAAGTGGAGATGCTGGGCATCGAGCCCATGCTCCTGCGCCGCCACGATCCCGTCAGCGAGACGATCGCGCACGCCATGGCCCATGGCGCCCTGGCGCGCAGCCGGGCGGGCGTGGCGATTGCGGTCACAGGCAACGCAGGGGAGGCTGGCCGCCATGACGAGGCCGGGCTTGCCTATATCGCCGTCGTCACGCGCGACGGACGCGCCATTACCCGCGAATGCCATTACGGCCCGCGCGGCCGTGACGCGATCCGGCTGGAGCTGGTCGGCGCCGCCTTCGCCATGGCGACCACGCTGCTGGGGAACGCCTGACTGAGCGTCGCCAGCTGATCGTACCTCATCCGAAAGAAAGGCCCCGGACAGCCCCATCATGGGGATAGCCCAGGGCCTTCGTCAGAGACCGGCCCCGTAAAGAGCCGGTCCCTGTCGATCACCGATCAGTGACGGTTGTCCCAGCCACGACGCGAGGCTTCCGAATGGCCCCGGGAGTCGCCGAACCAGCCGCCATGGCTGCGTCCGTCGTCGTCCCGGCTCATCCGCCGCCCACCACGATCGTCGTGATCGCGCGATCGGCCGCCGCGTCCGCCCTGGTCGCTACGATGACCATCGTCCCAACCCCGGCGCGAGGCGTCGGAGTGTCCCTGGCGATCACCATACCAGCCGCTGCCTTCGTGGTCGGAGTTCTGCCAGCCGCGGCGCGAGGCCTCGGAGTGGCCTTCGCGATCGCCGTACCAGCCGCTGCCCTCGTGGTCGGAGTTTTGCCAGCCGCGGCGCGAGGCTTCGGAATGACCTTCGCGATCGCCGTACCAGCCACGGCCATCGCCGCCCCGGCTGCCGCCGCTGCGCTCGCCGTCTCGGCCGCTGCCACGGTAACTGCCGCCACGATCGGCGTCGTCGCGCGAACGGCCGCGGCCGCGATCATCGCTCATGAAGCGGCCGTCTTCGTCGCGCGGTCGGTCCTGGCCCCGGGAATAGCGGCGATCGTCGTCTGCAGGGTGGCGGCCGCCGCCGGTGAAGCGGTCGTCGTCATCGCGATCACGGTTTTGATAGGAAGCCGTGGTTCTCTCTTGGGTAGAGCGGGCCGAAGTATTTTTCGATTGGTCCCGCGTGGAGGCACCGAACGAAACCGGTGCCTGGGGCGGAAGCCGGTCTTCGGCTTCCAGCTCGCCGCGACGCTGCTTGAGGCGTTCGGCAAGTTCGGGCGTGTCGACGCCTTTTTCCCGCGCCTCGGCGAAGATGCCGTCGTCACCTTCCTCCTCCTTGACGTGGTGGAGGATCTGTTCGGACAACACCTTGACCTTGGCATCACGGAACGGATCGCGCCGATCGCCGGCCATGAGATCGGCGATCAGCAGCTTGGCGCTGTCGTGCTCGACCTGCGCTTCGTCGAGGTCGTCTTCGTCCGACGTCGCGTCGCGGCATGCCGGATAGAAGACTTCTTCCTCGAGCATGGTGTGAAGGGTCAGCGCCTTGCACACCTCGGCGATGATCGCTTCCTTGCGCGAGCGACCGGCGCTTTCGTATTCCTTGAACAGCTTCTCGACGTCGCGGTGGTCCTGGCGCAACATGGCCACGGCCGCGCCGTCCTTGTCGTCCTTGCCGCTCTTGCGATTGCCATCGGTCGACGGTGCGGACTTGGCGTTTGCTTGGTCCGCCCCCGCCGAAGCCGACCGCTCGGTCCGGTCCTTCGACGAGTCCTTTGCGGCGCTTTCGTTCATGGGTTTGCTGTCGGCGGCGTTCCTGGCGGTGTCGCCGCTGCCGGGGGTTGGGGTGGGGGAAGAGGTGCTTTTGCTTGCCATCGGGCTGCTCTCCTTCGCTCTTGTCTCGCCCTTCCTCGAAGAAGGTGCGGCCGGACCGGTCAGGCGTCCGTTGCGGGAATTCAGCGTTGCCGGAGAGGCATATGTCCGGCGGCTTAACGCAGGTCAGCAAGTCGGCATTAGCACCATCGAGTGATCGTCAAGTCGTCCTTTCGGGCGCACAGCTTGTCCTAAGTATTTGCAAAAAATAACATGTGTGAATGGTCCGATTCGGATGTTGTTCGATGTTGGTGGCAATCAAACCACGCGTCGGCGTCGCGCCGATGCCAACATTCGGGACAGGCCATGCTACCAGACCCGCACCGCACGCCGCAGCCGACGTGCCAGTTTCGCCGCCATGAATTCCTTGCCCGCGCCGACGAGCCGATGGACTGCGTCTATCGCATCGAAGAGGGGTGGGCCTGCCAGTATCGCCTGCTTGCTGACGGTCGGCGGCAGATCATCACGCTGTTCCTGCCGGGAGACTATTGCGAACCGCAATGGCTGCTCCAGGGCAGGGCAACCCTGCCGATCGTGGCACTTACGCGGGTTCGCGCGGTTCGGCTGCCGCTCTCGCGCATCCATGCGCGCGGCGCCTCGGAAGAGGACAACGTGTCGAGTGTGCTGAATGCGATGGTGACGCTGCTCAAGAACCGCGAGAAATGGATCTTCAACCTTGGCCGCATGACCGCCACCGAGCGGCTGTGCAACCTGCTGTGCGAAATTCATGCGCGGCTGAAGGCGTGCAATCGGGTCGTTCAGGATCGCTGCGCCATGCCGCTGACCCAATATGACATGGCCGATCTCGTCGGCATCTCGCCCGTCCACGTCAACCGCGTGCTGCAGTCGCTGCGCGCCCAGGGCCTGGTCGACCTTCGCGCCCGATGGATGGACGTGCACGACCTTGCCGCGCTTCAGCGCCTCGGTGAGGTGGGCGGAGACGAGGCGACGCGCCTGGCGGCCTGATCCATCGCGATCCGCGTACGCGCGGGGACGTTTCACGGTGCGCAACGCGGGAACCGAACGCCGCGTGGCGCGGGCCGCGTGGCGGGTATATCACTCTCGCAGCACGATCCTTGCGGGCATCAGGCCAAGCGCGGATCGGCTGACGAGAGGGATGATGACCAGGTTCACGCCACTTGTGCTGGCAGCGGCGCTACCGCTGCTGGCCGCGCCCGCCCACGCCCAAAACACGCAACCGCCCGCTGCCGCGCCGGTGCGCCAACCGCTCGGCGCTGTCCTGCCGCAGCGCACGCCGGCGCAGGTCTACGGCAAGGTCTGCGGCTATTGCCATGGCCGCAACGTCGGGCCGATCATCCTCGGCCGCCAGCTGCCGGCGGAGGCGATCACGTACATCGTGCGCCATGGCCAGAACGGCATGCCCGCCTTCCGCCCCAGCGAGATCACGCCCGCCGAGCTCGACGCTCTCGCAAAGTGGATCTCAGCCAGTCCCGCCCGTCGCGAGGAGCACGGCCAATGAGCCTCGATCTCGATCGTCGCGGCCTGCTCGGTGCAGGCCTGGTCAGTGCCGCCAGTCTCGGCCTCGGCACCGGGGCCAGCGCGGCCAATCCCGCCCCGCTGGCGCCGGGCCTGACCCGCGCGGACTTCGCCGGTGCGATGAAGGCGTTTCGCGGTGTCGTGGGCGCCGAATGGGTCTTCGGCGACGAGGAGGCCGTCGCCCCCTGGGAGAAGGCCTATATCCCCGACCCGGCCCACCGCTACAAGCCGGTCGGCGCCGTATGTCCGCAGTCGCTTGAGGAGGTGCAGGCGATCGTGCGGATCGCCAATCAGTATCGCCAGCCGATCTGGCCGGTCTCGACCGGAAAGAACATGGGCTATGGCATGACCTCGCCCGCCACGCCGGGGCAAGTGATCCTCGACCTCAAGCGCATGAACCGCATCCTCGAGGTCGATGCGCAACTCGGTACCTGCCTGCTCGAGCCGGGCGTGACGTACCAGCAGCTCAAGGACTATCTCGAGGAAAACAACATCCCGCTGTGGATCGACGTACCGACGGTGGGTCCGATCGCCTCGCCGGTCGGCAATACGCTCGATCGCGGGGTCGGCTACACCCCTTATGGCGAACACTTCATGTTCCAGTGCGGCATGGAGGTCGTGCTGCCGAGCGGCGAGGTGATGCGCACCGGCATGGGCAGCATCAAGGGCAGCACCGCGTGGCAGGCGTTCAAGTGGGGCTATGGACCATATCTCGACGGCCTGTTCACGCAGTCAAACTTCGGCGTCGTCACCAAGATGGGCATGTGGCTGATGCCGAGGCCCCCGGTCTACAAGCCGTTCATGGTGCGCCATGGCGACATGGCGGACGTCCCCCGCATCATCGAGGCGATGCGTCCGCTGCGCGTCTCCAACCTCGTCGCCAACTGCAACCTGATGATGAGCGCGTCCTACCAGCTGGCGATGTTCAAGCGCCGCAACGAGGTCGTGGCCGATGGCGCGCCGCTCGACGACGCCTCGGTCAAGAAGGCGGCCAAGGCCAATGGCCTGGGCATGTGGAACACCTACTTCGCGCTATACGGGACCGACGAGACCATCGCCGGGGTCGAGCCGATCATCCGCGCCAGCCTCACGGCGAGCGGCGGCGAGGTGCTGACCGCTGCCGAGATGGGCGACAATCCGTGGTTCCACCACCACCAGACGCTGATGCAGGGCGGCCTCAACCTCGATGAGATCGGGCTGCTGCGCTGGCGCGGTTCGGGCGGCGGGCTGGCCTGGTTCGCCCCCGTTGCCGCGGCGCGTGGCAGCGAGGCCGAGCGGCAGACCGCGCTCGCGCGCGAGATCCTCGACAAGCACGGCTTCGACTATACCGCGGCTTACGCGATCGGCTGGCGCGACCTGCACCACATCATCGCGCTACTGTTCGACAAGTCGAACCCGGCCGAGCACCAGCGCGCCGACGACTGCTACAAGGATCTCGTCGTGCGCTTCGGCGCGCAAGGCTGGGCCAGCTATCGCACCGGGGTCAATTCGATGGACCTCGTCGCGCAGCAGTACGGGGCGGTGAACCGCGCCTTGAACCGCACGCTCAAGCACGCGATCGACCCCAACGGCATTCTCGCACCTGGCAAATCGGGGATCATGTGATGCGCTTTACCGACAAGACCTGCGTGATGACCGGCGGCGCCACCGGCATCGGCGCCGCCACGGCCGCCGCCTTTGCCCGCGAAGGGGCCGCCGTGGTGATCGGCGACTGGAATGACGAGGCCGCCCGCGTCGCCGAGGCGATCGTCGCCGCAGGGGGCAGGGCGGTGTTCCGCAAGACCGACGTGCGCGATCGCGCCGCGCACGACGATCTCGTCGCCTTGGCGCTCGACCGTTTCGGCTCGCTCGACATGGCGTTCAACAATGCCGGTGTCCTGCCGCCGCCGCTCCCGTTGCACGAGGTGCCGCCCGAGAACCTCGACCTCATCTTCGACGTCGACATCAAGGGCGTGTTCTATGCGATGCAGGCCCAGATCCGTCATTTCCTGAGCGTGGGGCGCGGCGCCATCGTCAATACCGCCTCGGTCGCGGGGCTGGTCGCCGATCCCAACATGTCGCACTACGTTGCGGCCAAGCACGCGGTCGTCGGCCTGACCAAGGCTGCGGCGGTCGAGTATTCGGCCCGCGGGATCCGCATCAACGCGATCGCGCCCGGCTTCATCGCCACGCCGATGACGCAGGCCTGGCTCGACAGCGACGAATTCAAGGCCGCGTTCTTCGCGCACAATGTCTCGGGCCGCGCCGGGGCGCCCGAGGAAGTGGCGGGCACCGTGCTGCACTTGTGCTCCGACGCCGCCAGTTTCTGCAACGGCGCCCTGTTCGTGATCGACGGCGGCCAGACCGCTCACTGAGCCTGAGAAGGAAACCTTTCATGCGCCTACGCTTCCTGCTCGCCGCCGCAGCCGCCACCATGGCGCTCGCCGCCGGCACCCCATCCCTGGCCAAGCCGCTCGAATACGAGGTTATTCCGACCGGGCCGGTCAGCATGTTCGCCAATGTCACGCTCATCAAGGGTGACAAGGGCGCCGTGCTGGTCGATGTGCCCTTCGCCCGCTCCGACGCCTATCGCGTCGCCGCGGCGGTGCTGGACAGCGGTCGCCACCTCGACACCATCGTCATCACCCACGATCACCCGGATCATTTCTTCGGCCTCGACGTGCTGGCCGATGCATTCCCCGACGCGAAGATCGTCGCCAATCCGGTCGCCGCCAAGGACATGGCGCGCTCGATCCCGATCAAGTTCAAGCGGTGGAGCGGCCAGCTCGGCATCAACGCCCCGCATCGCCCGGTGCAGCCCACCGCAATGACCGGCGACACGATACACCTCGAAGGGCACAAGCTCGAGGTGCTCGGCCCGATGCAGGGCGACCATGTCCATTCGACCGTCGTCTGGGACCCGGAAAGCCGCACCCTCGTGGCGGGCGACGTGCTGTACAACCAGGTGCATGTCTGGCTCGGCGAACATACGCCCGAACGCTATACCGCCTGGCTCGCGGTGCTAGACCGCCTCGATGCGCTGAAGCCGGTCACGGTGGTCGCAGGACACCGCCATCCCGGCACGCCCGACGACAACGGCTCGATCGACTGGACCCGGCGCTACATCAAGACCTTCGTCGCGGCGCGCGCCAGCAGCCGGTCCGCCGCCGAACTGTCGGCCGCGATGATGAAGGCCTATCCCGACGCGACCGAGGTCTACGGCGGGTTCCTGCTCGGCACGTCGAGCAAGGTCGGCGCGGGCGAGATTCCGCCGTGGGATGAATGAGAGCTAGATAGCCCCTCCACCACCCGCTGCGCGGGCGGTCCCCCTCCCCATTGCATGGGGAGGATCGTTCCTCCCCATGCAATGGGGAGGGGGACCAGCCGCAGGCTGGTGGAGGGGCGGAGCCTTAAGCCTTCGCCGCCGCGATATAGGCGTCGATGCACTGGTCCAGTACGGTCAGCGGCATCGCGCCGGGCAGCAGCCCTGCATCGTGGAAGCGGCGGATATCGAACCGCTTGCCCAATTCACGGCGAGCCTTGTCGCGCAGGCGCAGCCAGTCGAGCTTGCCGATCATGTAGCTGCAGGCCTGGCCCGGCCACACGCAATAGCGCTCGACTTCGGTCACCGCTGCGGTCTCGGGATCGCCGATCGTGTCGGTGTAGAACTTGACCGCCTGCTCGCGGCTCCAACCCTTGGCGTGCATGCCGCTGTCGACCACGAGGCGCACGGCGCGGAAGATGCTGTCGTGCAGCTGGCCGACGTGGCCCATCGGGTCGTTGGCATAGACCCCCATCTCGACCGCGAGCTGCTCGGCATAGAGCGCCCAGCCTTCGCCGTAGCCCGAGAAGAACTGGATCTTGCGGATCGTCGGCAGGCCCGCTTCCTGCGCTAACGAAAGCTGGAAGTGATGGCCCGGCACGCCTTCGTGGTAGGTCAGGGTCGGCAGGGTCCAACTCGGCACTTCGGCGGTGTCGCGCAGGTTGATGTAATAGGCGCCGGGGCGCGAGCCATCGAGCGTGCCGTTCTGGTAGTAGCCGCCCGGTGCACCGGCCTCGATCGCCTTGGGCACGCGGCGGATCGCCAGCGGAGTCTTGGGCAGGGTCCCGAAATACTGCGGTAGACGCGCTTCCATCGCCACGACCTGCTTGTTGAGGTCGGCGAGCAGCTTGTCCTTGCCCGCGTCGGTGTTGGGATAGCGGAACTTCGGATCGTCGTACATCGCGCGCAGGCGCTGGCCGACGGTGCCCTTGGTGTAACCTTGGGCTTTGAGGATCGCGTCGGCCTCGGCACTCTGCCTCGCGATCAGCTCGAGCCCGACCCGGTGGATCTCCTCGGGCGCCATGTCGCTGGTGGTATAGCTCTTGAGCGAGAGGCGATAGAGCTCCTCGCCCTTGGGCAGGCGGGCCACGCCAGCGGTATGCACGGCCTTGGGCAATTGCGCCTCGAGCAGGGCGATCTGGCGCTCGAGCGCGGGCAGGACCTGCGCCTTGTACGTTGCCTCGGCGCGCGCCGCCCAGTTACCGGCGATCTCCTTTTCGGCGGTGCGCCGGCCGATCGAGGTCACAAGGTTGGACTGCGCGGGCGGCACGTCGCGCAGCGCCTTCATCTGCACCAGTGCGCGCGAAATGATGAAATCGGGTGGGATCACCCCCGCGGCCTCGTCGTGGCGGACCGCTTCGCTGTCCTGGTCGAGCGCGGTGCCGAAGGCCGACAGGCGCGACAGGTAGGCGTCGGCGTCGGCGGCGGTCTCGATCGTGTGCTGGCTGTCGAGGAAATCGGGAATCTGCTGGTAGCAGCCGGTCAACTGCGTCACCGCATAGGGGCTGCCGACGGTCGGGAAGCCGCGCGCCATCTCGTCCGAGACTTGCGCCGAGAACAGCACGCTGGCGTGGTTCCACCGGTTGTTGCCGGTCAGCTTGCTGACGTCGATCGCGCGCAGGCGGGCCAGGTTCGCGGCGTTGCGCGCCTTGGCATCGTTCCAGGCGGCAAGCGAGCGGTCGTCGAGCCTGGCTTTCGCACTGGCGCGGGCGCCGCTGTCGAGGCCGAGCCCGGTCACGGTCTCGGGCGAATGGTCGAGCGTTTCGGCCATCATCGCGTCGAACAGCGCATTGAGGCGCATGTCCTCGGCAGACTGCGGCGCGGCGGCGGTTGCGGCAGCGGCGCGGGTGGCGAGGAAAGTGGGCAGGGCGGCGAGACCGGCGGTGGCAACGCCCGCCTTCAATACGTGACGACGATCCATCGGCTTGTCCCTGTCAGTGGCCGCCACGGCCGAGCCGGGGGGAGGGCTGGGGCCGTGGCGGACGATTGGACGACGCACGAGGGGGGATCGGCGCCGCAGGCTTGCGGCTTAGTCGATGGTTGCACCTGCAAGCAACGACGCTCGTCGATCCCGGTATGTCGTTGGTGGGGAGAGCCCTTCGGGACGCGCCTCAGGCCGTCGCCACGCGGCGCCCGCGCGCGCCGCGCAGGAAATGCGCGACGATGCAGACGGCGAAGACGCTGAGGCTGAGTGCGACCTGCAGGCGCTGGTCGGGCATGAGCGCCATCATCACCAGCACGGCGATGATCCCGGCGACGGCGGCATACGACACCAGCGGGAAGGCCCAGACCTTGACCTCGAGACGCTCGCCCTGTGCTTCGAGGCGGCGGCGCAGCGCGATCTGGCTGAGCGAGATCAGCAGATAGACCGACAGGATCGTCGCGCCCGAGGACTGCAGCAGGAAGGTGAACACGCCATCGGGCGAAAACACCGAGGTCAGCACGACGGCGAACCCGGCAAGGCTCGACAGAACGATGCCCAGCGTCGGCACCCGGCGCGTGGAAACCCGCGCGAAGGCAGCCGGTGCATCGCCGCGTCCGCCCATCTCGAACAGCATGCGGCTGCACACGTAGATCGCCGAATTAAGGCACGAGACGATCGCGGTAAAGATCACCGCGCCAATCAGCGCCTGCGCGCCCGGTACCTTGATGATCGACAGCGCGGCGACGAACGGCGACTGCCCGGCGACGACGTCGTTCCACGGCAGGATCGCCATGATGACCGAGAGCGAGCCGATGTAGAAGAACATGATGCGCAGCGTGACGGTGCGCGCCGCGCGCACGATGTTGCGCGCCGGGTCCTCGGTCTCGACCGCGGCGATCGTTGCCACTTCCGAGCCCATCATCGAGAAGATCACCACCGGGATCGCGGTGAAGATCGCGCCGATGCCGAGCGGGAAGGCACCGCCACCGCGTGCAAAGCTGTTGCTGACATTGGCCAGCCCCGGCCCGAAACCGAAAATGAAGGCCAGGCCCAGCGCCATGAACCCGACGATCATCACCACCTTGAGCGAGGCGAACCAGAACTCGAACTCGCCATAGGTCTTGACCGAGAACAGGTTGACCAGCGTCATGGCGCCGATCAGCGCGGCGGCCAGCACCCACATCGGCAGCGGGATGAACGGGGTCAGCATGTTGGCCCCCGCGATCGCCTCGACCGCGATGGTGATGACCCAGAAATAGTAATAGAGCCAGGCGGTGGTGAACCCGGCCCAGGGGCCTAGGCCCAGTGCGGCGTATCCGGTGAACGAGCCGACGCCGGGGCGGGCCATCGCCATTTCGCCGAGCATGCGCATAATGACGAAAACGAGCGTGCCGCACATCGCATAGGTCAGCAGCACGCCGGGGCCGGCGATGGCGATCGCCGAACTCGACCCGACGAAGATGCCCGCACCGATGATCCCGCCGATCGAGATCATCGCGACGTGGCGTGGCTTGAGCGAGTGCGCGAGCGCTTCGCCCCCCGCGGCGTGGGGGCCAGAGGAACCGTGTACCGGTGCAGACATCCTTACTTGCTCGCTTTCTTGTTCTGGTTCAGCGTCTTCTGCTGCGCCGCATAGCCCTGTCGCTGCTGGTCGATCAGGTAGGCATGAATGGCGTTCACGTCGGACGGCGTGACGATATCATCAAATCGGCCCATGCCCATCGGCGCCAGCGCGCCTTTCAACACGATATCGTTGAAGGCAGAGTGGATCTCGGGCGGCAGGCGGCTGAGGTCGGGGGTGACGCTCGGCGTGCCGAGCACGTGGCAGCGCGAGCAGTTTTCGGTGAACAGGTTTTCGCCGCGCGCGATGAGCGCCGGCGTGGCCTTGCTCAGCGGCGGCTTGAGATAGGGGATCGGCTCGCGCTTGTCGGGCATCGGCACCGCGCCGCCGCCCAGCTTGAACACGAGGATGCGGTTGGTGTTGCGATAGGCATAGGCCGCGCTCGACGGCGGGATCGGGAAGCTGATGCCAGACCCGCCATAGCCGACCTGCACCGCCACGTACTGCACGCCGCCGATTTTGTAGGTCATCGGCGCGGCCATGATGTGGCTGCCGGTCTGGATGGTCTTGAGGGACTGGCCGGTGCGCGCGTCGTAGACCCAGAGCGAGCCATCGCCGCGCCCCTGGAACACGAGGCCGGCCGCCGTGCTCAATACGCCGCCGTCATAGCCCCGCTGCCCCTCCGACGTGACGCGCTCCCACACCACCTTCTTGGCGACGGGGTCCCAAGCCCGCAGCACTTCGCGCACCAGCTTCACGCCGGGGCGTTCCTGCTGCAGCTGGTCCTTGGCCGGCAAGGGGCCGAACAGCCGCTTGAGTGCGGCCGGTTCGTAAAGATCGTCGGGGAAGATGCCGTCCGAGGAGAAGAAGCCTTCGAGGTGATTGATCGACCCGCCGTTGGCCTTCATGTTGACCATGACGTTGCCCGCGTCGATCGCGGGGATATAGACCAGCCCGGTCTGCGGGCTGAACGACATCGGGTTCCAGGTGTGCCCGCCCGCCCACGAAGGATAGACGTTCTTGGGCGTCTTGGCATAGTCCGCCTGCTGCGTCACCATCGGCCGCCCGCTGGCAAGATCGACGCCCTTGGCCCAGTTCACGTACGTGAACGCATCGGCGGCGAGCAGCTTTCCGCTCTTGAGGTCGAGGGTGTAGAAGAACCCGTTCTTGCACGCCTGCATGACCACGCGGCGCTTCTGCCCGCCGATGGTGAGATTTGCGAAGACGAACTTCTGGACCGCGTCGTAATCCCATTCATCGCCGGGCGTGGTCTGGTAATACCAGTTCATCCGCCCGTTCTGCGCGCTGACGGCGACGATCGAGGCGTTGAACAGGTCGTCGTGTCGCTTCCCCGTCACCGCCGAGCGCATGTAGGGCGAGGCGTTGCCGGTGCCGAACACGATCTGGTCGGTCTCGGGGTCGTAGGACAGGCCATCCCACACCGTGCCGCCGTTCTGGATGCGCCCGTCGCGATCCGGCGCCCACGACTTGGCCGCCAGTTCCATCTCGGGATGCTCGAACGGCCGGCCGGGCGCGGGCGGGACGGTAAAGAACCGCCACTTGAACGCACCGGTCTTGATGTCCCAGGCGGAGATATAGCCGCGCAGGCCGCCATCGCCGATGTCAGCGCCCGAATTGCCGATCAGCACCGCGTCCTTGGTCAGGATCACGCCGCCGGTCGAGCTGTAGGGCTGCTTGTGGTCGATGATCGTGTCGGCGGTCCAGCGCGCCTCGCCGGTCTTGGCGTCGATCGCGTGCAGCTTGCCGTCGACCGAGGCGACGAAGACCACGCCGTCGCGATAGGCGATACCGCGGTTGACCGCATCGCAGCAGGGGTTGCGACCGGCCTGACCGTCGACCTGCGGGTCGTATTGCCAGATCAGTTTGCCCGTGGCGGCGTCGAGCGCATAGACATTGCCCCATACGCCCGAGGTGTACATCACCCCGTCGATCACCAGCGGGCTCGCCTCCTGCCCGCGCTCGGTGCCCATTTCGTAGGACCAGGCATAGCCGAGCTGGGCGACATTGCCGGGGTTGATGTCGCTAAGCGTCGAATACCAGGTTCCGGCGAAGTCGCCTCCGGTAAAGCGCCATTCGTCACCCGCAGCCGGCGCGACGAGAAGGTTGTCCGGCGTGTCGGCGACCGCCCGGGTACATCCGTTGAGCGCGAGGGCGCCGGCGACAAGCGAAGCGCTGCCGAGCAGGGCGAGGGCGGCGGAACGCAGGAAGACGGGTGTCATGGGGCGGGGCAACTCCAATCGGTCATGGCCAACGGCGGCAGGTCTTGGGGGCAGAGGAGCGGGAAAGGCGGCGGGCCCGCGATCGAGGTGAGCCCGCCGCCATCGGCTTATTGACCAAAGTTGATGCGGGCGGTGATGCCCCAGGTGCGCGGCTTGCCGTACACGCTTAGCGCATCACCCCAGTAAAGCGATCCGTCGAAGGCGTAGGAGCGATAGACTCGGTTGAAGAGGTTGTTGACGAAGACCGCCAGCTCCAGCTTGTTGCCCGCCGGGATCACCCCGATGCGTGCATTCTCGACGTGGTAGGCATCCTCGCGCTCGTCCGGCGCGCATAGCACCGAGAAGCAGAACTTGCCGGTGTAGAGGGCATCGGCCTGCAACGAGACGCGGCCGCCACCCATGCCGAATTCATAACGTACCAGCGCGTTGCCCGAGAAGCCCGGCGCCTGCGGCAGGTTGTGCTCGACCAGTGTGGCTCCGTCGGGCAGCAGCACGTTCTTGACCTTGCTGTCCTGCAGCGCGCCCGAGCCCTGGATCGTCAGGCCATCGATCGGATGCGCGGTCAGCTCGGCCTCGATCCCCTTGATCGTGGCAGGCAGATTGCGCACCAGCTGCGTATAGCCGACCTGAACATAGGCCTGGTAGTTCTTGTAATCATAGTAAAACGCCGCGAGGTTGAACTGGACGTTCGGACCGATCTTGGTTTTCAGGCCCACTTCGTAATCGTTGAGTGTCTCGGGCCGGTAGGGAATGTTGTTCAGCGTGTCGGTCAGCGCCTGGCCCGGGAACGGGGTGCCGGTCGAGAAGGTGAACCCGCCCGACTTGGAGCCACGGTTGTAGCTGGCATAGAGGAGCGTGTCGGGCGTCGGCTTGAAATCCAGTTCTGCCCGCGCGGTCACGCCGTCGAAGGTCGGGGTCGCGGCCGAAGGCTTGACCGTCACGTTCGCCGGGTCGGCCGCGCCGGTGGGATCGAAGAAGTTGATCCCGCTCGGCCCCCAGTTGAGGCTCAGGCCCGAGATGGATTCCGTGCCGGTGTACCAGGCGAGCTTGCTGTCACGCCAATAGCGTGCGCCCACGATCAGCTTCCAGTGGTCGTCGAACTTGAATTCGTCCTGCGCAAAGACCGCGAACGAGCGCGTGCGCTGGTAGAAGCGGACGAGCGGATCGTACTGGTCGAAGGGGGTGGCGTACTTGGCCGTGTAATTGCCGGTCAGCAGCATGCCGAAGGCGCCGAAGGTCAGGTAGTTCTGCCCCAGCGTCGCGGCGGCGCGCAGTTCCTGCGTGATCTGCTGCGTTCGCGCGCGCTGGTAAAATATTGTGCCCGAGGCGTAGCAGGTGATCGACGGCGCGGTCGCGCACGGCCCCGTGGTGAACGGCGGCAAAGCCGCGCCTTCGACATAGGGCAGGCCGGGGACGCCATCGTCGCTCTCGATGTAGAACTTCGCCAGGTTCTGGTAATCGGTGATCGAGGTCACGTCGAACGCGCCGAGCTTGGCCTCGAGCCGCAGCGTGGCCGCAAACTGCTTGCGGTTCACGAAGTTGTCGCCCGCGCTATAGGTCTGCCACGGATTGCCGCCCTGCGTGGCGGTGATCGCGGGGTTGGCATAGCCATTGGCGACCGAGCCCGGAACGCCGCCGTTGTAGGAAACGCCGCCGTAGTTGTTCCAGTAGTCGCAGACCTGGTTGGCGCCGAGAAATTCGCCCTGGAACTGCGCGTTGGGGCAGGCCGGGGTCAGTGTGTAGGCGCCGGCCTGGCGTTCGCCATCCGCGCCGGCATAGCGCACCGTCAGGCGCGCGCGCAGGTCGCTGGTCGGGTCCCACTGCAGGATGCCGCGCACCGCCCAGTGGTTGTTGCCGCCCATATCCTTGCCGCCGGGCAGCAGGTTCTTGATATATCCCGAATCCCGGTCGTAGATCCCGGCGACGCGTGCGGCCAGCGTGTCGCTGAGGCCGCCGGTCAGCGCGCCTTCGATGACCGACTGGTTGAAGCTGCCGGTCGTGCCGGACAGGTATCCGCCGAAGTCGTGGCTGGGCTGGTTGGAAATGAACTGGACCGCGCCGCCCGTGGCGTTGCGGCCGAACAGTGTTCCTTGCGGGCCGCGCAGCGCTTCGGTGCGGGCAAGATCGAAAATCGGGAAGCCGGCCGTCGTGATCGAACTGGCGTAGCTGTCATCCTGATAGACCGCGACCGGCGGCTCCTGCTGATCGCCGTAGTCGTTCTGCGAGACGCCGCGGATGTTGAACACCACCTGGCTCGAGCCATAGGCGTTGTACTTGAGGTTGGGGATCGCGCGGACGATGTCGGTCGCGTTATTGATGTTGAGTGCGCGCAGGTCCTTCGCCGAAATGACCGAGACGGCGATGCCCACGTCGTTGAGCTTCTGCTCGCGGCGCTGCGCCGTCACGACGATGTCGGTGCTGCCGCCGCCCGTGTCTGCCGCGGCGGTCGTCTGCGGCGTCTCCTGCGCATGCGCCGGCAGGGCGAACAGCAACGCCGTTCCCGCAAGCGCCGCGCATCGTAGGCGCGTCATGGCCAAACGGACGGGTTTCTTGTCGTTTTGATCGAGACCAAAGCCTTCCTGAACCAGGTTATGCATGACAGCTCCCTCAAGCTGGCCCCTCGTGGCGGGGGCGATCACCCTAGTCCGGGGATGGTGCATCAACACCGCACTTGCGGCAAGCGGCGAACAGCAAGGTTCCCGTCAAGAGCGGATCAGTACATCAAGCAAGAAGGTCTTGGGTCAAGCTAATGAAATTACGAATATATTTCGCTAGGTCTACTGGTTCGACATAATTACGCTTGCTTGGTGGCAGCATTAACTTGGCTAATCCGGGGAAGGGCCAAATCCGGGAGCGCGGCAGATCGGTTGCAAACGGCCGTCAGCGAGGGTGGTGCGGCGCGAGCACCTCTTTGATTGTCATTTCGCCAAGGCCGCGCCTCTGCCCTCTTTTCTAATCCCTCACATTAGTTTTGGAAATGGCTGCGGTGCTCCATTGCCGCGGTTCGCGACTGTGGCATAGCTGGGGCAACAGCAGCGACACGAAAGTCGGAAGGCGAGACATGAAGACATCTGCACGCGTGGTGGTCATCGGCGGGGGCGTGGTGGGTGTCAGCACGCTCTACCATCTGGCCAAGATGGGCTGGAGCGACGTCGTCCTGATCGAGCGCAAGGAATTGACCTCTGGTTCGACCTGGCATGCCGCCGGCCTCCTCCCGCTGTTCAACCTGTCGTATTCGGTCGGCAAGCTGCACCAGTATTCGGTCGATCTCTATCCGAGCCTCGAGGCCGAGACCGACCTCAACGTCGGCTTTTCGCGCGTGTCGAACATCCGCCTCGCCAACAGTGCGGACCGTATGGACGAGTACCGCTACTACGCCGGCGTCGCCAATACGATCGGGGTCGAGGTCAATTTCCTGACGCCCGAACAGGTCGAGGAAATCTGGCCGCTGGCGCAGATGGACGGCGTGCTTGGCGCAATCCAGCATCCCGCGGACGGCTATATCCAGCCCGCCGACCTGACACAGGCCCTTGCCAAGGGTGCCCGCCAGCGCGGCGCGACGATCTACCGCAACACGACCGTCACCGGCATCGTGCAGAAGCCGAACGGCGAATGGGTCGTCTCGACTGACCAGGGTGACATCACGTGCGAGCACGTCGTCTCGGCCTCGGGCAGCTTTGCCCGCCAGACCGGCGCGATGGTCGGTCTCGACGTTCCGGTGATCCCGGTCGAGCATCAGTACATCGTCACCGAACAGCACCCCGCGATCATGGAGCGCCGCGCCAAGGGGCTGCCTGAAATGGGCGTGCTGCGCGAGAGCGACTCCAGCTGGTACATGCGCGAGGAAGCCGGCGGTCTGCTGCTGGGCCCTTACGAGATCGGTGCCCCGGCATGCTACGTGAAGGGGCCGGCGGCAAACAGCGAGTACGAGCTGTTCCCCGATGCGCTCGAGCGGCTCGAGCCCTATATCCTCTCGGCGATCGAGCGCGTGCCCGCGTTCGGCGAAGTCGGCCTCAAGAAGGTCTACAACGGCGCGATCGCTTACACGCCCGATGGCTCGCCGATCGTCGGCCCGGCGCCGGGACGCCGTAACTTCTGGCTCAACGAAGGCCACAGCTTCGGCATCACCGCCGCCGG
Source organism: Novosphingobium sp. (assembly GCF_036803765.1). Classification (GTDB taxonomy): domain Bacteria; phylum Pseudomonadota; class Alphaproteobacteria; order Sphingomonadales; family Sphingomonadaceae; genus Novosphingobium. The sequence goes on from NZ_DAIRTS010000003.1 coordinate 153,421, forward strand.
CGGCGCGGGTTGGCAGCTCGCCAACTGGATCGTCGAGGGTGAGCCCAGCATCGACATGATGGGCGTCGATCCCCGCCGCTTCGGCGACTATGCCGGTGAAGGTTACCTGATCGAGAAGAACGAGGAAGCCTATGCCAAGGTCTTCACCGTCCACTATCCCGACGAAGAGCGCGAAGCCGCGCGCCCGCTGCGCCAGACCCCGTGCTACGACCGGATGAAGGCGCTCGGCGCGGTATTCGGCTCGGTCTTCGGATGGGAGCGCCCCAACTGGTTCGCGCCCGAAGGCTACGAACTGACCGAGGACGACCTCGAGAAGCCCGAGACGCTGCTCAACCACAATCATCCCGACGTGCCGGGTGCACCGATCCGCGAAAAGTGGTCGTTCCGCCGCTCCAACTACTTCGAGCATGTTGGCAACGAATGCCGTCATGTCACGGAAAAGGTTGGCATCCAGGACATGAGTGCCTTTGCCAAGTGCCTCATCTCCGGCCCCGGCGCGGAAGATTGGCTGAACCGCCTGCTCAGCAATGCGGTGCCCAAGAAGACCGGCCGCGTCACGCTGTCGTACCTGCTCACCCCCTCGGGCGGGGTTCGCGCGGAGTTCACCGTCTACAAGCGCGGCCCAGCAAGCTACTACCTGGTCTCGGCCGGGGCGCTTGAGGCGCATGACCACGACTACCTGCGCAAGGCGCTGCCCGACGACAACTCGGTGCGGTTCGAGCGCCTGACCACCGCGATGGGCGTGCTCGTCCTGGCGGGGCCGAAGGCGCGCGACGTTCTGCAGAAGGTGACGCACACCGACCTGTCGAACGCTGCGTTCCCGTGGTTGACCGGCAAGCGGATCTCGATCGGCGCCGCGCCCTGCGATGCCCTGCGCGTCAACTTCATCGGCGAGCTGGGCTACGAGTTCCACCACCCGATTGAGATGCAGAACTACATCTTCGACAAGCTGATGGCCGCGGGCGCCGAATTCGACATCAAGCCCTTCGGTATCCGCGCCATGACCTCGATGGCGCTCGAAAAGAGCTACAAGCTGATCCCGCGCGAATTGTCGGTCGAATACAACGCGCTGGAATCGGGCCTTGAACGCTTCATATCCATGAAGAAGCCGGAATTTGTCGGCCGTGACGGCGTGCTGGCGAAGCAGGAAACCGGCCTTTCGCATACCCTCGTCACTCTCGAAGTCCTCGACGTCAGCGATGCCGACGCCCGAGGCTCCGAGGCGATCTATCGTGAGGGACAACTGGTTGGCCGCGCGACATCGGGCGGCTATGGTTGGCGCGTCGGCAAGTCGCTGGCGCTGGCGATGATCGCACCTGACCACGCAGCCGTGGGCACCGAGCTGGAGATTTCGATCCTCGGCAAGAAGCACAAGGCGGTGGTGATCCCGGATTCGCCCTTCGACCCCGAAAACCTTGCATTGCGGAGCTAGTCCTCATGCACAATTTCGATGCGATTGCCGATCTGCTTAACCAGGATCGCCCCGGCTACACCCTGCCGCAGGCCCTCTACACCAGCGAGGAGGCCTTCCGGTTCGACACCGAGGTCATGCTCAAGTCGGTGTGGCTCTATGCCTGCACCGTGGCGCACGTGAAGAACCCCGGCGACTTCTACGTGTTCGAGATGGCCAACAATTCAGTTTTCATCGTGCGCGGCCGGGACGGAGATATCCGCGCGTTCTACAACACCTGCACGCACCGCGGCGCGCGCATCTGCCAGACGCAGACCGGCTCGATGCCGCGCATCATGTGCCCCTATCACTTCTGGACTTTCGGCCTCGACGGCAAGCTGATCGCCGCACGCGGGATGCCCGAGGGCTTCGAAAAGAGCGCGCACAACCTGCGCGAGGTGGCGCTAGAGAACTGCGGCGGCCTGCTGTTCATCTGCCTGTCCGACAATCCCCCTCCGATCGAGCCGGCCAAGACCGACATCGCGGCCGGGATAGGGCTGTACAACATGGACAAGCTCAAGGTCGTCGCGGTCGAGGACCTGCATGATACGGCGAACTGGAAGCTGGTCATGGAGAACAACCGCGAGTGCTATCACTGCGAGGCCAACCACCCGGAACTGCTCAATTCGCTGAGCGGCTCGGGCTTCGGCCGAGGCAACCCCGAAGACGGTGACGCCGACGGCGAAGACGACATCGCCGCGCAGGTCGAGCACTGGAAGTCGCTCGGCGTGTGGCAGGACCTGGTCGAGTTTCCCGATGGCGGGTGGCATCGCGTGGGCCGGCTTGGCCTTGCGCATGGCGCGCTGTCGCAGACCATCGACGGCAAGCCGGCGTCCAAGAAGATGATCTGGCCGCTCGACCATGCCGAGCCGACCAGTGTTTCGGTGTGGACCCAGCCCAATTCGTGGCACCATTTCTGCTGCGACCATGTCGTGACGTTCAGCGTCATGCCGCAGGGGCCGAACAAGTCGATCCTGCGCACTTCGTGGCTGGTCCACGAGGATGCGGTCGAGGGCGAGGACTATACGGTCGAGAACCTGACGCACGTGTGGAAGGCGACCAACCGGCAGGACCGGCACCTGGCCGAGATGAACCACGCCGGCATCGAGACCGATGGCTATCGCCCCGGGCAATATGCGCTCGAGGAAAACCTCGTCGATGCCTTCAAGACCTTCTACGTCGAACGCGGCAAGGCTGCGCTCGAAGCTGCAGGACAGCCATAAGATGAAACGCTTTTCCGCGTTCAGCCTGTTTTCCGAAGCGCTCAACGGCCACCAGTCGTGGCCAGAGCACTGGCCCGACAAGGCGCCCAAGGCCGAGTACGATGTCATCATCGTCGGCGCTGGCGGACACGGGCTGGGCGCGGCTTACTACTTGGCCAGCAAATACGGGATCCGCAATGTGGCGGTGATCGAGAAGGGCTGGCTGGGTGGCGGCAATACCGGCCGCAACACCACGATCATCCGCTCCAACTATCTCTACGACGAGAGCGCCCATCTCTACGACCACGCAGTCAAGCTGTGGGACGGGCTGAGCCAGGAGCTCAACTACAACGTCATGTATTCCAAGCGCGGCGTGCTGATGCTCGCGCACAACGTCCATGACATCCAGAGCTTCAAGCGGCACATCCACGCCAACCGTCTGAACGGCGTGGACAACGAATGGCTGACGCCCGAGGAATGCAAGGCCTATTGCCCGCCGCTCGATATCGCGCCCAACGCGCGCCATCCGGTTCTGGGCGGCGCGCTGCAGCGGCGTGGCGGCACGGCGCGGCACGATAGCGTTGCCTGGGGCTATGCCCGCAAGGCCGTTTCGCTGGGCGTCGACATCATCCAGAACTGCGCCGTCACCGGTATCCGGCGCGGCCCGGACGGGGCGGTGCAGGGGGTGGAGACCGAGCGAGGTTTCATCGGCGCGAAGAAGATCGGCGTCTCTGCTGCGGGCAATACCTCGGTGGTCATGAACATGGCGGGCTTGCAGTTCCCGCTGGAAAGCTATCCGCTGCAGGCGCTGGTGTCGGAGCCGGTCAAGCCGATCTTCCCCTGCGTGGTCATGTCGAACACCGTGCACGCCTATATCAGCCAGTCCGACAAGGGCGAGCTGGTGATCGGCGCCGGCACCGACCAGTACACCTCGTATTCGCAGCGCGGCGCGTTCCACATCATCGAGCATACGCTGGCGGCGATCTGCGAGATCTTCCCGATCTTCACGCGGATGAAGATGCTGCGCACCTGGGGTGGCATCGTCGACGTGACGCCCGATCGCTCGCCGATCCTCGGCAAGACGCCGGTGCAAGGGCTCTACGTCAACTGCGGGTGGGGCACGGGCGGCTTCAAGGCGACGCCGGGCGCGGCCGATCTTCTGGCCCACACCATCGCGCACGACGCACCGCACGCGATCAACGCGCCGTTCAACCTTGACCGTTTCCGCAACGGTCGCCTGATCGACGAGGCGGCTGCGGCCGCCGTCGCCCACTGAGCGAGGGCTGGACCGACCCATGCTGCTGATACGCTGTCCCTATTGCGAGCAGGACTTGCCCGAGGTGGAATTCGTCTATGGCGGCGAGGCGCATATCGCCCGCCCGCTCGATCCCGCCGCCCTGTCGGACGAAGACTGGGAGCATTACCTCTACATCCGCCGCAACCCGCGTGGCCGACATCATGAGCGCTGGCGCCATGTGCATGGCTGCGGCCGCTTCTTCAACGCGGTGCGCGATACCGTAACCGACCGCTTCGAACAGACCTACAAGGCCGGGGAGGCTCGCCGATGAGCGGATACCGTCTGCCCGCCGGCGGCCGCGTCGATCGCGCCCGCCCGCTATCGTTCCGTTTCGACGGGCGTTCGTACCAGGGCTTTGCCGGCGACAACCTTGCGACGGCGCTAGTCGCAAGCGGCGTGACGCTGTTCGGGCGCTCGTTCAAGTATCACCGCCCGCGCGGCCTGCTCGCCGTCGGCGTGGAAGAACCCAATGCGCTGGTCACGGTCGACCGGGGCAACACGGGCGAGGGCTGGGGCCGTCGCACGCCCAACCTGCGCGCGCCTTCGGTCGCGCTGTACGATGGGCTGGCGGCGGAGAGCCAGAACCGCTTTCCCTCGCTCAAGTTCGACCTCGTCGCGGTCAACGACCGGCTCGGGGCGTTTTTCCCGGCGGGCTTCTACAACAAGACCTTCATGTGGCCGCGATCGGCCTGGGAGAAGCTCTACGAGCCGGTGATCCGTCGCCTGGCCGGCCTGGGTGCCAGCCCGACCGAGCGCGATCCCGACCATTACGATGCGACTTATGCCCATTGCGAGACGCTGGTCGTCGGTGCGGGCCTTGCCGGCATCGATGCGGCGCTGGCAGCAGCACAGGGCGGCGGCCGGGTCATCCTGATCGACGAGCAGGACGAGCCGGGTGGCGGCGCGCTGTCCGATACCGCGCTGTGGGGCGAGGTGGCGGACAAGGTCATGGCGCTGCGGCGCCTGCCCAACGTCCGCCTGCTGACCCGCACGACTGCGTTCGGCTATTACCATCAGAACTTCCTCTGCGCGGTCGAGCAGTTGACAGACCACGTCGCCCCGGCCGAGGCCAAGGGCGCGCGCGAGCGGCTGTGGCGCATTCGGGCCGGCGAGGTCGTCCTGGCGCAGGGCGCGATCGAGCGGCCGCTGGTGTTCGACGGCAACGACGTGCCCGGCGTGATGCTGGCAAGCGCGGGCCGCACGCTGGCGGTGCGCTATGGCGTGGCGGTCGGCCGTGCCGTGGCGGTCATGGCGGTGCACGACAGCGGCTGGCGTGATGCGCTGGCCATGAAGCAGGCGGGCGTCAACGTCGTCGCCGTGATCGACCTGCGCACCGACGTTTCCGCCGACCTGCTCAATGCCGTGCGCAGTGCCGGCATCGCCGTGCATCTCGGCCACGCCGTGACGGGTGTTTCAGGGCGACATGGCGTGACCGGCGTGACGTTTGCCGCCGGTGGCACGGGACAGGCCCAGAGCCTGTCGGTCGACGCGCTGCTCATGGCAGGCGGATGGACGCCGACCGTGCATTTGTTGAGCCACGCCAAGGGCAGCTTGCGCTGGGACGCAGGCTGGGGCGCCTATCTGCCCGATACCCCGATCGAGGCCTGCCGCGTGGTGGGCGCGGGCGCCGGAGCCTGGGACCTGGGCGCCGGGCTGGCGATCGGCACGCTGCCTTCGTCGAAGCCGATCTACAAGACCAAGGCCTTCGTCGATTATCAGAACGACGTGAAGGCGCGCGACATCGACCTTGCCGTGCGCGAGGGCATGCGCTCGATCGAACACATCAAGCGCTATACCACCAACGGCATGGCCACCGACCAGGGCAAGACCAGCAACCTCAACGGGTTGCAGATCGCCTCGGACAGTCTGGCGCGGCCGGTCGCCGACATCGGGCTGACCACGTTCCGCCCACCCTATACGCCGCAGACGTTCGGCGCGCTGATGGGCCACCACAAGGACGCGCTGTTCCAGCCGATCCGCAAGACGGTGATCGACGACTGGGCGACCGCGCAAGGGGCGGTGTTCGAGAACGTGGCGCAATGGCGCCGCGCGCGCTATTTCCCGCAAGGCGGGGAAAGCATGGATGCCGCCGTGGCGCGCGAATGCCTCGCCGTGCGCGAGCGGGTCGGCATGTTCGACGCCTCGACGCTGGGCAAGATCGAGGTGGTCGGGCCGGACGCCGCCGAGTTCCTCAATCGCATGTATACCAACCCGTGGAAGGCGCTCGAGCCGGGACGCTGCCGCTATGGCCTGCTGCTGCGCGAGGACGGGTTCATCACCGATGACGGTGTATCGGCGCGGCTTGCAGCGGACCGGTTCCACCTGACGACCACGACCGGCGGCGCGGCGCGCGTGCTGGCGATGATGGAGGACTATCTCCAGACCGAATGGAGCGACCTCGACGTCTGGCTGACCTCGACCACCGAGCAGTGGTCGGTCATCGCGGTGCAAGGGCCCAGGGCGCGCGACGTCATCGCGCCGCTGGTCGAAGGCATCGACCTGTCGCGCGAGGCCTTCCCGCACATGGCGATCCGCGAGGGCCGCATCTGCGGAGTGCCCACGCGCCTCTTCCGCGTCAGCTTCACCGGCGAGCTGGGCTATGAAATCAACGTACCCGCCGACCAGGGCCGCATGGTGTGGGAGGCGATCCACGCCGCCGGCCAGGCGCACGGGATCGTGCCCTACGGCACCGAGACCATGCACGTCCTGCGTGCCGAAAAGGGTTATATCATCGTCGGCCAGGATACCGACGGCACGCTGACGCCCGATGACGCGGGGCTGGGCTGGGCGGTCGGCAAGAAAAAGCCCGACTTCGTCGGCAAGCGTTCGCTGGCGCGGCCCGACATGCAGTTGCCAGGACGCAAGCAGCTGGTCGGCCTCCTGACCGAAGACCCGGCCGACGTGCTGGAGGAGGGCGCGCAGATCGTCGCCGACCCTGCACAGGCGGTGCCGATGACCATGCTGGGCCACGTGACCTCGTCGTACCACAGCGCCAACCTTGGCCGCTCGATCGCCATGGCGGTCGTGGCCGGTGGCCGCGCACGCGACGGCGAGATCATCTACGTCCCCATGCCCGACCGCACCATCCGGGCGCGGGTGATGACCAACACCGTGTTCTACGATCCGCAGGGGAGCCGCCTCGATGGCTGACGCAACGATGTCTCACGCGATCGTGATCCCGCCCCTGGCCGTGGCCGGCACGGACCTGGTGGTCGAGCATGCCGCGACGAGCCGGAACGGTGCGACGCTGACGCTCGAGCCTGCCGCGAGCCGGTGGTCGCTGCGTGGGCGCTCGGCCGAGGCCTTGTCGGCGGTGATCGGACGACCCGTGCCGTCGCGAATCGGCGAAAGCGTCGACGGCATCGCCTGCCTCGGCCCTGATGAGTGGCTGGCGGATCTGCCCGCTGGCACCGCGCTTCCCGACGGGGCCGGTCAAGCGGTCAGCGTCGTCGACATCTCCGCACGCGGCGTGGTGATCCGGATCGAAGGTCCCGCAACATTAACCACTTTGGCGTCAGGATGTCCGCTGGATCTTGACGGTATGGCCATCGGACAGGTAAAGCGTACCGTGTTCGAAACGGTGGAGGTCATTCTCTGGCGTGAACGGACCGATATGATCCGAGTTTTCGTCTGGCGCAGTTTTGCGCCATGGCTCTGGAACGCGCTTAAGTCGGCAGAACTTGCCTGACTTGCGCTGCCGGCGCCCTTCGGGGGGAGGGCGCCGGCACCTTTTGCAATATATCAATGATTATGGCTTTGCGCTTCGGGGCCCTCAGGCCAAAGTGAAGCGCAATGTCGCATCCAGGCCGTTTTCAAGCCAGTCGATGGTTATGGCGCCATCACGCGCGCGCATGATCCGCTGAATCAGGTCGAGACCCTGGCCTCCGGTGCGGTGCGTGTTGTGAACGGCTGCGGTGCTGCGCTCACGCCAATGCACCACCAATTCCTGTTGCACCATCCGGCCGATCAGTCCAATCGACCCGCCATGCCGCAACGCCCCGTGCTTCGAGGCGTTGACCGCCATTTCGCCCACCACCAGCGCGATCGTATCCGCCACCGGACGGGGTACCGTCACGTCGTCCACGGCGTCGAGGTGGACGGGGCATTGCGCGCTGTCGAACGGCACCACGAGCGCCGAGATCAGTTCCGCCAGACAGCAGGGCGCATCCTGACTGGTGAACAGGGCCTGGGCGCGGCCGATCGCGGTAAGCCGCGCTGCCATATCGTCGGCAAAGCCCCGCGCCGCAGGGTCGCTTCGCCCGAACGTGCGCAGCAGGCTGGCGATCATCGCGTAAGTATTCTTGAGGCGATGGTGCAATTCCCGGGTCGCGACTTCCAGCACCTCGCGGGTCAACTGGTTTTCAGTCACGTCGCGCGACACCCCGAGATAGCCGACCGATTCGCCCGACTCGTCGCGCAGCGCCGATATCGTCACATCCCACCAGCGATGCTCGCCGCGTGCAGTCGGACAGGCCGCACGGAAGCGTGCCACGCCGCCGCGCCGCGCCGTCTCCAGGCCGTCCACGATGTGATTGCGGGATTCGGGTGGCCACATCGTGCTCCACTCGGCCCCCAGCATGACGCGGGCATCATCGATCTGCATCGCGCACAAGCCATTGGTATTGACGTAGGAAATCGTACCGTCCAGCTTGACGATCTTGACGCAGTCAACGCTCTGGTCGAGCGCGAACGCCAGCGAATGTTGCGATATACCGGTTTGCGGAATCACCTCCGCAAGCGGTTCCAGCTTCTCCATTGCACCACCCCTGCGCATTGGATGAGATCGTTTTCAGCACCGAGAACCGGCGTGCCCGCCGGATGTTCCTCATGACGCCCCGTATATCTATGATGCCGCCCCGTCGACAAGGGTTTGTGCCCAAGGAAGCACCCCGAACAGAGGTGGAAGCACGCTGTCGAGCAGCGTTTCCCGGGCCAGCAGCGAGGTCTGCTCGGGCAGGTCGCCCAGCTCGCCGCTGCGCGCCACGACCTGGATGCGACGCGCGAACCGGCCGCGCGGCAGGGGCTCGACCCGCAGCTGCGGCATGAGCTGGGGGAGGGCGGCCAGGCGCAGCAGCGAGGTGATGCTCCAACCGATGCCGAGGCCGACCGTGGTCAGTTGCTGGTGGATGATCTCCACCTCGATCACGTTGGGCACGCGCAGCTTCATCCGGGTCAGCTGGCTTTCGATGCGCTGGCCCATGCCGGTGTCGAGCGAATAGCGCACGAAGGGCAGGCGCTCCATTACGTCGGTCGGCTCGATACTGCCAGCATAGTCGGCGGGGAAGATCATGACGAAGGGGTCGTCGATCACGTCGTGATGCTCGATTCCGGCGTGCTTTTCGAGGGTGTTGCTGCCGGTCACCAGCATGTCGCAGCGGCGGGCGAGGAATTCCTGCTGCTGCTTGAGCGAGATGCCCGACCGCACGCGCCAGGCGCCGACGCGCATGCCATGGCGGCGCAGCAGCGGCGCGGTCAGCAGGTTGGCGAGGCTTTCCGACATGCCCACGGTCAACTGGTCGATCGGTTGCTCGGCGCCTTCGCGAACCTCGTCGTAAGCGGTACGCGCCGAGGCCAGCAGCTTGCGCGCCCGCTCGTGCAGCGCGCGGCCCGCCGGTGTCAGCCCCAATGGCCGCAGCGAACGGTCGAACAAGGGGGCGCCGATCCCCTGCTCAAGACGGGTGATCGTCTGCGAGACGGCCGACTGGGTGATCCGCAATTGCTGGGCACAGGCCGTCATGCCGCCGAGTTCCACGGTCAGCACGAACACCTCGAGGCCATGCAGGTCGAATTCGGCGGGCAGGCGCATCGGCAGTTCCCCTGTGGACGCACCGCGATCGCGCCCTGTCCGTGCCGTTGTGGCATCATGATCGCTGAAGTACCAGATTATATGCGCTTATGCCAAAACTGCACGTTCCCGTTTGCCCGGCGCATGCTTAAACACGCTCTCCAAGCCTTGAGGGGAGTTTTGCGTGGCCCTGTTGAAACCCGATTTCGTGCTGCTGGTCTCCTGCGTCGATCGCAAGGGGATCGTCGCGGCGATCGCCACCTCGATTGCCTCGCAGGATTGCAATATCGTCGAGAGCGCACAGTTCGACGACGCCGTTACCGGGCGGTTCTTCATGCGTGTCGCGTTCACCGCGCCCGAAGGCATGACCGTCGAGCGCTTCGATGCTGCGTTCCTCTCGGTCGGCAGCGCCTATGGCATCGAGTGGCAGGTGTTCGACCTGTCGGTGAAGGTGCGGGCGCTGGTCATGGTGTCGAAGGGCGGGCATTGCCTTAATGACCTGCTCTACCGCACGGCCACGCGGTACCTGCCCATGCACGTGACCAGCATCGTGTCGAACCACACCACGTGGCAGCGGCGTGCCGAGCACGAGGGGATCGCCTTCCATCACCTGCCCGTGACGCCCGAGAACAAGGCGGAGCAGGAGGCGCGTTTGCTCGAACTGATCCGCGAGCAGAAGGTCGATCTCGTCATTCTCGCCCGGTACATGCAGGTTCTGTCGGATGCGGTCTGCCAGGAATTGCAGGGCCGGGTCATCAACATCCACCACAGCTCTCTGCCTGCCTTCAAGGGCGCCATGCCGTATCACCGCGCCTACGAGCGCGGCGTGAAGATGGTCGGTGCGACCGCACACTACGTGACCGCCGATCTCGACGAGGGCCCGATCATCGCGCAGGACGTGTCGATGGTCGACCATGCCGACACCGTCGAGGATCTGATCGCGCAAGGGCAGGAGACCGAAAGTCGCGTCCTGACGCGGGCCGTCAAGGCGCATTGCGAGCACCGCGTCATGCTCAACGGCCATCGCACGGTTGTCTTCAAATGAGCGAGGCACAGCTTCTCGCCGATCTTGCCACGCTCGGCATCGATTTCGTCGCACTCGAACACGAAGCCGTGTTCACGGTGGAGGAAAGCGAGGCAATCCACGCCGCGCTGCCCGGCGCGCATACCAAGAACCTGTTTCTCAAGAACGGCGACGGGACGTTCTGGCTGGTCACCGTCGACCACGCCCGCCGGGTCGATCTCAAGGCGCTGGCCCCCGCGGTCGGCGCCAAGAAGTTCAGCTTCGGCAAAGCCGAGGACATGGAGCGTCTGCTCGGCGTGACCCCGGGGGCCGTGACGCCGCTTGCCGCGATCAATGACCGGGATGGGCAAGTCCGCGTGGTGATCGATGCGGCGCTGGTTGACGCGGACCGCGTGCACGTCCATCCCTTGCGCAACACGGCAACGATCGGCCTGTCCGGCGACAATTTGTTACGCGCTCTGGCGCACTGGAATCATCCTCCGATCATCGCCGGGATCCCGGAGAGAGCATGACCGTCAGCACATTCGACCTGTTCAAGATCGGCATCGGCCCGTCGAGTTCGCATACTGTCGGACCGATGGTCGCGGCGCGTCGGTTCGGGGAAATCCTCGAGACGAGCGGGCGACTGGGCGCGACGGCACGCGTCTCGGTCGATCTCTACGGGTCGCTGGCGCTGACCGGCAAAGGCCATGCGACCGACGTCGCGATTATCCTTGGCCTCGCGGGCCAGGTGCCGGCGACGGTCGATCCCGACGCCGTGGCCGGTATCGTTGCGAGCGTGACCGAGGCGCGCCGCGTCGCGCTGCTCGGACATCACGACGTGGCTTTCGATCCTGCGGAGGACATGCGCTTCCTCCAGCGCGAGCGGCAGCCCTATCACAGTAATGCCATGGCCCTTTCGGCGTGGGACCCCGAGGGCGAGTTGCTGATGCGACGACTCTATTACTCGGTCGGTGGCGGCTTCGTGCTCGACGAGGACGAAGTGATCCGCAATGCGCCGGCCGAAGATGCGCCGGTTCTTCCCTATCCGTTCACCTCGGGCAACGAACTCGTCGCGATCGGAGAACAGACCGGGCTGACGATCGCGCAGATTATGCTGGCCAACGAACTGGCCTGGCGTTCGCCGTCAGAGGTCGATGCCGGGCTGGACCTGCTCGCCGATACCATGGCCGCCTGCATCGACCGCGGCTGCATCGAGGACGGCATTCTGCCCGGCGGTCTCAAGGTCCGGCGGCGTGCGGCAAAGCTGGCCAAGGAACTGCAGCATCGCCAGCAGATGTCGCTGTCGGAGCCGCTCGCTGTGCTCGACTGGATCAACCTGTGGGCCATGGCGGTCAACGAGGAGAACGCCGCGGGCGGGCGCGTGGTCACCGCGCCCACCAATGGCGCGGCCGGGATCATTCCCGCGGTGCTGCGCTATTACGAGCGCTGCTATCGCGGCGACAAGGCGGGGCGGCGCACCTTCCTGCTGACGGCCGCGGCGATCGGCGCGCTCTACAAGCGCAATGCCTCGATCTCGGGCGCCGAGGTCGGTTGCCAGGGCGAGGTGGGCGTCGCCTGTTCGATGGCGGCGGCGGGGCTGACCGCGGCGCTCGGCGGCAACAATGCCCAGATCGAGAACGCGGCCGAGATCGGCATGGAGCATAACCTGGGCCTGACCTGCGATCCCGTCGGCGGGCTGGTTCAGATCCCCTGCATCGAGCGCAATGCCATGGGGGCGGTCAAGGCGATCGACGCATCGCGGCTTGCCATGCTGGGCGATGGACAGCACATGGTCAGCCTCGACAAGGTGATCGAGACGATGCGCCAGACAGGCGCCGACATGCGTGACAAATACAAGGAAACCTCGCAGGGCGGCCTCGCCGTCAATGTGGTGGAATGCTGAGCGAGTTCGAGGAGACAGACACGATGAAAGCCCTGGTCTGCGTGAAGCGCGTGATCGACTACAACGTGAAGCCGCGTGTGAAGGCGGACGGCACGGGTGTCGAGCTGGCGAACGTGAAGATGAGCATGAACCCGTTCGACGAGATCGCGGTCGAGGAAGCGATCCGCCTGAAGGAAAAGGGCGTGGTTACCGAAGTCGTGGCGGTGTCGGTCGGGCCGGCGAAGGCGGCGGACACGCTGCGCACGGCGCTGGCGATGGGTGCGGACCGCGCGATCCTGGTGCAGAGCGACGATGAGGTCGAGCCGCTGGGCGTCGCCAAGATCGTCAAGGCGATCGCGGGCGAGGAGCAGCCGGGCCTGATCATCACCGGCAAGCAGGCGATCGACGACGACAGCAACCAGGTCGGCCAGATGGTCGCCGCGCTGCTCGGCCGGCCGCAAGGCACCTTCGCCAACGAAGTGTCGGTCGAGGGTGACCAGCTCGTGGTCAAGCGCGAGATCGACGGCGGCCTGGAGACGGTCAAGCTGGCGCTGCCCGCGGTGGTGACCACCGACCTGCGTTTGAACGAGCCGCGCTATGCCTCGCTGCCCAACATCATGAAGGCCAAGTCGAAGCCGCTGGCGACCAGGACCCCGGCCGACCTCGGCGTCGACGTGGCGCCGCGCCTCAAGACGCTGAAGGTGGCCGAGCCGCCGGTGCGCGCCGCCGGCGTGAAGGTCGCCGATGTCGATGGCCTGGTGGCCAAGCTCAAGGAACTGGGAGTCGCGTGATGGGTAAGGTTCTTCTCTGGGTCGAGCACGACGGCGCCGCGATCAAGGACGCCACGCTGCATGCCGTGACCGCCGCCGCGCAGATCGGTGACGTGACCGCGCTGGTCGCCGGTTCGGGCGTCGATGCCGTGGCCGCTGCCGCGGCGCAGGTCGCCGGCGTGTCGGCGGTGCTCAAGGCCGACGATGCGGCCTACGCCCATGCGCTGGCCGAGAACGTCGCGCCGCTCGTCGCCGGGCTGATGGACGGCTTCGACGCCTTTGTCGCGCCCGCCACGACCACCGGCAAGAACGTCGCGCCGCGCGTGGCCGCATTGCTCGACGTGATGCAGGTGTCCGACATCCTCTCGGTCGAGGGCCCCAAGACCTTCACGCGCCCGATCTATGCCGGCAATGCCATCGCCACGGTCGAGAGCGGCGATGCCAAGCTGGTCGTCACCGTACGCGGCACGGCCTTCGCCAAGGCCGAGGCCAGCGGCGGCAGCGCGGCGGTCGAGGCGGTGAGCGGTGCGGGCGATGCCGGGCTGTCGAGCTTCGTCGGCTCGGAAATCGCCAAGAGCGAGCGCCCCGAACTGACCAGCGCCAAGATCATCGTCTCGGGCGGCCGCGCGCTCAAGGATGCCGAGACCTTCGCCGCGACGATCACCCCGCTGGCCGACAAGCTCGGCGCCGCGATCGGTGCGAGCCGTGCGGCGGTGGACGCGGGCTACGTGCCCAACGATTACCAGGTCGGGCAGACCGGCAAGATCGTGGCACCCGAAGTCTATGTCGCGGTCGGCATCTCGGGCGCGATCCAGCACCTGGCCGGGATGAAGGACAGCAAGACCATCATCGCCATCAACAAGGACGAGGACGCGCCGATCTTCCAGGTCGCGGACGTGGGCCTGGTGGCGGACCTGTTCACCGCCGCACCCGAACTGGCCGGCAAGCTGTAACGCGGACGCTCCTCCCCATCATTGATGGGGAGGTGGCAGGCCGCAAGGCCTGACGGAGGGGTGGGGCGTTGCGCCATTGCCCCTCCACCACCGGCTACGCCGGCGGTCCCCCTCCCCACGGTGTGGGGAGGATCTTTGGGGTCCTCCCTGCCGCTCAGCGGCGGGGAGGTGGCAGGCCGTAAGGCCTGACGGAGGGGTGGGGGCCCCTCTGCATTGCATGAGGACCCGCTTAGATCAGCGCGCGGAATTCCTCGACGACCTGGCGATAGACGCGCCGCTTGAACGGCACGATGAGGTCGGGCAGCTGCTCGGGCTCGACCCATTTCCATTCGCAGAATTCGGCCGGATCGTGCGTGTCGAGCACGACGTCCTCGTCCTGCCCGTTGAAGCGCAGGAGCAGCCATGCCTGGCGCTGGCCGCGGTACTTTCCGCCCCAGAGCTTGCCCACCAGTTCGGGGGGCAGGTCGTAGAAATGTTCCTCGCGGCTCTGCGCCAGCACCGTGACGTGCTCGGGCGACAGGCCGGTTTCCTCGTGCAGTTCGCGCAGGGCCGCCGGGACGACGTCCTCGCCCTCGTCAATGCCGCCCTGCGGCATCTGCCAGGCGTCGCCTTCCTTGTTGTCGATCCGCTTGCCCACGAAGACGCGGCCCTGCGGGTTGACGATCATCAGGCCCACGCAGGGGCGGTAGGGCAGAGCGGCAAGGGGGGAGTCCGCACTCATCGATACTTGGTCCTCATGTCAAACTGTCGAGCACGTAGCGCGTCGCGGCAAGCACCGCGTCCAGATCGCCCGCCGCGCTCGGCACGGCCTTGCGCACCTGGATGAAGCCGTGAACTGTGCCGCGCCGCTCGAGCATCAGCAAGTCCACGCCCGCTTTCGCCAGGGCGGCGCCATAGACCCGCCCGCTGTCGCGAATCGGATCGAGGCTTGCCGTGACTAGCACCGTCGGGGGCGTGTGGTCATGTGTGCCGTGCAGCGGAAACGCACGCGGATCGCCGGGTGTGGCCCGATAGGCATTCGAGAACCATTCCATCGCGTCCGCATCGAGCAGAAATCGTTCGCCAAACTGGCTGAGGGAAGGGTGAGCGGCGTTGTCGTCGGCCAGCGGATAAATCGGGACCTGCGCGATTACCGGCACCGCGGCCGGGCGCTGCATCAGTGCCTGCGTGGTGACGATCACGAGATTGCCGCCCGCCGAGTCGCCGATCGGGACAAGCCCGGTGACGTCGAGGCCGAGAGCATCGGGGCTGCCGGCTATCCACCGGGCAGCGGCTTCGGCGTCGTCGGGCGCAGCGGGGAAGGGGTGTTCGGGCGCGAGGCGATAGTCGACCGCCACGAGTGGCAGGTCGAGCGTGGCGGCGATCGTGGTGCAGACGTTGTGATGGCTGTCGAGCCCGCCGAGCACGAAGCCGCCGCCGTGGAAGAACACCAGGACCGGACCCGGCGCGCGTTCGGCGCGGGCGTCGTAGAGGCGCAGCGCAATGGTCCGCCCCGCTTCGCCGGCCGGGCAGGCTAAGTCGCGGATGACAGCGAGTGGCGCCGCAGGGAGATCCGCCAGGTCCTGCATGCCGTCATAGATCCGGCGCGCGTCCCCGAGCGGGATCTGGTGCAGGCCCGGGACTCCGCTGTCGCGCGACTGCTGCAGGTAGGCGAGAAACCCCGCGACGTCGGGGCGTACGAAATGTTCGGTGTCGGCCATGGTGCCATCTCCATCCGGCTCGCCTGCACCAAGGGGCAAGGGGCTTTGGCATGGTCAAGTGCGCGATAAGCCGCCACATAGCAAGCATGACGAGCCCAACGATTGTCTGGCTGCGCCGCGACCTGCGCCTCGAGGACCAGGCTGCTTTCGCCGCTGCCGCCGCCGCCGGAGCTCCGGTAATCCCCGTTTACGTCCTCGATGACGATACGCCGCGCCATCGGCGCATGGGCGCGGCCTCGCGCTGGTGGCTGCACCACAGCCTCGCAGCGCTGGATACCCGGTTGCGCAAGATGGGCTCACGCCTCATCCTGAAGCGCGGCAAATGCGACGCTGCGCTGGCCGCGATCCGGCGCGAGACGGGCGCCCGCACCGTCCAAGCGCTCCACCACTACGAGCCGTGGTGGCGGATGGCCGAAAAGGCCGTGGCCAAGACCTTCGATCTGCAGCTGCATCACGGCAACTACCTCGTCCCGCCCGGCACGCTTAAGACCGGCGGCGGCCAGCCCTACAAGATCTACACACCGTTCTGGCGCGCGTCGCAGCAGCACTTGCCGCCGCCCAAGCCGGTGAAGGCACCGGCTAAGCTGGAAGCGCCATCGTTCTGGCCCGCGAGCGACAAGCTGGATGACTGGGACCTGCTGCCGACCAAGCCGGACTGGGCCGGCGGGATGCGCAAGGCGTGGACGCCGGGCGAGAAGGGCGCTGCCGCCCGGCTCAAGACCTTCGTCGACCTGGCATCGCGTTATGATGCGACGCGCAACCTGCCATCGGAAGAGGGCACGTCGATGCTCTCGCCGCACCTGCACTTCGGCGAGCTCTCCCCGGCCATGGCATGGCACGCGGTGTCCGATGCCGGCGGGTCGGTTGACGTCTTCCTCAGCGAGCTGGGCTGGCGCGATTATGGCCAGAACATCATCCTGCAGCTGCCCGACTATGCCGCCAAAAACGGGCGCCCTGCGTTCGATGCCCTGCCGTGGCGGCACAGTCCGAAAGACCTCAAGGCCTGGCAGCAGGGGCAGACGGGCTATCCCATCGTCGATGCCGGCATGCGCCAGTTGTGGCACACCGGGTGGATGCACAACCGCGTCCGGATGATCGCCGCGAGTTTCCTCGTCAAGCACCTGCTGATCGACTGGCGCAGGGGCGAGCAGTGGTTCTGGGATACGCTCGTCGACGCCGACTATGGCTCGAACGCAACCAATTGGCAGTGGGTGGCGGGCAGCGGCGTGGACGCCAACATGTTCTCGCGGATCATGGCGCCGCTTTCGCAATCCGAGAAGTTCGACGCGGCGGGCTATATCCGCGAATGGGTGCCCGAGCTGCGCAAGCTGGACGACGCGGAGATCCACGATCCGGAAAACCGGCCCAAGGGATATCCCGCGCGCATCATCGAGCATGGCGACGCACGCACCCGCGCGCTAGAGGCCAATGCGACGATGAAGCGGGAATCGGGCAAGTAGGAAGCAACGCCGGGGGAGCGGGCGGTCAGCGCCCCGCGGGCTCTCCGTCGCCGCCGTAGCGCAACAGCAGCGCATCGTGTTCGCGCTGGGTCAGCAGGTTGTCGAACGCGCAGCCGACGATCCCGGCGTGCCACCAGATCACCGTCGCCGTGCGCGCCTCATGCCCGGGCAGCGTGAGGAGGAGGGTGCTTCCGCGCTCGATCCGGGTGGGGGAAAGCGCCGAGAAACCGGCCAGCGACAGATCGAGCACCATGGTCTGGGCAGCGCGGCCGCCGTTGCGGCGCATCTTCGACGGGATGACCAGCCTGGCGCGCGGGGCACAGCGATCATCGCTCGCTGCGGCCTCATAGTCGATTTGCCACGTGATCGAAGACATCGGCATCCGTCCGTCTCATGTCAGACAACGCTGAACCGTCGCCCTTCATAAAGGATGAGGAAAGAGCGTTACCTCGAGGTTAACGCGCAAGAAAAAAGCCTGCGTTTTTCTACGCAAGCCTTTCTGCAGTATCCGGCAAGGTCAGGCCGGAGCGTCGACCCGCTCGCGATGGGGACTGGCAAAATCCTCGCCGACCAGCGCGACGATTCGTGTCGCCACGGCCTCGGGCGGCTTGACGCTCGCGGGGTTCTCGCCCGGATAGGCCTTGGCGCGCATCTTGGTGCGCGTGGCGCCCGGGTCGACGATGGCGACGCGGATCGCGGAGATCCCGGCGACTTCCTGCGCGTAGCTCGACAGGAGGTTGTCGAATGCCGCCTTGGTCGAGCCATAGGCCCCCCAATAGGCGCGCGGGCTGGCGCCGACACTGCTGGTCAGGCCGATGACCCGGCCATTGTGGCTGCCCTTGAGCAGCGGATGGAACGCGGTGATCAAAGAATGCGTCGCCAGCACGTTGAGCGTGATCGCCCGGCTGAAATCGCGCGGCTCGATCTGCCAGACCGGGGTCAGCGCGGGCAGCACGGCGGCATTGATGACGAGGATGTCGAGCGCGGCCCAACGCTCCGCGATCGCGGTGGCGAGCCGGGCGACGCTTTCGGGCTCGGTCAGATCGACCGGGGCGATCGTCGCGCTGCCGCCAGCCGCAAAGATCGCGTCCTCGATCTTCTCCAGTTCACCAGCCGTGCGCGCGACGAGCACGACATGCGCCCCCGCGGCGGCGAGGGCCTGCGCAGTGGCCGCGCCGATGCCGCGGCTCGCGCCGGTGACGAGCGCGACCTGCCCCGCGAGCGGGGTCGCAGCCGTATCCGTGCTCATCAGGCAGCCTTTTCGGTCTTGGTCTTCAGCTTTACCGGCGAACAACCGGGCGCGCGATCACCCATGTCGGTCAGCCGCGTCGGATAGTCCCCGGTGAAGCAGGCGTCGCAGTACTGCGGCGAACCGGCGTTGCGCTGCGCTTCGCCCACCGCGCGGTATAGACCGTCGATCGAAACGAAGGCGAGGCTGTCGGCCTGGATGAATTCGGCCATTGCGGCGATGTCCATGCGAGCGGCAAGCAGCTTGGAACGCTCGGGCGTGTCGACGCCGTAGAAGCACGAATGCTCGGTCGGCGGGCTGGCGACGCGGAAGTGCACCTCGCGGGCGCCGGCCTCGCGCATCATCTGCACGATCTTGAGGCTGGTGGTGCCGCGTACGATCGAGTCGTCGATCAGCACGATGCGCTTGCCCGCGACAAGCGCGCGGTTGGCGTTGTGCTTGCGCTTGACGTCGGCGTTGCGTGCGCCGTCCGAAGGCTGGATGAACGTGCGCCCGACATAGTGCGAGCGGATGATGCCCAGCTCGAACGGAATGCCCGACTGCTGGGCATAGCCGAGAGCCGCAGGCACACCGCTGTCGGGAACCGGGATCACGAGATCGGCATCGGCCGGGTTCTCGATCGCCAGCTGCATGCCGATCGCCTTGCGCACTTCATAGACCGACCGGCCGCCGAGGATCGAATCCGGGCGGCTGAAATAGACGTGCTCGAAGATACAGGGGCGCTGCGCGGTTTCACCGAACGGGCGGTGCGACTGGATCGAGCCATCGAGCGCGACCTGGATCAGCTCGCCCGGCTCGACTTCGCGGACAACGTCGGCGCCGACGACATCGAGCGCGACGCTCTCGCTGGCGAAGACGACGGCATCGCCGAGCTTGCCCATGACGAGCGGCCGGATGCCGAGCGGATCACGGCACGCGATCATGCCCTCGGGCGTCATGCAGATCAGCGAATAGGCACCTTCGACGAGGCGCAGCGCGTCGACGAAACGGTCGAGCAGCGTCGGATAGCGGCTCGTCGCGACGAGGTGGATGATGACCTCGGTGTCCGACGTCGACTGGAAGATCGCGCCCTTCTGCACGAGGTCGCGCTTGAGGAACATCGCGTTGGAGATGTTGCCGTTATGCGCGATCGCGAAGCCGCCCGCAGCGAGGTCGGCGAACAGTGGCTGGACGTTGCGCAGGCCCGAGCCGCCCGTCGTCGAGTAGCGGACGTGTCCCGCAGCCATCATGCCCGGCAGTTCGGCGATCGCGTGGCCGCTCGAGAAGTTCTGCGCGACGTGGCCGATCCCGCGGCGGGAATAGAATTCCTGGCCGTCGAAACTGGTGATGCCCACCGCTTCCTGTCCGCGATGCTGCAGCGCATGAAGGCCCAGCGCCGTCATGGCCGCGGCGTCACGCGCGCCCAGCACGCCGAAAACGCCGCATTCCTCGCGCAGCTTGTCGCCGTCGCGATCTTCGAAAGGATTGGTGGTGATCATGATGTCTCGCAAGGGCCCGCGCCTGAGGAGTCGCACCGGTGCGATTTGCCCCGGCCGAGCAACGGCGCCCATGTGGCGAGATTTGCCCTCAAACGCAAGGGGCGGTCTCCGAACCGTCACATAGCGTCGGGCGATGCGCGCCTATTTTCCCGCAAACCCATCGAATTGGATCGCCAAGAGCATTGCCGGCACATGGTGTTTCTTGCATTAACCAGTGTGTTCGGCCTCAGCCTTTTCGCTTAGGACGAAATTAACCACCGATATGGCAAATAATTCGCCGATGCCAACAACCGTCATCCCGAGGCCCCGAGTGGCCGTATCCAGCAAAGCGGCACTGCATTCCGCAATATGGACGGGTATCGGCTTTTTCCTCAGCGCCTTGCTTGCGATACATTACAGCCGGTTCGCCGGTGGCGTGGCGGTCGTGTGGTTTGCGAATGCCTTCCTGGCGGTGCGACTCAATCCGCTGCCGCTGCGGGTGTGGCCCATGACAGTGGCCGCTGCGGCATTGGCGAGCCTTGTCGTCACCGGCCTGTTCGGGCTTGGCTGGATGATTGCGCCAGGCGTGGTTGCGGTAAACATGTTCGAAGGCGTCGCCGCGGCGCTCATTCTGCGCCGGATAACACAGCAGCATTGGCCGAATGACGTTGCCGAGTGGATGGCAGGGTATGTGCTGGGGATCGGTCTGCTCGTCCCGGCCATCGGTTCGCTTGTTATCGGTGGCCTGGTCTCATTGCTGCCGGGCGAGACGTTTGCCACCAACTTCGTCAACTGGCTGATCGGCCATGCGCTTGGCCTGCTGATCGTCCTGCCCGCTGGAAGCTGGATATGCATTTCGATCCATCACCGCGAGCGCCTGCTGCCGCGGGGTCAATGGTCGCAGGCCGCGCTGATGCTCGCGGCGATGGCGGTCCTCGCGTTCTTCACCTTCCTTCAGCCGGCGCGCCCGCTGCTGCTCCTGCCGTTGCTGCTCGTCGTGTTCGCCGCGATCTGGGCCAATCCCCTGGTGGCACTGGGCCTTCCATCGATGCTCGCGCTGGTGGGCGGGCTGATGACGCTTTATGGCTATGGCCCCATTGCGGCGATGGAGCCGAACAATGGCGACATGCCGCTGCTCGCCAGCCACCTTCAATTCCTGCAGATTTACCTCGGGCTCAACGTGATCTGCGCCTTGCCGATCGTTGCCGAACAGGAGCGACGCCGGCGCCGGCTCAACGCGCTCGTCCATAGCGAGGCGCGGTATCGCCTGCTGTCGGACCACGTCAGCGACGTGATCATGCACCTGGGCCGCAATGGCGAGGTGCAATATGCCTCGCCGTCGATCACCCAGCTGACCGGCCGTGATCCCGACCGCCTGGTCGGCGCACCGTTCGCCTCGCTTGCGGACGATGCGTGGCGCGACGTGGTTGCCCAGGCATCGCGTGCGGCAGTCGAAAACCCGGGCTTTCCCAAGGCGGCCGAATTCCGCTCGACCACCGCGACCGGGATTTCTCGCTGGCTCGAGACCCACTTCCGTGCGGTCCAGGACGAAGAGGACCGGGTAACGGGCCTTGTATGCGTCACCCGCGACATCTCCGAGCGCAAGCAGATCGAGGAAGACCTTTCGCGTGCGGCGCTGACCGATCCGCTGACCGGCATTCCCAACCGCCGTGCCTTCTTCGAGGCCGCTGCGGCGATCGGTGAAAGCGGCGTTCCGGCTGCCCTGGCAGTGATCGACATCGATTTCTTCAAGAAGGTCAACGACCGGTTTGGTCATGCCGTCGGCGACCGCGTGCTCTGCGCCTTTGCCGAGGCCGCGGCGAAAGCGGTGCGTTCGACCGATTTCGTCGCGCGGATTGGCGGCGAGGAATTCGCCGTGCTCCTGCCCGAGACGGAATTGCTCCATGCCGAGAAAGTGTGCGAGCGTCTGGCCCGCGCGGTGAATGCGCTGGCGGTCGACACGCCGCAGGGCGTCGTGCGCATCACGATCAGCGCAGGGATCGCGGCCCTGACCGACGATGCCGACCTGGCGATGGCGGCGGCCGACAGCGCGCTCTATCGCGCCAAGTCCGAAGGCCGGGCGCGGCTCCGCGTCGCGGCCTGACGGCTCCATGCCTGGGCCCAGGTGGCGCAATTTCGCGACGCCGGAACGGAATGGCGACACCGGCATTGGGGCGACGCGGCTTGCCGCACGGCGTGCGTCGGCCTAAAGCGACGCACCGTCCTTACCCCATACCGAAAGTGTGCCGTCCTTGATCCTCACGCCGTTCGAATGGACCATCGCCAAGCGCTACATGCTGCCGGGCAGGGGGGAAGCATTCATTGCCATGGTGGCCGGCATAAGCCTTGTCGCCGTCATGCTCGGGGTGGCGGCGCTCGTCATCGTGATGAGCGTGATGAACGGCTTCCGCGCCGAACTGCTCGACAAGATCGTCGGCCTCAACGGCCATGCCGTGGTTCAGGCCTATGGCGGCCGGCTCGACGACTGGCAGGATATCGTCAAGCGCCTGGAAAAGACGCCGGGCATCACGCGCGCCTCGCCGCTGATCGAGCAGCCGCTGCTGGCCAGCTTCAACGGCCGGGTCGAGGCGATCCTGCTGCGCGGCAATACGCCCAAGGACATCGGCCGCCTGCAGGACAAGCTCAAGGCCGGCACGCTGGCCGCGCTGCAGCCGGGCACGGACAACGTGGCGATCGGCTCGCGCCTGGCGGAAAGCCTTGGTGCGCAAGTCGGCGATACGATCACGATCATCAATCCCGCCGGCCGCTCGACGCCGTTCGGCACCGTGCCGCGCCAGGTCGGCTATCGCGTCTCGGCGATCTTCGAGATCGGCGTCTATGATTACGACAATGCCTTCGTGGTCATGCCCATCCCCGATGCCCAGACCCTGCTGCTGACAGGCGATGCGATCGGCATGATCGAGGTGACGACGACTGATCCGGACACCGTGACGACGACGCTTGCGCCGCTGAAGAAGCAGCTCGAGGGCCGAGCGCAGGTCACCGACTGGAAGACCATCAACGCCAGCCTGTTCGAGGCGCTGGCGGTGGAGCGCGTGGCGATGTTTGTCGTGCTCTCGATCATCGTGCTGGTGGCGGTGTTCAATATCCTCTCGTCGCTGATCATGCTGGTCCGTGCCAAGACGCGCGATATCGCGATCCTGCGCACGATGGGGGCGTCGCGGCGCAGCCTGCTCAAGATCTTCATGACGATCGGCTTCGTCATCGGCGCCCTCGGGACCGCAGTCGGCCTCGTTCTCGGCTTCGTGTTCCTCTATTTCCGCCAGCCCGTGGTGCACCTCGTCGAACTGTTGACCGGGCAGAACCTGTGGGACCCCTCGATCCGCTTCCTGACCGAGCTGCCGAGCCGCAGCGACCCGGTCGAGATCGTGACCATCGCCCTGATGGCGCTGGTGCTGAGCTTCCTTGCAACGCTGTATCCGGCGCTCAAGGCCGCGAGCACCGATCCCGTGCAGGTGCTGCGCTATGAGTGACCAGACCATGACCGCACCCGTCGTCCGCCTGCGCAACCTGCGCCGCAGCTTCGAGCAGGGCGGCGTGCGCATCGACGTGCTGCGTGGTATTCACCTCGACATCCACCCCGGCGAGATCGTTGCGCTGCTCGGACCTTCGGGCTCGGGCAAGTCGACCATGCTGCAGGCGGTGGGGCTGCTCGAAGGCGGGTTCGAGGGCAAGATCGAGATCGCCGGCACCGATGCCGCCGCGCTCAATGGCGATGCCCGTACCGTGCTGCGGCGCGATCATCTGGGCTTCGTTTACCAGTTCCACCACCTGCTGCCCGATTTCAACGCGACCGAGAACGTGATGCTGCCGCAGCTCGTCAACGGCGCGCCGGAGGCTTCCGCACGGACACGCGCCAGCGAGCTGCTGACCGCGCTCGGCCTCGGGCATCGCCTCGACCATCGCCCCAGCCAGCTGTCGGGCGGCGAGCAGCAGCGCGTCGCCGTGGCGCGCGCGCTGGCCAACCGGCCCGCGCTCGTGCTGGCGGACGAACCGACGGGCAACCTCGACGAGGCAACAGCCGACCGGGTACTCGACGAGTTCCTCAAGCTCGTGCGCGAGGAAGGCAGCGCAGCGCTCGTCGCCACGCACAACGAGCGACTGGCGTTCCGGATGGACCGCGTGATGCGCCTGCACGAAGGCGTACTGGAATAACGGTTCATCGCCGTTTCATGGAAACCGGCGCAGCGCTGATGCGTTAGCCGGGAACCCAAAGGAGGGTATGACGCAATGAATACTACCATTCGCGGTGAATCGCACGACGAGGCCCACGACTTCTGGCGCGATCACGCGACGATCGTCACGCGTGACGCGGCCGGCTCGGTGCTTCACGGTTTTGCAGTGCTGCATTCGGGCACGTTCGCCGAGATGGTCCGCCTGATGGCGCGCATGCCCGAGGCCGACCGCAGCGAACTCGTCATCGAGAAATCGGGTGACCGCAGCTATGGCCCGCAGGAAGCGGTCGAGCTGTTCGCGCGCAGCGACTTTCCGCTCTGATCTCCAGGGGCAGCGTCATGACCGACGAACCTTCATCGACCATGGCGCCGCACACGCTGTCGGATTTCACGGCACGGCTGCCCGATGGCACCGCCTTCGACCTGTCGACGTTGAAGGGGCAGGTCGTGCTGGTGGTCAACACAGCCTCGCGCTGCGGCTTCACGCCGCAGTATGCGGGGCTGGAGGCGCTGTGGCAGCAGCATCGCGAGGCGGGCTTTCATGTCCTCGCATTCCCTTGCAACCAGTTCGGGGCGCAGGAGCCCGGAACGGCGGACGAGATCGCCTCGTTCTGCACGATCAACTTCGGGGTGACCTTTCCGATCATGGACAAGGTGAAGGTCAACGGGGCTGAGGCCGACCCGCTGTTCACGTGGCTCAAGCACGAGGCGCCCGGCGTCCTCGGTACCGAGGCGATCAAGTGGAACTTCACCAAGTTCCTGGTCGATCGCTCCGGCCACGTGGTGAAGCGCTATGCCCCGAACGACGCGCCGGAAAAGATCGAGAAGGATATCGCGGCCCTGCTGTGACTTCGGGCCGGCAGCCAAGACCATTTGTCACGTATTCCAGTTGTCACAAGAGCTTGGCCCCGGCACAGTCCCCTCATAATCGATGAGGGACCCATCCGATGACCAGACAGACCCGCGCTGCTTTTCTTTGTGCCGCTCTGGCAGGCGCCACGCTCACGCTCGCTGCACCGCCGGTCCTTGCGGACACGACCATGGCACCGACCAAGGCGTCCACGGCCGAAGCGGAGGACGCGCGCCTGACCGCATTTCTCGACCGCGAATTCACCGCCGAACTGGCGGCGCGGCCGCAGCTCGCCACGCGGTTAGGCCGCAAGGAGGGTATCGACCGGCTCGACGACATCAGCGACAAGGGCATGTTGCAGCGCCTGGAGTGGCGCAAGGGCAGCGTCGCACGCATGAAGCAGGCCTTCGTGCGTGACCGGCTCTCTCCGGCAGGTCGCATCAATTACGACATCTGGGCGCTCGAGCTCGAACGCGCTGAGCTGCAGTACAAGTACCGGCGCTATCAGCCGCCGTTCTACGGGTTCCTCTATTCGATCCACGCCGAATTGCCCAACTTCCTCATCAACACGCACCAGGTGCAGGATCTGGCCGACCTCGACGGGTATATCGCGCGCGTCGCGGCGATCCCGGGCGTGCTCGATACCGCGATCGCGCAGAGCACGCTGTCGGCCAAGGCGGGGATCGTGCCGCCGCGTTTCCAGCTCGAACGGGTGATTTCGGGCAGCCAGCGTCTGATCACCGGCGCGCCGTTCGACGACGGCGCCGCCTCGCCGCTCTGGGCAGACGCGCAGGCCAAGATCGCGAAGCTCGTCGCGAACAAAGGCCTGTCGGCGGCCGATGCCGCGCAGCGCACCGAGCGGGCGAAGGCCGCGATCCTCGCGCTCAAGCCCGCCTATGGCCGGGTCGTCGCCTGGGCGCAGGCCGAACTGCCCAAGGCGCCTTCGGGCGTTGCCGGGGCAGGGACCCTGCCCAACGGGGCGGCCTGGTACGCGGCAGCGCTGCGGCTCAACACCACGACGGACCTGACGGCCGAGCAGATTCACCAGACCGGCCTTGCCGAGGTGAAGCGCATCCAGGCCGAGGAAGACGCACTGGCGGTCAAGGCCGGCTTTGCCGATGCGGCGGCGCTGCGTGCCGACATTCTCGCCAAGGACCCGCCGCGCCCGTGGACCGACGAACTGCGGGCCGCGCGGCTCACCAAGGCCAATGCCATCGTCGCGGCCAATCGTGCGCTGCTGCCTCGCTTTTTCGGCGCGCTGCCGGCCTATGGCGCCGAGGTGATCCGCGAGCCTTCGTTCAGCGAAGTGGCTGGCGGCGCGGCCCATGCCGCTTTCGCCAGCCCCGATGGCAAGCGTCCAGGGCGCGTGTGGCTGCACATGCTGGGCGAAAAGGACGCCGATGCCGGCCTCTATACGCTGATGTGCCACGAGGCGATTCCCGGCCACCTGTTGCAGGGCGACGTGCAGGTTCGCCAGAAGGGCACGCCGCAGTTCCGGCTCGGCTATGGCTATGTCGCATTCGGCGAGGGCTGGGCGCTCTATGCCGAGAACCTGTGCGCCGACATGGGCGCTTTCCCCGATGCCGCTGCTGATCTCGAGCGGCTGGACGCCGAGATGTTCCGCGCCGCGCGGCTCGTGACCGACACCGGTCTCCATGCCAAGAACTGGTCGGAGGACCAGGCGGTCGCTTATCTCGTCGCGACGGCGCACCTGCCCGAACAGCAGGCCCGCTCCGAAGTGCGGCGCTACATCACCTTGCCCGGCCAGGCCACCGGCTACAAGATCGGGATGCTCAAGATCATGGAACTGCGCCGGCGCGCGCAAGATGCGCTGGGTTCGCGGTTCGACCTCAAGGCGTTCAACGACGTCGTGGTGAGCGCGGGCTCGGTGCCGTTGTCGGTGCTGGAAGACCGCGTGGACGGCTGGATCGCGGCCCGCAAGGGCTGAGTGAACAACGCGCGTCGAAGCGCCCGGTCAGTCGTCCATGGGAAGTTCGCGGATTTCGATGGTCCCGCCCGCGACGAACACCGGGTTCGCTTCGGCCAGCCGGCGCGCCTGATCGAGGGTTTCGGCACGAATGCGGATGAAGCCGGTGAGATGATCGCTCGCCGGGCCCGGCGTGCCGGATGCCCGGATGTTGATCCCCTGACCAATGCTGCTGCCGCCCTCGAATGCGCCGGATTGGCGCAGCAGCTCGAAATAGGCGCCCCATTGTTCGTCCGAGCCGGGCGGTGCATCGTCATGCATGAAAAGGATGTAGTCGGTCATCGCCGGATGAAAACACGGCCAATGCGTTTTGGGAAGAGCGCATGGCCTTGGACCTATCCCCAGAACCGAGGGGTTGCCCTCTCAAAATGTGTGAACCGGCGTGCTATATTCACAAGATGGCATTCGCACCGTTCGTCCCGCTTCGCGTTTACTCCTCGTATACCATGCTCGATGGCGCGATCGATCCCAAGGCGATCGCGAAGACGGCGGAAAAGCGCGGGTTTCCCGCCATCGCGATCACCGATCGCAACGGGCTCTACGGCAGTGCCGCCTTCGCCAAGGCCTGCAAGGATGGCGGGGTGCAGCCGGTCATCGGCACGATGCTCGCCGTTGCCCGGCCCGAGCGCGAGGGTGCGGCGACGCCCGGTTTCGGGCCGCAGGGGCCCACGATCGACTGGCTGGCGCTCTACGCGCAGGACGACAAGGGCTACGACAATCTCTGTCACCTCGTCAGCCGTGCGCACCTCGACCGCCCGCTCGAGCATGCACCGCACGTCGCGCTGGCCGATCTGGTCGGCTATACCGACAGCCTGATCTGCCTGACCGCCGCGGGCGAGGGCGCGCTCGTTCGGCTGCTGGCAGGCGAGCAGACCGACGCCGCCGGCGCCTATTGCGCGCGCCTGGAAGAGCTGTTCCCCGAGCGCCTCTATATCGAGATCGCGCGACGCGGGGACGCTGATGAAAGCGCGGCCGAGGCGGGGCTGATCGACATGGCCTATGCCCGCAACCTGCCCCTGGTCGCAACCAATCCCGCCTGCTTTGCCGACGCCGTGTTTTACGATGCGCACGATGCCATGCTGTGCATCGCCAGTTCCACGCATGTCGACAGCACCGACCGGCCGCGGTCCTCGCGCGAGTGGTGGATTAAGCCGATGGAGGCGATGGCCGAAGCGTTCGAGGACCTGCCCGAGGCACTGGCCAATACGCTTGTCGTCGCGCAACGCACTGCCTGCATGCCACCGCGCCGCAAGCCGATCCTGCCGAGCCTCGCAGGCGACCAGGAAGGCGAGGCACGCGCCTGCGCGGCCGACAGCCGGACCGGCCTCGTCCAGCGTCTGTTGTCCTACTATCCCGAGGTTTGCCACACCGAGCTCGAGCGCGTGCTGTGCATGGGACCGGACAGCGAACCGGACCCGACGCAGTTCCCCGAATTGCAGGCGGCGGGTGCCTGGGAAGAGGTGCTCGCCTATCGCCAGCGCCTGGAATTCGAAGTCTCGATCATCAATCGGATGGGCTTCGGCGGCTACTTCCTGATCGTTGCCGACTTCATCAAGTGGGCCAAGGATCACGACATTCCGGTGGGGCCTGGGCGTGGCTCGGGCGCAGGCTCACTGGTGGCCTGGGCGCTGACCATCACCGACCTCGACCCGATCAAGCTGGGCCTGCTGTTCGAGCGCTTCCTCAACCCTGAGCGCGTGTCGATGCCCGACTTCGACATCGACTTCTGCGAAACCCGCCGCGGCGAGGTGATCCGCTATGTCCAGCGCAAATACGGCTCGGACCACGTCGCGCAGATCATCACCTTCGGCAAGCTCAAGGCGCGCGCGGTGCTGCGTGACACCGGGCGCATCCTGCAGATGAGTTACGGCCAGACCGACCGGCTCTGCAAGATGGTGCCCAACCATCCGACCGATCCGTGGACGCTGGAGAGGGCGCTCAACGGCGTGGTCGAGCTCAAGCGCGAGTACGACCGCGATCCCGAGGTCAAGCGCCTGATCGACCTCGCGCGCCAGCTCGAAGGCCTGCCGCGCAACAGCTCTACGCACGCCGCCGGCGTGGTCATCGGCGACCGGCCGTTGGCCCAGCTGGTCCCGCTCTACCGCGATCCGCGATCGGACATGCCGGTCACGCAGTTCGACATGAAGTTCGTCGAGGACGCGGGCCTCGTGAAGTTCGACTTCCTCGGCCTCAAGACCTTGTCGGTATTGCGCAAGGCGGTCGACCTGCTCGCCAAGCGCACGGTCAAGATCGACCTCTCGCAATTGCCGCTGGACGATGCCGACGTCTATCGTCTGCTCCAGGTGGGCGACACCGTCGGCGTGTTCCAGCTGGAATCCGAAGGGATGCGCCGCACGCTGGCCGCGGTGAAGCCGACCAACTTCGGCGACATCATCGCGCTCGTCTCGCTTTACCGTCCCGGCCCGATGGACAACATCCCCTTGTTCGGCCGTCGCAAAAACGGGCTGGAAAGCATTGAATATCCGCATGAAAAGCTCTCCGGCATTCTGGCCGAGACCTACGGGATCTTCGTCTACCAGGAACAGGTGATGCAGGCCGCGCAGATCCTTGCCGGCTACTCACTCGGCGACGCCGACCTGCTGCGCCGCGCCATGGGCAAGAAGATCCAGGCCGAAATGGACCAGCAGCGCCAGCGCTTCGTCGCCGGGTGCAAGGACATCTCGGGCATCGAGCCAGGCAAGGCCAACGAACTGTTCGACTTGATCGACAAGTTCGCGGGCTACGGCTTCAACAAGAGCCACGCCGCCGCCTACGCGCTGCTCGCCTATCACACTGCCTGGTTCAAGGCGCATTACCCTCACGAATTCTACGCCGCCTCGATGTGCTTCGACATGCATCAGTCGGAAAAGCTCAACATCTTCGTCGATGACATGCGACGCAACGGCGTGGCGCTGGCCGGGCCAGACATCAACCATTCCGAGGCCGAATTCACCGTCGAACGCACCGCCGAAGGCCATGCCGTGCGCTATGCCCTCGCGGGCCTGCGCAACGTGGGCGAGAAAGCGATGGAAGCGATCGTCGCCGAGCGCGAGGCCAATGGGCCGTTCGCCACGCTCGACGACCTGTTCAAGCGCATCCCCGCCGGCTCGATGAACCGCCGCCAGCTCGAAGCGCTTGCTGCGGCGGGCGCGCTCGACGGGCTGGAGCCGAACCGCGCCAAGATCATCGCCAACGCCGAACTGCTCATGGCAGTCGTCGACGAGGCCGTGCGCAGCCGGACCTCGGGGCAGGGCGGCCTGTTCGGCGGCGACGGCCACGACCAGCCCGCCACGCGGCTGGCCGAAACCAAGGCCTGGAGCCGTGCCGACCAGATGGCCGCCGAGCGCGAGAACTTCGGCTTCTATTTCGCGGCGCACCCGGTCGAGGAATATCGCGCCGTCGCCAGCGCCAATGGCGCGCGCACGTACGGCAGCCTGATGGCCGGCGCCGGCGATGCCCAGGCTGCGGGGCGTTCGGGCGCGGTCATGGCGGCGCTGGTCGAGAACGTGCAGAAGCGCAAGACCAAGCGCGGCAAGGACTTCGTGATGGCCGACTTTTCCGACAGCAGCGGCCTGTTCACCGCATCGTGCTTCGAGGAAGCGCTGGTCGACGACTTCGTGCAATGGGCCAAGGACGGCATTTGCGTGCTGCTCAACGTCGAACTCGATCGCCCCAATGCCGACGAACCGCCGCGCGTGACGGTGCGCAGCGCCCGTCCGCTGGCGAGCGTGACCAGCGCCGCGCGCATGCACCTGACGCTCGATGTGCTGCGCGAGGACGCGATCCGCGAGCTGGCGTTGCTATTGCCGCGCGAACCGGACGCCAAGGGCGAGGTCATCGCGCGCCTGCGCACTGGCTGCGGGTCGGAGCCGCGGGTGCGGTTGGGACGGAATTTCAAGCTGGACAGCGAGCTGATCGAGCGGTTGATGCCGATCGAGGGCCTGGCCAATATGGCGCTGACGGCGAAGGCGGATCTCAGGCTGGTACAATAACGACAGGCCAGCCCGTTTGCGGGAGAGGTTGAGGATGTTGGGCGGAATGCAGGACTGGCCCCTGCGCGTGGGCCGGCTGATCGACCATGCCGCGCGCGAGCATGGCACGCGGGCAATCGCCAGCCGCTGGGCCGACGGCCGCGAAACCACGACGACCTGGGCACAGGTCGCGCACGATGCCCGGCGTTTGGCGACGGCGCTGCGCCGCGCCGGCGTTCAGCCGGGCGAACGCGTGGCCACCCTGGCGATGAACCATGCGCGGCACCTCGTCGCATGGTACGGCGTGCCGGGTGCAGGGGCCGTGCTTCATACACTCAACCCGCGGCTGTTCGAGGACCAGCTCGACTACATCGTCAATCATGCGCAAGACCGGGTACTGCTGTTCGATGTGGTCTTCGCGCCGCTGGTCGAGCGGATGAGGCCGCGCTGGCCAACGATCACGCACTATGTCTGCTTCGACAGCGGCGCGCCCGCGCCGGCGTTCGACGACTGGATCGACGCCGAGCCGGGCGCCTGGGCCGAGGGCGACGAGCGCGAGGCCTGCATGCTGAGCTACACCAGCGGCACCACCGGCAATCCCAAGGGCGTGCTCTATTCGCATCGCTCGACCGTCCTTCACGCCATGTCGGTGCTGCAGCCGCCGGTGTTCCGGGTCGAGGCGCGCTCGGTCGTGCTTCCTGTCGTGCCCATGTTTCACGCGGCGTGCTGGGGCATCCCGTGGTCCTCGGCCATGGTGGGCGCCAAGCTGGTGCTGTCTGCCGTCGCCGAACCGGCGGTGCTGTGCGACCTGATCGACCGCCATGCGGTGACTGCGCTGGCCGGGGTGCCCACCGTGTGGCTCGGGTTGGCGCAATACGCCGATGCCGCAAGGGACGGTGCGCTGCCGGTCTCGCTGACCGATGTGCTGTGCGGCGGATCGGCCCTGCCGCAAGCGCTGGTCGCGTGGTTCATGGCCGCGGGCATGCGCGTGTCGCACGCCTGGGGCATGACCGAGACCTCGCCGGTCGGCACCGCCGGGGGCGAGCCGTGGGACTGGGACGCGATGGACTTTGCCGCGCAGGTTGCGATGAAGACCAAGCAGGGCCGCCCGCCCTTCGGCGTCGAGATGCGCTGCGTCGACCTCGGCGATGCGACCCGCGAACTGCCGCGCGACGGTGAGACGGCCGGCGCCTTGCAGGTGCGCGGGCCTTGGGTGATCCAGCGCTATTACGGCGCGGAGGCCGACGCGGTGGATGCCGATGGCTGGTTCGATACCGGCGACGTCGCCATCCTCCATCCCGATGGCACGCTGCAGATTACCGACCGCACCAAGGACGTCATCAAGTCCGGCGGCGAATGGATCAGCTCGGTCGAGCTGGAGAACGCCGCGATCGGTCATCCTGCCGTCGCCGAGGCAGCCGCCATCGGCATCGCCCATCCCAAATGGGATGAGCGCCCGCTGCTGGCCGTGGTGCTGCGCGAGGGCATGACCGCCGATG
This sequence comes from Novosphingobium sp., assembly GCF_036803765.1. Lineage (GTDB taxonomy): Bacteria > Pseudomonadota > Alphaproteobacteria > Sphingomonadales > Sphingomonadaceae > Novosphingobium. The sequence continues at coordinate 186,135 of NZ_DAIRTS010000003.1, forward strand.
CAGACGCCATCCGCGATCACTTGCGCCAGCACGTCGCGCGGTGGTGGCTGCCCGACGCGGTGGTCTTCGTCGCGCGCCTGCCGCACACCGCCACGGGTAAGATCTCGAAGAAGGACTTGCGGCAGGAATTCCATGACTTCCGCTGGGACGAGGCGTAATCTGGCTGACAGCGGACCGACCCGAGGGAGCAGCACAGCGATGATCGTTACCACCACCGAGAATATCGCCGGGCACGAGGTCGTGGCCAGCCTGGGCCAGGTCTTTGGTGTCGTCGTCCGCAGCCGCGGTCTTGCCGGCAACGTGATCGCCGGCCTGCGCACGATCATCGGCGGCGAGATCAAGGAATACTCCGCGCTGGTCGAGGACACACGCCGCCACGCGATCGACCGCCTGGTCGCCAATGCCCGGCTGATGGGCGCCGATGCCGTCGTGATGATGCGCTTCGATTCCGGCTCGATCGGCCAGACCATGAACGAGGTCGTCGCCTACGGGACGGCGGTGAAGCTGGCCCGTCCATGACCGGCCGCGCGCGCGGGGTCGCGCTGGGTCTTGCCGGCATACTGGTGATCGCCGGAATCGCGCTGCATCGTGTCGGCGGCGGCGGATGGGTGCTGGCGGTGATGGGTCTGCTGGTTGCCTTGGCGACGGTGTTCGAACAGCGCTATCGCCGCGATCGCCTGGCTCCCGCACCGGCGCCCGACGCGCGCTGGCAGCGCACGGGGGAGCGCGAACTGGATGTCGAGACCGGCGAGGCGCTCGAGGTGTGGTACGACCCCGTCACCGGCGCGCGGCGCTACGAGCCGATGCGGCCGTAACCCAATCGACGCATCACGCGCCACGCCAGCGCCTTGCCGCGGTTCTGCGCGGGCCAGCGTCCGGGGCGGCGGGGCTGCCACCCGAAACGTCGCAACACGGCGTTGAAGGCATGGGCCGAGGATTCGGCATAGCTCCATTCCGATCGCCAGGTGATAGACAGCGATACCGAAATCTCCGGCCCGTTGCGGACGAAATGCGGCGCCATGACCGGCACGAACAGCCCCTCGCCCGGGTGGAGCGGGAAGGGCCGGCCTTTGGGCAAAAGGTGGTCGGACCAGCGCAGCTCGCGTCCGCCCCCGGTGTGATAGATCTCGTGGGCCTCGCTGGGCGCACAGTCGGGGTCGGCGGCGGGAAACTGCGTCATGACCTTGTGGCCGCGCATCTGCAGCAGGATGTTGTGCTCGGGGTCGAAATGGTACGGCGTCGTCGCATCGGGCGAGCTGATGAAGACGAAGGCCTGCGGGTTGATGATCGCGCCAGTGCGCGGCGTGATGGCGGGCCGCAGTTCCTCAATCAGTTCGAGCAGCAGCGCCTTGTAGGCAGGATCCTGCTCGATGAAGGTCAGCGCAACCCAACAACCGCTGGTGTCGATGGTGCGGATCGCTTCCGCGACCGAGATCGACGGCCGTGGCGGCTTACCCTCGACGCCGATCGGCTGCTTGGCATAGGCATGTTCGGCATTGGCAGCGGGCAGCCGCTCCGATAGCTGCGCCAGTGCCTCCAGTTCGAGCAGCGGATGGCCGATCAGGTCGTGGCGCAGGATATGCGGCTCTTCCGGATAGGCTTTCGCGAAGTCAGCGAGCGCCTCGGGCGCGAAATGGGTCATGGTTCGACTCCGGTCGGATTCCGGCCCAGCTCAGCGCGGGTCAGGGCCTTGAACAACATGCGGCGGGCGGTGCCGCCGATCGCGATATTGACGCGGCCGACGGGGCGCCGCTCGCGCCAGATGTGCGCGATCATGGGATGATCCTGCGTGGCGCAGCTGTCGACCCATTCGATGCCATCACGCTCCATCAGCGCAAGGTTCTCGCGCTGCAACAGGACACCTGGCGAATAGGCGGCAAGGCTTTCGTCGAAGGCGGTCTTGAACGAGAATGCCCCGGGCGGCGCGAGGAAATTGGCCAGCATCGCGATCGGGCGATCGTCGAGGGTCAGCGCTATCCGCTCGAGCCGGCCGCGGCGAGCAGCGCCCTCCAGCGCCTCTGCGAACAGGCCGCGCGTCGATGCGTCGCAGGAAAGGGCCGAGCCCGCCTGGCCTTTCCAGCCTGCGGCCTCGAGCGCGAGAAACTGGGCGATCCACGGGTCAAGATCGGCGGCATCGTCCTGCCGGCGGAATGCCAACGCCCCCAGTTCGCCCAGCCTTCGCGCCTGTCGCCCCAATTCCTTGCGCTTCTTTCCCGAAAGCGACGCCGTGAAATAGTCCTCGGCCGACATCGCCGATTGCAGGACCACGTGCTGGGTGCGGAACACCAGTGCGGAAGGGCGGGTCTGCCGGGCCAGAGTATCGACCAGAGCCGCATGGAGCGCGCCGTCGAGCGGCAGGGCCGCGATATGCAGGAACAGGGCGAGCCCCGCATGGTCATCGCACCAACTGAGCAGCGCCTGCCAGAAGACGTGTTCAGCGCCGCGCGCGACGAGCGGGGCGCCGATGAAGCAGTTGGGATGCAGCCAGTTGGCGATGTGCGGGACGGGGCGGCCGTAGTAGCGGCGCGGCCGATGCACCGGCATGAGCGCCAGCAGATCCTCGCCGCTTACCAGGCAGAGCAGGCGGACCTTCGCCCCCGGAAACGCGCGATGCGAGGCCCGAAGAAACCAGCTTTCACAGAACGGGTTGGGTTCGCTCGCCTGTTCGGCCAGACGATCCCACCGCTCGATCGCGCGCGGGGTGTCGATGTCATGCCAGTCGAGAAGGCGCAACTGCGTCATGGCGCGACGGAAACGCTCATGCGAGCCCGGCAGCGGGTGTGCGCGGGGGCAGGCATCTCCATGTCAAAACCCCCGTTCCTGCAGCCAAGCGTTGCCCAAGTCCCTAGACGGCAAAGCCCAACATTCGGTTAAACGGGGGTTTTTGGAGAGGCGTTCAGCGCTCCAGCAGGCGCGGCATCAGCTCGACGAAGTTGCACGGGCGGTTGCGGCTGTCGAGCTGCTCGGCAAGAATGCCATCCCAGCCATCCTTGACCGCGCCGTTCGAGCCGGGAAGCGCAAAGATGTAAGTGCCGCGGGCGACGACGGCACAGGCGCGCGACTGGATCGTGCTGGTGCCGATCGTCTTGTAGCTGAGCCAGCGGAACAGCTCGCCAAAGCCGGGGATGTCGCGCGTCTTGACCTTGTCGAGCGCCTCGGGCGTGACGTCGCGGCCGGTGAGACCGGTCCCACCGGTGATGACCACCGCATCGATCGTGGTGTCGTCGATCCAGTTGTTGAGCCGCACGGCGATGCGGTCGGCATCGTCCTTCTCGATCGCGCGCTCGGCGAGCGTGTGGCCCGCATCGCGGACGCGCTGCGCAAGAATGTCGCCAGAGGTGTCGTCGTCCGGGCCGCGCGTGTCGGACACGGTCAGGAGCGCAATGCGGATGGGCTTGAAGGTGCGGGTGGTGTCAATTGCCATTGAAGGCCACTCGCACGTTTCCGGCCCCGGTCAAGCCCGGGAATTTCGGCCACATGCCCTGGACGAGGCCGAGACGGCTGTCGCTGCTGCCGCCGGCCTGCCGCTCGTACATCCAGTAATTGCGCAGTACCGCCGAAACGTAGCCACGCGTTTCCCAATAGGGGATCGATTCCATCCACAACAGGGGGTCGCCGCGGTCGCGCACCTGGGTGTTCCAGCGCGCCACCGGCATCGGGCCGCAATTGTAGGCGGCGATCACCTTGGGCAGCAGGCCGCCCGTCGCGCCGTTGTCACGCAGCTTGGCAAGGTAGGTCTGGCCGAACGCGAGATTGACGTCGGGCAGGTCGAGCTGGCGATCGCGGCCGGCCATCATCGGCTCGATCCGCGCGAGGTCGCGTGCCGTGCCGGGCAGAACCTGCATCAGGCCCTTGGCGCCCGCCGGGCTGGTGACCGCCGTGCGGAAGTTCGATTCCTGCAGCGAGTGGGCGAAAAGCAGCGCCGGATCGACCTTCCACCCGTTGGCCGGAACCCACTTCGGCGCCGGGAAACGCGCGGCCTCGTCGGCGCGGGCGCCGGACGGGGCGTTATACGCCATCCACAGCTGCGTGGTCGGCAGGCCGAGGTCGCGCGCAAGGCGGGACAGCGGCGCATATTGGCCGGGCGCCCCGATCCGGGCCTGATAGCGCAGCACTTCGTCGGCCAGCCCGTCGGCGCCGATCTCGGCCAGCTGCACCGCGAGGCGCACGTTGCTGATCTCGCGCAGGGCCTGCCAGTCGGCGGCCGAAAAGTCGGGCGCCGCCGTGGGCGTCGCGCTGCGCATGCCGAGGGCCTCGGCTGCGAGCATGCCGTAGAGCGTGTCGCGCTGGCGGGCGGCGAGGCGCAGAGAGTCCGCGACCTTTTCGGGCTGGCGGCAGCGCACGAAGGCGCGGCTCGCCCAGTAGTGCGCGGCCGATACCAGTTCGGGGTTGCCGCCCTGTTGCGCAGCCTGCTGGAAACTTTCGGCAGCGCCGACGCAGTCGTCCAGACGGAACGCAGCGAGGCCGGCGGTCCACAGCGCTTCGCCGACCCAGGGGCCGGTACCTTGCGCCGCGGACAGCGACAGCAGGCGCGCGTTGGCATCATCGTTGCTGATGTAGAAGCTCCACCCGACCTTCTGGCGCCATTCGGCACGGGCATCGGGCGATAGGGCGGCGTCGATCCCGTCGAGCAGGACGCGGGCGCCCATCGGATCATCGGCCTTGATACGGTCCTGGATCGCCTGGGCGACGGGGTCCGGCATGGTGCCGTCGGTGGTCGAGCGCGGGCGGACTCGTCGCGGCGTGGAGGGCAGCGCGGCGAGGGCCTGTCCGGTGGGCATCACCGGCAGCGTCAAGGCACCACGCTTGAGCGCGAGGCGCCCGAGCTGCTCCGACCAGGGGAGGTCCGGGGCGCGGGTAAGCAGGTCGGTCAGCGAACCGAGATCGGCCCTGGGCGACGTGGCAGCGAGGTAGAACTGAGCACGGGCGACGGCGTGGAGCGGTCCGTCGACGCGCTGCGAGAGCATCGACTGGACGTTGATCCAGTCCTCGCGCTCGATCGCGGCAAAGAGCTGGGTGTAGTACGTGCGGTCGTCCTGGCTCAGCAGCGTCGGGACGGCGGTGCGATCGGCGCGGCTGCGGAAGTAATCGACCGCGGCGCTGTTGGCATGCGCGGGGGCCGCGAAACCGACGGCGATCGAGGCGCCGCCGGCAACCGCCAGCAGGGCCGGGCAGCACGCACGAGCAATGTGCCGGAGCTTCACGTCAGGCCGGAACTTCACGTCTGGTATGTCCCCGTCCAATCTAGCAGGCGGTTCCACAAGGCCGCCTTGTGCGCCGGCCGAGCCAGCAGCGCCGCAAGGTCGACTGCGAAAACTGCCGGTACGCATCCACCGTCATGGTTAAACTCTCGGAAATCGGCAGCATTATTCGGCAAGTCGTGGTTGAGGAGCGTTGAAATGCTGCTGCGGCCCAGGATCAGGACGCGCTGCGGTGCGGCCAGCGCGACGTGATGCGCCGTCAATGCGCCCAGCCCATCGGCGCGCAACTGCGCCCAGTCGGGCATGGGAATATGGACCGGAAGGGCCGAGGCGCAATAGATCTGCTCACGCGTCAGGCCGAGCGCTGCCACCAGCGCATCGAGCAGGCGTCCGCCCCGGCCATCGAGCAGCCCTTGCGCGTCATCCGCTTCGGGCATCGGCACCAGGACCATCAGCGGTGCCCCATGCGGGCCGGACGGGGCCAGGCGGCGTGTGGCCGGGAAGGGCAGGGCCGGCGTCGTCCGCCACCATTCGGCAAACTCTGGCAGGGTCTGCGGCCATTCGGACGAGACACCGCCCATTACAGGTGGCGGCGGCGGGGCGACGGGCTGCGCCAGAACCTTGGCGCGCGTGGCCTTGGCTTCGGTTTCGCGAAGGCTGCCCAGCCACGGCTTGGCGGTGTCGTCCAACGACGTGGCAAGGCCCGCGTCCTGCCACCAGTCCATCGCAGCCTCGACCATTGCCGCAAGGCCTTGGCTCATGCCGCGATGCCTTTTCGTGTCCTGCCGCCCTGGTTCATGCGCACCCTATTGACCTTGGCGGCTGCACCTTTCAAGGGTGCGCGTCATAATCGGTCGATTAAGACGTCGGGCCCGGCGTCTGCAAGGATTGGGACCAAGAGCAGCGGCGGACCGGCCGCGCGACGGAGCGGGGACGATGAGCGAACGGGAATCGATGGAATATGACGTGGTCATCGTCGGCGGTGGTCCGGCAGGGCTGGCCGCGTCGATCCGGCTGAAGCAGCTCAATCCCGAGATTACGGTGTGCATCCTCGAGAAGGGCTCCGAGATCGGCGCGCACATCCTGTCGGGCGCGGTGGTCGATCCGCGCGCGCTCGACGAACTCCTGCCCGAATGGCGCGAGCAGGGCTGCTCGCTGGCCGACGTGCCGGTGACCGACAACTGGCACTGGGTGCTCACCAAGACCAAGAAGTACGCCATCCCCCACTGGCCGATGCCTCCGTTCATGTCGAACAAGGGCAATTACACCGGCAGCCTCGGCAATCTGTGCCGCTGGCTGGCCGAGCAGGCGACCGAGCTGGGCGTGGAAATCTTCCCCGGCTTCCCTGCCGCCGAAATCCTGTTCAACGAGGCGGGCGCTGTCATCGGCGTCGCCACAGGTGACATGGGCGTGGCCAAGGACGGCAGCCACAAGGGCGATTACCAGCCCGGGATGGAACTGCACGCCAAGTACACGCTGTTTGCCGAAGGCGCGCGCGGTCATCTGACCAAGCGCCTCAAGCAGCACTATGACCTGGAGCGCGATTGCCAGCCGCAGGTCTATGGCCTCGGCATCAAGGAGCTGTGGGACATCGACCCGGCCAAGCACGTGCCGGGCCGCGTCCTTCATACGCAGGGCTGGCCGCTGTCGGAAAGCAATTCGTGGGGTGGCGGGTTCCTCTATCACCAGGCGAACAATCAGGTCGCGCTCGGCTTCGTCACCGCGCTCGATTACGCCAACCCTTACGTCTATCCCTTCGAGGAATTCCAGCGCTGGAAGCAGCACCCCGAGATCCGCGCGATCCTCGAGGGCGGGCGCCGTGTGGCCTATGGCGCGCGCGCGATCAACGAGGGTGGTTGGCAGTCGGTGCCGCGGCTCTCGTTCCCTGGTGGCGCACTGATCGGCTGCTCGGCCGGCTTCGTCAACGTGCCGCGCATCAAGGGCAGCCACACCGCCATGAAGAGCGGCATGCTCGCCGCCGAAGCGATCGCCGCGGCAACCGCCGCCGGCCGTGCGCAGGACGACATGGTCGAGTATGACGCCGCCGTCCGCGACAGCTGGATCGCCACCGAGCTCAAGCTGGTGCAGAACGCACAGCCGCTGGTGTCGAAGTTCGGCGGCTCGTGGGGCACGATCTTCGCCGGTGCGGACATGTGGGCGCGCGTGCTCAAGGTGAACCCGGTCAAGGGCCTCAAGCACCACACCGATGCCGAGGCGACGCAGCGTGCGGACCTCTACAAGCCGATCGCCTATCCCAAGCCCGATGGCGTCATCAGCTTCGACCGCCTGACCAGCGTGTCGTTCTCGTACACCAATCACGAGGAAGACCAGCCCTGCCACCTCGTGCTCAAGGATCCCGAGATCCCGACGCGCGTCAACCTGCCGCTCTATGCCGGGCCCGAGGCACGCTATTGCCCTGCAGGCGTCTACGAGTTCGTCGGCGTGGAAGAGGGCAATCCGAGGCTGCAGATCAACGCGCAGAACTGCGTCCACTGCAAGACTTGCGACATCAAGGACAAGACCCAGAACATCGACTGGGTCACGCCCGAAGGCGGTGGCGGTCCCAACTATCCCAACATGTAAGATCGGTTTGCTTAGCCGATGCATGAAGCCGCCTATGCCAAGATCAACCTCGCGCTGCACGTTCGCCGGCGGCGCGAGGATGGTTATCACGAACTCGAGACCGCCTTTGCTTTCGTCGACAAGGGCGATACGCTGTCGGTCACCTCGGCCGCGGCCGACGCGTTGCGCGTTATCGGGGAGTTTGGCGGCGCGCTCGACGATCCGTTCGGCAATATCGTCGCACAAGCGCTGACGGCGCTGCCGCGCGCGGTGGGCTGGGCGGTTACGCTGGAAAAGCAATTGCCTGTCGCGGCAGGGCTGGGCGGCGGCTCCGCCGATGCCGGGGCGGTGTTCCGCCTCGTCGAGCGGCTGCAGGGTCTCCCCGAGGATTGGCACGCCCGCGCCGCGAAACTAGGCGCGGATGTCCCGGCCTGCGTCGCGAGCCGGGCCTGCATCGGCCGTGGTACCGGGACCGAATTGGAGCCAGCAACCGACGATCTGGCCGGGACGCCGGTGCTGCTGGTGAACCCGCGCATTCCGTTGGCAACCGGGCCGGTGTTCAAGGCCTGGGACAAGATCGATCGCGGACCTTTACCCGAAGGCACCACGCGGCAGATCGCACTGGAAGGGCGCAACGATCTCGAAGCGCCGGCGATCGGGTTGGTGCCGCAGATTGCCGAAGTGCTGGAAGCCTTACGCGAGACAGGCGCTTGGCTGGTCCGCATGTCGGGCTCGGGCGCCACCTGCTTTGCGCTGTATGACACGACTGCCGCCCGCGATGCTGCGCAGGCTGCGATGCCGGCAGCATGGTGGACCATGGCAGGGGCGCTGCGGTGAGCCACGAGGCATGGACACTGCACGGGCAGCCGACCCCCGGCGGCGTGCTGATTGTCTCCGACCATGCCTCTGCCCATGTTCCGGCTGACATCGAACTTCAGATTTCGTCTGAGCTTCTCGATCAGCACATCGCCGTAGACATCGGCGTTGCGGCGATCGGCGTGATGCTGGCGCAGACGCCCGGGATCGCCGCGTTCCAGGGAGGCGTCAGTCGTCTTGTCTGCGACTGCAACCGCGACGAGGATGCGCCGGGGCTGATCCCGCTGGCGAGCGACGGTCATGCGATCCCCGGCAATGCGCTGGATGACGAGGGACGCGCCGCCCGTATCGCGCGCTTCTTCATGCCCTATCATGCCGCGCTGGCCGATTGCCTGACAGCCGACGAGCCGGCATTCATCGTTTCATTGCACAGCTTTACGCCAGCTCTTTCGAGCGATCCCGAGCAGGCAAGACCTTGGCACGTCGGCGTCCTCTACAACGAGGACGACCGCCTGGCGCGCATGGCGATCCCCTGGCTCGAGGGGGAAGCGGGTCTGTGCGTGGGCGACCAGCAGCCCTATTCGGGACGCTTGCTCAACGCGACGATGAACCGGCATGCCGAGGCACACGGGCGGCGCTATATCGGCCTGGAGGTTCGGCAGGACCTGATCGGAGACGAGCAAGGGCAGGCCGAATGGGCCAACCGGATCGGACGACTGATCGCGCATCTGCTGCAGGCGCTGCCAGGAAAGTCTCAAACGTAACCTTGGACGCATGGCGGCGAAGCGGGTAGGGGCACGGATTGCCGCGTGCCGGCCGGACCCGGCGCGTGCGAGAGATTGCCAGGAGCCGACGCATGCCCCCCTATCGTTCACGCACTTCCACCCACGGCCGCAACATGGCGGGCGCCCGCAGCCTGTGGCGCGCGACGGGGATGAAGGATGGCGATTTCGGCAAGCCGATCGTGGCGGTGGTAAACTCGTTCACGCAGTTCGTGCCGGGCCACGTCCACCTCAAGGACCTGGGCCAGATGGTCGCGCGCGAGATCGAGGCGGCTGGCGGCGTCGCCAAGGAATTCAATACCATCGCGGTCGATGATGGCATCGCCATGGGCCACGACGGCATGCTCTATTCGCTGCCCAGCCGCGACCTTATCGCCGACAGCGTCGAATACATGGTCAATGCCCATTGCGCCGACGCGATGGTCTGCATTTCCAACTGCGACAAGATCACGCCGGGCATGCTGATGGCGGCGCTGCGCATCAACATCCCGGTCGTCTTCGTGTCGGGCGGGCCGATGGAAGCGGGCAAGGTCGTGGTGCGCGGCAAGGAGCACGCGCTCGACCTCGTCGATGCGATGATCGTGGCGGCCGACGACAGCTACACCGACGAGGAAGTCGAGAGCATCGAGCGCTCGGCCTGCCCGACCTGCGGATCGTGCTCGGGCATGTTCACCGCCAACTCGATGAACTGCCTGACCGAGGCGCTGGGCCTGTCGCTGCCGGGCAATGGCTCGACTCTGGCGACCCACGCCGACCGCAAGCGCCTGTTCCTCGAAGCCGGTCGCCTCGCGGTCGACCTGTGCAAGCGCCACTACGAGGAAGGTGATGCCAGTGTGCTGCCGCGGGCGATCGCCAGCTTCCCCGCGTTCGAGAATGCCATGACGCTCGACATCGCGATGGGCGGCTCGACCAATACGGTGCTCCACCTGCTGGCGGCCGCGCATGAGGCGGGCGTCGACTTCACCATGGCCGACATTGACCGCCTTTCGCGCCGCGTGCCCGTCCTGTCGAAGGTCGCGCCGGCCAAGGCCGACGTGCACATGGAAGACGTTCACCGCGCCGGCGGGATCATGGCGATCCTGGGCGAGCTGGACCGTGCCGGGCTGCTCACCACCGACCTGCCGACCGTGCACAGCCGCACCATGGCCGATGCGCTGGCGCAGTGGGACATCAAGCAGAGCAATGCACCCTCGGTGCAGGAATTCTTCCGCGCCGCGCCGGGCGGCGTGCCGACACAGACCGCGTTCAGCCAGGATCGCCGCTGGGCCGAACTCGACCTCGACCGCGAGAATGGCGTGATCCGCTCGGCCGACCATGCCTTCAGCCAGGATGGCGGCCTTGCCGTGCTGAGCGGCAATATCGCGGTAGACGGGTGCATCGTGAAGACCGCCGGCGTCGACGAATCGATCCTGACGTTCACGGGCCCTGCGAAGGTCTATGAAAGCCAGGACGCTGCGGTCACCGCGATCCTCACCGGCCAGGTCGTCGAGGGGGATGTCGTGCTGATCCGCTACGAAGGCCCGCGTGGCGGTCCGGGCATGCAGGAAATGCTCTACCCGACCAGCTACCTGAAGTCGAAGGGGCTGGGCAAGGCCTGCGCCCTCGTCACCGATGGCCGCTTCTCGGGCGGCAGTTCGGGCCTGTCGATCGGCCACGTCTCGCCCGAGGCGGCCGAGGGCGGGGACATCGGACTGGTCGAGACGGGCGACCTCATTGCCATCGACATTCCCGCGCGCAAGATCGACGTGCTGGTCGCAGCCGACGAAATGGCCCGACGCCGCGCGGCGATGGAGGCCAAGGGCGCCGATGCCTGGAAGCCCGCGCGACCGCGCGACCGCAAGGTTTCGGTAGCGCTGCAGGCCTATGCCGCGATGACGACGAGTGCGGCGCGCGGCGCCGTGCGCGACCTGTCGCAGCTCAAGCGCGGCTGACGATGCGGCGGGTGGCGGCAGGTGCAGTGTTGCTGGCCCTCGCGGCCTGCGCGCGCGCCCCCGCCGGCGATCCGGAGCCGCAGATGGTCAAGATCGACTGCGCCACTGGCGGCGCGACGACGTTCACCCGCGATTGCCGGGTAGAGCCAGCCCGTGAAGGCGCGCAGCACCTGCTGGTTGTGCACCATCCCGGTGGTGGCTTTCGGCGGCTGCTCAAGGTCGACGACGGGCGCGGTGTCGTGGCAGCGGATGGCGTCGAGGAAGCGCGGGTGCAATGGCTTGCCGATGGCCGGCTGGAGGTTTCACTGGGTGGCGATCGCTATCGCTTTCCTGCTACGGTGAAACCCGATGCCGCAGCCACACCCCAACCCTGACCCTTCGCAGATCCTCACCGTTGCGCAGATGCGCGCGGCCGAACAGGCGCTGATCGACGACGGCACCGATGTCGTCGCGCTGATGGAGCGCGCCGGGCAGGGTGCTGGCGAGTGGGTCCGGCGCATTGCGGCGGGGCGCCCGGTGACAGTGCTGTGTGGCCCCGGCAACAACGGCGGGGATGGCTGGGTCATCGCGCGGTTCCTGGCCGAGCGCGGCGTTGCCGTGACGGTGGTCGAAGCCATGGCGCCGGGCACCGATGCCGCCCGCCATGCCCGCAGCCTCTTTGCTGGCCGTGTCGTCGGCCCCGATGCCCAAACCACGGGCGCGATCCTCGCCGACTGTCTGTTCGGCAGCGGCTTGAGCCGGCCCCTGGCCGCCGACGATACTGCGATGTTGCGAAGGCTTGCTTCCAGCCATCCCTATCGCATCGCCATCGACGTACCCAGCGGCGTGGATAGCGACAGCGGCGCGTCGCTTAACGATGAACTGCCGACTTTCGACCTGACCTTGGCGCTCGGCGCATGGAAGCCGGCCCATTTCACGATGCCAGCCTCAGTGACGATGGGCGCGTTGCGGCTTGTCGATATCGGCGTCGCTGCCGCCTCGGGTGCCGCGCGCCTGCTCGCGAAGCCCCGGCTCGCCGCGCCCGCCGCCGATGCGCACAAGTACCGCCGCGGCTTGCTCGGCATCGTCGGCGGGGCGATGCCCGGGGCGGCCGTGCTGGCCGCGACGGCGGCGCTGCGGGCCGGGGCGGGCTATGTCCAGTTGCTGTGCCCTGACGATGCACCGCCCGCCGTACCGCCCGAACTCGTGGTCCGCCACGGACCTCTCGGCGCGCAACTCGAGGATGGCCGGCACGCCGCCTTGCTGATAGGGCCCGGGCTGGGGCGCGACGAACGCTCAGGAGCGAAGCTGCGGACGGCGCTCGACGCCGGTGTACCGCTGGTGCTCGATGCCGATGCGCTGGTGCTGCTGCGGCCTGGCATGATGCGCGAAAGCGCGGCCGTGCTGACGCCGCACGAAGGAGAAATGCAAGTTTTGGAACGTCAGTTTGCCTTGTCGGGGCACGCATCTCGCGGCGATCGCGCGAGCGCTCTTGCCGCTGCCACCGGCGCCGTGGTCATCCTCAAGGGACCGGACAGCATGATCGCCACGCCTCAGGGCGCCGTGACGATGGCGCCGCGCGCGTCGTCGTGGCTGTCGGTTGCCGGCAGCGGCGATGTGCTGGCCGGCACCGTCGCAAGCCGGCTTGCCGTGACGCGTGATCCCGCGCGCGCCGCGCACGAAGGGCTTTGGCTCCACGGCGCCGCCGCGCGCCTCGCCGGACCTGCCTTCACCAGCGGGATGCTGGCCGAAGCGATCCGCGGCGCCATGGTGGAGGCGCTGGCATGAGCGGCGCCCCGATCGTACGCGTTGCGGCCAAGGGCGAGGGCGCCACTGCCGACGGCCGCTATGTCGCGCTGTCCGCGCCCGGCGACGTGCTCGAGGCCGATGGCACGCTGACCTGGGGGCCCGACCACGTCGAGCCGCCGTGCCGCCACTTCCCCGCATGCGGCGGTTGCCAGTTACAGCACCTGTCGGAAGCCGCGCTGCTGGCCTATGTCGGCGACCGGGTGATCGGTGCCGCGCTTGGCCAGAACCTCGATCCCGGCACGCCGGAGCCGACGCACCTGTCGCCGCCGCGCACGCGCCGCCGCGCCACGCTGCATGCACAGGCAATCGGCCGGCGCGTCGTGCTGGGCTTTCGCGAGCAGGGATCGCACAAGATCGTCGACTTGCGCGAATGCCACGTCATCGCACCCGAACTCCTCGCGCTTGTCGCGCCGCTGCGCGGGTTGCTCGAGAGCTGGGGCGACCGCAAGCTGGCGGTCGACATCGAGCTGAGCCTGGCCGACCAAGGCGTGACGGTCGGCCTGTTCGGCCTGACCGCCGACAATCTGGCCCGCACCGAGGCACTGCTCGACTTCGCGCGCGAACATCGGCTCGCCCGGCTGACGCTCGACACCGGCTATGGTCCCGAGACGACGTGGGAGCCCGACCCGGCGACGATCACGCTCGGTGGGACCGCAGTCGCCCTTCCGCCCGGCGCGTTCCTCCAGGCCACGGCCGATGGCGAAGCGGCGCTCGTCGCAGCCGCGCGCGAGTGGCTGGCGGAGGCCCCAACGGTGGCAGACCTGTTCGCTGGCCTCGGCACGTTCGCGTTCGCGCTGGCGGGGCCGCAGACCAAGGTCCTCGCGGTCGAAGCCGCGCGCGACACGCATCTGGCCTGCCAGGCCGCCGCGCGTATGCACGGCCGTCCGGTCCATGCGTTGCACCGCGACCTGTTCCGCAATCCGCTGCGCCCCGAGGAACTCAACCGCTTCGGCGCGGTGCTGCTCGATCCGCCGCGCGCGGGTGCGCGTGAACAGGTGGAGCAGATCGCGGCGAGCACCGTGGCGCGGGTCGTCTATATCAGCTGCAATCCCGCCAGCTGGGCACGCGATGCGGCAACGCTGGTGGAGGCAGGCTATCGGCTCGCGGGGTTGAAGGCCGTCGGCCAGTTCCGCTGGTCGACTCACGTCGAGCTGGCGAGCCTGTTCGTTCGCGATTGATCGCTGCGGTGCCGCCGTCCCTGAGGCGGCGGCACCGGCGAGAGATCAGAGGCAGGCTTCGAGGAACGCCTGGTCGAAGCCGTACTGGCGCGCCTTTTCCAGCGTGTAGGGACGCAGGCCGGTGGGGCGGAACTCGCCGATGATCTTGCCGTCCTCGGTCTCGTCGAGATACTCGAACTTGAACAGCTCCTGCGTGACGATGACGTCGCCCTCCATCCCGATGACTTCGGTGATGTTGGTGGTGCGACGCGAGCCGTCGCGCAAGCGCTTGACCTGGACGATGAGGTCGACCGATTCCGCGATCTGGCGGCTGATCGCTTCCTTGGGAATCTTGATGTCGCCCATCAGGATCATGTTTTCCATGCGGCCGAGGCATTCGCGCGGGCTGTTGGCGTGCAGCGTACACATCGAGCCGTCGTGGCCGGTGTTCATCGCCGCCAGCAGGTCGAAGCATTCGGCGCCGCGAATTTCGCCCAGGATGATGCGGTCCGGACGCATGCGCAGCGCGTTCTTGACGAGATCGCCGATGGTGATCGCGCCTTGCCCTTCGAGGTTCGGCGGGCGCGTTTCGAGCGGCAGCCAGTGCGGCTGCTGCAGGCGCAGTTCGGCCGCGTCTTCGATCGTCAGCACGCGCTCGCCAGGGTCGATCATTTTCGACAGGGCATTGAGCATCGTCGTCTTGCCCGAGCCGGTACCGCCCGAGATGACGATGTTCATGCGGCTCGCACCCGCGACCTTGAGCGCGGTGCACATCTTCTCGCTCATCGAACCGAAGTCGCGCAGCATGTCGAGCGTGATCGGCTTTTCGGAGAACTTGCGGATCGAGATCGCGGTGCCGCGCAGCGACAGCGGCGGCACGATCACGTTGACGCGGCTGCCGTCCTTGAGACGGGCGTCGGCGAGCGGCGTGGTCTGGTCAACGCGGCGGCCCACCTGGTTGACGATGCGCTGCGCGATCTGGAACAGGTGGCTTTCGTCGCGGAAGCGGATCGGCGCGAGCTGGAGCTTGCCCTTCTTTTCGATGTAGGTCTGCTCGGGGCCATTGACCATGATGTCCGAGACATCGGGGTCGTTCAGCAGTTCCTCGAGCGGCCCGAAGCCGAGCAGCTCGTCGATCAGCACCTTTTCGAGTGCGAACTGTTCACGACGGTTGAGCGTGACCTTCAGTTCGGCCAGCACTTCCATGATGATCGGCCGGAATTCCTCCGACAGCTCGTCCTTGGTGAGTGTGGCGGCGGCCTCGGGGTCGACGCGCTCGAGCAGGCGCGGCAGCACCTGCTCCTTGATCTTGTGGACCGAGGCCTCGAAGCCTTCGGCCTGGTAAGTATTCTCGACCACCCCGTTGATGCGATCGGCAAGGCGGCTCATGGCATCGCCCTTGATCACGCCGCCATCGTCGTTGGCGCCGGGGAGGGCGACGGCATCGGCCAAGGGCGAGGGGGCTCCACCGTCACCCGCCTTCATCGGCCTCGCCACGCCGAACGACGGCCGCGCTGCCACGGCGCCACCCAAACCTGTCTTGCGGCCAAAAGCGCTCATGCGTCTTTCCTGTCAACTCGTTGCGGGTGCAACTGCGGGCACCGGCAGAAATCTGGTTGGTTGACGTCGTGCATAGGCCGGAAACCTTCAGGATTTCCTAAAGCATGAAGATGAGGCACGGTGATCGCACGATGGTTAGAAAGGCCGTAAGCCGCAGGGCGAAGATTTCCGAAGGGCACGCTGCGGAACGACGCGCCCTGCATCGTCACGATCACGCGGAGACCTGCTGGCTGTGCCTGAGGCCCCTGGGCGTCAAGATCGAATGGCACCATCCAGTGCCGCGCAGCCGCGGGGGCAGGTCGGTCGTGCCGCTTCACCCGATCTGCCATCGTGCGCTGCACAGCACCTTCGACAACACGGCCCTGGCCAGGATCGGAGCGGATCGGGAAGCCTTGGCGCAGGACCCGGCCATCGCACGGTTCCTGGCCTGGATTGCAGGAAAGCCCGCAGACTTTCATGCGCGGACCGCCGCCCGGAAATGATCCAGCGGCGGTCCGGGCAAAACCGCGATCAGATCCGTGCGGCGAACAGGTAGCCTTCACCGCGGACGGTACGGATCAGCGCACCGCCGCCATGGCGCACCAGCTTGGCGCGCAGACGCGATACGGCCACGTCGATAGCGCGATCGAAAGCCTCGGCTTCATCGCCGTGGACGATGCGCAGCAGGGCTTCGCGGCTGACGACCTGGCCGGCATTGGCGGCCAGCGCGTGGAGCAGCTTGAACTCACCGCTGGTCAGTTCGACGTCGCGGCCATTGGCGTCACGCACCACGTAGAACGTGGGATCGAGAACCCATCCGGCGAAGCCGAGCAGCGGCGTCGGGTTCGTGCCGCGCGCGGCGTGGCCATGGCTGCGCCGCAGCACGACGCGCAGGCGCGCCAGCAGTTCGCGAGGGTTGAATGGCTTGGCAAGGTAATCGTCGGCGCCGAGCTCGAGGCCGACGATGCGATCGATGTCGCTAGCGACTGCAGACACCAGCATGAACGGCGGTGTACCTGGCTGCTCGGCCATCTCGCGCAGGAGAGCGAGCGAATCCTCGGCGCGCGCCATGACGTCGAGGATCACGGCGTCGACGGGCTCGCGCGCGATCAGCTGGCGCAGTTCCATGCCGTTGGCGACCGGGATGACGTGCATGCCCTGGCCTTCGAGATATTCGCGCAGGCGGTCGCGGCTCGGCTGATCTTCATCGAGCAGCGCGATGCGGGCATCCTGCTGGCGGCGATGACTGGTGTCGTGGCCGGTCACGGCGGCGGCACCGAGGCTGTCGGCGCGGGTGTTGTCGGCACGGGCGAACTGGAGGGGGACAGTCGCGTGGGGGCGGGTATTCTGGGAAACGGCAAGGGACATTACATGAAGTCCGTCACTAGAGGGGGGGGATGAGGGACATCGGGTTAACGCCCGGGCGGCGACTTCCCTTCGCGAGAGATTGCGGAATTTTTCGGAATGCCAATGCGGGCGCCCGGCTTCACAAAATCTGCAATCGATTGTTGGCATTCATTCAAGATCATGGCATGACGGGGCCTTGGGCCTGAAGAAGCCCCCGGGAGAGAGCAGTGACGATCACCAGTGGCCCAGCAACCAGCCAGATCGCATGGCGTCCGCGCCTGTCGACGGCGCGCATTCTTGAGATGAATCTCGGCTTCCTCGGCCTGCAATTCAGCTTCGGACTGCAACAGGGCAATATGGGCCCGATCTACAGTTATCTCGGCGCCAACGAGGCTCAGCTGCCGCTGCTTAATCTCGCAGGGCCGATCACCGGGCTTTTGATCCAGCCGCTGATCGGCGCGCTGTCCGATCGTACCACCAGCCGGCTTGGCCGCCGCACGCCCTATTTCCTGCTCGGCGCGATTCTGTGTTCGCTCGGGCTGCTGCTGATGCCGCTGTCATCGTCCGTGCTGATGGCAGCCTCGGTGCTGTGGCTGCTGGATGCGGGCAACAACATCACGATGGAACCCTATCGGGCTTATGTGTCCGACCGCCTCAATCCAGACCAGCGCCAGATCGGGTTCCTCTCGCAGAGCGCGTTCACGGGGCTTGCGCAGATGCTCGCCTTCCTGACGCCGTCGCTGCTGGTCGGCCTGGGCATGAATCAGGACTGGGTCGATTCCCACGGTATTCCCTACACGGTCCGGGCGGTCTTCATGGCTGGCGCCGTGCTGTCGCTCGTGACGATCGTCTGGTCGATCCGGCGCGTGCCGGAACTTCCGCTGACGGAAGCAGAGCGCGCGCATATCGCCGCAGCGCCGCGCGGGCTCGGCGCCGCCGTGTTCGAAGTCGCCGGCGCGATCCGCACCATGCCGACGGCCATGCGCAAGCTGGGATTGATGAGCCTGTTCCAATGGTCCGCCATGTCGGGATACTGGCTTTATGTGACCTACTCGATCGGCCGCACGGTCTACGCGACGCGCGACGCGCACAGCTCCGCCTTCCATACCGCCGTGCTGACCAACGGCGAGATGGCCGCTTTCTACAACGGCATCGCCTTCGTCACGGCATTCGCCATGGTGCCTCTGGTGCGACGCCTCGGTCCCGGACCGCTGCACGCGCTTTGCCTGGTTGCCGGCGGGCTCGGCATGCTTGCCCTGCCGCACGTGACCGAAAAGGCCTGGCTCTTCGTTCCGGCCGTGGGCATCGGCCTCGCCTGGGGCAGCATCATGGGCAACCCCTATGCCATCCTCTCCAACGCCATCCCGGCAGAGCGCACCGGCGTCTATCTCGGCATCTTCAACATGATGATCGTGATCCCGATGCTGCTGTTCGCGGTCGTGATGAGCGAGTTGGACCTCGGTTTCGTGCGGTTCGGCCTTGGCGTCTACCCGCACCTGCTGGGCAACGATCCGGGGCGGATGCTGTCGTGCTGCGGCGTGCTGATGATTCTGGCTGCGCTGTCCGTCCTGTGGGTGCGCGAGGGTCGTGCCTCCGCCGTCATGGCCGCGCAACCGACGTAACCCGCGAAATCACTTCATCCACTTCACCGCCTGCCCGACGCAGGCCTGTCCATCAGAGGTCGCATGTCCGTTCAACCGTCACTGCAAACGATTGCCGCCCCGGTCGGCCGCACGCCCAGCCGCTGGCAGCCTGTGCAGTACGATCAACTGCCCGAGATCCCGCTGGTCGGCGAGGTAGACGTTGCCCCGATCATGCCCGGGCTGGACTTGTGGGACTGCTGGCCCCTGGCGCACGCGGATGGCCGAACCGCGTGCCTCGATGGTCGGACCTGGTGGTTCTTCCTCAGCGCACCGTGCTTCACTGATCCCGTCCAGCGCCACGATGTCGCACGGATCCGCCTGCTGTCGCGGGGCGAGGATGGATGGCGCGATCACGGAAATGCGCTGCCCGACGGGCTCAATCCGGGCACGCGGGAATGGGCAGGCTGTGCCGTGCTGATGGACGATGGCCTATCGGTCTCGTTGTTCTATACCGTGGCAGGGCGACGGGATGCGCCCTTTTCCTACGAGCAGCGCCTGTTCGAGGTGCAGGGGCAGTGGGGCGAGGGCGGCCCCGGCGCGTGGCAGGAACCGCGCGAAATCGTCGCCGCCGATGGGGTGCGCTATGTCAGCAGCCGTCAGGAAATCGTCAATCCTGCCCCCGGCACGATCAAGGCCTTCCGCGACCCGGCCTGGTTCCGTGACCCGGCGACGGGCGAGGCCCATATCGTTTTCACCGCCAGCGCTGCCTGGACCAGCGACCCGCACAATGGGCTGGTCGGCATGGCGACGCGCACGCCGCAGGGCTGGCGGCTCGATGACCCGCTTGTCGAGGCGATCGGGACCAACAACGAGATGGAGCGACCCTGCCTCGTCTGGCGGGATGGGCACTACTACCTGTTCTGGTCGACCCAGCGCCACACTTTTGCCCCCGGCGCAGTCGCCGGCCCCAACGGCCTTTACGGCATGGTCGCCGACGCGGTTACCGGACCATGGCGCCCGATCAACGGCAGCGGTCTCGTCGCACCCAATCCCAAGGGCGAGCCGGGACAGACCTACAGCTGGTGGGTGACCGGCGAAGGCGACGTGTGGAGCTTTATCGACTATTGGGGAATGGAAGGCCGCGCGCTGGCTGACCATCCCGACCTGGTGCGATCGCACTTCGGCGGAACCCCGGCGCCGGTCTTTATCCTGGCGTTCGACGGCGATCGCGTCACCGTCGCATGACGTGATACGCGAGGGTGCTTGGTTTCAGGCGCTCTCGCGGATGACCAGTTCGGGCGCCATGATCGTGGAAGGCGTAGTTTCGCCCGCGATGCGCTGCATCAGCAGGTCGACCATCGCCCGCGCGCCGCCAGCGATATCCTGGCGCACGGTCGTCAGCCGGGGCACCGTCTGCGTCGTCAACGGCAGATCGTCGAACCCTGTCACCGCGATGTCGTGCGGCACGCGCACGTTGCTTTCGTGGAGGAGGCGTAGGGTCACCATCGCGATCACGTCGGACGCACAGACCACGCCGTCGATCCGCGGTCCGCCGCTGCCGAGGATCTGGGTGATGTGCCCGGCGACTTCGTCGGGGATGTCGTCGTTGGACAGGTGCGTGCTGAAGCAGGTGATCGTGGCAGGCGACGAGGCGGCCTCGACCGCTGCGCGCGCGCCCGCGAGGCGATCCGCGATTTCGGGGGCCGTGGTATCACCGAAGAAAGCAAGGTTGTGCTTGCCGCTGGCGAGCAATCGCTCCGCCGCGAGCCGGCCTCCCAGGAAGTTGTCCGATCCGACGGTGCAGTGCACCTGTCCCGGACGATTGCTGCCCCACACGACCAGCGGCAGGAACCGCTCCGCGACCCTTTCGATTGCGTCGAACTGGTTGGACTGGCCGATCACGAGCGCCCCGTCGAGCATGCCGGAGTCGACTATGCGATCGAGCCACTCGTCGTCGCCGGGGATGACGCGCGACAGCATGAGGTCATGGCCGCTTTCGGTCAGCGCGTCGGCCAGATAGCCGAACAGCGACATGAAGAACGGATCGGAGATGTGCTGCCGCCGCTCGTGTCCCAGCGGGATCACCACGCCGATCATCCCGGTGCGCTGGGTGCGAAGACGCCGGGCCATCTGGTTGGGACGAAACCCATGCTCCCGCGCGATGGTCTGGATGCGCTCGCGCGTCTCGGCGTTGACCAGGCTTTTGCCGGCCAGCGCGCGCGACACCGTTCCCGCCGAAACGCCCGCCATCCGCGCCAACTCGGCAATGTTACGGATACGGGGCTTGACTGAGTCCTTTACGGCGGCGTCGTCACTGTTCTCGGGCATGGACCGCTTTGTAGACTGGACCACCATGAAAGCAAGGCGGCGCCGGGGTGGCAGAACCGGAAGAGCGCGGGTGCCGCTCGGCGCGGGCGTGAAGGCTTTACGGCGGGGATGATGCAGAACAGCAACAACGCAGCAAAATCGCGCCTGACGACTGCAATCCATTGCATTTGACCCAAAGTGCCATTTGCAAACGATTGCAGTCAGGGTTAGTGACAATGCATCGATTCTCGCGACGCAGTGGGAACGTGTTCAAGGGAGAGAGTTGCATGAAGGTCATCACCCTATTGTCGTGTGCGTCCGCCGCCGCCCTGGCTTGCGGCCTCGTGACCGCCCCGGCACAGGCGCAAAACGCTACGCCCCCCGATGCAAGCGCGGAAACGGCGTTGGACGGCAGCCCGATCGTGGTGACCGCAGCCGCCGGCGGCAAATCGGCCCGCCTGTCCTCGATCTCGGTTTCGCAGATCACGCAGGAATCGGTCGTTAACTTCACCCCGCGTTCGCAGGCCGAAGTGCTGCGCACGATCCCCGGCCTCAACGTCCAGGACACCGCGGGCCCCGGGGGCAACGCCAACATCGGTGTGCGCGGCATTCCCGTGTCGACCGGGGGTTCGGAGTATGTCGGCCTGCAGGAAGACGGCCTGCCTGTCACGCTGTTCGGCGACATCCAGTTCGGCAACAACGACTACTGGGTGCGCTTCGACAACAACGTCGATCGCGTCGAGGCCGTGCGCGGCGGTTCCGCCTCGACGTTTTCGAGCCAGGCCCCAGGTGCCGTGATCAACTATGTCTCGAAGACCGGCGAAAAGGACGGCGGCGAGATCGGCGTCTCGCAGGCGCTGAACTATCGCGAAACGCGCGTCGACTTCGACTACGGCGGCCACCTTTCGGACACCGTGCGCTTCCACATCGGCGGCTATGCCGTCGACGGCAATGGCGCCACGCACCTGCCGTACAAGGCGCAGAGCGGCTACCAGATCAAGGGCAACATCACCAAGGATCTGGCCGATGGCCGCGGCTATATCCGCCTGAATTTCAAGCGCCTCGACGACAAGGAGCCGACGTTCACCTCGATGCCGTCGCTGGTGACGCTGTCGGGCAACAAGATCACCGGATACAGCACGTTCGATGGCGTGGATGCGCGCAAGTATGCGTCGACCGGCATCTACAACCAGACGTTCCAGATCCTGGATTCGAGCGGCCGTGTCCGCACCGTGCCAATGGAAGGCATCCACCCCGTTGCCACCTCGATCGGCGGCGAATTCCACTACGAATTCACCCCAGCCTTTACCGTAACCGACAAGGCGCGCTGGACCGACATGAGCGGCGTCTTCGCCAACCAGTGGACCGGCGAGACGACGACAGCTGCGCTCGCTGGCACCGGGACGCTGCGCTATGCCGCCGGTCCCAACAAGGGCCAGGTCTATACTGGCCGCTTCGCCAGCAATTCGGCCCAGGCCTATGTCAACATGAACGACGTGGGCAGCCTGGTGAACGACCTGACCGTCAACGGCAAGTTCGAAATGGGCAACGGCAACAAGATCAATGCCCATGCCGGTTGGTTCCACATGCGCCAGAACATCAACATGGACTGGCACATCAACAACGCCAGCCAGACGCTCAACGGCTCGGGCAACCCGGTCCCGCTCGACCTGTTCGATGCCGCCGGCAATCAGCTTTCGGCCAACGGCATGACGGGCTTCAACAACCAGTGGGGCGGCTGCTGCGGCGGGCGTTCGTACGATGTCAATTACACCGACGACGCGCTTTATGGGCAGGTGGAGGGCCAGTTCGGCCACTTGAACCTCGACGCCAGCGTGCGCTACGATTCGGTGAAGGCGAGCGGCGTCGCTTATGCGCCGGTGGCAGGCCCCAACATCACCGTGACCGACGGCCTCGGCTCGGCCTCGCTGCCGACGCTGGTGACGGGCAGCACGCCGGTCAACGTGCTCAACTATACCAAGAGCTATGCCAGCTGGTCGTTCGGCGCACTGTACGAAGTCAGCAATGCGACCAGCGTGTTCGTCCGCGTCAGCCGCGGCGGCCGCTTCAACGCCGACCGCCTGCTGTACAACAACGCCAATTTCACCGCAGACGGTAAGCTGACCGCAGGCGGCGACCACCTCTCGCTCAACTATGTGACGCAGCAGGAACTGGGCCTGAAGCAGCGCGGCGATGTCGGCAGCGGTGGCCGCTACCACGCCGAAGTCACGCTCTACCGGGCGCAGGTGAAGGAGAGCAACTACGACTTCACCGCCCCTTCGCGCGGGGAGAGCCCGTTCATCGACGCGGTCTATCACTCCTACGGCGTCGAAGCCTCGGCCGGGGTCAGTGCGGGTAACTTCTCGTTCGACGGTTACGTGGTCTACACCCATGCCGAGAACGCGGCGACCAAGGCCACGCCGGTCGCCATGCCCAAGTGGACCTGGCTCGTCTCGCCAAGCTACGATGCCGGCGTTGCGGCCATCGGCGTGTCGGCCAGCGGACAGTCGAACTTCCTGGTGTCTGGCGGCTACACGGCGCCCGGCCGGACGTTCGTCAATGGCTACGTCAAGGTTCGCCCTGTCGAGAAGCTGGAAGTCAGCTTCAACGTCAACAACCTGTTCAACACGCTGGGCTATCGCGCCAACAACGGCTCGATCGCGGTCGGCCCCGGCGGGCCGGGCCTTGGCGCGAACCAGGCGATCTTCGACAACAGCGCCATGCTGGGCCGGACGATGACCGCCGCGGTCCGGTACAAGTTCTGATGGCCGCAGGGCTGCACTGATACTTGGCAACGGCGGGCAGGGAGCGCAGAGTTTCCTGCCCGTCTTGTTTATGCTGGAGAGGAAATGCGGGACATGGCCGATAACGATCTGGTCCGCTCGATCCTGATCGTGGGCGGCGGCACGGCGGGGTGGATGAGCGCTGCCGCGCTGGTTCGCGCGCTGTCGTCACGCTGTTCGATCACGCTGGTCGAATCCGATGCGATCGGCACGGTCGGGGTCGGCGAGGCGACGATTCCGCCGATCCGCCTGTTCAACCAGATGCTCGGCATCGACGAGCGCGACTTCCTGCGCGAGACCCGCGGCAGCTACAAGCTGGGCATCGAATTCGTGAACTGGGGCGAGGCGGGCCACCGCTATTTCCACCCGTTCGGGCCCTATGGCCGCGCCTTCGATACGGTCGATCTGCATCAATACTGGCTGCGGGCACGGGCCGAGGGCGAGGCGGCGCCGCTGTGCGATCATTCGATGGCGTGGCAATTGGCCAAGGCCAACCGCTTCTGCCCGCCATCGCCCGATCCGCGCAACGTCCTGTCGACCTTCGACTATGCTTACCATTTCGACGCTGGGCTCTATGCGGCGTACTTGCGGCGCTATGCCGAGGCGCGCGGCGTCCACCGGGTGGAGGGGCAGGTCGCAGCGGTGCATCGCCACGGCGAGGACGGTTTCGTCGCGGGCGTGACCCTGGCTGACGGACAGCGGCTGGATGCCGACCTGTTCATCGACTGCTCGGGTTTTCGCGGGCTGCTGATCGAGGGCGCACTCGAGACCGGGTACCAGGATTGGTCGCACTGGCTGCCGTGCGACCGCGCCATGGCGGTGCCCAGCGAGAATGTCGGTCCGCTGACGCCCTATACGCGTTCGACCGCGCGCGAGGCGGGGTGGCAATGGCGCATCCCGCTGCAGCATCGCACGGGCAACGGCTATGTCTATTGCAGCCAGTTCCTCAGCGACGACGAAGCGGCCTCACGGCTGCTTGCCCGGCTCGACGGCAAGGCCTTGGGAGAACCGCGGCCACTGCGCTTCACCACGGGCCGGCGCAACCGGTTCTGGAACAGGAACGTCGTGGCGATCGGTTTGTCGAGCGGGTTCATGGAGCCGCTGGAGTCGACCTCGATCCATCTCATCCAGGCGGGCATCGCCAAACTGATCGCCCTGTTCCCGGATCGCGGCTTCGATCCACTGGTGATCGAGGAATACAACCGCCTGGCCATCGCCGAGTACGAGCGTATCCGCGACTTCCTCGTGCTGCACTACAAGCTGACCAGGCGCGACGATGCCGAGCTTTGGCGATACTGCGCGGCGATGGACATTCCCGACACCCTG
Source organism: Novosphingobium sp. (assembly GCF_036803765.1). GTDB lineage: Bacteria > Pseudomonadota > Alphaproteobacteria > Sphingomonadales > Sphingomonadaceae > Novosphingobium. The sequence continues at coordinate 211,257 of NZ_DAIRTS010000003.1, forward strand.
GCAACCAAGATCGAGCACTTCCGGCGATATGGCCGGCTCGTCGCACGCGAGGCCGACCTGTTCGGCCCGCCGAGCTGGCTGGCGGTGCAAATCGGACAAGGCAATTGGCCCGAGGCAACGGACCCGGTGGCCGCCTATCGCGATGTCGACGGACGTGGCTGGCTCGCCCGGCTGCGCGCGGCCATGACGCAGACCGCCAGCGTGCAGCCGGACCACGCTGCCTACATCGCCGGCCAAGTCGGGCTTATGCCGGCGACCGGGGGTGCTTGACGCGGAGGTACTTCTTGCGGCCGCGATGGAGGCCCACGCAGCGCAGGACATGCCGGCTGCGCTGGAAGCGATCACCGCCGCCGCAGGCCTGACGCCCGAGAATCCCGCCGTGGCGCTGGCGCTCGCGCAGATCCGCTATGAAGCAGGCCTTGCGGCTGCGGACCAGTTTGCCGTCGCGGCTCGTCTCCTGCCCGATCGGCCCGAGGTTGCGCGCAACCATGCGCTGGCACTGGTGGCCGAGGGCGAGGAGGCAGCCGGGCTGGCCCGGCTCGATGCCCTGGTCGCCGCCCATCCACGCTGGATCGAAGGCCTGCGGACCCTTGCCGGCTTGCGCACCACGCTCGGCCATTCCGATTTCACAGCCGGCTACGCCCGCGCGTTGAAGACGCTGCCGATGGAGCCGGCGTTGTGGCTTGCATGGTTTCAGGCCCTGGCGCAGGCACGGGCGTGGCGCGAGGCGGGTGAGGTGCTGGACAGTGCCGCGGCGGTGCTCGGTGCCATTCGCACGATCACTCTTGCCCGGCTGTACCTTGCCAGCGAAAGCGGCGCAGGTGCCCACGATCCGAACCTGTTCGATGCGGTCGCGGGGGTGGAAGACCCCGGCCTCGATCTCGCGCGCGTTCGTCATTACCTGCGCGGCGGGCAGGTGGAGCGTGCCCGCGACGTGGCCATGGCGCATCTTGGCAGGCCGACGATGCGCGCGTTCTGGCCCTATCTGTCGCTGGCGTGGCGCCTGCTCGAAGATGAACGCGCGGCGTGGCTGGAGCGGGGCATGGACGATGTCGGCGTTCATGATCTGGCCTTGCCGCCGGCCGATCTTGCCGAGCTGGCGGAACTGTTGCGAAGCCTGCACCGTGCCCGCGCGCCTTGGCATGACCAGTCGGTGCGCGGTGGGACCCAGACCGACCGGCCACTGTTGCTGCGCGTCGATCCGGTGATCCTGCGGGTGCGCCGTGCGATCGAGGTGGCGGTGCGCGCTCATGTCGCCAACCTTTCGCCACCCGACCCCGCACATCCGTTGCTGGCTGCGCCGCGTGACAAGTTCCGCCTGGCAGGAAGCTGGTCGGTGCGTCTCTCGGCCGGTGGGTTCCACGCGCCGCATACGCATCCTGCCGGCTGGCTCAGTTCGGCGGCCTATATCGCGCTTCCCGAAGACGGCCCGGAGGGAAGGGGAGATGCCGGGCATCTCGCCTTCGGCACGCCGCCGCCCGAATTGCGCCTGCCGCTGGACAGACACGGTACGGTTCGCCCCCGGCCTGGCCGCCTTGTGTTGTTTCCATCGACAACGTGGCACGGCACCGTGCCGTTCAGCGGCCAGGAGCGCCTGACTATCGCCTTCGACGTCGTGCCGGCTTAACGCAGCGCTCCCACCCCGAGGGCGATAGCGCCGGTGATGCCGGCATCGTCGCCGAGGCCCGGCGTCACGATGTATCGCTCCAGCCCGGCATCGAGGCGCGGGTGGCGCACATACCCTGCCAGCAGGCTTTCGGTCTGGCGCCGCACCGCCTCGACGAGGCCAGGGGCCTTCATCACGCCGCCGCCGAAGATCAGGCGGTCGGGCATGTGCAGCAGCACCAGCGAGGCTGCGAGATGGGCGATGTAGCCGGCGACGAGGTCGATCGCGGCGGCGTCGCCTGCCAATTGGTCGAGGCTCTTGCCCCAGCGCTTGAGGATCGCCGGGCCGCTCGCCAGGCCTTCGAGGCATCCGCCGTGATACGGGCACATGCCGGGGAAGGGATCGCGTGCGGGGTCGTGCGGCGGCTTGATATGGCCGCTTTCGAAATGGGTGAAGCCCATCAGCGAGCGACCATTGCTGACAACGCCCGTGCCGATGCCCGTGCCGATGGTGGTGTAGGCCACGGTGCGGCATCCCTGGCCCGCACCCTTGAGCCATTCGCCGAGGCACGCGCCATTGACGTCCGTGTCCACCACGATCGGCGCATCGAATTGACCTAGCACGTCGTGAAAGCGCGCGCCCTGCCAGCCCGGCTTGGGCGTGGTGGTGAAGGTGCCGTAGGCGGGCGATTGCGGATCGATGTCGATCGGGCCGAAGCTGGCGACACCGAAGGCGGCGATGGCGCTATGCGCCGCGCTAGCCTCGCGGAAGAAGGCGGCCAGGGCGGGAAAGCAGGTCGCGGGCGTATCGGTGGGAATGCGGGTTCGGGCGACGATCGTGCCGTCGGCCCGGGCAAGGGCGGCGATGAACTTGGTGCCGCCGGCCTCGATGGCGCCGATCAGGGGCTGCGTTGCTTCCATCTTCGTCTCCCGTTCTTCGGCGCTACGCAAGCGGTCGCCACTCGGATTGCGTCGTTGCACCGGTCTTGACCGCCGGGGAGGGCATTGGTCAACCATTATGCAATCGAATGTATCCCGATTTATGCCTCGGGTCATCTCTCGTTGCGGAACGGCGTGGCGTCTGGCTGGTCGTGGCATCGAGCATGTGCGAGCGCGTATGCGCAGGTGATGACTCGCTCGCATACTTATGCAACGTGCATCTCGCACGATGTGGGACTAGGTCAGCGCCGCACAGGCCCGTTGCGACGGCCGGCGCGTGGTTCACGCGACCTGATAACGATGGAGATTCCAGGATGGCCGACCGCAGTTGTTCAGCGCTCTTGCTGTTTGGGGCCACCGGCGATCTGTCGCGCCGCATGCTGCTTCCCTCGCTTTATGCGCTGCACGAGGACGGGCTGATCGACCCGGGTCTGCGCATCGTCGGCACGGCACGGTCCGAACATGACGACGCCGGTTTCCGCGAGTTCGCGAACCAAGCGTTGGACGAGTTCCTGCCCGAGGATCGCAAGGACGAAACCAAGCTCGCGAGCTTCCTCGAGCGGCTCGAGTACCAGACGCTCGATGCGTCCAACATCGACGGCTTTGCCGACCTCGCGACCAAGCTGGGCGATACCTCGTGCGGGTTGTCGATCTTCCTGTCGACAGCACCCGCGCTGTTCGAGCCGACGATCGAGGGCCTGCGCCGCGCCGGGCTGGCCCACGAAAACGTGCGCATCGGGCTCGAGAAGCCGCTCGGCAACGATCTGGCCTCGAGCCGCCGGATCAATGACGCCGTCGCGGCCGGCTTTGCCGAGGACCAGATCTTCCGCATCGATCACTACCTGGGCAAGGAAACCGTCCAGAACCTGATCGCGCTGCGCTTCGCCAACATGATGTTCGAGCCGCTGTGGAATGCCAGCAACATCGACCACGTGCAGATCACCGTCAGCGAGACCGTCGGGCTCGAAGGGCGCAAGGGCTTCTACGACGACACCGGTGCGCTGCGCGACATGGTGCAGAACCACATGCTGCAGCTTCTGGCGCTCACCGCGATGGAGCCGCCGCGCGATTACGATGCCACCTCGATCCGCGACGAGAAGGTCAAGGTCCTGCGCGCGCTGCGCCCGGTCAAGGCCGAGGAGATGGTGCGCGGGCAATACCGTTCGGGTGCCGTCAAGGGCGAGAGCGTGGCGGGCTATCCCGAGGATCTCGGCGAGGCGTCCGACACCGAGACGTTCGTGGCGATCAAGGCGCATGTCGACAACTGGCGCTGGCAGGGCGTGCCCTTCTACCTGCGCACCGGCAAGCGTCTGGCGGAGCGGCGGTCGGAGATCGTCGTGCAGTTCAAGCAGGTGCCGCACAACATCTTCTCCGAACGCGGCGGCAAGCCGCGCGCGAACCGGCTGGTGATCCGCCTGCAGCCCGAGGAATACGTCCGCCTGCAGGTCATGGCCAAGGAGCCCGGCCTCGACCGTGGCGGTATCGTGCTGCGCGAGGTCAACCTCGACCTGTCGCTGACCACCGCCTTTGCCAAGGCACGCCGCCGCATCGCCTACGAGCGCCTTCTGCTCGATCTGATCGAGGGGCAGCAGACGCTGTTCGTGCGCCGCGACGAGGTCGAGGCCCAGTGGACCTGGGTCGATGCGATCCGCGCCGTCTGGGCCGCCGACAGCATGGAGTGCAAGCCCTATGCCTCGGGCAGCTGGGGCCCCAACGCCGCGATCGCGCTGACCGAGCGCGACGGGAGAAGCTGGAATGACTGACACGACGCAACCGCGCGTGCGCTGGGCGCAGCCCGGCGATGCCGCCGCCGTGGCGGACCGGATCGCTGCCGAGCTTGCGCGGCCGGGCGCCAAGCGCATCGCGATGACTGGCGGCTCCACGCCGCTCAAGGTCTTCGCGCTGCTCAAGGATCGCGGACTCGACTGGAGCGGCACCACGCTGGCGCTGACCGACGACCGCCGCGTGCCCGACGATCACCCTGCCAGCAACTTCGGTAAGCTACACGCCGCGCTGGGCGACAGCGGCGCCGTGTTCGAGCGGCTCGAGGAAGGGGCTGCCGTCGCGCCCTTCGATCTCGTCTGGCTGGGCATGGGCGAGGACGGCCACGTCGCCTCGCTGTTCCCGACGATGGAGGCACTGGTCCGCCCCGGTGCGACGGTGATCGGCACCACGCCGATCCCGCTCCCGCCCGAGGCACCGTTCGACCGGTTGACCCTGACCGTGCCGGCACTGAAGGCGACGCGCGAGGTTATTCTCGTCGTCACCGGCGCGTCGAAGAAGGCGCTGATCGAAGACGTGCTGGCCGGCAACGACGATTATCCTGTTTCCCAGTTCCTGCGCGGCACCGACGGTCCGCCCGTGACGATCTACTGGAGCGAATGATGGCCCTTCATCCCACCGTGGCCAAGGTCACCGACCGCATCGTCGCGCGCAGCCGCGACAGCCGCGCCGCCTATCTCGAGCTGATCGACCGTGCGCGTGAGGCGGGCGTCAACCGGCCGGTCCTGTCGTGCGGCAACCTGGCCCACGGCTTCGCCGCCTCGGGCGAGGACAAGCCCGCGATCAAGGGCGGCAAGGCGCTGAATATCGGCATCGTCACTGCCTACAATGACATGCTGTCGGCGCATCAGCCCTATGGCCGCTATCCCGAGCAGATCAAGCTGTTCGCGCGCGAAGTGGGCGCGACGGCGCAGGTCGCGGGCGGCGTGCCGGCCATGTGCGATGGCGTCACGCAAGGCCAGGACTCGATGGAACTGTCGCTGTTCAGCCGCGACACCATTGCCATGAGCACGGCGATCGGCCTCAGCCACGGGATGTTCGAGGCGGCGCTGTTCCTCGGCATCTGCGACAAGATCGTGCCCGGCCTCATCATCGGTGGCCTGCGCTTCGGTCACCTGCCGACGATCCTCGTGCCTTCGGGGCCGATGCCGTCGGGCCTTGCGAACAAGGAAAAGGTGCGCATCCGCCAGCTCTATGCCGAGGGCAAGGTCGGGCGCGACGAGCTGCTCGAATCCGAAAGCGCCAGCTATCATTCGGCAGGCACGTGCACGTTCTACGGCACCGCCAACTCCAACCAGATGATGATGGAGATGATGGGGCTGCACATGCCCGGCTCCAGCTTCGTCCTTCCCGGCACCAAGCTGCGCCAGGAACTGACCCGCGCAGCGGTGCACCAGGTCGCCAAGATCGCTTGGAACGGCGACGATTATCGCCCGCTCGGCCATTGCGTCGACGAAAAGGCGATCGTCAACGCGATCGTCGGCCTGCTCGCTACGGGCGGCTCGACCAATCACGTCATCCACTTGCCGGCCATGGCGCGTGCGGCGGGCGTGCAGATCGACTGGGACGACATGGACGAGCTGTCACGCGTGGTCCCGCTGATCGCCAGCGTCTATCCCAACGGCGCGGGCGACGTGAACTACTTCCACGCGGCGGGCGGCATGCCTTACGTGATCCGCGAGTTGCTCGACAATGGCCTGGCGCATGGCGACATCCGCACCGTCTATGGCGCCTCGCTGGCCGACGGCGCGCAGGAGCCGGTCATGGACGGCGACACGCTGACCTGGACCCCGGCTCCGGTGAAGAGCGGTGACGACACCATGCTCAAGCCGGTGACGGCCCCGTTCCAGCCCGAGGGCGGCCTGCGCCTTCTGCACGGCAACCTCGGCCGCGGCACGATCAAGATCAGCGCGGTCGACAAGTCGCGCTGGGTGATCGAGGCGCCGGCGCGCGTCTTCTCCGACCAGAACGACGTCCTGCGCGCGTTCAAGGCGGGCGAACTCGAAAAGGACGTGATCGTCGTCGTCCGCTTCCAGGGACCGGGCGCCAACGGCATGCCCGAACTGCACAAGCTGACGCCGCCGCTCGGCGTGTTGCAGGACCGTGGGTTTCGCGTTGCACTCGTCACCGACGGCCGCATGTCGGGCGCGTCGGGCAAGGTGCCGGCCGCGATCCACGTTTCGCCCGAAGCCAAGCTCGGCGGCCCGCTCGCCAAGCTGCGCGACGGCGACCTGGTGCGCCTCGATGCCGAGAGCGGTGAGCTGACCGCGCTGGTCGATGCCGCCGAGTGGGATGCGCGCGAGGATGCACAGGCGCCGGTCGAGGCGATGGGCGTGGGCCGCGAACTCTTCGCCCTCATGCGCCACCATGCCGAGCCCGCCGAACGTGGCGGTTCGGCGATGCTGGCCGCCGCCGGCCTGTGACGCGATAAAGAAATCGGAGGGGATGACCATGGAACTCGTAGCCGTAGACATCGGCGGAACACACGCGCGCTTCGCGCTTGCCACTGTCGAAGGTGGTCGCGTGACGCATCTCGGCGAGGCGGTGACACTCAAGACCGCCGAACATGCGAGCTTCCAGCTGGCCTGGCAGGAGTTCGAGCGGATCAATGGTGGCGCGGTGCCTTCGGCCTGCGCCATCGCGGTGGCAGGCCCGGTCGGTGGGGAGGTGATCAAGTTCACCAACAACCCGTGGATCATCCGTCCGGCCATGATTCCCGAGAAGCTGGGTGCGGAGAAGTACATCGTCGTCAACGACTTCGCCGCCGTGGCGCATTCGGTGGCGCAGGCCGACGACGCGCATTTCCTGCACTTGTCCGGCCCGGACCAGCCTCTGCCCCGCGCCGGCACCATCAGCGTGGTCGGCCCGGGCACCGGGCTCGGCGTTGCGCAGCTGTGGCGTTCGGGCGATGGCGGATATCACGTTCAGCCGACCGAGGGCGGGCATATCGACTACGCACCGCTCGACGGTATCGAGGACGCGATCCTCGCCCGGCTGCGCAAGCGTCACCGCCGTGTCTCGGCCGAGCGCGTCGTGGCCGGCCCCGGCATCGTCGACATCTACGAGACGCTCGCCGCGATCGAGGGCATGCCCTTCATCCCGCGCGACGACAAGGCGATCTGGACGCTGGGGACCAGCGGCGAGGACAGCCTGGCCGCCGCGGCGATCGACCGATTCTGCCTGTCGCTCGGCAGCGTGGCCGGCGATCTTGCGCTTGCACACGGCGCATCCGCGGTCGTCATGGCTGGTGGCCTGGGCCTGCGTATCAAGGACACGCTGGTGCGATCGGGATTTGCCGAGCGTTTCCGCGCCAAGGGGCGGTTCGAGCAGATGATGGCGCAGATGCCGGTGCGGCTCATTACGCACCCGCAGCCTGGTCTCTTCGGCGCCGCCGCCGCTTTCGCGCAGGCCAATCGCGATTGAACGATCACGCGGCGGCCTTGCCAGCGCCTGGCCGCCGCGTCACAATGCCGGCATGCATGTCATTCATGACCCTGCCGCCGCACCCGAAGAAACGATCGCGTTCAGCGATTTCCTGAAGGTCGACATTCGCATCGGCACCGTGCTGTCTGCCGAGGAACTGGCCGGCGCGCGCAAGCCGTCGATCAAGCTGGTCGTCGATTTCGGCCCCGGCATCGGCCAGAAGAAAAGCTGTGCCCAGGTCGCGGCACTTTACGATCCGGCAGACCTCGTCGGCCGGCAAGTCGCTGCGGTCGTCAACTTCCCGCCCCGGCAGGTCGGCAAGGCCATGTCCGAAGTCCTGACCCTCGGCTTCGCCGACAGCGAAGGCCGCGTGGTTCTCGCCGGTGCCGAGCGCGCGGTACCCGACGGAACGCGCCTGCTGTGAGCGGTCCCACCGTCTGGACCATCGGCTACGAGCAGGCGACAGTTGCCGGTGTAGTCGGGGCGCTGACGAAGGCTGGGGTGGAGGTGCTCGCAGACGTGCGCGCCCTGCCACTGTCGCGCCGGCCCGGCTTTTCCAAGACGGCGCTGGCCGCCAATCTTGCCGAGGCGGGCATCGCCTATGTTCACTTCAAGCCGCTGGGCACGCCGGCCGAGGGGCGGGCCGCGGCGAGGCGCCACGACCACGCCGCGCTCGAGCGGATCTATGAGGGCCAGCTGGAACTGCCCGAGGCGATCGTCGCGGGCGCAAAGCTGCGCGAACTGGCGCTCGACAAACGCGTGGCTCTGCTGTGCTACGAGCGGGAGGCCTGCGAATGCCACCGTACCTTGCTGCGTGAGGCAGTACTGGGGGATTTTGCGGCGGTGGATCTGCTGCCGCTCGAGGCTTAATCGAGGCGTCGGCGACGCAAGGCCGTCAGCGGCGCGCCAGCTCTCCATCGAGGAACGTCGCGACATCGGCCAGGTCGACGTCCTTGGCCAGGAACGTCTGCCCGATTCCGCGCATGAGCAGGAAGGGCAGGGTGCCGGCGTCCATCTTTTTGTCGTGCAGCATGTGGTCCTTGAGGCGCATGCCGTCGCAGTCCAGCCCGAGGGCGGAGAGCGAGGCGGGCAGGCCGACTGTCGCGATGTGCGCCGCGATGCGTTCGGCATCCTGGCCGCTCATCAGGCCGATGCGCGCCGAATAACGTGCCGCCAGGACCATGCCGAGTGCGACGCCTTCGCCGTGCAACAGACGATCGGAAAAGCCGGTTTCCGCTTCAAGCGCATGGCCGAAAGTGTGCCCGAGGTTGAGTAGCGCCCGCACCCCGGCGGTTTCCTTCTCGTCTGCGGCGACAATGCGCGCCTTGGCCGCGACGCTGTGGGCGATCGCATACTCGCGCGCGGCGGGATCACCGGCGAGGAGCGCCGTGGCGTTCGCCTCGCACCAGAAGAAGAAATCGGCATCGTCGATCAGGCCGTACTTCACGACCTCGGCATAGCCGGCGCGAACGTCGCGCTGCGGCAGCGTATCAAGCGCGGCCGGGTCGGCGATGACCAGCGCGGGTTGGTGGAATGCCCCGACCAGGTTCTTGCCGACGGGCGTGTTGATCGCGGTCTTGCCGCCGACGCTCGAATCGACCTGTGCCAGCAGCGTCGTGGGGATCTGGATGAAGCCGCAGCCGCGCTTGACCATCGAGGCGGCAAATCCCGTCAAGTCGCCGATCACCCCGCCGCCAAGCGCGATGACGTTGTCCTTGCGCTCGACTTCGTGACGCAGCAGCCAGTCGGCGACTTGCGCGAGGTGCTGCCACGACTTGGTGGCTTCGCCGGCGGGAAGCACCAGCCATTCGCTGGCGATCCCTGCTGCGGCAAGGCTCGCCTCGACCGTCTCGCGCCAGGCGTCTTCGACATGCCTATCGGTGACGACACAGACGGTGTTCTTGCGCAGGAACGGGCGGCACAGCGCGCCGGCACGAGACAGGGCGCCCTGCTCGATGACGACTTCGTAGGGCGCGCCGGCGATGGCGACAGGAATTACAGCCATGCGTCGATAGCCTTCAGAATGCGGTGAGCGGTCGCGGTGTGGGGCTGGTTGCCGCTGAGCACGTGGATCGCGGCCTGTTCGTAGGCACCGCGACGTTCGTTGCGCAGGCGAGTCAGGATTTCACGCGGGTCGCCGGTGCGCAGCAGCGGACGATTGTCGCGGCGACCGACCCGCTCGAGCAGCGTTTCCACGTCGCTGTCGAGCCAGACCGAAATGGCCTTGTCCAGGATCAGCGCGCGCGTTTCGGGATCGGCGAAGGCGCCGCCACCTGTCGCCAGGATCTTGCGCTGCGGTAGCGTGCGCGGGTCGAGCAGCCGGGCGATGACGCGGCGCTCGCCACTGCGAAAGTAGGGTTCGCCATAGGTCGCAAAGATTTCCGGGATCGGCATCTGCGCGGCGCGTTCGATCTCCTCGTCCGCATCGAGGAACGGCACATCGAGGATGGCGGCAAGTTTGCGACCGACGGTGGTCTTGCCCACGCCCATCATGCCGACCAGCACGACCGGCCGGTCGATCCGCCGCGCGATGCGGCCGATTTCCCCCGAAGCTGGAAAGGCGCTGTCTTGGTCCATTGCCGCGCCGCCTATACTTGGGCTAGGGCCAAGCGCAAGCGCCGTGCAGCGAGGCAACGTGAACAACCAGAGTTCGGCACATCAATCCGGCCTTCCCGAGGCAACGGCCCAGGCCCCGGCCCGGTCCTCGTCCAAACCCATGGCGAGCAAGCCGCAGCCGTCCACGCCGCTGGGCGACCGGTTGTGGTCCGCCATCCCCGAGGGACGGGCAGGCATCGCCCTGGGTATCGCTGGCATCGTCGTCGGGGTGCTGCTCGTTGTGCTTGCCATCGCCTGGCATCTTGGTGGTCCGCGCCAGGCCGAATGGATCGAGCAGGGCGTCGCGGTGCCGTCTGGTGCTGCAGTAGGGGAGGGTAACGGCGCATGAGCCCGCGCTTCATCCGCAATGCCCTTCTGGGGTGCGCCTGTCTCGCGAGCATGACCGGTGCGTTGCTTGCGCAGGAATCGCTGCTCCCGCCGGGGTTCGACAAGCCGGCCGCTCCGGCCCGGCCGCAACGTCCGTCGCCTGCGCCTGCTGCGGCCCCCAAGGCTCCGGCCCGTCCTAGTGCCGCGCCCGCGGCAGCCCCTGCGCCCGCAGCGCCGGCACCCGTGCTTCAGGCTCAACCGCTCGACGACAACGCCGACGTGATCGCCGGGGCCGGCGGTGCGCCCACCGCGATCGATCCGCTCGACTCGGTCGATCTCGACGCGCTGATCGCCAAGGCCCGGCCGACGTACGATATCCCCCCGGCGGCGCAGCGCAGCCTGGCGCGCGTCGGCAATATCGACGAGGCCGATGGCGGACTGCCCGCCACCAGCACGCATTACCTGAACGGCCAGTTCGTCGAGCAGCTGTTCGCCCGGATGCGCGGACCGATGGTGTCGCGCTGGGGTCACATCCTGCTGCGCCGCGCGCTGGCCAGCAGGCTCGATACGCCCGTGGGCATGAATGGCGCCGACTGGGCCGCCATGCGGGCCGGGTTGCTGCTGCGCATGGGCGAGGCGGATGCCGCGCGCGCGATGGTGCAGTCCGTCGACAGTGGCTTCTTCACCCCCTCGCTGGAAGACGCGGCGATGGCGAGCTTCCTCGCCACGGCGGATCCTGTCGGTCTGTGCCCGGTCACCGCCCTGACCGCAGCGTCGCGCGCGGGCTTCGACTGGGACATGACCCGCGCGATCTGTTCGGCCTTTACCGGTGACGGGCCGCCGGCGATGGCGCAGCTCGATCGCGTCGCCCGGCGTATTCCCGCGGACCAGCGGATCGACGTGTTGCTGGCGCAGCGTTTTGCCGGTGCCGCCGCCGCCAATCGCCGCGCGGTGACGATCGAGTGGAAGAATGTCGACAGCCTGTCGCCGTGGCGCACCGGTCTCGCTTTCGCCGTCGGTCTTGAGCCGCCGCAACTGCTGCGCGACGAGACTCCTGCCGATTATGCCTTGCTCGCGGTACGCGCGCCGATGCTGCCGCTGGCCTCGCGCTGCGCTGCAGCCGACGTCGCCGCCGGACGCGGTGTCCTGTCGAGCGCGGCGATGATCGACCTCTACAGCCAGGTCGCCGCCATCGACGCGGAGGACGGCGCGCAGCAGGACAAGACCTGGGGGCCGCTGGCGCAGCAACTGCGCACCGCCTACGTCGCGCCGGCGCCCGATGATCGGCTCGCCGCGATCAAGAGCCTGTGGGGCAACGGTGACGACCCGGATCGCGCCTACTCGCGCCTTGTCCTCACCGCCTATGCCGCGGCGCGCGTATTGCCCAACAGCGAAATGGCGGGCGATGCCGGCGGCCTGATCGCCTCGATGCTGACCGCCGGGCTCGATGCCAATGCGGAACGCTGGCTGCGCGTGGTGCCGGCCGGCAGCGAAGCCTGGGGTCTCATCGCCCTGTCCGCGCCGGCCAAGCAGGCCGCCATCAATGGCGATGTCCTCGGCACGTTCCAGGAAGGCGACGACAGCAGCGACGACTTGCGCTCCAAATTCCTGCTGGCCGGATTGATGGGACTTGGCCGCGTCGACGATGCCACGGCGCGCGGTTTCGCGGGCAAGCTCGGCGTCGACCTTGCCCGGCAGACCCGCTGGACCCAGGCCATCGATGCCGCCGCCGAATCGGACAATCCTGCGCTTGTCGCACTGCTCGCCGGCTTCGGGATGCAGGCGTCCAGCTGGGACAAAATGACGGCGCTGCATCTCTATCACGTCGTCTCGGCGCTGCGGCGCGTGGGGCTTGAAGGCGAAGCCCGGATGATCGCCGCCGAGGCCGTGGCGCGGGTGTGACGCCGCCGGCCAAGGCCTCGCCCGCCATCGCCGCCTTCCTGGCGATGATGGCGGCAGAGCGCGGCGCCGCGGCCAATACGCTCGATGCCTATCGCCGGGACCTCCTGGCTGCGGAGGCGCTGGCCGGCGATCTCGTCACCGCCGATGCCGATGCGCTTGCGGTCCTGGCGCAACATTGGGCCGACCTGGCGGCATCGTCGCTGGCTCGGCGCATGTCGGCCTTGCGCCAGTTCATCGCCTTCTGCCTCGATGAAGGACTGCGCGCCGACGACCCGTCGGCCGCCTTGGCGCGCCCGCGAACGCGCCGCCCCCTGCCGCGCTTGCTTGACCACCAGGAGGTGGAGCGCCTGCTGGGCACGGCCGAGGACGAGGCGCGGGCGGGGACACCTGAGGGGATCCGGCTCCTGGCGCTTGTCGAGATGCTCTATGGCTCGGGACTGCGCGCCACCGAACTGGTCTCGCTACCCGTCGCCTCGCTGCCTCGCGATGTGCCGATGATCGCCATCACGGGGAAGGGCGGACAGCAAAGGCTGGTGCCGGTCTCGAGCCGCGCACTGGCGGCCCTGCAACGCTGGCTGGCGGTGCGCCCCGGGGGATCGCGGCACCTGTTCCCCAGCCCGCGCGGCGGTCATTTGACGCGGGTGCGGCTGTTCCAGTTGCTGCGCGACCTGGCGGTCAGGGCCGATCTCGACCCCGCAAAGGTCAGTCCGCATGTCCTGCGTCATGCGTTCGCCACGCACCTGCTCGAGGGTGGTGCTGACCTGCGCGTGCTGCAGACTCTGCTCGGCCATGCCGATATCGCGACGACCGAAATCTATACGCACGTCGATGCCGCGCATCTGGTGGCACTCGTCAACGCTCGACATCCGCTGCGGGACGCGAACGCGGATCATCGCCGGACATCGGGGGACGGCGCAGGGCATTGACCAAATCGGCCCGCCGCCCTAGCGCAGGCGCCATGATTTCGTACCTCGAATTCGAAAAGCCCGTCGCCGCCCTCGAAGCCCGGATCGCCGAACTGCGCGATACGGCTGCCTCCAGCGGCGAACTGGATATCGCCGCCGAGATCCGCCGCCTCGAGACCAAGTCGGCGGATCTGCTGGCCAATACCTATCGCACGCTGACACCCTGGCAGAAGACCCAGGTCGCACGGCATCCGGCCCGGCCGCACTTCCGCGACTATGTCGAGCGGATGTTCACCGGGTTCATGCCGCTTGGCGGCGATCGCCTCTATGGCGAAGACCAGGCGATCATCGGCGGGTTCGCAAGGCTCGGCGATCGCCGCGTCATGCTGATCGGCCATGAGAAGGGCCACGACACGCACAGCCGCATCCGCCACAACTTCGGCATGGGCAAGCCTGAAGGCTACCGCAAAGCGGTGCGCCTCATGGAAATGGCCGATCGCTTCGGCCTGCCGGTGGTGACGCTGGTCGACACCTCAGGCGCATTTCCGGGTGTCGAGGCCGAAGAGCGCGGCCAGGCCGAAGCCATCGCACGTTCGACCGAGGCCTGCCTCGCACTCGGCGTGCCGATGGTCGCGACGATCGTGGGCGAGGGCGGTTCGGGCGGCGCCGTGGCGCTGGCCAGTGCCGAGCGCGTCCTCATGCTCGAGCACGCGGTCTATTCGGTGATCTCGCCCGAAGGCTGCGCCTCGATCCTGTGGCGGACCGCCGAGAAGGCACCCGAGGCCGCCGAGGCGATGAAGGTCACGGCGCAGGACCTGCTCACGCTCGGCGTTATCGACCGCATCGTCCCCGAACCTGTCGGCGGCGCGCACCGCGATGCCGCAGCGGCCTGTACGGCGCTTAGCGCCGCCATAGGGGAGGAACTCGATCACCTGGCCGGCAAGACGCCCGACGCACTTCGCGCACTGCGGGCCGACCGTTTCCTGCGCATCGGCGCCTGACCGGCGCCCGGCTGCGTAACCTCAATCAGACGCCCCAAACGAAAAGGGCGGACAAAGGCCCCCGCCTCTGTCCGCCCTTTTGCTGTGGCGCTGGTGCGAAGCTTAGAGCTTGCCGTCCTGCGCGTTGTTCATGTCGTTCGACACGTAGTTGAAGGTGTTCGACAGCGAGTTGCCCAGCGCGCCCATGGCGGTGATGGCAGCGACGGCGATCAGCGCAGCGATCAGGCCGTATTCGATGGCGGTGGCGCCTTCTTCGTTGCGAAGCAGGTTACGGATAAGGGTCATGAAACTTTCTCCTGAAGCGTTCTTCTATTCCCGGCCCGCTTCACCATGATGCCGCGGACGGCATGGTTTCTACGGATCAATCGCTAAAATGCGCTTAATGACGGGAGGTCGCGTTGTTGGAATGTACCTCGACGATGTGCCAAAGACGGTAGAGTTGATTGGTAAACGACTTCATGCCGAAGACTATCGACAGCGCGAGAACGCCAATCAGCAACCCGTACTCCACGAACGTCATGGCATCGCGGTTGCGCATGATCTTGCGCATCATTTTCAACATTTGCAGGCCCCGTGCACGAGTGCGGATGCGATGATAGGGGATCAGGCCTAAGAAACCCTTGCGCGCTGTCAGGTAAGCGGCGCGATAGTCGTAGAGCAGGGAATTAACCGAAAATGATCACGAATGCCGACGCGGCCGTCACGCCCCATCCTGCACCGACAATGCCGCTTCTCGTCGTCGCCGCAGCGCTCACTCGGGGTGCTGGGGCCGAGGCCGAGGTCCTGCTGCAGCAACGCCCGCCGGGCAAGCATCACGGCGGCCTGTGGGAGTTTCCCGGCGGCAAGGTCGAACCGGGCGAGACACCCGCCAGCGCACTCGCTCGCGAGCTTCACGAAGAACTGGGGATCGTAATTGATCCGCTGGCGCTGCAGCCATTGGGCTTTGCTACCGGTGATCCCGATCCCGATGGGCATCGCGGCGGGATCGTGCTGCTGCTCTATCATTGCATGGCATGGCAGGGCGAGCCCCGGGCACTCGAGGCGGCAGCCGTGCGCTGGCTCGCGGCGCCGCAACTGGTTGACCTCGCGGCCCCAGCGACGATGCCCCCGCTCGATCGTGCGCTGTGCATAACTGCACAAATTTTGTCATGCTAGGCGACACAGCGCTTGCCAACCCTGCCGGTCTGGCATAGAGGCGCGGCTCCCCGGCACCCGTAGCTCAGCTGGATAGAGCATCAGACTACGAATCTGAGGGTCGGACGTTCGAATCGTTCCGGGTGCGCCACCCTGGTCCTTGCCAGTCGCGCCCCAGCCAATATCTCCCCATATTCCGGCACCTTCCGCTCTCCCAATCGCGTGCTTGCAACCGCTTGGCGCTTGGCGGCTGCATCGACGCGATTCCCCAGCGATGATCGGACCGCACAGCCTATTGCCCCGGCCGCCACTCACGTCGTTGCATTGCTGCGCCGCAGCGAGAACTTGCGCGTCTTAGCGAAGGGTTCCGGCAGGCGGTCAGCTGATTTTCGGCTATACTAGTATAACCGAGCCCGGCGTCGATTTTCATGTTCCGAAATGTCGTTTTGCCCTTCGTAGGCCGTTGCGGATCCGCCGGACTTGGTTCATTGGAAACGTGGTTTTGCGAACACGCAGGGCCACGAGGCAGCCAGAATAAGGATATTGAGACTTGGCCAAGTCCGCCAGGCCGCGTGCCGCCAATCCCCGCCCGTCCACGCCGCGCTCGACGACGGCCTCCTCCGCTCCCACCGCCGAGCAGTCCGAAGCCTCGGAAGCGCTGAGCAGCCCGGCCGAAGACGACGCCGAGTTTGCGCTGCGCAGCCTGCAACAGGCCCACGCAAACAACACGCGCTACGACGCCTCGGACGAAGAGCTCACCAAGTTCTACGAGCAGATGGTGCTCATCCGCCGCTTCGAGGAAAAGGCTGGCCAGCTTTATGGTCTGGGCCTGATCGGCGGCTTCTGCCACCTCTACATCGGCCAGGAAGCGGTTGCGGTCGGCCTGCAGTCGGCGCTCAACGAGGGTCACGACAGCGTCATCACCGGTTATCGCGACCACGGCCACATGCTCGCCTACGGCATCGATCCCAAGGTCATCATGGCCGAGCTGACCGGCCGCGGTGCCGGCATCAGCCACGGCAAGGGCGGGTCGATGCACATGTTCTCGACCGAGCACAAGTTCTACGGCGGCCACGGCATCGTCGGCGCGCAGGTGCCGCTTGGCGCAGGGCTTGCCTTCGCGCACAAGTATCGTGACGATGGCGGCGTGTGCATGGCCTATTTCGGCGACGGCGCGGCCAACCAGGGCCAGGTCTACGAGACCTTCAACATGGCGGCGCTGTGGAAGCTGCCGATCGTGTTCGTGGTCGAGAACAACGGCTATGCCATGGGCACCGCGGTCAAGCGCGGCTCGGCCGAAACGCACTTCTATCGTCGCGGCACCGCGTTCCGCATCCCCGGCCTGCCGGTCAACGGCATGGACGTGCTCGAAGTGCGCCAGGCCGCTGAAGTGGCGCTGGAATACGTGCGCGGCGGCAATGGCCCGGTGCTGATGGAGCTCAACACCTATCGCTACCGCGGTCACTCGATGTCCGACCCCGCCAAGTATCGCAGCCGTGAAGAAGTGCAGGAAATGCGCGAGAAGCACGACCCGATCGAGGCCGCCAAGCAGGAACTGCTCAAGCGCGGCGTGAGCGAGGAGGCGATCAAGGAAATCGACAAGAAGATCCGCCAGCAGGTGGCCGAGGCCGCCGACTTTGCCGAAAGCTCGCCCGAGCCCGACATGGCAGAGCTGTATACCGACGTGCTGGTGGAGACGTACTGAGATGGCGATTGAACTGAAGATGCCCGCGCTCTCTCCCACGATGGAAGAGGGCACCCTCGCCAAGTGGCTGGTCAAGCCCGGCGACACGGTCAAGTCCGGCGACATCATGGCCGAGATCGAGACCGACAAGGCGACGATGGAATTCGAAGCCGTCGACGAAGGCACGATCGGCGAACTACTCGTGGCCGAAGGCACCGAAGGCGTGAAGGTCGGCACCGTGATCGCGACGCTCAAGGGCGAGGACGACGATGGCTCTGCCGCCGCGCCCGCTACGGCCGCGGCGCCGACGCCCGAAGCGGCCCCCGCGCCGGCTGAGAACGCGACCGACCACAAGGCCAAGGCCGCGGCTTCGATCGCGCCCAAGACCGACGCCAAACCGGCAGCCGACCCGGAAATCCCGGCCGGCACCGCCATGGTCGCGACCACCGTTCGCGAAGCCCTGCGCGACGCCATGGCCGAGGAAATGCGCGCCGACGACGGCGTGTTCGTGATGGGCGAGGAAGTCGCCGAGTACCAGGGTGCCTACAAGGTGACTCAAGGGCTGCTCGAGGAATTCGGCGCCAAGCGCGTGATCGATACGCCGATCACCGAGTACGGCTTTGCCGGTATCGGGGCCGGTGCGGCGATGGGCGGTCTCAAGCCGATCGTCGAGTTCATGACGTTCAACTTCGCCATGCAGGCGATCGACCACATCATCAACTCGGCAGCCAAGACCAACTACATGTCGGGCGGCCAGATGCGGTGCCCGATCGTGTTCCGTGGTCCCAACGGCGCGGCGGCCCGCGTCGGCGCGCAGCACAGCCAGAACTACGGCCCGTGGTACGCCTCGGTCCCCGGCCTCGTGGTCATCGCGCCCTATGACGCGGCCGATGCCAAGGGCCTGCTAAAGGCCGCGATCCGCAGCCAGGACCCGGTCGTGTTCCTCGAGAACGAGCTGGTCTACGGCCGAACCTTCGACGTTCCGCAGCTCGATGATTTCGTCCTGCCGATCGGCAAGGCGCGGATCGTGCGCGAGGGCAAGGACGTGACGATCGTGTCCTACTCGATCGGCGTCGGCTTCGCGCTCGAAGCGGCGGAAAAGCTTGCCGCCGAAGGCATCGAGGCCGAAGTCGTCGACCTGCGCACGCTGCGTCCGCTCGACAAGGAAACCGTGCTCGCCAGCCTTGCCAAGACCAATCGCATGGTCGTGGCCGAGGAAGGCTTCCCGGTCTGCTCGGTGGCCTCGGAAATCATCGCGATCGCCATGGAAGAGGGCTTCGACAACCTCGACGCCCCGGTCCTGCGCGTGTGCAACGAAGACGTGCCAATGCCCTACGCCGCCAACCTCGAGAAGGCCGCGCTGATCGACGCCGGCAAGATCGTCGAGGCGGTGAAGAAGGTCTGCTACCGCTGAGCAACGATGCACAGGCAACACTTGTGAACGATGTTCTGGATGGCTTGCCGCCGATCGAAAGATTGGCGGCAAGCTATGCTCCGGCGTCCCTGCGCCCGCTTTGGCTGGGCTATTTCGCGCTCGAACAGCGTCTTGCCGACGCCGCCCGCGAGGGGCGCGACACCATCATGATCCAGCTGCGCCTGGCATGGTGGCGCGATCGCCTGGGGGAATCCCCCGATCGCTGGCCCAAGGGCGAGCCGCTGCTTGCGTTGCTGCAACCCTGGCATACCGAGTTGCCGGCCCTAGTCGCCCTTGTCGACGGCCGCGAGGTGCTTCATGCCGGCGAGGGCACATCCTCGGACCTCGACGAGGCCCGCCTCGGCGTCATGCAGGCGCTGGGCCGCATGTCGGGTGCCGGCCACAAAGACGATATCTCGGTCGCAGCGCGCGAATGGGCAGGTCTGACATCCCCCGGCCGCACCGCGCCGCGTCTGCCGCGGGCCATGCGCCCGCTCGCGGTGCTGCGAGGACTGGCGCTGCGGGGCGATGCGGGCTCCCCCATCGGACGCTTTGCCCTCGCCCTGCGCTTGGGTCTGCTCGGGCGCTGATGCTGCCAAATCGGCAGCGCTTCCGGTTCCGCGTCATCCCTGCACTGGCGTAACATTGCCCCTCGGCCAGCCTGGGGGGGACGGCAATGAGCAGAACGCTGTTGGTGGCACTTGGAACGGTTCTGCTGGTGGCGGGCGCGGTGTTCTGGTGGCAGGGCCACGCCGCCATTCGCCAGAATGCTGCGGTCACTGCCGCGCCGAGCGAACAAGCATCGGACGAACCATTCGAGGAAGCGCTGCCCAGCGCCGATGCTGCGGGGCTCGAGGGCCCGGCGCTGCCCCATGCTACCGAGCAGACCAGGGAGCAGCGGCGTTTCGATCACTTCGACAAGGATCGCGATGACCGGATCACGCGCAACGAACTGCTCGCGCCGCGCGCCAAGGATTTTCGCAAGCTCGACGCCGACGGCAACAACCTGCTGACGTTCGAGGAATGGGCGACCTCGACCGTCAACAAATTCAAGGGCGCCGATGCAGATGGCGACGGCGCCCTGACCCGCGCCGAATTCGCGACGACCAAGCAGAAAACCAAGAAGCCGGCCTGCAAGTGCAAGTGACGGGTGCCTGCCTCAGCGCAGCGCAGCGAGGACGGGCTCCAGCGTGTCGAGCAGAACCGTCGGGCGGTCGCGCTCGGACAGGTCGTTGGCGTCCTTCATGATGCCCGTCGTCAGCCCGAGGGCCATGGCCCCGACGGCATTGGCCATCCGCATTTCGAGCGCGGGATCATCCCCGACGACGACCATGGCCTTGCTCGCACTGCGCGGAAGGCCCATGCGCTGGCGCGCGACATCGAACGCGACGCGCGCGGGCTTGCCGAGAATCCTCGCCCGCTTGCCGGACATGGCGGTCAGCATGGCATTGATGGGAAAGCTCGAGCCGATCGCACGGCCCGTCGCAGTCGCAAAGAAGGGCACGTTGCTGGCGGTAAACAGCCGCGCGCCATGCCACAGCGAATCGCACCCGGCCTCGAGCGAGTCGAAGTCGAACTCGCGAAACCACCCGGTATAGACCGCCTCGACGCCGCTCGCCGGCGCGGACGGGTCGATCACGTCGAGGCCGAGATCGCGCAACGGCGCCGCGCAGCCCGCGTTGCCGAGTACTCGCACGCGCCCGATGCCTTGCTGCGCGAACCAGGCCGCCGCCGAGGCCGAAGGCGTCAGCATCTGGTCGTCGGCCACGGGAAAACCGGCCGCGCGCAGCGATGCCGCATAAGCCGCCGGTGCCTTGGCCGTGCCATTGGTAAAGACGACATAGGGCGTGCCGCGCGCCTGCAGTGCCTCGAGCAAGGCGATGGCGTGCGGCAAAGCGCGATGCCCGCCACTGGCCGCATCGCCCAGCGCAATCGTGCCGTCCATGTCGAAAATGAAGCCCGCCGCATCGGCAAGGCGCGCGGCGTGGTCGCGGGAGAGTTGAATCACAGACTGGCTCCGGCATGGAGGGCAAGACGAAAGCCCGGCCGCTCGACGACGAGGTCGCGGGCGGTGGGACGCGCGGCGAGCTGGCGAAGCAGGGACAGCAGCGGCGCTGCCTCGGGCGTATACGTCGAGCGCGACGGTCCGGCGGCGAGCATGGCATCGACCTGCTCGCCCGGCATCACCGCGCGCAGCAGGAATTCCTCGTCGGGCAGATGCTGGCCGAACTGGCGTCGCAGATCGGCCAGCGCGGGGAAGGTTGGCTCGTGCTCCAACTCGCGCGCCCGCGGGCGATCCATGATCGTCGCCAGTACCTCGGCGTCGATCGGCGAAGTGGGCTTGCCGAACTTGCCCAGGCAATAGCGGATCACCTGGTCGGACACCTGCGCATAGCGGTGACTGCCGATCACGTTGAACAGCGCCTGGCTCATGACCATTTGCGGGAAGGGCGTGACCATGATCGGATAGCCAAGCTCGGCGCGGACTTGCTCGGTTTCGGCGATGACGGCGTCGAGGCGGTCTGACAGGCCCAGTTCCGCCAGCTGCCGCGCCGTGGTCGTCATCACCCCACCCGCGATCTGGTGGCGCAGGAAGCTGGCGTCGAAGTTCTGCGGCCTGCCCGGCGGAAGGCCCTCCGCCAGCGCCAGCCGATTCCAGTAGGCCGTGAGGCGGGCGAGGGCGGCGCGGTCGATCTCGACGCAATGGCCCGCCGCCTCCAGATTGGCGAGCGTGCGGTTCGCCTCAGGGAGCGAGGAACCATCGCCCCCCGGCCCGATCCCGACGTGGACGGCCGATACCCCCAGCTTCGCGGCCTCGAGGCTGGCGAGCATGCCCTGGCCGATCGTCGTGTGCGCATGGATTTCCAGCGGCTTGTTTCCGATCACGGCCTTGATGGCGGGGATCAACGTCCGGGCGCGGTCGACCGAAAGCAGGCCACCCGGATCCTTCACGTAGAACAGGTCTATATCGGCACTGCCGGCCAGGGCCCGCGCGAAATCGGCATAGAACTGGTCGGTGTGTACGTCGGAGAGGGTGAAGGTCAGCGCGGCCATGACTTCGGCCTCGCCTTCCTGTTTTACCAGCCGCGCGGCTTCGAGCACGGCGGGAACTTCGTGCATCGGATCGAGCAGCACGAAACGTCCGACGCCGTTGGCCTGGAGCGCGCGGTAGACCAGGCGCATGAACTCGGGGTCGGCCTGCTGCCAGGCGATGAAGCGCAAGCCCGTGGTGATGAACTGCAGCGGCGTGGTCGGCATGGCTGCAGCCATGCGGCGCAGGCGTTCCCACGGGTTGTTGCGAAAGTAGCGGACGGCCACGGCCATGTGGCTCGACGACACGAAGTCGATCGCGCGAAACCCGCAGGCTTCGGTCAGCGCGGCGGCCTGCAGCATATGCGCGGTGTTGAGGCCGGTCGCGCCCCACAGGCTCTGATTGCCGTCGCGCATGGTGACATCGACGAGGCGGATCGCGCTCATGGCTGAAGTCCTGCAAGAAAGCCGGTGTCGACGCCGCCGGCTACGAAGCGCGGATCGGCGAGGATGCGGCGATGAAGTGGGGCGGTCGTCGGCAACCCGTCGATGGCGAGGCGGGCGAGCGCATCGGCCATGCGGGCCACGGCCAAGTCGCGGGTGGCACCATGGACGATCAGCTTGCCCAGCAGCGAATCATAGAACGGCGGCACTTCCCCTCCGCTGGCGATATGGCTGTCGACGCGGATGCCGGGGCCTGCCGGCCAGGCGGCGCGCGCGACCCTTCCGGGGGACGGGCGGAAATCGGCGTCGGGATCCTCGGCGTTGATCCGCACCTCGATGGCATGGCCTTGCGGGCGCACCATGGCCTGGGTCAGCGCAAGCGGCTTGCCCATGGCGACGAGCAACTGTTGCTCGATCAGGTCCACGCCGGTGATCGCCTCGGTCACCGGGTGCTCGACCTGGATGCGGGCGTTCAGCTCGAGAAAGTAGAACGAGAAGTCCTCTGCATCGACGAGGAACTCCGCCGTACCCGCGCCGCGATAGCCGATGTGCCGGGCGAGGCGCACCGCGGCGTCCTCGATCGCGGCCCGCGCCTCTGCCGGCATGGCGGGCGCAGGGGCTTCCTCGACCAGCTTCTGGAAGCGGCGCTGGATCGAGCAGTCGCGCGTGCCCAAGTGGATGGCGCGGACACCGTCGCCGAGGATTTGCACCTCGACGTGGCGGCCCCTGGCCACGAAGCGCTCGACATAGACCGCAGGGTTGCCGAAAGAGGCCTGGGCCTCGGCACGGGCCATGCCCAGCGCAGCGTCGAGATCGTCGGGATGGTCGACCCGGCGCATGCCCTTGCCGCCGCCGCCCGCAACGGCCTTGAGCAGCAGGGGATAGCCGGTTTCCGCAGCCCGCCGACGCACGTCCTCGGCCGTCGGCGCCTCGCCGCCCGGCAGGATCGGCAGGCCGGCCGCAACGGCGAGCGCACGCGCCGCCAGCTTGTCGCCCATACCCTCCAGCGTTTGGATCGCCGGGCCCACGAACGTCATCCCGGCGTCGGCGACTCCTTGCGCGAACGCGGCATTCTCCGACAGGAAGCCATAGCCTGGATGAACCGCATCGCATCCCGCGTCACGCGCGGCGGCGGTGACATTGTCGATGGCAAGGTAGCTAAGCGGCGAGGGGCCGGGCCCCAGCACGACCGTAGCGTCTGCCAGTCGCGCCGGAAGAGACCCGGCATCCGCTTCGGACACGCCGAGCACGACCTCGATCCCCATCCGCCGGGCAGTGCGCAGGACGCGCAAGGCGATCTCGCCGCGATTGGCGATGAACAGGCGCTTGAATGTCATCGACCAGTCTTTCAGTTGAGCCGGAACAGGGCCGTCCCCTTGGCGACGAGCGTGCCATCGGGAACGAGCACGGCCTCGATCGTCCCGGCACGGCCCGCGTGGACCGGGTTCATTAGCTTCATCGTCTCGATGATCCCGACGACGGTCTCGGCCTCAACGGCATCGCCTGCCGCGACGAAGGACGGAGCCCCGGGCTGGGGCGCGTGATAGAACGTGCCGGGCAGCGGGGCGGGTATCGCGTCGGGGTCGAGCGGGGCGTCGGCGGCCGCCCCCACGGCGCTGGCATCGACCTGGCCGGCCCATTGCCATTCCTGCGTGAAGGCGGTCTGCCCGGCGGCCTCGCCGGCATCGGCGGCGGCAAGGCGAAGGCGAAAGCGCCGGGTGGAGACGTCGAGCGCGTCGTAGCCCGATTGCGCGAGGATCTGGGCAATCTCGGCAACGTCCTCGGCGGTCAAAGGCAGGTCGGGTGCGGTCATGGCGGGTCCCGTGATCGTGTGGTCAGGCCGCGACGGCGGGGCGGGCGGCGAGCAGTTCGCGCGCTGCCGCGACCACGGTGTCGGAAAAGGCCTCGTCGTTGAAATGGGCGTCCACCGCCGTGACCGGCACATGCGCGGGCATGACGCTGCGCAAGTATTCGGCAAATGGCGGCGGGATGCTGCGATCCATGATGTGCCCGGCGGGGCTGTCATGGTTGGAAAACCCATGGAGCGGGGTGACGACCCTGACCGGCCCCGCCGCCGAACGGACGTTCTCCGCCAGGTGATCGGCGAGCCGCTTCAGGTCGTCGAGCGTGGTGCGGACCGCCGTCAGCTGCGGGTTGTGCTCGTGATAGCGGCGGCCGGGAAACTGTTCGCGAGCCACGGCGATCGGCCCGGCGATGATGAAATCGGCGTTGCCGGGGGCCAGGACCGTCGGTACCCCGCGCCGCAGTGCAGGCCGACCGCGATCGGGCCCCGCGTCGGCCAGCCCGCCCATGAGGTGATCGAGGATCTCGGTCGGCGAAAGATCGAGAACGAGCGACACGTCCTTGCTTTCGACCAGCGCGTCGAGCGTCGGACCACCTGCGCCCGAGGAATGGAACACCATGACCTCGCAGCCATCGCCCTCGAGCGCCTGGCGGATGCGGCGCACCGAAGCCTCGGTCGTGCCGAGCGTGGTGATGAGCACGAGCGGACGATCGGCCGGCCGGTCGCGGTCATAGCCGCGCGCCATGCCGGCGACGGCATGCGCGGCATTTCGGAAGACATCGCGGCTGATGGTGTTGATGCCCGAGATGTCGGTCACCGCATTCATCATCGCGATGTCCTTGACCCCCATGTAGGGCTTGGTGAAACCCGAAGCCATGGTCGAGACGATCATCTTGGGCAGGCCGTAGGGAAAGCTCTGCATGAGCGCGCCGGCGAGCGCCGAGCCCATCGAGCCACCGATCGCAAGGATCCCGGAAATCGGGTCCTTGGCGTCCCAGGCATGGGCGGCGGCGATGGCGCCGCGGATCATCGCGCTCTGGCACTTGCCCTCGTGCCCGAGGGCGCGGACCTCCTCGATCGTCATCCCGGCAGAGGCTGCAACCTCTTCGGGCGCGATCTCGGCGCCGCCGATCGTGCGGCGGACGCTGGGATCGAGATGAACGACGCGGACGCCGGCCGCCTCGAGCGCGGCGCGGGTAAAGCGGGCTTCCTCTTCCTTGGTGTCCTGCGTGATGACGAGCAGGACGGCGGGCGATATCGCGGGCGCGATGACGGGCGCTGGGGCCCCTTCGGCTTGAGCCATGGTTGTATCCTCTCCCTTGGACCCATGGTGCGTCATCCGGTTTGACTTTGCCAACCGCTATGCGATCCTCGCGTTTCACAAGATGAAACCAGAACAAGAGCGGGACGAGGATGCAGGAGAGGAAGGTGAAAACCGTCCGTGCGCTGGAGCGCGGGCTCGACGTCTTGCTGCAGGTGCAGGCGCGCCGCGCCGCCAGCCTGCACGAGATGCACGTGGCGCTGGGTCTGCCCAAGGCGACATTGCTGCGCATGCTGCAGACGCTGGGGCAGAAAGGCCTGATCTGGCAGCGGCTTGCCGACGGGGCCTATCTCCCGCACGTCGATGCCCGGGCGCGCTCGCAAGCGATCACGCTGGAGCACATCGCCGAAGTTGCTTCACCCTGGCTCAAGGCCTTGTCGACGCGGGTGTCATGGCCCTCGGTACTGGCCGTGCCGCGACTCGATCACATGGAGATCGCCGAAACCAACAGTCCGCTGTTCCGGCTCGACTCGGCGACGCTGGGGCCGGTCGGGGTCAAGTTGTCCTACATCCACACCGCCACGGGGCGGGCCTACCTTGCCGCCTGCAGCGACGAGGAACGCGAAGCGATCATCACCCGGCTGCGGCCGCGCGTGCCCGCGGACGGGTCGGAGGCAGACCTTCGCGCCATCCTCGACGATACGCGGGCGCGGGGCTTTGCCAGCCGCGAGCCATTGCATCCCTGGCCCGACCGCAGCCGCCAGCTGGTGCTGCGCGATGGACGCCGGTCGATGGCGGTCCCGATCCTGCTCGACGGGGCGCCCGTGGCCTCGATCAACATCACCTGGCCGGCCAAGCGTGGGACGGATGACGCCGTCATGCTGCGGCACCTGGGCGCGCTCAAGCATACGGCACGCGAGATCACGCTGGCGATCGAGCGCGCCGTCACGGTCGCCGAGGAGCGGCTTCCACAGGCGCCTTTCCTCGGCGCAAATGGCCCGGTTTCTCCCGCCACGGCACGTCCCGGTCAGGAAACGCGTTTCACTGGATGAAAATAGTTAGTGTCGCTGATTAATTCTTGCGCGCACTGTGCCATGATGCCGCCAACGATACAGGGAAGGGGAAAGCATGCGCCGGTGGCTCGTTCGCAAGGGTGCCCAGTCGCTCGACGACATGGCGCTCGTCGATGTGCCAGAACCTGTGCCGGGCGCAGGCGAGGTCGCGATCCGCGTGCGCGCCTGTTCGCTCAACTATCGTGACCAGCTGATCCCGCTCGGGCATTACTTTGGCGGTGCCGTCGATCGCGATACGGTGCCCTTGTCGGATGGCGCCGGCGAGATCGTGGCGATCGGCGAGGGCGTCGATGGCCTGGCAATCGGCGACCGCGTGGCAGGGCTGTTCTTCCAGAACTGGGCCGACGGCCCAGCTAACCCCGCGGCGGGCCCGGCGCTCGGCGCACCGCCCGCCACGGGCATGCTGCAGGACGTCGTGGTCCTGCCCGCGCATGGCCTCGTGTCGATCCCGCAGTCGCTGACTTTCGAGGAAGCCGCCTGCCTGCCGTGCGCCGGTGTCACTGCATGGAACGCGCTGATGGAAGGGCCGCGCCCGCTTGCGGCCGGCGAAAGCGTGCTCGTGCTCGGCACGGGTGGCGTCTCGCTGATTGCGGCCCAGATCGCCCTCGCTGCCGGCGCCCGCGTCATCGCCACGTCTTCGTCGGATGAAAAGCTCGCGCGGGTCCGTGCGCTTGGCGTCAGCGAGACGATCAATTATCGCACCACGCCCGACTGGGGCGCCGAGGCCGCGCGGCTGGCCGGCGGCGGCGTCGACCACGTGGTCGAGGTGGGCGGCGCCGGAACGCTGGCGCAGAGCATCCCGGCGGTCAACTTCGCCGGCGAAATCGCGCTGATCGGCGTGCTGACGCGCAGCGGGGACACCAGCCCGCATGGCCTGATGATGAAAGGTGCCAGCCTGCGCGGCATCTTCGTCGGCTCTCGCGGCATGGCTGTGCGATTGCACGATTTTGTCGATGCCCACAGCATCAAGCCGGTGATCGACCGGCGCTTCACCATGGAAGAGGCGCTGGACGCGTGGCGATACCAGTCCTCGCCGGGATTGTTCGGAAAGGTCGTGATCACGCTGTGATTCGCCCGCCATACCAAGTTTAGCGCGACGGCCCGCAAAAGGGCCGCGCGTCCTGAAGGAGAGGTAGGCGCATCGTGCCGCGCAGCCGCAATTGGCGGTGCGTGGGGCCATGCGCCTTGCTGAAAGGATCTGCGTGACGTGACCAGTCCTGCCCAAATTGCCATGACCGGGACGGCGGCTTCGGCCGACCTCCTCGGCTATGGCCAGCCGATCGGCGGCATTTGCCAGACGGCCTTTGTCGTCCGCGACATCAATGCCGCGATCGACCATTTTGTCCGCGATTGCGCCGCCGGGCCGTTCTTCCTCCTTCCCAGCTTTCTGGTTGAAGGCCAGGTCTATCGGGGTACGCCGTCGACGGCGGACGTCGCCATCGCGATGGGGTTCGCCGGGCACATGCAGATCGAGCTGATCCAGCCGCTCGACGACAACCCTTCGGTCTATCGCGAGACGATCGAGGCGCGCGGCTACGGATTCCACCACTTCGGCATCGCGCTGCGCGATGTCGACGCCGCGCTGCCCGGCTATCTCGCCCGCGGCTACAACCTTGCGTTCCGGGCACCCGTTCCGACGGGCGGGGCGGTCGCCTATCTCGAAGGCGGGCACGATGCGTCGCCCGGCTTCGTCGAGCTGATCCCCGCGAATGATGGCATGGACCACCACTTCACGATGATGTGGCAGGCCTCGCAAGGCTGGGACGGCAGCGATCCGGTGAGGCCGTTCCTGTGAGCGGCGGCACGGCCACGCGCGCCTCGGGGCGTTATCAGGTCTGGGTTACGGGGCTGCTCAGCCTCAACTTCGGCATCCTGTTCTTTGATCGCAACGCGCTCAATTTCCTGATGCCGTTCGTGCAGCCCGACCTGCACCTCAGCAACACGCAGGTCGGTCTGTTCAGTTCGGCGCTGTCGCTGACCTGGGCGCTGTCCGGCTTCGTCGTCGGCCGGGTGTCGGACAAGCTGGGGGCGCAGAAGGCGGTAGTCGTCGTCGCCACCCTGGCGTTCTGCGCCTGCTCGGTGGTGTCGGGTCTTGCCACCTCGTTCCTCATGCTGCTCGGCGCGCGCCTGCTGATGGGCGCGGCCGAGGGCGGAGTCATGCCCGTCAGCCATGCCATGATCGTGGGCGAAGTCGCGCCCGAGCGGCGCGGCCTTGCCATGGGCGTCGCTCAGAACCTTGGCTCCAACCTGCTGGGCTCGGGCCTCGCCCCGATCCTCCTGGTGCCGCTTGCCGTCGCCTATGGCTGGCGCGAGGGGTTCTACCTCGCCGCAGCGCCGGGTCTCGTGACGGCAGCCCTGATCTGGTTCACCCTGCGTGAACCGCCACAGGTCGAGCATCACGGTGCAGGGCCCAAGGTCACGCTGCGCGAGGCCTTCGCCCATCGCAACGTCGTGCTCTGTGCGCTGATCGCCATCCTGCTGGTCTCCTACCTGGTCGTCTGCTGGGCCTTCATGCCGCTGTTCCTGACGAACGGGCGCGGGTTCGACCCGCAGGTCATGGGCTGGTTGATGGCGACGCTGGGCATCTCGGCGGGGATCGGCAGCTTCGCGGTGCCGGCGCTGTCCGACGCAATCGGCCGCCGCCCCGTGATGATCGGCTTTGCCTTTCTCGGCGCGATCCTGCCGCTTGGTGCGATCTACTATACCGGCTCTGTGTGGGTGCTCGCGGCGATCTTCTTCTTCGGCTGGGCGCTCAATGGCCTGTTCCCGATGTTCATGGCCACGATCCCGGCCGAGAGCGTCGATCCCCGGCTGACCGCCACACTGACCGGCGTGGTCATGGGCATCGGCGAAGTGCTGGGCGGCGTGCTGAGCCCGTTCATCGCAGGATCGCTCGCCGACCGGTTCGGCCTCGCGGCGCCGGTCTGGCTGATGTTCGGCCTGTGCCTCGTCGCCGGCGTCCTCGCGCTCGGCCTGATCGAAAGCGCGCCCCGGGTCGTCGCTCGGCGGTCAGGGCGCGGGCTTTCATCGACGGCGCCGCTGACGGGGCCGAATACAGGGGCCGCCTGACCTATCATCGTTGAGGGAGTTCATTGCCATGACTGCCGTACAACGCTTCGCCACCGATGCCATCGCGCCCGACCAGCGCCTCGGCTTCTGGAACGACCTGGTTGACCGGATCTACACCGGAACATACGTCAAGACGCGCAACGCCACGTTCTCGGGCGAGATGTGGTCGTGGAACGTGGGCGACCTCGCGATGATCCGGCCGCGGTCGACCGCCTCGTTCGTCGGCCGCCAGGGGCAGGACGCCGCCGATGAACGCCTGATCCTCCACCTGCAGTGCCGGGGCACCAGCCTCTATCGCGAGAAGCGGGGCGAGAGTCAGCTCGATACCGGCGACTTCGTCATCGGCTCGCCGCACCACGCCTATTCGCTCGATCTTTCGGCGCACGAACTGCTGGTCGTCGAGTTTCCCCGGGCCCCGCTGGCCGAGCGCGTCCCGGGGCTCGACGACATGCTCAGCAAGCGGCTGTGCGGCGCGACGCCGGGTGGCCGGGTGTTCCACGATTTCCTGCGCTCGCTGTGGCATCAGGGTGACCAGAGCGCGCAGGACCCGGAGTGGCAGGAAGGCGTCAGCAGCGTGTTCTACGATCTGGCAGCGCTTGCCGTGCGCGGCGCAGTCCGCCCCGAGACACGCCAGGCCGGGGACCATGCCCTGCGCGACCGCGTCGTCGCGCTGGTCGAGGCACACCTCGGTGATCCTGCGCTGCGCACCACCACGCTGGCCGATGCCTGCCACACGTCGGTCCGCACGATCCAGAACCTGTTCGCGACAATGGGCACGACGCCCAGCGCATTCATTCTCGAGCGTCGCCTGCAGCGCGCTGCCGAACGCATCGTTGCCAGCCCCGGTGCCAGCATCACCGAGATCGCCTTCGAGATGGGCTTCAACGACAGCGCCTATTTTGCGCGCTGCTTCCGCCAGCGTTTCGGGACGACGCCGCGCGACTGGCGACAGCATAAGGCCTGAAAGCCGAAAATATCCGGCCTGTTGCGCCACAGTCCGGATCACTTGCGCTCCAATGCAAGCGCGACCTCGCACGAGGTCCTAGTTTTTGCCGCAGCGGGTTCGTCAGTCAGGGGCTGCGAATACCAGCGGAATTAAAAAAGGGAGAGGACAACCATGAAACTCGCACCGGTTTCTTTGGCCGCATTGGCCATAGCCACTGCCAGCCCGGCGCTGGCCCAAGGCGCCCCGCAGGCGGATCCCGCCGCGCAGGAAGCGCCGCAGTCGAGCAACGGCGGCATTCAGGAAATCGTCGTCACCGCGCAGAAGCGCGCCGAAAACGTCCAGGACGTGCCGATCGCGATCAGCGCCTTCACAGCCAGCGCCCTGCAGGAGCGCGCGGTGACCAGCGTGTCGTCGCTGTCGAACATCGCGCCCAACGTGACGCTCGATGCCGGTACGCCGTTCTCGGGGTCGAGCCAGGTGCTGGCCGCCTATATCCGCGGTATCGGCGCCAACGACTTCGCCTTCAACATCGACCCCGGCGTGGGCATCTACCTCGACGGCGTCTACCTGGCGCGCTCGGTCGGTGCCAACCAGGACCTGCCCGACGTCGATCGCGTCGAAGTGCTGAAAGGTCCGCAGGGCACGCTGTTCGGCCGCAACACCATCGGCGGCGCGATCTCGATCGTCACGCATGATCCGGGCGATACCTTCCGTTTCGTCGGCAGCGCGATGACCGGCAGCTACAGCCTGTTCAGCGCCAAGGGCACGGTCGACATGCCGTTGGCGGACAAGCTGTCCTCGTCGGTGGCGTTCTCGATCACCAAGCGCGACGGCTACCTGCACCGCATCCCATTCCCGGGTGCCGGCAATTATGCGTCGGACCCGATTACCTCGCTCAAGGCGGCCGGCTATGGCAACCAGGGCTACGGCACTGAAGGCGGTGACAACACCTGGAACCTGCGCGGCAAGATCCGCTACAACGGCGACGGCATCCGCGCCACGTTGAGCGGCGATTACAGCAAGACCGACACCTCGCAGATCGCCAACAAGGTCATCACCACGTTCCCGGCGGTCTTTGCCGGCACCTACAACTGCGCCATTGCGGGCAATCCCACCGTGACGCAGGGCGGCGTGACCGGGCCGTGCGACAGCTTCATCGGCGGACCGCCCTCGGCCGCATTCCTCTATCGCCGCGGCGGGCTCAATTCGATCCTCGACCTGCCGGCGATCTATGGCGTCAACGCCGATGCCAATCCGGACAACAACCGACTGCCCTATGACAATCGGTTCGTCACCAACAACATCGACACGTCCTACGCCAACGGCAACAATTTCAACAAGCTGAAGCAGGGCGGCGCGGCGCTGACGCTGGACTTCGACCTGTCGGACGAGGCCTCGATCAAGTCCATCACCGCCTATCGCGAGCTGCACTGGGTCGTGGGCATGGACCTCGACAACTCGCCGCTCAACTTCCTGCACACCAGCTTCTCGATGAACCAGAAGCAGTTCAGCCAGGAACTGCAGCTGACCGGCACAGCGGCGGAAAAGAAGCTCAAGTACGTGCTGGGCGCCTACTATTTCCGCGAGAGCGGCGACCTGCACGACTACGTGACGTTTGCCGAGGGCCTGCTGCAGGTCGACGGGCCGAACACGCTGGCGACGCGCAACTACGCGTTCTACGGCCAGCTGGACTATGCCTTCTCCGACCTGATCGCGATTACCGTCGGTGGCCGCTATACCCACGAGAACAAGGAATTCGAGGGCTTCCAGTCCGACGCCAACGGCCTCAACTACAAGCTCGCCAATTTCTTCGGCGATCCCAACTGCGCATCGCTCAACCCGATCAGCAACCAGTGCCGGATCGACAACAACTTCCCCAACCCCGGGCAGCCGCTGCGGTATTATATCGCGGGCGTCCAGAAGAAGACCTTCAGCAACTTCTCACCCAAGGTCGGCCTGCAGATCCACCCGAACGACGACGTCATGCTCTATGCCAGCTGGTCGAAGGGCTACAAGACCGGCGGCTGGACCACGCGCCTGTCGAACCCGCTGCCCTATGCACCGGGCTTCGGTCCTGAAAAGGCGACCACATACGAAGCGGGCGTGAAGTCTCAGTTGCTCGATCGCCACCTGCAGATCAACGCCGCTGCCTTCTGGACCGACTACAAGGGCATCCAGCTCAACTTCCAGCAGGGTGTCTCGCCGACCATCCAGAACGCCGGCGATGCGCGGATCAAGGGCTTCGAGGTCGAGATCGTCGCCGCGCCCGTGACCGGTTTCACCATCACCGGCTCGCTCGGCTACACCGATGCCAAGTACACCAGCGTCGATGGGCCGGCCCGTGTCGCGCCGTCTGCGCTGCAGGCAGGCGTCGCGCCCGGCATCTCGCTGCCCAAGACCCCGAAGTGGAAGTTCAACGTCGCACCGCGCTACCAGGCGGACCTGGGCAGCCACGGCTCGCTGGTGTTCCTCGCCGACGCGACCTTCACCGGCAAGATGAAGAACGACACCGAGGGCACGTTCCTGCTCGACCGCCCGGCGACGACCGTCATCAACGGCTCGATCACCTACCGCGCGCCCGAGGAGCACTGGGAGCTGACCGTCGGCGGCACCAACCTCACCAACGAGCGCTACCTGACGACCGGCCAGGCGCAGCTGGCAGGTGGCCAGATCTACGGTACCTACAGCCGCCCGGCCGAATGGTACGCGCGCGTCGGCGTCAAGTTCTGACCTGACCCTTGGCGGGAGGCGCTGCGGTTCGCGCCGCGGCCCTCCCGCTACCCCCAAAGGAGTGACACCGATGCCCCAGGCGGCACACAGCGAATTCTGGAAGGACATCAAGCCGGTCGAGAAGGTGTTCCGCGAAGGCGGGCTGCCCGAGGTCTACATGCCCAAGATCGCCGAGGGCGACGAGCGGTACTGGGTGCCGATCAGCGAGACGGTCTTCTCCAAGCCGGTCTGGATCAGCCCGACCAAGAACATGTGGGCCGACGTGCTGATGAGCAAGCAGGCCGGTCTGGTGAACCGCCATTATCACCCGCATCCGATCTGGGCCTACACCATCAGCGGCAAATGGGCCTATCTCGAGCACGAGTGGACGGCAACGGCCGGGGACTTCATTTACGAGACGCCCGGCGAGAGCCACACTCTCGTTTGTTACGAACACGAAGACCCGATGAAGGTGTTCTTCGTCGTCTCCGGGCCGCTGATGTGGCTCGACGACGCGGGCAACACGATCGGTCACTACGACGTGTTCGATTACATCGCGGCCGCCCGCGCGCACTATGCCGCGGTCGGCATCGGCGCAGACTACGTCGATACCCTGATCCGCTGAACCGAAAGGCCAATGCCATGACCGTGATGACCGCACCCCCCTCCGACAAGGCGGCCATTGTCGACGTCAAGTTTCCTCACAAGGCGCTGGTCGAACGCCTCAGCCCCGGTGGCCGCTACATCGACGCGGCCACTGACGTCGACAGCCCCTGGGTACCGTTTGGCGACAATGCCGCGATCAAGCACCTCGCGTTCGACGTGCGCCAGAACCTGTTTTCCAACATCCTCTGGGTCAAGGCGCCGGGCGTGATCGGCACGCATTTCCATCGCGGCACGATCACCATGGTCTGCCTCGAAGGCTCGGTGCGGTACCTTGAATACGACTGGGTGGCGACGCCCGGCGGGCTGATCCTCGAGACCCCCGGTGAAAGCCACACGCTGGTCACCGACCATCCCCAGGGATGCAAGCTGTTCGGCTGGATGCAGGGCCCGATCGACTTCTACGACGAAGACGCAAACCTCATCGATACGACCGACGTCTGGTGGTTCATCAACCACTACGAGACCTATTGCCGCGAACACGGCATCGCCATCAATCCCAAGCTCTATCTGTAAGGCCCCTCATCATGGCTAGCATGAAAGCACCGCCGTCCTCGGCATACGAG
>NZ_DAIRTS010000004.1:0-189683 GCF_036803765.1 Novosphingobium sp.
GGCGGGAAGGCGGCCGCGTCGAGCGCGGTGACCAGCGCCACCTGGCGTGCCGGCGGCAGCGTCAGGAACGCGCCGCCACCGGCCTGCATCAGCGCCTGGACCAGCCATGTCATGTGGCGCAGCGAGCCATCGGCCCGCAGCGGTGCGCCGGCCGGTGCATCGGCCATGGGCGCGCGGCTGCCCTCGAGGCCGTGGGCGAGCGCCAGTGCGACGAAGGCCGGCACACCGACCGCCAGCGCGCCCGGCGTGTCGGTGGCGGGAACGACGATGTCGCAGACCCGGCGCAGCACGGCCTCCTCGGTCGGCGTCGGGGTCTCGTCCGCCGGCAGGGCGATCTGGTGCGCGGCGAGCGTCGGCAGGCCGATCGCCAGCGCGAAGAGCGCCGCGCCGGCCAGCACGTCGCGGCGGTTGGCGGACAGGGGAGCGGAAGGGCGAATCTGGGCAGGGTCGGGGGCTACCATGCCGATCAGTCCGTGATGCCCATCAGGCGCCGATTGAGTTCGCGGTCGGCGCCGCCGGCGGCGAAGTCGTCGAACGCCTTTTCGGTGACGCGGATGATGTGGCGATCGATGAACGGCGCGCCTTCGGCCGCACCGGCCTCGGGATGCTTGAGCGCGCATTCCCATTCGAGCACGGCCCAGCCGGCAAAGTCGTATTGCGCCATCTTGCTGAAGATCTGCGAGAAATCGACCTGGCCATCACCGAGCGAGCGGAATCGGCCGGGACGATCGACCCAGCCCTGATAGCCGCCATAGACGCCGCTGCGCCCGGTGGGGCGGAACTCGGCATCCTTGACGTGGAAGCACTTGATGCGCTCGTGGTAGATGTCGATGAACTGCAGGTAGTCGAGGCACTGCAGCACGAAGTGGCTGGGATCGTAGAGAATGTTCGCGCGCGGGTGGTTGCCGACCCGTTCGAGGAACATTTCGAAGGTGATCCCGTCGTGAAGGTCCTCGCCGGGGTGGATCTCGTAACCGATGTCGACGCCGTGCTCGTCGAAGACATCGAGGATCGGCTTCCAGCGGCGGGCGAGTTCGTCGAAGGCATCCTCGACGAGGCCGGCCGGGCGCTGCGGCCAGGGATAGATGTAGGGCCAGGCGAGCGCACCCGAGAACGAGGCGTGCGTGGTGAGGCCGAGGCGCTGCGAGGCCTTGGCCGCAAGCGTCATCTGCTCGACCGCCCAGGCCTGCCGGGCCGAGGGATTGCCGCGCACTTCGGGCGCCGCAAAGGCATCGAACTGCGCGTCATAGGCCGGGTGCACCGCAACCAGCTGGCCCTGCAGGTGCGTGGACAGCTCGGTGATGGCGAGGCCCTTGTCGGCGAGCAGGCCCTTGACCTCGTCGCAATAGTCCTGGCTCTCGGCCGCGCGCTTGAGGTCGAACAGGCGTCCGTCCCAGCTGGGGATCTGTACGCCCTTGTAGCCGAGACCGGCCATGTAGGTGCCGATCGCGTCGAGGCTGTTGAACGGGGCATCGTCGCCCGCGAACTGCGCGAGGAAGATGCCGGGGCCCTTGATGGTCTTCATGGCCGTTGCGTCCTTTTCAAACGGATTGGCTGTTCAAACGGTAAGATCGGTCCAGCCCGCGCCGGCGGCGCTGGCGTGGACGGCGGTTTCGATCAGCGCCATGCCGCGCAGGCCTTCCTCGATGCCCGGTACCAGCGAACCGGGTTCGCCGCGCAGCAGCTTGGCAAAGTCGCGATAGAGGTTGGCGAAGGCCTCCAGGTAGCCCTCGGGATGCCCGCCCGGGGTGCGCGAGGCGGCCACCGCGTCGGGGCCGAGGCCGGCGTCGCCCGCCTGGATCAACTCGCTGCGGCCGCTGTCGTGGAACAGCCAGAGCTGGTTGGGCTCCTCCTGCTTCCAGCGAAGCCCCGCCTTTTCGCCGTAGATGCGGATCGCCAGGCCATTGCGCTCGCCCACGCTGATCTGGCTGGCGAGCAGCGCGCCGCGCGCGCCGTTGTCGAAGCGCAGGAACATCTGGCAGTCGTCGTCGACCTGGCGGCCGGGTACCACGGTGCCGAGGTCCGCGAGGATCTGCACGACGCGCAGGCCGCTGATGAATTCGGCGAGGTGGAAGGCATGGACGCCGATGTCGCCGATGCAGCCGCCAAGGCCGCTACGCGCCGGATCGACACGCCATTCGGCCTGCTTGCCTGCGGCTTCGCCCGCCAGCCAGCCTTGCGGATATTCGACGACGATCTTGCGCACCTTGCCAAGCGCGCCCTGGGCCACGAGGTGGCGCGCCTCGCGCACCAGCGGGTAGCCCGAATAGGTATAGGTCAGCGCAAAGGGCTTGTCGGCCGCGGCGACGACCGCGGCCAGCTCGTGCGCCTGTGCCAGCGTGGCGGTCGCGGGCTTGTCGCAGATCACCGCGATGCCGGCCTCGAGCGCGGCGCGCGCGGCGGGCAGGTGCATGTGATTGGGCGTGGTCACCGCCACGAAGTCGATCCCGTCCTCGCGCGCGGTTTCGGCGGCAAGCATCGTCGCGATGTCGGGATAGGCGCGCGCCGGGTCGATGCGATAGCTCTCGCCCGCGGCGCGCGATTTGTCTGCGCTGGAACTGAATGCACCCGCAACCAGCTCGATCTCGCGATCGAGTTCGGCGGCGATGCGGTGGACGGGGCCGATGAACGAGCCCGGACCGCCACCGATCAGGCCCATGCGCAGACGCCGGCTCATCGCGTGATCACCTTCTCGTCGTTGTTGAACGCCGGGAAGGGCAGGTAGGAGATGCGCAGCTTCTGCTGCAGCGCCAGCTTGTGCTCGCCCTTGGGGAAGCCGCCGGGGTAGGCCACGGTCAGCGTTGCCGGCGTGCCGAAGGCCCAGCTGCGGTCGTAGGCGGTTTCCATCTCGTCGAGCGTGATCGCGCCCTTGCCGTCGTCGAAGCTCACGGCCTCGCGCGGCAGGGCCTCACCGTCGATCGACACCTTGAGGTCCTCGAGCATCGAGAGCACGAGGCCACGATAGTAGCCGAGCTTGGTGGTGAAGGAGAAGCCCGTGGGGGCATCGGCCGGGCCGGTGTCGGTCACCGTGGCGGCGTCGATGATGTACTTGTCGAACATCAGTTCATTCCTTTGAGCAGACCGCGGGTGCGCATCCAGCGGAGTGTTAGATCGAGCCAGCCCTCTTCGGGCGAGCCGGGCTGACCAGCGGCAAAGCCATGGCCGCCGGCGGAGAACAGGTGGAATTCGATGGACTTGCCCGCATTGCGATAGCTTTCGACGAGCGGGAGCCCCTTGACGCGGGCGAGCAGGAAGTCGTCCGCTGCTACCGCGACGAACATCGGCGGAGCGTCGGCCGGCACCTGCATCGCGGCCATGTTGGGATAGATCGGCAGGGCGAAGTCGGGGCGGTCGGCGCCGCCCTTCTCCACCAGGCTGCGGGTCAGGAACCCGCCGGCCGAGAAGCCCATGAAGCCGACCTTCCTGGGATCGATGCCGAACTCGGTGGCATGGCCACGCACCCAGCGCAAGGCGGCCAGGCCATCGGCCAGAGCCTCGGGCGGGGTGTCTTCGGGCGGGGCGAAACTCGCCTTGCCGCCGTGGATGACCTTGCCCAGTTCGTCGGCGAAGACGGCCTGGTCCACCGGCGTCGGCAGCGTGTGGTACTTGAGCACGAACGCCGTCACGCCGTGGTTGGCGTACCAGCGGGCGACCTGCCAGCCTTCCTTCTCGATGGCGAGACCGAGAAAGCCGCCGCCCGGCGCGATGATCACCGCGGCGTCGGCCGGTGTGCCGACCGGACGGAACGCGGTCAGCGTCGCCCGGGTGACATTGCGCACCGACAGCTTCCCGGCATCGTCATGCCAGATTTCGGTCTGCTTGCCGGCAGGGGCAGGCAGGTCGATCGTGTTGGGCTGGGCGGGCGTGGGCAGCGCCACCCGGCCCACTTCGGGCATGCCCTGCGCCCCGGCACCCGCTGCGGCGAATGCGACCGAGCCGAGCAGCGCGAGGGCGATGGCCGAGGCGCGGGCCTTGCGCATCAGGCGCTCACCGCCGCCGTGCCGTACTTGGCTTCGGCTTCGGCGATCAGGCGCTCGAACATCACGTGCTGGCGGCGAACCTGCTCGCGGCTGTCGACGGCGCTCACGTCCTGGACCCAGCGGTTGCCCTCGTATTCCGACGAGAGCGTACCCACCCAGCCGGCCTTGACCAGTTCGGGGATGACGTCGTCGTAAGCGAGCGCGGGGTCGGTGCAGTCCTCGTTCATTTCGTAAAACTTGGCCTGGATGTGATGGAAGTAGGGCGCGAAGTCGCCGATGCGCTTGGGGTTGGCGAAGGGGGCGTGGCGCAGCGTCTCGGCCATTGCGACCTCGGCCTTGTTGCCCTGCATCTTCACCGCGACTTCGTAGATCGTGTACTCGGCCATGACCTTCTGTTCATGCTGGTCGACGATGAACTGGGTCACTTCCGGACGCGCGCCCTGGCGCTCGAAGCGGGCCCGCATGACGGGCGGGTAGTGCTTCATGAAGATGCCCATGTCGGGCAGGATGCCGAGGTGCTTGGTGTTCAGGCGATCGGCGACCTCGATCGTGCGCAGGATCCAGGCGTGGTCGAGGTACCACGGCGCGTGGACTTCGACGCCCATGTGCACGTCGAGCTTTTCGGCCATCGGCACGCACTTCTCGAGGATGTCGGGGCGCACGAAGATGACGATGCGCATGTTCTTGATGCCGAGCCGGTTGCACAGGATCAGGTCGCGGTGGACGCTCTCGACCTGCTCTTCGTCGGTCATCTCGCGATCTTTGCGCAGCTTGGTGTCGAGGAACATGTCGTAGGCGCTGAAATGCGCGCCGTGGCGGGCCAGCATGTCCTGCCATTCGCCGATCTGGGCATCGGTGATGTTGGGGAAGCTGGGCATGTTCTGTTCGGGCAGGAGCTCGATGGCATTGGCGCCGATCGAGGAGGCGAAGGCCACGCAGTCCTCGACGTTCATCTGGCCGAGGAACATCTCTTCCTGGAAGCTGTAGAGGCTTACGCCGCGCGTAATTTTCGACATGTTGGCAAACCCTTGGTCAAGAAGCGGAAGGCGTGCGGCGG
Organism: Novosphingobium sp.; assembly: GCF_036803765.1. Classification (GTDB taxonomy): domain Bacteria; phylum Pseudomonadota; class Alphaproteobacteria; order Sphingomonadales; family Sphingomonadaceae; genus Novosphingobium. The sequence continues at coordinate 5,038 of NZ_DAIRTS010000004.1, forward strand.
GCAGCCAGCACGAGATTGACGATAAGCGCGCCGACAAGGCCGATCGCGCCGGTGATGACGAAGGCGCCCTGCATCGTGCCCGCGCCCATGCGCACCAGGCCGACAACGACGGGCGAGAGGAACTGGCCGAAGAAGAAGCAGGCGGTCCAGATGCCCATGCCGCGGCCGCGGTGCGCGAACGGCAGGTAGTTCTGGACCCAGCCGATCAGCACGGGCACGGCCATGCCGACGCCGGTCTGCTGCACGATCATCCCCGCGATCATGCCGCGCCAGTCGTGGATCAGGCCCATGATGATGAGGCCGCCCCCGATGAGGGTGAGGAACAGGCTGAGCTGGAGCCGCGCCGAACGCTTGCCGACGAGCCAGTAGATGCCCGCGCCGACCACCGTGAACAGGCTGGGCAGCGCGCTGAGGCGGCCGATGTCGGCCGAGCTCTGGACGCCCACTTCCTGCCAGACCGAGCCGCCATTGATGATGAAGACGTAGTAGAGCATCGCCGCGAAGAGCGTGACGGGGGCGAACAGTGCCACGTCGCGCCACGGGAAGGGCGTGGCGACGGGGGTGGCTGCGTCCTGCGGCTGCTCGTGCGGTTGCGGCGTGGGCTCGTAGAGGAAGGCCCATGTCGCGAAGAAGATCGGCACCGCGACAAGGTAGATCAGGAACGAGGCGTTCCAGCGCCAGGCGGTGGCGGCACCCGAGCTTGCGATGACCACGCTGGCGAGCAGCGGGCCGGCCATGCCCTGCAGCGACAGCCAGGTGCGACGCCCCTTTTCGTCCCAGTAGTCGCCGATCAGCGTGTTCATCGTGGTGAGCACCGCCGCCTCGGTCACGCCCAGCAGCAGGCGCGAGACATAGAGCCCGTCGAGGCTGTCGAGGAAGAACGGGGCCGAGCCGAGCAGCGCATAGAAGGCGGTCGCCCACAGCAGCATGGTGCGGCGGCCGAAACGGTCGGTTGCCATGCCGGCGAAGATCGCCAGCAGCGCGATCGTCAGGCCGGGGGCGGCGACCGCGGAGGGCACCTTGATGATCGCCGAAGGGTCGCGGGCTGCGAAGTGGGCGATGATCGCCGGCACGGCCGGGAACAGCGACACGATCGCAAGAATGGGAAGGAAACCCGCGGCAACGACGGTGATTCCCTGGGCAACACCGGGCTTGCGGCCGGTCGGGTGGCGCGCATCGCGGCCGGAAACTGCGGCGTTCGGCATCTCTCACCTTGCATACGGCAGCGCTCGCAGCACTGCATCTAAGCGTTGATTAGATTCTTGGCGCCCGCAGAGTCAAGCTGATCCGCAAATGCGTATTGGAATAATCATACCATTTAAGAATCGGGCCCGCAAGCCGGTCATCCGACCAATGATGGACGGGCGGCCGACGGGCGGCTTCAGCCGGTGGCCAGCCGGATCGCCTGGCGCACCACGGCATCGGCTGCGGCGTCGAGGCCCTTTTCGCCGATCTCTTCCTCGGCATGGATCATGTCGCGGTAGCGCATCAGGGCATAGCCGAACATCGCCGACCAGATCGTGGCGACGCAGGCGCTGACGCTGTCGGCGGGCAGGGCGGGGCCGGCCAGCTTCACGGCATTGCGAAACATCTGGTAGCCACGCTGCTGCGCCGCGAGGATTGCCGGTTCGAGCGCCGGGCGGGCCAGCTCGGAATCGTACATCAGCTCCATCATCCGCCTGTTATCACGGGCAAATCGCAGGAATGAGGAGCAGACGTTGTAGAGGATGTCGGGCCCGTCGAGGTGCAGGCCCGCATCGGCCATGGCACTGCCGACCAACTGCTCGTAACCTTGCAGGGCCACGGCGATCAGCAGGCTGCGGCGGTCGGGAAAGTGATGGTACGGCGCGCCCGGCGAGACCCCGACGATCTGCGACAACTTGCGCACCGACAGGTCCTGGTGGCCGTGCTCGGCGATGTAGATGACCGCAGCCGCGAGCAGCTCCTCCTTGAGATTTTCGCGGTGATAGGTCGGTTTCGCGCTGGCCATGGTTCTCCCTCCGGATGACTCAGCGGGTAGCGCGCACGGCTCACGCTTGACAAGGGTGCCGAGCGAAAATACACGGCGGGCATCTAAACGGTGTTTAAATCCAGCGAGTCCGACCGCTGGCGCCGCACGGAGAGGACCGCAGGCCGCACGAATCGGCCATGCCATCGGCGTTTTGACGCCCCTCCCTGCAGGCGAGACCATGGATCGGAGAGGGAGGACTAGACGTGACCAGAACAAGTTTGCAGGCCGCGCTGCTGATCAGCGCTTCGCTGTTCCCGCTGGCATCCGCTGCGGCTCAGGATGCGGCGCCCGCTGCCCCCGCAGAAGCAGCGCAGCCGGCCACGACCACGGCCGATAACTCGGGCGAAATCATCGTCACCGCGCAGCGCCGCTCGGAAAGCGTGATGAAGGTGCCGCTCAGCGTCTCCGTCGTCACCGCCGACACGCTGGTGAAGCGCGGCGTCAACGACCTCAGCTCGGTCACCAAGCTGACCCCGAGCCTTCAGGTCGCGCAGGACAACACCTACTCGATCCGCGGCGTCGGCACGGCAACCTTCGCCACCACGGTGGAATCGAGCGTGTCGCAGATGGTCGACGAAGTCGTCCTGGGTAACGGCGAATTCGCCACCAACGCGTTCTACGACCTCGAGCGGGTCGAAGTGCTCAACGGGCCGCAGGGCCTGCTGTTCGGCAAGAACGCATCGGCCGGTCTCGTCAACATCACCACCGCCAAGCCCAAGATCGGCAAGCTGGAAGGCAATGCCGACCTCGAACTCGTGACCCGCGACCGCCCGGTCAAGAACGGCCACGGCGTCCAGGCGCGCACCACGCTCAACCTGCCGGTCAGCGAAAACAGCGCGCTGCGCATCAACGCCATCTACAGCGGCCAGGACTCGATCACGTATCCCGACGTGAACCCCAAGGTGCGCAACGACATGGGCGTGCGCAACCTGGGCCTGCGCGCCAAGTACCTGTGGCAGCCGGACAATGCGCTCAGCGTCTATGTGCTGGGCGACTACAACCGCCAGCGCGGCATCTCGGGCCGTTACGACATCACCTACCGCCAGCTCGGCACCGGCAGCGCCTATACCGGCCTCGGCGTTCCGTCGGGTACGAACAATCTGACGTTCCAGGCCGATGCGCCCAACTTCCGCGACACCGAGACCGGCGGCGCGCAGGCCAACATCAGCTACACCTTCGACAGCGGCGTGCAGCTGGTCAACATCGCGGCGTGGAAGCACCTGTCGAACAACTTCTCATTCGACTCCGACGAGACGAAGTTCAACTTCTTCAACACCAACTCGTCCCATCAGAACTACAACCAGTTCTCCGAAGAGCTGCGCCTCGCCGTGCCCGACAACGGCAAGATCACCGGCCAGGTCGGCCTCTATTTCTACCACTCGCAGCTCGACCAGCAGAACCTGCTGGGCGGCAACAACGGCTTCCCGGCCTTCCTGCTGCCCACGTTCCCGTTCTGCGTCGGCGCAACCCAGCTGGGCGCGCCGCCGGCTGCCTGCCCGGTCAGCAATCGCACGTTCCTGGGCCAGGATTCGCGCTTCACGCTCAAGCAGAACAGCTATGCCGGCTTCGGCCAGGTCAGCTATCACCTGACCGACACGCTCAAGGCGACCGTTGGCGGCCGCGTGACCTATGACCGCGCCAGCATCGACCTGCTCGAGAACACCGGCCAGTACTTCATCACCCTGGGCATTCCCAACAACCGTTCGGACCAGACCACCGACGCCACCAATTTCAGCTACAAGGCGGGCCTCGACTGGCAGGTCACGCCCGACACGCTGCTCTATGGCTTCTATGGCCGTGGCTACAAGGGGCCGGGCTTCTCCAACACCGCACCGGCGCCCGGCGCCAACCTCGCGGTCCGTCCCGAAATCTCGAAGGGCGGGGAAGTGGGCGTCAAGACGCGCCTGTTCGATCGCCGCCTGACGCTCAGCCTGTCGGCGTTCTACACCCGCTACACCGACCTGCAGGTGCAGTCGTGGATCGCGGTCCTGCGCACCTTCGTGCTGGCCAACGCCGCGACGGCCACGACCAAGGGCATCGATGCCACGTTCTCGGCGAGGCTGTTCGACGGCTTCACCCTCTCGGGTGCGGCGACTTATGCCGATGCGAAGTACAACAGCTTCCCGGGCGCGCAGTGCTACCCGTCGCAGACCACCAGCGGCTGTTCGGCGACCCAGTCGTCGTTTGACGCCGGCGGCTATCGCATCCCGCTCTCGGCCGAGTTCACCAGCACGATTGGTGCGGACTACGAGCATCGCCTGTCGGATGATCTCACCGGCCAGATTTCGGTGAGCTACTACCACCGCTCGTCGCTGTCGGCCGGCTTTGGTCCGCAGTTCCAGATCCCGGCCTGGGATACGCTCGACGCCAGCCTTGGCATCAAGGCGGCGCACGTCAACCTGGCGCTGTTCTGCAAGAACTGCACGAACGAGATCCGTCCGCTGTCGATCGGATCGGACGGTGGCGACGGTACGCTCAGCCCGCAGGTGCTGACGCTCAACCAGCGCTTCGGCTACAATTCGGTCCGCACCATCGGCGTGCGTGCCGGGATCAACTTCTGATACCTCTCTATCGGAAGTGACATCGAGGGCCCCGGACGTCGCAACGTCCGGGGCCCTCTTTTTATGGCGTTGGCGGGGCTCGGGGCGCGGGGCCACGAAAAACCCCGGACGTTCGCGACGCCCGGGGTCAATGCTCGATCGATCGTGTGCGGCCCTAAGTCACGCGTGTCGGGTCAGACGATACCGGCGCCCAGGCCCACGGGCTTGCGCTCTTGCGCCTTGCGGGCGCGGTATTCACTGGCGCGGTAGGCGGCGAGCACGTCGATCGCGCCGCCCGCCTCAAGCCGGGCCATCGCCAGGATCGGCGCGACGTCGATCGAATAGGCGCGGCGCAGGGCCTGGAAGGCCATCATCGTGTCGTTGGCTTCCTGCGCGCCGTGCAGCGCGGCGCGGTCGACCAGACTGGCCTTGGCATAGCACTGGACGATGGCCTCGGCGCTCGACAGCATCGATTCGATCGGGTCGGTGACGTTGTGCGACTGGTCGATCATGTAGCTGGGGCGGAAGCCGTCGCGCGGGTTCGCCTCGGCCTCTGCCAGTTCGTTGAATACCAGGAACAGCTGGTGCGGGTTGATCGAGCCGCTGTCGAGGTCGTCGTCGCCGTACTTGCTGTCGTTGAAGTGGAAGCCGCCCAGCTTGCCGAAGCGATGGAGGCGGGCGACGATCTGCTCGATATTGACGTTGGGCGCATGGTGGCCGAGGTCGACCAGGCACTTGCACTTGTCGCCCAGCGTCTGCGCGGCCAGGATCGACGAACCCCAGTCGCTGATCACCGTCGAGTAGAAGGCCGGCTCGAACATCTTGTGCTCGAGCAGCATGCGCCAGTCGTCGGGCAGCGCGGCATAGACTTGCGCCGCGGCGTCGAGATAGCGATCGAGGCTGCGGGTGAAGTCCTGCTGCCCGGGGAAGTTGGTGCCGTCACCCACCCAGACGGTAAGGTCGGTACTGCCCAATTGGCGGCCGATCTCGATGCATTCGATGTTGTGCTCGACCGCCTGGGCCCGTGCGCCGGCATCCTGCGAGGAGAGCGAGCCGTTGGCGTACGTATGCGCCGCGCCGGGCTGGTCCTGGAAGGTGTTGCTGTTGACCGCGTCCCAGCCGAGGCCGAGCGCCGCGGCTTCCTCGCGCAGCGCGACATAGTCGCTGACCTTGTCCCACGGGAAGTGGGGGCTGACCCGCGGCGTGGCGCGCGACAGCTGGTTGATCACCGCGCAATCCTCGAGCTTCTCGTGGATGTTGGTGGGCTCGCCGGGGATCGGGAACTTGGCGAAGCGCGTGCCGCCCCGGCCGGCGCCCCATGACGGGACAGCGACCGAGAATGCGGCGACACGCGACTTGACCGCATCGATCGCGATGCCGCCACGGGCCAGCTTGCGGCCGAGCGCATCGTAGTCCTCGTTCAGCGCCTCGACCTGGCGGTCGTTGTGCTCGGCGATGAGGTCGGCGGAAATGGGCAGGTCTGTCATAGTTCTATCCTCTCCCGGGCGGGCTCAGCGCGTGAACGCCTGGACGTTGCCGGCATCGACGTTGATCATGTTGCCGGTCGACTTTGCCGAAGCGTCCGAGCCGAGGAAATAGGCCGCCTCGGCAATGTCTTCGGGCAGCACGTCGCGCTTGAGCATCGAGCGCTGGCGGTAGTGCTCCTCCAGCTCGGCACCGGGATCGATGCCGTGGGTGCCGGCGCGTTCCTTGCGCCAGTCGCCGTCCCAGATGCGGCTGCCGCGGATCACCGCGTCGGGGTTGACCACGTTGACGCGGATGCCGGCGGGCGCCCCCTCGAGCGCCAGGCAGCGGGCGAGGTGGTTGGCGGCCGCCTTGGCGCTGGCATAGGCGCTGGCCCCCGCGGCGGCAGCGACGCCGTTCTTCGAGCCGATGAACACGACGCTGGTGCCGCCCTGGTCCTTCATGCGCTTGAGCAGTGGCCAGGCCGAGCGGGCGGTCAGGAAGTAGCCCTGCGCCAGCACGTCGTAATTGCGGTGCCACAGCTCGAGCGTCGTGTCCTCGACCGCGGCGGAGGAGGCGATACCGGCATTGGCGACGACGACGTCGACGCCGCCGAACTCGCGCGCGGCGGTGGCGAAGGCAGCCTCGACCTGGTCTTCATCGGTTACGTCGCAGGTGACCGCGCGAACCACGTCCTTGCCGAACTGGCGGGCGAAGCCGGCGCGCACGTCCTCGACGGCGGCGGCATCGCGGTCGGCGAGGACTACGCAGGCGCCCTCGCGCAGGAAACGGGCCGCCGTGGCGGCGCCGATGCCGCCGGCGCCGCCAGTGATGAAGGCGACGCGGCCGACCTGCGGCTTGGGTGCGGGCATGCGCTGCAGCTTGGCTTCCTCGAGCAGCCAGTATTCGATGTCGAAGGCTTCCTGCTCGTCGAGCGCGATATAGTCGCCGATCGCCTCGGCCCCGCGCATCACGTTGATGGCATTGCCATAGAACTCACCGGCCAGGCGCGCGGTGGTCTTGTCGGTGGCGAACGTCATGCGGCCGACGCCGGGTACCAGCACGACGACCGGGTTGGCATCGCGCATCGCCGGGCTGTTGGGGCGCTTGCAGCGCTCGTAATAGGCCGCATACATCGCGCGGTAGTCGGCGATCTGCCCGGCGAGATAGGCATCGTCCTGCAGGCGCGCTGGGTCGAGCGTGAGCGGCGCGATCTTGGTGCGCAGGAAGTGGTCGGGGCACGAGGTGCCCAGCCCGGCCAGCCGCAGGAAGTCGACGCTGCCGGTGAATTCCAGCGATTCCGCGTCGTCCGAGAAATGGCCGAGCTTGCGGCGCGCGCCGGTCATGTGGCCGCGCAGGCGGGGCATGAGGTCGGCGGCGATGGCGGCACGATCGGGATTGGGGGCGACGGCCTGGCCACCGAAGGCGGGCTGGTCGGCCAGCTTGCCGTTGAGATAGGCGGCGGCATCGGCGATCAGCGTGACGGTGTGCTCGTAGCAGGCCTTGGCGCTGTCGGCCCAGCAGATGATGCCGTGGCCGGCCAGCATCACGCCCTCGACACCGGGGTTCGCGGCCACATAGTCGCGCAGCATGACCCCCAGCGTATAGCCGGGGCGCTTCCACGGCAGCCAGCCGATGCGGCCACCCCAGATGGCCTGGGTCGCGGCTTCGCCACCGCTCGACGCGGCGAGCGCGATGATCGCGTCGGGGTGGACGTGGTCGACGTGCGCGAAGGGCAGCAGGCTGTGCAGCGGCGTGTCGATGCTGGCGGCGCGGGCATTGAGGTTGAAGGTGCAGTGCGGCAGATAGCCGACCATCTTGTCGTCGTCTTCGGGCCCGGCATAGTGCGCCTCGAGCGCGAGCAGCTTGTCCTGGTAGAGCGTCGCGAAGCCGTCGAGCTTCATCGAGCCGATGTCACCGCCCGAACCCTTGACCCACAGCACCTCGACCGCCTGGCCGGTCAGCGGATCGGTCTCGGTCAGCTTGGCCGAGGTATTGCCGCCGCCGAAGTTGGTGACGGTAAGGTCGCTGCCCAGCAGGTTGGAGCGATAGAGCAGCAGTTCCTCGGGGCTCAGCGTCGCGGCGTGGGCATCGTCCCAGCGCGAGGAGGGGACAGCGAACGGAAGGGCGGCAGGGCTGGTCACGAACGTGGACTCCGATCGGAAAGGTTGTCCGCGACCTACCGAAACCGCTTTCCTTTGGCAATCATATTCGATATTGAGCAATCACAAACGATCAAATAGCAATCATGTTCGCACATGCAGCATCCGCGGGGGTTCGATCCTCCAGGCAGTGCGACGCGGTGCTATGGCGCGGGACAAGGCGGGGGGAGCAGGCACTGACACAGGATACCAGCCAGGCCGGATTTGCGGTGGTGATCGACATCGGCAAGACGATGTCGAAGATCACGCTGTGGTCGCGCGCGGGTGCGCTGCTCGATCGCCAGGTCAGGCCCAATCAGGCCAGTGAAGAATCGGGCATCGCGCGCCTCGACGCCGCCGGCATCGCGCAATGGGCGCAGGGCGTGCTGGCCGGATATGCAGGCCAGCCGGTCGAATACGTCGTGCCGGTCGGCCATGGCGCCGGCTTTGCCGCAATCGTCGACGGGGCGCTGGCTTTCGGGCCATTCGACTACGAGGCGGTGCCGCCGCAGGCGCTCCTGGCCGACTATGCCATGGCGCGCGCACCCTTCGCCGAAACCGGTTCACCGGCACTGCCGCAGGGGCTCAACCTGGGCGCGCAGGTGTGGTGGGCGCAGGCCATCTATCCCGATGTCATGGACCGCGCGACGCTGGTGCCCTGGGCGCAATACTGGGCCTGGTGGCTGTCGGGCGTGGCGGTGAGCGAGCCGACCTCGCTCGGCTGCCACTCCGACTTGTGGAGCCCCGAGACGGCGGACTGGTCCTCGCTGGCCATCGCGCAGGGCTGGGATCGCCGGTTTGCGCCGCTGGCCGCGGCCGGTACAGTGATCGGCACGATCACGCCCGCCCTCGCGGCCGCGACCGGCCTGTCGCGTGACGTGCGCGTCTTGGCCGGGCTACACGATTCCAACGCCGCGCTGATGGCCGCGCGCGGCCATGCCGCCATCGCCCGCAACGAGGCGACCGTGCTGTCGACCGGCACCTGGTTCATCGCCATGCGCCTGCCCGCGACGCCCGTCGTCACCGCCGACCTGCCCGAGGCGCGCGATTGCCTCGTCAACGTCGACGCCTATGGCCGGCCGGTGCCTTCGGCGCGCTTCATGGGTGGGCGCGAGATCGAGGCGCTGATCGAGATCGACACGCGGCGGGTCGACATCAAGCCCGACCAGCCCCACCTCCTCGCCGCGGTCCCGGCGGTGCTGGCGGTCGGGGCGATGCACCTGCCGACGCTTGCACCGGGATGCGGGCCTTATCCTACAGGGCAAGGGTGCTGGGTGGCGCAGCCCGAGGACTGGTACGAGCGCCGTGCCGCGGCCTGTCTCTATGCCGCTCTTGTCACCGATCGCATGCTCGGCCTGATTGGCGCGCGCGAGCGGCTGCTGGTCGAGGGCCGCTTTGCCGAGGCCGAAGTCTTCGTGCGCGCGCTCGCCAGCTTGCGGCCCGACATAGAAGTCTTCGTAGGCAGCGCGCACAACGACGTCAGCTTCGGCGCGATCCGCCTGATCGATCCCGCGCTGGTCCCCGACGGCGCGCTGCACCGTGTCCTGCCGCTTGACGAGGACCTGACTTCGTATCGAAACGCGTGGCTGGAACACGTGGAGTATCCTGCATGATCATCGCCTCGGTTGCCGACTTTCGCGAGGCCGCGCGCCGCCGTCTGCCGCGCTTCCTGTTCGAATACATGGACGGCGGCTCGTATGGCGAAGTGACGATGCGCCGCAACGCGGAGGACCTTGCCAATCTTGCGCTGCGCCAGCGGGTCCTGCGCGACGTCAGCACGATCGACCTGTCGACCGAGCTGTTCGGCATGCGACAGGCGCTGCCGGTGGCACTGGCGCCGGTGGGCCTGGCGGGGCTCAATGCCCGGCGCGGCGAATGCCAGGCGGTGCGCGCGGCGAACCGCGCGGGCGTGCCGTTCACGCTGTCGACCGTCTCGGCCTGCCCGATCGGCGAAGTGGCCAGCGCCGCGACCGCGTCGTTCTGGTTCCAGCTCTACATGATCCGCGACCGTGCCTTCATGCGCGACCTGCTGGCACAGGCCCGCGGGGCGGGCTGCAACGCGCTGGTCTTCACCGTCGACATGCCGGTGCCGGGCAGCCGCTACCGCGACTATCATTCCGGCCTTACCGGCACGAGCGGGTGGAAAGGTGCCGCCTGGCGCGCCGCGCAGGCCATGGCGCGCCCGGACTGGGCCTGGGACGTCGGCTTCCATGGCCGGCCGCATCACCTCGGCAACGTCGCCCCGGTGCTCAAGGGCGGCAGCGGCATCGAGGACTTCATGGCCTGGATGCGCAACAACTTCGATCCCGCGATCAGCTGGCGCGACCTCGACTTCATCCGCGCGGAGTGGGACGGCCCGCTCATCATCAAGGGCATCCTCGATCCGGAGGACGCGCGCGAGGCGGCGCGGCTGGGCGCGGACGGCATCGTCGTTTCCAACCACGGCGGGCGCCAGCTCGACGGCGTGCTGTCGAGCGCGCGGGCGCTTCCGCCGATCGTCGATGCGGTGGGCGATGCGCTGACGGTGCTGGCCGATGGCGGCGTGCGCTCCGGCCTCGACGTGGTGCGCATGCTGGCGCTGGGTGCGCGCGGCGTGCTGCTTGGCCGCGCCTGGGCCTATGCCCTCGCGGCGCGTGGCGAAGCCGGGGTCACCCGCATGCTGGCGATCATCGAGGCGGAAATGCGGGTGGCGATGGCACTGACCGGGTGCACCACGATCCCGGCGATCACCCGCGAGTGCCTCGCCTGATCATCGCCGCACGGGCCGACAACAACACCAACAACAACAACGACAACGAGAACCGGAGAGACCGACCATGACCCCCAACCCCGCGCTCGGCGTGCTGTTTCACTGGATCGGCGGATTTTCCTCCGCCAGCTTCTACGTGCCCTACAAGCGCATCCGGCTGTGGTCGTGGGAAGTGTTCTGGCTGGCGGGCGGGCTGTTCAGCTGGCTGCTGGCGCCTTGGCTGTTCGCCTCGCTGCGCACCGAGAACCTGCTCGGCGTGCTGTCGGCCGCGCCGCGCACCACCTTGCTGTGGTGCTGGTTCTGGGGCGCGATGTGGGGTTTCGGCGGGCTGACCTTCGGGCTGACCATGCGCTATCTCGGGCTTTCGCTGGGCATGGCGGTGGCGCTCGGCCTGACCACCGCGATCGGCACGCTCGGGCCGCCGATCTTTCACGGCACCATCGGCGAGATCGCGCGCTCCACCAGCGGCCAGTTAACGCTGCTGGGCATCGTGGTGACGCTGGTCGGCATCGTCGTCGTGGCGCGGGCGGGATCGGCCAAGGCGCGAGAGGTGCCCTCGGGCGAAGCGGTCGCTGAGTTCGACTTGCGCAAGGGCCTCGCCATCGCGGCGTTCTCGGGCGTGATGTCGGGCTGCTTTGCCTGGGGTCTGGATGCCGGGCAGCCGATCCGCGACCTGACACTCGCCGCCGGGACCGACCCGCTATCGCAGGGGCTACCGGTGCTGTGCGTGGTCCTGCTGGGCGGATTGACCACCAATGCTGTGTGGTGCGCCTGGCTCATCGTGCGCAACCGCAGCTTCGGGCAGTTCTTCGGCGCGGCAGCCGCATCCGGCGCGGGCGGCACGGATGGCCCGGTGCGGGTGCCGCTGCTCGCCAACTGGCTGCTGGCGGCGCTCGGCGGCACGCTGTGGTACGGGCAGTTCTTCTTCTACACCATGGGCGAGAGCCAGATGGGCCGCTACGGCTTTTCGAGCTGGACGCTGCACATGGCCAGCATCATCCTGTTCTCGACGCTCTGGGGCTTTGCCCTGCGCGAATGGCTGGGCACCTCGGCGCGCACGCGGCGGCTGGTGTGGGGCGGGATCGGCCTGCTCATCGGTGCCACGGTGATCATCGGTGGCGGCAACATGCTCGCCGCAGCGTGAGGGACCTTGCATCTGTGATGGTATTTGGGCGAAAGTGAGCGCATGGGGCGGCACCGGATGCCGCATCCCTGCGCCGCTTCGGGCCATCGAGGAATTGCCGGATCCATGCATGCCACCGAACGCGAAAGACTGATCCTCGAGGCGCTAGGGCCCACCGGCTTCGTCTCCTACCGCGACCTCGAAAGCCGGCTCGATGCCTCGCCCGCCACAATCCGCCGCGACCTGACGCGGATGGAGAGCGAGGGCCTGCTAGCGCGCGTGCACGGCGGGGCCAAGCTGGCCGAGGCCGGCGAGACCCCCGCGGCCGGCGCGGGTCTCGCGGGCACGCCGTTCGACCAGTCGATCACGCTCAACCTCGCCGCCAAGCAGGCGATCGGGCGTGCCGCGGCAGCGTTGTGCGAGCCGGGCGAGGGGATCATGGTCGACGGCGGATCGACCACGCTGCAGATGTGCCCCTACCTCGACGGCCTCGACCTGCAGGTGCTCACCAACTCGCTGCACATCGTCAATGCCCTGCTGCCCCAGGCGGGGACGCGGCTGCTGCTGCCGTCGGGCAGCGTGTTCCGCGAACAGAACATCATTCTGGCCCCCGCCGGCGAGGATTCCATGCCGCGCTTCCATGCGCCCAAGCTGTTCATGGGGGCCGCTGCGGTCGGCCCGCGCGGGGTCATGCAGCAGGACGTGATCCTCGTCGCGGCCGAGCGCCGCCTCGTCGACCGGGCCGAGCAGGTGATCCTGCTGGTCGATTCCAGCAAGTTCACCTCGACCTCGGGCGCGATCGTCTGCGGGCTGGACGAAGTCGACGTGCTCGTCACCGACGCGGGCATCGCCCCGGCCCACGCCGACATGGTGCGCGCCGCCGGGGTCCGGCTGATCGTCGCCTGAGCAGGCGCGGCGCCCGCGGTCAGGCGGCCGGGGCGGGTGTCCGATCCGCCGCAGCCTCGCGGGCGAGCATGGCCTCCAGCATCCGGCGGGCGCGGGTGCCGCCCTGGTCGATGCCGAGCGAGAGCGGCTTTTCCTGCCAGAAGTCCTTGCCGCGGACATTGCCGTAGGCCGCCTCGATCATCGGCTTGTCCTCGCCGTCGAAAGCTTCCCCGAACAGCTGGAGCAGCATCGCATCGACGGCGGGATTGTCGAGGTCGTTGGTGCGGGTGGACGACCAGAAGTAATGCGTGGTGTGCTCGTCCGCCGGGGTGAGGATGTGGGCCTGCGGGACCTCGAACCCGGCCTCGCGCGGGGCGCCGTGCGGGGTCACGCCGACGTGCAGCCGCATCGAGGCGGGCGCGTTCCAGCGCATGTCGAGCCAGTGGTCGACCCGCGCCTCGGGCGGGAACGCGCCCTGCGCCACCGAGGGGGGCGGGATGTCGGGCATCCACCAGTTCGAATGCAGCGTCTCGCCCTCCACCCGAATGGCGTGCTGCCCCGCGAAGATCACGCCCTGGCCGGCGAACGTGCCCTTGTGCACGAATTCGATATGCGACAGGTCGAGCAGGTTGTCAGTGCCATAGGCATAGTTCGCGTGCATCAGCGTATAGCCGCGTACGGTCTTGCTGGCCGGTGTGTCGGCCAGGAATGCGAAGTCGGGGATCGTGGCGGGGTCGGCGTGCGCCGCATCGCCGCCCCACAGCCACACGATGCCGTCGCGCTCCACGGTGGCGAAATGCGGGATGTCTGATCCGGGGGGAATGCGCGGCCCGAACGGGTTGCGCACGCACCGGCCCTCGGCCGAGAACGCGAGGCCGTGATAGCCGCAGACCACCACGTCGCCATCGCGCGTGCCGCGTGACAAGGGCGCGAAGCGGTGAGGGCAGCGGTCGAGCAGCGCGGCCACGCTGCCATCCTGCTTGCGGAACAGGTAGATCGGCTTGTCGATGATGCGGCGGGCCAGTCCCTCGGCGCCCACCTCGCTTGCCCAACCCGCCATGTACCAGGCATTACGCGGCCATTTCATCCCGTCTCTCCCGTTATGTGTACCGACGGTACATATACCGTTCGGAGCAAGAGCGATCAAGGCCGTGTGACGGGGGCGAGGCCGGGAAGAACGAGGGCGAGCGTGGCGCTGATGCGCGCGTCGATGGCCGTGTCGGACACGACCGGGGAAAGGCCGATCAGCCGCTGCTCGTAAAGCCCGGCGCGAATGGCGTGGAGCAATTGGTCGGCGACGTCGGTGCAATCGAGCCCGGCCCGCACGTCATGCGGCTGGCGCGCGGACAGCAGGTCGGCGACGGCACGCACGATCTGGCGATGCCCCTGGTCGTAGAAGGTGCGGGCGCCGCCGGGATTGCTCGAGGCCGCGCTGATCACCGCGCGATAGAGCGCCAGCGATCCGGCGCCGAGGTAGAAGTGCAGCACGCCGCGCAGCGCCCGGTGCAGTGCTTCGGGCAAGGGCAGGGCGCGGGCCTGGTCGGTATCGAGCGCCAGAGCGGCGATCGTGTCGTGCGCCTCGGCCGCAATGGCCGCAGCGATCAGGCCATCACGGTCGCCGAAATACTTGGCCAGCGTCGCCTTCGACCCGCCCGATGCCTTGACCACCTCGTTCACGCTGAAGCGATCGACGCCCACCGTGCGGATCTGGTCGCGGGCGTGGACGACCATGGCATCGCAACGGGCCTGCGCGGCGATCCGCTTGGCCGAGAGGGCAGGGCGGGTGGACATGCGCGGTGCTTGCCCGCCTCGCGAACCGGCGGCAAGCCGAAACGCGCTTCAGCCGGCGGGCGTTTCGGCCGCGATCCTTGCCTCGAGCAGGCGCCGCGCGCGGGTCGAGGCCCCGTCGATCCTGAGCAGCACGGGTTGCAGGTCCCAGAACTCCGCCTCGCCGATCCGCTGCTGCTGCTTCTCGAGCATCGGCTTGTCCTCCTGCGTGAAGGCCTGCGCCAGCGCGACCTTGAGGAAGGCGGTGAAGCCTTCGTCATCGATGCGGAAGCGACGGGTGGCGCAATAGAAGTAATGCGTCGTCGTCGCAGTCTCGGGGACCATGTTGTGGAGGGTATAGCCCTCGTCCTCGGCGCGGCGCGGCGTGCCCGCGACCATGGCGGCGACCCCCAGCGTCATGACCGCGGGCGCCTGCCAGACCACCTCGGTCCAGATGTCTGCGCGTTCTGCACCGTGCAGCGTGGCGCGAAAGGCGGGGGGCGGGACGCAGTCCTCGGCCAGCCAGTCGACGATCACCCGCTCGCCGTCCTGGCGATGGGTGCTCTTCGCGGTCGTGTTGATCCCACCCAGCGTATCGGGGTGGAGAAAATCGGCATGGCTGAGATCGAGGATGTTGTCGGCCAGCAGCTGGTAATTGGCGGCGGTGGGCATGTAGCCGGTGATGCGCGCCAGAGGCGGAGTTTCGTCGATGTAGGACAGGTCGGGGACCAGCGAGGCGTCGGCCAGATCGGCCTCGCCCAGCCAGACCCAGATCGCCAAGTGCCGCTCGATCACGGGGAAGGCCCGCACCGCCAGCGCGCCGAGGATCGGGCCGTGCGGATTGTGCACGCAGCGCCCGTCGGCACCGAACGCCAGGCCGTGATAGCCGCAGGTGATCCGGTCCGGCCCGACCTTGCCGGCGGACAGCGGGACGAAACGGTGGGGGCAACGGTCCAGCAGCGCGGTGGCCGTACCCTCGGCGGTGCGGAAGAAGACCAGCGGCACCTCGCAGATCGTGCGCGCGAGGTTGCCCTGCGGCGGCAGGTCCCCGGACCAGCCGGCCTGGTACCAGGTGTTCTGCAGGTAGCGCCCCATCACCCCATCTCCGCAAAGGTCTGTGCGCACCAGTCGGCGATATAGTCGCGCATCCCGGTGCCGTTGTCCGCCCCGCAGTGTTCGACCTCGAAATCGGCCTTTGTAAAGATGCGCAGCGTCCGCTTGGCGCTGTTCACCGCCTGGTCGTAGCTCATCTGGGCGTTGTAGGCGGGGATCTGCCGGTCGTTCGCGCCGTGCGTGACGAGGAAGGGCGCGCGAATCTTCTCGACCTGCCCGTCCAGCGAGATGGCGTCGGCGTAGTCGAGGAAGGCCTCGCGATCGTCGATGCCGAACACCCACATTACGTGGTCCCAGTAGTGCGGCACGGGGTTCTCGCCCTCGTTCGCCACGCGCTCGCGCTGGCGTTGCCCCCAGACGTGGTTCGCGCCCATGACCGCACAGAGCGCATAGCGCGGGTCGTTCGCGGCGATCCGCGGCGCATGATAGCCGCCGAACGACAGGCCGAAGATGCCGATGCGATCATGGATCACGTCGCTGCGCGTCAGCAGGTAATCCAAGGCGGGGCTGCCCCACCGCTCGGCATCGTAGACCGCCGGCAGGCCGCGCTTGCGGATCGCCTCGCCGGTCCCGGGCTGGTCGACGAACAGGGTGTTCATGCCCCGCTCGAGATTGACCGCAGCATGCCCCGCCATGGCGACCTGCTCCTTCATCGAGTCGAGCCCGTTGACCGAGACCAGCGTCGGCCGGGGCGTGCCCGATCCGTCATGGTAGAACAATGCGGGATAGCTCGTGCCTTCGTAGGGGATCTCGACCTTCTCGACATGCTGTCCGCGCAGCGCCGCACCCTTGTGATAAAGGGCGAGGCCCTTGTCATAGGCGGCCCAGCGCGGCGCATGGTCGCGGCTCTGCAGGCGCTCGGCACCCAGATAGTAACCCGATGCGCGCAGGTACTTGCTGCCGGCGGACAGCAGATAGCCCGCCGCCTCGTCGGCCTCGGCATTGCGCGTGACCTGGTCGGCCACCGCGATCCAGCTGTCGAACAGCTGGGCCGAGCCGGCATCGGCTCCGGCTTTGGCCGCCTCGCGCACGGGACGGCAGGCTTCGTCCAGCTCGCCATGATTGCCCCCGGCGATCAGCGCCAGGTTGATCCCCAGGTTCCAGATGTAGTTTCCCGGAAACGGCTCGAACATCGATGAAAATCCTTGTGAAGTGTCAATCTGCGGTCCAGCCGCCGTCCACCACCAGACTGGTGCCGGTCATCAGGGCTCCCGCATCGCCCGCCAGCAGCAGCACCGCTCCCATCAGGTCTTGCACGGTACCCAGCCGCCCGAGCTTGATCTTGGCGAGGACACTCGCTCGAAAGTTCGCATCCGCGAAGAAGGGCTGCGTCATTGGCGTCTCGATGAAGGTTGGTGCGATGACGTTGCTGCGTATGCCGTGCGGTGCGAGATCGAGGGCGAAGGCCTTGTTCATGCCCTCCAGTGCCCACTTGCTGGCACAATAGAGGCTGCGGCTCCGGCCGCCGACCTGGCCCATTTGGCTGCCCACGTGGATCAGGCTTCCTGGGATGCCCTCGTTGATCATGGCCTTCGCGCATGCCTGCGCTACGAAAAACGCGGCCTTCACGTTGAGGTCCATGACCGCGTCATAGTCCGCCTCCGTCACGTCCCACATCGGCATCGGCCGATTGGTGCCGGCATTGTTGATCAGTACGTGAAACGAAGGGTGGCCGGCGAAAAAACGCTCCACCGCGGCGCGGTCCGAAACGTCGAGCACTGCCGGTTCCGCCACGCCGCCGGCATCGCGGATCGCCTGCGCCGCAATTCCGATTTCGGTCGCGCTGCGGGCGACCAGCGTAACAATGGCGCCCGCTTCGGCCAATGCAGCCGCCATGGCAAGGCCGATGCCGCGTCCAGCGCCGGTGACCAGCGCGCGCCGCCCGTCGAGCCGGAATGAGGGTGTGCGGGGCAGGGCCTGCAGCATGGTCACGCGCGGGTAAGCTCGCTGGGTGAAGCTTGCCCGGCATAGGGCACGTTGCGCCGGCCATAGCGCCGCACGCGGATATTGGCCTGCTCGCCATGGCCGGCAAAGCCTTCAAGCGCGCAGAGACGACTGCAGTATTCACCCACCAGCGCCGACGCCTCGTCGGTCAGAACTTTCTGATAGGTGCAGGTTTTGAGGAACTTGCCGACCCAAAGACCGCCGGTATAGCGCGCCGCCTTGCGTGTCGGCAGCGTGTGGTTGGTGCCGATCACCTTGTCGCCGAACGAGACATTGGTGCGCGGGCCGAGGAACAGCGCACCATAGTTGGACATGTGGTCGAGGAAGTAGTCTGGGTCGGCGGTCATGACCTGGACATGCTCGCTCGCGATCTCGTCTGCGATGCGGACCATCTCCTCCGCACTCTCCGCGACGATCACTTCGCCGAAGGCCTCCCACGCCTTGCGGGCATGGTCGGCGGTGGGCAGGATCCGCAAGAGCCGTTCGATCTCGGCAATGGTCTCACGCGCCAGCTTCTCGGAGTTGGTCAGCAGCACGCCGGGGCTGTCGGGGCCATGCTCGACTTGGCCGAGGATGTCGGTCGCGGCCAGTTCGGCATCGCAGCCCACCTCGTCGGCGATGATGAGCGTTTCGGTCGGGCCAGCGAACAGGTCAATACCGACGCGGCCGAACAACTGGCGCTTGGCCTCGGCGACGTAGGCGTTTCCCGGCCCGACGAGGATGTCGACCGGGTCGATGCTTTGCGTGCCCAGCGCCATGGCGCCAATCGCTTGGATACCGCCCAGCGCATAGATCGCGTCGGCCCCGGCGAGGGCCTGCGCGGCGACGATATGCCGCGCCGCCTTGCCCTGAAATGGCGGCGCGCAGGTGACCACCCGCTTCACGCCGGCCACCTTGGCGGTTATCACGCTCATATGGGCCGAGGCGAGCAGCGGGTACTTGCCGCCCGGCACGTAACAGCCGGCGGCATTGATCGGCACATTGCGATGGCCAAGCACGACGCCAGGCATGGTCTCCACCTCGACGTCCTGCATCGAGGCGCGCTGCACGCGGGCGAAGTTGCGCACCTGGTCCTGCGCGAACTCGATGTCCTTGCGCTCCTGCGGCGTAAGGCTATCCACTGCGGCGTCGATCTCAGCCTGGCTCAGCCTGTAGTCGTCGCGATCCCAGTTGTCGAAGCGGATGCTCATGTCGCGCACG
This sequence comes from Novosphingobium sp., assembly GCF_036803765.1. Classification (GTDB taxonomy): domain Bacteria; phylum Pseudomonadota; class Alphaproteobacteria; order Sphingomonadales; family Sphingomonadaceae; genus Novosphingobium. The sequence goes on from NZ_DAIRTS010000004.1 coordinate 23,975, forward strand.
GCGGCATCACCGCGAGTCTCGATATCGGCAAGGGCCGCCTCGACCGTCTGGCGTACCTGTCGATCGGCCTCCGCCTTGGCTGACGCTGTAGCGCCGCGCTTGAGATACATGGCCATGAAGCTCTCCCGTCAGTCTGGAGGCGCCTTGCTGCCAGCCGGCCCGGGGGCGGACCATCAGATAGTTTGGATGCGAAGCTATCGATGAGATGCCTTTGTGCGCAGGGGGGCTAGGACCTAGTCCGGCCGCTGGAAAAACCCGGAGAGACGAATACGATGCGCCTTGCAACTTTGCGCGATGGAACGCCCGACGGACGGCTGGTGGTCGTGGCTCCCGATGGCACGTCTTTCGCTTCGGCTCCCGTGCCGACCCTGCAAGCCGCGTTGGAAGCATGGGAGGATATCGCAAGCCGGCTTGCCGCGATCACCAGCTTCCCCGAGCCGCTCGATCCGGCCGAGGTGCTCGCGCCGCTGCCGCGTGCCTGGCAATGGCTGGACGGATCAGCGTTCCCCTCGCACGGGGAACTCATGGACGCGGTTCTGGGGGTCACACCGGTCAAGACCGGTCTACCGCTGATGTACCAAGGCACTTCGGACCGGTTCTACCCACCTATCAGCGAGGTGAAGTTCCCCGATGAGGCGCTCGGCATCGATTTCGAGGGGGAGTTCGGCGTCATCGTCGATGCCGTACCCATGGGTGTCACCGCTGCCGAGGCGCTGCGGCACATCCGGCTGGTGGTGCAGATCAACGACTGGTCCCTGCGCGCGTTGGCAGGCCCGGAAATGAAGACCGGGTTCGGCTGGGTTCAGGCCAAGCCACCGTGCGGCATGGCATCTTTCGCTGTCACGCCCGACCATCTGGGCGACGCATGGCGTGATGGACGGGTCTGCCTTAATCTGCTCGTCGACTGGAACGGTGCGCGCTTCGGTGCGGCGAACGGTGCGGCGATGGGCCATGGTTTTCACGAGCTCGTCGCACACGCGGCACGCACGCGCGATCTCGTGGCGGGCACGATTATCGGCTCGGGTACGGTCTCCAACGCGAACTTCCGCACAGTCGGTTCTTCTTGCATAGCCGAACGGCGGGGGATCGAAGTGCTCGACCTCGGCACCGCACAGACCGAATTCATGCGCTTTGGGGATCGCGTGCGCATGGAGGCGGTCGATTCCGCAGGCCACGCACCGTTCGGCGTACTCGACCAGACCGTCGTGCGTGCTTGAGTTCCTCCTCGACCTCATACTCCGCTATCACTCGTCCACCACAGGAACCCTGCCATGACCATGTCCGATTCCGGCCTTCCCCCCGTCCAGCGCGTCGTCACGGGGCATGACGCCAATGGCCGCGCCATGTTCAAGTCGGAAGACGTGACGCCGACGCGGATGATCCCCTCGGGCGATGCCGCGTTCCTGCTGATGTGGACCACCGCGACCGTGCCGGCCGACAACAACGACGAGACCGACGGGCGCCATCGTCCCGCCGGGCTGACCCTCGAGGGCGGTTCGGTGATCCGCGTGGTCGACATGCTGCCGGGCAAGGAAAGCCCGATGCACCGCACCAACTCGATCGACTACGGCATCGTCCTCGACGGCGAAATCGAACTCGAACTCGAGGACGGTGCCAAGCGGACGATCGGGCAGGGCGGGATCATCGTGCAGCGCGGGACGAATCATCTGTGGCGCAATACGACCGACAAGCCCTGCCGCATCGCTTTCATCCTGATCGAGGCGCCGGCCTATCTCCACGATGGCCAGCCGCTCGCCGAACACAAGCCGGACTGACGGATGTTCGACCTCACCGGCAAGGGGGCGATCGTCACCGGCTCGACCCGCGGGATCGGCCTCGCCATCGCGCAGGCGTTGATTGCGCAAGGCGCGCGCGTGGTGATCTCCAGCGAGAGCGAGGCGGACACCGCGCGCGTGGCGGCCCGGCTGGGCATGCCGGGCTATGCCTGCGACGTGACCGACGATGATGCGCAGGCCGCGCTGGTGGACTTTGCGCTGGCCAGCCTCGGCCGGCTCGACATCCTGGTGTGCAATGCGGGGATCACCGGGCAAGCCGGGCGCTTCGCCGACATCGACATGGACGACTATGCCCGCGTCATGGCGATCAACCTGCGCAGCCAGGTCGTGCTCTGCAACCTGGCGCTGCCGCATCTGGCGGCGGCGGGCGTCGGAGGGGGCGGGGGCGGCGCGGCCGTGCTGGTCGCCAGCCTCGCTGGCTTGCGCGGCAATGGGCGGATCAACGCCTATGCCCTCGCCAAGGCCGGCGTCGCCCAGCTCGCACGCAATCTCGCGGTCGAGTGGGGACCGCAGGGTGTGCGCGTCAACGCCGTGTCACCGGGCTTCATCGCCACCGACCTGTCGCGCCCGCTGCTCGACGATCCGGCGTTCATGGCCCGCCGCATGGCGATGACCCCGCTGCGCCGGCCCGGCACGCCCGCCGAGGTCGGCGGCGCAGTCGCCTTCCTGGCAAGCCCGGCCGCAGGCTTCGTGACCGGCCACAACCTGCTGGTCGATGGCGGCACGCTCGTCACCGACGGCAGTTGACGGGCCTCCCCAGGCGGTTGCGATGCCATCGACGCTGAAATTGGCGTCGGTGATGTAGGCGGGCTTGTTAAAGCAGACGAACGTGGCGGCCCAGGCGATGGCCGCCGGGGAGCTTTCTGTCACGGGCATGATCGTCGCCCTCTCACGGTGCGCAGGCGCGTCGTTTACCGATCCAGGCTGGCAGCCGGCGCCTTCGCCGGGGATTTCGCTTTTTCAATGCCAAGCGATCGACCGCATGGCCGCTATCGACGGCACCGATCGCTTATTACGCGCGCTATCAATTGGACGCTTGGGAGCTTGGCCCGGATGGTCGCGGAACAACAACCCGGGAAAGCGCATGACCATGGAGAGAGAACTGCAAGCCGGCGTGATGACGGGCATTTCACTGCTGCTGCCCATAACCCTGGCGACCATGGCTGTCGTGCTGCTGGCACCGGTGCTGCCCCGCCTCATGGTCGAGTACGCGCAGGTACCGGGGCACGACTATCTCGTGCCGATGGTGCTGACGCTGCCCGCACTGTGCGTTGCGCTGCTGTGCCCGCTGGCGGGCCTACTGGGTGATCGATTCGGACGCCGACGGCTGCTGCTGTTCGCTTTCCTGCTCTATGCTGCCGTCGGCATGGCGCCGCTGGTCCTGATCGATCTTCGGGCGATACTCGTCTCGCGCGTCGGGGTCGGTATCGCCGAAGCGCTGATCTACGTGCTGTCGACCACCATGATCAGCGATCATTTTACCGGCGCGGCGCGCGATCGCTGGCTTGCCTGGCAGACGGCGTTCGCCTCGCAGTCTGCGCTTCTGTTCTTCGCTCTAGGCGGGCTGCTGGGCGGCTTTGGCTGGCGTGTGCCGTTCTGGGTCTATGGCTCTGCGCTGGTGATGTTTGTGCTGGTGTGGCGTTACACCAGCGAACATCCGGCGAATGTGTCCGGTCAGCAGCCTGACCAAGCCCCTCAGCCGATGACCGCCCCGACCAAAGTCCGCTTCGCTTTCATCGTCGCGATCACCGTGGTTGCCGCCGTGCTGTTCTACACCGTGCAGATCCAAGGGTCGGTCGGCCTCACGCATCTGGGGCTCACCAGCCCGGCGCGTATAGGGGTACTGACCGCGCTAGCCAGCCTTGGCGTCCCCTTGGGTACGCTGGTCTATGCGCGCGTGGCGGGGCAGGGACCGGCGCGCCTGCTTTGCGCTGAGTTTGCCATGCTTGCGGTAGGCTTCTTGCTGATGGGGTACAGCCGCGGCGTGTCGATGTTCCTGGCGGGCAGCTTTATCAACCAGTTGGGCGGGGGGATGTTGTTGCCGACGCTGCTGGTTTGGGCAATCAATCTGTTGCCCTACCAGGTGAGGGCCCGCGGCACGGGATTGTGGCAGTCCTCGTTCGCACTCGGCCAATGGCTCAGCACGCTGGCGGTGACGACCCTGTCCCTGCGGTTCGGCGGGTTGATGGCCACCTTCGCGCTGCTCGGCTATGTCGCGTTGGCCTGTATGGGGATCGCGGCAGTGGCATTGCTGCTCTTCCGCCGCCGCCGCCCAGACGGTGCCTTCGCCGCCTGCTGACGGCCCCCGCGATCAGAACGGGTCGTTCAGGCGGTGCAGTGCGTCCTGCAGCATCGCCGCGTGGACATTGGGATCGCCATTGGCAAGCTGGAGCCGGCCGACGGCGACGCTGGTCTCGATCACGTCGCGGCAGCGGTTGTAGCGCCGCTCCTGATAGGCGCGCAGTCCCTCGTGCACGTCTGCGGTGCGGGCCAGTTCCTCGGCCAGCACAATCCCGCTTTCCACGGCCATTCCCGCGCCCGAGGCCAGATGCGGCGTCGTCGCGTGGACGGCATCGCCCACCAGCACGATCCGCCCCGCGAACCAGTCGCGGGGCTGCAGCACGGCGGCCAGCGGGCGATAGTTGATCCAGTCGTCGCGGGTCATCGTGTCGCGGATCCACCCGGCATTGCCGCCGAAATCCCGCAGCAGCTCCTGCAGCGCGGCGAAGAGCTCGTCCTCGTCCATGTGCCGCTCCCGCTCGACGTGTGGTGTCAGCATCCACAGGTAGACCTTGTCCGGCGCGCAGGCGGTGATCCCCGCCGGGTTGGCATGGCCGAGGAAAAATTCGCCGGCATCGAGCCCCGGCGGCTTGGCGATCGAGATGCGCCAGCAGCCCTGGCCGGTCGGCTGCGCCGGGCCCATGTGGGGAAACGCGAGGGCGCGCACGCGCGATGCGATGCTGTCCGCGCCGACGACGAGGTCGTAGCGCCCCGCGGTGCCATCGGAGAACTGCACGTCGACGCCGTCGTCCCGGTTTTCCAGCGCGGTGACGGTCAGCCCGAGCCGGACTGGCACGGCAAGCTCGGCGACGCGCCGCTGCATGATGTGATGCAGCACGGGGCGCATGATGCCTCCAGTTGCGGGCAGGCCTTCCTCGATCGCGGGTTCCTCGAGGTCGAGGATATGCGTGCCGTCGTAGCGGAACACCCGCGTGCGGCTGGTGATCGCGCCCTGCTGCTTGATCGCCTCGAGCAGGCCGAGCTGGCGATAGGCGCGCAGCGTGGGCCCGGTGATGGTGATCCCGGCGCCATAGACGCGCCATTCGGGATCGAGGTCGATCAAGTCGACCCTTACCCCGCGCTCGGCAAGGCTTATCGCCGTTGCCATGCCGCCGATGCCGCCGCCGACGACGAGCGCGGTGGCGATGCTGCTGATTGTCTCCCCGATCATGCGCCAAGACCTAGCGAGCCGCGCCGGGGGCACAAATCCGAACTGTGGATGGGCACCTATCGATACAATCGGCGGGATATTTGGCCCGCCGATGATTAGGCATCGCCCTCAGCAAACAAGCAATCAAGCGCCAAAATCCATGGGGAGGTTAACCATGCGCAGTCTTCTGCTCGCCACGAGTGCGTTCGTCGCGATCTCGAGCCCGGCCTTTGCGGCACGACTGCCGGCCGAGGACCAGGCGACGTCGGGCACGACCACCACGGCGCCGGTCGCGACCGAGGCCACCACCGACACCAGCGGCATCGGCGAGATCATCGTCACCGCGCAGCGCCGCGAGGAATCGCTGCAGAAGGCCGGTCTCGCGATCGACGCGGTCACCGGCAACGATCTCGTCCAGCGCGGCATCACCTCGGCGGCCGACATCACCAAGGCGGTGCCCTCGCTGTCGATCCCGCAGCCGGGCGGCAGCGTCGCCTCGATCTTCATCCGCGGCGTCGGCAACATCACCACCAGCAGCTACAACGATCCCGCCGTCACCCCCAGTTACGATGGCGTGGTGCTGGGGCGCGGCGGCGGCGTGTTCGGTGCGGCGTTCTACGATCTCCAGCGCGTCGAGGTGCTGAAGGGGCCGCAGGGCATCCTCTACGGACGCAATGCCACCGGCGGCGCGGTCAACATCATTCCCGCCCGGCCCGAAATCGGCCGCAACGGCATGGGCTTCAACGTCGCTTTCGGCAATTTCGACGCGGTCGAGACCGACGCCCACGTCAATCTCGCGACCGGCGCCAACTCCGCGCTGCGCGTCAGCGCCGCCTATTCGGCGCACGACGGTTACAACCGCGACGGCACTGACGACCTCAAGCGCGGCTCGTTGCGCGCGCAGTTCCTGGTGGAGCCGAGCAGCGACCTGTCGGTGCGCATCGGTGCGGACTATAGCCACCTCGGCGGCCGGGGCGCCGGTGGCAGCTATGTCGGCGGGTTCATCCCCGGGCCGTCGGGCTATACCTTCTTCCCCGCCGGGCTCGACACCAGCGAGGGGTTCAACACGCCCGCCGCGAACGCCTTCCGCGCGCACAACCTCGGCGCACCGGCTTTCGCCTTCCTTGGCGCGATGAACCGCGACCAGCGTCAGGACAGCACGTACTGGGGCGTCAACGCCGAGATCAACTGGCAGACCGGCATCGGCAAGCTGACCGTCATTCCGGCCTATCGTGAAAGCCGCGACAACTCGTTTTTCTATGGTCCGGCGTTCAACATCGCCAACACCAACGAGAAGGTGAAGCAGGGCAGCCTCGAGGCGCGGCTCGCCGGCAAGGCCGGCATGTTGGACTACGTCGTCGGCGGTTACTATTTCAACGAGAAGATCAAGGCGAACAACCAGTACAATCAGGAGTTCGTGCTGCCGATCGTCGACTATCAGCACAAGACCGACAGCTACGCCGCGTTCGGGCAATTGACCGCGCATGTCTCCGACCGCTTCCGGCTGATCGGCGGGGCTCGCTATACCCACGACAAGAAGTCGATCGACGGGCTGATCAACAACTTCATCACCTTCTGCGGCGGGCCGCCCCCAGCGCTGCTGACGCCGCCTGCCTCGTTCGCCGCAGGCTGCGCCACGCCGGGGAACATGCCCTACTATCCCAACTTCCTGAACACCGGCGACACCATCAACTGGCTGGTGGCGAACCGCTGGATCCCCGGCAACAGCGTCGACCGGCCGGGCTACCAGGTGTTCCCGCTCGTCAACGGGGTCGGGGCGATCCTCAAGACCTACAACCCGGTGGTCGACACCCGCAGCTATTCGCGTGTCACGTGGAAGGGCTCGGTCGAATTCGACGTGGCACCCGCCAGCCTGCTCTACGCGACGGTGGAATCGGGCTATCGCGCCGGCGGCCTGCAGATGACCGAGAGCAGGACCTCCTACCTGCCCGAATTCATCACCGCATACACGATCGGCTCGAAGAACCGCTTCTTCGACAACCATGTCCAGCTCAACCTCGAGGGCTTCCTCTGGAAGTACCGCGACCAGCAGATCACGTATTTCACGGTCGATACCAGCGGCACGCTGATCAGCTCCAACGAGAACGCGGGCCGGTCGACGATCAAGGGCTTCGACGCCGACATCGTGGTCAAGCCGGCGCGCGGCACCACGCTGAGCGCCAAGGTGCAGTACCTCGATACCAGGTACGACAACCTGCATCTCTATACCGCTTCGCCGCGCGACAACTTCGGCTGCCCCTTTACCTATACCGGGGCCGTCGCGGGTGGCGCACCGGTCAAGGACTTCAACTGCTCGGGCAATCCGCTGCTGTTCAGTCCGAAGTGGACGGTGAACCTGGGCGCCGAGCAGGTCGTGCCGATGGGGGGTAACCTCGAACTGGTCGGCTCAGTCTCCAGCGCCTGGCGCGACAGCCAGTGGGGGGCGTTCGAATACCTCGATTTCGAGCGCATTCCCGCCTACTGGACCACGGACGTCTCGCTCACGCTGCGGTCGTCGGCGGGCACCTGGGCGCTCACCGCCTTCGTGCGCAATCTCGAGGACAAGCGCCGCAACCTCGCGCCGCAGGCCTCGCCGCTGGGCATGGCGGTCGGCCACTATTCGGCGCCGCGCACCTGGGGTGTGCGTCTGTCGAGCAACTTCTGAAGGAGGCAGCCGACATGCGCATCGTGGTGACCGGGGCAGGGGGGTTCGTCGGACGCGAGCTGGTTGGCAGGCTGGTCGGTGCAGGTCATGCGGTCACCGGGCTCGACACGATGGCGGCTGACCTGCCCGCGCCGGCGCAGATGGTGGTCGGGGATATCGGCGATGCCGCGGTCAGGGCGCGGGCCCTGGCGCAGGGCTGCGACGCGCTGGTCCACCTCGCGACCGTGCCGGGCGGCGCTGCCGAGGCGGACCCGGCGCTGTCGCGGCGCATCAATGTCGACGCGATGTACGACCTGCTGCTCGAAGCAGGCGCGGCGGCGCCGGGGCTGCGCGTGGTCTATGCAAGCTCGATCGCGGTCTTTGGCGATCCGCTCCCCGCGCAGGTCGACGACGCCACGCCGCTCAGCCCCAGGATGATCTACGGCGGGCACAAGGCGATGATGGAGCATGCCGTCGCGATGTTTTCCAACCGCGGCCTGATCGACGGGGTGACGGTGCGGCTGCCCGGCATTCTGGCGCGGCCCAAGGGACCATCGGGACTCAAGTCGGCGTTCATGTCCGACCTGTTCCACGCATTGCGCGCCGGCGAGGCGTTCACGTGCCCGGTTTCCGCCGGGGGGACGATCTGGGCGCAGTCGGTCCTGCGCTGCGTCGACAACCTCGTCCACGCCCTCACGCTCGACAGCGCGCGGCTGCCCTCGACCCGCGCGGTCACGCTGCCGGCCCTGCGCCTGACGATGGGCGAACTTGCGGCCGAGATCGCCCGGCAGTGCGGCGTGGGCGACGATCTCGTCCGCTTCGCCCCCGACCCCGCGCTCGAGACGGCCTTTGCGGCGAACCCGCCCCTGGCGACACCGGCGGCCGATCATGCAGGTTTTGCGCATGACGGCGATGTTGCTACACTCGTCGCCAATGCCCTCGCGACAATCTGAGGGAGGCGGGAGATGGCGATGCGGTACGGAAGGCTGGACCTCAACCTGCTGGTGGCCCTCGATGCGCTGCTGACCGAGCGGAGTGTCAGCCTGGCCGCAGATCGCCTGTGCCTGTCGCAATCCGCCACCTCCAGTGCGCTCGGCCGGCTTCGGGAATATTTCGGCGACGAACTGCTGGTGGTGAAGGGCCGCGCGATGATCCTGACCGCGCGCGCCGAAGAACTGATCGAGCCGGTTCGCGCGGTGCTCGAGCAAATCCGCACCACCGTGGCCGTGGCGCCCCCGTTCGATCCTGCCACCGCCGAGCGCACGATCCGCATGATGGCCTCGGACTATTCGACCGAGGTGCTCCTCGCCGGAGTGCTCGCCGATTTCGAGAAGGAGGCGCCCAACCTGCGCTTCGAGATCGTGCCGATGAACGATGCGCCGATCGAGGCGATCGAACGCGGCTACATCGACCTGTTGCTGACCATCGACATTGCGATTTCGTCGGATCATCCCAGCCAGGTGCTGTTCGAGGACGACTACGTGGTGGTGGGCGACGCGGCCAATCCGGCGATGGCAGAGCCGATGACGCGTGAACGCTATTTCGAACTCGGCCACGTCACCGCACGCTTCGGCAAGTCTCGCGTATCGGCCTTCGAGGACTGGTTCATGCGGCGCCAGAAGCAGCAGCGCCGCGTCGAGGTCATCGCCCCCACTTTCCTGTCGCTGACCGGCCTGATCATCGGCACGAACCGCATCGCCACGATGCATCGCCGCATGGCGGAAATCGTCGTGGGCACGAAGGCGCTGGTCATGCGCGAGATCCCGTTCGACATTCCGCCGATCCGCGAGGCGATCCAGTGGAACATCGCCAACAACAACGACCGCGCCCTGCGCTGGGTGGTCGAGCGCCTGCAGGCCGCGGCAGGCGGCAAGACGCAGGCGGCCTCCAACATCGTGCGTCTTCCGCCTGCGTCCGCGATCAACCTCGAGGAGATCGAGGTGCAGTACCGGATGAACCATCCGCAACGCTGACCGCACGGGACGGACAGATGCGTTTGGTCGCCACGCCGCCGGGGTAAGGGCCGGGCGCCGCATCCATCGGCGCGGTGGATGCCCAGCCACCCGAAACTTGAATTTCCGCACGCGCCCCCGATTGGGCATGGTTCCCCGGCACGTATCCGCGGGAGATCCCATGCCCAACGCCTCCAGTCTTCTCTCGTCCACGCCCGCCGTCCTCGGCGTCGAAAGCGTCGTGTTCGGCGTGACCGATCTGGGCGAGCATACCCGTTTCTGGACCGACTTCGGCCTGCCGCTGGAAAGTGCGGGCGAGGACGAAAGCGTGTTCCGCCTGCAATCCGGCAGCCGCGTGATCCTGCGGCGCCATGGCGATGCGCGCCTGCCGTCGCCCGATCCCTTCGCGGGGGACGGGATCAAGGAAACCGTCTGGGGTGTCGATACCGCCGAAAACCTGGCGCGGATCGCCGCAAGCCTGGCCGGCGAGGTGGCGGTGACCTGTGACGAGGACGGCACGGTGCACTGCACCTGCCCCGACGGCCAGCCCATCGCCCTGCGGGTCTGGGCCAAGCGCCCGGTGGTGGCCGAGGCCAGCCCGGTCAACACGCCGTCGCACTGGCCTCGCTTCAACCAGCACCGCATCTGGCGCAAGCGCGCGGTGCCGCGTACGATCAACCATGTCGTGTTCTTCTCGCCCGACTATGTCGGCAGCTTCGAGTTCTACGAGCGCCACCTGGGCTTTCGCTATGTCGACCACTCGAAGGGCACCGGTATTTTCGCGCGCGCCGGCGGCACGTTCGAGCATCACTCGATCTTCTGGGTGAACTGCGACCTGCCGATCGCACCCGACCACTTCAAGTTTATGCACATCGCCTTCGGCTGCGACGACATCGACGAGGTCATGCTCGGGGCAAACATCATGGAGAACCGTGGCTGGAAGAACACGACGATGAACACCAGCGGCGGCATTTCGCGGCACCGCATCTCCTCGGCGATCTATTACTACTGCGAGATTCCGGGCCACGCGGGCGAGGCGGAGTACCACGCCGATACCGACTACCTCGACGATGGCTGGGTGCCGCGGGCGTGGGATTTCAAGTTCGGCTCGCTGCTGTGGTCCGCCAATGCACCGGCGATCTTCCGTGGCGAGAACATCCCCTGGGACATGACCTTCGACGCCGACCGCCGCAGCTTCGATGCCTATCGCCGCGCGAAGCCGGGCAAGCAGCCGATCGAGGGCGATCTCGCCACCCTGACCGAGGAAGACGAGCACGCGATCTGACCGCCCGGCGCGGCACTCGGCGTCAGGGGTGCGAGACGTCGAGGCGGGCGGTCTGCTCGACCGCGAGATCGAAAGGCGATGCGGTGTTGGCGATCAGCAGGGCATCGTCCACCGCATCAAGCGGGGCAGGGCGCGCACAGCTGCTGTGGAGGGCGATCGCCTGCCCGGTGCGTGCCGACCGGGTGATCGCCTCCATGATCTCGACAGTGTGGACGACGAAATCCGCGCCGGTGCGGTGCGGCCTGCCGGTCCGTAGTGCGAGGGCCATGTCGACGAGCCCGACACCGCGATAGTCGGCGACAGGTTGGCCGGCGTGATCGAGCCTGTTGGGGGCGGCGAAGGGCATGTCGGCGGTGTCGAGCAGGCTGCGCCCCGACGCGGGAGCGAACTGTGCGGGCGCGCCGCTGAAGAAGATCGGATCGGCCAGCGCGAGCATGCCCTGGGTGCCATAGACATCACCGGGCCGCTGCGTCGGCATGGCCACGTCGAGCGAGATCGCCAGCGCGACATGCGCCGCATCGAAGGTCAGGGTGATGAGGAACGTCGTCGGCACCTCCACCGGAAACCTAGATCCCTTCTGCGGGCCATGGCGTACCGTGCGCTCTGCCGGGCCGGTGCCGGCGGCGGCATGGACGTGGCGCACCGGACCCAGCAGGCTGACCCACATCGCAATGTAGTAGGGCCCGATGTCATACGGCGGCTCGCCCCCGGGCAGGTAGAACTGCGCCGGGTTGGGATGGAACAGCTCGAGGCCGGGCAGGCCCATGAAGGATTGCCCGAAGACCGGCTTGCCGATCGCGCCCCCGTCGAGCGCACGGCGCGCTGCCTGGTGCGCGGCGCCATAGAACGTGTCGGGCGCGCTGCCGATCAGGACGCCGTTGGTGGCGGCTTGCCCGGCCAGCTGCTGCGCGTCTTCGAGGGTCAGCGCGAACGGTTTTTCCGAATAGACCGACTTGCCCGCCGCGATGATGCGGGCATTGAGCGCGGCATGGTCGCGCCCCGGCGTGAGGTCGACGACGAGTTCGACCCGCGGATCGGCGAGCAGGGCATCGACGCTCATGCCCGCGGCCCCGAACTGTTCTGCAACGGCGGCCGCACGCTCGGGCGTGCGCGAGGCAACGCCTGCGAGTTCGAGCATCGGCGAACCGGCGATCGCATTGAGATAGACGCCGCTGATGTCGCCCGCGCCAATGACCCCGACCTTGATCGGCTGCATGTCCCATCTCCCGCATCGGCACGGTACGCGCCTCTATCTGATCAGTGATTAGACAGAGGCGGCGGATTGTCAACGCGCCGCAGCCTGGCAGGCAACCGGATTCCCAGATATGACTTGTGCCCTTGCGACCATCGGTTTGACATCATCCGGCTCACGATCTAATCACCATTCAGATCGAACCTAGGGTGGCGGACGGCTCGGTCGCACAAGCGACGCTGGCGGTGTGCCCGCTGCCCGAGCCGGGAATTTCCGAACGATGCACCCTGTCGAAGCCCTGACCGAGCGTCAGCGCGCGTTTGCCTTCCACACGCTGCTTGTCGTGCTCGTGCTCGAGATCGTCGACATGACGATCGTCAACACCGCGCTGGGTGCCATCCGCGTGGATCTCGGCGCGGCGGCCAGCCAGTGCCAGTGGATCGTCGCTGGCTATTCGCTGTGCTTTGCCATGTTCCTGCTGCTGGGCGGGCGGCTGGGCGACCTGCTGGGCGGGCGCACGATGTTCCTGGGCGGCGTCGGGGCATTCACGGCCGCATCGCTGCTGTGTGGCCTGGCGACGACGCCCAGCCTGTTGATCGGCGCGCGCATGTTGCAAGGCGCCACGGGTGCGATGATGGCGCCGCAGGTCATGACGATGATCCAGCACCTCTATTCCCCGGTCGAGCGCATCGGTCGCATGGCCTGGTTCGGGGTGGTGGGCGGCCTCGCCGCGATCCTGGGGCCAATCCTGGGCGGCCTGCTGATCGCTGCGAACCCGATGGGGCTGGGGTGGCGGCTCGTGTTCCTGGTGAACGTGCCGATCGGGATCATGGCGGTGATCGCCGGCTCGATGCTGCTGCCGCACACGCCGCTGCACACCGAGCGTCGTGTCGATGCGCTCGGGGCCGTGACCTTCGCCGCGGCCATGTTCGCCTTGCTTTATTCATTGATGCAGGCCGAGAGTCAGGGCGCGACGCCGGCGACCTTCGCATGGCTGGCCCTGGCGGCGGGCCTGTTCGTGATCGGCTGGCGCAGCCAGGTCCGGCGCAAGGCCGAGGGTCGGGCTTTCCTCGTCGACGTGGCGGTGTTCGGCAACGCCACGTTCCTGCGCGCCCTCCTTATCAGCCTGAGCTTTTCCGCGGCCAATACCGGCTTCCTGTTCGTCTATGCCTATGCCCTGCAGAACGAGCTCGGCATGTCGTCGCTGCGAACCGGCTTGATGCACATGCCCTTCAGCGCGGGCGTCATGTTCGGCATGGCCGTGCTCGGGCGGCGCTACATCGCCACCCATGGCCGCATCGTGCTGATCGGCGGCGCCGCGCTCCTGGCGGCGGGCAGCGTGGCCGCGCTCGGGTGGACGGCCTGGGGCCCCGGCGCACCGGTCGCCGTGCTGGTGCCGGTTCTGGCAGTTGCGGGCTGCGGCATGGGGCTGATCTCGGGCCCGATCGGCTCGGTGGCGGTGGCGCGGATCGAGCGGACGCAGGCGGGTAGCGCCAGCGGGACGCTCAAGACGGTGCAACAGATGGGGTCGGCGCTGGGCGTGGCGATCGCGGGCAGCGCCTACCTGCTGATGGCGCCGGGCGGGCGCGGCCATGGCCAGGTCGGTGCGGGTATTGCCATCGGCCTGCTGCTGCTGGTCTGCGCAGGCATTGCCCTGCAACTGCCGCGGGTGATCTTCCCGCCGGCGCGGCCGGCTGCAGGCTGACCAAAACGCTGCTTCGCTGTGCGGGACTACAGGTACGCTGCACAATCCGAAGTCGGTTCTCATGCCGCCTGGGCCAAGGCCTCGTCGATCTCGGACAACGTCTGCGCGAACAGCGGCCGCATCGTGGCGAGGGCGCGGGCGAGGTCGGGGTGGCCTGCGGGCAGCCCGCTGCGCAGCGCGGCTTCGAGCGCTTCGGCCTCGTGCGCCATGGCGCAGGCACCGACGATGCGGCTGGAACTCTTGATGGTGTGCGCGGGCAGGATGGCGGCCTGGCAATCGCCAAGGGTCAGTGCCTCGGCCACGCCATCGAGATAGGCGCGGGTGTCGCCCCGGTACAGCTCGACGAGCGCCCCGAATGAGCGCATCGTCTGGCGCAACTGCGCAAATGCGGCGCGATCGAGCACCGGGCCTGCGGGCTTGGTCGGCGCTGTCGTTGGCGCCGGGACCGGCGCTGGGACCGGCGGTGGCGCCGGTGTTGGCGCCAGTGTTGACGTTGGCGGCGCGGCTACCTGAGGGACGTCGCTGGCACGTGGGCGGATAGGCTCGACCACCGCTGCCGCGACCGGCAGTTCGGGCGTCGCGGGCTTTCCAGCCGGTTCGGTATCCTCGTCGCCGCCGAGCCAGTCGATCCGGCCATAAAGGCCCGCGGCTTCGGCACGCGGGACCAGCGAGACCAGCATGTCGGTTAGTTCGGGCACCTGCACCGGCTTGGCGAGGAAACCGTCCATGCCGGCGTCGAGGCAGGCCTCGCGGTCGCCCTTCATCGCGTTGGCGGTCAATGCGATGATCGGCGCGGACACGATCGCGCGGTCGGCCATCATCACGCGCAATTCGCGCGTCGCCTCGTAGCCGTCCATGTTCGGCATCCGGCAATCCATCAGGATGACGTCGTAAGCCTTGGCCAGCGCCATGGCGATCGCCTTGCGCCCGTCACTGGCGCAATCGACGGCAAAGCCCATGTCGCTCATCAATTCGGTCATGACCATGCGGTTGATCGCATTGTCGTCCACCACCAGGCAGGCGCGGCCCTCGAAGCGTGCCAGGGCCGCATCGGCATGCGCCAGCGCCGGTTCCGCCTGCGGTTCGCCGACTGCGCCGGATGCCGGTGCCTGGCCTTTCAGATCGGCGATCGCGTGCAAGAGGTCGCCCGGCATGAATGGCTTGGGCAGGGTGCGGCTGAACAGGCCATAGCGCGGATGCGCACGCTTGTCGGCGAGCAGCAGGCTCCAGCCGTCGCCGGCAAAAGGCTTGTGGCCCTGCAGCTTCTGCCAGTCTTCCCAGGCGCGGTGGATGTCGTGCGCCTCGTCGACGATCGCGCCGATCCAGCCTGGGGCGGGCCCACCGGCCAGCGCGGTCAGCGCCGCATCGGCATCGTCGAAGGCGGCGACCTCGTATCCGCCATCGGCCGCGGTGCGCGTGACGATCTGCCGCACGAAGACCGAGGGCGAGAGGAGTGCGATGGTCCGGTGGCCGCTCGGCACTTCGCCGGCTTCGGCGTCCAGCACCGTCAGCGGGATCGTGACCGTGAAGACCGATCCTTTGCCCGGCTCGCTTTCGAGCCGGATGTGCCCGCCCATCAGATCGACCAGCTGCCGCACGATCGACAGGCCAAGTCCGGTGCCGCCGTACTTGCGCGAGGTCCCAGCCTCGGCCTGGACGAAGCGTTCGAACAGCCGCGCCTGTTGCTCGGCGGTCATGCCGATGCCGGTGTCGCGGATGCTGATGGTCAGGACCGGCGCGGCGTCCGCGCCCTGGCATTCCATCGCCACCACCACTTCGCCATCGTCGGTGAACTTGACCGCGTTGGAGATGAGATTGCCCACCACTTGGCGCATGCGCGTGGGGTCGATCAGCGCCCAGACCGGCGTGCCCGGCGCGACATCGAGCAGCAGGCTGACGTTCTTCTCCTCCGCCGTGCCGGTGTAGAGCATCAGCACATCCTGGACCAACTGGTGTAGGTTGGTGCGAACCGGATCGACCGACAGCTTGCCCTGGTCGATCTTGGCCAGATCGAGCACATCGTTGAGAATGGCGAGCAGCGAGGAGCCGGACGAGCGGATCTGGCGCAGGTAGCGCGACTGGTCCGCGTCGAGCGGGGTGCGGGCGAGCAGTTCGGCCATGCCCAGCACGCCGTTCATGGGGGTGCGGATCTCGTGGCTCATGTTGGCAAGGAATTCGTCCTTGGCCGAGGCCGACGACTCCGCGCGCTCGATCAGGGCGAGCAAAGTCCGGGTCGATTGCAGCTGCCATTTGCGTGAGATCGCGGCGGCCAGCACGATCAGCGAGATCAGGAACAGGCCCATCGACAGCGGACCGAGCAATTGGCCAACGATCGGGAATTGCTGGCGGCTGACGATCCGCAACGCGAGATGGCGGTCGACATCGGTGGTGCTCGCGACATCGGCGGCGCGCAGCAGGCGATCGTAGGGACCGGGGGGTGCCGGGATGCGGCAGGCCATGTGGACCTGGCGGCCGCTGACCTGCAGTTCATGCGCCAGGCTAAAGGGCCGGCTGCGCAGCGCCTCGCGGCACATCGCGCCGAAGTCGATCGTCGCGAACACGATCTTCTGCGGCTGGTCCGCGATCCGCAGCGACTGGGCCAGCAACAGGGCCTGGCCGGGCCGGCGGCCGACGAAATCGGCGAAGTCCGCGGCATCGACGACCAGTGTCTGGCCCGAGAGGGCGGCGAGCCGCTCCGACAACCGCGCCACCCCGACGGCAGCCGTCCCCGATGGGCGAAGGTCGGGGCCGGCGATGATCGTGGTCGCGCGCCCCTCCGCCAGATCGACGTAGCCAAGCTGCGTGACGAAGTCGGAGCCGTTGAGCGTCCCGCCGAGCTTGACCGGGACCGCGGCATCGGCGTTTTCCGCGACCAGATAGCCCGCGTTGTTGAGCCGGATCATCGCCTTGAGCAGCGCGGCCTTCATCGCCGCCGCGACGGCGTCGGTCTCGGTGCGATGTTCGAGGCGCTGGAACGTCAGGCTTGCCGTCGCCGTGTAGGAAAACATCGCGACGAGGCCCAGGCTGACCAGGACCGAGACGATGATCTGCAGGTTGCGACGCAGGAAGCCGGGGCGGTAGACGTCCCGCTCCTGGCCGTTCGGTTGGTCTACCATAGGCGCTGGGTCTCGTTGGCGATGATGGCGGTCACCAGGTTGCCGGTGCCGTGGTATTCGAGGCTCTTGAAGGCGACGCGGGCGACGGTGATGCCGCGCGCGGCGTCGACGGACGAGCGCGAGGCGTCCGGGGTGAGGAAGCGGCGCCAGGCAAAGCCGGGGCCGGGATCGCGCACGGCATAGCGCAAGCCCTCGGGCAGGCGCTGCGCCGCGGCCTCGACGAAGCCTTCATAGGCGGGATCGGCGGCGCGGCGGGCCAGTTCCTGCGCCAGCGTGCCTTGTGCCAGATGCGTTTGCCGCGCGGCGCCGCCCAGCCGCAGCAGCCCATGCTCGATGCCGTTGGCGAGCAGCGCGCGCAGGCCCGGCAGGATGCGTTCGGCATGGGGCGACAGGCTGGCGAGCAGGCTGGCGACGGGCCCGATCTCGTCCACCCGGCGCAAATGGAAGTCGATCCGCTCGATATTGGCGAACCCGGCCTGATGCGCACCCAGCGCCGCGGCCAGTTGCCGGCGCTCGGCCACCTGCCGGGCGGCGACTTCGAGCACCTGGCGCAGCAATGCCGGCTCCACCGGCTTGGCGACGTATTGCATGACGCCGGCCTCGAGCCCTTCGGCGGTGCTGGCAGCGTCGCTGGTCCCGGTCAGCATGATGATCGGCAGGTGGCGCGTCGCCCGCTCGCGGCGCAGCCGGCGGGTCAGGCCAAGGCCGTCGAGCACGGGCATGAACCGGTCGCTGACCACGATGTCGGCGCGGTCCGGCACGGCGCGCAACAGGGCATAGGCCTCGGCGCCGTTGTCGGCAGTTTCGACCAGATAGCCCAGGGTTTCCAGCTGTTCCCCCAGCACTTGCGCGGCCAGGCGATCGTCCTCGACCAGCAGGACGCGCAGCACCGGGGCCGCGCCGGCGGCGGAGGATGTCGGGAAGGGCGCCATGTCGCTCATCGGCGCTTCACTTTTCGCTCAAGGCCGCGGCCAGGCCCTGGCGCACGGGATTGACGATGTAGCTCAGCACGCTCTTGCGCCCGGTGATGATCTCGCCGCGCACTTCCATGCCCGGCACCAGGCGCGCAGCGCCGCGTCCGCGGGTCAGCGCAGGATCGAGGCGCAGGCGCACGCCGTAGGACAGGTTGCCCGCCTCGTCGGCTGCGGACGAGGGCGCGATTTCCTCGACGCGGCCGGCGATCCAGCCCTTGCCCGGCAATTCCAGCCCATTGATGCGCAGGCGCACGGGCAGGCCCGGCCGCAGGTCGTAGCGCTCGCGCGCGGCGACACGGGCCTCGACCACGAGGCGATCGGTCGGCACGACCACGACGAGCGGTGCGGTCGGCACGGCCACGCTGCCGGGCTGGACGGTGACCGCCTTGACCACGCCGTCAACCGGGCTGCGCAGCACGAGGCGGCCCTGCCGCAGCCTTGTGCGATCGAGGATGAGCGCCGCCTCGGCGCGTTGCAGCGCCAGGCCCTGGCTCTCGCGCGCCAGATCGACCTGCTGGCGTGCGGTGATGGCGGTATCTTCGGCGCCAGTCTGCGCCACGGCGCCGTTCGCCACCGCGATCTGCCGCTGGATCAGCTGCACGCGCCCCTGCGCCTCGCTCAGTGCCAGTTCGCGCTGATTGAGCGCGGTTTTGGTGGTTGCGTCGGCGCGAATCAGCCGCCGGGCGCGGTCGCGATCATCGAGCGCGAGGCCTTGGGCGCGCAAGGCGGTCTGCAACTGGGTCTGCAGCAGTGCCAGCGTCGCGCCCTGCTGCCGGCTGCGCGCGGCGGCGGCGCTGCGTTCGGCGGCCAGCAGCGCGAGCCGCGATGCTGCCTCTGCGGACGGGGCTGCATTCCCGGCCACCGCCCCAAGGTCGCGGCCATCGCGCTCGAGAAGGCGCAAGCGCTGCGCCGCAAAGGCGACATCGGCATCGGCAAGCGTCGCATCCATCGCGATGAGCGGCTGGCCGGCGCGCACCGTCTGCCCCTCGGCGACGAGGACGCGGGCGACGAGGCCGCCCTCGGGATGCGCGACCACCCGCTCGCGGGCATAGGGCTGCAGCGTGCCGACGACCGTGGCGGCCTCTCCGATCTGCGCCAGCGCGGCCCAGCCGATGGCGATGAATACGGCGAGGCTGCAGGCGATCAGGGTGACGTGCAGCATGTGGCGCGAGTGGCTATCCTCGCTCCCGCTGGGCATCAGCAGTTCGGGCGCGGTCTCGGCCGATCGCGATGGCACGAGCGCGGGAAACACGGTTCCGGCGGTCTGGAGCAGAAGAGGCGCGCGCTGCGGCATCAGGCGACCTCGGCCAGTTGGTCGGCCCCGAGGATCAGCGGCGTCTGCAAGGCGCGCAGCACGATGACGCGGTCGGCGAGTTCGAGCAGATCGGTGCGATTGGTGACGAAGATCACGGTGAGACGTCCTTTGGCCGACTGCAGGACGTTCTTCAGAATTGCGCCGAATTTGCCGTTAACCACCGCATTGGGGATTTCATCCATGAGCAGGAAGCCCGAACTGGCAAGCAGTGCCTGCGCCAGCGCGAATTGCCAGATGAACGGCGATGTCGCGTCCTCGGCGGCTTCGGTCACCACCTGTGCAAGATCGAGGCCGTCGAGCCCGACCGAGGCGAGCACGCGCGCCACGGCGGCTTCGCTCGCCAGCGGGTTGGCCATCGCCAGATTGTCGGCCAGCGTCCCGGGCAGCAGCACAGGATGCTGCGGCACCAGCCCGATCGCGCTGCGCAAGGCGCGCAGCGGCAGTTGCGCCACGTCGATCCCCTCGACCAGCATGGTGCCGAACGAGGGGGCGACGCGGCCGTGCGCGAGCGCCAGCACCAGCGACTTGCCCGACCCCGCCGCCCCGCTCAGCGCCACGCTTTCTCCCGGTGCGATCGCGATGTCGAGGCCCAGGACCAGCGCGCGCCCATCATCGACGCGCATGGTCACGCCCCGCCAGTCGAGCCGGCCGGTCAGCGTCGGCAGCCGGCGGCGCAGGCGATCCTGCTCGATTTCCGAGCCGACCTGCATGAACTGGTTGATCTGTTCCAGCCCGCGCAGGCCCTGCTCGTAGCGCGGCAGCGCCATGCACAGGCCGTGCAGCGGGGCCAGCACCATTGGCGAGAGGAACATGACGAGCAACGTTTCGGTGGGCCCGAGAGCGAAGCGCTGGCCCGCCAGCGCCACCGTCGCCGTCACGCCGATGAAGCTGGCGGCGAAGGTGAACGAACAGGCGGCCTCGACCCGCGCCATCAGCCGGTGCATCAGCAGTGCGACGTGTTGCGCGCGCGCGATCCGGCCCTGTTGCAGATCGGCCCAGCGCGTCTGCAGACCGCAGAGCCGGATCGTCTCGCGCTGCTCGAAGGTCGCCACCATGGTCCGCTGCAACTGCGTGGCAAGATCCGACGACATGCTGGTCAAAACGCGCATGCGGCGATTGGCCAGCTTGAAGATCGTGGCGAACAGCCCCGTGGCAACCAGCAGCAGCAGTCCCGCCGGCCACATCAGCACGGTGATGATGACCAGGCCGACGAGGCCGGCCGGCAGGTCGAGCAAGGTGACGGTAAGTGGCCCTGTAATGAAGTCGCTGATGTTCTCGAACGAGCGGATGCGCGAGGACTGGTCCTTGGCGTCGAGGCGCTGCGCCACGGCGGCGGGCAGGTGCATGATCCGCTCGAACGTGGCGCGCCCCACCAGGTAGTTGAGCCGCGCCGCCAGCCAGGCCAGCGCATGGGCGCGCAGCGTCATCATCCCCCAGTTGGCCAGGAACACCATGACCATCGCGCCGGCCAGCCAGGGCAGCGCCGGCATGTCCCCGCGCGAAAACACCGCGTGATAGAGCGTGACGATCGCGAAGGGCTGCGCCAGCGACAGCAGGTTGACCATCGCCGTGGTCAGCGCGACCACGCCGAACAGCGCGCCGAAGGTCGTCAGCAGCGCCCGCAGCCAGGTGTGGCGGCGGTGGCGCCGGCTTTCCAGGCTCAGCGGATCGACGTGGTCTTCCTGCGAAAGGCAGAATAGTTCGCCGTCGGGCACGTCTTTCGGGGCATGGTGTGCGCCGTCTGGGGCGATCGCCACCAGCCTGCCAGCCTCCGCCACCAATAGCCAGAACTGCGGGCTTCCGTCAGGCAGCGGTGGCGCGATCAGCAGGATTGGCGCACGCGACGGCCGCAGGCGCCGGATGGGCGTGCGCACCGGTCGGGCGACGAAGCCCAGGGTGCGCAAGGTGGCGAGCAGCCGCGTGCCGGGCTCTGCGTAATCATGCGCAGGCAGGCAACCCAGCATGTCTTTGAGCAGCATGCGCGGCAGCAGACGGGCGCAGATGACCGCGATGATGCCCGCATAGGCGCGGTCACCGGCGGTGAGCGGATGCGCCGTCAGGATCTGCCGCAGGGCGTCCTCGTTGCCGGCGGTGTCGGTCATGGTGCGCTTCATCAGATCACCAGCGTGCGATAGGGCAGGGCGGCCACGGCCTCGGCGCGCTGCAGCGCCAGCCCACCGGCCGACAGCACGAACGTCCGGTCGGCGAGCGAGGTGAGATTGGCATCCTCGCTGGCGATGACGATCGTGGCCTGGCCCGAAAGGCGCGCGATGAAGCGGATCAGGCTGCCATAGGCCTCGCGATCGAGGCCCAGCTCGGCCCGGTCGAACAGGATCATGCGCGGCTTGTGCGACAGCGAGCGCAGGATGGCGATCTGCCGCTCCAGCCCCGGCGGGATCGCCCCGGCATCGGCATTGCCCACCGGCGTCAGCAAGCCGCCCGGCAAGGTGTCGAGGCGTGTCTGGATGTCGAGCAGGGCCGCGACTTCGCTGGCCTGTTCGACCGTGACCTCGCCGAAGCGTGTGATGTTGTCCTCGATGTTGCCGTCGAACAGCGGCATGTCCGGGCCGACGTAGCCCACGATGCGATTGCGATCGGCGCAGGCATAATCGCTTAGCGGCTCGCCGTTGACCAGCACGGCCGCCGATGGCGCATCGCCCTCGCTGTCCGGCGCGCCATGCCCCGCAAGCGCGGCCATGATCGCCGCGATCGCGGCGGTGTCGCTGCCGGTGATCGCGACGCATTGCCCCTGGCCGATCGTCAGGTGAAGCGGGGCGACGCCCGGCACCATCAGGCCGTCGAGGCGGACTTCGTGCAGTGTCTCGAACGTGCCTTCGGGCTGGCGCGGCGCGTCGTAGACGGTGTCCTCGTCGAGTTGGCGAATTTTCTCGAAGGCGGCGGCGCGGTCGCGGCCCTGCTGGAACAGGAACACCGCCCGGTGGATGGGGTCCATCAGCCGCGAGGCCAGCAGGACGATGGTGACCACCAGCGAGACGTTGATCGCCCCGGCGCCCGACGACAGCGCGCAGGTCAGCAGCAACACGATATTGAGCAGCATGCCCATGATCGCGCCGGTGTGGGTGAGCCGGGTGGAGGCCTCGGCCAGCTTCAGGTTGTCCTGCATCGCCGCGCCATGGGCCTGCTCGTAAACCCGCGTCATCCGCTGCTCGACCGACAGCGCCTTGACCGCGTGCATGCGCTCCAGAATGATGAACAGCATCTCGAAACGGCGCTCGATCGATCCACGGCTGCGCTCCGCGACGTCGGAAAAGCGGTGCGCCGCGTGCCACGTGCGCACCACCAGCAGCGCCAGCACCGCGATGGCGGCCAGTGCACAGGCGGGCGAGAGCACGAACAGGAACGCGACGATGACCGGCACGAACGCCAGCTCGGCCCAGATCAGGTCCAGCTCGCCATCGGCAATGCTCTTCACCTGCTGCAGCGCGACGGTGTAGTCGACGCTGGCCGCCGCGCTCGAGCGGAAATGCAGGGTGCGGGCGCGCACGACGCGGTCGATCAGCCAGTGCAGGCGGTGCGTCATGAAGTCGCGGTCGCACAGCGCGAAGATCATCGAGCGGCAGTACTTGCCGACCACCTCGACCAGCGTGCTGAACAGGACGATGCCCGCCAGCGCCGCCACCGTCCCGACATTGCCCGACTGCGCGCCGCGCGTCAGGATCTGGCGTGCGACCAGCGGCATGCCCAGCGCCGCCAGGTTGGTGCTGAACGAGCCGACCAGGACGATGCCCTTGGACAGCCTGTCGATCGTGGTCAGCCGCTTCATGTCATAACGATAGGACGCTCTTGGTGAGGGAAATCGTCTTGGCGAGCGCCGTAAAAGTACTTGGCGCGGTGACCGTGGCGGTGGTGGACGTCGTCGGGACGGCAATGGTCGCCGCAGTGGACAGCGTCGTGGCCGTCGCCGTACTCGTGCCCAGAATGCTCAGCTTGGCGGCCGTCGTGCTGGTCGTCGCAGTTGATAGCAGCGGGGTCGAGGCTGCCACCACGACCGATGGCGCAGGGGCGATGCTGGTCGATGTGGCGACGGACGAAGCCGGGGCCGTGGCGGACGCCGTGGTGGTGGCCGTTGCCGTCAGCGTCGGCGCCGTCGCCAGTTGCGCCGACAATGTGATCGGCGCGGACACGAGCGGAACGCTTGTCGTCGTAGTCGACAGCTGGGTGGAGAGTGCAACGGGCGTCGCGGCGATCGAGCTGCTGGTCACGACGGGCGCGATCGCTGCCGTGGCGCTCGTGCCCACGGACGTGAGGCTGGTGGCGGTGGTGTTGGTCGCGACCGTTGTACCGGTGACCGGGGCCGTCAGCAACGGGGCAGTCGCCATTTGCGCGGACAGCGTCGCGGGTGCAGCGACCGCCGTGCTGCTTGCAACGGTGATCGGTGCCGCGGCAATTGAGGTTGCGGTGGGCGCCGCCGTCAGCGTGGACGTGGTCGCCAGCTGCGTCGACATCGATGCGGGCGCGGAAACGAGTGGGGCGCTCGTCGTGGCGGTGACGACCGGTGCAGCCGTCGTGTTCGACAGCAGGGTGGAGAGTGCACCGGGCGTTGCGGCGATCGAGCTGCTGGTCACGACCGGCGCAATCGCTGCCGTGCTGCTCGTGCCGACGGACGCTAGGCTGGTGGCTGTGGCGACCGGCGCCGCGATGCCGACCGCGGCGGTGCTGGTTGCGACGGTGCTGGTTGTCGCGGTTCCTATTGTGCTGGTGATGGCTGCCGTCAGCGACGGGGCCGTCGCCAACGGATCGGACAGCGTCGAGGGCGCAGCGGCCACCGCGCTGCCGGCAACGCTGACCGGCGCAACGGCAACCGTGGCCGCGACAGGTGCGGCGATCGACGTGCTCGGCCCCACTGCTGAGACCGCAGAGGTGGACAGCTGGGCGGAAAGCGCGGTCGGCGCAGTCGCGTCAAGCTGCGACGTGGCGCCCACCGTTGTCGATGCGGGGATGCTGGCGGAAAGGGCGACAGTCGCCGCTGCAGTCTCGGCTACCGGCGTCGTGGTACTCCCGGCCGCCACGCTCCCTGCGGGCAGGCCCATGGTCGTGGCCGACAAGGTCGAAACCGTGGCGGCGATCGGCACCGATGTGATCCCGCTCGTCGCGCCCGCGCTCACGACCGCTGCTACGCCAACATCGGCAGAGGCGAGCAAGGCCGCGCTGCTGATGTCGGCAGCGACGAAAATGTCCGTCTGGGTCGCGGTCGTGGCCAATGCCGAGGTCTGGACCACGGCCGAGGCCGCGACAGCGGCGGCGACGTCCGCGACGGTTTGGGCACCCGACATCAGTCCGATGCCTGCAAAGATGTCGGTGGTGACGGCGGCCGTGCCCGATGTGCTCGCGCTGGCCGCCACGGTCACGGCTGGCGCCGCCGCGGAAACGGACGCAGCGGCCGTGCTCTCCAATCCTGCGCTTGCCGAAGCGCTGGCAACCGGCGCGGCGATGGCCGCGGCAAGATCCAGCGTGGCACCGACTGACGCCGCTGCCGCCGCATCGAGAGACGCATCGGACGCAAGATCGACCGCAGATGCACTGGCTGCTGCCGCAAGATCGAGCGATGCATCGAAGATCGGCGCCGACGCTGCGGCCGTGACCCCGGCATCGAGGGCAAGGCTGGCAGCCGGCACCGCGAGGGCAGCCGCCAGGTCGATGGTGGCGTCGATGACGGGCGCCGCTGCGACATCAAGCTCCGCATCGACGCCAAGACCGGTGGCTGGAACCACGACCTCGGCGGTGAGATCGAGCGACGCGTCAAAAGCAGGCGCTGCTGCGACATCGAGGTTCGCTACTGCGCCAAGCTCGACAGCCGGTGCCACGACGGCAGCGGCAAGATCGAGGGCCCCGTCGATGGCTGGGGCCGCGGCATCGGCGGTAACATCAAGCGATACGACGGTGGCGGGCGCTGCCGAATCTACCGCAAGGTTGGCTTGCGCACTTAATTCGGCAGACGGTGCCACGGCGACAGCGGCGAGATCGAGCGATGCTTCCACAGGCGAGGCTGTTGCATCAACTTCAAGGTTCACCGCGGCGCTCGGATCGAGGGCGGGGCCAGCAACGGCGGCCGCAAGATCGAGGGCGCCGTCGTTGGCTGAGCCCGCGACATCGGCAGCAATATCAAGCGTTGCATCGGCGGCGGGTGCTGCCGCAACTACCTCGAGGTTCGTTTGCGCATCGAGTTCGACAGCTGGTGCCACGATGGCAGCGGCGAGATCGAGCGATGCTTCGACAGGCGGCGCTACAACATCAACGTCGAGGTGCGCCTCAACTCCAGGATCAAGTGCAGGGGAGGCCACGGTGGCCGCAAGATCGAGGACGGCGTCGGTGCCTGCCGCTGTCGCCAGGTCGAGCTCCGCCTCGATGCCGAACTGGGTAACCGGGGCGGAACCAGCCCCGCCGGCATCGAGCGATGCGTCGATGGTAGGCGTTGCGGCCACGGCGTGCTCCCCATCGGCGATCAGGCCGGAGGCGCCGGTCTGTGCGACCGCCGTCACCTCGAGGGTGTCGCTGACGGCGGTTATCGGACCGACCGTCACCTCTCCCGAAACCTCGACCCCCGGCGCCGCCACTGTTGCAGTCACCTCGACCAACGCAGGCGCATCGGACGCTGTCGCGCCGTCGGCCGGCGCAGGTTCGCTCGGTGAAGTATCCGGAGTCTGGCTGCCCGGTGAGGTGTCGGCTGGCGGCGTGGCACTCCCATCCGTCGGACCATCCACCGCAGCGTCATCCGGCGTCGTCGTGCCGCTGCCCTCGGCAGATGGGGGCGGCGAGGAACCGGGCGTTTCGGGTGCAGGGTCGTTCATCGACGGAGGCTGTTCGCTGCCGTCGGCAGGTCCTGTGCTGCTGCTTGCATCATGGCCGTCAGGCTGGCTGCCGGGCTGCGCAGATTCAGGCACGCTTGCGTCTTCTCCAGAAGACTCGGCTGGCCCTGCACCGCCGCTATCGCTCGATGCCGCAGCCGTTGGGTCGCTCGCAGATGCATTGGCATCCGGCTGGGCCGTCTGTGCTGCCGGCGTCGCATCGGCCGCCTGAGGGGCGGGCTCATCGACGGGCGTTTGGACAGGTTCGGCCGTGGCGTCATTTGCTTGCGTCGTATCGGCGGGGGGCTGCGCCGATGCATCGGAGGATGCTGCTGTGGGATCGCTCGATGGCGCCGTATCAGTCGCTGGCTGCGCGGATGCGTCGGCCGGTGTGGAGTCGGCATCGGTGGCAGTGCCGTTTATCGGCGTCGCTTCCGCCACCGGAGGGGCAGGTTCGTCGGCGGGCGCCGGAGCAGGCTCGACCGCCGTTTCGTTGGCCGGCATCGCATCGGCCGTGGGCTGTGCCGATGCTTCGACAGGCGCTGGTGCGGGCTCTCCGGGGGATCCGTTCGTTGGCGTGGTTTCGGCCGCCGGCTGCGCGGACGCGTCGGCCGGTTCGGAACCGGAATCGGTCGCTGTACCGTTTGTCGGCGTCGCTTCTGCCGCCGGCGGGGAGGATTCTTCGGTGGGGGCCGGAGCAGGTTCGGCCGCGGTGTCATTCGCCGGCATCGCATCGGCTGGGGGCTGGGCCGATGCGTCGGCGGGTGCTGATGCAGGCTCCGCGGTGGATTCGCTCGTGGGCGTGTTTTCAGCCGCCGGCTGGGTAGACGCATCGGCGGGTGCGGGGGCGGAATCAGTCGCGGTGCCATTTGTCGGCGTCGCTTCAGCCGCCGGCGCGTCGGATCCGCCGGAGGGCGCGGGCCCAGGCGCCGCGGCGTTTTCATTTGCCTGTGTCGCGTCGGCCGCGGGAGATGAAGATGTGTTGGAGGGCGTCGCTGAAGGCTCGGACGCAGACCCATTTGCAGGCGTCGGTTCGGCCGCAGGCTGGCCGGACGCATTGGCCGGTGCCGAGCCGGCATCGTTGGTGGCCCCGTTTGCCGGCGTCGCATCTGGCGCGGGCTGAGCCGACGCGTCGGAAGGTGTGACTGCAGACTCGGCCGCAGACCCGTTCGGAGGCGTCGGTTCGGTCGTGGGCTGGCCGGATGCCTCGGCGGGTGCCGAGCCGGCGTCAGCCGTGGTGCCGCTTGCCGGCGTCGCATCTGGCGCGGGCTGAGCCGACGCGTCGGAAGACGTGGCTGCAGACTCGGCCGCAGACCCGTTCGGAGGCGTCGGTTCGGTCGAAGGCTGGCCGGACCCATCGGCTGGTGCCGAGCCGGCATCGTTAGTGGCCCCGTTTGCCGTCGTCGCATCGGGCGC
Source organism: Novosphingobium sp. (assembly GCF_036803765.1). GTDB lineage: Bacteria > Pseudomonadota > Alphaproteobacteria > Sphingomonadales > Sphingomonadaceae > Novosphingobium. Next base: position 51,606 of record NZ_DAIRTS010000004.1, read on the forward strand.
AGGCTGAGCCGCAGCGTCGGAAGGCGTTGCTGCAGCCTCGGCCGCAGACCCGTTTGCAGGCGTAGTTTCTGTCGCGGGCTGGCCGGATGCCTCGGCGGTTGCCGAGCCGGCGTCAGCCACGGCGGCGTTTGCTGGCGTCGCATCGGGCGCAGGCTGAGCGGATACATCGGAGGGCGCAGCTGAAGGCTCAGCCGCCGATCCGTTTGCAGGCGTCGTTTCTGTCGCGGGCTGGGCGGACGCATCGCCTTGTGCCGAGCCAGGATCAGTCGCAGTGACATCTGTCGGCGTCGCATCAGCTGCAGGCTGAGCGACCTGGTTGGCAGCCGGCTGGGCCGACGCGTCGGAGGGAGCTGCGGCAGGATCGGTGGTCGTGACCTCCGCCGGCGCCGTTTCTGTCGTTGGTTGCGCGGATGCGTCGACGGCGGCCGGGCCGGCATCAGTCGCTGCACCGTTTGCCGGCGTTGCATCGGCCACGGGCGGGGCGGGTTCGTTGGCAGTTGCCGGGACAAGCTCGCCCGCTGCGCCGTCTGTCGCCGTCGTGTCCGCGGCAGCCTGAGCGGATGCATCAGCGGTTGCCGGGGCAGGCTCGGCCGCCGTGCCGTTCTCCGGCGGCGTGTCAGCCACCGGCTGGGCTACTGCGTCGGCCGGTGGTGAGGTCGGAACAGCCGTTGCAGTGTCCGCCGGCGCGGGATCCGTAGGCGCGGGTGCGCTTGCGACCGGATCGGCCGTTTGCGGTGCGGTCTGGACCGGAGGTGGCGTTTGGCCCGCATCGGGCGCGGCGTCGGCAGGGGCCGGCGCATCGGCGGCGGCCGCAACGCTGGTGCCGGCCGCGATCGGCGCGTCAGCGTTGGCCGGTGCCGGGCCCGCGGGGAGGGCAGTGCCAGTGACGGGCGTCGCCGCGGTCACCGGGGTCGACGGCTGGGCGATGCCGATGGCCGGAGCCGGCGCGGTTCGGGCAAAGGACGTGGTATCGCCTGACGCCGCGGCCAGGTTGGCGGTGTCGACAGCCGCAACCCCGTTCGCGACCGCCGATCCGGGGCCGACGCCTGCGGCCCGGACGGCAGCCGTGGTGCTGCCCCCCTGGCCCAGCACGAGGCTGTCCGTGCCCAACGGCCCACCAGGGCCGGAAAGCCCGCTACCGGCGGTGTCGGACGCCTCCACGCGCGGGGCCGACGGCCCTTGGCCCACGGCGCTGGCATTCAAGCTCAGCTGGTCCTGCGTTTCGTAGAGCTTGGCTTCGGGGACGGCGGGGTTGTCCAAGGCGATGATCCTCGTCGGGCGGTCGGCTGCTGGATGCAACCTGCCGGGGGACATCGTATCGATCGGCGCCTTGGCGAAAGTTGAAACCGGACCTAGCCGACAATGCCTGACTGCGGATTACCGCGCGTTAGCCATAACCCCCGGGGCCTCCTCCCGCGCCCCCTCCCATTGCGGGGTCCCGCCGGTTGCCCGGATGACGTTGATGCGGGCCAGCGCCAGGTCGCGCTGCGCCTCGATCAGCGCGCGCCGGCTGGCGATCTCGTCGTTGCGCGTATCGACCAGCACGTTGATTGGTACGTCGCCGTCGAGATAGGCCTGCTGCGCCGTATCGACCCCGCGCGCCACCAGTGCCCGTGCCTGGTCCCATCGGGCAACACGCGCCGTCGCTGCCTCCATCGCCGACAGCGCCGCGATGGTCTCCTGCGCCGCCACCAGCCGCGTCCGATTGTAGAACGCCAGCATCTGCGCCGTGTCCGCCCGGGCCAGATCCTCACGCGCCGCGATCGCGCCCCCGCCGAACAGCGCGGCCCCGAGCGACGCACCGAGATTGGCAAAGGCCAGGGGCAGGCCGCCGCTCAGCCCACCGATCCCGCTGGCCGTGAGCGTGAGATTGGGCCAGCGCGAGGCGCGCACGGCATCGGCATTCCAGCGTGCCGCAGCGAGTGCCTGGCCCGCCGCCTGCACGTCCGGCCGACCGGCGAGCAGTGCAAGAGGCTGCACCGGTGACGGGACCAGCGATGCCAACGTGCGGTCGGCCGCCTTCCTCTCATCCCCGGCTTCATCGCTTGCGGGCACCATGAACGATTCCGGCTCGCGGCCGAGCACCACCGCCAGCGCCGCGACTTCTGCCGCGCGCACGGCACCCAGTTGCGCGCGATAGGCCTCGAGCCCGGCGAGTTGCTGTGCGACCAGTGCCGTCTCGACCGGCCCGGCCTCGTGCTCAGCCGCGCGCCGGTCGATCAGTGCGGCGGTGCGCGCGGTGCCGTCGATCTGTTCGGCGGTGATGCGCCCCAGCGCATCGAGCGCGTGGATCACGGCGTGGCTGCGCAGAATCTGGCAGGCGACCGCCAGGCGCACGCTCGCCACATCGAAGGCGACCGCGCGTGCCGAGGCGCGCGCCGCGCGCCGTCCCTTGCGGACGCTGCCAAACAGATCGACCTCGTAGGCCAGATTGAGCTGCGCCGCGTCGGGTACGAGCGAGGTGGGCTCGATCGTCTTGATCCACACCGAACGGCTCGACGACAGTCCAGCGGCAAGGCTGGGTGCAAGCCGCGCCCCCGCCGCCCGCGATCGCGCCCGCGCGCCGTCGAGCCGTGCCACGGCCTGCGCGATGTCGGCGTTGGCGGCGAGGCCTTCCTCGATAAGCGCGACGAGAACAGGATCGCCGATCCTGCGCCAGAACGGATGGACCGTGGTGAGATCCGCGGGCTGGGATGATTCGGTTTGGCCTGGCAGCGGCAACGGGTCCACAGCCCGAGCATGCGCTTCGCCCGCCGCAAGCAGAACGGAAAAAGTGACGATGGTCATGCGCAGAGCACGGGTCACATGTGGATTCCTGCCGGGGCGGTATCAGGCCGATCCCAGCGAGCTTACCTGGCTGCGTCTTAGCGGCCGATAATTCACCACTACGCACGATACCGCACGCATCACTTTCGTCATGGATGCGGTGATGGCTCATGGGTTCCCACATGGCGGGGTTGGGGTCGGAACTTGATGTAGATCAGCACGTTGACGAGCGTTGCTGCAGGCAGCCGGTTTTCTGGCAAGGCGGTCTCTGGGCAATTACCGCCGTGATCGACGAGCGTTCGGCCGGGTCTGGTCGCTCATCGGCTTGGCGAGCATTCGGCGGTAAGGCCCGCGTTCGCAAGCAATCGGCTGTCGCTTCTTATCGGGCGCTCGCCCTCTGTCCATTCGAAGTGAATTGTGCGCCGATGACTGAACGAACTGCCGAATACCCGCCCCTGTCGGAAACCCAGAGGGCGACGTCAATGTCGAGTTTCGATCTGGCCGAACTGGTCGGCAGTGCGGAACTGACCCGCATTACCGACTTTGCATCGGCCTTGTGCGAGGCGCCGATTTCGCTCGTCAGCATTGTCGAGGCGCAAAGGCAGTGGTTCCCCGCGCGGACCGGTCTCGACGTTTCCGAGACCCCGCGCGAGACGTCGTTCTGTGCCCATGCAATGGGCGGCACGGACATCATGATCGTGCCGGATGCAACCCAAGACAGCCGCTTCCTCGACAATCCTCTCGTAACCGGGGAGCCCCACATCAGGTTCTACGCCGGGGCGCCGCTGGTGGCCGACGATGGTATCCAGATCGGTGCCTTGTGCATCATCGACCGCCTGCCGCGCGCCGGATTGACGCCTTTGCAGCACGAAGGCCTCGTCCTGCTGGCCGCCAATATCATGGCGCTGCTCAGCGCTCGCCGTGCCTCGCACCGCACCGATCGCGAACGGGAAGAGCAGGAAACGAAGTTCCGCGTCCTCGCCGATGCCATGCCGCAGATGGTCTGGTCGACGCTGCCCGACGGCTTCCACGACTATTACAACGCCCGCTGGTATGAATTCACCGGCATGCCACCCGGCTCCACTGATGGGGAGGCGTGGAACGGCATGTTCCATCCCGAAGACCAGGCCCATGCCTGGTCGGTGTGGCGCCATTCCCTCGAAACCGGCGAGCCTTACGAAATCGAATATCGGCTCCGGCGCGCCGATGGCGTCTATCGCTGGACGCTGGGGCGCGCCATGCCGATCCGCGATCGTGATGGTTCGATCACCCGGTGGTTCGGGACCTGCACGGACATTCATGACCAGAAGATGATCCAGGTGCAGAAGGAGATCGTCGCGCACGAACTCAGCCACCGGATCAAGAACATCTTCTCGGTCGTGACGGGTCTGATCAGCTTCTCGACGAGGGCGCACCCGCAGATGAAGGCCGTGGCCGACGACCTGCGCGATCGCATCCTGGCCTTGGGCCGGGCGCACGATTTCGTACGGCCGCACAGCGAGGCCTCCAAACCGGCTACGATGCAGGATAGTCTCGCCGGCATGCTGGGAGCATTGCTGGAAGCCTATTCGGGGCGGTTCGAGATCGTGGGCGACGACGCGATGATCGATGACCGGTCTGCCACGCCCCTTGCCCTGCTGTTCCACGAACTGGCCACCAACGCCGCCAAGTACGGCGCTCTTTCGACCAGCGAGGGCGCGATCAGGATCACGATCGCAACGTCGGACGAGCACGTCCAGATCGAGTGGCAGGAAAACGGCGGGCCGGTGGTGTCGCGTCCCGGTCACGAAGGCTTCGGAACCCGCTTGATCGAGCTCAGCGCGATCCGGCAACTGGGCGGGCAGGTCGAGCGCGAATGGCGGCCGGAAGGTCTTCGGCTGGGCGTGCGCTTTCCGACGACCTCGTTGAACCGCTAGGTCACGACCCAGGCGGCGTCCGCGCTCACAATCTCACGAGGTCCTCGTGCGAGGACTGGGCTGCGGTTTGGTCGGTTGCGATCGCGGCTGCCGTCAGGATGGCGGACTCGGAAAACGGCTTGCGGACATAGCCGATAGCGGTCGCGGCGGGGCGTTCGATCTGATTGGGGTTGGCCGTCACGTAGACGATCCGCGTACCGAACTTTTCGGCCAACTCGCGTGCAAGGCCCGGCCCGGTCGGGCCATCGCGCAGATTGAGGTCGACGAAGGCGAGGTTGGCATCCGCTGCCGCCGCAAGGGCCTCCGACTGATCGGCGGCAATGGAAACAATGGTATATCCGGCGTCCTGAAGGATGCGCTCGATCTCCATGGCGATGAAGATTTCATCCTCGACGATGAGTACGGATTTCATGTTGCGGGTCCCATTTCACCCAACAATGCGGAATGGCGGTGACCGTTCCTGCGGAGGAGGCGATACCATGGGATAGAGGGCGGGGGCGCGAATGACCCGATCGGGATGCCGATGCAGCAACCGCGTCGGAACACGCCTGTGCCCATCGTTCGAGGCTTCCGACCATGTGCAATGAAGAAAAGGTCCATCCATAAATTCCCTGCCTGTCGAGGGAAGTTATGGTGGGCGCGACAGGGATTGAACCTGTGACCCCACCCGTGTGAAGGGTGTGCTCTACCGCTGAGCTACGCGCCCGCCAGTTCTGGCGTCCCCGGTGCTGGCTTGGCCGGCTTCCGGGGTGAGGAGGGCGCCTCTAACCGGCTCTTGCAGCGTTGACAAGTGGGCCCGTGAAGATATTTCGCGAGGCCATGACCGAACCTGTCGAAACCCCCGAAACCGTCCCCGCCGCGACCACTGCCGGCAGCGACGTCCCGCCCGATCGTCTCGCGATCAACCCGCGCAGCGCGTTCTTCGACGCCGAGAAGCTGCAGCGCGGGATCGGCATCCGCTTCAAGGGCACCGTGCGCAACAACGTCGAGGAATATTGCATTTCCGAAGGCTGGGTGCGCGTGCAGGCCGGCAAGACCATGGACCGCAAGGGCAACCCGCTGACACTCAAGCTGAGCGGCCCGGTCGAAGCCTGGTACGAGGATCTCGGCGCCGACGCACCAGTCGCCAAGGCGGACTGAACCTTGCAAGGGGCCGTTCGCACCCAAGCGGGCGGCGCCGGCAAGCAGCGGTCCCGGCGTTCAGCGGGCGTGGCTGGCGATGATCCGGCCGATGGGATCGTCCGCCAGCGCGGCGGACGACGACCCGGTGGCCGCCGCGGGTGACGCCGGCCGGCGGCTCGCGAGATAAGTGCGGACCGGCGCCGCGCCGTTGCCGCGCACGGGTGCTGCCGCCTCGGGTCCCAGGCCCTTGAGGAAATCACCGTCGATCCGGGCCTTGCTCGTCATGGTACGGGTGGTCGCAGGCGTGCCGTGCGCGGCCTCGGCACTGGCGAGGCGCAGTGGCGCCGCGGCGATTGCGCTCTTGCGGGTGGACGGGCGGTTGTAGATGAAGCCGTCGACTGGCCAGTGCGTGCTGCCCAGGTTCTGGATCGGCGCATACCAGACACGCACCTCGCTCCAGTCGTTGGCGTCCGACACGTCGATCGCGCGCACGTCGGTCTCGGTCTGGCCGCGCACACCATTGATCGGCGACCAGTTGGCGTGGCGCAGCAGCACGGTGCGCTGATCCACCACCTTGCTGACCATCGCCACGTGGCCCAGGTGCATCGGGCCATAGGCGCGAAAGCTCATCACGGCGCCGGGCCGGGGCGCAAAGCCGCGTTCATAGCGGCCTGCCGCCTGATCCCACCAGGTATGCGCATCGCCGAACAGCTGGATGCCCGAGACCTTGCGCGCATAAGGTACGCACTGGAGATAGGGCAGGGCCGCGGCTGGTGCCGTGGTGCCAAGGCTACGGTCGATCGCGCCATCACGTACCGCGTCGCTGGCGGTTTCAGCCATGCCGGGCCGGGCGACGAAACCGATGCGTGCGGGATAAGGCGCGCTGTCCGAGACGGCGGGGCCGGGGATCAGCGCGACGGGTGCGGCAACCGCCGGCGCCGCGGCCAGCAGCCCTGCGCCAAACGCGAGGCACGCCGCCAACGGCGAGGCGATCAAGCGGCGCGTGCGGCCTTGCGATGCTGTGCGGATGCCCCTGTTCATGGAGAGGCACTGTGGCGCCAATTGGTCAATGCAGGCCTGCGCGCTGTGGTTAACGGCGGCGCAAGGATTGCAGGCTTCACTTGCCTTTCGCGGCAAGGCACGTCAACGGGGGCTATGCGTCCCCAGGTCATCATCATCGGCCGGCCCAACGTGGGCAAGTCCACCCTGTTCAACCGGCTCGTCGGCAAGAAGCTCGCGCTCGTCGACGACCAGCCCGGCGTCACCCGCGACCGTCGCTTCGGCGATGCCTCGCTGCTCGGCCTCGAATTCACCATCGTCGACACCGCTGGCTGGGAAGACGACGATCCGTCGTCGCTGCCCGGCCGTATGCGCATGCAGACCGAAGCCTCGCTCGAAGGGGCCGATGTCGCGCTCTTCGTGGTCGATGCGCGTGCCGGCATCACCCCGCTCGACGAGGAAATCGGCCGCTACCTGCGTGGGCACGACGTGCCGGTCATCCTCTTGGCAAACAAGGCCGAAGGCCGCGCCGGCGACCATGGCCTGTTCGAGGCCTTCGCGCTTGGCTTCGGCGATCCCGTCGGCGTTTCGGCCGAACATGGCGAAGGCATGGGCGACCTGTTCGAGGCGCTGCTGCCGCACATCGGCGAGACGCCCGAGGATGACGGCGCCGCCGATGCCGAGGACGAGGAATACGATCCCAGGGCCGTGCTCAAGCTGGCGATCGTCGGCCGCCCCAATGCGGGCAAGTCCACGCTCATCAACCGCTTCCTCGGCGAGGACCGGCTGCTGACCGGGCCCGAGGCGGGCATCACCCGCGACTCGATCGCAATCGACTGGTCGTGGACCGATCCCAAGGATGGTGAGGCGCGTCCGATCCGCCTGATCGACACCGCCGGCATGCGCAAGAAGGCGCAGGTCGTCGACAAGCTCGAGAAGATGTCGGTGGCCGATGCTCGCCGCGCGATCGACTTTGCCGAAGTCGTCGTGCTGCTGCTCGACGCGACGCGCGGGCTGGAGCACCAGGACCTCAAGATCGCCTCGATGGTGCTCGAGGAAGGCCGCGCGCTGATCATCGCGATCAACAAGTGGGACGTGGCCGAAGATGCCAGCGGCCTGTTCAACGGCGTGCGCCAGGCGCTCGACGACGGGCTCGCGCAAGTGCGCGGCGTGCCTTTGGTCGCGGTGTCGGCCCGCACGGGCAAGGGTCTGGACACGCTGCTGCAAGCCGCCTTCACCTTGCGCGATGCCTGGAGCCAGCGCGTGCCGACCGCCGCGCTCAACCGCTGGTTCGACGATGCCTTGGCCGCCAATCCGCCGCCGGCGCCCGGTGGCCGCCGCATCAAGCTGCGCTACATCACCCAGGCCAAGACGCGCCCGCCGGGCTTCGTGCTGTTCGGCACGCGGCTGGATCAGCTGCCGGAAAGCTATCGGCGTTATCTGGTCAACGGCATCCGCCGCGAACTGGGCTTCGAGGCCGTGCCGATCCGGCTGACGCTGCGCAGCCCCAAGAACCCCTTCGCCACCAAGTGACCCCGGCCGCGCCCCCGCAGTCGCTGTTCCAGGCGATCATGCGCGGGGCGCGGGGGCAGTGCCCGCGCTGTGCGGGCCAGTCGCTGTTCGCGCGCTGGCTTCGGCCGGTGGAGCAGTGCGCCACCTGTGGGCAGGACTGGCGCGGCCACAGCGCCGACGACTTTCCGCCCTACATCGCGATCATCATCACCGGCCACGTCATGGCCCCGATCATCATCGCCCTAGGCCTTTACACCAGCATGGACTGGCCGGTGATGATGGCCCTGTGCCTCGCCATGACCGTGACCATGGTGCTGGGCCTGCTGCAACCTGCCAAGGGCGGGGTGATCGCAATGCAATGGTGGCTGGGCATGCATGGCTTTGCCCGCGCACCTGGGCGCCTGCTTGGCCCGATCGGGACATCGAAGGGCAACGATACGTAATCTGCGAGGGCCGCCCGGGTCAGGCTCGGATGGAGTCGAGAATCAGGGTTTGTCGGGTATTTTCAACGCCAAGGCCGAAAATCGGGAAACCTTGGCGAAACCTTTTCTTGCGCAGCAACACTTCCTCACGAAGGGGCGGCAAGCGCGAAAAGCGCTGGATGTTAGGCAAGGACATCACGCACCGATAGAGGAGTGTCCCCCATGATCCTTGCTACCCTGCTTGCCGCCGCCGCCTTTGCCCATCCTGCCGGCACGGCTCTGTCCGTCGACACCGCGCACGCCGCCAAGTCCCCGATCTGCCACGGCGCGCCCGGCCGTCCTTCGCTGTGCCGCCCCGCGACCGATGCCGATGCGCTGGCCGCCGCCCGTCCGGCCGAAGAGACGCGCGTCGCCGCCTTCGCGTGCCATCCCGATCCCAGCAAGAACCGCGGTTGCTTCCGCCGTGAAGCGGTTGCGGATCAGTCGGCCCTTGCCGCGAACGCTCCGCTGCGCGAGGATGCACGCTGAGCATCATGACCGAAGAAACCGGAACCAGATCGGCCCAACCGCGTAACAGCGGAATGCTGGCCCCACGCCTTGCCCCGTCCATCGTCCTCGTCGAGGATGATGGCCCGCTGCGCACGCTGACCGCCCGCGCCCTGCGCGAGCACGGCTACGAAGTGCGCCCCGCGGCCACCGGGGCAGAGATGTGGGTGCTGCTCGACAGCGCGCCGGCCGATCTGGTGGTGCTGGACATCATGCTGCCCGGCACCAACGGGATCGAGCTGTTCCGCAAGCTGCGCCGCCTGTCCGACGTGCCGATCATCTTCATTTCCGCGCGCGGAAGCGAGGAAGATCGCGTGCTCGGCCTGGAACTCGGCGCCGACGACTATCTCGCCAAGCCGTTCGGCACGCGCGAGCTGGTCGCCCGCGTCGGCGCCGTGCTGCGGCGTGGTGGGCAGAATGGCGATGCCCCGGCGGGCAGCGACCCGGCGGAGCGCAGCAGCGAGATCCACTTCGACGGCTGGGTGCTGTCGCTCGCCCGGCGCGAGTTGCATGCCCCCGGTGGCGCGATGGTCGACCTGACCGGCGCGGAGTTCGACCTCCTCGCCACCTTCGTCGCACAGCCGCAGCGCGTGCTGGGCCGCGAGCGCCTGATCGAGTTGTCGCGCACCCGGCTGGGCGACAGTTCCGATCGCAGCATCGACGTGCTGGTCAGCCGTCTGCGGCGCAAGCTGGCGGCCGCTGGCGGCGAGGCGCCGATCGCCACCGTGCGCGGCGTCGGCTACATGTTCAAGGCGCAGGTCTCGCGCGCTTGACTGCTGCGCGCCAGAATGGCGGCCGGCCTCCGTTGCTGCGCCGCATATTCTGGCGCCGCGCCTTGCGCCGCTTCGGCTTGCCGGAGCGGCTGCTGGCGATCCTCGTGCTCATGGCGGCGATCGACTTCGGCTCCAACGCGGTGCTGTTCGACCGCGCCAGCAACTTCGCGCTGCGCAGCGACGATGCCGCGCGCATCGCCGAAAACCTCGTCATCGCCAGCCGCGCACTCGAGGCGGAAAGCCCGGACCAGCGCCCGGCACTCGCCGAGCAACTATCCTCGCCGCGCTTCGCGTTGCAATGGCGTGCGCACATGGCCCATTCCGACGATGCGCTGCCGCTCGACCGGTTGCGCGCACAAGTGCTCGACGCCGCCCCCGAACTGGCGAGCGGCGACCCGCGCTTCAGCCTGCGCTCGCTCGCCGCGCCCGGCACGGTCAGCGGAGCGATGTTGCTGCGCGACGGCTCGGGCCTGGTCTTCCGCACCAGCGCCAGCCAGGCCTGGACGCTCAACGCCGGGCGCCTTGCCGTGCTGCTGGTGCCGACGCCGCTGCTGGTGATCCTCGCCTGGGTGCTGTTTCGCGCGACGATCCGGCCGCTCAAGGCGCTGGTCGCCGCCACCAGCCGCGTCGGCGCCGGCCCTCCCGAGCCGCTGGCCGAGCGCGGCCCGGACGAAGTGCGCCGCCTGATTCGCGCGTTCAACCGGATGCAGAGCCGCATCTATCGCCAGATGATCGACCGCACGCAGTCGATGCTGGCGATCGGCCACGACTTGCGCACGCCGCTCGCGCGGTTGCGCCTGCGGCTCGACAATGCCGGGCTCGACCGCGAAAGCCAGTCCGACATGGTGCATGACATCGACGAGATGATGCACATGCTCGCCTCGCTCCAGGCCTATGTCGAGGGGGAGGGGCGGCAGATCCCGGCCGAGCGGATGGACCTCGCGGCCATGGCGATGACGCTCGTCGACAACGCTTACGACCAGGGGTACGAGGCCATCTACACCGGCGACGACAGCCTGGTGATCGAGGCGCGCCCCGTCACGCTGCGCCGCGCGATCGGCAACCTTGTCGAGAACGCGATCCACTACGGCGGCAGCGTCGAGGTGGCGGTCCGGCGTAATGGCGCATGGGCCGAAGTCGTGGTTTCGGATCACGGGCCGGGCATTCCCGCCGACAGGCTGGAGGACGCGTTGCAGCCGTTCGTCCGGCTCGACGCCGCGCGCGGGCGCGATACCCCCGGCATGGGGCTCGGCCTCGCCATCGTGAAGCGCGCGATCCGCGCCGAGGGCGGCACGCTCGTGCTGGCCAACCGCTCGGGCGGGCAGACCGGGCTGATCGCCACCATCCGCCTGCCCGCAGGTGTGCCGGCCGTCGCCGCCCAACGGACATAGTTTCTTACATTCGCGTCGATCCCGGGCAAAGACGCATGGGTACCTCTGGATGCAACGGTCGCCGCATTTTGTCCGGCGCACGCAGACACACAGAGGTGATCCCCATGAACGAACTCCTCGGCCGGGTCTTCAGTTTCGAGAAGAAGGTCTTCCCGCAGAGCAGCGAGCTGTATCACCAGCTCTCCACCCACGGTCAGGCGCCCAAGGCGCTGATGATCTCGTGCGCCGATTCGCGCATCGTGCCCGAACAGATCATGCAAGCCGAACCGGGCGACCTGTTCGTCTGCCGCAATGCCGGCAACATGGTCCCCGCCTATTCGACCATGAACGGCGGCGTGTCCTCCACCGTCGAATATGCCGTCGTGGCGCTTGGCGTGCGCGACATCATCGTCTGCGGTCACTCCGACTGCGGCGCGATGAAGGCGCTGGCCGCCCCCGACGCGCCCGAGGGCATGCCCAACGTCGTTGCCTGGCTGCGCCACGGCGCCGCGGCCGAGCACGTCGTCTCGAGCTGCTCGCCGCACCTCGAAGGTGGCGAGCGCGTGCGCGCGGTCTCGCTGCAGAACATCATCGCCCAGCTCGACCACTTGCGCACGCACCCCTCGGTCGCCTCGGCGATCGCGCGCGGCGAAATGTCGCTCCACGGCTGGTTCGTCGACATCAAGGCCGGCCAGGTGCTCGGCCTCGATGGTGACACCGGGCAGTTCGTGCCGCTGCGCGAAGATGCGCCGATGCCGGTCGCGCTGGCCGCACAAGTCCGCTTCGCCCGCGAGCCGGACCTTGCGGAGGCGGCCGAATGAGCCAGGCAGCACCTGCTGCTTCGCGCGAGGCTGCCCCCCGGGGTGGCCTCGTTCGCGATTTCACCGCGTCGATCGTGGTGTTCCTGGTGGCCATGCCGCTGTGCATGGGCATCGCCATTGCCTCGGGTGTTCCGCCCGAAAAGGGGCTGGTGACCGGCATCATCGGCGGCATCGTCGTCGGCCTGCTCGCCGGTTCGCCGCTGCAGGTCAGCGGCCCCGCCGCGGGCCTTGCGGTCATCGTCTTCGAATTCGTGCGTGACAACGGCCTTGCCGCGCTCGGCCCGGTCCTGCTCATCGCCGGGCTGATTCAGCTGGTCGCCGGCGCCATGCGCCTTGGCGGTGTATTCCGCGCGATCTCGCCCGCCGTGGTCCACGGCATGCTGGCCGGCATCGGTGCGCTCATCGTGGTCGGGCAGTTCCATATCCTGTTCGACGCCAAGCCGCAGTCCAATGGCCTTGCCAACCTGTCGATGATGCCCGCACGCGTGCTCGGCCTCTCGCCGTTCGACTGGCGCGCCAGCGAGATGGCGCTGCTGCTCGGCCTCGTCACCATCGGCAGCATGATCGCCTGGGACAAGCTCAAGCCCCGCTCGCTCGGCCTCGTGCCGGGCGCGCTGATCGGCGTCGTCGCGGCGACTCTGCTCGCCTCGGCCTTTGCCCTGCCGGTCGCGCGCATCACCGTGCCCGATTCGCTGGCGGCTGCCTTCGCCATGCCCGGCGGCGCGTTCCTCGACCCGCTGCTGGCCAAGCCCGCGCTGCTGGTCTCGGCCGTCGCCATTGCCTTCATCGCCAGCGCCGAAACGCTGCTCTCGGCCGCTGCGGTCGATCGCATGCACAACGGCGTGCGCACCGACTACAACAAGGAACTGCGTGCGCAGGGCGTGGGCAACCTCCTGTGCGGCATGGTCGGCGCCCTGCCGATGACCGGCGTGATCGTGCGCTCCTCGGCCAACGTCCAGGCCGGCGCCACCTCGCGCTGGTCGGCGGTGATGCATGGCGTGTGGATCCTCGGCTTCGTCGCGTTGCTGCCCTGGCTGCTGCGCGAAGTGCCGATGGCGGCGCTCGGCGGCGTTCTCGTCGTCACCGGCTGGAAGCTCGTCAGCCTCAAGCACGTAAAGCACCTGTTCACCAACTACGGGCCGCTTCCTGCCGCGATCTGGGCGGCTACCTTCGCCCTGGTGGTGACCACCGACCTGCTCACCGGCGTTCTCGTCGGCATGGGCCTGTCGCTGATCGAACTGCTGCCGCACGTGAAGCACCTGCGCCTCGGCGTGCATCGTCACGAACAGGAGCACGCCACCAAGGTGGAGCTCAACGGCGCGGCCACGTTCGTCGGCCTGACGCGGCTCAACGCTGTGCTCGAGGACCTGCCGGCCGATCGCCACGTTCACCTCGACCTCGACCGGGTAAAGGCGATCGATCACACCACTGCGGAAAGCTTGCGCGAATGGCTCAACCGCCGTCGCCAGCAAGGGCACGGAGTCACGGTCTCCGGCCCCGAGCCGATCCTGCGCGCCGTCCCCCACGCCGCCTGATCGGTACTCCGGCGCCGTCGTCGCCCGCCTCGTATCCCCAAGGGAACGCGGCGGGTGGCGGCGGCGTCGTCATGTCTGCGGCCCGCGAAGCGCGGCGCCGCTTTCGCGGTTCAGCCCTGCAGCCGGGCGAGGGCGGCATCTTCCTCGGCAATGCGCGCCACGACCGAATCGCGCGCACCGGCGATCGTCTGCGCATCGATCGTCGGCTGGTCGACGGCGGCGATCTCCGCCTCCACCGCCAACTGGTCGAGGTCGGCCAGCACGATCGCGGTATCGCTGCGCGCCGAGGCCAGGCGCGCGAGCGCCAGCTGCCCGCGGACCCACACATCGCTATCCCGCGCCGCGCCGCGCGCTGCAGCGGCTGCACGCTGCGCCTCGGGCAGCAGGGCGGCAAAACTCTCCGACGTCTGCGTGGCGCGCGCCTGCAGTGCAGCGAGGCGTTCGGGCAGGGGAGCGCCGGGCGGCGGCACCGGCACCGCGGGAGTCGATTCGGCTGCGGGAGCGGCCTGCGCCTGTCCGAACGCGCGCTCTGCCGGCCGAAGCTCCAGCGACGGGAAGCGGTCGCGCTCCGAGGCGCATGCGGCCAGCGGGACCAGCGACAGCAGCGGCAAAAGCCTGAGGAGGCGGGCGAAACGGTTCGACGGACGGGCCATGCGCGTGCCATAGCATGGCCATGGCGCGTGACCAGTGGGTGAGGGCGCCGGCCCGGCGGAAATCCGCTGGGGATTGTGTGTCACGGCGTTGACATGCACGCCCTCATGGACTATCCGCGCCCCTCTTTCCGGGGCTTCGCTTCTGCGGGGTTCCGGCACTTTTGCCCGCTGTCCGCGATTCGGAATTGGCCGATCGGGGTGCTTGGTGGGTCAGGCATTTGAAACGGATAGCAGAACCATGTTCGCAATTGTGCGCACGGGCGGCAAGCAGTATCGCGTCGCCGCCGGAGACAAGATCGCGGTGGAAAAGCTGGCTGGTGAAGCCGGTGAAACCATCACCCTCGGTGACGTCCTGCTGGCTGGCAAGGATGGCGAACTGGCCGACGTCGCGGCCGTGACCGTCTCTGCCGAAATCATCGCCCAGGCGAAGTCGGAAAAGGTCGTGGTGTTCAAGAAGCGCCGCCGCCACAACTATCGCCGCAAGAACGGCCACCGCCAGCAGATGACCCTGCTGCGCATCGTGTCGGTCGCCTGAGCGCCTGGTCGGAGTAAGCAGAGATGGCACATAAGAAAGCAGGCGGCTCGTCGCGTAACGGTCGCGACTCGCAGTCCAAGCGCCTCGGCGTGAAGAAGTTCGGCGGCCAGGACGTGGTCGGCGGCAACATCATCATCCGTCAGCGCGGCACCCGCGTCTATCCGGGCGCCAATGTCGGCCTCGGCAAGGACCACACCCTGTTTGCGCTCACCGAAGGCCGCGTGCGTTTCCACGCCGGCAAGCTCGGTCGCAAGTACGTGTCGGTCGACATTATGGCCGAAGCCGCCGAATAATCGGATGGTTCGTGCATGGGCCATCCTCCGGGATGGCCCCGCCGGTTTCGCACCGGCAGAACGAGGGAGAGGGGCCAACCCGTCTCCCTTTTTTCTTGTCTCCCTCACACCTGGCGTTTTCATGCGGCAAGCCTCTGGCATGGCGGTGAAATCGCCGGATACGTCGCTCCATTTGCCTCGGTTTCCGAAGCATTTGGCGCACAACGCAATATCCCTGTCACGGCCGGGTGCATAAGCGCACCAGGTCACGGGGAGCGGACGACTGGAGACACTGATGTTCATTCGCAGCGAGCGCCTGTTCCTGCGGCCGGGTTGGCCGGAAGACTGGACCGAACTTTTCACCCTGATCGATGACGAGGCGGTCGTGCGCGGCCTGTCGCAGGCGCCCTGGCCCTATCGCGCCGACGACGCCCGCGCCTTTGCCGCGCGCGTCCAGGACGGGCAGCATCCGCACTTCTTCGTGACCCGGCCCGGTGCCGATGGCGCGGAGCTGATCGGCTGCGTCGGCCTGCTGGGCGACGATCATGCCGATGGTGATGTTGCCAGCGTCCAGCCGCCGCTGCTCGGCTACTGGATCGCGCGCCGGCACTGGGGCAAGGGCTACGCCACCGAGGCGACGCAGGCGCTGCTGGGCCTTGCCGCAACGCTCGGCCATCGCCGCATCGAGGCGCGCCACTTCATCGACAACCTCGCCTCGCGCCGCGTGCTGCAGAAGCTGGGTTTCCGCCCGACCGGCGAAATTCGTCCAGGGCTGAGCCCTGCACGCGACGATGTCGTGCCGACGCTGTGCTATGCGCTGGATCTCGATCCGCCGCGCAATTGCGACGATCACCTGACGCCGGTGCCGCACGCGGCATGACGACGCCGGAGGGGGCTGCACGCCCCCGCTAGTGTCAGGCTGCCGTCAGTCCCCGGCGACGAGGGCGCTGATCGCCCAGTTGCCGCCCTTGCACTCGACGATCACGCGGCGGGCCAGCAGGCTGCGCAGGCTTGTGGTCTCGATCCAGCCCTTGCGCTGCGGCTTGCCGGTGACGACGGCGGTATAGCGCGCGGCGGGATCGAAGCCCGGCCGCGGCGCCAGGCTGACCAGCGCCCAGTCGAGCTTGTCGAGCTCTGCCGCGCGGGCGGACGGCCCGGCCCGCAATGGCACCCCTGCACCGGTAACGAGCATCGTCATGCCCGGATCGACCTCTTCGGGCACGTTCCAGAAGAACCAGGGCAGGACCACGAGGTCGCCCTCCACCGCACAGCCGAGCGGCAGGATACGCGCAAGATCGCTCCAGACGGCGGCGCCGGCAGGCGCGGCAAGTCGCTTCTGCAATTCGGCGGGACCATGGCCGCCGCCGTAGTCCAGCGTCACGTCGGGGGAGGACAGCGCCGCAAGACCGGCGGCGTCGCGCGCCTTGATCGCCGCGCCCAGCTTGGCGCGGAAAGCCGTCCAGCCGGGCAGCGCGCTGCAGTCGTCGCGCGGTGGCAGTGCCATGGCGGGCAGGGCGGAGGCGGTGTCGGCGGCGACGAGGTCGGGCTTGGCCGGCGGAGCGACCGGCGTCGCCAATGTCGGGATGGCGGCCGCCGAAGGCTCGACCTCCTCGGGCGGAGCGGACGGGCTCGGCGCCGGCGTGGGCGAAGCGGATGGGGTGGCCGATGGCGTATCGTCAGGCGACTTGTCGCCGCTGCACCCGGACAATGCGGGCACCAGCATCGCCGCCAGGACGGCGGCACCCGCCCGGAATGCCCACAAGGTTGTCCGCTCGCTCATTCCACCGCCCGCTCACCTGCCCTTTCACCCGCAACGGCAATCGCGGCAACCGGTTCCGGCGTCTGATCCGCTGCGCCATAGCGCGGTGCGGTCTCGACCAAGGGAACTTCCTCGACCTCGCGCTTGCCGATCTCGATGTGCTTGTCGCGCAGGCGGCGTCCGGCGGACAGCACGTTGCGCTCGAAGCTGCCGACGAACTTGTTGTAGTTGCCCACCGCGCTTTCCAGCCCCGAGCCGACGCGCTTGAGGTGATCGGCGGCGACGGCAAGGCGATCGTAGAGTTCGCCGCCCATGCGCCCGATCTCGCGGGCTTCGCGCGCCAGGCCATCCTGTCGCCAGACTTGCGCGACGGTCCGCGCGATGGCGACGAGGTTGGTGGGCGAGGCGAGCAGCACGCGGCGCTCGAACGCGAAGTCCCACAGCGAGGGGTCGCGCTCCAGCGCGGCGGCGATGAAGTGCTCGCCGGGCACGAACATCAGCACGTAGTCGGGCGCATCCTCGAACTGGCTCTGGTAGGACTTTGCGCCCAGCGTCTGGATGTGGTTGCGCATCGACTGGACGTGCGCGGTCAGGGCCACGGCGCGGGCCGCCTCGTCCTGTGCCTCGAACGCATCCTGGTAGGCATTGAGCGAGACCTTGGCGTCGATCACCAGCAGCTTGTTGCCCGGGATCTTGACGATTGCGTCGGGGCGCAGGCGCCCTTCCTCGGTGTCGATCGAATGCTCGGTCACGAAATCGGTGTGTTCGGCAAGGCCGCACTGCTCCAGCACGTTGCGCAACTGCTGCTCGCCCCAACGACCGCGCGCCTTGGGGGCATTGCGCAGCGAGTTGCCCAGCCGCGCGGCCTCGGCGCGGACCTGCTCCTGCCCGTCGCGCATCGCCTGGATCAGGCCGGTCAGGTTGCCGAAGGCATCGACGCGATCCTTTTCGAGCTTGCCGACCTGCTCCTCGTAGCTGCGCAGGCGCTGGTCGACGGGCGCCAGCAGCGCGCGCAGCGATTGCGCGGCCTTTTCCTCGCTCTGGCTGAAGCGCTCCTGCGCCCGCGCCATGAACGCCTCCTGCGCCTTTTCGAGCACCTTGTTGCCCGCGTTCTCGAACTCGCGGCGCAGCACCTCCTGCGCCTCGATCAGCAGGCGCTTCTGCTCGGCGAAGTTGGTGGCGTCGGCCTCGAGCCGCGCCACTTCGGCGCGGAGTGTCTCGCGTCCGGCACGTGCCTCGTGCAGCGCCTGGCGTAAGGCGTCGGCCTCGGTCGCGCGTTCGGTCGCCGTGGCGAGGCGGGCAGCCAGGCTGTCGCGGTCGGCGCGCAAGGCATTGCGCTCGGCCGCCAGGGCGTCCTGCGCCTCGATCAGCAAGCGGTTCTGCTCGGCAAGATTGGCGGCATCGGCACGGAAGCGCGCGGCCTCGGCACCCAGTGCCTCGCGCGTGGTGCGCGCCTCGTGCAGGGCGTCGCGCAAGCCATCGGCCTCGCTTGCCCGCTCCATCGCGGCGGCAAGCCCTGCGGCCAAGCTGTCCCGATCGGCCCGCAGGCCGTCACGCTCGGCAGCCATGAGATCCACCTGCCGCGCGCGCTCGGCCATCGTCGCGAGGTCCACCGCCATGGCCTTGACCCGGTCCTCGGCTGCGCGGGCTTCGCCCTCGCGCTGCGCCACCCGGCCCTGCGCCTCCGCCAGGGGGCGCGTGCCGAAGAACCAGCCCAGCCCCGCGCCGATCACCAGCGCAACGATCACGAAAACAAGGGCAAGGGCGGTCACATACGTCTCCGGTCTGGAACAGACGGGGAACGTAAACGAAGCGGCCCGGCAACGCAATGTGCCGGGCCGCCTTTATCCGCAGCTATGGAAGCGGTAGGCTCACGCCACCTTGCGCAGCTTGTCCAGCTTCTTCAGCGCCATCTGGCGCTTGAGGCGCGAGAGGTGATCGATGAACAGGATGCCTTCGAGGTGGTCCATCTCGTGCTGCAGGCAGGTGGCGAGTAGCCCCTCGATCACTTCGTCGTGCTGGGTGCCGTCGATGTCCTGCCAGCGCGCGCGGATGCGCGAGGGGCGCTTCACGTCGGCGTAGATCTCGGGGACCGAGAGGCAGCCTTCGCTGTAGATCGTCTGGTCTTCCGAGGGATCGAGGATCTCGGGATTGATGAACACGCGCGGCTCGCGGCGATGCGGGCGGTGGCTGTGGCCGCAACCGTGGTCGTGGCATTCTTCGGGCGCGGCGTCCTCGTCCTCGGGCTGGAGGTCGATCACCAGCACGCGCAGCGGCACGCCGACCTGGATCGCGGCGAGGCCGATGCCGGGCGCATCGTACATCGTGTCGAACATGTCAGACACGAGGGTGCGAAGGTCTGCATCGAATGCTTCGACCGGGGCCGACACCTGCTTGAGACGCGGGTCGGGAATCTCGAGAATTTCACGAATAGCCATGCGCGCAAGATAGGCCCGTGCGCGCGGAGTCGCAAGGTGAGCGGTTCGATCACGGTGATCGGGGTGGCGTTAGTTTTCTCCACTCCCCGTTCGCCCTGAGCCTGTCGAAGGGCGCCTGCCGGATAGGGCAACGCTTGGGTCCTTCGACAAGCTCAGGACGAACGGAGGTGGGGAGGGGGCTGCGGGAGCTGGGCCGTCCGCCCCCCGTTCGCCCTGAGCCTGTCGAAGGACCCCTGCCGGAGAGGGCGGCGCTTGCGTCCTTCGACAAGCTCAGGACGAACGGAGGCGGGGATGGGGGCTGCGGGAGCTGGGCCGCCCGCCCCCCGTTCGCCCTGAGCCTGTCGAAGGGCCCCTGCCGGAGAGGGTAACGCTTGCGTCCTTCGACAGGCTCAGGACGAGCGGAGGTTGGGTGACGCGCACGCCACCCCCCCCGCTCACGCCAGATGCGCGAACCGTGCTGCCGCCGCGAAGGCCTGGGCGCGCAGGGCGCGGCGGGCTTGGGCTTCCTCGTCCTTGCCCCAGAGTTCGACCTGCCAGTCCTCCTCGGCGTTGGCGGCGTCCCACAGCCCATCGAGGTCCGCGTCGCGATCGAGCGCGGCGAGGCCGACGATCAGCGAGGCCGAAAGTGCCGTCGTGTTGCGCAGCGCGGCCAGCGCGAAGGGAGACAGCTGCTCCAGTTCCCGGCGCAAGCGCGCCAGCGTCTCGGGCGCTTGCGGACGGTGGATGATCCCTGAAACGCGGGTGAAGGCAACGCCATAGCGCGCCTCGGCCATGGTCACGAGCGGCTCCCACAGCAGGCGCTGGCGGGCTGCCAGCGGTTCGTCCGGCTCGGCGCGATAGCACAGCGTGTCGGTCTCGCCGTAAGGCAGGATCTCGGCGATCGCGGCCGCCGGATCGGGGGCGACGACGTCGATCGCATAGTCGGCCATGTCGCGAAAGGTGAAGCGTGCCGGGTCGATCGTCTCGCCCTGGTCGGCCCATTCGGTCGCCATCGCCTCGGCAAGGCTGCGCGCCGGTACGATCTGCGTACGGCCGCCCTGGGTGCGGATGCCGCGCCCGTCGAGCGCGACGCGGTGGCCGCCCTCCTCGGACAGGAGGGTCACGTCCTTGTAGAATCGCTTCATTGGTCCCGCTTCCAGCGCCGCACGATCCAGCGCGGCGCACCAAAGAACAGAGTAAGGCCCACGCCGGCGAGCACCAGCGCGCCCCAGGGCGGCACGGAACGCAGCCAGGGTATGTTGCCCGAGGCGGCCATCGTGCCGATCAGCACGATCAGCGTGCCCGACAGGCGCACCGCCTGGAGCAGGGCGAATCGCCCGAAGGCAGGATCACGCGCCATGGTTCAGCCCACCGCCCGCAGTAGCTCGGCCAGCTCGTCGACGGTGCCTGCCACGGCATGGGCACCGGCGGCGAGGAGCTCGGCGCGTTCGTGATAACCCCAGTCGACGCCGATCGCCCGGACCCCGGCGTTGCGCGCCATGGCCATGTCGAAGGCGGTGTCGCCGATCACCACGGTCAGCGCGGGTTCGGCGCCGGTCGCATCGAGACAGGCCTCGACCATGCTGGGATGCGGCTTGGACGGGTGGCGGTCGGCCGTCTGCAGCGTGACGAAGTGGCGCGACAGCCCGTGGGCAGCCAGGCACAGCGCCAAGCCGCGATCGCTCTTGCCGGTCGCGACGCCGAGCAGCCAGCCTTGCGCGGCAAGATCCTCGACCAGCGCGGCGATGCCGTCATAGAGCGGCTCGCCGACCATTCCCGCCTCGCGGCGCGCGCGGAACGCGTCCTTGTAGGCCTCGGCAAGCGCGCGATGCGTTTCCTCGTCGCCGTCGGCATGCAGGCGGCGCATCGCCTCGACCAGCGAAAGGCCGACGATACGGCGCGTCTCGGCGCGCGGCGGCGGGACGAGGCCGAGCGCATGGAACGCCCCGTCCATTGCCGCGCCGATGTCGGCCTGGCTGTCGACCAGCGTGCCGTCGCAATCGAAGATGGCGAGACGCAGGCTCATTTGCCGGCAGGCTTGCGCGGGCCGGAGGGCTTAGCGGCAGGACGGGCGGCAGGGCCGGCGGCAGGACGACGCGCAGCGGGCTTACCCGCGGCAGGCTTCGCGGTGCGTGCGGTCCCCGGCTTTCCAGTGGGCTTTCCGGCAGGCTTGCCGCCGGGCTTGCCCGCGCGCTGGCCGCTGGGCTTGCGCGCCACGTTGCTGCCTTCGTCGGCCCGCTTGCGGCGCTCGCCGCGGCGTTCCTTGCGATACTGCTTGGCATGCGCCTTGGCTGCGCGCTTCTCGATCTCCTTGGGCTCGGCGAAGACCGGCGCCTCGAGCGGCAGGTCGCCCTCGCTCTCGGTGAAGCCCATCTGCTCGAGGCTCTTGGCGAAGTGCTCGGGCAGCGGCGCGGTCACGTCGAGCAGGTCGCCCTCGGGATGCTCGATGCGCAGGCGCCGCGCGTGGAGGTGCAGCTTGCGGCTGATGCTGCCCGACAGGAACGCGGCCTGGCCGCCGTACTTGCCGTCGCCCACGATCGGGTGGCCGATCGCGGCCATGTGCACGCGCAGCTGGTGCGTGCGGCCGGTGAAGGGCTGCAGCTCGACCCAGGCGGCGCGGTTGCCGGCGCGGTCGATCACGCGATAGCGGGTGCGCGAGGGCATGCCGTGCTCGCTCTCGTCGACCATCATCTTCTCGCCGCCAGTGCCGGGCTGCTTGGCGAGCGGCAGTTCGATCATGCCGTCGTGGATGTCGGGCACGCCCATGACCAGCGCCCAGTAGATCTTGCGCGCGGTGCGGCCGGAGAATCGCTTGGAGAAGAACGCCGCGCTGCCCGGCGTGCGCGCGACCAGCAGGACGCCCGAGGTGTCCTTGTCGAGGCGGTGGACGAGGCGCGGGCGCGGCTCGTTGTCGCCGACATAGGCATCGAGCAGCCCGTCGACGTGTTCATGCGTGCCGCTGCCGCCCTGCGTGGCGAGGCCCGGCGGCTTGTTGATGACGATCGCGGCGCGATCCTGCTCGAGCACGATGCTCTCGGCCAGCTGGATCTGCTCGTCGGTCAGGGGCTTGCGCACGCGCGCGCCCTTGCCGCTGCCGGCCAGCGGGCGGGCGGCGCCCGGCGGAGGGACGCGCAGGGTCTGGCCGGCGACGAGCCGGGTGTCGACATCGGCGCGCTTGCCGTCCACGCGAATCTGGCCGGTACGCGCCCAGCGCGATACGGTGGCGAAGCCCACGTCGGGCAGGTGGCGCTTGAACCAGCGGTCGAGCCGCACATCGTCGTCGTCGGGGCGAACCGTGAATTGGCGCACGGCTTCACCGGCCCCGGAGCTTTTATAGGAAGTCATGGGCCGGCCCATAGGGCCTTTGCCCGCAAATTGCACGAGTTTGCTTGCCATTGGCTGGCAGAATCGCTAATGGCCCGCCGGTTCGAGCCGGTCCTGTTCGGATTCGGCCCGTTTTTTGTTCCTGGTATCCGGTGACCCCCGCGCGGCATGCGGGCTCTCGCCTGAAGCACTTGAGGTGTGTCGGTTTATGCAGATTCTCGTTCGCGACAACAATGTTGACCAAGCTCTTCGCGCCCTGAAGAAGAAGCTGCAGCGCGAAGGCGTCTATCGCGAAATGAAGCTGCGTCGTCACTTCGAAAAGCCGTCGGAAAAGCGCGCCCGCGAAAAGGCCGCTGCCGTGCGCCGCGCCCGCAAGCTGGAGCGCAAGCGCCAGGAGCGCGACGGCGCCAAGTAAGCGATCGGGTAAGCTGTCATGTGGCAGGGTACACCCTGCCACATTGAGCACTTGCGATAGGCCCTTTGCTGGGCCAAGAGGGCGCCGTGAATCACGGCGCCTTTTTCGTTGGTGCGCGCGCGGTCTGATGCCGCGAGGCGCGCATCGCGCGGGCAGGGCGCCCGCCGGGCCGGCCCTTCAACCGGGCCGCTCCACCAGGGACAAACCCAGAGGGATACCAATGTCGGAAATCACCCGCGTTCCGTTGCAGCCCGTCGCCAAGGGCTCGCTCGCCAAGGTCTGGCTTGGCGTGATCGTCGCCGTGCTGCTCGGCATCGGCGTCGCCTGGATCGCGCGTCCGGTGCACTACAGCGACGTGCGCGTGGTGACGCTCAAGGACGGCACCGGCAAGTCGCCCACCACCGCAGACGTCGCGCTGATCAACTACGTCGGCCGCATCGCCAGCACGGGCAAGGAATTCGACCGCGGCGAGAACGCGGTCATGCCGCTCCAGGGCGTGATCCCCGGCTTCTCGCAAGGCCTGCAGAAGATGAAGGTCGGCGGCAAGTACCGCCTCGAGATCCCGGCCGCGCTTGCCTATGGTGCCCAAGCGATGCCGGGCCGCAACGGCGAGATCGCGATCCCCGCCAACAGCGACCTCGTATTCGACGTCGAGCTGCTCGATTTCCGCAGCGCCGCCGAACTGCAGAAGCAGCAGGCCGCGATGCAGGCGCTGCAGCAGGAAATGCAGGCGCGTGGCGCCACGGGCGGCGTGCCGGGTGGGGCGATGCCCGGTGGCGCGATGCCGGGCGCTCCGGCACCGGCGCCGGTTCCGGCCAACTGATCCGATCCCGCGCCATGGGTTGCCCCATGGCCGGCCAGCGGCTTGAAGGACACCGCGCGCGATGGTAGCGCGCGGTGTCTTTTCTCATTCATGACCCATCGCAGGAAAGGGACGGCATGTCCGTGAATACCGCCGACGTGGCGAAGATCGCCAGTCTCGCGCGCATCAAGGTGAGCGATGCGCAGCTCGAGGCCATGGTGCCCGAATTGAACGGCATCCTCGCCTGGGTGGAGCAACTGGGCGAAGTGGATGTCAGCGGCGTGACGCCGATGACCGCCGTCATCCCCAACACGCTGCGCTTGCGCGACGACGTGGTCAACGCCGACCCGCTGACCGGCGGCGACATCCGCGACGCGGTCCTCGCCAATGCCCCGGTGGCCGAGCACGGCTTCTTCGGCGTGCCCAAGGTGATCGAGTAAGAGGGGCTGATTTGCGGGCGTTCGGTTCTGGGCCCTTCGACAGGCTCAGGGCGAACGGAATTGGGAATATTCCCAATTTTCCGACGTCAACACCGTTCGTGCTGAGCTTGTCGAAGCACCCCGCACAACCCTTGCGGCCATGTGGCCAAGCCATTCTCCCAAGCACCCATTCCCAGCGTCGCCCCAGGGCCACGCGCAGACAAACCGGTCCGGATAGATGACTGACCTTACCGAACTTGGCGTAGCCGCCCTCCGCGACGGGGTGCGGGACGGCGCCTTCACCGCCACCGAAGTGGCGACCGCCTTCAACGCCGCCGTCGCCGCGGCACAGCCGGCGCTCAACGCCTTCATCGTCACCACGCCCGAGGCCGCGCTTGCCGCCGCCGCCAGGGTCGACGCCGATCGCGCCGCGGGCCAGCCGCTGGGCGCCATGGCCGGCGTGCCGATCGGCATGAAGGACCTGTTCGCCACCAAGGGCGTGCAGACCACCGCCGCCAGCCGCATCCTCGAAGGCTTCGTGCCGCAGTACGAGAGCACCGTCTCGCAGAAGCTGTGGCACGCGGGCGCGGGCATGCTCGGCAAGCTCAACCTCGACCAGTTCGCGATGGGTTCGTCGAACGAGACCAGCGGCTTCGGCAACGTCATCTCGCCGTGGCGCCGTGGCGATGATGCCGCGCCGCTCGCCCCCGGCGGTTCGTCGGGCGGTTCCTCGGCGGCGGTGGCTGCGCGCATCGCCCCGGCCGCGACCGGCACCGACACCGGCGGCTCGATCCGCCAGCCCGCCGCCTTCACCGGTATCTCGGGCATCAAGCCCACGTACGGCCGCTGCTCGCGCTGGGGCGTGGTCGCCTTCGCCTCCTCGCTTGACCAGGCCGGCCCGATGGCGCGCGACGTGCGCGACTGCGCGATCATGCTCGGCGCCATGGCCGGCTTCGATCCCAAGGACGCGACCAGCCTCGACCTGCCGGTCCCGGCCTGGGAGGCGGGGCTTTCGGCCGACATGCGCGGCAAGAAGGTCGGCATCCCGCGCGAGTACCGCGTCGAGGGCCTCGATGCCGACGTGGCCAAGAGCTGGGACGACGGTATCGCCTGGCTCAAGGATGCGGGCGCCGAGATCGTCGAGATTTCGCTGACGCACACCAAGTATGCGCTGCCGACGTACTACATCATCGCACCCGCCGAAGCCTCGTCGAACCTCGCGCGCTATGACGGCGTGCGCTATGGCCTGCGCGACCTGCCCGAGGGCGCGAACCTGCAGGACATGTACGCCGCCACCCGCGCCGCGGGCTTCGGCGACGAGGTCAAGCGCCGCATCCTGATCGGCACCTACGTGCTCTCCGCGGGTTTCTACGATGCCTATTATACCCAGGCCCAGAAGGTCCGCGCCCTGATCGCGCAGGACTTCGCCAAGGCATTCGAGCAGGTGGACGTGATCCTCACGCCCACCGCCCCCTCGGCCGCCTTCGCGCTGGGGCAGAAGAGCACCGATCCGGTCGAGATGTACCTGAACGACGTGTTCTCGGTGCCCGCGAGCCTTGCCGGCCTGCCGGCGATGTCGGTACCCGCCGGCCTCTCGGCCGAGGGCCTGCCGCTCGGCCTCCACGTCATCGGTCGCCCGCTCGACGAGCAGGGCGTCCTCAACGCCAGCCTCGCGCTGGAACAGCGCGCACAGTTTTCGGCCAAGCCGGGTAAGTGGTGGTAAGATGAGCAGCTATCGTATCCAGGGCGCCACGGGCGAGTGGGAAGTGGTCATCGGCCTCGAGGTCCATGCCCAGGTCACCTCCAACGCCAAGCTCTTCTCGGGCTCGGCCACTGCCTTCGGGGCGGAGCCGAACACGCAGGTCAGCCTGATCGACGCGGCGATGCCGGGCATGCTGCCCGTGCCCAACCGCGAGTGCATCCGCCAGGCCGTGCGCACCGGCATGGCGATCGGGGCGCAGATCAACGCGTGGTCGCGGTTCGACCGCAAGAACTACTTCTACGCCGACTTGCCGCAGGGCTATCAGATCAGCCAGCTCTACCACCCGCTGGTGGGCGAGGGCTCGCTCGAGATCGTGCTCGACGACAAGAACCCCGACGGCAGCACCAAGGTCATCGGCGTGGAGCGCATCCACGTCGAGCAGGACGCGGGCAAACTGATGCACGACCAGCACCCGACGATGTCCTACGTCGACCTCAACCGCTCGGGCGTGGCGCTGATGGAGATCGTCAGCCGCCCCGACATGGCCTCCCCGGCCGAGGCGGGCGCCTACCTCACCAAGCTGCGCCAGATCCTGCGCTATGTCGGCTCGTGCGACGGCAACATGGACCAGGGCTCGATGCGCGCCGACGTCAACGTCTCGGTGCGCCGCCCCGGCGAGCCGCTGGGCACGCGGACCGAGACCAAGAACGTCAACTCGGTGCGCTTCGTCATGCAGGCGATCGAGCATGAGGCGAGCCGCCAGGTCGACGTGCTCGAGGCCGGCGGCAAGATCGTCCAGGAAACGCGCCTGTTCGATCCGAACACCGGCTCGACCCGCTCGATGCGCAGCAAGGAAGACGCGCACGACTATCGCTACTTCCCCGACCCGGACCTGCTGCCGCTCGAACTCGACGAGGCCTTCCTCGCCGAGTGCCGCGCCAGCCTGCCCGAACTGCCCGACGCCAAGCGCGCCCGCTATACCGACGTGCTCGGCCTTTCGGCCTATAACGCTGCGGTGCTGACCGCCGACGTCGACACCGCGCGCTGGTTCGAGACGCTGATCACCGCCAGCGCGGCCAAGCAGGGCAAGGACGAGGCCGCCGTTGCCAAGCAGGCCGCCAACTGGCTGACGAGCGAGCTGTTCGGCGCGCTCAACAAGCTGGGCAAGGGCCTGGATGACAGCCCGGTCACCGCCGAGGGCGGGGCCGAGCTGCTCGCGCTGATCGGCGACGGCACGATCTCCGGCTCGATCGCCAAGCAGGTGCTGGAAAAGATGCTCGAAACCGGCGACGGCGCCGCCGCCATCGTCGAGCGCGAGGGCCTCAAGCAGACGACCGACACCGGCGCGATCGAGGCGGCGGTCGACGCCGTGCTCGCCGCCAATGCCGACAAGGTCGAACAGTATCGCGGCGGCAAGGAAGCCCTGTTCGGCTTTTTCGTCGGCCAGACGATGAAGGCGATGGCCGGCAAGGGCAATCCGCAGCTGGTCAACCAGGTGCTGAAGGCCAAGCTGGGCTGACCTCACCGTAGATATACCGGGGCGAAGGGCCGCAGGACATTGGTTCTGCGGCCTTTTGTTTGTCAGATTTATTCAAATGATAACAATCAAATAGTCTGTGCGGTGCGTCGATCCGACGCCAGCAATACAGATTTTCTTGCAAATCCAGCATTGGCTGGGCGAAACAACGCCGAAGCAATTCGAAACTATTCGAGTCGATCAGTAATAAACTGATTTCGACTGCAACCTTGTGCGGTTGCGAGGGCGTTGGGGGGCAAATGACGATCCGGCAATTCGGGCTGTTGGCAGCAGTAACTATCGCGGCGCTCGCCGCTACGCCGGCGATGGCTGGCACCAAGCGGATCGAGGGCGTGCAGGATCTCGATCCTGACTCCAAGGCGGACAATGACGGCGTCGGCATCGCGTCGCGCGACATTGCCGCGATCTCCGATGCGATCGTGCGCGATCTGCTCAACTATCCCGAAGTGATCGACCGGCCCTTGCCGCCGCGCGTCATCATCCAGGCCAGCGATCTGCGTAACATGACCATGCAGCGCTTCCAGCGCGACATGCTGACCGACGCGCTGCGTTCGCAACTCAATCGGTCTGCCCGCGGCAAGCTGCGCTTCATCAGCCGCGAATCCGCCGAAGTGGTCGAGCAGGAGCGCGCGATGAAGCAGGACGGCTTCGTCAGCGCGGGGACCACCGATCCCAACCGCATGCGCAGCGGCGCTGACTATCGCATGGTCGGCAAGATCACCTCGATCGACACGCGCAACGTCGGCACGGGGACGCAGCAACGCTTCACGCAGATCATGTTCGAGCTTGTCGATCTCACCACCGGGGACATCGTGTGGACCGGTGAGCCGAACAAGTTCAAGCGCGCGACCGACATGGACATCGTCGACCAGTAATCGATCAAACGGGGGAAACGGCCGCCTGACCGCCGGCGGCTGCAAGGGGGAATCATGACCAAGACGACACTTCGCACCGGCTTGTGCCTGCTCGCGCTGACCGTGGCTGCGCCGCTGTATGCGCAATCGGCCACCACGGCAGCCGCGACCACCGCCACCACGACCACTGCCACCACAGCGCCTGCCGCTGCAGCACCGGTCGATTCCGTCGCCGAGCGCAAGGCCGCCGAAAAGGCCGCCAGGGAAGCGCAGCGCCAACAGGCCGAACTGCGCCGCAAGTATGGCGAAGGCCCTTATCCTGGCCAGGTCGAGGCATTCCTTGCCAACAAGCCGGAAAAGCTGAGGCCACTGCTCTCGACGCTCTACCTCGGCGGGGAGCGCAATGCAGTGCTGAACCTCGACCGCGTCGGGCTGGCCGCGATGGAAGCGGGCGAGTGGACGATCGCCGAACACGCCTTCGACATGGCGCTGACCCGGATCGAGGCGGTCTACAAGAAGAACGTCCAGGCCGAGCAGGCCAAGTCGCTGTTCAAGAACGAAGCGCGCAAGGACTTCAAGGGCGAGCCGTACGAACGCGCGATGAGCTACTACTATCGCGGCCTGCTGTACCTGCGCGCCGCCGATTTTGACAACGCGCGGGCCTCGTTCCTTGCCGCCCTGTTCCAGGATTCCATCAACATGGATGGCGATCGCGGGCAGGACTTCGCCTCGATGAACTATCTGGCCGGGTGGGCCTCGCGCTGTGCCGGCGATGCGGGTGACGCGCGCGAGCAGTTCGACCGCGCCACCAAGACCAACGCCGCGCTTGTGGCGCCGGCGACCGATGCCAACGCGCTGCTGGTGGCCGAACTCGGCTACGGTCCCGTCAAGACCAAGGGCGGTGCCAAGGGCGAACTGCTCGAGTTCAAGTCGCACACGCTGGATGTGGAAAACCAGCTCGAGTTGCGCGATGCCTCGGGCACGTTCCAGCCGGTGCTCAAGCCGGTCGAAGCCTCGAGCCTGGTCTATCAGGCGACCGAGCGCGACGGGCGCAAGATGGACGGCGTGCTCAAGGGCAAGGCCCAGACCAAGGCCGCCCTCGAAGCCTCGAGCCAGGCGATGATGCAGGCCGCGATGATGCAGAACAATTCGGGCGGCATGCTGGGCGGGATGCTCGGCGGGGCCATGCTCGGCCTGTTTGCAGGCGCCGCCCACGTCGAGGCCGATACGCGCCAATGGGACAGCCTGCCCTCGCGCATCATGATCCAGACCCAGAAGATGGATCTCGCCAAGTTCAAGCCGGCCGCCCAGTTCCGCAAGGATGCCGATGCGGTCAATCTCACGCCGGCGGGCTACTTCACCGGCGGCAATGATCGCTGCAAGATCGCCTGGCTGCGCGCCCGCAGCGCCATCGACATGCCGGCCGCAACACCGGGTGACGATGCCGGCGTCGCCAAGGCCAGCGCTTCGCGCAAGGACGTCCAGCTCAAGGACAAGGCCTTCCGCGACTCCTTGGCGCAACTGTGAGGACGCTGCCGATGTCGACCCGTCATATCGCCCTGGCCATGGGAGCGGCGCTGCTTGCCCTGTCGGTGCCGGCCCACGCCGAAAACCTGACCGTCAAGTGCCACATCGGCGTGGCCAAGCGCGCGCCGATGACCGGCGACGCGCTCGTCGCCAACGTACCGGGGGCGATGCGCCCGATCCCGCTCGACGCGGTGCAGTTCATCGACAAGAAGATGGCAAAGTCGGTCATCGTCGAAGGGCTGTTCCAGCGCCGGACCGAGACCGGCGCCGCCGAAGTGATCGCCCGCCTCGTCAACTGCACCAAGAAGCCGTTGCAGCTGCGGGCCCGCACCTCGTTCCTCGACCAGCAGCAGGCGCCAGCCGAGCCGACCTCGGCGTGGAAGATGCTGTTCCTGCCGCCGCTGAGCCTGGCGACGTACGCCCAGCGCTCGATCCGTCGCGAAAGCGTCGACAGCTTCCTCATCGAAGTGGGGCCGAACTGATGGCGTGCCTGCATCGTCGCATCGTCCTCACCGCGCTGGCCCGCACCGCGCTGGCTAGTGTCGCGCTGCTGGGGATCGTCACCGCAGACGTGGCGGCGGTGCGGGCCGCCGCGCCCCGCCGCGCCCCGGCCGCGCGTGCTGTTCGCGGGCCGGTCTACGGCGGCGGGTTCGCCAGCGCTTACCAGCGCGCCGGGCGCCCGCGCGTGGTGGTGTTCTGGAACCGCGAGCTGTCGGAAGAAACCGGCACGTCGTATTCGGGCGTCGTACGCGGCCATTCGGAGCAGCGCACCGGGTTCGACGGCGACGAACTCTATACCACCAATGACACCGAAGTGCGTGCGGGGGTGGAGCGCAACGATCTGCAGCGGCGCTCGTCGGAATTCACCGAGCGCACCGACTGGAAGTTCGAGTCCACCTTCCTGTCCGGCCTCGCGCAGTCGGGCGTCAACGTCGTCGACCGCACGATGATCGTGCGCCGTAGCGGCCGCAAGGCCGGCAATACGCCCAACCAGCAGGCGATCGAGATGGACGCGCTGCAGGGCTATGCCGATATCCTGATCGAAGTGCTGCAGACCGGCGACGACGGCGCGCCGTCGGGCGTGAGTTTCAAGGTGACCGCCAAGCGCATTTCCAACGGCCGCATCCTCGCCGCGTTCGTGACCGACGGCCAGCCGCCGGTCAGCACCGCCCGACGCTGGGTCGCCGGCCCCAACGGCTACGAACGCGCCGCCCCCGAGGCCCCGACCATGGGTGGCATCGCCCGGCAACTGGTCAACGAAACGCTCGACGCCCTGGGCGCCGGGTTGGGGTGAGCAAAGCTCTAACCCGAGATTCCCTTCTAGGCCGAGCACTTGCCGCAATAAACATCGCTCCCGATCCTCACGGACCGGGGGCGTTATGCATTCGTACTGGCGAACGGGGCCTCAGCGAGCTGCGGGCGTTGCGGCAGTTTCCAGGGGCGCTGCGGCCGCGGGCGCTGGTGCCGCCGCTGCGTTGGCTGCCGCTTGCGCTGCCAGCGCCGTCTGGATTTGTTCATCGGTCAACACGTTTGCGGTCATGCGATCCGCGGTCACCGACTTCCACATTTTGCTGGTGAATTCGGCGGCCGTGGCTACCTCCAGCTTGGGCCGGCCGGCCATGATACCCATGGCGACGCTGCACTTTGCATACTGGGTTTCGCCGGCTTTAAGGTCGACGAAAAGTTCGTCCTTGGCTTCCGACGAAACGGTGTACGTGTGTCGGCCCGGTTCTGTGACCACCACGAAGAAACGCGCTGGCGGTAGGGAGCTCACCTTTGCGCCTGCCTCGCTTACCGCACAGCTGATCGCCGCACCGACCATGCCGCCTTTGCGGAAGAATACCATTTGAGCCTTGCCGGCCGGTGGCGCGGGAAGCGTCACGAGTTCGGCTTTCTCGGGGCTGGCGATAGCGGGCGTTGCTGCAAGCACGCCGGCTGCAGCAAAGATGGCAAGGCACTTCATCGACGATCTCCTGTAATTGCCACAAACGAGCCGATGGTCGTCTGGAACAGGCAGAATCGTGCATTCACGTGCCAGTGCTCCCGTCATCCCCCCACACGCCCCCTTCGTGTGCAACGCAATGTTGCGCAACATCGTGTAATCAGATGGCATTGCGGCCGCAAGTCCCGCTGGGAACTTGCGGCCGCGAAGGCGTCAAAACGGAGTGGTTTTACTTCCCCGGCACCGTCGCCACTTCCACCGGCAGGCCCAGCTTGTCGAGCTGCGGGCGCACCTTGGCGGCGTCGCCGACGATGACCCAGGTGAGCTTGGACGGGTCGATCGCCTTGCGGGCCGCGCCGTCGAGGTCGGCGGCGGTCAGGGTCGGGTAGCGCAGGGCGAGGCGGGTGTAGTAGTCATCCGGGCGGTTGAACTGGACGATCTTGACCAGCCCGCCGAGCACCGCCGACGAGGTCTCGAACGCGCCTGGGAGTTCGCGGGCGCTGCCCTGCGTGGCCCAGGCCAGTTCGTCGGGCGCGACGCCCTTGGTCTTGAGGAACTGGTCCATGTCCGCGGTCATCGCCGCGATTGCCGGGCCGGTCTGGTCGGTCTGCACCGGCGCGACGAGGCGGTAGATGATGCGGTCCTGGCGCTCGGAGATCGCACTGCCGACGCCATACGACCAGCCCTTGCTTTCGCGCACGTCCATGTTGAGGCGCGAGAGGAAGCTGCCGCCGAGCACGTCGTTGGCGGCGCGCAGCGGCACGAGGTCGGTGCGGCCGGTGGTGTCCAGCACCACCCCGGCGGTGATCGTCGACTGCGGCGAGGCCGGGCGATCGACGAGCAGGATGCGGGGGCGGGGTGCAGGGATCGCGGCCGAGAGGTTCTTGGCCGGGGCAGGGGCGGCGGGTTCGGCCCAGCTGCCGAAGCTCTTTTCGAGCAGCGGCTTGACCGCGGCCAGCGTGGTGTCGCCGACCACGAAGATCGTCGCCTTCGACGGGCGGTACCAGGCATCATGGAACGCCACCAGCTCGTCGCGGGTCAGGCGCTTGACCACCGCCGGATCGCCGGTGCCGGTCGGCGGCGTGCCATAGGGGTGCTGCGGGCCGTAGAGCACGGGATAAAGCACGCGCGAGGCCATGGCATTGGGATCGCGCAGTTCCGCATCGATCGCCGCCAGCTGCTGGGCGCGCACGCGCTCCAGCTCGGACGGGCGCACCGCCGGGTGCACCACGTAGTCGGCCAGCAGGTCGAGCGAGCCGGCCAGGTTGGGTGTCACCGCGTCGAGCTGGAACGCGGTGCTGTCGGGCAGCGCCGAGTTCGCAATCACCGCGCCGAGGTTCTCGCGCGCCCGGGCAAAGGCGGCGGCGTCGTAGCGCTCGGTGCCCTGGTCCATCATCTTGAGCAGCAGCGCCTGCGTGCCGAGCGCGGCATGCGGGTCGGCGGCGATGCCGGCATCGAAGGCGACCTGGACCGAGACCACCGGCACCGCGGCGCGGCGGGCGAAGACCACCTTGATCCCGTTGGCGAGCGTGGTGCGCTCGATCCTGGGGAATTCGAGCGGGGCGAGCGTGCCGATCGGCGGCAGTTCGCTGCGGTCCGGTCCGGTGGCGGCGGCAGCGGTTGCCGCCAGCGGGGCAGGGGCGCTGCCCGGCTTGTGCCAATAGGCGGGGTGGGCACCGCCACCGGCCTGGTTCGGATCGATCGCGAAGCCGGCGCGCGCCTCGCCGCCCGCGGTGCGGGTGCCGGGCTCGACAGTCAGCGCGAAGACCGGGCGCGTCAGGTACTTGCGCAGCGCGTCACGCACTTGTGCAGGGGTGAGCGCGGCCATCGCCGCCAGTTCCTTGCGGTAGTAGCCCGCGTCGCCGTGGTACAGCAGCCCTTCGGCCAGCGTCGGCGCCTTGCCGCCGAAACCGCCCACCGATTCCAGCTTGCGGATCTGATCGCTGGCGGTGACGGTCGCGGCGCGCGCCAGTTCGTCGGCCGTGGGGCCCTGCGTCACCAGACGGGCGATCTCGGCATCGAGCGCGGCGCCGACCTTGGCGGCATCCTGCCCCGGCTTGACGTCGGCCTGGACCACGAACTGCCCGGCCTGGGCATAGACCTCGGCATTGGCGCTGGCATCCACCGCCAGCTGCTGGCCGCGCACGAGGTTGTCGTCGAGCCGCGAGCTGGCGAGCCCGCCCAGGATCACCGCGCCGATCTGCAGCGGCAGGTATTCGGGGTTGTCGTAGCCCGGGATCGCCCACATGCGGTAAAGCCTGGTCGTCGCGACTTCGTCCTTGATCGTTTTGGCGATCGGCGCGGGCAGCGTCGGTACGGGCGCCGCGACCGGCTGCACCTTGGGGCCCGAGGGGATCGCCCCGAACCAGCGCGCGACCTTCGCCTTGGCTGTCGCGAGATCGACGTCGCCGGCCAGCACCAGCACCGCGTTGTTGGGCGCATAATGGTCGGTGAACCAGCCCTTCACGTCGGCGAGGCTGGCGCTGTCGAGGTCGCCCATCGAGCCGATGGTGTTGTGGTGATAGGGGTGGCCCGAGGGGTACAGGTTCTCGAGCTGCTCGTACTGCACGAGGCCATAGGGTTCGTTGTCGCCCTGGCGCTTCTCGTTCTGCACCACGCTGCGCTGGTTATCGAGCGTCTCCTGCGTGACCGCGCCGAGCAGGTAGCCCATGCGATCGGACTCGAGCATCAGGAAGCGATCGAGCGCCGCCGAAGGCACGGTCTCGAAATAGTTGGTACGGTCGAACCAGGTCGTGCCGTTGTAGTCGGTCGCGCCGGCGTTCTGCAGCGGGGTGAAATAGTCGCCCTTGTTGTGCTCCGACCCGTTGAACATCAGGTGTTCGAACAAGTGCGCGAACCCGGTCTTGCCCTTCGGCTCGTTCTTCGAGCCGACGCCGTACCAGATTGAGACCGCCACCACCGGCGCCTTGCGATCGGTGTGGACCAGCACGCGCAGCCCGTTGGGCAGGGTGAACTGCTCGTAGGGAATGTCGACCGCCTTCACCAGCGACGCAAGCGGCGCCGGCGCGGGGAGGGCGGGGGCCGTTGCGGCGAAAGCGGCGGTGGGAGCGACGCCAGCAACGGCGCCGGCAAAGGTGAGGGCCACGAGCGAGGCGGTAAGGAAGCGCTGCATGCTGGGGGGCGTGTCCTGTCGATGGATTGTGGCGCTCATGTCTAGGCGCGCAAACGCCGCTGTCAAAGGCGAACTGAAGGGACGGATGGTTGACGTTGCAACCGGATGACACCGGCCCCGCCCCGTTCGCCCTGAGCCTGTCGAAGGGCCATGCTGGAGAGCGCAGCGCTTGCGTCCTTCGACAGGCTCAGGACGAGCGGGGGGGTGACAGGGGGCGTGCGCTTGAAGCCCAAACGCTTCGTCACCGCGGGCTCCCGCCAGCCATCCGTATACCGAACAGCGAAAATTTGACCCAGATCCTTGTGTTGCCCAAAGGCCACACTACCTTGTGCCGGTCAGGAAAGTGAGACCCGCTTTATGAACCTCGAAAAATTCACCGATCGTGCCAAGGGCTTTCTCCAGGCGGCGCAGACGCTGGCGATCCGCCTGAACCATCAGCGCATCACGCCCGAGCATGTGCTCAAGGCCCTGCTCGAGGACCCCGAAGGCATGGCCAGCGGGCTGATCCAGCGTGCGGGTGGCAATCCGGCCACAGCCGTCGCCGCGGTCGATGCGGCGCTGGGCAAGATCGCGGCCGTCTCCGGCTCGGGCGCGCAAAGCTCGCCGGGGCTCGACAACGATACGGTGCGCCTGCTCGACCAGGCCGAACAGGTCGCGACCAAGAGCGGGGACAGCTTCGTCACGGTCGAGCGCATCCTGCTCGCGCTGACGCTGACGGGCACCACTGCTGCGGGCCAGGCGCTCAAGGCCGCGGGCCTCACGCCGCAGTCGCTCGAGGCGGCGATCGCGGCGCTGCGGGGCGGCCGCAATGCCGACAGCGCAGGCGCCGAAAACGCCTATGACGCGATGAAGAAGTACGCCCGCGACCTGACCGCCGCGGCGCGCGAGGGCAAGCTCGACCCGGTGATCGGGCGCGACGAGGAGATCCGTCGTACCGTGCAGATCTTGGCGCGGCGCACCAAGAACAACCCGGCGCTGATCGGCGAGCCGGGCGTGGGCAAGACCGCGATCGCGGAAGGCCTTGCGCTGCGCATCGCCAACGGCGACGTGCCCGACAGCCTCAAGCATCGCCGCCTCATGGCGCTCGACATGGGCTCGCTCATCGCGGGTGCCAAGTATCGCGGTGAATTCGAGGAGCGGCTCAAGGCCGTGCTCGACGAGGTCAAGGGCGCCGAGGGCGAGATCATCCTGTTCATCGACGAGATGCATACGCTGATCGGCGCGGGCAAGACCGACGGCGCGATGGACGCCTCCAACCTGCTCAAGCCCGCGCTGGCACGCGGCGAACTGCACTGCATCGGCGCGACCACGCTCGACGAGTACCAGAAGTACGTCGAGAAGGACCCGGCGCTGCAGCGGCGTTTCCAGCCGGTCTTCGTGGGCGAGCCGACGGTGGAGGACACCATCTCGATCCTGCGCGGCATCAAGGACAAGTACGAGGTGCACCACGGCGTGCGTATCGCCGACGCCGCGATCGTGGCGGCCGCGACCCTGTCCAACCGCTACATCGCCGACCGCTTCCTGCCCGACAAGGCGATCGACCTGATGGACGAGGCCGCCAGCCGCATCCGCATGGAGGTGGAGAGCAAGCCCGAGGAGATCGAGACGCTCGACCGCCGGATCATCCAGCTCAAGATCGAGGAAATGGCGCTCGCCAAGGAGACCGACCGGGCGAGCCAGGACCGGCTCGACGCCTTGCGCGAGGAACTGGCCAACCTCGAACAGCAGTCGTCCGAGCTGACCACCCGCTGGCAGAACGAGCGCGACAAGATCCAGGCCGAGGGCCGCATCAAGGAGCAGCTCGACGCCGCGCGCGTGGAGCTCGAGCAGGCGCAGCGCGTCGGCGATCTCGCGAAGGCGGGCGAGCTGGCCTATGGCCGCATCCCCGAACTGGAGCGGCAGCTGGCAGAGGCCCAGGGGGCGAGCGAGAATGCGCTGCTGCGCGAGGAAGTGACCGCCGAGGACATCGCCGCGGTGGTCAGCCGCTGGACCGGCGTGCCCGTCGACCGGATGATGGAAGGCGAGCGCGAGAAGCTGCTGCACATGGAGGACACGCTCGGCAAGCGCGTGATCGGCCAGCGCGATGCGGTGGTCGCGGTGTCCAAGGCGGTGCGCCGCGCGCGCGCGGGCCTGCAAGACCCCAACCGACCGCTCGGCAGCTTCCTGTTCCTCGGCCCCACGGGCGTGGGCAAGACCGAGCTGACCAAGGCGCTGGCCGGCTTCCTGTTCGACGACGACAGCGCGATGGTGCGCATCGACATGTCCGAGTTCATGGAGAAGCACGCCGTCAGCCGCCTGATCGGTGCGCCTCCGGGCTATGTCGGTTATGACGAGGGCGGCGTGCTGACTGAAGCGGTGCGGCGCCGGCCGTACCAGGTCGTGCTGTTCGACGAGGTCGAGAAGGCGCACCAGGACGTGTTCAACGTGCTGCTCCAGGTGCTCGACGACGGCCGCCTGACCGACGGCCAGGGCCGCGTGGTGGACTTCACCAACACGCTCATCATCCTCACCTCGAACCTCGGCAGCCAGTACCTGGCGAACCTGGGCGAGGGCGAGGACGTGGCCACGGTCGAGCCGCAGGTGATGGACGTGGTGCGCAGCCACTTCCGCCCCGAGTTCCTCAACCGGCTGGACGAGATCATCCTGTTCCACCGGCTGGGCCAGGAGCACATGGCGCCGATCGTCGACATCCAGGTCGCGCGCGTCGCCCGCCTGCTCAAGGATCGCAAGATCACGATCGACCTGACCGACGCGGCCAAGCGCTGGCTGGGCCGGGTGGGCTACGATCCGGTCTATGGCGCGCGCCCGCTCAAGCGTGCGGTGCAGCGGTACCTGCAGGATCCGCTGGCCGAGAAGCTGCTCGCCGGCGAGGTGCCCGACGGCACCAGCTTGCGGATCGACGAGGGCGATGGGGCGCTGACGTTCGGCGCTGCCTGAACCGAGGCTATCCTAAACCGCCCGGCCATTTGATGACCGAACCCCCTGCCGCCCGTGCCGGCAGGGGGTTAGCGCAACCTTAACCCTGCCTGCCCTAGGCCTTGCGCCACACCATCGGGGCGAGCGCAGGTATGAACGATATGAGCAGGCAGGTATTCATTCCCGGAATGCCTGCCGGGCCGGACGATCTTGGTCCGGCTCCCGTCCCCGGCGATGCAGGCGCGGCCGGTGCGATCGATGGCGCGGCCCCTGGCGCGGCCCTGCGGATCATGCCACGTGCTGCCCAGCCCGACGTGCCGCGCGACCCCCCGCCATCCGAATGCGCGTTGAAGCCGATCGGCGTCGTCGTCGAAGTGGCGGGTGCGGGCGCGGGTCTTGCGCTCGATCTGCAGCGACTGGAGGAATGCACCGGGGACGCCGATCCGACGGTCGCCATGTCCGGCCAGGTCGGCAGCCAGGTCAAGGTGCGCGTGGCGGGCGGCTGGCTGCTCGGCTCGATCCGCAACCAGCGGCAGGACCGCCGCGTCGAAGGCGGCGCGATCTGCCAGCTCGATTTCCTGGGCGAGGGCGACGAGCATGCCCAGACCGGGCGGATCTATGGCTTCCGCCGCGGCGTGACGCGCTTTCCCGTGCCCGGCGCGCTGGTCTATCCCGCCACCAGCGCGGACTTGCGCCAGATCTACGCCACCGATGGCCGCGCGCACGTCACCGTCGGTACCGTCTTCCCCACGCCCGACATTCGCGCAGGCCTCTATATCGACCCGCTGCTGGGCAAGCATTTCGCGCTGCTCGGCTCGACCGGCACCGGCAAGTCGACCGCCGCCGCGCTGATCCTGCACCGCATCTGCGATCTCGCCCCCGAGGGCCACATCGTGATGATCGACCCGCACGGCGAATATCCGGCAGCGTTTCGCGACAGCGGGCAATTGCTCGACGTATCGAACCTGCAGATGCCCTACTGGCTGATGAACTTCGAGGAGCATTGCGAGGTGTTCCTCACCTCGACCGGCGCCGACCGCCAGATCGATGCCGACATCCTCGCCAAGTGCCTGCTGATGGCGCGGCAGAAGAACCGGCTGGCCGAGACGGTGGGTCGCATCACCCAGGATTCGCCGATCCCCTACCTGCTTTCCGACCTCTGCGTGATCCTGCAGAACGAGATGGGCAAGCTCGATAAGGGCCACACCTCGGTCCCCTACATGCGCGTGAAGAGCAAGATCGAGGAAATCCGCAACGACCCGCGCTACCAGTTCATGTTCTCAGGGATGCTGGTGGGCGACACCATGGCCGAGCTGATCGGCCGGCTGTTCCGCCTGCCGGCGCACGGCAAGCCGATCTCGATCATCGACGTCTCGGGCGTGCCTTCGGAAATCACCTCGACCGTGGTGGCGGTGCTGAGCCGGCTGGTATTCGACTATGCGATCTGGTCGCGGCGCGAGTCGATCCGCCCGATCCTGCTGGTCTGCGAGGAAGCGCACCGCTACGTGCCCAACGAGCGCAATTCGGATGGCTCGGCGGTGGGCCGC
This sequence comes from Novosphingobium sp., assembly GCF_036803765.1. Taxonomy (GTDB): domain Bacteria; phylum Pseudomonadota; class Alphaproteobacteria; order Sphingomonadales; family Sphingomonadaceae; genus Novosphingobium. The sequence continues at coordinate 91,142 of NZ_DAIRTS010000004.1, forward strand.
ATCCTGTCGCGCATCGCCAAGGAAGGGCGCAAGTACGGCGTCTCGCTCGGCCTCATCACCCAGCGCCCGTCGGACCTGGCCGAAGGCGTGCTGTCGCAGTGCGGCACGATCATCGCCATGCGCCTCAACAACGAGCGCGACCAGGCCTTCGTGCGCGCCGCCATGCCCGAGGGGGCGCGCGGCTTCCTCGATGCGATCCCGGCGCTGCGCAACCGGGAGTGCATCATTTGCGGCGAGGGCGTCGCCATCCCGATCCGCGTCGCCTTCGACGACCTCGACGAACGCCGCCGCCCGGCCTCGAGCGATCCCTCCTTCAGCGACCTGTGGAACCGCACCGGCGGCGAGGAAGCCAGCGTCGCGCGCACGGTCCAGCGCTGGCGGGCCCAGGCGCGGTTCTGATCGGGGCATGCGGGTGAGGGCGGGAGATGACATTCCCTCCCCTGACCCCTCCCGCAAGCGGGAGGGGGATTCGAGACGCTAGCTTCTCCCCTCCCGCTCGCGGGAGGGGCCGGGGGAGGGCCTGTTATCGCCTCACCCCACCAGCGGCAGATTAGCCCGCCAGTGATGCTCCATGCCCTCGGCCATGCTCGCCGGCACATATACGCGCACCGCATCGGCCGCCTCAACCCACAGCCGCACCGCCGCATGCGCGATCACCGTCGCGGCACAGCCACCGACGCCGAAATCGCGGCTCTCGGCATCGAACAGGCCATCGGCCATCAGCAGCGCGCGCCAGCCGGGGCCGGTGAGGGCGAAGCGGACCACGCCGCCGCCGATCGCGGTGACGCCGCCGTCGTCGCCCAGCAGCGGCAGCAGCGCAGCGATGTCGCCCTCGGCCAGCCACACGGTCGGCTCGACGCGCAGCAGCGTCGCGCCCAGCACCGGGCCGCTACGGCCCATGGTCGGAAGGGCCGCGCCAGCCTCGGCAAAGCGGGCGGCCACGGCCGCGGGATTGGACCAGATCTCGACCGCGTGAAGCGGAGCGGCGGGCAAGCGGCGGATTTCAGTCACGATAGCGTGCCCCTTCGGGATCGTGGAACAGCGGCGCGGTCACGCGCACCGGCGCGGTCTGGCCGCGCGTGGGCGAATGCGCCAGCAGCGTCTCGCCATGGCGGGCCACGCCATCGGCCAGCAACGCCAGCGCGACGCCGCTGCCGTCGCCCAGCACGCGGCGCCCGGCGGCGGTGACATAGCCCTGCGGCGGCGCGCCGGCGTGGGCCACCAGCATCGACCCTTCGGCGATCAGGCTGCCGTCGGTCGCCTCGATGCCCACGAGCTGCAGGCGTCCGCGCTCATGCAGCGCAGGCCGCGTCAGACCGGCCGCGCCGATGAACCCGCCGGCGGGATTGAGCATGCCGCTAAGGCCCAGGTCGTGCGGCGTGGTGCGCCCGTCCGCCTCGGTGCCAATGACGACGTGGCCCTTCTCGATGCGCAGCAAGTCCATGGCGTCGAGGCCGTAAAGGCAGCCCCCCGCCGCCGTCACCGCCGTGTGCAGCGCGGCGAAGACCGGGGCGGCGCGTGTCGCCTCGACATGAACCTCGAAGGCGCGCTCGCCGCTGTAGCTGGCGCCGAGCACGAGCACCGGCACCCCGGCGATCATCGCGGGCGCGCAGCCCATGTGGCGCGGGGCGGGTTCGCCGATCACGCTTGCCAGCAGCGCCGATGCCCGTGGCCCGGCCAGTGCGAGGCCCGCGAAATGCTCCTGCACGTTGACCACCGAGGCGCGGACCTGCGGGCGCAGCACTTGCCGGGCATAGGACAGCCAGGTCGCCATGCGGTCCGCGCCGCCGGTCGAGCTGGTGAGCAGCCAGCCGCCATCGGTCCATCCTCCATCGGGCAGATGCCAGACCGTGCCGTCGTCCGACACCATGCCGTCCTCGCGCAGCATCACGGTATAGCGCCCGCGCCCGGCCTTGAGCGATCCGACCCGCGTGGCGCAGACCAGCTCGAGCAGCGCCGCAGTCTCGGGGCCGCGCACCATGAACTTGCCGAGCGTCGAGACGTCGCACAGCCCGACGGCCTCGCGCACCGTGCGCGCCTCGCGCAGCGCGCTGTCGGCGAGCGATTCACCCGCCTTGGGAAAGGCGCGCGGGCGTTTCCACGCCCCGAGCGGCTGCCAGTGCGCCCCCGCCGCATCGAGCGCGGCGTGAAGCGGCAGGCGGCGTTCGTGGACTCCGGCGTCGTGCGCGGCCAGCCCGGCCAGCGCGCCCATCGTCACCGGCGTATAGGGCGGACGGAAGGTGGTGAGGCCCGCCTGCGGCACGGGCACGCCGCGCTTGCTTGCAAGGCGCATCAGCGCGGGCACGCCGCTGGTCTTGCCCTGGTCGGTCGCCATGCCAAGCGTGGTATAGCGCTTGAGATGCTCGACCGAGCGGTAGCCCTCCTGCCAGGCGATATCGATGTCGGCGAGGCTGACGTCGTTCTGCTGGTCGACGAAACTTGTCTTGGGCTTGCCCAGCGCCAAAGCGTTGGCCGAAGGCACGGCCTGCGTCGCGGCGCCGACGCTTTCGCCCGCCTGGCGCAGCTGGTCGGGCAGGAACGCCTGCGCGTTTTCGTCCCAGCGCAGCGAGCCGCCGGCCTGCATGTGCAGGTGCACGACGGGCGAGAATCCGCCCGACATGGCGACGAGGTCGGCGGCGAAGTGGCGTTGGGCACCGCCGACTTGCGCGGTCAGGCCCGTCACGCCGTTCTTGCCGCCGCTGGCACTGACCGGGTGCGCGTCGTGATGGACCGGGAAGGCGCAGGCCGGCCCCTGGCCCGCCGGGCGCGCGTCGAGGATCGCGACGATCTCGGCGCCCGCCTCGGCCAGCGCGTGCGCGGTACAATAGGCATCGTCGCCTGTCGTCGCGACGACCACGCGGCGGCCCGGCACCACGCCGAAGCGGCGGACATAGGTGCGTACCGCCTGCGACAGCATTACGCCGGGGCGATCGTTGTTGGCGAAGGCCAGCGGCCGCTCGAGCGCGCCGGTCGCCATGACCACGCGTCCTGCGCGCACATGCCACAGCCGCTGCACGAAACCGTGCGCAGGCGGCGCTTGTCCCGGCTCGACCAGCCGCTCCGCCAGCGTCAGGAAGTTGTCGTCCCAATAGCCGGCCGCCGTGGTGCGCAGCAGCACCTGCACCCCCGCGTCGTAAAGCTGGGCCAGCGCATCACCCGCGCCTTGGTGCCCGTCGCGCAGCAGCGAGGCGTTGAGGATCGCGTCCTGCTCGACCAGCATGACCCGCTCGCCCCGGCCAGCTGCCGCCAGCGCAGCCTCGACCCCGGCGGGGCCGCCACCGACCACGACCACATCGGCGAAGGCGCCACGCTGCGCGAACTTGTCGGGATCGCGCTGCTGCGGCGCGGGGCCCAGCCCGGCGGCGCGTCGGATCAGCGCCTCATAGATCATCCAGCGCTTGGCCGGGCCGAAGAAGGTCTTGTAATAGAACCCGGCGGGCAGGGCCGGGGCCAGCGGCCCCAGCAGCGCGCCGACATCCCACGCCAGCGAAGGCCAGCGGTTCTGGCTCTGCGCCACCAGGCCATCATAGACGAATACATCGGTCGCGCGGGTATTGGGCTCGGCACGCCCGCCTTCGCCCACGGTGACCAGCGCGTTGGGCTCCTCGACACCGGCGGCCATGATCCCACGCGGGCGATGGTACTTGAAGCTGCGCCCGACCAGCGTGATGCCATTGGCGAGCAGCGCGGCGGCGAGCGTGTCGCCGGGGCGGGCGCGATAGGCCTTGCCGTCGAAATGGAACGTCAGCGTCTCGGTGCCGTCGGGGGTGCGCGTCATGGCAGCACCTCCGGGCCGATGGCGCGCGACGCGCTGATGACGTGAGTGACGCGATCGCGTGTCAGCACGACCCAGGCCCGGCAGCCATAAGTATGGCGCCACAGCTCGTCGTCGACCCCCATCGGGTTGGTGCGGGTGTAGAGCCGGGGCATGGCCTCGCCGGCGGGCAGCGCGGGGTCGATGATCGCCTCGGCGCTGCGTTCATAGGTGAATTCGGCCTGGGCGCGCGGGCCGCAGTGGGGGCAGGGAATGCGGTACATGGGCGATCCCCGGTTCAGCGATGGTTGGGCATGGGGCCGACCCCGGTCTCGTCGACCGTGGCGCCGCGTTCGAAGCGGTCGAGCGCGAAGGGCGCGACCAGCGGATGGGGCGTGCCGGTGGCGAGCGTGTGCGCAAAGGCCCAGCCCGAGGCCGGCGTCGCCTTGAACCCGCCATAGCACCAGCCGCCGTTGAGGAAGAGCCCGTCGAGCGGGGTGGTGCCGATGATCGGCGCCCCGTCGAAGCTCATGTCGGTCACCCCCGACCAGGTGCGCAGCATCCTGAGGCGCGAGAGCGCGGGCATGATCGCCATGGCCTGCGCGATCGCATGTTCTACAATGGTCGGCTGGCCGCGCCGGGCATAGCTGGGCCAGGCATCGGGATCGCCGCCCATGACGATGCCGCCCTTGTCGGACTGGCTGATGTAGCAGTGCAGTGACTGCGACATCACGACCGAGGCGACCATCGGCTTGACGCCTTCGGTCACCAGGGCCTGCAGCGTCTGGCTCTCGATCGGCAGGCGCAGGCCGGCCAGCCCGGCGACATGGCCGCTGTGCCCGGCCACGCAGATTGCGGTGCGCCCGGCGGCGATGCGCCCGCGCGTAGTCTCGACCCCGGTGATCCGGTTGCCTTCGCGCACGAAGCCGGTGACTTCGCAGTTCTGGATGATGTCGACGCCCAGCCGGTCCGCCCCGCGGGCATAGCCCCAGGCGACCGCGTCATGCCGGGCGGTGCCGCCGCGCCGCTGGATCAGCGCACCCTCGACCGGAAAGCGCGCACTGCGCGACATATCGATCAGCGGCTCGAGCTTCGCCACCTGGTCGCGGGTCAGCAGTTCGGCGTCGATCCCGCTCGCGGCCATGGCATCGCCGCGCTGCGCCAGCATGGTCATGTCCGCGTCGGAATGGCCCAGGAACATCGCCCCGCGCGGCGAGAACATGACATTGTAGTTTAGCTCGTCCGACAGGTGCTCCCACAGCTTCAAGCCGAACTCGAAGAAGTCGTGCAGCGGCTTGAGGCGATAGTTCGAGCGGACCAGCGTGGTATTGCGCCCGGTATTGCCCCCGCCGATCCAGCTCTTCTCGACCACGGCGACATTGCGGATGCCGTGGACCGAGGCGAGGTAATAGGCCGTGGCAAGCCCATGCCCGCCGCCGCCAATGATCACCACGTCATAGCTGGCCGCCGGCGTCGCATCGCGCCACGCCGGGCGCCAGTGCTTGTGCCCGGTGAGCGCGCCGCGCAGCAGGGAAAGGGCGCTGTATTCCTTCATCGGTGTTCCTTCATGCCGCGCTTACGCCGCCCTTTACGCCAATGCCTGCCAGCCCTGCCGCTCGCGCCAGTCGGGGGCGAGGCCCTCGAAGCGCGCAAGCGAGAGCTTTGAGATGTCGGCGAAGGTACAGCGCCCGTGCAGCACGAGGTCGGAGACCGCGTGGCCCGAGGCGGGCGAAAGGCCGAAGCCGACGCCCGACATCGTCGCCACCACCACGTTGTCGGGGCTGGTCATGCGGTCGAGAATCGGGCGCCCGTCGGGGCTCTTCTCGATCACGCCGGCCCAGCTGCGGATCACGTTGAGGTTCCCGGCCTTGGGCAGCAGTTCGATCAGTCGCCGCGCGAGGTTGCGCGTCAGCGGCGAGGAAGGGCGTGCGCCCGGACCTTGCGGGCTGTTCTCGATCCACTCGTGCGGGCCACCGCCATAGGCGAGGTTGCCGCGCAGCGTCTGCCGGCCATAGAGGCCGTTGCCGTCGACCCCGCCCAGCGGCATCATCGGCGCTGGCTCGGTCACGATCATCTCGGCCCGCGCGGCGGCAAGCGGCACCTCGACGCCCAGTTGCGCCATGAGGAAGCCGATCTGCGGCCCCGCGGCGACGATCACCGCATCGCCTTCATAGCGCCCCGTCGCGGTGTTGACCGCGGTGACCTTGCCCCCTGCGGTCTCGAACCCGGTAACCGGGCTGTGCTGGATGATCTTGCCGCCCAGGTCCTGCAGCGCCCAGGCATAGGCCTGCACGGTGCGCTGCGGGTTGGCATGGCCGCCGAAGCGATAATGCATGCCGCCCAGGCAATTCTCGCCCGCCAGCGGCACGGCTTCCTGCGCCTGCTGGCTGTCCAGCCAGTCGACGCGGTAGCCCATCGCGTTGCACATGTCGGCGATGTAGCGATATTCGCGCAGCTGGCTTTCGCTGACGGCGATGACGATGCGCTCGCGGCTGTGTTCGGTCGGATAGCCGAGCAACTCGTCCATCTGCGGCCAGAGGCGCTGCTCCTCGTCGAACAGCGGGCTTTGATAGTGCGAGGCGCCGCCGCCGTTGCGGCCCGAGGCTTCCCAGCCGACCACGCCCTTGTCGATTACGGTGACGTCCACGCCCTGCCGGGCCAGCCACCAGGCGGAGGATAGGCCGGTGACGCCGGCGCCGATGACGATGACTTTCTGCTTGCTCACAGGCTCATGTTCCCGCCGATGACGTCCTGATGCTGCTTCTCGCGATCGGTGCCGATGTCGCGATAGGGGATCCACTGCGTGGGGATGCCGAACCACACGTCCCACCCGTCACGCATCGACTGGTCTTCCTCCCAGTCCGCCAGGATCTTGAGCGGGATCGGGCGCACCGGGGCACGATGGCTGGCCAGCGGCACCGGCTTGCCCGATGCGGCGCCAAGGATCAGCGAAACCTGCTCGCGGCAACGGCGGCCCTGGCACTGCCCCATACCGGCGCGGGTCAGGCGCTTGATCTGGTCCTGGTTGGGCGGTCCGTCGGCCAGCAGCGTGTCGAGCGAGCGCGCGCACATCGCGGGCGGACGCTTGAGGTAATTGGGCGGCTGCACGCCGATCAGGTCGGCCCGCGTCACTTCTTCGCACTGGCAGACGATCGTGTCGGGCACGCTCACCGCGCCCAGCGCGTCGACCCACTGCGCGCGATAGGCCATGTGGTCGAAGCCGGTGTCGGGCAGGCCGGCAGCGAGGCCGACGCAGCGCACCGTGCCATTCTCGGCCGGAACCCAGCCGCCGCGCGCCGGGTCCATCACCCGCGCGCCGCCCATCGCGTCGATCAGTTCGATCGCCGGCACCGCGCCCACGGCCTGGACCACGGTATCGCAGACGATTTCGGTGCCGTCGGACAGGCGCACCGCCTTGACCCCGTCGATTCCGCCGATCGCCTCGGCAATCACGCAACCGGTGTGCAGCGGCAGGTTGCCGACGTCGGCCTGGGGCGCATCGCGCGTCTCGACCAGCGCGGCGACCTCGATCCCGTGTTCCTGTGCGAGCCTGGCCGTCTCGACGGCCAGATCGTGGCTGCCCATGATGACGATGCGGCGCCCGGCAAAGGCCTGGTAGCGCGCGACCAGCATGGCAAAGCCGCCCGCACCCATTACGCCCGGCTGGTTCCAACCGGGGAAGGCAAGCGCCAGATCGCGCGCGCCGGTGGCGAGCACCAGTTCGTCGAAGCCGACCATCCAGCCGCGCTCGGCATCGGCGAGACCGAGCATCTGGGCCGGCAGCGTGCCGATCGCCGGGCCGTTGCGATAGACGCCCCAGGCCGCAGTGCCGAGCAGCAGCTCGATCCCGTCCTCCATCGCCGCTTCCAGCTCGGGCAGCGTGGCGAAGACGCTCTCGATCATGCGGCCGGGGTTCTGCGTGGCGGCGGTCATGCGCCCGCCGAAGAACAGCGGTACGTCGGTGCCCATGAGGTGGCCGGGCACAGGATGTTCGTCGATCAGCAGCACGCGCTTGCCGGCCGCCGCACCCTCGCGCGCGGCAGCGATACCGGCGGGACCGGCGCCGACCACGACAAGGCCGTAATGCTCGGCAGGGGCCGGGATCTTGCCGTTCACCGCATGCGGATCGACGGGGAAGGGGGTATCAGTATGCATGGGTCAAACCGCCTCCAGCGCGCGGGCAAGGTCGTCGATCAGGTCCTGAGGGTGCTCCAGCCCCACCGAAAGGCGCATCGTGCCCTCGGTGATGCCGCCGGCCAGCCGCTGCTCGGGTGCCACGGCATAATGGGTTGTCGTCGCCGAATGGCAGATCAGCGTCTCCGATCCGCCGAGGCTGACGGCCAGTTTCATCAGCCTGATGGCATCGAGCATGCGAAATGCCTCGGCCTCGCCGCCGTGCAGGTGGAACGAGAAGGTCGATCCGGCGGCGCGGCACTGGCGATCGTAGACCGCGCGGGCCGGGCTGCCCTCGGGCAGGAAGCCGAGATAGGTGACGCCGGCGACCTTGGGATGGTCGCGTAGGAATTCGGCGACCAGCCGGGCATTGCTCATCGCCCGCTCCATCCGCACCGCCACGGATTCGAGGCTGCGCGCCACGAGCCAGGCGGTGAAGGGATCGAGGTGGCTACCCCAGGTGGTGCGCAGATGGCGCAACTGGTGGATCAGCTCGAGCCGGCCGGTGATGCCGCCGGCGAGGAGGTCGCTGTGCCCGGCGCAATACTTGGTGAGCGAGGTCAGGCACAAGTCAACACCATGCTCGATCGGGCGCTGCGCGAAGGGGCCGAGCAGCGTATTGTCAACCAGCACCAGCGGGCGGCGGCCCTGCCGGGCCCCGACCTCGTCGGCCAGCGCGACCATCAGGTCGAGGTCGACCAGCGCGGCGGTCGGATTGGCCGGGCTTTCCGCCACGATCAGCGTCAGCGGCCCGCGCGCCATCGCGGCGTCGGCGGCGGCGCGGACCACCGCGGGATCGCAGCCGTCGTCATAGGTCTCGGTATGCACGCCGAAGCCGGCCATGGCCCGGTTATACAGCCCATCGACCCCGCCGTAGATCGGGCGGCCGTGCAGCACGCTCTCGCCCGGCTTGACGAAGGTCAGCGCAGCCGCCGAATGCGCGGCCATGCCGCTGGCAAAGGCGGCGCCAGCCTCGGCCCCGTCGATCGCTGCAAGCCGCGCCTCGAGCACGTCGAGCCCGGGATGGCCGAGGCGCGAATAGATGTGGTGCGTCTCGCCCACCAGCGGCCCGGTGCCGTCGAAATAGGCCTCGTGCACGTCCTTGGCATGTTGCGCGGACGGGTAGACGAACGTGGAGGTGAGATAGACCGGCGGCTTGACCGAACCCAGCGCCTGGCCGGGATCGTAGCCGAAGGCCACCGCCAGCGTCTCGGGCCGCAGCCCCTTGGCATCGTGGGTCATGCCGCGGCGGTGCCGGTGCGACCGAGGTACTCGGCGGCCTTGTCGCAGTACCAGTCGGTAAAGCGCTGTGCGAGCATCTCAGCATCGGGCGAATAGGGGCCAGGGGTATAGCCCGGGCTGTTGACGCCGGTCTGGTTGTTCTCGGCCAGTTCCTTGTCCTGCCCGTTGGTGATCGTCCACAGCTCCATCAGCGCGTCGCGATCGTAGTCCTCGCCCTCGACCGCATCGCCGCGGACGATCCACTTGGCATGGACATGGGTTTCGGTCGGGCCGACCGGCATGGCGTTGAACAGGAAGACATGGTCGGTCGTCGCGTGGAGGAAGCTGTGCGGATCGACCGCCAGCCGCATCGAGCCGACATGCGTGTCGTCGCGGGCCAGCATCGGCTTCTTCACCAGCGGCTTGCCGTCCATCGAGAGGGTCTCGACCCCGGGGTTGAGGCCGAAGCGCGCCAGCTGCCACCAGTCACCCTCGATCGGTGTCGCCGCAAGGTCGGCCTCGACCATGGCATCGGCGAAGGTCTGCGCGGCATTCGACCCTTCGAAATGGCGCGACATCGCCACCGGGAAGGTCGCGGCAAGTTCGGGATGGCGCGTGATGCAGTGGTAGCACTCGCGCCCGTTCTCCATCACCAGCTTCCAGTTGGCATATTCGACCAGCGTCGACTGCGCCGCGAGCTTGCCTGTCTCGAGCGCGTGCGGGGCGATGTAATCCTCGAGATGCGCGGCGAAGGTGTCGAATTCCGGCGCCTCGTCGGCCAGGCACACGAAGATCAGCCCGCTCACGCAGCGCACGTGGATCGGGCGCAGGCCGTGGTCCGACTTGTCGAACTCCTCGGGCATGCGCGGCGCCGCAAGCAGCCGTCCGTCGAGATCGTAAGTCCAGTTGTGGTAGGGGCAGATCAGGCGTGGCGCCTGGTGCTGGCCCGGCTTGCACAGGATCGAGCCGCGATGGCGGCACGAGTTGTGAAAGCCGCGAATCGTGCCCGACTTGTCGTGCACCAGCAGGATCGGCCAGGGCCCGACCATCTCGGCCAGGGTGCTGCCGGGGCGCGGCAATTCGCAGGTGAAGCCGACCAGCAGCCAGCTCGTCCCGAAGATCGCCGTCATGTCGAAATCGAATGCGGCGCGGGTCGTGTAGAGCGGCTGGGGCAGGGTATGGCCCGGTCTGCGCGCGGCGAACCAGGGGGCGACCATCGCCTCCGCGCTGCCCGTGTTGGTCGTGTGATCGGTGTTGCGGGCCGAAGCGGCCCCGTCGTGCAGCAGCATGCGCCGCCATCCCCTTCTGCTACCCCGGCGCGACGGCGTGCCCGCGCGGTGTCCGTGAGCATCATGGGTGACGGGATGCGCGCGGCGCAGCCAATCCAGTTTCGGCATAAGCCCATTTCAAATTTACAATAAGTGTTGCTCATCAGGCTGCGGGCAGCGCCTCCTTCGCAGGGGCAGCACGTTGCGTGAGCCGGCGTCAATTCGCACAAAACTGCCGAAAAATCGTCGTGAAACTGCAATTTCCTGTCTCTAGAGGCGGCGCATTTTGCCGCTGCGAAGGCCCGTGCTGCCTTGCTCCGGAGCGGTTCGATAAGCCGGCGGCGGGTATGGATTTCGCCAGACCTTTGCCATAAGCTTCGTTTCGTAGCGTCAGAATGGCTGCGGTCAGGGAGGCATCACGAGGGATTGTTCCAGTGCCTATGTCAGCGTTCCGGCTGGATTTTTCCGCCGAGCGCCCGCCCGGTCGGCCCGGCCGGCGACATGGCTACGCTGGTACCGGTCGACAAGGACCAGCCCCGTCGCAAGCGCGGCGGCCAGGCCCCTTCCATCGCCGGCCCATTCCCCCGCGTGACACCTGATACGTCGGTCCGCCGCGCTGCGCAGGGGGTCAGCTTGCTTTTTGCCAAGATGGCTTTTGCACAATCAGGGGGGAATGATGGCAGCACGTTCTACATACACTTCGCGGCTCTCGTGCGGGGTCGCCGCGATGGCGGTCCTGGCGCTGGGCAGTGCGCCCGCTTTCGCGCAGGATGCCACGGCATCCGACGTTCCGGCCGCCGCCGCACCCGGCCAGGCGGGCCTCGACCAGATCGTCGTGACGGCCACCCGCCGCGCCGAATCGATCAACAAGGTGCCGCTGGCGATCCAGGCGCTGAGCGGTGATGCGCTGACCAAGCTCAACATCACCAACTTCGAAAAGCTGGTCGAATACCTCCCCAACGTGCGCACCGCCTCGCGCGGCCCGGGCGTCTCGTCGGTCTACATCCGCGGTCTCTCGACCGACACCGCCGGCTCGCAGATCCTCGGCGTCGCAGGCGTCCAGCCCAACGTCGCGCTTTACGTCAACGACGCGCCCGCCTCGACGCCGGGTCGCAACCTCGACATCCACCCGACCGACATCAACCGCGTCGAAGTGCTGGCAGGGCCGCAAGGCACGCTGTTCGGCGCCAACGCGATGGGCGGTGCGATCCGCTACATCACCAACGCGCCCGACCTCAAGGAATTCCACGCCGGCTTCACCGCCACGGGCGCCTCGACCAAGGGCGGCGCGGCGAGCTTCAGCGGCGAGGGCTTCATCAACATGCCCATCGTCGAGGACAAGCTGGCGGTCCGCCTCGCGTTCTACGCCGATCGCCAGGGCGGCTACATCGACAACGTCGCCGGCACTTACCAGATGCCGTGGGATCCGGGCCGTCCGGGCGTGCTGCCCAGCGGTAACCCGCTGCTCGTCAACCAGGCGATCCAGTCGTGCGTCGGCGTCGCCAACTGCGTCGCTACCGCGGCGGGCACGACCGGCGGCTTCAAGGTTCCGCTGCGCCGCTCGATCGCCAACAACGCTTTCGTCGAGGATGACTACAACGACGCCGTCTATGCCGGTGGCCGCGGCGCGGTGACCTGGCAGATCAACGAGGACTGGTCGCTCGACGCGATGTCGCTCTACCAGGAGCTCAAGACCGACGGCGTGTTCGACTATGCGCCTTCGGTGGGTGACCTCAAGGTCCAGCAGTTCGGCCCGAACACCTTGCGCGACACCATCAGCCTGTCGACCCTGACGCTGAAGGGCCGCCTCTCGTTCCTCGACCTGATCTACACCTCGTCCTACCAGGACCACCATTCGGTCCAGCAGTCCGACTATGCGCGCTATGCGAACATCGGCCTGTTCATGCCGTTCTACAACTGCGACGCCGGCGTCTACTACCAGGGCTACGCCAGCTCGGCCTCGCACGGCCAGACCTGCTATGCGCCGGGCAACAGCTATCGCGTCAACGACCGCAACCGTCGCTGGACGCAGGAATTCCGCATCACCACGCCGGTCAAGGAGCGCGTGCGCGCCACCCTCGGCGCGTTCTACGACGTCAACCGCATCTACGACGTGACGCAGTGGAACTACGTGCTGCGCGACGCCGGCTTCATCTACAACCTGCCGCCGAGCCCGGCGGTCAACGTGGTCGGGGCGGGCGTCCTGCCGGGTGCCGGCTTCGTCAACACGATCCTTCGCCGCGACCGCCAGTGGTCGATCTTCGGTGAAGCCTCGTTCGACATCGTGCCCGAAAAGCTGATCCTCACCGGCGGCGCGCGCTACTACAATGAAAGCGCGTCGATGGAAGGCGGCTCGAGCACCAGCTTCAGCGACTCGGTGCGCGCGGACTGCAATACGGTCAGCACCGATCCGACGACCGGTCTCACCACCTGCAACTATACGCCCAAGGCCAACACGCCCACCTCGCTGCCGACCAGCGCCAACCTCGCGGTCAACCTCGCCGGCATCAATCCCAAGAACTACTCGGGCTTCCTGTTCAAGGGCAACCTGACCTACAAGATCACGCCGGACTCGCTGGTCTACTTCACCTACTCCGAAGGCTTCCGCCCCGGCGGCTTCAACCGCAAGGGCTGTAACGCCGGCGTCGCGGCCAACCCGCTCTACAAGGACGCCTGCTCGGCCAACCGCGCCTATTCGCCCGACACGGCGACCAACTACGAAGTGGGCGGCAAGTTCGGCCTCTTCGACCACAAGCTGCAGGTCAATCTGGCCGGCTACATCGTCGACTGGAAGAACATCCAGATGGCGGCGTTCGACCAGAACATCTCCAACCAGACCTTCGTCGGCAACCTCGCCAACGGCCGGGTCAAGGGCGTCGAGGGCGACATTTCGGCACGGCCGATGTCCGGTCTGACGCTGGGCGCCGGGTTCTCGTACAACGACACCAAGATCACGGGCTGCACCAGCAACGCCATTGCCCAGACGCTCTGCGCCCAGGGCGTCATCGCCAGGGCCGGTACCCCGCTGGCTCTCAGCCCGAAGTTCCAGGGCAACCTGCGCATCCGGTACGACTGGGAATATGCCAACGGGGTCAAGCCGTTCGTCCAGTTCGGCTATCACCACGTCGGCAGCACGATCACCTCGGACCTCGTCAACACTGACATCCTCTATGGTTGCACCTCGCCCTATACCAACTGCGGCGTGCCGGCGACGATCAACGGGGTGACGGTCCGTCCGGGCGACTCGATCGTGAACCTGCAAAACCAGTTCAAGCAGCCGTCGTACGACACCATCGAGGCGTCGATCGGCATCGCGCGCGATACCTGGTCGCTGACGCTCTATGGTGACAACCTCACCGATGCGCGCCCGCAGCTGTTCACCAGCGCCAATGATGGCCAGAAGCGCGTGACCACCACGCGTCCCCGCACCATCGGCCTCAGGGTCAACTACAAGATGTAAGCACCTGGAAGGCCCGGGTCCGTACGACCGGATCCGGGCTTTCACCTTTTTCGAGACCATGATGCCAATTCCGGCTCGGCTGCCGAGCCAGTTTTTCGAAGGGCAGATTGAAGTTGGACGATCGGGCAAGATGAGCCAGACTGCGACCATGGCAACCAAGAGCCCGAACCCGGTTTCCGCCGCCGGTAGCCCCGCCGATACCAAAGTCGATACCGGTATCCAAACTGGCGCCCAAACCGCCGCAATGCTCGACAAGGTGCGCGCCGCACTGCAGGCCGGCAACCTGCCCGAGGCCGAACGGCACAGCCGCGCGGCGGTCGAGGCCGCACCCGACGATCACGAAGCGCTGTTCATGCTGGCCGCGGTGCAGCGCTATGCCCGTCGCCCGGTCGAGGCGCTGGCCACCGCCACCCGGCTTGTCGAGCTTGCCCCCGGCTATGGCCGCGCGCACCAGGAACGCGCGCATTGCCTGCGCATGCTGGGCCGGGCCGAGGACGCGCGTGCCGCGTATCGCAGTGCGGTCGATCACAATGTCGGCCTGCTCGCCAGCTGGCAGGCGCTCGCCGTGCTCGAGCGCGCGGCCGGACGGGCCGAGGCCGCCGTCATGGCCGAGCGGCAGGCGGCCTATCTGCAAAGCCTGCCGGATCCGCTTCAGGCCGTGGTCCGGCTCATCCAGGAAAACCGGCTGGGCAAGGCCGAGCAGCAGTGCCGTGCCTTTCTTCAACAGAATGGCCATCACACCGAGGGGATGCGCCTGCTCGCCGAGATCGGTGTGAAGTTCAACGCCTTCGACGATGCCGAATTCCTGCTCGAATCCGCGATCGTGCTTGAGCCCGAAAACGTCAACGCGCATTTCGATTACGTCAATGTGCTGAACAAGCGGCAGAAGCACGCCGCCGCGCGTGACCAGGCACGGGCGCTGGTCGACAAGGCGCCCGACAACGCGCAGTTCGAACTGCTCTACGCCAACCAGGCGCTCGCCATCGGCGACTTCGACGAGGCGGTGGCGATCTACGAGCGGCATCTGACGACGATGCCCGGCAACCCGACGCTGCACCTCTCGATCGGCCATGCGCAGAAGACCGTGGGCAAGCAGGCCGACGCCATCGCCGCCTATCGCCGCGCTTATGGCGTGCGCGCCGATTTCGGCGATGCCTATTGGAGCCTCGCCAACCTCAAGACCTATCGCTTCGAGGCAAGCGAGATCGACCAGATGCGGGTGTGCGAGGCCGCGCCCTCGACCGCGCTGGCCGATCGCTATCACTTGTGCTTCGCGCTGGGCAAGGCGCTCGAGGATCGCGCCGACTATGCCGAGAGCTTCGCCTATTACGAGCGCGGCAACCGGCTGAAGCGCGACGAACTGGGATACGACTGGCGCCGCATCACCGCCGAGATGGAGCGGCAGAAGGCGCATTGCGACGCAGACCTGTTCGCCCGTTTCGCCGGCAGCGGCGCGGCGGCGCCCGACCCGATCTTCATCCTCGGCCTGCCGCGCGCGGGCTCGACCCTGCTCGAGCAGATCCTGTCCTCGCACAGCCAGGTCGAGGGCACGCTCGAGCTGCCTAACATCCTCGCGCTGTCGCACCGCATCGACGGACGCCGCCGCGTGGGCGAGGAGGCCAATTACCCGGCCAACCTGCGCGAGCTGACACCTGAGGACTTCACCCGCTTCGGCGAGGCTTACATCGCCGACACGCGCATCCACCGCAAACGCGGCACTCCATTCTTCATCGACAAGATGCCGAACAACTTCCGGCACATCGGCCTCATCCACCTGATCCTGCCCAATGCCAGGATCATCGACGCGCGGCGCGGGGCGATGGGGTGCTGCTTTTCGGGGTTCAAGCAGCTCTTCGCCGAAGGGCAAGAGTTTACCTACGGTCTCGAGGAAGTGGGCCACTACTATCACGACTACGTGGGGCTGATGGATCACTGGGATCGCGTGCTGCCCGGCAAGGTGCTGCGCGTGCAGTACGAAGACGTCGTGTCCGACCTCGAAACGCAAGTGCGGCGCATCCTCGACTTCTGCGGCCTCGGCTTCGAGCCGGGCTGCCTCGCCTTCCACAAGACCGAGCGAGCGGTGCGGACCGCCAGTTCGGAGCAGGTCCGCCAGCCGATCTACCGGTCGGGCGTGGACCAGTGGGAACATTTCTCGCGCTGGCTCGACCCTTTGCGCACAGCGCTCGGGCCGGACCTGGCTGCCTGACACAAGACTGACGGACGGAGAGCACGAGCATGGCGGGCGGGATGGCATATTCGATGGACCCGGCACCGGCCGATGGTGCCGTGCCGGCGGAAACATCCAGCTTTGGGCTGCGCTGGTACGTGCTGTTCATCACGATGCTGGCCTATGCGATCAACATCGCCGACCGTTACGTCGTCTCGACCGTGCTCGAGGACATCCGCATCGACTACGGCCTGTCCGATGCCGGCATCGCCTTCCTCACCGGCGTGTCGCTCGCACTGTTCTACGTGACCATGGGCCTGCCGCTGTCGTGGCTGGCCGACCGCTACAGCCGGCGCAACCTGCTCGCGGCGTCGATGGCGGTATGGTCGGCGATGACCGCGCTCTGCGGCCTGTCGCGCAGCTACACCCACTTCCTGCTCGCGCGCATCGGCGTCGGCATCGGCGAGGCGGGCGGCACGCCGACCTGCAACTCGATCATCTGCGACCACTTCCCGCCGCACCGCCGCGCTATGGCGATGACCGTCTTCGCGCTGGGCGCACCGATCGGCGCCTGGATGGGCGCCGACATGGCCGGTCTGGTCGCGCATCACTACGGCTGGCGTGCGGCCTTCCTCGTGCTCGGCGTGCCGGGCGTGGTACTGGCGGCGATCGTCATGCTCACCCTGCGCGAGCCCAGGCGCGGACAGATGGATGCGATTTCGAGCGAGCAACCGGCCACGGTGATGGAGACGCTGCGCTTCATGTGGACGCAGCGCGCCGCGGTGCATCTGATGATGGGCGGCGGCGTCACCGCGCTGTGGGGCTGGGGCCTCGTCTATTTCACCCCCACCTACCTGCAGCGCGCCTACAATCTCGACGTCGGCACCGCGGGCGGGATCGTCGGTCCGATCCATCTCGTCACCGGCACGCTGGCGCTGATCCTTACCGCCTGGGTCATGGCGCGCCCCGCGTTCGCCGATCCACGCCGCATCCTGCGTGTGCTGGCCGTGGTCGTCGGCGTGTCGACCATCCCGTCGATCTGGGCGTTCTACACCCACTCGCTGACCGTCTGCACGATCATGCTGTGGCTGTTCATCCCGGCGATCTATTTCTACCTCGGCCCCGCCTTCGCGCTGTGCCAGAACCTGGCGCCCGCCAACATGCGCGCGATGTTCAGCGCGGTCTCGCTGCTGATCGCCAACGTCTTCAACCTGATCATCGCGCCGCAGGGCGTCGGCCTGCTCAGCGACTGGTTCGCCGGCCCCGCCGGCCCCGATGCAGAGTCGCTGCGCCTGGCACTGCTGGTCCTCGCGCCCACCGGGTTCTGGGCGGTGCTGCACTATGTGCTGGCGATCCGCAGCGTGCGTGAATGCCAGCGCCGCGCGGTCGGGGTCTGATCGGCATCATCACCATTGCTTATGTCATGCGCACGGTTTGACGGATCGCCCGGTTCAAGGCACTCTGTTTCCGTCCGCTTTCCGGGAGGTCAGCCACCATCGCGCCGCATCGCCTGATAAACCGCCGCTGGTTGCCGCTCAACGCGTTGCGCGCGTTCGAGGCGGTCGGACGGCACATGAGCTTCACGGCCGGCGCGCAGGCGTTGACCGTGTCGCAAAGCGCGATGAGCCGCCATGTCTCCAGCCTCGAGCAATTGCTCGGCAAGCCGCTGTTCGAGCGCGGGACGCAAGGGCTGCGGCTGACGCCGGCTGGTGAGGCGTTGCTGCCGGTGGTGTCCAAGTGCCTCGACCGCATGGAAGAGACCATCAACACCGTGCGCTCGGCGCGCGACGAGCGGCGCCCCTTGCGCGTCCACGTCCCGCCCTCGCTGCTTTACCAGACGATGCTGCCGCTGCTGCGTGATTTCCATGCCGCGCACCCCGACATCCGCATCGACGTGACCACTTCGAACGGTATCGGCCTGCCGCCGGGCCATCTCGACATGGCGATCGTGTTCGACCGGCCCGGGGTGGACGACAAGGTCACGGACCTGCTGCGCATGGTGCGCGTCGCGCCGCTGTGTTCGCCCTCGACCGCCGCGCTGCACCAGGGCAAGCCGATCGAGGCGTTCCTGACTGATGCCGAGCTGCTGCACATGAAGCTCGACGGAGAGCCGCGCGGGCTGTTGTGGTCGAGCTATGCCGACCAGCAGCGCCTGGCGCTCGATACCGCCAACGGCATGGCATTCGACACGATGTTCTCGGCCGTGCGCTATGCCATGGCCGCGGGCGGGGTGGTGCTGGCCGACATCGACATGTACGCCGACGAGATCGCCGCGGGTCTGCTGGTCATGCCCTTCGAGCGCATCGGGACCGACGGCTTCGGCTATTATCTCAAGACCCATGCCGAGGATCTGGCCGATCCGGCGGTCCTGCTATTCCGCGAATGGGTCATCGCCCATTTCGCCAGCGGGGCGACGAGCGCACCGCTGGCATTGAGCGCCTGAGGAAGCATTCCCTCCCCCGACCCCTCCCGCAGGCGGGAGGGGAGCGAACGAAGCCACCTTCTCCCCTCCCGCATGCGGGAGGGGCAGGGGGAGGGCCGGTTAAGCCCTCAAGCCTTCACGCGATTGGCGAAGCTCTTGCGCAGCTTCATCAGCTTGGGCGGGATCACCGCCATGCAATACGGATTGCGCTGGCCTTCGCCTTCCCAGTACTCCTGGTGATAGTCCTCGGCCGGATACCATTCGGCGACCGGCTCCAGCGTGGTGACGATCGGCGCATCACGCTCGGCCTGGGCGCGGGCAATGGCGGCCTCAGCCTCTTCGCGCTGCGCATCGTCGAGCGGGAACAGGGCCGAGCGGTACTGCGTGCCCACGTCGTTGCCCTGGCGGTTGAGCTGCGTCGGGTCGTGCGTGGCGAAGAAGATGTCGAGCAACTGGCCGTAGTGGATGACTTCGGGGTCGAAGGTCACGCGGATCGCTTCGGCGTGGCCGGTCGTGCCGCTGCACACCTGCTTGTAGGTCGGGTCGGCAAGCGTGCCGCCGATATAGCCGCTTTCGACTTGCGAGACGCCGATGACGTCGCGGAACACCGCTTCGGTGCACCAAAAACAACCGCCGGCGAGAATGGCCTGCGCCATGAGGGGGGATCCTTTCATTCGAGACTTGCTGCGTCAGATAGGAAGCGGGGGGCGCGCTGTCATCCTCCCGTCGTTGAATTGGCGGCGCAGACGGCATAGATGCGCAGCCATGACCCAGCTTTCCGTCGCCGCGCTGCAGCTTGCGCTCAACTCGCCCGACGCGGCGACCAACATTGCCGCCGTCTCCGCCCTGGTGGAGCAGGCCGCCGCGCGAGGCGCGCAGGTGGTGCTGCCGCCCGAACTGTTCGCCGGCCCCTATTTCTGCGTGACCGAGGACGAGGCGCGGTTTGCGCTGGCGCATCCGCTCGACAACGATCCCTCGGTCAAGGCAATGCGCGCGCTGGCCAAGGGGCTCGGCATCGCCATCCCCACCAGCTTCTTCGAGCGAGATGGCCAGCATTACTACAACACGCTGGCGATGATCGGCGCCGACGGCGAGATCATGGGCACCTATCGCAAGAGCCACATCCCCGATGGCCCCGGCTACGAAGAAAAGTACTATTTCCGTCCGGGCAATACCGGGTTCAAGGTGTGGGACGTATTCGGCGCGCGCATAGGCGTCGGCGTGTGCTGGGACCAGTGGTATCCCGAATGTGCGCGCGCCATGGCGCTGATGGGCGCCGAGGTGCTGTTCTATCCCACCGCGATCGGCAGCGAACCCTACGACGCCGAGCTCGACACCAGCCGCGTCTGGCGCCGCGCCATGCTCGGCCATGCCGCCTCGAACTGCATGCCGGTGGTGGCCGCCAACCGCATCGGCAGTGAGGAAAACGACCAGGCGTTCTACGGCCACAGCTTCATCACCGACCAGTGGGGCGACTACCTGGCCGAATACGGCTGCGATGAAACCGGTGCGCTGGTCGCGACGCTCGACCTTGCCGCGGCGGCGCGCCATCGCGCCGGCATGGGCTTCTTCCGCGATCGCCGGCCGCAGCTCTATACGCGGCTGGCCGAGGACATCTGAGCCCGGACCGGGCCAGTTCCGGGGGGCTATTTCCGGGGGAGGGGAGACGGGTGAAGCACGGCCGGCCGCGCCACCGCTACCTGATCGCGCTGGGATCGAACGTGCGCCACGCGGTGCACGGCGCCCCGGCGCAGGTATTGCGCGCCGCCGCGCGCGCGCTCGACGATGCCGGGCTCGAGCTGGAGGCGCTCTCGCCAATCATCGCCAGCGCGCCGGTCGGCCCCTCGCGCCGGCGCTACGCCAATGCCTGCGCGATCGTCCTGACCCCGCTCGAGCCGGCCATGGTGCTCGCGCGGCTCCAGGCGCTGGAGCACCGCTTCGGCCGCGTCCGCCGCGGCGCCCCGTGGCGCGCGCGCACGCTCGATCTCGACATCGTGTTCTGGTCGGGCGGCGCCTTGGCGGACATCCACGCCAACCTCGTCATTCCGCACCCGGCCTGCCGCCAGCGCCCCTTCGTCCTCGGCCCGGCCGCAGCCATCGCACCGCAGTGGCGCGACCCGCTGACCGGGCTTTCGACAAAACACCTCCACACCCGCTTGACCCGCCGCCGCCCTGTCCTTAGGTGACGCAGCCTTGCCTGACGCCGCACCGCGGCCCCGGGGGTCCATAGCTCAGTCGGTAGAGCAACTGACTTTTAATCAGTAGGTCGCTGGTTCGAACCCAGCTGGACTCACCACCATGGCAAGGCCCTGCATCCCGGCCATCACCACGGCAATTCGCCGTTGAACCGGTCGACATACCGCAGGCCGGGCTTGCCCTGGTTGGCGCCGATCATGTCGACGACGAGCGGAATGCTCTCTTCGATCGACAGCGTGGCATCGTCGCCGCCCATTTCGGTCCGCACCCAGCCAGGCGCGACGAGCAGCAGGGTGTGGCCATCCGCGGCATTCTTCGCGGCATAGCCCTTCATCAGCATGTTGAGGGCGGCCTTGCTCGACGAATAGAGCTGCCATCCGCCGCCGGCATTGGCGATGCTGCCCAGCTCCGACGTCATCAGCGCGATCGTTCCGCCCGCTGGCACCAGGTCGCGCAGATGCTCGGCCGCGCGGACGGGCGAAAAGGCGTTGGTCAGCATCATGTCGAGGTAGTCCGCCTCACTGGCCGTGGCGGGGCTGGCCTCGATGGCGCGCGCGATGCCGGCGTTGACGAACACGACATCGAGACGGCGGCCGGCGAGGCGATCGCGCAGGGCTGCGACGCCGGCGGCGTCGTTGATGTCGACGGTCTCGATCTCGAGGGTGGCGGGAAAGCGCTCGGCGAGGCTTGCCAGCGCAGCGGACGCGCCACGCGCCGTTGCGATGACGTGCCAACCGCGCCCGAGCCATTCCTCGGCCAGCGCCAGGCCGAGCCCGCGGGATGCTCCGACGACGAGGACTGTCTGCTTGGTCATGCTGTTCTCCATTTATGAATTTACGACCTAGAACGCAGCCTTGCCGATCGACGCTCCGCCGTCGACGTGCAAGGTCTGCCCGGTGATGAAGCCCGCCTCCTCGGAGAGGAGGAAGGCGATGGCGGCAGCGATTTCGTCGGGCTGCCCAAAGCGCGCCATCGGTACGCCCGAGAGATAGCGCCGTTCCCCCTCGCTGCCCGGCGGATTGTTGGCGCGGAAAAGCTCGGTCTCGGTGGGCCCGGGCGAGACCGCGTTGACGGTAATGCCGGTCGCGGCCAGTTCGAGCGCCCAGCTGCGGCTGAAGCTGACGAGCGCGGCTTTCGCGGCGGCATAAGCGGTCCGCTCCACCGCGCCGAGCACGGTCAGGCTCGCGATGTTGACGATCCGTCCCCAGCGGCGCCTGGCCATTCCAGGGAGCAGCGCCTGCACCGCCTGGAGTGCGGGATTGAGATTGACCCGCATGACCGCTTCCAGATCCGGCAGCGCGATCGCGCCAAGCCGTTGCGGACGGACGAGGCCGACGTTGTTGACCACGCCATCGAACGCATGGCGCCGGGCAAGGTCGCGCAAGGTCTCGTCGGTTGCCACGGGATCGGCCAGGTCGACCGCAACGAGGGTGCCGGGAAAGTCGGCGATGCGCCCGCGTGCCAGGCCGACGGCGTGGTGACCATCGTGGGCCAGGCGATGGGCGAGGGCGAGGCCGATGCCCTTGCTGGCGCCGGTGATGAGGAAAGTGCGGGGCATCAGGCCTCTCTTCACGGGGGTGGGCCCGGCTGCCGCGGCAACCGGGCCATGGGTCACGAAGGCTGGGTGGTGAAAGCCAAAGGACGATCAGGCGCTCACGGCGGCGGCGCGGCGCAGCGCGGGCAGCATGTCCTCGGGCTCGGGGCGGCGGGTGTAGTCTGGATTGACCTCGGCATAGAGGATCGTGCCGTCCTGGCCGATCACGAAGCGGCCCGGCATCGGCAGCGTCCAGCTCGGGTCGCCGTTGAACGTGGGCAGGTCGTTCTTCAGGCTCTTGTAGAGATCGACCAGGTAGTCCGGCAGCGTGAAGCGCAGGCCGAAGGCGGCGGCGACGTCGTTGTGCGTGTCGGACAGGATCGGGAAGCCGAGCTCGTTCTGCCGCACCGATTTGCGGCTGTTGACCGGCGTCTGCGGCGAGATGGCCACCAGGCTGGCGCCGAGGGCACGGAACGCTGGAAGCGCAGCCTGGAGCGCCTGGAGTTCCATGTTGCAATAGGGGCACCAGACGCCGCGATAGAAGCTGACCACGAGTGGCCCCCGGGCGAGCAGGTCGGTGGAGGCAATCGCCTGGCCATCGGGGTCCTTGAGCGTGAAGGCCGGGGCCATGTCACCGGCCTGAAGCGCGCGGGTGGCGTCACCGCTGGCGATCAGTTCGGCGGTTGCCCGGTGCATCGTCTCGATCACCGAGGGTGGGACGTTGTACGGCGGCTTGCCGGCTTCGAAATCGGTCCGGAATGCGTCGAGCTTGGCTTGCAGGGTCATGGCGTAAGGTCCTGTTCGGGGTGGCAGGGGGAACATGCAGTGACGGGGTTGGGAATGGCAGGCGCCTCGTGCGACTATCGCTCATTCCACATGGGAATGGTCGTCAGGCAGCGGGGACAAGGGCTTCGACCGCCGCGATGGCGCGGCGCACGGCCGGGCGGTCTTCGACCTGCGCGTACCACCGCGCGACGTGCGGGGTGTCGTCCAGCGCGACGCCGGCAAACTCGCGGCGCCAGAGCCACCCGAAATGGGCGATGTCGGCGATGGTGAAGTTGTCGCCGGCAACGAACGGCCGCGCTGCCAGGGCACCGTCGAGCACCATGAGCGTCCGCCGGGTTTCGGTAGAAAAGCGTTCGATGGCGATCGGCTGCGGCTCGGCGGCGGCGCGCTGGAAGAAGCCGGCCTGCCCGAACGCCGGGCCAAGGCCCGAGGCGTGAAAGAACAATTGCTCGAACACGCGCGCGCGGGCCTCGCCCGCAGCGGGCAGGAGCTTGCCGGTCTTCTCGGCCAGATGGACGAGGATCGCAGCGGACTCGGTCAGGACGAGTCTACCCTTCGCGGCGTCGCCGTCGACGAGTACCGGCACCTTGGCATTGGGGTTGAGCGCCAGGAAATCCGGGGTCTTTTGTGCGCCCTGACGGATGTTGACGCCATGGAGGGTATAGTCGAGACCCAGTTCCTCCAGCGCGATCGGCACCTTGATGCTGTTGGGCGTGGGGAAGGCATAGACATCTAGCATCGCGCGTATCCTCGAAGGGGGACCGGCTCCGTATCCTGGCACGGCGGGGGCCACGCGAGTGGGAGGCGGGTCGCCGGTTCGGTCGATTGTCCGAAGGCGTGCCCATCGAATGCCTCCATGCCGCTCGACATGGCAGGCCCGCCTGAGCGATAACGCTCATTCCGAGGAGGAATGGCATGGATCGATATCAGGCAATGCAGACGCTCGTCCGGGTGGTGGAGACGGGGTCCTTCTCGGCCGCGGCGCGCCAGCTCAATGTCGGCCAGCCCGCCGTCTCGAAGACCATCGCGCAACTCGAGGGCAGGCTACAGGTCAGCCTGCTGATCCGCTCCACTCATGGCCTGACGCCGACCGAGGCCGGCCAGCGCTTCTACGAGCGTGCCAAGGCCGCGATCCAGGAGGCCGATGAAGCCGAGCTTGACGCACGGGGGGCGGGGGCCGGGCTGACGGGGTGCCTGCGCGTGTCCGCGGCGACCACGTTTGCGCGGCTGCACATCATACCGTTGCTGCCGCGCTTCCTCGAGGAAAACCCCGGGCTGGAGATCGACGTGATCCTCGACGATCGCGTCATCGACCTCGTCTCGGAAGGAATCGACATCTCGCTGCGCATGGGCGCGCTGCCCGATTCATCGGCAGTCGCGCGCAGGCTGGTGGCGGGCGGGCGCTCGGTGTTCGCGACACCGCGCTATCTGGCCCGCGCGGGCGAGCCGTTGGTGCCGGCCGATCTCGCCGGGCACGAGACCATCATCTACAGCCAGTTGTCGAATACCTGGTCGTTCACGCGGGAGGGAACGGTCGCCTCGGTGACGGTGCGCGGCCGCGTGCGGGTCAGCGCCGCGGAGGGATTGCGCGCGGCCGTGCTCGCGGACATGGGCCTGACGATCGGATCGGACTGGATGTTCGTCCCCGAACTGGAGAGCGGGGAGGTCCGGCGCGTTCTCGCGGACTGGGCGCTTCCCCCGATCGACCTGTGGGCCGTGTTTCCCGCCGGCCGCATGGTCAGTGCCAAGGCCCGCCAGTTCGCCAGCTTCGTGGAAGCGGCGATGGCGGGGCGCTATTCCCCGCAGGCATAGGGCTTATCGCTTCGCGCCATCGGCCGTTCGTCCCTGCGATCGACTAGCTGATCCTCATGCCGCCGCTTCCGGGCGGCCAACCACGAGGATCTGCACCATGTCGACGTTCGAAACCTATCGCGACGCCTTTCCCAATGCCCGCCTGACCCGCAAGGACAACGGCGTCCTGGAAGTCGCGCTGCACACCGGTGGCGGCAAGCTCGTCTTCAACGGCCATACGCACGAACAGTTCGTCGCCCTGTTCCACGAGATCGGCGAGGACCGCGATAATCGCGTCGTCATCCTGACCGGCACCGGCGACGCCTTCATGGATACGATCGAGCCTGAGGGTTTCGACTTCTTCAGCCCCCGGGGCTATGACAAGATCCTGCGCGAGGGGCGCAAGGTGCTGTCCAACATCCTCGACATCGAGGTGCCGATGATCGCCGCGCTGAACGGGCCGGTGCTGCTTCACAGCGAATACGCGCTGCTGACGGACATCGTTCTCGCAACGCCCGAGACGGTTTTCCAGGACAAGCCGCACTTCGAATTCGGCATCGTGCCCGGCGACGGGGTCCATGTCCTGTGGCCCCACGTCATCGGCTCGATCCGCCGCCGCTATTTCCTGCTGACGCGCCAGGTTCTCGATGCGGCGACGGCACGAGACTATGGCGTGGTGAACGAGATCGTCCCCGCCGATCGCCTTCTGGCCCGCGCGCACGAGATCGCCGACGGCATCGCCGCGCTGCCGCCGCTCACCAGCCGCTACACGCGCATCGCGCTGACGCAGCCGCTGCGGCGCCTGGTCGACGAAGGCGTCGGGCACGGCCTTGCACTCGAAGGCATCAGCGCGGCCGAGGTCGCCCGCTCGATGGCGGCGCAAGGATGATCCTGTCACCGGCAGCATGGTATCGAGGGGGCAGGGCGCCCCCTCGATACGACCCGCCTGTTCAGTACAGACCGCCCAGGGCGCGGACCGTGTCGGTGGCGACGGCCAGTTGCTGCGCACGGATGACCAGCAGGGCGCGCTGCGCGTCGAGGGCGGCGGTCTGGGCGATCGTCACCTCGAGGAAATCGGCGGCACCGTCGCGGTAGCGGGTCATGGCAAGGTCGCGCGTCCGCTCGGCGGCGGCGGCGGCCATGCTCTGGTTGCGTTCCTGGTCGATCAGGTGGCGCCCGGTGGCGAGATCGTCCTCCACTTCGCGAAAGGCGGTCAGCACCGTCTCGCGGTAATTGGCGGCGGCTTCGTCGTATTGCGCGCGCGAGATGCGGATGTTGGCGCGCCGCGCCCCGCCATCGAAGATCGACAGTGCCGCCGACAGCGGGCCTAGCGCCCAGAAGCTGTTGTCGCTGTGCAGAAGGTCGCCGCCGGTCGCCTCGAACCCGGCCGCGCCGCCCAGCGATATCGCCGGGAACAGCGCCGCGCGCGTCACCCCGATCTGGGCATTGGCGGCCGCGACGCGGCGTTCGGCGGCGGCGATGTCGGGGCGCCGCTCGAGCAGGGTCGAGGGCAGCGCCGCCGGGATCGCGGGCGCGGCGATCAGGGCGTCGACCGCCGGCACGGTGAAGGTCGACGGGCTCTCGCCAAGCAACACCGCGATGGCGTGCTCGTCGCGCGCGCGGTCGGCGGCGACGGCGTCGAGTTCGGCCTTGGCGCTCGCCAGCTGGCTCTGCGCGCGGCTGACGTCGATGCCCGAGGCAATGCCGCCGTCGTGGCGCGCGTCGGTGAGGTCGAACGCGCGCTGGAAGGCCGCGACCGTCTGGCGCAGCAGCACGACCCGCGCGTCGAGGCCGCGCATGTCGAAATAGACGCTGGCCAGCCGCGCCTGCAGCCCGAGACGCACGCCGGCGACGTCGGAGGCGCTGGCCTGCGCATTCGCCTGGTTTGCCTTCACCGTGTTGCGGATGCGGCCGAACAGGTCCAGCTCGTAGCTCAGCGAGCCGCCGATCTGCGTGTTGGTGTACGTCACCGCGCGGCCTTGCGACAGCGGGCGCGCGGCGGAGAGCCGGTCGCGCTCGACATTGGCGCCGAGCTGGACATCGGGCAGCAGGTCGGCCCGGCTGCGCCGTACGGTCGCCAGCGACTGGTCGTAGCGGGCCACCGCGGCGGCAAGGCTGGGGCTGCCCGCCTCGATCCGTTCCTCCAGCGCGTCGAGCGCGGGGTCGGCGAAGAGCTGCCACCACTTGCCCGCCGGTGGCACGTTCGCCCCCGCGGTCTGCCACGGCCCGCCTTCGCGGTAGGCGGGGGCTGCGGCCACTTCGGGCGGGTGATAGTCTGGCGCCATCGAGCAGGCGGAGAGGCCCAGCAGCGTGGCCGCCAGCAGGACGCCCTTATTTGCGCGCATCGGCGATCACCTTGACCCGGTCGCCGGTCTGCAGCGAGTCCGGCGGGTTGTCGATTACGCGGTCGCCCGGCGCCAGGCCGGCGATGACCTCGACCACCTTGCCTTCGTCGCGGCCGAGGGTGATCGTGCGCAGCTGTGCCTTGCCGTCGCGGCCGAGTACGGCGACCTGCGTGCCGTTGGACCCGATGATCAGCGTGCTCGGCGGCAGCGTGACGGCGTTGCCGGCACCCTTGAGCGGGAAGCTGGCCTGGGCATAGGAGCCGGGCTTGAGCGCGCGGTCGCCATTGGCGGCCTGCACTTCGACCAGCACCGTACCCGAGGCGGGATCTATGGCGTCGGCGGTGCGGGTAAGCAGCGCCTTGAACGTCCGGTCGGGATATTCGGGCAGCGTCAGGGCGACTTCCATGCCGGGGTGGATCTGCGTCGAATAGGCCTGCGGCACTTTAACATAGGCGCGGATCCGGCTGACGTCGGCCACGGTGAACAGCGGGGTCGAGCTGGCGTTGCCCGCGACCACGAGCGCGCCGATCTGCGTCGCGCGGCTGGTGACGACGCCATCGAACGGCGCGACCAGCCGGGTGAACCCGGTAAGCGCCTGGAGCCGCGCCACGTTCGCCCGCGCCGCATTGGTGAGCGCGGACTTGGCCGCCAGGTCGCCCTGCTTCTCGTCGGCTTCCTGCTTGGACACCGCGTCCTTGGCCAGCATCGCGCTCCACCGCGTGGCGGTGGTCTGGGCGAGTTGCTGGTTGGCGCGCGCGGTCTGCAGGTCGGCGCGCGCGGCGGCGAGCTGCTGCTCGACATCGGGTGCATCGAGGATCGCCAGCACCTGGCCCCGACGCACCGTATCACCAAGATCCACCAGCCAGCGCTGCACGTAGCCGGTGGTACGGGCATAGATCGGCGCGCTGTTGAGCGCCTGCAGGTTGGCAGGCAGGCGCAGGGCATCGCTCGCTGCGGCGACCTGCGGGTGGATCACGCTGACCGTTGGGACGGCCTGCTCCTGCGTCCAGGCGGCAAGGCTGCGTTCCGAGCTGGCGCGGATGGCGATGCCGGTGGCGACCACGCCGATCGCGGCGACCCCGGCGACGGCTGCGGCGATTTTGAGGCGGCTCCGGCCGGTCTCAGACATGGGATTCCTCCAACGAAAGGGGCCGGTCTGCGGGCGGGGTGGCACCCGCCTTGCGCTTGTGGACCAGGCTGAAGATCACGGGGACGAACATCAGCGTCGCGAAGGTGGCGACGATCAGGCCGCCGATCACCGCACGGCCGAGCGGGGCGTTCTGCTCGCCGCCTTCGCCAAAGCCGATCGCCATGGGCAGCATGCCGATGACCATCGCAAGCGCGGTCATCAGGACCGGGCGGAAGCGGACCATGCCGGCCTCGAGCGCGGCGGCGGTGGCATCGCCCAGTTCGGCCAGGCGCTCGCGCGCGAAGCTGACCACGAGGATCGAGTTTGCCGTCGCCACGCCCATGCACATGATCGCCCCGGTCAGCGCGGGCACCGACAGCGTGGTGCCGGTCGTGAACAGCATCCAGATGATGCCCGCGACTGCGCCCGGCAGGGCGGTGATGATCACGAACGGATCGAGCCAGCTCTGGAAGTTGACTACGGTGAGCAGGTAGATCAGCACGATCGCGCCGAGCAGGCCGAAGCCCAGGCCATAGAACGCGGCGTTCATCGTCGCATATTGCCCTCGCATCGTGACCGTCACGCCCTTGGGCGCCTCGGCTTTCAGATCGTCGAGCACCTTGGCGATGTCGGCCGACACCGCCCCCAGGTCGCGCCCGTTGGGGGTGGCGAAGATGTCGATCACGGGGTTGATGTCGTAGTGCGAGATCACGGCGGCGGCATTGCTGCGCTGGATATTGCCGATGCCGCCGAGGATCTGGCTGCCGCCGGTGCCGGCCGTACCGGTCACGGGCAGGTTGGACAGGTCGCTGATCGAGCCCACGCGATATTCCGGGGTCTGCGCGACCACCGCATAGGACACGCCGTTCTCCGGGTTGAGATAATAGACCGGCGCGGTCTGCGAGGTGCCGGCGAGCGAGCTGGCTACGCTGGTGGTCACGTCGCGCTCGGTCAGCCCGAACTGCCCGATGCGGCTGCGGTCGACGTTGACGTCGAGCTGCGGATAGCGCGACGACTGCTGGATACGCGCATCGGCCACGCCGCCGATCGTGCTGATCCGGCGCAGGATCTTGCGGGCATAGGTCGCATTCGCCGCGGCGTTGCGGCCCGAGACCTGGATGTCGATCGGGGCCGGGGCGCCGAAGTTGAGGATCTGGCTGGTGATGTCCGCAGGCAGGAACGAGAACTGCGTTCCGGGATAGGCCTTGGGCAACAGCGTGCGCAGCTTCTTCACATAGTCCGCGGTCGGCGCGTGGTCCTTGCTCAGCTGGATCAGGATGTCGCCGTCCTGCGGGCCGACGGTGCCCGAATTGTTGTAGGTCGTGTTGATCGAGCTGACCGGCAGGCCGATGTTGTCGACCAGCGAGACCAGCTCGTCCTTGGGGATCACGCCGCGGATGGTGCGGGCGATGCGATCGAACTGCGCCGAGGTATCCTCGATGCGCGACCCGATCGGTGCGCGGACGTGGATCGCCATGGCGCCGGCATCGACGCTGGGGAAGAAGTTCTGCCCCAGCAGTGGCACGAGGAACAGCGTCGCGACCACCACGCCGGCAAAGGCGATGATGAACGGCCGCGGGGTGGCGAGCGCCTTTTCCAGCAGGCCGCCATAGCCTGCACGGACCTTTTCGAAGCGATGCTCGAACGCGCGCTGGAAGCGGACCAGCGGGTTGCGCGAACCCGGCGCGCCGGCCTCGTGGAGGTGGCCGGGGGCATGGGGCCGCAACAGGAACATCGCCATCGTCGGCACGAGCGTGCGTGACAGCACGAAGGAGGCGATCATTGCGAAGACCACCGACAGCGCCAGCGGCACGAACAGGAACCCGGCGATGCCCGGCAGGAAGAACATCGGCACGAAGACGATGCAGATGCACAGCAGCGACACGAACGCGGGCGTGACGATCTGCGCCGCCCCGTCGAGGATCGCGGCCTTGACCGACTTGCCCTGCTCGAGATGCCAGTTGATGTTCTCGATCGTCACCGTCGCGTCGTCGACGAGGATGCCGACGGCCAGGCTCAATCCGCCCAGCGTCATGATGTTGAGCGTATTGCCGGTGGCCGACAGCGCGATGATCGCCGCGAGGATCGCCAGCGGGATAGAGATGGCGATGATCACGGTCGAGCGCCAGGAGCCCAGGAACAGCAGGATCATGAGCGAGGTCAGCGCCGCAGCGATGACGCCTTCCTTGACCACGCCCTCGACCGCCGCCTTCACGAACAGCGACTGGTCGCCGATGGGCGCGACCTTCAGGCCGGGCAGGGTCGAGGTGATCTTGGGCAGCGCATCCTTGACGCCCTGGACGATCGCCAGGGTCGAGGTCGTACCGCTCTTGAGCACGGTCATCAGCACCGAGCGCGAGCCATCGACGTGGACGACGTTGGTCTGCGGCGCCGAGCCGTCGCGCACGTGCGCCACGTCGCGCATGTAGATCGTCGCGCCATTGACGACCTTGACCGGAAGCGCGTTCAGCTCCTCGATCGATCCGGGCGCATTGTTGAGCTTGATGCTGTACTGGTAGCCGCCGATCTTGGCGAAGCCGGCGGGGTTGATCTGGTTCTGCGCGGCGATGGCATTGCCGACGTCCTGCGCCGACAGGCCTTTGGATTGCAGCGCCTCGGGGTCGAGGTCGATCTGCACCTGGCGCTGGCGACCGCCCGAGGGATAGGGGATCGCGGCGCCCGGCACCGTCACCAGCGAGGGGCGGATCTGGTTCTGGGCGGTATCGAACAGCTGGCCCTCGGACATGCCCTTGCCCGAGAGGGCGAGCTGGAGGATCGGCACGGTCGAGGCGTTGTAGTTCAGGATCAGCGGCGGGGTCACGCCGGGCGGCAGCTGCTTGAGCACCGTCTGCGAGACCGAGGTGACCTGCGCCGTGGCCGTGCGGATGTCGGCGCCCGGCTGGAAATAGATCTTCACCACGCCGATGCCCTGCATCGACTGGCTCTCGATGTGGTCGATGTCGCTGACCGTCGTGGTCAGCACGCGCTCGAACGGCGTGATGATCCGGCCCGACATCTCGTCGGGCGCAAGGCCGCTATATTGCCAGGCCGTGGCGATCACCGGCACGCGGATGTCGGGGAAGATGTCGACCGGGGTCCTGATCGCGGCGAGTACGCCGAGAATCAGGATCAGGATGGCCATGACGATGAAGGTGAGCGGCCGCGCAAGCGCGATGCGAACGATACCGATCAAGAGCCGCACCGCGCAAGGGATGGGCCGGAAAGGCGGGCGAAATGGCGGGCGGCCAAGCGCATGACAGAGACTCCACAGTGACGAAGCGGCACGGGTCCCGTTCGCAGCCGC
Organism: Novosphingobium sp.; assembly: GCF_036803765.1. Classification (GTDB taxonomy): domain Bacteria; phylum Pseudomonadota; class Alphaproteobacteria; order Sphingomonadales; family Sphingomonadaceae; genus Novosphingobium. The sequence goes on from NZ_DAIRTS010000004.1 coordinate 122,692, forward strand.
AAAAAAGCCCCTGCATCCAGCAATCTTCGGGGTCCAATATCAGTTGCGGCATGATTGATACGTCGTATGTATCAGTGCATGGAGCTACGTCATCTGCGCTATTTCGTCGGGGTCGCCGAGGAACTGCACTTCGCCCGCGCCGCTGCGCGGCTCGGCATCTCCCAGCCGCCGCTCAGCCAGCAGATCGGCCAGCTCGAGACGGAACTGGGCGTGCGCCTGTTCGACCGCACCAGCCGCAGCGTGCAGTTGACCAGCGCCGGCGAAGCCTTCCTTCCAGCCGCTCGCGCCACGCTCGAGCAGGCCGAACGCGCGATCAACATCGCGCATCGCGCCGCGCGGGGAGAGCTAGGTGAATTGAACCTCGGCTTCAACGCCTCGGCGCCGTTCGTGCCGATGATCGCCCGCTCTGTCTTCGCGTTCCGCCAGGCCTATCCCGACGTGAAGCTCAACCTCACCGAAGTGGCGGGCTCGGCTCAGTCGACCGCGCTCGCCGACCATGCGCTCGACGCGTGCTTCGTGCGCAGCAAGTGCCGGCCGGAAATGGGCGAGGGCATCGCCGTGACGCCGATCCTGCGCGAGCGATTGTTCGTGGCGCTGCGCCCGGATCACCCGTTGGCAGAGCGCGACCTGACGCTGCGTGATCTCGCCGGTGTGCCGATGATCGTCTACGCCCGCGAACACGGCGCGACGTTCACCGACGAACTGTTCGGTATGCTGCGCGGCGTGGGGGTCGAGCCGATGATCGAACATCGCGTTCGCGAAGTCTCGACGCTGCTCGGCATGGCCGCGACCGGCGTCGGCGTGGCGGTGGTGGCGGAATCGCTCTGCGCGCTGCAGTCCGCCAAACTGGTCTACCGCCCGCTCGCCGACCCGGAATCGATCACCTCGATCTGGCTCGTGCATCTGAGCGAAGGCGCGAGCCTGCCGTGCCGGAACTTCCTGGAGATCATCACCCGCGAGGCCGACGGGGAGTGAAACCAAAATCCTCCCTGTGCCGCAGGCATGGGGAGGGGGACCGCCCGCATGGCGGGTGGTGGAGGGGTGGCGGGCCCCTCCGTCAGCCCGCTGCGCGCGCTGCCACCTCCCCGTGCCCTCGGCACAGGGAGGATCCACGATGCGCTCCTCTATTCCGGATCGCGCATCCGGCGCAGCGTCTGCCTATCGGGTGCGCCGAACCACTCCTGCAGGGCCTCGGCTATCGGCACCTCACCCGAAGCATCCGCGAACAGCGTCAGCGACGAGCGCAGCTTCATCGCGTCGACCGCGCCGAACACCACTTGCGCATCGCGGTGCGGCAGCGCCTGCAGCGCCTCGACGCAGGCGCGGTAGCGTGGGCCGAGAACATCGTGGGCGAGATAGGCTTGCGCTTCCGCGCGCGTGGCGATCGCATAGCGCTGCGCCATGGGGCTGGTGCCAAGCCCTGTGATCTGCGGAAAGATGAACCACATCCAGTGGCTGTGCTTGCGCCCGCGCCGTATCTCGTCGAGCGCGGTGGCATAGGTCGTACTCTGCGCCTGCACGAAGCGGTCGAGATCGAAGGGCGCGTGGCTTTGCTGGCTCGCCATGGCGCGGCTCAATCGCTCGGGCGGATGCCGGACACGACGACCCGCGTCCCGCCCGTGCCGCCATATTGCGCTTCCTGACCGATCGCGGCGGACAGGGTGTTGATGAGCCGCACGCCGAGGCTGCTGGTCTTCGCCTTGGCCGCGTCAAAGCCCCGGGGCAGGCCCACGCCCTCGTCCGAGACGGTGAGCCGCGCGGTCTCGCCGGTCGCCTCGAGCCGGATGAACACCGGGCCGCCGGGCTTGTCCGGATAGGCATACTTGATGGCATTGGTCACGGCCTCGGTGACCAGCAGCGCAATCGAGATCGCCGCCGAGGTCGACACCGTGAACGAGGCGATGTCGCAGTGAACGTCATGGTGCGGGGCTTGCGCATCGAGCTGGTGGCACAGTTGCGGCAGCAGTTCCGACAGCTCGACCGTCTCGCCGGCATCCTGGCGCCAGACGTGGTCGTGCGTCGCCGCCACCGCGAGGATGCGGTCCGAAGCATCGCCGAGCGCCGCCGCCGTCTCGTCGGTGCGGGCACGGCGCGCCTGCATCTTCATCAGGCTGGACAGCATGGCAAGGCTGTTCTTGACCCGGTGGCTGGCCTCCTTGACCAGCATCTGCTGGTGCTCCAGCGCCTGGCGCAACTGCTCCTCGACGGCGATGCGATCCGAGGCGACGCCGACGAGGTTGGCCAGCCCCTGCAGGAAGGCCAAGTCTGCCGCCTCGAATTCGCCGGCGTTCGAGCTGTCGACCTCGAGCACGCCCCAGGGGCCGCCGATCCGCGCGATGACGACGTTGATCGCCCGGCGCACGCCGTGATGCGCCATGACCGACGGCGTGCGGAAGCGGTCTTCCTGCTCGAGGTGATTGGAGATGACCGGCGAGCCGCTCTGGAAGGCAAAGCCTGCCGGGGACTCGGCATCGGCCCCGATCGCGACCTTGCCGACCACACCCACCCGCCAGCCGACGCCGGCGTGGATCAGCAGGTCGCCCTGCTCGGGCCGATATTCGAGGATCTTGGCAAGGCTGGTGCGCATGCCCTGCGCAGCGCTGCGCGCGGCATCGTCGAGCAGGGTGTCGAGCGAGGATTGCTGCAGCGCGCGCAGGCCGAAGTCGGACAAGATCGCCTGCTGGGTCAGGCGATAGCCGAGCATCGAACCCTCGCCGACCTCGGCCACCGCTTCCTCGAAACTGCCGGCGTCGGTCTTGTGCGTCGTTTCAACCACTTCGGGCGAATGATCGGCGGCAAAGGCCACCGGCGTGCTGCCATCGGTCTGCGTGGGCGTAGGTGTTTGGGTCATGCGTCCGTCGTGGCTTCTCGCGTGCTGGAAATGCGCGCTCTTGCTGAAACATAATAGGGCCGTGTTGGTTGCGAGGGGAATGAACGCCATCGACACGTCATCCACCGGTCCCGCACCCGCCGGCTCCATCGGCGCGCGCATCCGCCGCGCGTGGTCCAATCCCGTCTTCACCCGCTGGCGCGAGCGCCTGGCCGTCGACGAGCATTCGCTGCTGGCCGCCGGGGTCGCGTTCTTCGCGTTCCTCGCCATTGCGCCGATGATCGCGGCGGTGGCGCTGGCCTATGGCCTGCTGGCCGCGCCCGAGACGCTGGCCACCCATCTCGACGAGATCCGCCGCGTGTTTCCCGCCGACACCGCCTCGGTGCTGGAAGAACCCATCCGCCTCGCCCTGCAGAAGGCGGTGGGGCCGCAGGGTATCGCTCTGGTGGTGGCTCTGTTCCTCGCGATCTTTAGCGCGCGCGGGGCGGCAACCGCGCTGATCGCCGCGCTCAATCGGGCCTACGACCGCACAGAGGGCCGCTCGTTCCTGAGCCTGCAACTGACCGCGCTGGCGGTGACCGCGGGCCTCATCGTCGCGATCATCGTCGCCTTCGCACTGGTCTCAGCCTCCAGCCTCATCGGCTCGACCTGGCTGCCGGCAACGCCGCTGGTGGAGCTTGGCGTGCGCGTGGTCTCGACGGTGATCTTCGTCGCCATGGGCGCAGCGGTGGTCGCCAGCCTCTATCGCTGGGCGCCCGATTGCCCCTCGGGCCGATGGCGCTGGATCAGTCCCGGCACGGTGCTGACGGCCACAGCCTGGCTGATCCTGTCGCTGGGATTTTCCGCCTACGCCAACAACATCGGCCGCTTCGGCGCGGCCTACGGCTCGCTGGGCGCGATCGTGGCGCTGCTGACCTGGCTCTACTTCTCGGCCCTGGCGCTGTTCGCCGGTGCCTCGCTCAATCGCGCACTCGAGGAAGTGGTGGGCAGCCCCGGCGTGGCGGACCCTGCCGCCTGACCCCGGGACGCACCGTCAGCGTGCAGCGCCCGCCTGCCGGGCCGACATGGCGGTGAAATACCGCGTGATCGGCTCGATCTGGTCCTCGGGGATCGGGGCCTTGTAGACCGTGATCATCTTGCGCACTTCCTTGCGCCATTCGTCCGCGGGCAGGGGCGGCTGGGTCAGCGCCATGGCGGGGGAGTGGCAGGCGCGGCAATTGGCATTGGCGGCCTCGACGTCGGGGCCGGCCGGGTATTCGACGTCGTAGTCGGTCGGCAGGCTGACCGTGGTGGTCTTGAGCACGGGACGCGACGGTGCGGCATGACCGGCGGCCGAAATCGCGAGCGCAGTGCCGGCAAGCACGGGGAGCAGGAAGAGGGCCGGACGGTTCATGCGGCATCTCCGACGGTGAGGGTGACGGTCTCGACCCCACCGCGCATGTAGCCGCCGGGGTTCCAGTTCATGCGCATCGGCTGGGCGACGCCCTTGGTGTTGGTGCAGCGGCACAGCACCGCCATCGGTCCGGCGGCGGCAAGTGCAGTGACCTTGGCGGTAAAGCGGCGGAAGCTATAGGCGCCGAGGTCTTCGCCCAGCGTGGCTGCGGCCCAGTGCGCACCGCCGTCGGTGGACACTTCCACCTTGGCCACGCCGCAATCACCGCCCATGGCGATGCCGGCGACCGCCACGCTGCTGCCCGGCGCCACACGCTGGCCATCGGCCAGGTTGGTGAAAAGGGCGCGCGGCACCATGCGGCTGATCGGCACCTTGGGGTAATCGGCCGTGCCCGGCTCGACATGGCCCCACGGCGTGTCGGGCACCTGGTAGGCCTTGGCCATCCAGAAGTTGTCGTCCTTCGCCGGCAGGATCTCGATGTCCGAGAGCATCTTGACCCAGTAGGTCGAGTACCAGCCCGGCACGATCAGGCGCAGCGGAAAGCCGTTGAGCAGCGGCAGGCCTTCGCCGTTCATGGCATAGGCGATCATCACCTCGCCATCACTTGCGTGATCCACGGCCAGCGACTTGCGGAACTTGGGCGCGTCGGCGACCAGCGGCTCGTCAAGACCGGCGAAGCGCACGTCGACGGCGCCGGGCTTGATCCCGGCCTTGGCCAGCACGTCCTTGAGGCGGACGCCGGTCCAGCGGGCATTGCCCATCGCCCCGTGTGCCCACTGCGCGCCCGGCACCGAGGGCTGGAACAGCCCGCGCGAATTGCCCGAGCACTGGTTGACCGCGACATATTCGATGGCCTCGAAATCGCGCATCAGGCTGGCAAGCGTCAGCGACAGCGGCCGCTCGACATGGCCGTGCACCGCCAGGCGATAGCTGGCGACGTCGATCGTCTCGGGAATTTGCGACCAATGCCAGCGCACGTAGAAGCGGTCGTTGGGCGTGATGACCGAGGTATCGAACACCGAAAGCGGGGTTTCCAGCAGCGGCGGGCGCGTGCGCTGGAGGATCATCTCGCCTTTCTGCGGAAACTCGCTGGTCAGCGGGCGCAGCGCCGGCTTGCCCGGCAAGCGCAAGTCGACCTCGCGCGCGAGCAGCGGACCGGCCCAGGCGGCCATGGCGCCGCTGGCGGCACTCGCCAGCAGACGGCGCCGCGAAAGCGCCGGGTGGGAAAGTGGGGGGCTGGCGTCGTCGTGCATGGGGGGAGGTGCCTGTCGTCAGCAGCTGGAAGGAAGGTGATGCTGCACCCCTATCCCATCCGGGGCAGGGGTGCAGCATCGGTCGGAGGCAAGGGTCAGATGGTCAGCGGGCCATGGCTGATGTGCGGCAGCACGTGGCGTGCGAACAGGTCGGCTTCCTGCGCATGGGGATAGCCCGAGAGGATGAACGCCTCGATCCCTTCGGCCTGGTAGGCGCGCAGCTTGGCCAGGACCTGGTCGGGCGTGCCGACGATCGCCGCACCGCATCCCGAGCGGGCACGGCCGATGCCGGTCCACAGGTTGTCCTCGACATAGCCGTCGTTGCCCGCGGTCTGGCGCAGTTCGGCTTGGCGCTGGACCCCGAAGTTCTTGGCATCGAGCGACTGCTCGCGGATCGCGCGGCCGGCCTCGTCGTCCAGCTTGGACAGCAGGCGGTCGGCGTAGGCGCGGGCCTCCTCCTCGGTGTCGCGCACCACGACATGGACACGGTAGCCGAACTTCAGCGTGCGGCCGAAGCGAGCAGCGCGGGCCTTCATATCGGCGATGGTCTCGCGCACCTTGTCCATCGTGTCGGGCCACATCAGGTAGACGTCGCAGCCCTCGGCGGCGCATTCGCGCGCCTCGTGGCTGAGGCCACCGAAGTAGAACGCCGGGCAACGGCCCGAGATCGTGCTGATGCGCGGCGGGTCGAGCTTGAGCTGGTAGAACTCGCCCTCGTGGTCCAGCGATTCCCCGTTGAGCAGTGTGCGGACGATCTTCATCACTTCGGTGGCGCGGGCATAGCGCGCGGCCGAGGTGATCTTCTCGCCCGGCATGTCGGACGAGATGATGTTGACGTTTAGGCGCCCGGCGGTGCCATCGGCATTGGGGCCGAGGATGCGATCGAGCGTGGCGATGCGGCGCGCCAGCTGCGGCGGCCAGTCCTCGCCGATGCGCGTCGCCCACAGCAGCTTGATCCGGCGCACCTGCGTCGCCACCGCCGCGGCGAAGGCGGTGGTGTCGAGCCCGAGGCTGTAGCCCGAGGGCAGCAGGATGTTGTCGAAGCCACCTTCCTCAGCGCGCATCACGATGTTGCGGCAATGCTCCCAGCTCGACTTGAGATAGGGATCGTGAACGCCGAGAAACTCGTAGTCATCGTCGCAGAGCGCGGAAAACCACGCGATCTCGCACTGTTGCTGGGGGGTGATGTCGCTCATGGCAGCTTCTCTCCTCTCGCGGCGACGAGCACCGCATACCATTCTTCCCGGCTCCATTGCACCTTGAGGGCCTCGGCCCCCTCGGCGATGCGGGCCGGGTTTTGTGAACCGATGATGGGAATGATGCCGGCGGGGTGCGCCATCAGCCAGCTGTAGGCGGCGACGGTGCGCGACACGCCCTGCGCGGCGGCGACGGCATCGAGCGCGGCGGCCACGGCCTTGTTCCGCGCGCTTTCCGGGGCGGCGAGGCGCCCGCCGCCGAGCGGCGACCACGCCATCGGGGTGAGGCCGAGCATCATCGCCTGGTCCAGCTCGCCGTTCTCGAAGCAGGTGATCCGCAGCGGGCTGATCTCGGGCTGGGTGGTGACCAGCTTGGTGCCGAGGAAGTGATTGAGCGCGGCGGTCTGCGCCATGGTGTAGTTCGACACGCCCAGCGCGCGCACCTTGCCCGCGGCCAGCGCATCGTCGAGCACGCGCGCCACTTCCTGGGGGTGGGCGAGAATGTCGGGGCGGTGGATCTGGTAGAGGTCGATGGTATCGACCTTGAGGCGGCGCAGCGAGGCATCGATCGCGCCGTTGAGGTAGTCGGCCGACTGGTCGTAGGGCAGCGGCGGCATGATCCCGCCTTTGCTGGCCAGCACCATGCGATCGCGCAAGCCCGGCTCGGCGGCCAGCACCTCGCCCAGCAGCGCCTCGGCATCGCCGAAGCCGCCGGCGCCGTCGAAGCCATAGATGTCGGCGGTGTCGAGGAAGGTGATCCCGGCGTCGAGCGCGGCATGGACCAGCGCTGCGGCCTCGGCAGCGGTGCGGCCGTTCTCGGCGAGGCGCCACATGCCCCAGGCGATGGGCGACACGGTCAAGGGCCCGAGCGTGCGGGTGGCGGGGGGAAGGGGTAGCTGGCTCATGGGTTCTTCCTGGATGGCGCCGCGACGGACGCACGTTCGACGAGAGTGTGGGGCAGGCGGCGATGGGTGATGTCGCCGCCGGCGATGAGGATTTCGGTGGCCGTGCGGGCAAGCTCGGCCATCGGCTGGTGGATCGTGGTCAGCGCCGGCCAGACGGTGCGTGCCAGCGTCGTATCGTCGAAGCCAGCGACCGAAAGCTGGTCGGGCAGGGTCATGCCGCGCCCATGCGCCACCGAGAGCACACCCGCGGCCATGTCGTCGTTCGAGGCGAAGATCGCGGTGGGCGGGTTGGGCTGGTCGAGCAGCAGGGAGGCTGCCGCCGCGCCGCTCTCGAAGTCGAAGGCGCCGGGCATGACCAGCTGCGGCTCGAACATGATCCCGGCGCGGTCGAGCGCGCGGCGATAGCCGAACAGGCGATCATCGCTCGCCATGTGGTTGGGATGGCCCTTGACGAAGCCGATGCGCCGGTGCCCCCGGTTGATAAGGTGCGTGGTCATGTCGTCGGCCGCCTGGGCATCGTCCATGAACACCGACGAGGTCAGCGCGTGGTTGGTGCCGGGCGAAATCCGCACGAACGGGACATCGAGCGCGTCGAGCGCCTGCAGCACGCCGACGCAGTCGGTGACGGGCGAGGACAGGATGATCCCGTCGACATGCGTCTCGCTGACGAGGCCGCGCACTTGTTCGCCAACGTCAGGATCGGCGACGTCGACCGGCTGCGCGATGAGGCGGATGCCGTTGGCCTTGCAGAAGTCCCAGCACCCGGTCTGGATCTGGAACATGTAGTAGGGGCTGTGATTGTCGTAGATCAGCGCCACCTGGTTGGACTTCGACCCGCTGAGGATGCGCGCGGCGATCGAGGGGCGGAAGTCCAACTCCTGCATCGCCCGCTCGACCTTCTCGCGCATCGCGGTGCTGACGTAGGGGTGGCCGTTCAGCACGCGGCTGACCGTCTTCACCGCCACGCCGGCGCGCGTTGCCACATCGCGGATGTTGGCCCTCTCGCTCATTCGATCCCGATCTCCCTCAGGCCTGCGAACAGCGCGGCAAAGGCGCTGTCCGGGCGGTAGAACACGGGAGGATGCCCGATGGGCGCGGCGATGTCATGCGTGCCGGGCGCGAAGTCCTCGCCGCTCCAGACATGGCGCCACGGCCCCGTGCCGGGCAGCACCACGCGGCGGCGCGTCGCGCCTTCCTCTATCACCGGCGCCACCATGAGGTCGGCGCCATAGAGAAACTGGTCCTGCACGTCGTAGAGGTCCGGCTCGTCGGCATGGTGCAGGAACAGCGGGCGCTGCACCGGCAGGCCGGTCGCCACCGCCTCGTCGCACAAGGCGCGGACATAGGGCGCGAGATGCGCATGGACCCGGCTCCACCGGGCGAAACAGGCGAGCAGCTCGGGGGTGGAATCGTACTGCAGGTTGTCGTCGGGGCGATTGCCCTCGTGGCTGCGCAGCACCGGGGCGAAGGCGGCCAGCTCGCACCAGCGCAGCATCAGCTCCTCGCTGCGCACATTGCCGTGCAGTGACGTGTACCCGCCGCAATCCGAATGGCTGTAGGCGTTGCCGACCAGGCCCGCCGACAGCGCGCCGGTGACGACCGTGCCGATCCCGTCGTGGCGCGTGAAGTCGACCGACTGGTCGCCCGCCCACAGCAGCGGGCAATGGCCCGACACGCCGCTGAAGCCGGCGCGCATGAAGAACACGGCATCGCCCTGCCGCCCGCGCATCGCCAGCGCGCGGTCGTTGACCCTGGCCCACAGCACTGGCCACAGGTTGTGCGCCTCCATCGCGTCGATCCCGCTGGCCAGGCGCACGTCGGTCGGCAGGTATTCGCCGAAGTCCGCCATCCAGCCGTCGATGCCGATGTCGAGCATCTCCTCGCACAGAATGCGGCGGGCGAACCACTCGCACGTCTCCTCGCGGGTGAAGTCGAGCACGCCGCAATCGAACTCGCCGAAGTCGACGAGATAGGGCTCGTCGGCATCCAGCCGCCGGCACAGGTGCCCGCCGTCGCACGCTTCGCGGTACAGCACGCCGTCGACCGCGAGGTAGGGGTTGGCATAGGCCAGGAAGCGGATGCCGCGCGCATTCAGGTCCTTGATCCGCGCGGGCAGGTCGGGATAGCGGGTCTCGCTGCGCTGCCAGTCCCAGAACAGGCGGCGCCCGAAGCTGGTCTCGCGGATCCCGGCCCAGTCCTCGCACCACAGCCCCGACACCGCCGTGCCCGCAGCGATGAAGGTGTCGAGCCGGTCGAAGCTGCGCGTGCCCTGCTTGAGGCCGACAATCGCGCCGCCGATCGCCCAGTCGGGCAGCGGGGCAGGGCGGCCGAAACGGGTGGAGAGCGCGCTCACCAGGTCGCGCGGGTTGTCGGCGGCAAAGATCTCGAGCCGCGCGGTGGGGGCCCAGACCTCGACCGTATGGCGCGCCGGGTGGGTGAAATCGAGCACGCTGTAGACGCTGGCATCGAGGTGTACCGCCAGCCAGCGCGAGGTCAGGAAGGTCGGCTGCGGGTAATTGGTGTTCCAGTAATCGCCGCCGGCCATGCCGGTCTCGTCCATCAGCCGGGTCAGCGCGGTCGACTTGTCGCGGCCGACACCGGGCTCGCTGGTCCACATCGGAAAACGGCGGCCATTGAGCGCCAGATAGCTCATCTGCTCGCCGCCGCCCCACACGGCCTCGCCCGCTTCGGCATGAAGGTGCAGCCACAGCCGGTCGTAGCCGGGCAATAGCGACGTCACGGTCACTGCGGCGTCGTCGATCATCAGCCTGGCGACGGCGGCATCGCCATCCAGCAGGTCGATCGTGGTGTCGTCGATGCAGGCCCAGCCGGTGGGGGTCACGGCGTCGAACGGCGCATCCTCGATGCAGAAGTTGCCGCGCAGCATGGTGACGTCGCTCTTGCCGCGCGCCATGACCAGCGCAGGACAGGCCGGGCCATGCCGCAAGACCACATGGCCGTCATGCTGGATCGAAAACTCGGACTGATCGCCGCTGATTCGCACTTTCATCGCGCTCCCGCACCCCGTCTTTACCCGATCCGGCGGGGAATTGCCCAGATTGCCGGATGGCGCGGCCGTCGTTCGGCCTGCGGTATGACACCGCTTGACATATCCAGCGCCGAACGGCAAATCAACCGTCAATCGCGGCATTTCAATAACGCTATGCGAAACCTGAATGGGTGGTATGGGGCAAATCCGTCCATCCTGCAGGGGAGGAGAGAGGACCCATGAGAGTGAAGTATTGCAGCCTGCTGACGTTGCCGCTCCTGGCGCTGGTTTCCGCGCCGGCCATGGCGCAAGAGAGCGCCCCTGCCCAGGCCCCGGCCGAAGCCGCACCGTCCGCCGAAATCGTCGTCACCGCACAAAAGCGCTCCGAATCGCTGCACAGCGTGCCGGTCGCCGTCTCGGTGGTCTCGGGCGCCGCGCTCTCGGCCGCCGCGCGTCCCAGCCTGGAAACCGCAGCTCAGCTCGTGCCCGCGCTCAACTTCCAGAAGTCGGGCACCACGCTCAACCAGACGATCTACCTGCGCGGCGTCGGCACCGCGACCTTCTCGATCGCGGGCGAACCCTCGGTCTCGACCGTCGTCGACGGCGTGGTCTATGCCCGCTCGGGCGAGGCGTTCAGCGACCTCGTCGACATCGCCCAGCTCGAAGTGCTGCGCGGCCCGCAGGGCACGCTGTTCGGCAAGAACGCGTCGGCCGGCGTTATCAACATCACCAGCCAGATGCCCAAGAACGAGTTCTCGGGCAGCGTCGATGCCAGCTATTTCGAGGGCAACGAATGGCGCGTGAAGGGCACGATCAATGCCCCCCTCGGCAAGGACTTGTCGGCTCGCGTCTCGGGCTTCGTCAGCCAGTACGACGGCAACATCTACAACCAGGCCAGCAAGTCCAAGGTCAACGGCTACAAGCACGCCGGCGTGCGCGGCCAGCTGCTCTATGACCCGGGCTCGGCGATCAAGATCTACGTCGCGGCCGACTATCACCGCAACAACGACGACTGCTGCGCCGACATCATCGCCACGGGTCCGCTGACCGCTGCCGGCGCGCCGGGCACCAGCCTGGCCTTCAACGTGCTGCCGACGCCGCGCGGCACCGACACGCGCGAGATCAACCAGGACCTCGTCACCCGCACCCGCGAAAACGGCTGGGGCGTCTCGGGCCAGGCCGACATCGAGGTCGGCACGCACACGCTGACCAGCATCACCGCCTATCGCGTGTGGAACAACACCGAGATCCGCGACGGCGACTGGCTCGACCGCGCCTATGTCGGTTTCAACCAGCTGCACGACACCGGCCCGCAGCACTCGACGACGTTCAGCCAGGAACTGCGCCTGACCTCGCCCGCGAACCAGACGCTCAGCTATGTGCTCGGCGCCTATTACTCGCGCGCCTTCTCCGAGCGCGTGTTCACCCGCCGCGACGTGGTCTGCACCGCAGCGCCAGGCGCGCCCACCGGCGTGCTGATCCCCTGCGGCGGCGTCGGCGCCAACCCGTCGACCTTCCCGACCGCCACCGCCGACTTCGGCTCGACGTTCAAGAACGTCGCGCTGTTCGGCCAGGCCACGCTGCGCCTTGCTGACAACGTCCGCGTGGTGGGCGGCCTGCGCTACACGCATGACGAGCTCGATGTCTTCCACAAGCGAGCGACCACGCTGACCGGCCCCGGCATCAACGGCAACTTCGACCAGGGCGTATTCAACGCCTACAACGCGCTCGTCGCTGCCGGCGCGACGCCGACCGCCGCCGCCAGCGCCGCGATCGCCTCGTCCAACGGCGTGCCGTTCCGCACCAGCACCAGCAACGACAACCTGTCGGGCAAGGGCGTGCTGCAGGTCGATCTCAGCCGCGCGGTCATGGCCTATGCCAGCTACGCCCGCGGCTACAAGGGCCCGGCCTACAACATCTTCTTCAACCTGACGCCGACCGGCACCAATTCGATCTCGCCCGAAACCTCGGACGCGTTCGAAGCCGGCCTGAAGAACAACCTGTTCGGCGGCGCGCTCTCGCTCAATATCGCCGGGTTCTACGCCAAGTATCACAACTTCCAGGCGAACAACCCCGATCTCGTGGCGGGCGTAGTGGTCACGCGCTTCACCAACGCCGGCGAAGTCTCGACCCGCGGCGTCGAGGCGGACCTGACCTGGCGCGTCGGGCCGGACACCTCGGTCAACGGCGGCATGGCCTACACCGATGCCCACGTGAACAAGTTCTTCGCAGCACCTGGCGCTGCCTCCACGGCGATCATGCCCTCGGGCACGCCGCTGGCCTATGCGCCCAAGTGGAAGGGCTCGCTCGCCGTGGATCACCGTGAGCGCACCGGCGGCTCGGTCGACTTCTTCGTCGGCGGGCAGGTCAACTTCCAGTCGAGCCAGCTCTCGCTGTTCTCGACCGACCCGATCCAGCGCCAGTTCGGCACGATCGGCGCCTATGCCCTGGCCAACGTCCAGGCCGGCATCGTCGCGCCCGACGACCACTGGAAGCTGACGGTGCAGGTGCGCAACGTGTTCGACCAGTCCTATGCCGCCGCCATCATCAACGGCGGCCCGGGCGGCAGCTATCGCTACCAGATCCCGCGCGACGCCGACCGTTACACCGGCGTCTCGGCCAGCTATCGCTTCTGATCCCTGCCGAACAGGGTACCACTCAGGGGCCGCACCAGCGATGGTGCGGCCCCGTTTTTGTGCGGGTTATTTAAGTGCGCACCCCTCCACCCCCGGCTACGCCGGCGGTCCCCCTCCCCACGATGTGGGGAGGATCGCGAGGGCGCAAAAAAGATCCTCCCCATCAAGGATGGGGAGGGGGACCGCCGCGCAGCGGTGGTGGAGGGGTTTCAGGCCCCGGCCTTCCGCGATCCGGCCTTAGGCAGCCGCCTCTCGGCCCCACGGCGTCGGGAGGATCGCATGGACGCAAAAAGATCCTCCCCATATAGGATGGGGAGGGGGGGCCGCCGCGCAGCGGTGGTGGAGGGGTTTTAAGCCTCGCCCTCCGCCGCGACCATCACCGGCACCACCAGCCTGATCCAGCCCAGCGCGAGGAGGTAGGCCGCGCCGCAATAGGCGAACATCGGCAGGTAGCCGAAGCCGTTGGACAGGGACCAGCCGGCCAGCTCGATCACGCCCATGCCGGCCAGGTTGCCAGCCACGGCGCCCAGCGCGATGACACTGGCGACGCGTGCGGCGGGGACGATCTCGGTCGCCATGCCGAAGATGTTGGTCGAGAAGCCCTGGTGCGCGAAGAGGCCGCAGCCGATCAGCAGCGCGGCGATCCACACGTTGTGGGTCAGCAGCGCCAGCGGCATCGCCAGCACGACCAGCGCAAAGAACAGCATCGCCCGCTTGCGCGCGGCATCGAGGCTCAGGCCCCGGGCGCGCAGGCGCGGCATCAGCCCGCCGCCGGTCAGCGCTCCGCAGCCCGCGAGCGTGAAGACCAGCGCCACCGGCCAGCCCAGCTTGGCCTGGCTCACCCCGAACACCCGGTTGAAGAAGTCGGGCATCCAGAACAGCACGAACCACCAGACGCCATCGCTGAAGAACTTGGCGCCGATGATCGCCCAGGTGCTGCGTGCGCGCAGCAGCACGCCCCATTGCACCGGCGCGCGCTCGGGCGCGGCGACCACCGGCTCGAGATTGCGCGTCCCCCACCACCAGGCGAGGAGCCACACCAGCCCCAGCGCCCCGGTAACGATGAAGGCTGCCTGCCAGCCGAAAGCCACGGCGAACGGCGGGATGATCAGCGGGGTGAGGATCGCGCCGATGTTGGGGGCGGTGTTGATGACGCCCAGCGCCTGGTTGCGCCGCTCGGGCGGGATGTAGAGCGTGGCCGCCTTGACCCCGGCGGGCGTGCTGACCGTCTCGCCCACCGCCAGCACGACGCGCGCGGTGACGAACTGCTGGACGTTGGCGGCAAAGGCGTGGGCCATGCCCGCAAGGCTCCACACGGTGACCGCCACGCCATAGGCGACGCGCACCCCCAGCCGGTCGATGAACCAGCCAACGAAGACCAGCGCAGTGGCGGCAGCGAACTGGAAGGCGGAGCCGAGGTGCGCGAAATCGCCGTCATTCCACTGGAACGTCGCCTGCAGTGTCGGCTTGAGCAGCGCGACGACCTGACGGTCGACATAGTTGAGCGCGTTGCCGGCGAACAATAGCGCCACCAGGCCGATCGCCATGGCCGACGAGGCCTGCCTTGCTGCGGGTTTCATGCGCTCTCCCTCTTTCGCGGACGCGGCGGCATCAAAGCCGCGGTAGCCCCGCCCGTCCTTTGGCCTTGCACGATAGCGGCTTTGCGGGATAAGGAAAGTCCAATATGACACCGTAGGACATAACGGTCACGCCATGGCGCGTCAGCCGGTCCTGCCCAATGAGAAGCCGGGGAAAGATGCACGAAACGCCCGATCCGTCGCTCCGCCCATCGACGCCGCCGCCCTTGTGGGCCGGCGACCTGTTCGGCGAGACGCAGCTGGTGGAGGCGCCGCCGGCGCCGCCGGCCCGCTGGCGCCAGCTGGTGCCGGGGCTTGCGATCAGCGGGATCGTCAGTGCCGCCGCGGCCTGGTTCAGCGATCACTACGGCATGCCAATCATCCTCATGGGGCTGATCCTGGGCCTGGCGATGCAGTTCGTCTCGGCCGACCCGCGCACCGGGCCGGGGCTGGAATTCGTCGGGCGCCGCTGCCTGCGCTGGGGCATCGTGCTGCTGGGCTTCCAGGTCACGCTGATGCAGATCGGCGCGCTGGGCATCGGTCCGTTCGCGGCGCTGCTGGTGGTCATGGCCGCCGCGATCGCCGCCGCGCTGATCGGCGCAAGGCTGGCCGGGCAGAACGTCGCGATCGGCATTCTTGCGGGCGGCGCCACCGCGATCTGCGGCGCCTCGGCCGCGCTGGCGCTGTATGGCGTGATCGGGCGCGAGCGGGTGAGCCAGGCCCAGTTCACGCTGACCCTGGTGGTGGTCTCGATCGCCAGCGCGCTGGCGATGATCGCCTATCCCGAGATCGCGCGTCTTGCGCATTTCGACGCACGCCAGGCCGGTTTCCTGACCGGCGCGGCGATCCACGATGTCGCCCAATCGATCGGCGGGGGCTATGCCGTATCGAACGCTGCCGGCGCCGCGGCCACGGTGGTCAAGCTGACCCGCGTCGCGCTGCTCGGCCCGCTCGTGGCGCTGGCCGCCGTCGCCATCGGCCGGCTTGATCCGCGCGGTGACGACGGCTCGCCGTGGAAGGCATTGGCTCTGCCGCCCTTCATCCTCGCCTTCCTCGGCCTGGTCCTCGTCAACTCGTTCGTCCCCGTGCCCGAGGTCATCAGCGCCAATGCCCTGATCCTGTCGAAGGGCATGCTGCTGCTGGCCGTGACCGCCACGGCGATGCGCACGCGCACCGACCTCATCCTCCAGCTCGGCTGGTCGTCGGTCATGCCGGTGCTCGCCGCGACGGCGACCTCGTTCGTGGTCGCGTTCCTGTTCGCCTTCCAGGCGATCAGCTGACGGCTGGTGCGGCGCGAGCGGCGCACCCGCTGTTCGCTCAGGCCGCGCGCTTGCCGCCCAGCGCATAGGCCCGGCAATGCTCGAGGTAACCCGCCTCGTGCAGCGCGGCGAGTTCCACCACCGCGCGCCATAGCCAGCGCGGCGCATCGAGCGTCGGACCATGGCTATCGGCCAGCGTGGCGTGCCACTCGGCGCGGGTGCTTACATCCATCTGACGGGCATGGGCCTTGCCCACGACACCGGCGAGATAGCGCGCCGAGGCGATCGCTTCCTTGCGGCTGAACTGCTCGACCTCGATCTTGAGGTCCTGCGGCATCAGCTCGCGCACGAAGACCGACTTGCCCAGCATCGTCCCCGCCGCGATCCGCTCGCCAAGGTTGGGCGATAGCGCGCGCGCGCCGGCGACCACGCGGTCGGCCGGGGTATCGGGCATCGTCACACCGGGCGCGTGCGGCGCGACGCTGGCCACCGCTTCCTTGACATCCATCAGGCCGAGCCGTTCGCGCCCGTCTCCGTTCTCGTCGTCGCGATCGCGGATGCCGACGAGCACGGCATAGCGCACGAGGCCGAGCGAACTGCAGCCCTTGCGCCAGTAGGCCGCGTCATGGATCGTCAACACGCTGTCCTCGGGCGAGTCGAAGGCGGTCATCGCCAGATGCCGCACCGCCGGCTCCTCCATCAGCGCCATGAGGGCTGCGCGCTCGTCGGCGGTGATCGGCCAGTATTTGCGGCCGAGCGGGATCGTCGGCCGGGCATCGGCGATGCGCTCGCGCGCCAGGTGCTTCCACCGCCGCCGCATCGCCCGGCGCCGCACCACGCGCACCACGGTCGATTCCGGCTCGGGTACGGCGGCCGGCGCATCGTCGGCTTCGGGCAGGAAGGCCGCCTCGTAGGCATCCGCCATGGCCTCGATCATCGCCGCCGAGACCACGCCGGGCAGGTCCGATCCGCGCACCGCGGTCTGCAGGCTGAGCGCCAGGCGCACGAGATCGTGCGCAGGATTGCCGATGACCGTCTGGTCGAGATCGCGGATCTGCATCGCCACCTCGCCGCGGGAATCGGCCAGCGGGCCCATATTGCCCAGGTGGCAATCGCCGCAGATCCAGATCGCCGGACCCTGCGGAATGGCGTCGGCGACGCTCGAGGCGTCCAGCCACTGATAGAACCGCGCGGTATTGCCCCGGACGTAGGCATGCGTCGACTGCGCCATCTTCAGCTGCCGCGTCGCCGTCAACACGGCCTGCCGCTCCTGCGGCTCGGTATATTTGCTCATCCGGACATGTTCCAAGTTCGCGCGGCAGCCCGCGTCGGATCCCCAGCGCGAAATGGTGCGCGCAGGCGAAGGTTCCCGGCAATGGGCGGATGAGGGCGGCGTGCCGCACTGTGCTGAAGGTAAAGCATCGAGGATCGGGAGAGCACCGGGAGGTGCTGATGGTGCCGCTTACAGGACCAGTTTTCGTCCAATAACGCTATGAATTAGCTAAACTTTCAACAAGACCATACGCCAATTCCCCACAGCACGCAACTTTTGCCCGTCTAAGAGCCTATGTCTGAAGGCCATTTACGGTTAACACGATGATCGTAGCACCTGCATAACATCGCTCCCCGCAATCGTCAGTGCACTATTCAGCACGTGTTTTGTGCCGCCGAACTCCGGAAAGCGCTACGCCTCGCAGCTGACTTTGGGACGTCGGCACGCAGACGCAAAGTTGGCTCTTGAATGCCGGCGAACTCATTGCCAGTGCCCGGCAAGCAATTCAGCCTGTTGTAACACTGTTTGCACCGCAGCATCCTGCAGGTCTGGGGGATAGCCGTACTTACGCAAAATGCGCTTCACCAGAACACGCATCCTCGCACGGGCGGATTCTCTATGTGCCCAGTCGACGCTGGCATTGGATTTGAGGCTGGATACCAATTCTTCTGCAATTACCTTTAAGCTGTCATTGCCCAAGATTTCTGCGGCGCTATCGTTGTCAGCCAGCGCGTCGTAGAATGCCTCTTCCTCGGGCGTCAGACCTTCGGCCTCGCCCCGCGTCTGCTGCTCGCGGATTTCGCGGGCCAGTTCGATCAGCGTTTGCAGCACCTCGACGGTGCTAATGGCATTGGTGTGGTAGCGCGCGATAGCTTCGCTCAGCCGTTCGGAATATTTTCTGCTTTCGACCACGTGGGTTTTCGAGCGAGAGCGGATCTTGTCTGCCAGCAGCTTTTTCAGTGCCTCAAGCGCCAGATTGGGTCGCTCGGAATTCTTCATCTCAGCCAGAAACTCGTCCGACAATATCGAGATGTCTGGGGATGTCAGGCCCGCCGCTTGCAGGATGTCGATGATTTCGGTGGTGACGACTGATCGGTCGATCAACTGCTGGACGGCAAATTCTCGCTCTTGCGTCGTCTTGCCAGTGCCGGAGCTTTTCACCAGGGCCGCCCGGATGGTCTGATAAAAGGCAACCTCATCGCGGATGGCTTTTGCCTCATCACTAGCGGCGGCCAAAGCGAAGGCCTTGCCCAATGCAAGAACGGCATCCTGAAACCGGCGATGCGCCGCCTTTTTGGCATCGTCCGAGGTTTGGTGCAGCGCCTCTTCATGCTGGCGCGCTAAGATCCATTCGATAGCCTCCGCCAGACATTTGAGGCGCTGGGCAGGTGTGCCTTGAATGCCGGGCGCGCAGTCAAACCCGTGGAACATAGCCTGTGCAATGTCGAAGCGTTCAAGCATGACGCGGATAGCCATGGCTTCGTCGATGCCGACCTGTTCCTGATCGGATGGGGAGTAAATCCCCAACGCCGCCTTCAGGTTCTGGGCAATGCCGATGTAATCGACGATCAGCCCGGCTTCCTTGTCGCGGAACACGCGATTGACGCGGGCAATGGCCTGCATCAGCCCGTGGCCACGCATGGGCTTGTCGATGTACATCGTGTGCATGCAGGGCGAGTCAAAGCCCGTGAGCCACATGTCGCGCACGATGACCAACTTGAGCGGATCGCCCACTTTGCGCGCCCGTTTGGCGAGATCATCGCGCCGCTTTTTGCCGCCGATATGGCGCTGCCATTCCGGCGGATCGGACGCGGCGCCGGTCATAACGATTTTGATTACGCCTTCGGCGTCATCGTCCGAATGCCAGTCCGGCCGCAAGGCGATGATTTCGTCGTAGAGAGCCACGCAAATGCGGCGGCTCATACACACCGCCATCGCTTTGCCATCCATCGCAGCAAGGCGGTTTTCCAGATGTTCCACCAGATCCGCCGCGATCAGCTTCAGCCGCTCCTTTGATCCGACCAGCCTTTCAACCGCCGCCCACCGCGCTTTCAGCTTCTCGGAATCCCGCTCAGCTTCGTCCTCGGTCAGTTCCTCGATCTCGGCATCGATCAGCGGTATTTGATCCTCTGGCAGCTCGATCCGTGCCAGGCGGCTTTCGTAATAGATCGGAACCGTGGCCCCGTCCTCCACCGCGCGGGAGATGTCGTAAATATCGACATATTCGCCAAACACAGCGGGCGTGTTGACATCATCGGTTTCGATCGGCGTTCCGGTAAAGCCGATGAACGAGGCATTGGGCAGTGCGTCACGCAGATATTTGGCATGGCCATAGGCGCGCTTGCCGGTCTTGGGATCAATCCGGGCGCGAAAGCCATATTGCGACCGATGCGCTTCATCCGCCATAACGATGATGTTCTGCCGGTCGCTGATCGCGGGGTAGGCATCCCCATCGGCGGGCGCGAACTTCTGGATCGTGGTGAAAATCACCCCGCCCGAAGCCCGATCCAGCAAGGCCTGCAAATGATCGCGGCTTTCGGCCTGAACCGGTTTTTGCCGGATCAGGTCACTGCACATCGAAAACGTGCCGAACAGCTGATCATCCAGATCGTTACGGTCGGTGATGACCAGCACCGTGGGATTTTCCAGCACGGGATGGCGCACCAGAAGCCCAGCGTAAAAGGCCATCAGCAGGCTCTTGCCCGAGCCTTGCGTGTGCCAGATCACGCCAATCCGCCGGTCGCCCTCAGAGCCTGTCCCCCGCGCGGAAGGCAGCGCGCGCAGTGTGGCCGCAATCGCATTTTGCGCGGCGAAATACTGGTGATAGCCCGCCACAATCTTGGCGATGCCGTTGCCCGTATCGCCAAACACCATGAAATCGCGCATCAGGACCAACAGGCGCTCACGATCAAACACGCCCTTTAGCAAGACCTCAAGCTCGGGCAGCCCCTTGGCGGCGATGGTCGCGCCGTCCATCGTCCGCCACGGCATGAAACGCTCTTCGTCGGCCGTCAGCGAACCGGCCCGCGCCACCAATCCATCAGAGATCACCAACAACGCGTTGGTGTGAAACAGCGAGGTGATCTGCTGCTTGTAGGTCTGCAACTGGTTGAAAGCGCCATCCATCGTGGCGTTTTCGTCGCCGGGGTTCTTCAGCTCCACCACGGCCAGCGGCAGGCCATTGACGAAAAGCACAATGTCTGGACGGCGATTATGCCCCGCCTCGATCACGGTGAACTGGTTGATGGCCAGCCAGTCGTTGCTGTCTTTGCCCGTTTCTAGCCCGTCGAAATCGATCAAACGCACCCGATCGCCGCGGATCACGCCATCCGCCGCGTGATATTCCACCGGCACGCCTTCGACCATCATGCGGTGCAAACGCCGGTTTTCTTCGACCAGCGATGGCGTTTGTGCGGCCACCACCTGACGCAGGGCATCTTCGCGCGCGTCTCCTGGCACATCGGGATTGAGCCGCGCCACCGCCTCCCGCAGCCGCCCCAGCAGCAGCACATCGCCATAGGCAGCCCGCTCTGGCCGCGCGCTGTCTGGCGAGACATCATTGCCATAGGCCACCTGCCAGCCCATCTCGCCCAGCCATTCGAGCGCGGCTTCCTCGACATGGGATTCGGTGAGCTTGGCCATATTCAGTGTTCTTCCCGTCAGCCGATAAGATCGTCGTAATTCACATGGGGCTCCACATGCCTGAGGCCCCACACATCCAGGGCAGCATCAGCATACCATTCTTGCCGCTTGCGGATGGTCTCGGCTGTCCATGTTGGGCTTGGGTCGAGCTTTTTCATGGCCCGCGTGATCTGATCGTTCACGCCTACCTGCATCAGTTCGGTTTGGCACCGGGTCAGGAGGAACTGCGAATTCGGGTATTGCGCGGCTTTCACGGAATAAGCGGCGTTACTCGCCACGATGTTTACAGCCTTCTCCAGCAGCACAAAATTGCCGAGACTCTCGATCAGATTGATATCCTTCGCGCCGTCGCCAAATTCTGCCTGCGCGGCTTCATCCGCCCCCCGCGCGAGGATGTGCTCTACTTCGACCTTCGAGACGAGATAAGGCCCCAGTTGGTCTTTGCCGGCAGCCCCGTATGCCTGAATGTCGAAATACTGGGTAAACTTCGCGAGGAGATATTTCAGGCGAAACTGCCGAACATTCCAGCTCTTCAGCGTAAGCACGGCTTGGCGAAACCGTTCATGATAAAGCGATTTCTGACCATCGACGAAGCTGGTGATGAAGGCATCCAGATCGGCATCGGTCTTCACTTCGCGCAGGGCTTTTGTGCCTTGGGCGATGGCGCGTTCATAATCCTTGGTCAAAACGCCAGCAATCAGCCAGACGCACATCACCTCTTCAATCGCGTTGCAAAGTCGCGTGAACCGTTCACCGGTCAAATGCCGCCCAGCCAGTAGCAGGATATGATGTTGCTTGATGGCACTGCCGCCCAGCGCCCTGGTGTTGGCCAGCCCGTTTTCCAAATGGCCCTGCTGGTTCTTGAGCGTGGCGAAATTGGCATAGTCCAGCGCCGCTTCCTTGAGCCGGACAGCGAAGCCCAGCGGATCGCTGATATGGTTGGTCTGATCGTTGGTCTTGACCAACCAGTTGTAGATTTCCTCTTCGCGGATTTTGGCGTCACGCACGTTGAAATTGGCGAGGATGTAATAGCGCAGGAAGCGTAGCGGCTTTTCAGCCGCGCCATAGAGCGTCTGTGTCAGTGCCTTCCACTCATCCTTCAGCTTGCGGAATTGGTCCGCCTTGGCATTCATGAATAGCAGATTTTTCAGCAGGTCCATCGCGTCCAGACCGACGCCGCGATCATTGATGGTCTCAAAAATCTTGAGCGCCCGGCTGACATCCGGGGTCTGAATGCGGATCAGCTTGACCTTGTTGGTGAAATAGCCGTGAAAGCGCCTAACAGCTTGCGCATCATCGCCAAACTTGTCCTTCAGAAACTCGCGAATGGCGGCATAGGCATTGGCCAGATTCCGGATCGAGCGCGTGCCGTCCTTACGCGCGTCATAGCCCTTGCCTTCGCCGTATTCGGCCATCACGCCCTGAGCGTCCTCATATTGCAGATCGAGGCGCATCCGGTTGACCGTATCTCCCTGCCAATCGGTGCTGCTGGACGAAATCTGATCTGACAGCGTGGCCGGTGTTTCAGCGCCAAGAGCGGCCAAAGCATCGCGCAATGCGCACAGCGTTAGGAAACTAGTGGTAGTGCGCTGCTGCCCATCGATCAGATCGAGCACACCGTCCTTGTCGGCGCAAACCACGATCGTGCCGATGAAATATTCCGGCGCATCGTCCTTGGTCGCTTGCTCGAATTCGCCAAAAATATCCTGCAGGAACTGCTCGACCTCGTCGCCGCGCTTGCCCTCGGCATCCTTCTCGCCCCAGACGTATTCGCGCTGGTAATCGGGGACCTTGTAGAAGGACTGAAACACCTTGGCGATGCTCAGATCTTCGGAATCAATGGTCTTGAAGGCAGTCAACTCTCGTCCCCCTGATCGCCCACAGCTGTTGCTTCCCTACATGCCAGCAATGCAGCGACATAGGCTTCTCGGTCAAATTCAAATAGTAAGCGAGATGCTTCGATCGTCAGGTTAATTGCATCATCATTTGGTAAAACGATGCTGATGTCTACTGCTGCGTCGAACTCTGACTCCGCAGCCGCTACGGCAACATTGTCGTCGATCAGCTTGTTCGCGTCAGTGAAACGCTCGTATGGCTCACGGGTTCGGATCAATTCAGGCTGCCGCTCGATGTATGCCTCGTGTAGAAACGAGATGATTGCATCAGCAGCCAATACGCTTGCTCGTCGCTGGTGCGCACTCAGCTTGGCGATGAATCCGTCTTTACCGTGGCTCATCGTTCCGGCCTTATTCCTCAGATCACCAAGAGTTGTTCCCAGCTTGTGATACTGGGAAATCAGCTTCTTGAAGGCCTCATCACGGACCTGATCCAAGTGCAAAACGCGCACGGCGGCAGCAAGCCATTTTCCGAAGTCCGGGTTTTCATCCTTCGGCTTTACTGGAGCGATTGGGTCATCAAGTTCATCGACCAACAGGCGGCAGGCACATTCAACCATGGCCTTGGCCGCATCGACGCAAGCGTCATTCTCGGCGTTAAACTCGTCTTCAAGCGCTTTGAAGGTCTGCTGCAGGGTGGGTGCGTGACGCCAATAGTCACAGAAACTGCGGATACCCACATACCAGTCTGCGCTCATCGTGATAAGCCAGCAACGTCTTCAGCATCACGCACGCGAATTTCGCCAGACATAAGCTTGGGCAGCAGCAGGTCGCGGGTTTGGGCGAGGGTGCGGGATTCCAGCAGATTGGAGAGGACGCGATCTTGGAGCGGTTGCATCACCTGACCAAGTGCCGCCAACGTGCCTGGAGGTGGACACATGGTCATTGCAGCGCTGAGGTGGCCTCTTTGAATATGGCCCATCGTCGTTGCCTTTGACGCTGCAATTGACTGGAATTCTTCGAGATGGTGCCAGACCCACTGGCTGAAGAACCAAGCCGGAAATTCGGCTGAGCTGACCTTGAACAAATGTTGATTGAGCGCACCACGCCCTTCGGTCCAAAACTTTGCCAGAAGGCTGCCCGACCAAGAAAACAGGAAATCCTCATCCTCGATCACATACTTTTGCGGCACATCCAAAGACGCGCGATTGGAATTGGCAGTGATACCAGATCGGAGTTCCGCAATCTTAATCACGGGCAGGCTCGGCATCCCCGGCTGGGCAGGAAATTTCTGCAATGCCAAGCCGTTCAGGAACTCCGCGATCGTGTCCAGCGGGCGCTCTTCCCACCCCTCCGGTTTGCCTTCGGGGTCGAGGGTGGCGGGGAAGAGGTTCCAGAGGTCGGGGACGAGGTAGGCGGGGGCGCCGGTCTGTTTTGCGCGAGTGGGACCGAAATCGACGAACCAGTCGCGGAACAGCGCGCGCGCTTGGCGCTCCAGCGTCGCATTCATCCGCCGGTTCAACTCTATCTTGTCATCGAGAGCCGCCAGCAAATCAGCGATCCGAAGTTGCTCCGAGATCGGAGGGATCGGCAGCTCGAAATTCGGAACATCGGCGCAGCGCAAGCTGTCAAAAATTGCGCCCACATTGTTAAATTTGGCGATTTGGTCCCACCAATAGGGGCTGGACGCAAGCCATCGCAGGAATGACAGTGCAACCGTTTGGCCATCGGCCCGAAGCAGAACCAAATTTTGCCCCAAGGCGAACTCTGTATCGTCCAGCACTGGTGCGATTACGCCGGGATTGGTACGCCGCGACAATACGATATCATGCCGTTGAGGGCGGGCCTTTCGTGTCCACTCGATGAAGTCTGCACGCGAGATCTTGCGAGCTCCATCAAAGTCGAGGCGACCATCTTTCATCTGCGGAATAGCGATGTAAGGCAGGCCAGCAGTCATGGCCGCTGGTGTCGCGTGCACACAATCGATCAGCGCGACACCGGCTTGCGCGAGTGTCATTGTTGGCCACGCCATCACACCCGCCCCCGCTGCAAGAGCACATAAGCCTGCTCGATCTCGCCATGAAAGCTGGCGGGCAGGTGCTGCCACAGATGCGTGTCAACGATGATGGGAATGGCGCTTTGCTGCAAGGCGTCCTTCAGATCGAGCCAGCCTGCGGGCTGCTCGTCAAGGGCAGATGGGCGCAGCACGATGTCCAGATCGCTGCCCTCATGCGCGCCGCCGCTTACCCGGCTGCCATAGGCCCAGACTTCGGTATCGGGCACATGCGCCTTGAGCAGATCCTGCAAACAGGCCAGCACGCGCGGCGGCAGATCGAGCCGCGCCAGATCAACCTGCGGCATCGAACACCTTTTGCAATTCGACCGCAAGGCTGCGCACATCGGCCAGATAGTCGGGCAGCAATGTCAGCGTTTCATTGGCAAATTGCGCGCCATAATCATGCGCAGTGCTGTTGCGGTTGGCGCGATAGGCCAGCCAGCGCTCCACCGCCGCCAGATCGAATAGGCCATGCTTGCCCGCCTGCCGCAACACATCGTTGAACACCAAGCGATCCACCCCGCGCGGATCGCCGGAATAGGCTTTCAATGCCTTGCGCAGCAGCTTGCCCGCTGTTTCCAGCGAGAGTTCGAAGCTCTTGATCGCGGCGTTGCGGTACAGGTCATATTCCACGCTTTCCGGATCGAGCGGCTTGTTCAGCGCATGGAGCGCCTGTTCCAGCGTGGCAGCGGTGCGCAGCAGGTGTTCGACATTAAGCGCCATGCGGCATCTCCACTTGCGCCAGCTTTTCACGGATCAGCGCGGTCAGTCGGTCGCTTTCCTTGAACTGCGCCTCCAGCGTGGTTTGCAGTGCGGCAAAGCGTTCGGGGAAAGGCGTGTCGTCCTCCTCCACCTCTTCTGCCCCGACATAGCGGCCGGGGGTGAGGACATAGCCGTGCCTGGCGATTTCTTCCGTCGTGGCGGAATAGGCAAAGCCGGGGACGTTTTCGTAGCCGTCTCCATAGCGCCATGCGTGGTAGGTATCGGCGATCTGCTGGATGTCCGCATCGCTCAATTCGCGGCGGGTGCGATCGACCATGTGGCCCAGCTTGCGCGCATCGATGAACAGGATTTGCCCGCGCCGGTCGCGCAGCTTCTGATAGCGGCCAACGCCGTTGGATTTGTCCTTGGCCAGAAACCAGATGCAGACGGGGATCTGGGTTGAGTAAAACAACTGGCCGGGCATGGCGATCATGCAGTCGATAACATTGCCGTCGACCATGGCGCGGCGGATCTCGCCCTCGCCATTCTGGGTGGACGACATCGAGCCATTGGCCAGCACCACGCCTGCCGTGCCGGTGGGCGAGAGGTGATGCAGGATATGCTGGAGCCAGGCGAAGTTGGCATTGCCCGCAGGCGGCGTGCCGAATTTCCAGCGGCCATCCTCGCGCAGCCGTTCGCCGCCCCAGTCCGAAATATTGAACGGCGGGTTGGCCAGCACGTAATCGGCGCGTAGGTCGGGCAGTTCGTCGCGGTGGAAGCTGCCGTCGTTGTTCCACTTGATGTCGGCATCGATGCCGCGCACAGCCAGGTTCATCATGCACAGGCGCCAAGTGGTGTGGTTCGATTCCTGCCCATAGACGGCAATGTCACCAATGCGGCCGCCGTGGCTCTCGATGAACTTTTCCGATTGGACGAACATGCCGCCCGAGCCGCAGCATGGGTCATAAATGCGCCCGCGATAGGGTTCGAGCATCTCGACCATGGTGCGCACGACCGAGCGGGGCGTGTAGAATTCGCCGCCGCGCTTGCCCTCCGATCCGGCAAACTGGCCGAGGAAATATTCATAGACCCGACCCAGCACATCGCGGCTTTGGCCATCGGCCTCCTTGAACCCGATGTCGGAGATAAGGTCGATCAGCTCGCCCAGCATGATCGCGTTGAGCGAGGGGCGGGCGTAGTCCTTGGGCAGAACGCCTTTCAGCGTTGGGTTGACCTTCTCGATCCCCAGCATGGCGTCGTCGATGATCTTGCCGATGCCGGGCTGCTTGGCGCTGGCCTGAAGATGCCACCAGCGCGCCTCTTTGGGCACCCAGAAGACGTTGTCGGCGCGGTATTCGTCCTCATCCTCGACGCCTTCGGGGTATTCCTCAAGCAACTGGGCGCGCTTGGCCTCAAAACCATCCGAAATGTGCTTGAGAAAGATCAGGCCAAGAACAACATGCTTGTAGTCGGAAGGCTCCATTGTCCCGCGCAACTTGTCAGCCGCCTTGAACAGCTCCGCCTCGAAACCGAGGTCGCCGCCCTTGGCTTGCCCTTTCGTTGTCTTTGCGAGTTTTTTCGCCATGTGCCCCTTGCTCAATGCGGTGGTGTCAATCTTGCTCGCGAGTAGCAAGCGTAGCGGTGCGATGCCAACCTTAGGTGCAAATGAGCAATCCGGCATGCGTGATTATTCAGTGGGGAAACCAGAGGCGCGCCTAGCTTTGCGGATCGCTTACCGAGATGGAGCAACTCACGCCCTTTCCGACCTTCGCTGCACGCTGCTGACAGGCCTCCAGCGCCTTAGCGTTGCTCGCCCAAACGCTGGCAGCGTCCCGCAACGCGCTCCACCGCTGCGGATCGGACACCTGCAGCATCCGCTCGCCAGCTGACCAACCATCACGCTGGAGCAGGCTGGCAGCACGCTCCTCCGGCCAGTGCCAGCCTTCTGGCACCGCCCGGTCAACGACGTCCGGAACAGCCCAACCCAGCAGGAAGCCCGCCATCACTCCGATGGCCGCTGCGACACCCAGCCAGCGTAGTTGCTGAAGCCCCCTCAGGATGGATTGCACGATGTCGTTGATCGTGAGGACGGTGCGATCCAGATCGATCCGCGCAGCGCCGAAGTGCTGTCGTTCAACCTCACTGGCCCTGGCCGTGGCATGATAGATCTGGCCGGCAATGGCCTCGGGCGTCAGCTGCAGCGCGGGACTGCTGGCCAGCGTCTCGAGCGCGGCTGCCGCGTCGTCCTGGCAGGCATGGATGCGGGCCAGGTCCTGTGTGTAATCGCGGCTGTGCAGTTCCTGCTGCCGGGCCGCAAAGCCCTCGACAGCCGCAACGAGGGCGGCAAGCTTGTGGGTCATCGCCTCGAACGCCACTTCGGGGCGGTCGAGGTCGGCCTGGGCGTTTGCGCGGTTGGCGGAATTGTTGGTCATAGCCCCATCCCCCGGTCCCGCCCACGCTCGAGCGAGTGAGTGAGTTGCTGGGCGATCGACCTGGTCCTCGCGGCATCGCTGATGTCATGGCCGCTGACGCCCGGCGACCATTCCCGCGACCATTGTTTGCCGATGAGCTGGTTCCCCCGCTTGCTGAGGGCATTGCCCAGTTCGTGGTCCTTCTCCAGGCCCTTGGCCATGGCGCGCATCTGGCCTTCCACCTGCTGGCGCGCTTCGCGGTTGCTGCTGCCGTTGAGACGGCCCCGCTGGTCCTGAAGCTGCTGCCAGGACTCGACGAAGCGATCGGCGCGCAATTCGGGATTGGCGCGGATCTCGGCTTCAAGCTGCATGGCGCGAACGGCACTGCCGGTGCGGCCGGCGGAGGCCTCAGCCATGAGGCTCGGATTGCGCTGGAAGACGGTGTCGAGATCGCGAGCGCTGCCGCCGGGCAGCGCATCGAGCGCCTGGGCGGCGCGGGCCTGCGCCGTCTTCTGGTATTCGAGCGCGGGGAGCTGCTGTCTGGTCATGCGGTCGATCTCCGCCGTGGCGCGGGCATAGCGCTCGACCGCCTGGTCGAGGCTGGGCTTGGCATCAATGTGCTGCGCTGCTGCCAAGGCCGGCTTGGTGTGTTCGTGGGCTGCCTGCTGGCCCTGGGCCGGCGGCCGGGCAAAGCTGGGCACGCTGAGCCGCAGCCCGGCAAAGCGCCCCTGCTTGCGCTCGGGTTCTGCGCTGGCTGGTGGTTGCAGGGCCGGCTCGGCTTTGCGTTCCTGTTCCTGAGCGGCGTAATCGCGCGCCATGTCCTTGGACCGGTCGCGCGACAGCCGATCGGCCAGCCGCTCGCGGTCGGCAAAGTCAGTCCTGGCGTAATGCAACTCGACATGATCGCGATGTCGCGAGAGCGCGACATAAGCGCCATGGCGATCGAGCCCTGGCGTGGCCAGAACATGGACCCGGTCAAGCGTGGCCCCTTGCGCCTTGTGTACGGTGGCGGCGTAGCCATGGGTGAGGTCGGCATAGTCCTTGTGGTCGAACGCCACGGCGCGGCCATCGTCGAGCCGCACCGCCATGCCGGTGCGATCAACCCGCTCGATGGTGCCCAACATGCCATTCTTCACACCCAGTTCGCGTTCGTTGCGCAGGAACATGATGCGGTCCTGCTCGGCAAACAAGCGCATGCCACGGGTGGTCTCGACCGCGACATCGGCGCCGAGCGTGCCATGATCGCGCAGGCGATCCCGGGCCTGCGCATTCAGTTCATCGCATTCTGCATTGGTATGGGTGAGTATAAGCCGGCTGGCCTCGGGATGGGCCTGCCGATCGGCATCCCAGCGCTCGATCAAGGCATCGCGCGCCGATTCGCGCGTGCGTGATTCGACCACCAGACCGGCCGCGTGATAGGCTTCGATGGCCTCGCCCGTCCGGCCGGTGGCGAGCTGCCGCGTGGCATCGCGCTGCCACTCCTCGGCCTGCCGGCGCACTTCGGTAATCTCGACCGCGCCATGCCGCTCGGCCATGCTGCGGAAGGCCGCGCCGGATTCAATCGCCTGGAGCTGCTGCGGATCGCCGACCAGCACGACCTTGGCGCCTTGCTTCTCCGCTTCGCTGATCACGCGTTCCATCTGGCGCGTGCCAATCATCCCGGCTTCATCGATCACCAGGATCGAGTTGGGCCTCAGGATTTCGCGTCCCTGCGCCCACTGGTGCTCGAGACTGGCAATGGTGCGCGAGGCAATGCCCGAACCGTTTTCCAGGTTCTCGGCGGCAATACCGGAGAGGGCAATGCCACGCACCTCGTAGCCGGCTTTCTCCCAGGCTTCGCGGGCCACACCGAGCATCGCGCTCTTGCCGGAACCGGCATAGCCGATCACGTTGGCAATACCGCTACCGCCGGTGACATGCGCGAGCGCATGGCGCTGCTCGACCGACAGCACCAGGCCACGCGCCTCAGCGCGGTCCAGCGCGGCTGCCAGATGGCGCGCCGGCACGCCATGATAGCGGTCAGCGTCGAGCCTCGCTGTGGCCACCTCGAGCCGCTGTTCGGTCTCGAGCATGGCGCGCGAAGTGAAGCGCTCTTCGCCGCGTCCATCTGGCCCCAAGCGCACCAGATCGGGCGAACTCCACACCGCCGCCAGCACGGCGTCGAACTGGTCCTTGCCCTCGCTGTGGCGGTGCACGAACGTGGCAAGGTCGCGCGAAGTGAATGTCGCCTGCTGATGGGTGATGGCATCGAGCGCAATGCCGGGGTTTTCGAGGATCTTTTCGCCATTGCTTCTGGCGATGGCAAAATGCTCTTCCAGCCGCTCACGTACCAGGCCTTCCTGTGCCATGCGTGCGGCGGCCGGTCCGATCTTGTTCTGAGGCTCGAGATCGATGCCTTGGGCCTCGAGACTCCGGTGGTCGATCCGCGCGTCGATGTCGAGCTGAGCCAGCCGGCCATTGACGTGCTCGGCCCAGGCTTCGCGCCAGTGGGTCAAGAGCTCGGTCTTGTTCCACTCGCGCACCTTGGGGCCGAAGCCGTTCTCGCCAACTTCGCGCATGCTCAACATCACATGGGCGTGCGGTTTGGCGAGGCCGTCTGGTCCGACATCCCAGTGCACATTGAGATCGGCGACCATGCCGCGATCGACGAACTCCTTCTGCACAAAGTCCCGCGCCAGCTGGATGCCATCGGCCTGGGTCATCTCACGGGGAATGGCGAACTCGATCTCGCGTGCCAGCTGCGCGTCCTTGCGCACTTCGACCGCTTCGACGTCGTTCCACAGCTTCGCCCGATTGCGCCATTCTTCCGGCGCGCCGTCGGGCAGCATGACTTCGCTGTGCACGACGCCGGTCTTGTTGGAGAAATCGTGGTGCCGATCGAGCCGCTCATCATAGAGCCGAGCGGCGGAGCGATAGGCAGCGGCAGCCACGGCGCTCGAGCCGCCACCGCGCGAAACAACTTTGGCCGAGAAGTGATAGATCGCCATGGCGACGCACCAGATACGCCTAAAAGCGCACGTCGGCACGACGTATAAGCGCGCCCTCAAAAGATTTCATCATTCTCGGGACGGCGAAATCCCATGAGGTTTCAGGGAATTGGCATTGATCGTCAAGGCCGATAACTGGAAGTCCTCACGGCGCAACAGATCGCCGTCACAGGACACCAGACATGCGCAAGCCCCGCAACTATGACGAGGACCTCAAGGCCCTCACCGCCAAGGCCAGGCAACTCAAGGCACGCAAGCAGAGCCAGCTCGGCGAACTGGTCGAAGCGACCGGCGCCGACAACCTCACCATCGAGGAACTGGCCGGTGCGCTGCTGTCGATCGCCGCCATCACCGATCCGCAACGACGGGAGGCATGGCGCAAACGCGGCGCTGCGTTCTTTTCTGGCGAGCGGGCCGAACCAGCATTTGCCCAACGCACTGGCGACGACGCGCAACCAGCAGCGCCGCACGACGAGCGCCCGTCATCGCCTGGCGCTGCAACAGGCGCGCCATGACACGCGGGCCTGGCAGGTGAAACGGAAAGAGCGGACACGGCAACTGATCGAACTGGGCGGGCTTGTCGCCAAGGCTGGCCTCGTTGAACTGACCGACGATGATCGTGCCGTGATCCTCGGGCTGCTAGTCGAGGCGTCGGCAAAACTGCGTGTCGACGAGACCGGCATTCAACTCGCGCTGTGGCGACGACGCGGCAAGCGAGCTTTTGCCGATACCCACGACACAGACTGAGCAACCGGCAACACGCGTTCAACCATCCATCGCCAGCAAGTTGCCCCGCGCCAGCCGCGTCGCCATAGGGAGAAAAATGGACGACAAGACCAAGACCCGCATTCTCGGCGTGATCGAACGCGCACCGCAGTGGCTTCGCAACGATCTGGCCGCCAAGGATCCAGCGGCTCGCGCGCGTGCGGAAGAGGCGCTGGTGGCGATGTTGGTAGATGCGATTGGAGAAAGTCAGGCGGCGGCCGACTGAATAGCAGCGCCAAGCAAGTAGCCACGGCGCGTCGGCACATCCTATAATGCAGCGACACGGTGGCGGCAGATAGCAGTGCTGACGACCGCACGGCTTGCCGAATGTCAGCCGGACATCAGGCACGACCTCGTCCGCTCAAATCACCACCTCGTATCGTAACCTTTGGCTGGCTTATAAAGGAGCGCCGAACCGATTCTAATCGACAGACAAGACGGGCGTATGGAGACGTCGTCGTTCGATCGGGCGGTAAACGGATTGCTCTCATAGACAACTCGGCCGATCTCTTCCCGGTATCACCATTTCGGTGGAAACCAATTCACAGACGCGCACGATCTGCTATAGCTTTTGCTGTACCGGCAGTCACAGGTTACGCGACACGTCTTGTGACTGCCGGTGCAACTGCGTACGGCAGGCCTCACGCAGAAAGCGCAGCGAGACGAGCTGCCCGTGCGAGGTCCTTGGGGCGGCCGAACGACTGCAAGATACTCCCTAGCTCGACGCGATCGGGAACGAACAAGGTTTTGCTGTCCAACGCGATCCGCTGGCGCGTTGCTGGACCGATAGCGCGCCAGCGACCACCCTGGCAGTGATGGAAGCCGGCCATAAATTCGACCGGCAGTGGCGGCTCGCGCCACGTTGCAAAAATGGTCGAGCGGAATTCGGCATGATGAGAGCCCTGATGCGGGGCAAGTCCCAACGTGGGTATTATGCGCCGTGCATCGCGAAGACTGAGAAGGACATCGACGTCCCCGACAGGCCCGGGATCGGCGCCATGCAACGCGACCGCCGCACTCGCGATAATCCACCAGGGATCCTGGGCGTTCTCCATGACCTCCGCCACCGCTTCGAGTGACGCGACAAGGGCCTGCTCCATCGTTCACCCCGCTTGTTTAAATGCGCCCGGAACAAGACCGCCGATTTCAAATCCCGGCCGCTAGCCCGCCTGCCGCGCCGTCGCCTCCAGCTGGGCTATGCGCTCGGAACAGATGGCGTGAACCACGCGGCCGAGTTCCTCGACCTGCTCGCCCAGCCAGGCCAGTTCTTCTTCGGTGATCCGGTAGTGCTTGGAATAGCGCGCCTTGACGTAGGCTTCCTTCAGCTTCTCGAACATGGCTCGCTGCTTGCGGTTGTCGCTGGGCCAGACATGGACCAGCCGGACGTCCAGCCGTTCGGCCTGCGTGCGCAGGAATGCCAGATTATGGACGTGTGGGGTGTAGAACGTCACGACCAACAGCACGCAGTGATAAAGGCTCTCGGTCGTCTGATGCAGCTCAAACGCCGTTTCTTTCAGATGCCCGCGTTCCAGTCCGAATTTTACGAAGTCATGACGCCGCATCGCAGCTGCGTACCACTCCTCAAAATACTCCCTGGC
The DNA here is from genome assembly GCF_036803765.1 of Novosphingobium sp. Classification (GTDB taxonomy): domain Bacteria; phylum Pseudomonadota; class Alphaproteobacteria; order Sphingomonadales; family Sphingomonadaceae; genus Novosphingobium. The sequence goes on from NZ_DAIRTS010000004.1 coordinate 155,999, forward strand.
CATGGCCAGCGCGGCATGCGGCGTCTTGGGCTTGGGCTGATGCAATTCAGTGTCGTCGCTCTGGTAGAGCGCAATGCCATCGCGGGCCACGTCCATGAAGAAGTACCGCCCATGGGCCAGCCCATCGTTCACCTCCTGCAGGGTGTGAACGATGAAATTGACCGGGGTCTTGATCGTACCGGCAATGCCATACTCGCGCATCAGCCGGTCATCGACCTTGGCCCAGTACTTCACCCGGTCGGTCAGGCGCTTGTCGTTGACGATGATGAGGAGGTCATAGTCCGACTGGTAGCCCTTGGCGGTATGCGGTTCATCGACCCAGCCGCCGCGCGCATAGCTGCCGTAGAGAATGACCTTGAGAATGCGGCCCTTCTTCTTCCACTCGTGCGAAGCCAGGGCCAGCGCGTCCTCGAATTCCTCGAAGACGATCTGCACCACGCGCTCCAGCTCGCGCTGCTTGTTGGCGGGAAGATGGTCGAGATCGCTGCGCATGACATGGCTACCCTGTCGCGATGGCCGCCCGATGGCAAGTCATCGGGCGGCCTGAATTTTTCACCACGGCCACCAGCGCTGCCACCAGTGCCCATAGACCGCACGGGTCAGCGTGGAGAGGGCCTTGGCCAGCTCGGCCTGCACAACTTCGACGCTGATGCCATGGCGCTGGGCCAGCTCGACATAGCTGGCACCCTCGAAGCGCACGGCCCGGAAGATATCCCTCTGCCGCTTGGTCATCCGGCGCAGGCCGCGTTGCCCCCGCCGCCAGAACGCGCGCGGCGACAGGATCGGCAAGACGGGCGTTCCCCATTCGGGCGGGAGAGGCCCGCTCATGGCCGGTCCTCCCCACAGGCCAGCAGGAAATCGGCCGCCTTGCTCGCCGCACTGGCGGCGCGGAAAATCGCCTTCTCGTCGGCGCGCAGCACTTCGAGCCAAGCCCCGATGTAATCGGAATGCCGCACGGTCGGGACAATGCCCAGCGCCGCACAGGCAAAGGCACTGGCCATTTCCGCAACAAGTTCCTCTTTCGCATAGGACGCAGACCCGAACTTGCCGGTCTGATCCCGGTCCAGCCGGGACTTGTGGCCGGTCGCGTGCCCCAGCTCGTGCAGAGCCGTGCGGAACCAGTTGATCGGCTCGGGGAAGGCCGCCTGGGGTGGCACCTGCACCACGTCATGGGTAGGGGAATAGAACGCTTCCCCGCCCCCGATGCGGAAGGTCACCCCGCTGTTCTGGATCACGCGATCGGCGCTGGCAATCGCCAGTTCTGGCGCAAGCGGCACCACCGGGGCAATCATGTCTTCGGGCAGGTCCTCGCACTGGTCGAGATTGAACACGGTAAAGCGCTTGAGAAAGGCCACGGTGCGCGCTTCGCGGTCCTCGTCCCTGGCCTTGGCCGCTTCCTCGCGCGGGGTGAAGCGATCAGCATAGCAGACCGCCGTGCCCTTCTCGCCGCGCCGGATATGGCCCCCGGCCGCTTCGGCCTGGCGATAGGTCAGCCAGCGCTGCGAGGAAAAGCCCTGCTCGATGGCCGAGGTCCAGAGAATGAGAACATTGATCCCCGAATAGGTCCTACCCGAACCAGCATTGTGCGGCAGCGTGCAGGGGCAGCGGCTGGCGTCCCACGGCTGCACCCAGGGCAGGCGCCCGGCTTCGAGTTCGGCAATGATGCGGGAAGTCACCTCGACATAGAGGGACTGGCGTTCGCTCGTGTTCACGGTGCTCATGGTCTTCAAGCTCCTTAAACCGCCATGGCCCGGCGCCGGGGTGGCGGGGGGGCGGCAGGAGCGGACCAAGAGCCCCGCAGCAGGCGGCGGGGTGCATCCGCCAGGAGCGCAACAGCGTGGAGCACCCGGAGCCGCGCAGCGGGCCGGGTTGCACCCCGTCGCGGCGGGGCTACAGGGCCGTGACGCCCCCCGTCACCTCGGAGCCGAGGCAAACACCGCCGCGCATCCAAAGCGCGGCGACAACCGGAGGGGAGCCAGAGGCGGACCGACAGGGCCGGCCAGCAGGGCCGGGCCCCGCGTCAGCGATCGCACCGGCCCTACCGACGAGACGGCGCAGCCGGCTCGGCTGGAGCGCAGCGGAAGGAGAGCGCGGTCAGGCCGAGACGGCCTGAGACACAATCTGCACGAGCCTCAAAATTTCTTTTCTCACCCTCGAGTACAATCGGCGGTTCTGGCGCAATCAGGCGTAGATTCAGTGCTTTGGCACCGTTTTCGGCACTCTTGACGCCGACCGCAAGCCAGCAAATCTCACAGCGAAGGAGCAAGAAAACCAACCACAGCACAGGAAGACCAAGCCATGATCGAACAGCCCCCGGATCGCATTCTGCGCCTCAATGCCGTGCTCGATCGCACCGGCCTGACCCGCGCCACCCTCTACCGCAAGATCCAGGCGGGGACTTTTCCCAAGCAGGTGCGCATCGCCACACGCTGCACCGGCTGGCGGGAATCCGCCATCCGGGAATGGATGCGCAACCCGATGTTCTACGAGGTCGACGAAGCGCGATAGGAGCGCGCCCTGTTGCAGACTTCGCTAGCGAGACACGCGAAGGTATTCTGCCCGAGCGCGGCCTCACCGAGTGGCCGCGCGATGTCAGACCAGTGTGGATGCAACAAGTCTGCCGATGCCGGCAAAGGCCTTGTCGAACTGCGCCTCGGTGGGTCTTCCTCCACGGGTATAGACCGCGATGACGATCGGTATTTCAGGATGGGGCCAAGCGACGGCAATGTCGCCAGCCATATCCCGGCCACTGTGCCCGGTCTTGTTGCCGATCCGCCAGTTCCGGGGTAGGCCCCCGCGCAATCGGGGGGTGGTCTGGTTGCCGATCAGCCAGCGCGTGAGCAACCCCTTCGAGTGAGCAGACAGCACGTCGCCCAATACCACCTTCTGGAGCGTGCTGGCCATCGCCGCCGGCGTTGTCGAGTCATCAGGCCCGCCTGACGGCACACGGTCGAGCGCTGGCTCGAAATGATCGACCCGCGTCGTCGTGTCGCCAATGGAGCGCAGGAATGCGGTCAGCGCAGCGGGGCCCCCTGACCGCGCCATCAGCATGTTGGCACACACCCCATCACTGATTTCCACAGCGGCCTTGCACATCGCCGCAACTGTCATCGCGCCCTTGGCGAGGTTTTCCTTTGCGATGGGCCCCCACAACCCGAGCGTATCCTTCGCCGTATAGGGCACGAGCGCGTGCAACTTCTCTTCGCCGCGGTCGACCCGAGCCAGCACGAACGCCGCAAGCGACGCCTTGTAGGAACTGCACATGATAAAGCGCTCGTCCGCACGCCATGTAAGTGTCTGGCCGGTCGTGACGTTCAAGGCATGGACACCGATCCGCCCCCCGGTCGTGCGTTCATACTCGGCAATTGGATCGGCGCTGGCGCACCGGGCGAGAGCGGGCCAGCACAGCAGCGCCGGCATGCCCAAGGCTATGGATCGTCTTGTAAAGTTCATGGTCGAAAGCCTTTGTCCATGACGAGGCGGGCAGGGTGCCAACGCCGTGCCGCGTAGGCGCTGGTCGTAGAGCCGGAGCTAAAGCATATTGATTTGCCTGAGCCACAGCTCGACCAGTTCCGGCCACTTGCCGACCGGGTCATTCGGATGGCGGAGAGCAAAGGCATGTCCCCCACGCGCGAACAGGTGCAATTCGGCGGGGACACCGGCCTTGTCGAGTGCAGACGCATACATCAGGCTGTTGCAGACGGGATCGATCTCGTCGTCCCAGGTCTGGACGATGAATTGCGGGGGCGCGGCTTTGGACACGGGAAGCTTTGGATCAAACGCTCCGTGATCTCTGCAAATATGCCCTGGATAGAGCGTGATAGCGAAGTCCGGTCGGCTGCTGATCCCGTCGATGGCATCGACCGGGCGGTAGGTCGGAGCAAGGATATTGCTGGTTTGCGCGACCAGATAGCCGCCCGCAGACATGCCCAGCACACCGATGCGGTGGGGATGGAGACCCAGTTCCGCGGCTTTTGAGCGCACCAGGCGGATAGTGCGCTGGGCGTCCTGCAAGGCGCGGGGAATTTTCGGCGTGATCTGGCGGTCTTTCTCCGCATCGTAGAAGTCGTTTCCACCGGGCGCGCGGTATTTGGAGACGATGCAGGTAACGCCCTTGGCCGTCAGCCAATCGCATAGTTCCGTGCCCTCCATACCGACGAAGACTTCCTGGAAGCCGCCCCCCGGAAAGACAATGACCGCCGTCTTCGTCCTCGGCTCCTTGGGCGGGATGATGGTCATCGTCGGAACCGCGATGTTCATGACGACCTGTGACTTACCACCAGTTGCCGCAGCGTCGTGGTACGTCCTGACGGTTTCGGCGGGCTGGGGCCGGAACGTTCCGTCAGGGACGGTGCCCGGCCAGATGTTGATTTGCTGCGATCCTGTCGGAGCCTGCCAGATTTCAACCTTGTCGATGGCGCCATCGGGGGGCGAAGTCTGCTTGCCTTGCTGCGCGGTAGCCGAACTTGCGCAAATGCAGACGGCACCTGCCAACGCCAAAAGCCGTACGATGTTCAATCGGCTCATGCCCGTCTCCCTCAACACCCTGAATGACAGCGGCTAGGCAGACGCGCCACGGCGCATAAAATCTCATGACGAAACGCTGCCGGTCCGCGATAAAGGAGACGATATTGGCAGAATGCTTGACTGGCAAAGGATCATAAATCGTGTCGGACAAGAGAATTTCTCATGGCGGCGCCTGGCCGGTGTCCCTCAACGGCCTGCGCGCGTTCGAAAGCGCCGCGCGGCATTTGTCGTTCACCAGCGCGGCCAACGAGCTCGGCGTGACGCAAAGTGCAGTCAGCCATCAGGTGAAGGCCTTGGAGGACCGGTTGGGCGCAAAGCTGTTTCGCCGCACGTCGCGCGGGCTTGCCGTCACGGATGAGGGTTTGGCGCTTTTCCCCACGCTGAATGCGGCTTTCGAGCAAGTGACAGGGTTGATCGATCGCTTCGATCGCGGGGTGCGCCAGGAGGTGTTGACCGTCAGTGTCGTCGGCACCTTCGCGCTGGGCTGGCTGCTGCCACGCATGGAGCGCTTCAGACAACTGCATCCATTTGTCGACTTGCGCCTGCTGACCAACAACAACCGTGTCGATGTTGCAGGAGAAAGCCTCGACTGCGCAATCTGCTTTGGTGACGGTGCGTGGCGGGGCCTCGAAGCGACGCATCTGATGCAGGCGTCCCTGTCACCGCTCTGTTCGCCGGCAGTCGCCGAGCATCTCCAAGCACCGGCCGATCTTAAGGATACGACGCTCCTGCGCTCCTATCGCGGTCAGGACTGGCTAACCTGGCTTGCCGCAGCAGGCCTGTCTGACCAGCGCTTGTCAGGCCCGGTGTTCGACTCGTCGGCCCTCATGGCACAGGCCGCGATGCGTGGGTTCGGCGTCGCCATTCTACCGCTGGAAATGTTCGAGGCCGAACTGCAGGGTGGATGGCTAATCCAGCCGTTTACGCTGGCCGTTTCGACCGGCTCTTACTGGCTCGCACGATTACGTAGTCGGGAACCGACAGCAGCGTTGATATCCTTCCGCGATTGGTTGGTGGGGGAGATGGCCGAGTATTGCGATCCATTAAGATAAATCAAGCAGGATGGTTTCTTCCACACCGCCCCAATCAGACGTGGCGCGCTGAACTGCCACGCGACCGCTGCTGCGACCAAGATAGAAAAAATTCAATAGGTTGCGCGAAAATCTTTTAGCCTTCACCATCGACAGATAGCTCAGGCCGCACCCTTCTACATTCAAAAGCCAAGGCGGAGTTTTGGGACATTTCTGCCGCTCCCCGGCGACGTGTCGAACGGCAGATCTCGCCAAAAGCCGACATCCGACGCCTGCCACACGCGCACCGCAGAACGACAGAGGTTGGGCCGCCTGCTCCCTGGCAGGTTCTGGGCAGAGGACCGCGGTGAGCTGCCCTTCGTTCAGGTCACCGCTGACGACTCCAAATCTGGCGATTGATCGCTTCCTCTGAGCGCGGGACCCCAGAGCTCGCGCTCAGGCGGATCATCACGCAGCGATGGAGTGGATGTCGGCGCAGCGCTCGCCCCCTCCTGCGGTGGTAGAGATCACGATGGCTACACCGAACCGACCAAAAGACTTCAGCTATTGGCGCAGCAAGATGAACCACCTTCAGAGTCAGCTCGCCTATCCGGAAAGAGACGGCAACCTCAGCGCCATTGGGAGCTGTCGCGCGGGCATAGCCGAAGCCGAGGCCCGGATGCGGGCTGCCGCCGGATAAGCCACCTCTGAAGGCGACGAACTTCGGCCACGAGCCCGCACGTCTGCCGACCAGATCAGCGGCATATGCGCGACCGGCGCTGCCGCCCTCGTGCTAAGGCGGCAACCGGATCATCACGGGCACGCGACACGCTGACGACGTGATCGTAGATCGACCGGTCGCGCCAGCCGACGCCGATGAACGCCGCCATCCTAATCGTGTAGATAGGTCAGCCAGGTCGGTATCGGCGCCGCGCTGACAATTATCTCGGAACCGCCGTCAGCGAACCTAATTCGCGACGACACCTGCCGTCGAACGAAAAAAGAACACGACTCCCCTTCAAATGTTGCGCTTCGGTAACCATATGCCGTCGCGTCGGCATGGGGATGCCGGATCATCGTCACGGGGGCACCCTGAATGGCAAACGCGGTCGAGCCACGTTGGCACGGCGACAACTATCAGTCTCGCTTCTTCTGGGTGCATGCGGCGTCTCTATTGGATGCGGAAAGACCCGACGTGGTCGAGGTCACTTTCGAGGCCGACGGTCCAAAGGCCTTCGACGACGTCGTCGTTCGCTACGATCCTGGTCGACCGAGCGCCTCCGGACCTGGGCGGGTCACCGTCGACTATCATCAGATCAAATGGCACGCGGACCGTAGCGGACGCTTCGGCTATGAGGATCTGATCGATCCCGCATTCATCGGCGCCACGTCGGTCTCCATTCTCGAACGGCTGCGCAACGCCAAGGCCGGCGCACCCGAAGGCGCCGCCTTCACACTGATCACCACAGACAAGATAAAGGATGGCGATCTCCTGTCGGAGCTCGTCTCGCCCAAGGACGGCTCGCTGCGCCTGCAAGACCTCGCTGTCGGGAGGACGGCCGCCAGCCGGATGGGCAGAGTCCGCGAATGCTGGCGAGAACACCTCGGGCTGGAAACGGACGAGCAACTCTACGACGTTCTCGCCGGCTTCCACATCAAGGAGAACCACGAGGATCTGGAAAGCCTGCGGATGCGGGTCAGTCTGCAGTTCCGCATCGTCGGGCTGGTCGGAGCGGAGACCTCGACCACCTTCCTCTACGATGACGCCGCCAGACAGCTGAAGATCAAGAACCTCAACCGCTTCGACCGGGCCAGCTTTGAGGAATGGTGCCGAAGCGAGAAGTGGTTCCTCCCCGCACGCCCGGCCTCGCGCAGGGGTGTCGCGATCCGGACCTTCCTACCCGGCGTCACCCCGAGCGACATGCTCGAGGCGCTGCCGGCCTGCACGATCACGCTGACGGACAGCTTCGAAGGCCGTCACTTGCGTGAGGGCAGAACCTGGATGGAGTTGCGGGCGCCAATCACCGAGTTCCTGCGTCGCATGCTCGCGGAGCGGGCGGACATGCGCCTCTTCCTCGACGCCCACGCGTCGGTCGCGTTCCTCGCCGGGGCGACCCTCGGCTTCAAAACCGGCGCGGATGTCGAAATCGTGCAGAAGGGGCAGAACAATCCCGGCCAGGTCTGGAATGCCCGAGATGGCGTCGATGGGCCACCACCCAAGATCGACTCCGAACGCGTGGGTGACGGAAAGGACGTCGCGCTCGCGATAGGCCTCGCCCGCGACCCGATCGCACAGGTGCGCGAGTACGTCGCATCAGCCCTGCCCGCGGTCGGCACGATCCTGCATGTGCTGCCCGACAAAGGCGACGGACAGAACGCCGTTCTCGGCGGCTCCCATGCCGCGGCGATCGCGTCAGCCGTCTCCCGCGTGGTCGCGAACATCCGCAAGCCCGGCGGTACGGTGCACGTGTTTGTCTCGGGCCCGAACGCATTCTCGTTCATGCTGGGTCAGCAAGCGGAATCGATGGGGCGCTGCATACCCTACGAGTTTGACTTCAACGGCCGTGTCGACGGCAGCTACCGCCCCACCTTCGAGATCTAAGGAACGTCATGGAGCTTCGTCCGCAATTCATCGCCTTCCTCCGCGACATCCGCCCCAGCGAGCGGAATCAAGAGGAATGGAAGCGGGGGTCGGACACCCTGCGCAAGCGCTTGCTGGCAGATCCAGACCTGTCGCCGATCATCACCAACTCCTTCCTTCAAGGAAGCGTGCGTCGATCGACCGCAGTGCGGCCGACAGGCGGAAAGCGGTCGGACGTGGATGTCGTGATCGTCACGACCATCGACCACAACCTGGAAGAGCCAGCGACCGCCATGAAGCGGTTCGAGCCGTTCCTCGATCGCCACTATCACGGGAAGTGGGTGCAGCAGGACCGGTCGTTCGGGATCGAAATGTCGTACGTCGACCTTGACCTCGTCGTGACGTCACTGCCGGTCAAGCCCGAAACCCGGATGGCCCTCGAGTCCCTCTACCGCAGCGAGGCGGTCACGACGGACCAGTCGATCGAAGAAGCGCGCGACTGGGTCGTGAACAAGAGCTGGGATCCGATGCGGCAGTTCGGCCTGGAGGCCATGCTGAATGAGGACACGAGCACCAGTTGGAAGAGCGATCCGCTCATGCTGCCCGATCGGCCCATCCGCGACTGGGGGCCGACCCACCCGCTCGCCCAGATCCAATGGGCCGCCGACAAGAACCGCCGGTGCAACGGTCACTTCGTCAATATCGTCCGCGCCATCAAATGGTGGCGCCACGAGCATGCCGACGAACTTCCGAAGTATCCAAAGGGCTATCCGCTCGAGCACATGATCGGACACGTCCTGCCCGACGACATCACCTGCGTCGCCGAGGGCGTCGTGAAGGCTTTCGAAGGAATTCGCGACACGTTCCGCTACCACGCCGCGGCCGGGATCGTGCCAGAGCTTCCCGACCATGGCGTGCCGAGCCACAACGTGTTGAAGCGGCTTGACGCGGCGGACTTCAGCGCTTTCTACAAAGAGGCGCAGAAGGCCGCCGACCTCTCCCGCCGCGCTCTCGACGAAGAGGACAAGGATGCGAGCGGCGCGCTGTGGCAGGAACTGCTCGGCACCTGCTTCCCGCTCCCCGGCCCAAGCGGTGGCGACCGCGAACGCGGCTTTACCAAGCCAGCGGTGGCAGCTACACCACGCCAGTCGGACCGCTTCGCCTAGAGGATGTCGATCCCGGCAGATCTGGCGGCAGCCATCGGTTCGCTGCCAGAGGACCCCCGCTTCGAACTCGTCGAGGGCTGGATCGACCACGGCCAGGGCATCTGGTCGTTCCGTTTCCGCGCCCGTCTGTCAGCCGCGGCCACCGCGCACATGCCGGAATGGAGCGGCTGGCGGCTCATCGCGACCGGTACACGCGTGAATCGCGACTTCGATGTCTACCCTGACGCCGACGGCGGCATCGTGGCGACCTTTCCACATCAGAACTTCAACGGAGATCCGCCCGAGGGTCGCCCATGGCGAACCGGCAAGCCCTGTCTCGAACGCCCCGCCGCGGTGTTCAGGCGGGAAGGATGGACCGGCGAACCAAGCGATCTGCAAGCCCGGCTCGAGTGGCGGATCGGACGCCTCATGGATTGGATCGACGCAGCCGCCGAGAACCGGCTCATCGCCGAGGGCGACCCGCTCGAACTGCCGATGTATCCGAAGGTCGACACCGCAAGCGTCCTCGGGTTCCACGAGACGATCGAAGACCTCAATTGGTGGGTGGAACCGGACAAGCATTGGGGCTTCGCCACCATCGCCGACATACCTGGCGCGCGCGGAACGGCCGTCATCGCGGACTTTATGGACCCCCAGCGACGCAGCATCAGGCGAATCCCCTGGAGCCCCGCGATCCCCGTCCGAGAGAAGGACATCGACGCCGTCTGGCTGATCCTGCCCGGTCTAGCCGTGTTCGAGCCCTGGCGCGCTGCGGCGACGTGGGGCGAGCTCACAGCCCTGTGCGACGGCGTCGCCATCAACCTGCCGGCCATCCTCGCGGATGCGGGAGCCCGCCTGCGTCGCATGCGGCACCGCGAACGCGCCTCACCGATGATGCTGCTCGTCGGCTTCCCGCTGGAGGCCGAGTTGGGGGCGGATCCCGAACGTTTCCACTGGATAGCCGTCAAGAATCTGCAGCTGTGCACGCGTGACGACGTACGTCGGGGCTATCCAGGAACCCCAGACGCGCGGCGGGCGTGGGATCGGGAGATGGCGACTTCGAACCGATCGCTGGAATGGCAGCGCACCGCGAACTGGGCGCCCGACCAGCTTCGAAAACGAGGCGAGGCCGAGGACGGTGTGCGCAGAAAGTCCATTCTCGTGCTGGGCTGCGGAACCCTGGGCGCAGCGGTGGCGGAGAACCTCCTACGGATGGGGATCACGCGCATCGGCCTGCTCGACCATGACACCGTTCACATTGGCAATCTCAGCCGCCATCTGCTCACGATGAGCGACGCCGGTCGGCCCAAGGCGGAGCGTCTCGCCGCGCGACTGAACCTCGCCGCTCCCGATGCGAACGTCTCGGCCATGCCCTTCAGCTTCCCGTCCACCAAGGCAGCCGAGGTGGAGCGCATGAAGGAATGGGATGTCGTCGTCGATTGCACGGCCTCTGATGAGGTGCTGCGAGACATGGCGACCTTTCCCTGGGACAGCGAGCGCATATTCGTCAGCATGGCGATGACCTGGAAGGCCGAGGGCCTGTTCGCATACACGGCTTCTGAGACGGGCTTCCCTGCGATTGACGCCATGGAGCGCTACGCTGCAGTGTCGCCGCCACCCGAAATCGAGCGGCTTGGGGAAATGGAGGGAATCGGTTGTTGGCATCCGGTCTTTCCGGCAACCGCCGATGACGTGAGCCTATGGGGCGCGATCGGTTCGAAGTTCGTGCGTAGCGCCATCCTCAACCCGGGGAAGACCGCGGCGCTCTACAGACAGCGGGAGGATGGCAGCGTTGAGCGACAAGACGCCTGATCCGATGGAATTCAGCGAGGCCGGCGGGTCCAATGCATCGATCTGGCTATCCTCGAACACCATCTCCGCCATGATCGACGCGGCGGCCAAGTCGGGTCGCAGGGAGACCGGTGGCATCCTCGTGGGCCGTTATGCCCCGGAAGGCTGGAGCGCCGACGTCATCGAAGCGACACCAAAGCCGAGGGGATCCCGATCAGGCTGGTACTGGTTTCAGAGGTCTAACGACGGGCTGGTCGCGCTGCTGGCCGAGCGCTGGAGGAACGGACAGCACTATCTCGGCGAATGGCACTTCCATCCCGGTGGCACGCCCACCCCCAGCGGCTCCGACGTCCGCGCGATGCAGAAGATCGCCCGCGATGGCGTCTACCAATGCCCATCGCCTATACTCGTCATAATAGGCGGCTATCCCCCGAAAAGCTGGGCGATATCAGCGACGCTTTTCAGGCACGGTCACAAAATCGACCTGCGCGGCCGCACACTCGGGTGAACGTGGGTGCCTAAGCCGGTCACGCGCACGACGATGCCATTCGGTCTTTTCGAACAGGACGATAGGTGCGCCCTGATGGTCGCGCTGCACGAGCTGCCATCGGCGAAAGCTCATGGCGCCCTCACCCCCCTCGGCGCAGTCGGCCACTTGAGCTGGTAGCAAGCAATCGACGAATTTGCGAGTTTTCGGTGGCCTCAGCAATACCTCGCCCCAAGCGTTGTTTCGGTCCACTTTGGCGAGTTTCAATCTCGTGCTGGACAACGTGTCGAAGGACAATAATGCTGTAGTGAAAGGCAACACATTCGGGGGAGTGGAACCGCGTGGCGCTGGTACCGACTGCCAACCTAATTACCGTGCGCGAGGTGCTTGCAAAGTTCGAAGCCGAGTTCGCGACTGTCGCGGAGGCGGTCGAGAATGGGGAGTTCGCCTTGTGGGTCGGGTCTGGCATTTCGCACCAAGCGCCCAGCCTCGGAAATCTCATCGAGAAGGCCTTCGACTATCTGCGGGAGCGTGCCGCAAATCCCTTGACTACTGCCGTCTATATGCCGGCGTTCGAAGAGGCCTTGGGATTGGTCAATATCGATCCCGCGACCGTTCTGGCCCAGATTGACCAGCCCCTGTCGGCGTGGCCGGAGCATGATACCATCATCGAGGGGCTCTGGAACCAATACTCTCGTGTGCTCGATATTCCGATCGCGGGTATGCCGCCGGATTTCATCTTGTGGGACGCGATCGACGTTCGAGAAGCGTTCGCCAATCCAGCGCCGCCTGCGGCCGAGCATCTGTGCATCGCCATCCTCATCCTCGAAGGTGCGGTCGAGGCGATCGCCTCGGCGAACTGGGACGGCTTCATTGAGGCCGCCGTCGAGCGTCTGACCGGCGGCGTCCCCGGTATTTTGCAGGTCGTCGTGGATCCGAACCAGCTAAGAGGCCCCGCTGGCCGTGCAAGGCTGCTAAAATTTCATGGATGCATCGTCCACGCGACACGGGAGCCTGCCGTGTTCCGGCGGTTCCTGACAGGCAGCTACACCCAGATCATGGGGTGGCCCCAGTCCAACGATTTTGCCGCAATGTGCCAAGCGGTGGTGGGACTAGCGACCTCGCACAAAACGATGGTGCTGGGCCTCTCGATCCAAGACAACAACTTGCAGACGATATTCTCGCGCGCTGAGGCCATACACGCATGGCCGTGGCCTAGCGCACCGGCGGCGCCAGCGCACATCTTCTGCGAGGATAGCATTCGCCCGGGACAGCGCGACGTTCTTAGGCTGTCCTACGGGGCTGCTTATAACCATAATCCCGCCGCGATGCATGATGCCACACTGCTTCGAGCTTGGGGGGAGAAGGTCCTGATCGCACTGGTTCTTAAACTCCTGACCGATAAGCTCGCTCATCTGGTCGATCTTACCCTTGCCCCGTTGGGCAAGGGTGCCATCGCCGCCGCGCTCAATCCCTTGCTAGACGAGCTCAGAGACGACATCGCGGATCTGGCGGTTCCACCACCAGGCGGCCGTAATCGGACTCCTTTCGTGAACACGGCGATCGCTATCTGGTCGCGCTTGCTGGCGATGTTCCGGACCGGCGCTCTGCCGGCGAACGCCGACGCCTACGAAGCGCTTTGCGCTTCGACCCCTAATCTCATGGCCGCCGATCAGAACGCGATCGGCATGGGCCTCGGGCGGCTCGGGCTGGCGCTCGGCCTGCTGCAGGGTGGCCGGGCAGAGGGTCTTTGGGAGCTGCGCGCGCCGGTATCGGCTGAACTCGAGGCCGGGGCAATGACCGCGCGCGCCGCGCGTTCGGATGGGGTCGATCGGCCGCTGTTCCTTGTGAAGTCCGCGAGCGAGGCGATCTCACTCAAGAGCCGCGGTGCATTCGCGAATGACAATGCCATCATAGTTCATGCCGACGATGTCTGGCAGCAGCTCGCCGGGAGCGCGAGCAGCGCCCGCCGCGTTCGCGCTGCTCCGGGGCGAACCGGCCATGTCGGCGAAACCCATGTAAGCTTGGGCGCGCTGCTTGATCGCTGCGGCGACGCCGTCACCCTCCAGCGCGAGTTCGTCGCCGAGATGATGCTGTGAGCGCGCCGCTGGTTCAGGCCATTCAGGCACGGCTTCGCAAGGCCCGGTATGTCGATCTGTCTACGCCGTTCAGGGTGGCAGGCGTCGAATTTGCGTTCACCGGTGCAATGCGCGGCATCGAGGGGCGTGCGCTGGATCTGATCCTCTTGGTCGATACCACGACGGGAGACTTTGGCGACCGTGATGGCGTTCGTGTCCGGCAACGGGTCGAGGCGCTGAGCCGCGCGCTCGACGTCACGGCGTCGCGGTTCGTCGTGACCGTTATCCTTGCAGGCGCCGCTCTTGCCGAGGGTATCGAAGCGCTATCGGAGACATGCCGAGTGCTGCAGGTCGAGGGCGTCCCGCTCGACGATCAGGGAATGCCGGCCGACGCAAGTGCTGTATTGCAGCTCGACGACCGAATCCGAGTGCTTCTCCCGCTCACCTTGCCCGCCGCAGCAGGCGAGACAACCGACGGGGCCGGTCCGGCGATGGCGCAGCTCATAAAGGCGCTGCCTGCCGGCACGAACAAGGAGCTTCTGGAGGCCGCGATGTGGGCCTCGAGCGACGGCGAGCAGGCGGTGACCGATGCGGTGGCGTCCGTCATCATGCGAACGCTGCAGCAAGATACAGGCGAGACCCAGCCATGAACGATATCCTGCTCAAGAGCCTGGACGTCACAAACTTCCGCAGCATTCGTGGTCACATCCACGCGCCGCTCGACGCCAAGGTGGTGCTCGTCCACGGCGAGAATGGCGCTGGAAAGACGAGCCTGCTCTCATCGATCGAGCTCGCGCTTACCGGCCGTGTCCAGTCTCTCGAACGCGCCGATCAGGGCTATGCGCGGCAATTGCTGCACCGCTCATCGGTCGAGGGCAATGTGCTGCTGCGGACGGCGCTTGGCGCGACAGAGCGCGACTACGAATCGCTCCTGACCGACGCTGGCGCGAACTCCGTCGCGGCGCTCGACGCGGAGCAGGCGAAGTTTTTCCGGGAGCGCTCCTTCTTGCCGCAATCGCTGCTCGGTCAGCTCCTGCAGATCTATCAGGATGCCGGAAGCGAAGCGAGTTCCCCGCTTTCGCAATTCGTAGGCAAGCTCCTCGGACTCGATCGCCTCGACGCACTCGAGGCTGGGCTCAAGCCGCTCGCCGATGTCCGAAACGTCCGCAAGACGGTCGATGGATGGCTGGCGGCCGAGAATGAAAAGTCTCGCCTCGACCGGCTGCTCTCGGATCAGCGCACGGCCCGCAATGGCGTTGTTCAGCAGATTGCCACCGCCTTGAATGAGCTTCGCACGCTGTGCACCGAACTCGGGCTGACAATCGAGGTCTCCGAGGAAACGTTGGACGCGGTCGGGGCGGCGCTCAACGACGATTCCGATACCAAGAGCTTCGACACCCTCACGGATCAGCAGCGCCGGCTGGGTGCTATCCAGCGCGAGATCAGCGCGGCCGGCAGCACCAACTATGGGAGCGGCGAGAACGCCGCAGCCAACGAGGCAAGCGAGGCGTATGCGCGCTGGGAGGCCGAGCATGGAGGGAAGGCCAGCGACATACGTGCCCGTGTCGAGGCGCTGCTTGTTGACGTATCGCTGCCGAGCGACCCGGAGCAGCTTCTCGATGCAGCGTTAGCGCGTCTTCGCACCGAACATAAGCAAGCGTCGGATCGCGCGGATCAGGCCCGGACCGACTTCGAGCGCGAGGTCGCGGCGCAGAGCGAGCGGGACGTTGCGCAACGCCAGCGCGATACGATCGACCAAGAGGTCGGGCGTCTCTCGAGCACGGCGGGAAGCCTGGGTTCGGTGCTCGCCGAGCTCACGTCTTTTATCACGGACGAGACCTGCCCGGTCTGCGATCGCGATTTCAGCGAAGTCGGCAAGGTGCCGCTAAGCGAGCACGTCCACCACAAGGTTCGGACACTGTCCGCGTCGGCTGAGCGATTGCTTGTGCTCGGCCGGACGCGGGGCGAGGTGCAGGTCACCATCGAGCGACTGGATCGCGAGATCGAAGCCATCGCGGCACGTAAGCCAGATGCGGAGGCACTTGCTGCGCTCGACCGCAGGGTCGCGCTTCTCGGGGCGCTCATCAGCGAGGTCGACGGCCTCGGCGAGGTTTTCCGCGACGGTGGCCGGCTAAGGGCGGCTGACGTTGCGGCACGACGTTTAGTAAGCACCGCACAGTCGCGCAACGTTGCGCTCTCGGCGGCACGAGAGACTCTCAGCGACTTCGCGCGCTCAATCGGCGCCGAGGGGCTCGCAGAGGGCGAAACCTTCTCGGCGGGGATGGCCCGACTGGAGGCGCTGCTCTCGGCACAGTCAACGGTGCTGGAGAACCGGCTCTCGCTACGGCGCCGGGGCGGCGACCATATTGCGAGCATCAGGTCCGCAGCCGCGCGCCGCAAGGTCAGCGACGACCGGATCACGGAAGATTTTGCGTCCTTCCAGCGGGCGGAGGAAGCGTTGGAGCGTGCGCAGAAGCTGCGTGACCAGGGCAATGCGATACGCGGTGCCGTCGACACGGTTCGATCGGCGATCATCCGGCGGGAGTTCAATGACCGTCTCAACCACGTCTGGCGGGACCTGTTCGTGCGGTTGGCGCCTGGCGAGCCCTTCGTCCCGGCATTTCGAATCCCGGACGCATCGACCCAGAAGCTGCAGCCGAAGCTGATCACCGAGCATCGTGACGGTGGCAGTGCGGGCGGGACGCCGGGTGCGATGCTCAGCTCAGGCAATCTCAACACCGCTGCGTTGACACTGTTCATCGCGCTCCATCTCGCTGTCCCCAAGGATCTGCCGTGGCTGATCCTCGACGATCCGGTGCAGTCGATGGACGATGTCCATATCGCCCATTTCGCAGCGCTCCTCAGGACCCTTTCGAAGGAGCATGGCCGGCAGGTGATGATCGCGGTCCATGACCGGCAGCTTTTCGAATATCTGAAGCTTGAGCTCAGCCCGGCCTTTCCGGACGACAGCCTGCTTACGCTGGAGCTTTCGCGAGGACCGCGGCGCGACAGCATCTGCGTCCCACGCCGTTTCGTCTTCAAGGAGGAGACGGCGCTGCTCGCCGCGGCCTAGTCCGGTCCAGATGGGCGGGTTCGGCCAAGATCCCGGTTTGTCCAATCGTAAGATGAAGGTAACCCAATGAACCGTCCGCTGGTCGTGCTGCATGGCATCCATCTCAACGACTACGACGGCAGCCTGGAAGGCTTCTACGCGGGCGGCTTCAAATGGGCGGCGGAGCATGGATGGGGCGGGGAGGTCCTGAATTTCAGGCCGACCGCCGGGCGCTGCTATGGCCATGTCGAAGTGCTTGAGAACTCGATCCACATCGAGAAGCTCGGCACCACCCCTACGAGCGAGTCCATCGACAACGTACTGGTCGTCTGGACCGCGCCGGATCCGTCGCCCCGTCGAGGGAGGATCGTCGTCGGGTGGTACGATAACGCAACGGTCTATCGCGATCGCCAGCAGCCCAAGGGGGCGCTGAAGCGCGCGAGAACCTACCGCGATCCGTACTCCCGCGAGTCGCACACACTGTCGTTCCAGGTCGAGGCGGACGAGAAGGATTGCCGGCTGCTCGCGCCAGAGGAGCGGGTGCTCTGGATCCCGCCACGCAAGAAGGGCGACAAGGGTATCCCCGGCCAGAGCCCGGTCTATTTCCCCGAACGGCAGGCGGAGGTCGGGCCCGAGATCGCGCGCCGCATCCGCCATTTCATCGAGACCGGGAAAGCATTGCCGCTCGCAGAGGCGGTCTCGCCGAAGCCCGGAAGCAAGGGCAATCGCTTCCAACTCGATCCGGAGCGGCGCAAGGAGATTGAAGATGCCGCGATGCGGCTCGTGATCGACCATTTCAAGGCGCTTGGCTACAAGGTCGAAGACGTCTCGGCGACGAAGCTGGGATATGACCTCGTAGCCGTGAAAGGCGACGCGACGCTTTGCATCGAGGTGAAGGGCCGATCCGGCAGCGAGATTGTAGCGGACTTCACCTACAACGAGTTTGCTAAGATGCGCCTCGAGGAGCGTGGGAAGTTTTTCGAGGGAAGCTATCGGATCTGCATCGTCACCGATGCATTAGGCGAGCGCGCAAGCCCGAAGCTGCACCATTTCTGGTGTATCACGCCGCCCGACGCAGTCAAAGCCGCGTCACGACAACGCGCCTGGCAATATATCGATGGCGAAGGCACGCTCGAGCTCACGCCGCGCGAAGCCGCCCAGGGCCGGATGCGCTGAGCGATCAGGTGAAGTACGGCGCGGTCTCTGTGCCGGCTACGATCGCCGCGACCTTTCCCGAGAAGATATTAGCCAATCGCAGGGTGCTATCCGTGACACTCGCGGAGCGGCCCATCACTTAAATGGCAGGTTTTGTGAGATCCAGACATCCTCGGCGTTTCTGGCGAACAACCAACTCTGGTCGACTTCTTCCGGTAAGCCGGGCAGCCTTTGATCGGCTGCCCGGCCGCGCTTACGCTGCGGATAGCTTCAGGCCGTCCAGGTAATCGCTCCACCACTGCGCCATCTTCACGCGCTCGTCCCAGTGCTGCCCTCTGGCGTAAGTGCCGCGCACGGCGTTGGAATGCCCGTGCGCCAAGGCCCGCTCAATCGCATCGAAATGCCACAACCCACTTTCGTTGAGTAGCGTGCTGGCTGTAGCCCGCCAACCGTGGGCCGTAACGGTATCCTGATCGAAGCCCATGCGGCGAAACGCCAGGTTGATCGCGTTCTCGCAGATCGGCACGGTAAACTTGCGCTGGCCGGGGAACATGTATGGCAATTGCCCGGTGCGCTCGTGCAGGCTGCGTAGCAACTCCAGCGACTGACGCGAGAGCGGGACAGAGTGGGGGCGACGCAATTTGGTGCGCTCGGCTGGTACGCGCCAGACGGCACCCTCCCAGTCGATCTCATCCCATTTGCCAAAGCGCAATTCCCCCGGCCGCAGGAAGACATGCGGCAGAATCTGCATGGCCAGTTTGACTACTTCGGTTCCGGTAAACTCATCGATGGCACGCAGCAGCACGCCGAGCTTGCGCGGCTCGAGGACGGCAGCACGGTGCTTGACGAGAGGAGCGGCGAGGGCGTCGTCGAGGAGGGCGGCTGGATCGTTTTTGCAGAGCCCCAGAACGGCGCCATGGCGGAACACGCGACTGGCGAAGGCGCGGGTGCGGCGGGCCGTCTCGCGCTTGCCTTCGCTTTCCACCTTGCGCAGGACGTTCAACAAGTCCGGTGGTGTGATGTCGGCGATCGGTAGGTGTCCGACAGTATGGGAGAGGTGAGAGAGGAACCAGTGCGCCTTGGTGATGGTTGCGGGCGCCTTGCCGCTGCGTTCCAGCCGCACGCTGATGAAATCCTCAGCAACGGCGCGGAACGTGTTGCTGGCGTGCAGGCGGGCCTCGATCTTCTTCTTTCGGCGCTCGACGGCCGGATCGCCGCCGTCGCGAATCAAATCGCGCGCCTTGTCACGCAGGGCGCGGGCCTCTTTCAGGCCGACGTCCGGCCATTGGCCGAGCGACAGGCGCTTCTCGACGCCGTGAAGGCGATATTTGAAGTACCAGATCTTCGCGCCGGAGGGTCGGACCTCGAGATAGAGGCCTTTTTCGTCGGGCTTGCGGTAGGGGGAGTTTGAAGCCGAAAACCCGTTTATTTGCAGAGCTTTAAGCGACATTTGGGGGCAACGCCTTTTGCTAGGCTCCCGTTTCCCCCAGAAATGCCCCCACTTGGCGTGAAAAGTGGTGAGAAATCCTGGGACAAAGCGAGAACATCCGGAAGACAAAATCGACCGAAAATCTAGCCAAATCAATGCGTTGAGACGTTTTGGGAAGAAGCCCCTGGTGCCGCTTACAGGACTCGAACCTGTGACCCCCGCATTACGAATGCGATGCTCTACCAACTGAGCTAAAGCGGCTTGGCCTCGATGGGCTGGCGGCGCGATTAGCGGGGGTGCGGGGGGAATGCAATGGCTTTTCGCGACCGGCAGGGCGCGAAGCGGTGGATATCTCGTTGCCGGGCCGTGGTTCGCCGCACGCTCGGCAGGCGGGCAGGGGGCTTGCCGGGCGCCGCCGCGATGCCTTGTGGAGAACCTTGGACAAGCGGCAAAAAGGCGGTTGACGTTTCGCCGCCTCCCGCCTAACTGCCCGCCCTACCGTGCGTCGCCAGACGCGCCGGGCCCCTTGGGGCGGAGTAGCTCAGTCGGTTAGAGCAGCGGAATCATAATCCGCGTGTCGGGGGTTCGAGTCCCTCCTCCGCTACCATTCTTCCTGAAATGATGGTTTCAAGCCCCCGGTGGCCGGCGGCACTTGGCATAAAGCCGCGGCGAGATTGTGCGCGCCGCTGGTGCCGCTCTTACTTCCCCGTTTCTTGTCCCTGCCACAAAACCGCCCCGGCCAGCCGTGCCGGCGGCCGGGGCGGCTGTTGGCCTGTTCAGGGGCAGGGGTCGGGGATTTCGCGGTGGACCGCCTCGATCGCGGCGAGCGCTTCGGCGGGCAGGGCGACGGCGGCGCTGGCGAGGGCGGTCTTGAGTTGCTCGATCGAGGTCGCGCCGATGATGTTGGCGGTCACGAACGGTCGTGAATTGACGAAGGCCAGCGCGAGCGTCGCGGGATCGAGGCCGAAGGCGTGGGCGATCGCGACGTACCGGGCCGAGGCCGGGGCCTGTCCGGGGCTGTCGTAGCGCACGAACTGGTTGGCCACTGCGCGGCGCGAGCCGGGCGGGATGACGCCGCCGAGGTACTTGCCCGTCAGGTTGCCGCCCGCGAGCGGGGAATAGGCGAGCAGGCCGACCTGTTCGTGCAGCGCAAATTCGGCGAGGCCGATCTCGAAGATGCGGTTGAGCAGGTTGTAGGCGTTCTGGATCGAGGCGATCCGTGTCAGGCCAGTCTCGCGCGCGATGCGCAGGTATTCCGACACGCCCCACGGTGTTTCGTTCGACACGCCCACGGCGCGAACCTTGCCCGCCTTGACCAGGCCGTCGAGCGCCTCGAGCGTTTCGGCAAGCGGCGTGGTGTCGGCGGCATTGCCCAGCTGCGTCAGGCCGCGCCCGCCGAACGAGGGGACGGGGCGCTCGGGCCAGTGCACCTGGTACAGGTCGATATAGTCGGTGCGCAGGCGTCGCAGGCTGCCGTCGACGGCGGCCTCGATGTTCGCCCGGTCGAGCCGGTTGTCACCGCCGCGGAAGCGCCGCACCGGATCGCGCGAGGGGCCAGCGACCTTGGTGGCGAGGATGACGTCGTCGCGCCGACCCCGGGCGGAAAGCCAGGTGCCGATATATTCCTCGGTCCGCCCCGTCGTCTCCGCCGCGACCGGGGTGACGGGATAGGCTTCGGCGGTGTCGATGAAGTTGACGCCTTCGCCGATGGCGAGGTCCAGTTGGGCGTGGGCTTCGGCTTCGGTGTTCTGCGAACCCCAGGTCATCGTGCCGAGGCAGATGACGCTGACGTCTAGCCCGGTCCGCCCTAACTTGCGATATTCCATGGTCTTGGCCTTCCTTCGGTGATCGTGCAGGGATCGCCCGCCGGGATCGCCTTGGCAAGACCGCGCTCGCGCCGGCACTGGGCGAAACATGCCGGTCGGGCCTCGCCACGACGAGCCGCAAGTGGCAGCCGCACGGCGCGTGCCATAGCGCCGTGCGTGCCTGAACCCTTATGACGAGTTCCAAACACCCGTTGAGAAAGCGTCACCCGTAGCGGTGGATCCGCGCGCGCCGCAGGATGCGATCTTCCAGCGAATAGTAGAGCCAGATCGCGTCGCCATCGACAAGGCACGAGGCGGCAAACGCGATGTCGGTGGCATCGCGCGTCTTGGCGGGCGGCGGCATGAGGATGGGTTCGAGCCCGCGGCCGGTCACGCGGCTGAAGTCGGGCGCGAAGCTGATCCAGCCGATCCGCCAGCGCGCATCGGCGGTGGCGCCGTTGTAGAACATGACCGGGTCTTGCCCCGGCACCTGGACGATCGGACCGGTCGAGAGGTGCCAGTTGTCCCACGAATCCTCGCGGATAGGAAAGGGGTCGTCGGTGACTGTCCAAGGGCCTTCGGCGCTTGGCCCCACCGCCATGCCCACGCGCGAGGCGTTGTCGCGCGCATATTCGTAGAACAGGCGGAACTGACCGTCGCTGCCCTGCGCGAGCGTTGCTTCCTTGATGTTGCCCTCGCCCTCGGGCGCCTTGAGCATGACCCGCTGCTCCTGCAGGTTGTCGAGGCTTGGGCCCTTGGCGACGAGGAGCGAGCCCTGGCTGCGCGCGGCATCGACGCCGGTATAGAAGACGAGATAGGCGCCGTCCTCGCCACGCACCACGGTCGGGTCCTCGCAGCCGCCGGCGTCGTCGACGTTGGGGCCGGGGACGATCGCAGGATCGTCGCGCATGGTGAAGTGCAGGCCATCATCGGAATCGCCGCCCCAGATGATCCCGGTCGGGTCGCGAGGGCCAAGTGGGTTGGGCACCACGCGCACCAGCATCCGCGTGACCGCACCCTCGGTCCACACGAACGGGCTCATCAGGTCGTACCCGGCAAGGCGGCCGTCGGGCCCGGCGATGTCGAGCGTGACGGTTTCGAGGGCTTCGACAACATAGGCGACCATGGCTCAGGCGCCCTGCGCGACGGTGAGCGACAGGCCCCCGTCGATGGTGACGGTGCTGCCGGTGATGTAGTCGGCGGCGGGGGAGAGCAGGAACATGACGAGCGTGGCAACGTCCGCGCCGGTGCCCGCGCGGCCCCACGGGATTGCCGCTTCCTTGCGGCGGCGCTCATTGGGATCGTCCATCGCACTCTGGTTCATGGGCGTCAGGATCATGCCCGGGGCCACGCCGTTGACCGCGATGCGCCGGGGCGCCAGTTCGAGCGCGAGCGTGGCGGTGAGCTGGGCAAGGCCGCCCTTGGCGGCGTCGTAGTCCACCCCGCCGGCACGCGGCGCGCGTTCGTGGATCGACGAGATGTTGACGATGCGGCCGGGCTGCTCCGCTGTTTCCAGCGCGCGGACCATGCGGCGGCAGGTGAGGAACGGGCCGTAGAGATCGCTGCGCACGATGCGGTCGAACTGGGCGAGCGGCATGTCGCGCAGCATCGTCCCCGACATGTTAAGGCCGGCCGAGTTGACCAGCAGCGTGACGGTCCCAAACGCGTGCTCGGCCGCGGCGAACAGCGCCTCGATCGCGGCTTCGTCGGTCACGTCGGTCTGCACCGCCAGCGCGCGGCCACCGGCATCGGTGATCGCCTTGGTCGTGGCCTCGGATGCGGCCTCGTCCGAATGCCAGGTAAACGCCACCGCCACGCCGGCGGCGCCCAGCGCAATGGCGCAGGCGCGCCCGATGCCGGACTCTCCCCCGGTCACGATGGCGACGGAAGCGGCGGGAAAGCAAGGGTTTGGCTCGGTCATTGCGCCATAACCCGCAAGGCGGACGATGGTGCCCGTCGCCAATTGTCGCAACATCGGGGGGGAAGGGGGCGACCCGTTCGGACGGCTGTTCCGGTCCGGTTCAGGCGGGCCGGCGCACGAGGCAGTTCCCGTCCGGAGACCGTCACGCAACCCGAGATACGGAAGAGACTGACCATGCGTACAGCCAAGCTCAACGCGTTCGGCGCCTGCAGGGCGCTCGTGCTCGCCGCGGCCCTAGTGGCCGGCCCGGTCATCGCCGGCACCGCCCATGCCCAGGCGATCGACCCCTACCAGCCGATGAACGATGGCTCGGAGCAGGCCTCGGCCACGGTTCCGCCGGGCGTGGTGGCGCCGGGCTACGATCCGGGCGTGCGCGCCGCCAATGCGCGCGAGGGCGATGCGCTGGCGACCGAGAACCGGGAAGCCGCAGCCGAGGCGGCGCAGGATCGGTCGGCCTACCAGACGGCGGTGCAGGACTACCACCAGGCCGTGGCGCAGCGCCGGCAGGCGATCGCGCGCATCCACGCCACCCAGGCGCGACGCGATGCCGCCTATGGGCAGGCCATGGCCGACTGGCATGCGCAAGTGGACGTCTGCCACAACGGCAATCATCGCGCCTGCGTGGCACCGCCTGCGGGCTGAGGCCTCGCTCCCCCCGTTACCCTCGTATCGTCGACGGCGGGGCGCGCGTCAGCGTGCCCGGCCGCGCAGGAACAGTGCCACGACCTCCGCCGCATGGACCGCGATCGCGCGGTCATCCATCGGCGGGGCGACGGCGTAGAGCTGGCGGCTGACCAGCCCCGACAGCGCGAGGTCGAGGAAGCGCACCGCGTCGCCCGGCGCATCCGCACAGGCGAGCAGGCCTTGGGCGGTCCAGCTCGCCAGTTGGCCGGCCAGCAAGTGCTGCATCGGCTCGGTCACGAGGTTGCGATAGATCGCGCCCACCTCGGGAAACGCGGTGCCCTCGGCGATCGCCATGCGCCCGACGAAGATGTTCTCGTCGCGCGTGATCCATGCGGCGGCGTGCATGGTGAAGCCGGTGAGCCAGGGCTCCGGCTCCGCGTGCGCGCGCCACGGGCCATCGCCGCTCCACCCTTGCGCGATGCGCTCCACCACCGCGGCGAACAGCGCCTTCTTGGTAGGGTAATAGCGGAACATCGTGGGTTTGGAGCCGCCAAAGCGCTCGAGGATCCGGTTGGTGCTGGCCGCGGCGAAGCCGTGGGCGGTGAACTCGGCCTGTGCGGCGTCGAGGATGCGCTGGCGCACCACCGCCGGTTTGCGGCTGACGGGGGCTTTGCTTTCCACTTCGGCCATGCTAAAGAAACCACCTGGTTTATATATCGCGAGGGAGAGCGATCATGGCAACGAACGACTTCGTCCGCAACGCATGGTACATGGCCGCCTGGGCCGAGGAAGTGCCCGAGGGCGGCTTCCTGCCGCGCAAGCTGCTTGGCCAGCCATGGTTGCTGTGGCAGCGCAGCGACGGCGAATGGGTGATGAACGCGGATCGCTGTCCGCACCGCTTCGTCCCGCTGAGCCGCGGCAAGCGCGAGGGCGACGTGCTGCGCTGCGGCTACCATGGCCTGGGCTTCGACAGCACCGGCGCCTGCGTGCTCAACCCGTTTGGGGGCGACGTGCCGCCGGGGGCGAAGGTCGCGACGCTGCCCGTGGTCGAGCGCCATGGCGCGCTGTGGTTCTGGCCCGGAGAGGCTGACCTCGCCGACCCCGCGCAGATCCCCGACTTCGCCTTCGTCACCGGCCCCGACCATGTGCGCGGCGTACTGGTGATGGATGCGGGCTACGAGCTGATCGCCGACAACCTCATGGACCTCAGCCATGCCGAGTTTCTCCACGTCGAGACCTTCGGCGTGAACGGCGCGCTGCTCAACTACGGGGTGCAGACCGTCGAGCAGGACGAGACCGGCGCGATCTGGAACAAGTGGGACATGGACGGCTCGGAGCCGCCGGCCTGGGCTGCGCCGATGCTGCAGCCGGGCGAGCGCATCGACCAGTGGATCCACATCCGCTGGCATGCCCCTGCGACCATGGCTTTGTTTGTCGGCCTTGCCCGGCAGAACACTGACCGCAGCGAATTCGTCGTGCCGCCGATGTCGAACCCGCACATCCTCACGCCCGAGACCGCGACCTCGACGCACTATTTCTACACCCGCCAGCCGGGCGAGGAGTCGATCGAGATGGTGCGCCGCGTGTTCCTCGAGGAAGACGAGCCGATGGTGCGCGCCGCGCAGGACGCGATGGACGGGCAGGATTTCTGGGACCTGCGGCCGGTGATCCTGGCTTCGGACGCGGCGGCGATCCGGGCGCGCCGCCGGCTCATGCAGATGCGCCGGGCGGAGGCGGCCGAGGCCTGACCCGACGCGTTAAAAGGGTGGGTTTTGGGCCGCCACCACACCCAACCCCCTCCTCTGAAGAGGAGGGGGCTATGCGCTCCCACCCAGCCCGACTCACTTGACCACTGCCGCGAATGCTGCGATTTGCGGCTGCACAAAATAGCGGGAATAAACCCGCCAGGCATACGAGCGCCAAGGCGCCACGGGGCCGTAGGATAGGATGTCTCCTGTGTCTGCGACGTATCCCCTTTCTTCGTGCATCGAATGGCAATTCACCGACGCTGGCGACCTCGCCGAGCGGCTGCGCGCCGCCAAGGCCGCCGGGCTCGAATTGGCCGAATTCCACCTCTGGCGTGACAAGCCGATCGACGCCGTGGCCGAGGCCCTGGCCGAGACCGGCATGCGCCTGACCGGCGTTTGCGTCGATCCGCGCCGCTCGATCGTCGATCCCGCCGAGCGCGCCGAGATGGTCACCGCAGTTCGCGAAACCATCGAGGCCACCGAAAAGCTGGGCAAGCCCGCGCTGATCGTCGCCTCGGGTTTCCGCGTCGAGGGCCTGAGCGAGGACGAGCACTTCGCCAACGCCGTGGCGGCGCTGCGCGAGGCGGCCGACGTGGCCGAGGAAGCCGGCGTGACGCTGCTGCTCGAGCCGCTCAACACCCGCCTGTTCTCGGCGATGTACCTGGTCAGCACCAAGCTCGGCCTCGACCTGATCGAGGCGGTGGACAGCCCGAACCTGCGCCTCCTGTACGACGTGTGGCACAGCGCGGTCATGGGCGAGGACATCGCCGAAGTGCTCGCCGGCCGCATCCACCTCGTCGCGCACGTGCAGGTGGCCGACATGGACGACCGCCACGAGCCGGGCACCGGCACGGTCGACTGGGCCAAGGTCATGACCACGCTCAAGGACCTCGGCTACGCAGGTTCGCTCGGCCTCGAATACTTCCCGACCCTGCCGATGGACGAGTCGCTGGCGCTGACCGCCAAGACGCTCGCCAAAATCGGCGGCTGAATCGCCGACCGGTCGGCGTACCGCGCGGCCGCAGCCCCCTCATGACATGCCCCGCCGCATTGCCGGCGGGGCCCCGACAGGGACAGATCCCATGAATATCGACAGAATCGCGCTTAGCCTCGATCTGATCAATCGCCATTACCAGGAACCCAACCGCAACCGCTTCGAGAGCAAGTACTTCTGGGAAGAGCTTTATCCGCTGGTCGCGGCGGCGGGCTTCGCCAAGATCGAACTGCCGTATGAGCCGGTGTGGCAGTTCGGCGGGCGCAGCGGCGTGCCGCTCAACCGCTATTGCGTGAACACCAAGTACGACAACGCGGGCAACTATCTCGAAACGCTGAAGGCAGGTGGCCTTGAGGGCGTGGCCGGCGTCACGTTCGACCCCAACCTGTTCATGCGCAACGACAACCTCGGCTTCTTCTTTGGGGCAAGCGGCCACTTCGCCGGCGAGGCGCTGGCGCATGCGGCGGATCTCGGCGCGGAATACTTCGCGATCAGCCCGTCGCCGTATTACGGCCGTGCGCTGCAGTACCATCCCGACCTGGAAGCGGAGAAGGATGGCTTCACCGAAAAGACGGTGGAGCTGCTGACCGGTCTTGCGACCAAGGCTG
The DNA here is from genome assembly GCF_036803765.1 of Novosphingobium sp. Classification (GTDB taxonomy): domain Bacteria; phylum Pseudomonadota; class Alphaproteobacteria; order Sphingomonadales; family Sphingomonadaceae; genus Novosphingobium. The sequence continues at coordinate 182,954 of NZ_DAIRTS010000004.1, forward strand.
AGGACCTCGGCATCCCGCTCGTGCTACGCCACGAATACTGGAGCCTGTTCGGCGGTGACCGACTGCCCGCGCTGCTCGCCGCGCTGCCCGACAGCGTGACGCTCGATGTCGATACCGCCAGCCTGGCGATCGAGGGCACCGATCCGGTCGCGTTCATTTCGCAGAACGCTGCGCGCATCGGCTGCGTCCACCTGACCGACACCGCCTTCGTCGACACCGCCGAGGTGTGGAAGACGCCGAACCCCGAATTCCCCGCGACGGCGGCGACGCAGGTGTTCCGCGATCCGGGCACCGGCACGGTCGATTTCGCGGCCGTGTCCGCGGCGCTCGATGCGGCCGGCTATGCCGGTCCGGTCACGATCAGCGCCCGCCAGACGCGCGATCCATACCGGGCGCTGCTGCGCATGCGCGCGCTGCTCAACACGTTGCAGACCCAGAAGGAGGGCTGATCCCATGCCCCATATCCGCTACGCCAACATGTGCCACTGGAAGTCGATCCCCTATCGGCAGATCGTAAACTTCCGCGACTTCTATTATGAAGACAAGACCAACACCGCCTATTACTCGGATTGGGACACGATCCTGAAGTATCAGTCGGCGCTGGGCTTCAACGGCATCGAGATCGCGCCCTGGGATATGGCCGACATCCTGCCGCTGTTCGGCTCGCCCGAGGCGTTCACCGCCTTTGCCGCCGAGCGCGGGGTCGAGGTCATCGGCATGTTCCACGGCGCCCATGCCTCGCACGACGCGGGCCACTTCGACGAGGCGGTGCGTTCGGGCCGCGAGGCGGTCGACACGATCGTCCGCTTCGGCGGCACGTACATGAACACCTGCCCGACGCAGAACTACTTCGGCACCGGCCCGCTCAGCCGCGAGGAAGTGCAGACCTGTGCCAACGTGATGAACGAGATCGGCGCCTATGCCACCGATCACGGCGTCAAGCTGGGCCTGCACAACGAGTTCTTCTGCGCGATCAACCTGCCCAACCACCGCGAGCTGATCGAATCGACCGATCCGCGCACGGTGCACTACTGCATCGACACCGCGCAGGTCTCGATCCTGGGCGAAGACCTGCTGACGTTCTACGACCAGTACCACGAGCGCATCAGCACCTTCCACCTCAAGGACACCGCCTCGGCCAAGCAGCCCGACAGCGTGCGCTATGCCCAGGACCCCGAAATCGCCGACGACGGGTTCCGCTGGTTCTGGGAGCCGGGCCTCGGTACGCTGGACCTCGAAGGGCTGTACGGCCTCTTGAAGAAGCACGGGTTCGAGGGCTGGATGTCGATCGAGTATGACGGCTCGCCCGACCAGCTCGCCTCGATGGCGCTGACCCGCTACCACCTCGATACCGTCCTGCGCCCGATCTACGACTGATCGGATGCCACGCGGCGGCCGGCTTCCGGGTGGGAGCCGGCTGCTCGCGTTCAAGAACCTTGTCCCGCAGCGCGATCGCCGGTGACAAGCGCGGCCCCAGCGTCTAGGACCGCCCCGCGATGGCTCTCCTGCGTGCCTATTTCCTGCGACACCGCGCCCTGGCCCTGCTGGTGGTCATGGCGGCGCTGTGCATGAAGATCGTCGTGCCCGCGGGCTTCATGATCGGTGCCGATGCAAAGGTGTTGTCGGTCCAGATCTGCGACGAGGGGCAGGGCACGCATTCGGTCATGCAGATCGTCGTGCCTGCCAAGGCGGGGGAAGCCGCGCACAAGCAGGGCATGGCGGCAAAGGGCGGCGAATGTCCCTATTCGGCCGTGGCGATGGCCGCGATCGGCGGGGCCGGGCCGGTGCTGCTGGCCCTGGCGCTCGCCTATATCGTCGCGCTCGGCTTTGCGGCCGCGCCCGTGCTCATGCCGCGTGGGCAGCGGCACCTCCGGCCGCCCCTGCGCGGGCCACCCCGCTTCGCCTGACATCCTGACAGCCTGATCGGCCCGGAAGCCGCGCATCGTTTGCGCGCTGCGCCGTGGTCGACGCCCATGCCATCCCGCCAAGCAGGGATCCGTCACGTCATGCGAATTTCCTTCATTGCCCTTGCGGCCGCCCTCTGTGCGCCCGCCCTCTTTGTGCCCGCCAATGCCAACGCCGCCGAAACACCGTCTGCAGACGCCGCCGATGCGGGCGAGAGCGGCGAGCAGATCGTGGTCAACGCCGCGCGCGCCGAGCGTTCGATCGTCAATGCGCCGAACACCGCCGTCACCGTCGATGCAGCGACGATCCGCGCCACGGTTAACGCCGCCAGTGTCGAGGACACGTTGAAATACGTGCCCGGCCTCGTCATCCGCAAGCGCCACATCGGCGACAATTTCGCTCCCGTCGCCACGCGTACATCGGGCCTGGGGTCGAGCGCGCGCAGCCTGATCTATGCCGACGGCATCCTGCTGTCGGCGCTGATCAACAACAACAACGGCAACGGCAGCCCCAAGTGGCAGCTCGTCGCGCCGCAAGAAGTGGCGCAGATCGACGTGCTCTATGGCCCCTATTCCGCAGCCTATTCGGGCAACGGCATCGGCACGGTGATCAACATCACCACGCGCCTTCCCGACAAGCTGGAAATCAGCCTCGACGCGCTGGGCAATGTCCAGCGGCACAAGCAATACGCGACCGACCGCAGCTTCGAGACCGGGCAAGTGTCGGGTGCGATCGGCGACCGCATCGGTGCCTTCGCCTTTTTCGCCAGCGCGACGCACACCGTCAGCAATGGCCCGCCGATCGTCTATGTCACCGCGGCCAGCGCACCGGCGGGCACCACCGGCGCGATTGCCACGGTCAACCGCACGGGCGCGCCCATCGTCGTGCTCGGCGCCAGCGACATCGACCATCATGTCCAGGACACCGCCAAGCTCAAGCTCGCCTACGACCTGTCGCCCAGCGTCAGCGCACAATACACCCTCGGCCTGTTCCTCGATCACAGCCGCGCCGGGGTGGACAGCTACTTGCGCAATGCCGCCGGCGAGACGGTCTATACCAGCGGCTTCAACTCGGGCTTCTATCGGCGGCAGAACCGCCATTGGGCGCATGCGCTCTCGCTCAACGGGCACCAGGGCGGGGTCGACTGGCAGGCGATCGGCACGCTCTACGACTACGCGCGCGATCTCCAGGCCACGCCGTCCGCAGCGCTGCCCGGCGGGGCTTCTGGCGGGGCGGGCACGGTGCAGGACCAGTCGGGCACCGGCTGGATGACCTTCGATGCGAAGGGCGCCTGGCGCACCGGCGGGCGCGATGCGCGCGGGCTCGATGCCAATGCGCTGTCGGCGGGGGCGCACATCGACCGCTACAAGCTGAAGTCGCGCACCTTCACCGCGACCAGCTGGCGCGATTTCGGCGAAGACCTGCAGACCGGCGCCGCGCTCGGCAAGACGCGCACCGCCGCGTTGTGGGTGCAGGACGTGGTGCGCGTGGCGCCGGGCGTCGGGTTGACGCTGGGCGGGCGCTACGAATGGTGGCGCGCCTGGGACGGGCTCAACAAGACCACCGCCGCCAATCCCGGCGTCGTCCAAGCCGAGCGCCGCAAGACCGGCTTCTCGCCCAAGGCCTCGCTCGAATGGCGCGGCGAGGCAGGGTGGAGCGTGGGGCTTTCGCTGGCGCAGGCCTGGCGCTTCCCGACGGTCGGTGAGCTTTACGGTGCGACGACGGTGGGGGCGGTGCTGGCCAATCCCAATCCGAATTTGCGGCCCGAACGCGCGCGCTCGGCCGAACTCGCGCTCGAGCATCGTGACTCGCATGGCAGTGCGCGGCTGTCGCTGTTCAACGAGGTGGTGCGCGATGCGCTGATCTCGCAGACCGGCACGATCAGCGCGGTCCAGCCCAACGGCAGCACCACGACCGTGATCACCAGTTTCGTCCAGAACGTGGAGCGCACCCGCGCGCGCGGCGTCGAGCTGGCGGTGGCGCAAGTGGATGTGGTCCACGGCCTCGACCTCTCGGGCAGCGTGACCTACGCCGATGCGATCACCAGCCGCAACACGGTCTTCCCGGCCTCGGTGGGCAAGGTGCTGCCGAGCGTCCCCCGCTGGAAAGCCAATGCCGTCGTGACCTGGCGCCCGACCGAGCGCGTCTCGCTCACCACCGCGGCGCGCCTGTCGAGCCGCAACTTCGCCGCGCTCGACAACAGCGACATCGTTGCCGACACGTACCAGGGCTTCGACCGCTTCTTCGTGGTGGACCTGCGCGCGACCTACAAGGTCAGCCAGAGGGCGGAGCTGGCGCTGGGCGTGGATAACGTGAACAACGACCGCTACTTCCTGTTCCACCCGTTCCCGCAGCGGTCGGTGACCGCCGAATTGCACTGGAAGCTCTGACTCATGGGCGCCTCGCTCTATCGCACGCTGTGGCGCTGGCATTTCTATGCCGGGCTCTTCGTGCTGCCGATGATCGTGATCCTGTCGCTGACCGGCGCGGTCTTCCTGTTCAAGCCGCAGATCGACCGCTGGGAGGAGCGCGCCTGGCGCGGCCTGCCGGTGGCCGGTGCGGTCACGCCCGATACGCAGGTCGCAGCGGCGCTGGCGTCCTATCCCGGGGCGCAGTTGTCGAGCTATCGCCTGCCCGAGGCCGCCGGCGATGCCGCGCTCGTCCACCTGCGGCTGGCTGGCAGGGCGGCGGGCGAAGCCGGGGCGATGCGTGATGTCTTCGTCTCGCCGCAGGGACGCGTCGTGGGCGTGCTCGATCCCGAAGCGCGGATCGCCAGCACGGTGCAGACCATCCACGGCCAGCTGCTGCTGGGTCGGCGCGGCAGCTGGCTGGTCGAACTCGCGGCGAGCTGGGCGATCGTGCTGGTGGTGACGGGCCTGGCGCTGTGGTGGCCGCGCGGGCGCGGGCCGGCGGGCGTGGTCTGGCCCCGGCTGGGCCGCGGCGCGCGCACCGCCTGGCGCGACCTGCACGCGGTGACCGGCTTCTGGGTCTCGGGCCTCGCGCTCGTGCTGCTGCTGACCGGGCTGCCCTGGGCCGATGCCTGGGGCAGCGCGTTCAAGGCGGTTCGGGCCGAGATGGGCTGGGTCAAGGGGGCGCAGGACTGGACCGTCGGTGGCCGCGCGCCGCCTCCCCAGGCCGACGAGGACGGCCATGCCGGGCACGATCATGCCATGATGGCAGGCACCATGATGATGCACGACCATCACACCATGATGATGCCGCAGGTGACGCTCGCCGACGTGGTAGGCAAGGCCAGGCGCGAGCATCTGGCCTTTCCGGTGCTCGTCTCCCCGCCGGGCGCGGATGCGGCGGCATGGACGGTCAAGTCCGACACGCAGAACCGCCCTTTACGCATGACCATCCGCTACGATGCGCGGGGCGGGCAGGAGCTGTCGCGCAAGGGCTTTGCCGATGGCCATCCGATCGACCGCGTGGTGGGCTATGGCGTCGCCTGGCACGAGGGGCAGCTGTTCGGCGCGGTGAACCAGGCGATCGGCGTGCTGACCGCGGCGATGCTGGTCATGATGGCGGTGACGGGCTTCGTGCTGTGGCGGCGGCGCAAGCCGGCGGACGGGCTCGGCGCACCGCCCCGGCATTGCGAGGCCCCACCGCGCTGGCTCGTGCCGCTTATTTTGGTGCTCGCCGCGTTCCTGCCGCTGCTCGCTGTCTCGCTGGTGGTGGTCGTGGTGTTCGACCGTCTCGTGTTGCCCCTGATGCCGGGGCTGGCGCGCTGGCTGGGGATGGCCGTACCCGCATGATACGGCGGGGATAGCCAGCCACCCCTCGGGGCGGCTATGGGCGCGGCGTCATGGATCATCCCGTTACCGTCGCCGCGCTGTACCAGTTCGCCCCCTTCGCCGACCCTGCGGCCCTGCGCGCGCCGCTGCTTGCGCTGTGCGAGGCGCAAGGGATCAAGGGCACGCTGCTGCTGGCGGGCGAGGGGATCAACGGCACGATCGCCGGCCCGGCCGAGGGGATCGCCGCGGTCGTCGCGCATGTCCGCGCGCTGCCGCATTGCGCTGCGCTGGAGGTGAAGTACGCCGCCGCCCCCGCCATGCCCTTTGCACGGATGAAGGTGCGGTTGAAGCGCGAGATCGTGACCATGGGCGTCGAGGGAATCGACCCGCTGGCGAGCGTGGGCACGTATGTCGAGCCGCACGACTGGAACGCGCTGATCGCCGATCCCGAAACCATCGTGATCGACACGCGCAACGACTACGAGGTGGCGATCGGCACCTTTTCCGGGGCAATCGACCCCCAAACGCGCAGTTTCCGCGAGTTTCCCGCATGGTTTCGCCGCGAGCGCGCACGGCTGCTGGGCGAGGGCCGCACGCCGCGCGTGGCGATGTTCTGCACCGGCGGCATCCGCTGCGAGAAGTCGACCGCGTTCCTCAAAGGAGAGGGGGTGGAGGAGGTCTATCACCTCAAGGGCGGCATCCTGCGCTACCTGGAAGACGTGCCCGCGAAGGACAGCCTGTGGCAGGGCGCATGCTACGTCTTCGACGACCGCGTCGCGGTGGCGCATGGGCTGGTGCCCGCCGGCCACGTCCAGTGCGGCCCGTGCGGACGCCCGGTCAGCCCCGAGGCGCAAGGCTCACCGCTCTATCGCGCAGGCGTGTCGTGCCCGGTGTGTGCGGTCGATGGGGATGTAGATGGGGAAGAGCCGCTGGCTCCCTGAGTAGGATTCGAACCTACGGCCGCTCGATTAACAGTCGAGAGCTCTACCGCTGAGCTATCAGGGAACGGTCCCGGCCTGGCCGGTGCGGAAAATGGCTCCCTGAGTAGGATTCGAACCTACGGCCGCTCGATTAACAGTCGAGAGCTC
>NZ_DAIRTS010000004.1:189783-230151 GCF_036803765.1 Novosphingobium sp.
TACCGCTGAGCTATCAGGGAGCAGTCCCGGTTGCCCGGGACAGGTGGGCGCTAATAGCAGGCATTTTGCCCAAGGCAAGCACTGGTGGGCCAAATTTTTCCACAATGGGGGTTTGGTTGCGCGAGGCCTCGCCCCTCCGTCAGCGCTGGCGCGCTGCCACCTCCCCATCGGGGATGGGGAGGATCTTTGGTCCTCCCTGCCGAGAGGCGGGGAGGGGGACCGCCGGCGCAGCCGGTGGTGGAGGGGTTTTGGGGTTCCAGGCCTCGCCCCTCCGTCAGTCGCGTGCCGCGCCTGCCACCTCCCCATCGGGGATGGGGAGGATCTTTTGGTCCTCCCTGCCGAGAGGCGGGGAGGGGGACCGCCGGCGGAGCCGGTGGTGGAGGGGTGGCCGCCCGGTCAGGCCATGAACTGTTCGGCGAAGATCCGCTCGTCAAGGCTGCGGCCGCGGTCGAAGAGCAGGGTGAGCTGGTGCTCGCGCCAGGCGTGGACGCGCACTTCGTGGACGTCGCGGACTTCCTTCTGGTCGGCCACCACCGAGACGGGGCGCTTTTCGGTTTCGAGCGCGCGGAAAACGATATCGGCGGTGTCGGGCAGGATCGCGCCGCGCCAGCGGCGGGGGCGGAAGGGGCTGATCGGGGTGAGCGCGAGGATGTTGGCGCCCAGCGGCAGGATCGGGCCGTTGGCCGAGAGGTTGTAGGCGGTAGACCCCGCCGGCGTCGCCACCAGCACGCCGTCGCACGACAGTTCGGGAATGCGGGTCTTGCCGTTGACCACGACTTCGAGCTTGGCGGTCTGGCGCGTTTCGCGCAGCAGCGAGACCTCGTTGATCGCGTAGAAGCTCTCGGTCACGCCGTCGCCGGTCACCGCCTCCATGCGCAGCGGCGAGATCGCCACGGGCCGGGCGCGGGCGATGCGCTCGTCGAGCGCGCGGCTGCTTTTCTGGCGGTTCATCAGGAAGCCGACGGTGCCCAGGTTCAGGCCATAGGCCGGCAGCACCCGGTCGTTGTCGAGCATGTAGTGCAGCACCTGCAGCATGTAGCCGTCGCCGCCCAGCACGACCACCGCGTCGGCCTCGGCGAAGGGCACCCAGGGCAGCGCGTCCTTGAGCGCGGCGGCGGCCTCCTGCGCGCGCGGGGTGGGCGAGGCGAGCAGCGCCAGCGCCTCGTAGCCCGCCTGCTTTACCTCGGAGGCCGACCTCGTCTCGCCCGTCGTCCTCGAACCGTTCGTCGCCATCGTCTCGATCATCCCGGACGCGCCGGTGCGCCGCCGCGGCGTGATATGGGGCGCCCCGTTATGGTGCAATTGGAAAACGACGGCGCCGGCCAAAGGGGCGACAGGGCGGCGGCCTCTCTGCTACGCCCGCGCGCCATGGCCCGCGCTCCGCATCCCCGTCCCGCCGAAACCGAAACCGCAATCGGCACCGATCGCGATGCCGAAGCCAGTGCCGCGCGCGCCTGGCTCGATCGCGCCTGCCGCGAGGGCAGGGGCGTGCAGGCCATGCTGATCGGGCTCAACCGGCTGCAGGCGGTGAACCTCGCGTTCGGCAAGGGCGGGGGCGATCATGCGCTGGCCGAAGTGGCGCGGCGGATCGGGCATGTCGTGGCCGAGACGCCGAATAGCGGAGAGCCTGACTCCAAGCCACTGGTCGCGCGCGTGGCGGGCGGCGCGTTCCTGGTGGCGAGCAGCGCGCCGGTCAGCCGCGAGCGGTGGGAGTGGCTGGGGCAGGCGCTGGCCCGCGCCATCGCGCGGCCGGTCATGGTGGGCGCGGGCAGCGTGCGCCTGTTGCCGCGCATCGCGCTGCTGCGTGGCCAGCCGGGAGAGCCGGGCGCGGCGCTGCTCGACCGGCTGGACCAGGCGCTGGCGCAATTGCAGCGCGGCGCGACGCGGCGGCTGCTGTGGGCCGATGGCCGCCACCCCGCCCGCCGGCGCAGCGCCGCGCGGCTCGAGGCGGATCTCATCGCCGCGCTCGGCGGCAACGAGATCGCGGTGCTCTACCAGCCGCAGTTCCGCGTCGCCGACGGCACGCTGGCCGGGGCCGAGGCGCTGGCGCGGTGGGAGCATCCGGCGATCGGCCGCATCGGCGCCGAGACGCTGCTCGCCGTGGCCGAGCGCGCGGACCAGATGGCGCCGCTGGGCAGTGCCATCCGCCGCACGGCACTCGCCGGCGCCGCCGCCTGGCCGGCCCCCTTGCGCCTCTCGCTTAACGTCACGGCCGAGGACTTCGCCCTGCCGGACTTCGCGCAAGGCCTGCTCGTCGCCACGAACGAGGCGGGCTTCGCGCTCGACCGGCTGACGATCGAGATCACCGAGCAGAGCCTGATCGCCGACTTCGACGCCTGCGCCCGCGCGCTGCGCCGCCTGGCCGACCACGGCGTCGCCGTCGCGCTCGACGACTTTGGCACCGGCTTTTCCAACTTCCGCACGCTCAAGGCCCTGCCGCTCGACACGCTCAAGCTCGACCGCTCGCTGGTGCGCGACGTGGCCCAGGACCCCCGCGACCGCGCGATCCTCGCCGCCATGACCGCCATGGCCCGCGCCCTGTCGCTGACCGTCGTGGCCGAAGGCGTGGAAGACGACGCCCAACTCGCCGTGCTGGCCGAGGAAGGCGTGGACCTGTTCCAGGGGTTCTTGCGCTCGGGGCCTGTGGAGGGGAGTAAGGTGGGCGGGCGAACTGGATAAGCCAAGCCGATATTATGCCAACTTTGTGGTCTTCAGAACAACCTAATTGAAACCGCCAGCCCCATGGGGGCTGGCGGCCCGGTCGATCCTTAGATTAAGCCTAACTGATTATCGTTCGCCGGACGGCGCTTTCCGGTTTTGATTTCGGAGATGCGTCCTTGATTGATACCGAGGTCTGCCGCGATATCATGCTGCAAGTGCCCAAGGGCTAAGCGATGCATGACCTCGCGGATTGTCGCATCAGTCAGCTTTGCGCGGAATCGATCCGCTGGTCGTCGTTTCATACAATTTACCTTTGCATATACGACCAGTCTTGACGGGCGACCCCCCTTATGGAACTACGCGCCACAACGGGGGATCCCGGTTGCACGCTCTGGCCTAGAACGGCGTGCAACTCGCCCCAGATCGGAAAGCCCGGCGCTGCAACGCCGGGTTTTCTTCTTTTCTAGGGCTATCATTCGTAGGAGATCATGATGGCTATGCAAGTCAACCTGCATGTTCAAGAGTCTCCAAACCGGTAAACACTGCTAGCCACGTCCCTCAGGGCACTAGTGGTGACGAGAACTTACTAAACTGGTGACTTTGCCGTGCCTGCTTATCGTCACAGGTGGGCAGCCGGGCAATCATACCTATTTTAAAGCGCGCTAAGGAAGAGTAGTTTTTGTGAGTTAGACCTTCTGCGAATTAAAATGGAATGTCGTCATCCTCATCATCGCCGAAACCTGCGGCGGAATTACCCCAACCCCCTCCTGATTTACCCCAACCTCCAGTGGTAGCTCGCGGCAAACAGTAACTGCCTTTTTTACCGTCTACGCTGTTTATGGTGCCTTTTTGCGCCATGCGATAAAGCTTGTTCATCACAAACCGACGCTCGCCAACGACCTTGTGTCGCCGCCATAGTTCAATCAGAATTTGGTCCAATCCGAGTTCGGTCCCGTCCGCAGCCGCAACGATGTCTCGTAACTGTTGCTCCAACTCGTCAACCTTGGTCACGTTCAGCTGCTTTATCAGCTCTTCTGGCAAGTCAGACAAATCGCCTAAATCCGTCGAAACCGGCCGAAGTCGTTTGCGAGCGGCATCCAGTTCCTCAACAACGGCTTCGATATTATTCGCACTACTAAGCTGAGCCTTGGCACGAGCATCCTGCCCTTCAGCTTCAGACTGACGAGCCCAGCGACGGTAGTTTGCCGCGAGGGACCTCAGAGCGTCTAGCGCATCAGGCATTACAGACCTCATCTTCTTCAAGTCTCACGCTGTCTAATTCGCGCGGAACTTCGCATTGCTTTGAACATGTGACGTATACTGACGCCGGATGCTATCCTGGCATGATTCGCCGTGAGCGTCAAGCCGAGCTCTGCATCCTACTTCCTATTTCATCCGCAGTGCTGTCGTCCTCCATCCTCTTCTCCATTCGTCTCGTTTCTTACTCACGCGTCCATTCGCTTGGTCTTCTAGCGCCCGTCTGCCGAAAATTCGATGCGCCACCCGTGGGGGCGGCGTTGACGGTCTGCTATTGAAAATATCTCCCCCAATCCAAGCTGCATTTGCACAACCAAAAACGTGCCAGACTAGAAGGTTCGCTGCGTCCCGGTACGCAGCGGTGATCGCAGCCCTTAGTCTTCAGGGGCGATCATCACCTTGAGGCCGTCCTGCGAAGGCACCTGGCACGAGAGGCGCGAGGCCGGGTGCGGTGGTCGGAGCTGTCGAGCAGGTCGTTCTTGTCCTCGATGCAGGCCTGCCCTATCTGCGGGAACGAAGGGCGCTGGTCGGCGCGCCATGCTTTCAAGCCGTCTCTTTTCAGATAGTTCGCACAACGGGCGGTGGTGTGCATACCGAGGCGCTGTCGGCGATCCTCGGTCGGCCGGTTGTCTATCATCACCGCACGCATGACGCGCATCGCGCCGTCCTGCTCGCCACCGGGGCGAGCGCAATGGTGGCCAACCTGCTGCGGGGGCTGGACCGGCTGTTTCGCGAGGGAATCCTGGCCGAGACCACGACGACCGTCGCCGCGCTGACGGGCCGGGCGGCGCGATCGGCGGTGGACTGGCTGCGCGAGAACGCGGCGCTGTTCCAGCCGTCAGGCGCTGCCGCTGCCCGCTGAGCGGGTCATTCCGAGCGGGTAAATGCGACGGCGGATGGCCGCCTCGAAACCGTCTGGACCAATGGAAGGAATGGTGCCGTGACAAGACTTGATGGCAAGCTCGCGATCGTGACCGGCGGCAGCGCCGGGATCGCCGAACGAAGTGGCGCAGGCGGTGCTGTTTCTGGCATCCGATGCGTCGAGCTTCGTCAGTGGCACCGAGCTCTTCGTCGACGGTGGCCGCGCACAGTTCTTATCGCACCATACCTTGGACACGTTCGAACAGATGCCAGAAAAAACGCGCCAGACCACAAGGTCCGGCGCGTCTTGGTACGCAGCGATGATCGCGGCCCTCAGTCTTCGGGGGCGATCGTCACCTTGAGGCCGTCCTGCACCGGCACCTGGCACGAGAGGCGCGAGGCCGGGGTGCGGTGGTCGGAGCTGTCGAGCAGGTCGTTCTCGTCCTCGCTCATCGCGGGGAGCGCGCCGGCGGTGTCGGGGTCGACATAGACGTGGCAGGTCGCGCACGAGCAGCAGCCGCCGCACAGCGCGAGCAATTCGTCGAAGCCGTTGTCACGGATGGCTTCCATCACGGTCAGTCCGCTATCGACCTCGATGGTCTTTTCTTCACCGGCACGGTCGACGACAACAAGCTTCGGCATGGTCAAAAGCTCCTCATGGCGGGCCGGGATTCGGGAAGTCCCTGTTCGCCCTTCGTCCCGGCTGCTACTGCCCGCCCCAGTATTAAGCAAGCGGCAAGGGACGGGGTGACCATGGGATTATCGGCGCAAGCGATCACAGATGGGCTCGACCATATCGCCGCGATCAATCCCGCGATCGGCTTTGCGCTGGGGCGGTTCGGCTATCCCGAGCCGCGGCTGCGCGAGACCGGCTATCGCACGCTGCTGCGCACCATCGTCGGCCAGCAGGTGAGCGTGGCCTCCGCCGCTTCGGTCTGGGCCAAGCTCGAGGCGCTGCTGGGCGAGAACATGCCGCCCGAGGCGCTGCTGGAGGCCGATTTCGACTCTTTACGCGCCTGTGGCCTCTCGCGGCAGAAGCAGGGCTATGCCCGCTCGCTGTGCGAACTGGTCGTCTCGGGGGCGCTGGACCTCGATGCCTTGCCTGAGGACGACGAGGCGGCGATCGCCGAGCTGGTGAAGATCAAGGGGATCGGGCGCTGGTCGGCCGAAATCTACCTGCTGTTCGCCGAGGGCCGCGCCGATGTGTTCCCCGCCGGCGACCTGGCGGTGCAGGTGGGGCTGGGCAAGCTGCTCGGCCTGCCCGAGCGGCCGAGCGAGGCCGAGACGCGCGCGCTGGCAGAACCCTGGCGCCCGCACCGGGGTTCGCTCGCGATCTTTACCTGGCACGTCTACAACAACCCGGCCCTATGAACGGGGGCGCAGCGGGCGGCCGCGTGCTGTTCGTCACCGGCGGGGCCTCGGGCATCGGGCGCGCGATCGCCCGGCGCTTTGCCGCAGCGGGCTGGTTCGTCGCGCTGGCCGATGTGGACGCTGACGGCATGGCGGCGGCCGGGGCGCTGCTGCCTGAGGGGCGCTGGTCGGCCCATGCGCTCGACGTGCGCGATGCGGCGGCGTGGGAGCGGGCGCTGGCGGAGGCGGCGGATGAGGGCGGCGGGCGTATCGACGTGGTCGCCAACAACGCCGGGGTGCCGCTGGGCGGACCGCTCGCCGAATGCAGCGTCGCGGAGATCGAGCGGGTGATCGCGATCAACCTGACCGGCGCCACGCTGGGCGCGCGGGCGGCGCATCGCTGGCTGGCGCAGGCAGGCAAAGGCGCGTGCCTGCTCAACACCGCGAGCGCGGCAGCGATCCACGGTGCGCCGGGCACCTCGGTCTATGCCGCGACCAAGGCGGGGCTGGCGGCATTGACCGAGGCGCTCGACGCCGAATGGGCGGGGCAGGGCATCGCGGTACGCAGCCTGATGCCGGGCTTCATCGACACGCCGCTGCTGGCGCATCCGACGCACACCGCCGGCAGCTCCGCGATCCGCGCCGTGGTCGAGCGCGCCGGGCTGGAGATCACGCCGGTCGAGGCCGTCGCCGAGGCCGCCTGGCGCGCGGTGCACGGGCGGCGGCTGCACACGCTGGTCGGCCCGACGGCACGGCGGCTCGCGCTGCTGGAGCGCTGGGCGCCGGGTCTGCTGCACCGGGGGCTGAAGCGCCGGGTGCGGTGAGGGGGCAGCAGGAAGCGGGATCCCGGGTCTTCGCCCGGGATGACGGGGGGCTATAAGGTGATGGGCCTTGCGCCGGTCTTGCGTGGCTTCGCTTTCGGACATGCTCCCTCGCATCACCGTCACCCCGGGCTTCGACCCGGGGTCCCGCTTTGCCTGGCGTACCAGACCAAAGGGCGTGGCCCGGGTGAGGGCACTACGACCCTGCCGCCGTTGGCAGCGCGCGGATTTGGGCTTAAGGGGCGGGGATGATTGCGCCTTCGCTTGCCGCCCGTGACCTTGCCTGCCGGCGTGGCGACCGCGTGCTGTTCCGGGGCTTGAGCTTTGCGCTGGGGCCGGGGGAGGCGCTGCATCTGGCCGGCGCCAACGGCATCGGCAAGTCGAGCCTCATCCGCATCCTCGCCGGGCTGATGCGCGCCTGGCACGGCAGCGTGGCGCGCGAGGGGCGCGTGGCGCTGGTCGACGAGCGGCTGGCGCTCGACGGGCATGTGCCGCTGGGCCGCGCGCTGGCGTTCTGGCGCGCGGTGGACGGGGCGGACGATGCGAGTGTCGAGGGTGTCGTCGGGGGCGAGGACCGCTTCGGCCTTGCGGACCTGCGCGACGTGCCGGTGCGCTATCTCTCGACCGGGCAGAGGAAGCGCGCCGCGCTCGCCCGCCTGGCCGCGAGCGAGGCGCCGATCTGGCTGCTCGACGAGCCGCTCAACGGGCTGGACAGTGCCTGGGCGGCACAGGCGCAGGCGGCGGTGGCGGCACATTGCGCAGGCGGCGGGCTGGCGGTGATCGCCTCGCACCAGCCGCTGACGCTGCTGCCCTTGCGAACGCTGGCACTGGCCGACTTCGTCCCCCCGCCCGAGGCCTGGGATGATGCCAACGATGCCGATGATGCGGGAGAGGACGCATGAGCGCGCGGCTCTGGCCGATTTTTCGCCGCGACCTTGGCCTGCTGCTGCGCGGGGCGCAGGGGCGGGGCGGCGCGGCGCTGCCGCTGCTGTTCTTCCTGGCGGTGGCGATGCTCTATCCCTTTGCGGTCGGGCCGGACGCGCGGCTGCTGGCGCGCACCGGCGCCGGGGTGATCTGGGTGGCGGCACTGCTCGCCGCGATCCTGCCGCTCGACCGGCTGGTGGAGCCCGACGTCGAGGCCGGGCTGTTCGACCAGTGGGCCTTGCGCGGCCTGTCCGAAGAGGCGCTGCTGCTGGTGCGCATCGCCGCGCACTGGATCAGCTTCGGCGTGCCGCTGATGCTGGCGGCGCCTGTCTCGGCAACGCTGCTGTCGCTCGATGGCGCGCAGTTGTGGACGGTGGAGATGGGCCTGCTGCTCGGCACGCCGGGGCTTGCCGCGATCGGGGTGACGATCGCCGCGCTGACCGCGGGCCTGCGCGCTGGGGCGGCGCTGGGCGGGCTGCTGGCGATCCCGCTGGCGGTGCCGCTGCTGATCTTCGGTGCCGGTTCGCTTCAGCCGGGCGGCGAGGGCGGCCTCGCCTTGCTGGCGGCCTGCAGCCTCGTCGCGCTGGCGCTGGCGCCGTTTGCCGGCGGGGCGGCGATCCGTGCCGGAAGAGAGTAAGCGGGGCGTTCAACCGGCTTGCCCTTGGCCGACAAGCTCCTTACTTCGGCAGGCATGACCGTCCCAGCGCTAACGCCCGACAGCCTTTCCCTCATCGGCAACACGCCGCTCGTCCGCCTCAAGGGGCCGAGCGAGGCCGCCGGCGCCGAAATCTACGGCAAGTGCGAGTTTGCCAACCCCGGCGCCTCGGTCAAGGACCGCGCGGCGCTGTGGATCGTGCGCGACGCCGAGGCGCGAGGGCTGCTGAGGCCCGGCGGCACGATCGTCGAGGGGACGGCGGGCAATACCGGCATCGGCCTGGCGCTCGTCGCCAATGCGCTGGGCTATAAAAGCGTGATCGTCATGCCCGAGACGCAGTCGCGCGAGAAGATGGACACGCTGCGGGCGCTGCGCGCAGAGCTGGTGCTCGTTCCCGCCGCGCCCTTCTCCAACCCCAATCACTTCGTCCACACCTCGCGCCGTATCGCCGAGGAGACCGAAGGCGCGATCTGGGCCAACCAGTTCGACAACATCGCCAATCGCCGTGCGCACATCGAAAGCACCGCGCCCGAGATCTGGGCGCAGATGGACGGCCGCATCGACGGCTTCATCTGCGCGGCCGGCACCGGCGGCACGATCGCGGGCACGGGCATGGGCCTCAAGGCCTTCGACGAGAGCGTGACCATCGGCCTCGCCGACCCGCACGGCGCGGCGCTCTACAACTACTACGCCCATGGCGAGCTGAAGGCCGAGGGCAGCTCGGTCGCCGAAGGCATCGGGCAGGGGCGCATCACCGCCAACCTCGAGGGCGCACCGATCGACATGCCGCTGCGCATCTCGGACGAGGAAGGGCTTTACTGGGTCGAGCGCCTGCTCGCCGAGGAAGGGCTGTGCCTGGGCCTGTCGAGCGGGATCAACGTGGCGGGCGCGGTGGCGATGGCCAAAGCGCTGGGTCCCGGCAAGCGCGTCGCGACGATCCTGTGCGACACCGGCTTCCGCTATCTCTCCTCGCTCTACAATGCCGATTGGCTGCGTGCGAAGGGCCTGCCGGTATTCCCCTGGCTGGCGTGATACGCTATATAAAGGCAATGCCGCTCCTTCGATCGCAGCGCGAACGCAGGATACCCCAATTCGGGTTGCACGCGCCTGCGCCGCTCGAGCCGGTGCACGCGCTGCCACCCTCGGCGCGCGAGATGCGCGCGCAGGCGGTGCATCGCCTGCAGATCGGCCTGTTCGGGCTGGGTGCGATCCTGCTGCTGGTGAGCCTCGCCAACGTCATCATGGAACGCGCGACCCTGGCCGACAAGGCCGCCGCCCTCGATCCTATGGTCCAGGCCAGCGCGACCGCGGCCAACGACCCGCTGGTTGACATGGGCGTCGCGCCCGAACTGCCCGTGGGCAGCACGCCCAACAAGCCCCAGAAATAACGCAATCGGCCCCGCCCATCCCTGCCATGCGGCAGGGGGAGGCGAGGCCGATCCTCCCCATCATCGATGGGGAGGTGATGCCATGGTCAGTGGCAGGCCGGGCTTACTTGCCCGGGTGCAGGCGGATCGCCGCGCCGCCGCCGGGGGCGAGCCACAGCTGCATGGTGTCGCCCTTCTTCACGGTGCGCGTTTCGTAGGCGATCTTGTGGCGGGCGTCGGTCTCGTAGGTCGCGCCTTCGCCGTCCTTGTAGATTGTCGCGGTATAGGTCTTGCCCGCGTCGAGGAAGTCGAACGTAAGCGTGACGGTGCGCTGGGTGGCGTCGTTGACGCCGCCGGCGTACCAGTCCTCACTCTTGCGGTCCTTGCGCGCGAAGATCGCGTATTCGCCCACGTCACCGGCGATCAGATGGCTTTCCGACCAGTCCGCCGGCACCTGGCGGATGAAGGCCAGTTCCTTGGGATGGGCGGCCAGCGTCTCGATGAAGTCGGCGGCCATCTGGATCGGCGAATAGATCGCGAGATAGAGGCCGAGCTGCTTGGCCAGCGTCGAGGCGAGCGGCTGGTGGTCGGCGCCCTCGAGGCTCAGCACGCCGGGGGTGAAGTCCATCGGGCCCGAGAGCATGCGCGTGTAGACCAGCATGGGTTCGTGGCTCGGTCCGTTGGCGAACTTACCCCACGCATTGTATTCCATGCCGCGCGCGCCCTCGCGGTCGATCCAGTTGGGATAGGTGCGGCGAAGCCCCGTATCCTTGACCGGTTCGTGCGCGTCGATCGCGATGTGGTACTTGGCCGCGGTCTCGACCACCTTGAGGTGATGTTCGACCTGCCGCTGGCCGTCGTGATAGGCCATGCGGTAGGTGCCCGGCGTGGCGCCGGGGGCGAGGATGCCGCCGGCGTCGGCGACGTAGCCGGTCTTGACCGAATGCACGCCAAGGGCGGCATACATCTTCATCGCGTCGTCGAGCTGGGCTTCGTAATTGGCGATGTTGCCGCCGGTCTCGTGGTGGCCGATCAGCTCGACACCCTTCTTGCGGCCATAGGCGGTGACCGCCTTGATGTCGAAGTCCGGAGTCGCCTGGGTATAACTGAACTCCTTGCCGTTGCCGAACCAGTTGCCGTTCCAGCCCTTGTCCCAGCCTTCGACGAGCACGCCGCCGAAGCCGTTCTTCGCGGCGAAGTCGATGTACTGCTTGGTGCGGGCGGTGGTGGCACCGTGCTTGGGACCTTCGGCCCAGGTCCAGTCGCCGCGGATCATGCCCCACCAGATGCCGATGTACTTCATCGGCTTGACCCAGCTGACGTCGCCCAGCTTGTTGGGCTCGTTGAGGTTCAGTTCGAGGTCGTTCTCGACGAGGCCCGCCGCGGTGTCGGCGATGCGGATCGTGCGCCACGGGGTGTTGAACGGCAGGTCGCGTACGACCTTGGGGCCGTCGGGCGAGGGCGACAGCGTCGAGCGGAAGCGCGTGCCGTCGATGCGCTTGAACCACATCGCCGAATAGTCGACCAGCGCGGCTTCGTGGAACGCGAGGTGCGTGCCGTCATCGAGCTTCATCGTGATCGGGGTGTGCGCGGTCGAGACGCCGTCGATCGGGGTCTTGTTGTAGACCTGCTCGTAGCGGTTCCATTCGCCGCCGGGAATCCACCAGGCCGAGCCGTTCTGCGCGAGGTTGAATTCAGTCAGCTCGTCGGCGATCTTCATCGTGGTCATCGCCGCCTGCTGCGGCAATTCGTAGCGCAGGCCGAACCCGTCGTTGAACAGGCGGAAGCGCACGTTCATCTCGCGGCCGCCCCACTCGGGTACCTGCTTGAACTTGACCAGCAGCTCGTTGTGATTGTCGGTGACGTAGCGGCGCTCGCCCCAGGGCTGCTCCCAGGTGGTGGCCTTGGGCGTCAAGCTTTCCGAGCCGATGATGTGGTTGCCGCGTACCATCGTCGGGCCATCGGCCAGGATGAAGCCGAGCGAGGAGGCCGCGACCAGCAGCTTGCCCTTGCGCGAGAGACTGTAGGTCGGGCGGCCGTCGTTGTCGATCGCGACGGTCAGCACGAGGCTGCCGTCGGGCGAGGTGGCCGTGACCGGCTGGTCCTGCGTCTTGGCCTCACCGATGGCCTGGGCCTGAGCGGTGAGCGGGGCGCACGCCAGCGCCAGCGCCAGCGGCGCTGCGAAACGGGTTGTAAGCGACATGGGGGGTCAGATCCTCTCTTGGACGATAAGCGCCGCGAAGGGGGGGAGATAGCCGAGGCTGGCGTCGTTTTCGGCGACCAGCACGGTGCCTTCGGCGGCGATTTCGACAGGCCATGCGACGGCCTGGTTGCTCATGTTGATCACGACCAGCACCGCACAGCGTTCGTGGCGGCGACGCGCGACGAGCAGCGCGGCATCGGCATGCAGCACATCGAAGCTGCCGTGGCGCAGGGCCGGGGTTTCGCGGCGCAGCTTGAGCAGGCGGCTGGTGAGTGCCAGCATCGAGGCGGGATCACCCTCCTGCCGGTCGACCGCGCGGGCGAGGTTCTCGTCGCCCAGCGGCAGCCACGGCGCCGGGCCGGCGGTGAAACCACCCATCGCGCTTTGCGCCTGCCACGGAAGCGGGGTGCGTGCGCCGTCGCGCGACAGCGTCAGCGGCCAGTTGGCGATCGCCTCGGGGTCCTGCAGCAGCTCGAACGGGATGTCGACCTGCGTGAGGCCGAGTTCCTCGCCCTGGTAGACGATGATGTTGCCGCGCAGCGAGGCGAACAGCACCGCCTTCATCCGCGCATAGGCATCACGCGTCTCGGGCGTGGTCCAGCGCGACAGCGCGCGGGGCGCGTCGTGGTTCTCGAAGGCCCAGCTCGGCCAGCCCATGCCCTCTTCGTCGGGCCACTTGGACAGCACGTCGCGCACCATCACCGGGGTCACTTGCGGGGCATAGAGGAAGTCGAAGCCATAGGCGCTGTTAAGCCGGCTTTCGCCTTGCGTGAACGCCTTCATCTCGGTTTCGGCGAGGTCGCCGCCGACTTCGGCGACGGTGAACACCGCGCCATAGCTGTCGCACAGCGCGCGGATGCGCTCGATGAAGCCGACGATGTTGGGGTGCGACTGGTTGTAGATCTTGAGCTGGTAGTCGAACGGGCGCGTGCGGCGGCGGCCGTCCTCGGGCGCGGGCGGATTGTCGCGCAGGGCGGGGTCATGCATCAGGAAGTTGAGCGCGTCGATGCGGAAACCGTCGACCCCGCGATCGAGCCAGAACTTCATGACGCCGAGCAGCGCTTCCTGCACGTCGGGGTTGTGCGCGTTGACCTGCGGCTGTTCGGCCAGGAAGTTGTGCAGGTAGTATTGGCAGCGGCGCGCGTCCCAGCGCCAGGCCGGGCCACCGAACACCGACTGCCAGTTCGACGGCGGCGAGCCATCGGGCTTGGGATCGGCCCAGACGTACCAGTCGGCCTTGGGGTTGTCGCGGCTCTGCCGGCTTTCCACGAACCAGGGATGCAGATCGGAGGTGTGGGCATAGACCTGGTCGATCGTGACCTTGAGATCGAGCGCATGGGCGCGTTCGACCAGCGCGTCGAAATCGGCCAGCGTGCCGAACACCGGATCGACGTCGCAGTAGTCGGACACGTCGTAGCCGAAGTCGCGCATCGGCGACTTGAAGAACGGCGAGATCCAGATCGCGTCGGCACCGAGCCGCGCGACGTGGTCGAGCTTTTCGGTGATGCCGGCCAGGTCACCCACCCCGTCCCCGTTGGAATCGGCGAAGCTGCGCGGATAGATCTGGTAGATCGCGGCGCCATGCCACCAGGGAAGATCGGCGGCCGGCGAAGCCAGGGGCTGGGTCGCGGGCGCGAAGGAGGGGCTGAGCTGGGTCATTGGCCTTGCTTGGAAGAAGAAGTGGGAAGGACGCGGCACACCACGCTGCCATAGGCTGGCAGGTCAAGCACCAACGAACCGGGTGCGAATACGGTTGCGGGACATTGTCCCCACAGGCTTTCGAGGGCCGTGGCATCGGTGCCGATGGTGGTCGCGGCGTGGATCGGCTGGCTGGAGGTGTTGAAGGCGACGAGGTATTCGGCGCCGGTGGCAGGATCGAAGCGCGAGACGCTGAACAGACCCGGCTTCTCGCCGTAGCCACGCGTCAACTGACGCCCGCGGGCGAGCGCGGGATGCGCGGCGCGCAGGGCGTTGAGGCGGGTGATCGTGGCGTAGAGCGGGTTGTCAGTGGCGAAATTGGCCTGCGCCGTGGTGCGGGTGGTGCCCAGCAGCGGCTGGTCGTTGTAACTCGCAACCTTGCTGGCGAACATGTCCTGGCGCGCGGCCTGGTCGTTGCCGTGGCCGATCATGCCCTGTTCGTCGCCGTAATAGACCACCGGGCTGCCGCGCAGGGTCAGCAGCATGACATGGGCCAACTGCGTGCGGGCCAACAGGTCGGCCGGGGCGATGCCGGGCTTGTCGTGCTCCACCAGGAAGGCGAAGCGCCCGACGTCGTGATTGTCGACGAAGGTCGGCTGCGCCAGCGCGGCTTCCTCGCCGCCCTGGTACAGCACGTCGCCGTCGAACAGGTCGGCGAGCACGTCGGTGCCCTTGTCCTGCGCCAGCACGGCGCGCACCGCGGCGTGGAACGCGAAGTCCAGCACGTGGGGATAGCCGTCGCGGCGCGTGAAGCGGGCGATGTAGCCGTTGTCGGGGTTTTCGCGCGCGACTTCGCCGAAGATGGTGAAGTTGGGAATGCCCTCGCCCCGCGCCACGTCCTGCATGGCCGGGATGAAGGCCTGCCAGAAGCCGGGATCGACATGGCGCGCGGTGTCGATGCGATAGCCGTCGACATGGAACTTGCGGATCCAGTCGGCATAGATCGCGATCATCCCGGCGCGCACGCGCGGGTTCTCGGTGAACACGTCGTCGAGGCCGCTGAAGTCGCCGAAGCGGCTGTTCTCGCCGCTGAACGTGCTGTCGCCGCGGTTGTGATAGTAGATCGGGTTGTTCAGCCAGTCGGGCGTCTTGGCGTGTTCCTCGCCCTTGGGCACGAACGGGGTATAGGCATAGCCCGGATCGGTCAGACGCGCGAAGTTCGCCTCGCTCGCGTCCTCGTCGCCGGCAAACCCCTCGTTAATCGCCTGGCCGGTGAGGCCGAGCTTGCGGCTGTAGGGATAGTCGGCCTTGCTGCGATAGGGTGCCGAGGTTCCGGCGGGCACTTCGCGGTACTGGATCACGTCGGCGGTATGGTTCGCGACGATGTCCATGTAGACCTTGAGCCCACGCGCATGGGCGGCGGCAACGAAGGCGGCGAATTCGGCATTGGTGCCGAAGTGCGGGTCGACCTGCGTGAAGTCGGTGATCCAGTAGCCGTGGTAGCCGGCGCTTTCCTGGCCGGGCGCGCCCTGCACGGGCTTGTTCTTGAAGATCGGCCCGACCCAGACCGCGGTGAAGCCCATGCCCTTGATGTAGTCGAGCTTCTGCGTCAGCCCCTTGAGGTCGCCGCCATGATAGAAGCCCTTGTCCGCGGGATCGAAGCCGGTGGTCAGACGGCCGCCCTTGAGACCGCCGGTGTCGTTGCGCGCATCGCCGTTGGCGAAGCGGTCGGGCAGCACGAAATAGATGGATTCGCCCGCCGCGGTGCGTGCGGCGACCGGGCTGGCGGGAGCAGCAGCAGTAGCAGAAGAAGCGGCGGTCGGCGCGGGATCGTCGGCGTGCGCGGGCAGCGCGGTCATCATGGTGCCGGCGAGCGCCAGCGCGAGCGTGCGGGAAAGCATGCGGGGGATCATGCGGCAAGTCCTTGAATGGCGGGGGCGGGGCAATGCCGCGCGATGTAGTCCGCATGGGCGGGGTAGGCGGCGACTTCGCGGGTGTAGAGCGTGTGCAGCGTGTCGAGCCAGCCGGCGAGATCCTCGGCCGGCACCGCCTCGGCCAGCGCGTGGCTGGTCTCGGGCACGATGCCCTGGCCGACCAGCACCTGCAGCCAGCCCACTTCGCTGAACAGGTCGGCGCTGTCGCGGAAAAGGTGCCCGCCGGCGCGGAACAGGTCGATCTTTTCGGACAGGCTGTCGGGCAGCGTCATGGCGCGGCAGGCCTGCCAGAACGGTTCGGGGCGCTCGTTGGCCCAGTAGTGGAGGACGATGAAGTCGCGGATGCGCTCCATCTCGTCGGCGGACTGGCGATTGAACGCGGCGCGGATCGCGGGCGCGGCCCGGCGCGTGGGGGCAAAGGCCATGATCCGGGCGATCATCGACTGGATCAGGTGGATCGAGGTGGATTCGAGCGGCTCGAGGAAACCGCCCGCAAGGCCTACGGCGATCACGTTGTTGACCCACACGCGGCGCCGCCGCCCGGTGGTGAAGCGGATCACGCGCGGATCGGCGAGCGGCTTGCCGTCGAGATGGGCGAGCAGGCCCTCGGCGGCTTCGTCGTCGCTGGTGAAAGCGGTGCAATAGACGCGCCCGTTGCCGGTGCGGTGCTGCAGCGGAATGCGCCACTGCCAGCCCACGGCATGCGCGGTCGAGCGGGTATAGGGGGTAAGCGGGGCGACGCGCGCGCAGGGCACGGCGACCGCGCTGTTGGCGGGGAGCAGGTGCGACCAGTCCTCGAACCCGGCGTGAAGCGTCTGCTCGATCAGCAGGGCGCGCAGGCCCGAGCAGTCGATGAACAGGTCGCCGCCCACGCATCGCCCGTCGGCGAGGCGCACCGCGGTGACATCGCCGCTGCCGCCGTCCTGCTGAACCTCGGTGATCGTGCCTTCGTGGCGGATCACGCCCTTGCCTTCGGCAAACCGGCGCAGGAAGCCGGCGTAGAGGCCGGCATCGAAATGGAAGGCGTGCGGCATCTGCGGCACGTTGCGGTTGGTCAGCGGGGCGCCGTCGTGCATCGCGCCGGCGCGGGCGGCCAGGTCGTTGAGGGCGTAGTCGCCCAGCGGCCGGGCCAGGCCGAGGCGATGCGCGCGCGACCAGAAATGGCGGAAGGCGCCGAGGCCGATGTCGCGACCGACATCGCCGAAGGCGTGAATGTAGCTGTGCCCGGGACGCAGCCAGCCGGCAAATTCGATGCCCAGCTTGAAGGTCGCCTGGGTGGCGCGGATGAATGCGTTCTCGTCGATGCCCAACGCCTGGTTGAACATGCGGATCTGGGGGATGGTGGCCTCGCCGACGCCGACGGTGCCGATCGCCTCGCTCTCGACCAGATGGATCGCGGTCGAGTCCCCGAGGAAATGGCCGAGCGCCGCGGCGGTCATCCAGCCGGCCGTGCCGCCACCGACGATGACGATGGAACCCGACGGCGTGATCGAACCGGATTGCGTCTGGTGCGGTTGCGTCTGGGTCATGGCGCAAGGTTCCCTGTTGCGATGCGGGACGAACTTGGCAGGGGAGGGGCGGGCGGTCCAGCCATGAACCGCCCGCACCCCGAGGGAACCGCTTAGAGCTTGTAGCTCACGGTCAGGTAGAAGTCGCGACCGTAGCGCTGGTAGTCGATGACCTGGCGCGGATCGTTGTTCTGGTAAGTGATGAACGGACGGTCGGTCAGGTTCTTGGCCTGGAACATCACCGACAGGCCGGCCAGCGACGAACCCGGCTGGAATTCGTAACCGATCTGCGCGTCGAGGATGCCTTCCGACTTGGCGGTGCGGTAGGTCGGGTTGGCCGACAGACCGGCCACTTCGGCCAGGAAGCTCGAACGGAAGCGATAGTTGGCGCGCGCCTGGAAGCCATACTTTTCATAGTAGAGCGAGGCGTTGGCCACCCAGTCCGACAGGCCCGGCAGGGTGATCGGATCGTTGGGGTTCTTCGCAAAGGTGATCCGGCTGTCGGTGTAGCTGCCGCTGCCGAAGAAGCCGAAGCCGTCGAGTGCCGGGGTGAACAGGCCGAACGGCAGCGAGACCGTCAGTTCCGCACCCTTGATGGTGCCCTTGCCGGTGTTGCCAGGCGCGGTGACCGGACCGACGGTGGTCGCGATCTGGTTGCGGATGGCAGCCGGGAGGCTGGCGACAACCGAGGCGAAGTCATAGGCGTACGAGTTGTTCGGATCGACGAAGTCGGTCAGACGCTTGAAGTACAGCGCACCCGAGATGTAGCCGCCCTTGGCGAAGTAGTGCTCGGCCGAGAAGTCGATGTTGGCCGAACGGTACGGACGCAGCAGGGCGTTGCCGCCGTTGGAGCTGAAGAACGGACGCGTCGGGTCGGTCGAACCGATGTTCGTCGGGTTGATCGAGAACTCCTGGTTCACGCGCTCCTGGTCGAGGCGCGGGCGGACCATGGTGAGCGAGCCGGCGAGCTTGAGGTACGTGGCGTTCGACACCTCGAGGGCGAAGTTCGCGCTGGGCAGCACGTTCCAGTAGCGGGCGCCGCCGCTGGCCGGGGTGACGATCACGTTGCCGGTGGTCGCGTCGAAGTTCGAGAGCGAGCCGACCGACTTCTGGTCGGTGTAGATGCCCTGGACGCCGACGGTGCCGGTCAGGTGCTTGCCGGCAAGGTCGCCGTCGAGCTTGACCATGGCATAGCCGGTCCAGACCTTCTCGCGAACCGAGTTGTCACGCACCAGCGAGACCGGACGGTTGTCGTACACCGAGTTATACGCGTTGTTGTACAGGTACATCGGGTCGAGCGCGAGCATCCGCGGCACGCCGAGGTAGGCGAGCGGAACGGTGCCGATGACCGCAGCCTGCGGGATCGGGGCAAAGGTGGTGGTGCCGCTGCCCGGGGTGCAGCCGGTGCCGCCGCCCTTGGGGCACAGGAAGTACGACGTGAACGCCGAGGTCTTCTTGCGGTAGCTGTAGTTGCCGCCGATTTCCCAGCCCTTGAGCAGGCCCATGCCCGAGATTTCGCCGTCGAGGCTGGCGCGCAGCGCGAGCAGGTCGTCCTTGAAGCTGGGCTTGTTGAGGAAGCCGGCCTGGACCACGGCGGTCGTGCCGTTGTAGCCCCAGCCACGCGGATCGGTCAGGCCGAAGTTGGCGGGGTTGCCGTAGTCGAGCGTGGGCACGATGTCGAAGGTGCCGTTGCCGTTCTGCGTGATGTGCAGCGTGTCGCGCTGGCCGGCGTTGAGGTAGCCGGTGCCCGAGTAGTTCTCGAGCAGGAAGTCGGTGCGCTTGGCGTGGCTGTAGCTGGCGTCGAGCGTCAGGTGCGTGCCTTCGCCCACGCCGATCACGTTGTTCCAGCCCACCGAGAAGTTGTCGGCGTCACGCTGGTTGAGGTCGTTGCGCATCACCGCCTTGACGTTGGTGATCGTGGCGTCGGTGACGAAGCCGTTGTTCACCTTGTAGCCCGGCTGGATCACCGTGGTGTCGTTGCCCGGCAGGCCCGACCAGTCGGGGAAGATCGGGAATTCGATCCCGCGCAGGTGCTGCGTTTCCTTGAACTTCGAATAGAGCACGTCGAGGGTCGAGTGCCAGTTGTCGTTCGGCTGGTATTCGAGCGTGGCGACCGCACCATAGCGCTTGAGCACGTTCGACTGGACGTAGGGCTTGGCACCGCCGAGCATGAGCGTCTTGCCGTCGGCGAGGGTCGGGAAGCCCCAGGCGTTGTAGCGCTCGTCCTGCGACGGGGTCTGCGTGGCCGAGAGACCGATCGCGATGCCGAAGGTGTCGTTGGCGAACTTGTCGACGTAGGTCGCCGAGGCGCGGTAGCCGTAGCGCTCGCCATCGGGGTTGAGCTTCTTGAGGCCGTTCATCTGGCCGCGCAGCTGCACGGCGATGACGCGGTCGGCCTGGGCCAGCGGGCGCAGCATGCGAAGGTCCACGGTGCCCGAGATGCCGGCGGCGATCAGCGAGGGATCGGCGGCCTTGTGCACGACGACGTTCTTGAAGAATTCCGACGGGTACTGGTCGTACTCGACGCCGCGGTTGTCGCCAACGGTGACCTGTTCGCGGCCGTTGAGCAGCGTGGTCGAGAAGTCGGGGCCGAGGCCGCGGATCGACAGGCGCTGGTCGCGACCTTCGAGGCGCTGCGCGGTCACGCCGGGGAGGCGGGCCAGCGAGTCGGCGATCGACACGTCGGGCAGCTTGCCGATGTCTTCGGCCGAAACGGCTTCAACGATGGCGATCGAGTTGCGCTTGATCGAGGCCGAGGCGTTCAGCGATGCGCGGATACCCGAGACGACGATGGCGCCCGAGTCATCGGGGGCTGCAGCGTCGGCGGCGGGGGCAGCCGGCGCGGCGGTCTGGGCCATCGCCGGACCTGCGGCGATGACGGTCGCAAGCGCGACCAGCGAGCAGCCGAAGCGGCCCGCATAAAATGCGTGATGTGCCATGGTACCTTCCACTCCCCCAGCCGGACATTGCGCCGGCTACGAACCTTGCCCGATATCCGGGCCAATACGAGGCGAGACCCGTCCGCTGTCTTGTGTCGACATCACGGATTCCACCGGCTCTCGCTGCCTCCAGATACGGGGAAGCGGGGGTCTCGCGAATACGACATACGTATGCTATGCAAGACGTTCGCCGATGCAGCATTAAATAACCTATTGATTTATATAGCTCTTAATCGTGCGGTTAACGCTATCGTCGCGCGGATTTGCGTCGAACATTGCATGATATAGATATTATGCGTAATTTCGGGCCTTGTTACAGACGCAGGAGCCGCGCCTTGGGCCGCAAGCCATCCAACAAGCCGACAAGTTTCGAGATCGCCTATCTCGCCGGTGTCTCGCAGCCGACCGTCAGCCGGGCGCTGCGCGGCAGCAAATCGGTGAGCAAGGAGACGCGCGAGAAGATCGAGGCGATCGCCCGCCAGCTCAATTATACGGTCGACAAGAACGCCTCGTCCTTGCGGACGCAGCGATCGAATACGCTGGCGCTGCTGTTCTTCGAGGATCCGACCCCGGACGAATCCAACATCAATCCGTTCTTCCTCTCGATGCTGGGCTCGATCACCCGGCACTGCGCGGCCAAGGGCCTGGACCTGCTGGTGTCGTTCCAGAAGCTCGAGGACGACTGGCACCGTCGCTACCAGGAAAGCCACCGCGCCGACGGGCTGATCCTGCTCGGCTATGGCGACTATACGCTGTATGAAAGCCGGCTGCGGCAACTGGTCAAGGCCGGCACGCATTTCGTCCGGTGGGGGTCGGTCGATGACGGGACGATCGGCGCCACCGTGGGATCGGACAATTTCGGCGCCGGGCGGCTGGCGGGCGAGCACCTTATCGCGCGTGGCCGCCGCCAGATCGCGTTCCTGGGCCAGGCCGACAGCCATTATCCTGAATTCCAGCAGCGCCATGCCGGCCTGCTCAAGGCCATGGCCGCCGCCCGGCTGAGCCAGGACCCCGCGCTGGTGGTGGACGCGATCAGCTCCGAGGAATCGGGTCATCATGCCGCGCGGACGCTGCTGGCGCGCGGGGTGTCGTTCGATGCGATCTTCGCGGCAAGCGACCTTATCGCGATCGGTGCGCTGCGCGTTCTCTCCGAGGCCGGGCTGTCCGTGCCCGAGGACGTCGCGATCGTCGGCTTCGACGACATTCCCGCCGCCGGCTTCGCCAATCCGCCCCTGACGACGATGGTGCAGGACATCCGTCTGGCCGGCGAGGCGCTGGTCGAGAACGTCCTGGCCCAGGTCGAGGACCGGCAGGCGCCGCCGGCGGTCCTGCCGACGCGACTGGTGGTGCGGGCGAGTTCGGGCGGGTAGGGTGAGGGTGGCTTGGACGAATTCGAATGGCTGCTTTCGCCCAGTTGCAGACCTTCCCGACTTGCAGGATCCTGGTTCCATGAAACAAAAGACAGAGGCGGAGTTGCAGCTAGAGGTAAGGCGGCACACAATTGGCAACCGTGCCGAAATTGAAGCCAGCAAATATGCGGGTTGCCTGAATTGCTGCGCCGTGTTCGCCGCTATCCAAGTCAATAGCTGGCGGGACGAATGGACCTCGCCAGAGAAACGGAACAGGGTCAAACGCTGGACCGGGCAATGCCCGAGTTGTGGTGAGCCTGCTGTCATTGGTAGCGGCTCCGGACTACTCGAAGACCAGAGCTACTTGCCTGTTGTGCATGAGCTTTTAAAGCGATTTTGAAGAAGTGGGCGCAACGGCAGCTAACCACCAATTCAGGCCCATTCCCTCGTCATTCCCGCGTAGGCGGGAATCCAGTTTCGGGCTGGCGTTAAAGACCGGGCCGCAGCCCTTCTCGTGCGGTAGCTACTGGATTCCCGCCTGCGCGGGAATGACGAGGTTGAGGCGGCAAAGGCAGCTTCCCACCCAATCCCAGTCGTTCTCTCAACCGCTGAATTGGTCCACGCAGACCAGGCTCGTTTATGCCGCCACTACCCCCCGACCCCCTCCTGTGAAGAGGAGGGGGTGGGGTGGTGGAAGCATTGATCTGCCATGTTACGCATAGCATTCGTATGCGTATCGCCGACTGCGAAGGATTGCCGCATCGCCGGCCGACAAGCAGGGCAAGAGAGGATGCCATGACCGTGACGAATAACCCGGGCCACCCTGGCAACCCGGCCCAGCCTGGGAAGCCGGCCCAAAGCTTCTGGGGCCTGTGGAACACCAGCTTCGGCTTCTTCGGTATCCAGCTGGCCTTCGCCCTGCAGAATGCCAATGTCAGCCGCATCTTCCAGGCGCTGGGCAGCAAGGTCGACGATCTCGCCTTCCTGTGGATCGCCGGGCCGGTGACCGGCCTCATCGTCCAGCCGCTGATCGGGCACTGGTCGGATCGCACCTGGGGCCGTTTCGGGCGCAGGCGGCCTTATTTCGTGGCCGGCGCCGTGCTCGCCGCGCTGGCGCTGTTCGGACTGCCCAACACCTCGTTGCTGCTGGTGGCGGCGCTGTTCCTGTGGCTGCTCGATGCCTCGCTCAATGTCGCGATGGAGCCGTTCCGCGCCTTCGTCGGCGACATGACGCCGCCGCACCAGCGCGCGCAGGGCTTTGCGCTGCAGACCTGGTTTATCGGCGCCGGGGCCGTGCTCGGCAGCTTGGCGCCGATCGCGTTCAAGGCCATGGGCATCGCCAATACCGCGCCCGAAGGCACGATCCCGCCGTCGGTGCGCTATAGCTTCTATCTGGGGGCAGCGGCGATGGTCGCGGCGGTGGCGTGGACGGCGTGGCGGGTCAAGGAATACAGCCCCGGCGAACTCGCCGCGCATGGCGATCCGGGCCACGCTGCCATTCCGACGCACGCACCGCTGGTCTATCCGCCGCGCGGGCCGCTGTGGCTGGCGGGCGGGCTGGTCCTGCTCGCACTCGTCGCCGCGCTCGGGCTCGACCAGCAGCTCTATGTGCTGGGCGGCGGGCTGGTGGCGTTCGGGCTGCTGCAGATCGTGGTGCGGGCACGGGCCAGCACCGGCACGCTGGCGCAGATCGTCAGCGACCTTGCGCAGATGCCGCGCGCGATGCGCCAGCTGGCGCTGGCGCAGTTCTTCACCTGGGTCGCGCTGTTCATCCTGTGGATCTACACCACGCCCGTCGTCACGCGCGAGGTGTTCCACGCCACCGATACCAGCGGCGGCGCCTATAACGCCGGCGCGGACTGGGTCGGCGTGATGTTCGCCTTCTACAATGGCGTGGCCGCGCTGGCCGCCTTCGCGCTGCCCGTCCTGGCGCGCCGCATCGGCAACGTGCGCACGCACATGGTCGGGCTGGGTGCCGGTGCGCTGGCCTTCCTGCTGCTGATGGTGATCCGCGACCAGACGCTGCTGCTGGTGCCGATGGCGCTGGTCGGCGTGGCCTGGGCCTCGATCCTGGGCATGCCCTACGTGATCCTGACGCGCGTGCTGCCGCCGGCCAAGTTCGGCATCTACATCGGCCTGTTCAACCTGTTCATCGTCGTGCCGCAGCTGATCGTCGCCACGGCCATGGGCGGGATCATGCGCAGCTTCTTCCCCGGCGAGCCGAAGTGGACGATGGCGGTGGCCGCGGTGGTCATGGCCGGCGCGGTACTGGCCATGGCGCGCGTGCGCGAGGAAGAGGGCGCCTGAAGCGGGGCCTGAAGCGGAGGGAGCGGCGCGCTCAGCCGAGCGCGTAGCCGCTCCATGCCTTGACCGGGCGGATGATGAAGCTGGTGTGCATCACGCTGACGCCCGGCAGCCGCGCCAGGCAATCGCGGTGCAGCCGGTCATAGTCCGCCATGTCGCGCGCGGCGATCCGCAGGCGATAGTCCGCCGCGCCCGACATCAGGTAGCATTCGAGAATGTCGGGAAAGTCGAGCGTCGCCGCCTCGAACTTCTCCATTGCCTCGCGGCTCTGGTTGTCGAGCGTGATGTCGATCAGCGCATGGAGGTTGAGGCCGACCTGCGCCGGATCGATCCGCGCGCCATAGCCGGTGATCGTGCCCGCTTCCTCGAGCGCGCGCATGCGGCGATGGCAGGCCGAGCTGGACAGCCCGATGCGTTCTGCCAGTTGGGCCAGCGAGGCGTGCGAATCCGCCTGGAGTGCGGCGAGGAGCTTGCGGTCGATACGATCCATCGCCGCGCTCTAGCGCAAAATCCTGCCGGGTGAAGCGCCTTTTGCGAAAAGCCTTGTCCGGTTTTACGCAATGGCGCAGCGTTCAGCGCGAATAACCCGGCGGTGGCGGTGCCTGGCGATTGCTGCGCGCGGCCATCAGCGCGATCGCGGCATCGAGCGTGTCGCCATCGATCGCGCCGTCGACCAGGATCGTCTCGCCGGTCACGTTGTTGCGCACAGCGACCGCGGGGGTGCCCTGCACGGTGGCGCGCTCCGCCGCGTCGCCCTCGGCCACGAGGCGGTCGAGCGTATCCTTGCTGCGGGTGCAGGCCTCGACTGCCTTGCCGTCGGCTGCGCCCGCGGCGGTCGCCACGTCGACCACGGCGGCGCGGCCACGCTGCGCTTCGCCCGGCAGGCCGCGGCCATTGCCGCCGGTCTGCGCGAAGTAGGCGTTGACGAACTTGTAGTAGGCCTGTGTTCCGCCTTGGTCCGCGACGCAGAGCGCGGCCATCCCGGCGATCACCGCCGCCGCGCCGTGGAAGGGCAGGGGCAGCATGCGCAGCGCGAGATTGGCTCGGCCGTTGGCGCGCGCGATCGCGGCATCGGGAACGCCGGCGAACTGCTTGCAATAGGGGCATTCGGGATCGGACCAGACCACCACGCTGACCGGCGCATCGGCAGGGCCGAGCACGCGATCCTGCTTGAGCAGCGCGCCGACGTCGGGCGCGGTGCGCCAGGGGGCGGGGATGTCGGGCAGGGCGGCCGCACCCGATGGCGCAGGCGCCGCCATGGCTCCGTTGGGCGCGAGGGCCAGCGTCAGGGCACCGGCGGCCAGGGCGGCGGCGGATGCGAGGGCGCGAAAATTGGGGCGCATGCAGGATCCTCGGGCGCAGAGAAACGAAGGGCGGCCTGCTTCGCGCAAAGCCGGTCCGGCGGCAAGCCATACTGCAAGCCATACCGCCGGACTTTTGCATTTTGCCCGGGCCACCTGTAGGAGCGCTTAATATATACCGCGGAATACAGCCGCCCATTCCTGCCCGAGGTTCGCCATGCGCCCGCCCGCCGGGCGCTATGGCAAGACCGCGCTGCAGCGGCTGGGCGCGTGGCCGCAGGTTGCGGGCCAAGTCGCGCGGGCCGAGAACGTGCGCGCCGCGCTGGCGCTGGTCGCGCGCGGCGCCGCGCCGCTGGGCGTGGTCTATGCGACCGACGCGCGGGCCGAGCCGGGGGTGCGGATCGTCGGGGTGTTTCCCGCCGGCAGCCATCCGCCGATCACCTATCCGCTCACCCGGCTGACCACCGCCACCAGCCCCGATGCCGAGCCGTTCCGCCGCTTCCTGCTCTCGGCCGAGGGCAAGGCGATCTTCCGCCGCTTCGGCTTCGTCGCGCACTGAGCGGCGCCATGCTGTTGAGCGCAGGGGAATGGGGCGTCGTCGCCCTCTCGGCCAAGGTCAGCGCGGTGGCGATCGCGGGCACGCTGCCGGTCGCGTTCGTGCTGGCGCTGGCCTTGGCGCGCGGGCGGTTTCGCGGGCGGGTGCTGCTCGACGCACTAGTCCACCTGCCGCTGGTGCTGCCGCCGGTGGTGATCGGCTGGATGCTGCTGATCGCCTTCGGGCCGTCGGGGCCGGTCGGCGGCTGGCTCGAGCGCCTGTTCGGAGTCTCGCTGCTGTTCCGCTGGACCGGCGCGGCGCTGGCCGCCGGGGTCATGGCGCTGCCGCTGATGGTCCGCGCGATCCGTCTCTCGCTCGAGGCGGTCGACCCCCGGCTCGAGGCGGCGGCGCGCACGCTCGGCGCCGGGCGATGGAGCACGTTCCGGCGGATCACCCTGCCGCTCTCGCTGCCCGGCATCGTCGCCGGCGCGGTGCTCGGCTTCGCGCGCTCGCTGGGCGAGTTCGGCGCGACGATCACCTTCGTGTCCAACATCCCCGGCGAGACGCAGACCCTGCCGCTGGCGATCTATGCCGCGCTGCAGGTGCCGGGCGGCGACGCCACGGTCTGGCGGCTCGCGCTGATCGCGGTGGCGCTGTCGCTGCTGGCGCTCGTCGCCTCCGAACTGCTCGCCCGCCGGCACGGAGGCACGCGCGCGCATGTCCTTTGAGTGCGACATCACCCTGCGCCGGGGCGGGCGCGACATCGCCGCGCACTTTGCCAGCAGCGGCGGCGTCACCGCGCTGGTCGGGCCGTCGGGGCAGGGCAAGACCAGCACGCTCGACGCCATCGCCGGCCTGCTGCGCCCCGAGCGCGGGCGCATCGCGGTGGGCGGCGTCACCCTGTTCGACCGCGCCCGCGGCATCGACCTCGCGCCCGAGGCGCGCGCGGCGGGCTACGTCTTCCAGGACCTGCGGCTGTTCCCCCACCTGACCGTGCGCGACAACCTGCTGTTCGGCTGGCGCCACGCCCCGCCCGAGCGCCGCCGCTTCACGCTGGACGAGATGGCGGACTTCCTCGGCATAGCCCCGCTCCTCGCCCGCCGCCCGCGCAGCCTCTCGGGCGGCGAGGCCCAGCGCGTCGCCATCGGCCGCGCATTGCTCTCCGGCCCGCGCTTCCTGCTGATGGACGAACCCCTCACCGCCCTCGACCCCGCCCGCCGCGACGCGGTGATCGGCCTCATCGCACGCATCCGCGACACCTTCGCGCTGCCGGTGCTGATGGTCTCGCACCAGCAGGCGGACGTGGCGCGGCTGGCGGATGTCGTGGTGGAGTTGGGGTGAGGGGGGTGGTTGGGATTGGGACGGTGCTGTCGTTCGCGCGCGACATGTCGGACGACACCTTTTGACAAAAGCTGCCTAGCACGCTGGACCTCAGGACTGACCCTCTGTGAGGAGTTCATGCGATCGGAAACTGCGCCCCGGCTGCGCAGCTGCCCTCGATGGAAATGTCAGGTCCGGCTTGGCGGTCGTCGCTCGGCTGGCCGATCCTCTCGCAATAGTCGAACCATTGCGCCCCGAGCCGGTTGACGAAGTCGACGAGGCCGTCGCCTTCGGCATCGGCGTAGAGCGGCGCCCAGAGAATGCGCCCAAATTCGTCGCCGGGGATGAGGATGTAATGGTTGGTGAGGTAAATCATCGCACGCACCGACGAGTACGAGCCGTTGAGGATGCGCCCCAGCGTCCCCAGCATAAGGCGCGGTGGCAGCTCCCGCAGGTTGTCGTTGATCAGAAGTAGGATGCCTCGGTAGTCGGCGTAGCCCAGATTCTCCTTGGTCGATTTAATCTGGCGGTTCGCCTTTTTAACGACCCGCGCCAGCGGTGCGCGGAAAAGTTCAATAAAGGCCATCAGATATCGAAACGAAACTTTGGGGTCGAGCGATACGGGGCTCTTCTTGTATTTTGCGTAGATTTGGCGATGCACCACCTGCATCTTCGCTTGGAATTGATCGCTGTTGTGGATTGCGGTCTCGAGCGTCTTCATCTCGATGATGACCTTGTCGGCGGGAAAAACATAATCGGCGTTCAGGACGTCGGGGTTCGGATGGAGCGAGTCGATGCGGTACCCGCCGACGCTCTCGACGAAAGCATCGAACGTCTTTTCATCGGCACAACTCTTCATCTGTGCCAGTTCGTCCTCGCTCAGCCATTCGACTCCGTCCTCATCTGTCTTGGGCAATCGGACCTCCGGTGATAGTCGATGGACGGATATCTATTCTTTAGCCGCGCGCGGCGCGGACTCCAAATCTTAGCCCGCCAGCGGGCGGAACAGACAGATCGGCGAAGGAAAATGCGTGAACGAGAATGACGAGTTCGATCTCCAGGCTGTAGTCGACGGCGGCGCATGGGGGCCGGAACCCGCGAAAGACTATCTGAAAAGCCTCGATATGCTCGACAATGTCGTGCGCGAATGCATCTTCGTGTCGCGGCGCTATGCTGGGATCGAAGCGCCCGAAGGCCGCCATTTCTACGCCTCGGTGCTATTCGTCGCGCTAATCACGCGCGGCGTGAGCCTGCTTAATCTCGCGCCCTATTCGCCTTGGGCTGCGAAGAAGATCGAGCATTGGGACTATGCCTCGATGACCGGCGTGGTCCGCACGATGATCGAATTGCGAGCCGCCTTCCATTATCTTTGCGCCGATCCCTGTTCGCAGGACGAGTGGTATTGCCGGTGGAATCTCTTCAATCTTCACGACTGTGTCTCGCGTATCCGGCTGTTCACAGCGCAGAAGAATGATCAGCAAGTCGTCGAGTTAGAGGTGCAAGCCGAGGAACTCCGCGAGCGGCTGCGCACCAATTCATTTTTTCAGGCGCTCGATCCTAAGCAGCACAAGAAGCTGCTGCACGGTCAGACCGCCTATCTCTTCCCGCTCGAAACGTTGATGGAAAAGGCCGGGATGGAAGTCGAGACTTTCCGCATGCTCTACATCCTCTTTTCAACTCATGTTCACGCGCTGCCAATGTCCTTCTACCGCCTCAGCGGCGACAATCCCGAACGCGGACGCGGCCTGCCGAGCTCCGCAGAGGAGGGTTATTCGTCACTCTGTCTGACCCTCGCCGCCACTCTGATCGTTGCGTCGCGCGAAGAGATGCATGCCCTTTTTGATGGGCTCGAGCAGAACCCGGCCTATGTCGCGATGCACCAGGCCGAACGAATGGGCGGCGAGACCGAAGCCGAAACGGACGACGGCGATGCTGAGGCAGGCGCCGACCTGACGATCGGCGAATCCGCATCGGTCGACGTTAGTGAGTACATTCGCATCACCTATACGCGCTTGGCCATCGACGAAATCGCCGTCGTTTATGTGCACCGCCCGAGCGGCGAAACCGTATTCGAAGGCGTAACGTCAGAAATGGGGGGGCTACAGTTTGAAAGCTTCGATCCCTATTATTGGGATGTCAGCGTCGACGGGGCGCCGACGACGCTTGCCGCCTTCGAAAGGATGATCGCGGCCGAATTTCTCATGCGCGTCGACGTCAAAGGGCGGCGCATCCTTTTCAAGACGCGCGCCACGGGCGAAGCCGAGCCGGCTGCCGAGGAGGGAAGGGCAGTGAACGATCAGGGAGCCCAATGATCGAGATACAGCAAATTAGATTATCGTCGTGGTCGAATCCTTCTTCGCTGTTCGCGGGCTGGTGATGGCGCTACATCGGCTTCTATTAGAAGCTGATATTCGCGATACCTCATCTGAGAGACCGGGTCTGGCCAAAAGCTGCCTCCCACGGCCCCCGTCCAATCCGTACCCCTCAAATCTCCAACTGGCTCCCCAGTTCGATCACCCGGTTCGTCGGCAGGCGGAAGAACTGCATCGGGCTTTCCGAGTTGCGCACCATCCAGGCGAACAGCTTCTCGCGCCAGATCGCCATGCCCGGGCGCTTGGAGGCGATGAGGGTCTGGCGGGCGAGGAAGTAGCTGGTCTCCATCGGCTTGAACGGGCCGCCGGCGCGGGTCTCGGCGGCGAGGGCGGCGGGGACGTCCTGTTCGTCCATGAAGCCGATGTGGATGATCATGCGGTAGAAGCCGTGGCCGAGGTCGGTGATCTCGTGGCGCTTGTGCGCGGGCACGTGGGGGACGCCGGCGGTGCGCACGGTGAGGATCACCACGCGCTCGTGCAGGATGTGGTTGTGCTTGAGGTTGTGCAGCAGCGCGGGCGGAATGCCGTCGGCGGTGGAGGCAAGGAACACCGCCGTGCCCTTGACCCGGCGCACGCGCTCGCAGACCGAGCCGAGGAACAGGTCGAACGGCATGGCGTCTTCGGCCAGGCGGTCGCGCAGGATGCGGCGGCCGGTCGCCCAGGTGGTCAGCGCGGTGAAAGTGACCAGCGCGACGAGCAGCGGGAACCAGCCGCCGTCGGGGATCTTGGTGGCGTTCGAGGCGAAGTAGGCGCCGTCGATCACCAGGAAGGTGCCCGTGACCAGCCCGGCGACCAGCGGATGCCACTTCCACACCGCGAAGGTCAGCACGCCGAGCATGCAGGCGGTGATGAACATCGTGCCGGTGACGGCAATGCCATAGGCCGAGGCCAGGTTGCTCGAGGTGCGGAAGGCGAGCACGAGCAGGATGACCATGGCCAGCAGGATCCAGTTGACGACCGGCGCATAGATCTGCCCCGCCGCGCTGGCGCTGGTGTGGAGGATGCGGATGCGCGGCAGGAAGCCCAGCTGCACCGCCTGTTGCGAGACCGAGAACGCGCCCGAGATCACCGCCTGGCTGGCGATGATCGTGGCTAGCGTCGCCAGGATCACCAGCGGCAGACGCGCCCAGTCGGGCGCCATGAGGAAGAACGGGTTCTCGACCAGCGCCGGGTTGCGCAGCAGCAGCGCGGACTGTCCGGCATAGTTGATGAGCAGGCAGGGGAACGCCACCCACAGCCACGCGACCATGATCGCGCGGCGGCCGAAGTGGCCCATGTCGGCATAGAGCGCCTCGGCCCCGGTGACCGCGAGCACGACCGAGCCGAGCGCGAGGAAGGCGAGCAGCGGGTCGAGCGCGAAGAACTTGACCGCGTAGAGCGGGTTGACCGCGAGCAGGATTTCGGGCGCGTGGGCGATGCCGTTGATGCCGAGCAGCGCGATGACCGCGAAATAGACCAGCATGACCGGCCCGAACAGCTTGCCCACCGCTGCGGTGCCGCGCGACTGGATCGCGAAGAGGCCGATGAGGATGGCGATCGAGATCGGCAGGACCAACTCGGCAAAGGCGGGCTGCACCACGGTCAGCCCCTCGACCGCCGAAAGCACCGAGACCGCGGGCGTGATGATCGCATCGCCATAGAACAGCGCGGTGGCGACGATGCCGAGCATGACGGTGAAGGCGGTCCAGCGGCCGGGCTTGAGCTGGCGGCCGATCAGCGCGAGCAGCGCGAGGCTGCCGCCTTCGCCCTTGTTGTCGGCGCGCAGGATGACGAAGACGTACTTGATCGTGACGATCAGCGTCATCGTCCAGAAGATCAGCGAGAGCACGCCGAAGATATGGTCGGGGTCCACCGCCAGCCGGTGATGGCCGATGAAGCTCTCGCGCAGCGAATAGAGCGGCGAGGTGCCGATGTCGCCGAACACCACGCCGATCGCGCCGACGGCGAGCGGCATGAGCTTGCCCTCGTGGTGGGCATCGGGATGGGCCTCATGTTCGGAAGACGGGGCAGGCGTATCGGCGGGGGGCGCGGCGGCAGGCGTCTCGCTGCCGGCGGCGAATTCGGGAAGGCTCGTGGTCATGCTGGCGGCCTATGTCGGAAGCACGTCGGGATGCGACGGAATTTATACGTTCTTTACGGCGATCGGGTTGCAGGCGGGCCGAACGGGCATTGTGGTTTGGGCAGGTTAGGCGGAAGGCGCGGTTTGCGCTCGACAGCCCGCTCCGTGCTTGGCATC
This sequence comes from Novosphingobium sp., assembly GCF_036803765.1. GTDB lineage: Bacteria > Pseudomonadota > Alphaproteobacteria > Sphingomonadales > Sphingomonadaceae > Novosphingobium. Next base: position 221,319 of record NZ_DAIRTS010000004.1, read on the forward strand.
CCGCCGGGAATGACGCCCGCTCCGCCCCCGCGCCCGACGCTGCCGTCCGCAGAGCAGGCCGGACAGGCCGATGCGCTGCGCGGCGGGCTGGTATCGGGCTTGATCGCCACGCTGGCGCTGCTCGCCCTCGCCACGCTGGCAGGGCTGGCGCTGGCCGAGCGCGGCGATGTCGCGCCGATCGCGCTGCTCTATCTCGGGCCGGTGATGTTCGCGGCGATCCGGCTGGGGCTGCGGCCGGGGCTGGGCGCCGGGCTGCTGTCCTCGCTCGTCTATACCTACTTCTTTATTCCGCCACGTTTCACGCTGCTGGTGGCCGATCCGGCGCAACTGATCACGCTGGTCGTGCTGCTGGGTGTCGCGCTGGGGGGCAGCCACATGGCGAAGCGGCTGCACGAGCAGGCGCGCTTGGCCGAAGCGCGGGCGGGGCGCGATGCGCTGCTTGCCGGGTTCGCTGGCTCGCTGATGGCGGTGACGCGGGCGGAGGCGCTCTGGGCGTTCCTGGCCAGCGAGATCGCGCGCGTGTTCGACGTGCGCGTGCTGGTGCTGGCGCCGGATGAGGGCGGGGCGCTGGCGCTGGTGGCGGCCGAGCCTGCACAGGAGCGTGCCGACCTGCTCGAGATGGCGGCGGCGCAGTGGTGCTTCGACGGCGGGCGCGCGACGGGGCCGGGCGGACAGGTGCCCACCGCGTCCGAATGGCTGTTCGTGCCGGTGCCGGGGCGCGGCGGGCCGCTGGCGGTGGTCGGTGTTGGCCATCCCGAGGCCGCGATGCCGCTGCACGGCCCGCAACTGCCGCTTCTGGAAAGCCTGCTGGCGCAGACCGGGCTGGCGCTGTCGCGCATGGTGCTCGAAGAGCAGGCCCATGCGCTCGACCGCGTGCAGGAACGCGAGCGGCTGCGCAGCGCGCTGCTGTCCTCGATCGGGCATGACCTGCGCACGCCGCTGACCACCGTGCTGGGCACGCTGCGCGCGCTCCAGCCGCTGAGCGCGGACCAGGCCACCGCGCTGTCGAGCGCACGCGCCGAGGCCGAGCGGCTGGACCGCTTCGTCGCCAACCTGATCGACATGGTGCGGATCGAGACCGGCGCGATCGAGCGCGCGGCCGAGGCGGTGGACCTTGCCGAAGCCTGCGACGCGGCACTCGACCATTTCGCGCCCGGCCTGCTGCGCGGCCGCGTCGCGCTGGCCGTGGCCGACGACCTGCCGCTGGTCATGGCCGACCCGCGCCTGCTGCACCATTGCCTCATCAACCTGATCGACAATGCCGATCGCCACGGCGGGCCGGACGGCACAATCGCGATCGAGGGGCTGGCGCTGGCCGATGGCGGCGTCGAACTGGCGGTGTGCGACCAGGGGCCGGGTGTGCCCGCTGACGAGCGCGAGCGCATTTTCGGGCTGTTCGCACGGATCGAGGGGACCGACCGCACCGGCGGCACCGGGCTGGGGCTGGCCATCGTCAAGGGCTTTGCCGATGCCATGGGTGTCGCGGTGGAGGCGGGCGAGCGCCAGGGCGGCGGCGCGCGGTTCGTGCTGCGCTTTCCCGCCGGCCTGGTGCGCGCGGTGCCGTTGCGTGGGGTGAGCGCATGAACACGGGTGCGGCGGTCCTGGTGGTGGACGACGATCCGGCGATCCGCGCCTTGCTACGCCATACGCTGGAGGGGGCCGGCTACCGCGTGAGCGAGGCGGGCGGCGCGGCCGAGGCGCTGGCGGTGCGCGCGGCCGAGGCCCCGGCGCTGGCGCTGCTCGATCTCGGCCTGCCCGACCGCGACGGGCTGGACATCCTGCCGCAGCTGATCGGCGCCGGGCTGGCGGTCGTGGTGCTGTCCGCGCGCGATGCCACCGCGGAGAAGGTCGCCGCGCTTGATCTCGGGGCGGACGACTACGTGACCAAGCCGTTCGATCCCGAGGAAGTGCTGGCGCGGGTGCGCACCGCCTTGCGCCACCGCGCCCGGCTGGCGGGTGGGCTCGGCGACGCGGAGCGCGCGGCGGCGGCCAGCCTCGTCCGCTTCGGCGATGTCGAGGTCGACCTCGCCGCGCGACAGGTCCGCAAGGCGGGGCACGAGGTCCATCTGGCGCCCAAGGAATACGCGCTGCTGGCCGAATTGGCGCAGCAACCCGGCCGCGTCATCACCCACGCCCAGCTGCTGCGCACCGTGTGGGGGCCGGGGCACGAAGGCGACGTCGAATACCTGCGCGTCGCCGCGCGTGGCATTCGGCGCAAGCTGGAGGGCGACCGTGGCCCCGGCCGCTCCGCGCTGCGCAACGAACCGGGGATCGGCTATCGCCTCGACCTGGCGCGGGACTAACCGGCCGCTCAGCCCAGAATCGTGCGCGGCTCGAGAAAGGTGTCGAGCCCGAAGCGTCCGAACTCGCGACCCAGCCCCGATTGCTTGAACCCGCCGAAGGGCGCGCGTGGTTCGTGCACCGCGTCGTTGATCATCACCCGGCCGCTTTCGAGCTGCGCGGCGACGGCGCGCGCACGATTGCGGTCCGTGCCGATCACGTAGTTCTGCAAGCCGTACGTGGTGTCGTTGGCGATCCGCACCGCGTTTGCGTCGCCGTCGTAGGGAATGAGGCAGAGGACCGGGCCAAAGATCTCCTCGCGGGCGATGCGCATGGCGTTGTTGGCATCGGCGAACAGCGTGGGCCGCACGAACCAGCCGCGTTCGAGCCCCTCGGGGCGTCCTTCGCCGCCCGCCAGCAGGCGCGCGCCTTCGCTCTGCCCCAGGCGGATATAGGACTGGACGCGGCTCCATTGCTTTTCGCTGACCATCGGGCCGATACGGGCGCGATCGTCGTGTGCCGGGCCGACCGGCCAGTCCGCCAGCGCCGCGACCAGCCGCGCCTCGAACGCGGCCTTGCGCGATGCCGGCACCAGCACGCGGGTGCCGGCAATGCAGGCCTGCCCGCTGTTGATGAAGCCGTTGACCAGCACTTGCCGGGCCGCGCGGTCGAGGTCTGCATCGTCGAGCACGACTTGCGCGCCTTTGCCGCCCAATTCCAGCGTGACGCGCTTGATCGTGTCGGCCGCGGCATGGAGCACGGCGCGGCCGCTGGCGGTGGAGCCGGTAAAGGTGATCCGGGCGATGCCGGGATGGGCAGCCAGCCGGGCGCCGGCGCCGGGGCCGTCACCCTGGATCACGTTGAGCACCCCAGCCGGCAGGCCTGCCTCGTGCAGCGCCTCGACCAGCACCTGGGTCTGGATCGCGCTCAGTTCGGACGGCTTGACGACCATCGGCGCGCCCGCTGCGATCGAGGTGGCCAGCTTCGAGCAGATGAAGCCGTAATTGGCATTCCACGGCGTGATCGCCGCCGTCACGCCGGCCGCGCGCATCTCCACCTCGGCATCGCCGATCCGCTGGCGCCAGGGATAGGCCTCGACCTCGTCCGCCATCTGCGCGAAGGCCGATCCGGCATGGGCCGCGCTGAATGCGACGAACGGGGCCGGGGCGCCATATTCCGCGCGCATGGCGTCGGCGAGGCGGTCGGTATGCCCGGAAAATGCCGCGCCGAGCTGGCGCAGCATGTCCGCGCGCCCGGCGGGGGACATGGCGGCCAGCGCTGGCAGCGCCGAGGAGGCTGCGGCCACGGCGGCGTCGACGTCGGCGGCATCGGACAACCGCACGGTGCCGATCTGGGTGGCGGTGGCTGGATCGAAAAGCGGCGCGGTGGCCGTGCCTGACACCGGGCGAAACGCCCCGGCGATGTAGTTTTCGGTGATGTGGCGCATGATGGCTCCTAGCTTGGCGATGCGTCACGAGATGGACCGCGCCTGCTGATCTGATAAGCTCGTCATTCCAGGATGGTCTGATGAGTGAAATCGAACAATGAAGGCGACATTGGCAGAGCTGGAAGGCGTGCTGGCGGTGGCGCGGCACGGCGGCTTCCGTGCCGCCGCGCGGACCTTGGGCGTCTCGTCCTCGGCGCTGAGCCATGCGGTCGCGGCGCTGGAGGAGCGGCTGGCGGTTCGCCTGTTCAACCGCACCACGCGCAGTGTCTCGCTGACCGAGGCGGGCGCCGATCTCGTGGCCGAGATAGGCCCTGCGCTGGAGACGATCGACGCCGCGCTGGCGGCGATGGGATCACGCGCCAGCGAACCGGCCGGACGCCTGCGCCTCAACATGGCGGCGGGCGCGGCGCGGATGATCCTGCAGCCCCTCCTGGCCGAATATGCCCGGCGCTATCCGCGGGTCAGCCTCGAAGTCGTGACCGACGACGCGCTGGTCGATGTCATCGCCGCAGGCTTCGACGCCGGAGTGCGGCTGCACGAAGCGGTGCCGCCCGACATGATCGCCGTGCCGATCATCCGGCAGTTGCGCATGATCGTGGTGGCATCGCCGGGTTACCTCGAGGGGCGCCCGGTGCCGCACGTGCCGCACGACCTCCTCGCCCACACCTGCATCCAGCATCGCCTGGGCGGTGGGCGGATCTATCGCTGGGAGTTCGAGCGGCGCGGGACCGCGCTGACGCTCGAGGTGCCGGGCCACGTCATCCTCGACAGCGGCGAGTTGCTGACCATGGCGGCACGCGAAGGCCTGGGCTTTGCCTATGTCGAGCAGCGCGGCGCGGCGCCGGCGCTGGCCGATGGCAGCCTCGTCCAGGTGCTCGACGAATGGACGCCGCCGTTTCCCGGCTTGTCGCTCTATTATCCGGGCCGGCGACACCTGCCTCTCAACCTGCGCGCGCTGGTCGACCTGATTCGCGAGCAGGATGCCGGGTGAGGATAAGAGATGCGATTTGGGCGACGAGGTTGTGTTTGAGGGGGAGGTTGCGTCGGTTGCCCGGTCGGCCAGCGTCGTGTTTACGCAGCTAGAGGACTGCTGTTTGTTTGTCTCTTTGGATGACGCCCGGAATGACGTGGTCTGGGACAAACCTGTCGTTCCGCGTCCAACCATGATTGCCCGGTTTTGGATAAAACTGGCCCTTCACGGAGTTGCGGATATCAAGATCTGAATGAGCAGGCTTGGCCGATCTGCGAATGTCCGATTTGGTGCCATCAAGACACGAAAACAGGAGCACGGGATAGCGAGCCTTTGCGCTGCATTGCTTTGTCATTTTCCTCGTGGAATGATCGTTTGATCCACAAGAGGGCAGCAGACCGAGTTAACGGGCCAAACTCAATTCAACGGATCGGTGAAAACGACCGTGTAGCCCCGCTGCATCGCATTGACCTCCTTCATGTCGAACGAGCATCCTCTGTCTATGGCGATCTGGCGCAGATCATTAGCTACCTGTGACCAATCCTTGGGGCATGGCAGCGGGCTACTCGTCCTCCATGCAGTAATAATTTCTCTCCACCAATGCTTTAACTTAGTGGCGTTTGCGGCATCTAGCGGTATCAAGTGCTCAATGTGGGTGACGGCCCACTGATCCGATCGATGCACGACATTGAGTTTGGGCAGACAATTCTGGGGGTTAGCCATTGCGTATTCGGCGAACGCAAGATAACAGTTATCTCCGTCTGACACTTTGATAACCTCTTGATCAGAAGTGCGGTGGAACACGCGGCCGCCAGCCCCTTCACCGATCTGCTCCCACCCCGCCCGCTTGAGCTCGCAGCAATACGTCGCTGCACCGGTTGAATTGCTAGGATCAGGCGGATTCATATGGGCCCCAAAGGTTAACGTGCCATCGGCATTAGAGTTTAAGCTAGAAAATGGCCAGTCTTAACTACTAGGCAGCAGGCCAATGGCTGTCAGGCGCACATCATTACGTCACGCAGGGACTACTCATACTGTTGAACTACTACCCTGTTCTTATCGAATTCCAGCTTGAGCCAATCCGGTAAGTCATGCTCCACGACTGCCAAAGGCGATGATTTCAACTTTTTCAAGCTTGCTATCTCTTCATTGTATCAATCGACTAGCGGAAGGATGTCGGCGCCGCTTCGGGGAGGCGATGCCACACAGATCGCGGAAAGGGTCCAGAAAAAGTCCAGTTGCTCTTTTTGAGCCTCCGGATCGCCCTGCTCCATTTGCGTACGATAGCGATCCCTCAGGATTCCGAAGCCTCTATAAAATTCTCCTTCGATCGCCCGCATCCCGTAGCTACGGTGAGGCCGTCTTCTGCTTGGAGGCGATTGTCCTTCGTCGAGTTGCGGACCAGTCGTGAAAGTCAAGAAGTGACCGAAGGGCACCGACGGTGCCAGAGAGAAGCCATATACAATGTGGACGTTGAATTTCTCGAAGCCGATGGTTTGCACCAGCGTCCTACCCCTGACTTCTTCGATCGTAGAAACATTCGGATAGGTCACTACAACCATGTAGACGACGTTGGAGAGGGTTGGTTTCATCACGCCCAGGCTTAGTATCTGGTCGGCCGGCTTGGGCTTACAGTCGTATCGACCAGAGTCCAGTCTAGGGGGCCTTTCCATGTAAACGGGCCAACAGAAAAATCTCTCCTTGTCAGAATATATCCCGCCTTGCGTTTTGCGCCTGACCTCGTTGGGCAGAACGAGCGCGGAGGTCGTGGTGGTGGCCTTTGAGGACTTGACGGTCTGCTTGATCGTATGACCCGCAGACTTTGGACTTACGTGAATTGAAAAACGCTGCTCCGTCAGGTCCTCGTGATCAGCGCCGTCCGCGGTCGACATCTGACGTGACCACTTCACATATAGCATGACATCGCCGTTTTTCCTCTCCTCGACGGCAAAGAGCTCTCGTCGCTGTCCGTCAATATCCACAACAACCCGAGTTTTCCTTGCCTTCCCAGTCGCTTTTATCATGGTATTCCCTGTTACCTCTGCGTGGTCCCGCGCACTTCTGTCGCCTGGCGATCCCAGCCGGCCCCTAGAGCAGCAAATAGTTGCACCCTGGCGACGAGCGCGTCGGTCCAAGCCTGCACAAGTGCGAGCTCGGCAGAGGGTACACCTCGGGCATGTTGGCGGTATCTGTCGCCTATGAGCGACCTTCTGCCGGCCCATTTCGTAGGCGTCCATCGGCAGCTTCGCTCAAGATCGGACATTCACGATGGCGGATCTCAATGACTGGCTTTGGTCGCAAGGTGCCTCTAGCCAAGGCCTTCTTAACGGCAGTTATTCGACACTTTTTGCAAATGCCATCCTGTCTGATTTTTGCCTATTCCATGCATGTCGGAGTACTGCGGCGGAAGGAGTTCTTTCGGGGCTGGCTCAAACGCCGGGAAGCACTCGGTCTCGCCCGTCGGACGATGGATCCCGCTTTCGCGCGAATGACGGAGTTGCGACGGCAGCATTCGCGCGCCACGATCTGGATGGCGTCTTCCTCCATCGCAGGTATGGGCAGCATTCGGTTCAGGGCGTTGCGTCTGCGGCTGGCAAAGGCGGGACACCGATGGCGGCGGGCGGTGTGCGGCTTTGGCCTGCGGGATCGCGCAAGGGGCGCGGTGCGGCGCGGCCCTCGGCGATGCCGTCGAGGGCGCGCAGGGCGTCGGTGACCAGCGGGACGTCGCCCTTGGTGGAAATGCGCCGCGCCTCGCGCGCCATGTGGTCTTCTGCCGTTTCGCGCACGGCGCTGGCCGGTAGCAGCCAGGCGGGATCGAGGGCGCCCATCGCCGCCAGCACCTGCGCTTTCGCCAGATAGGCGCCGGCGATGCCCTGGTTGTAGGTGCTGCGCGACTGCAGCAGTTCGCGGGCGAGTTGGAGCACATCGAGCGTGGTGAAGAGGCCTGCGCGTTCCTGCAGGACGGCGCCGTCGTAGGCTTTCTGCGCGGCGATGACAGCGCTGGCGAGGTTGGTCAGCGCCTGGCTCTGCGCCTGCCAGTCGTTCCAGGCCGCTGCCAGCGCGGCGCGGTTCTCGCGCAGCGTGGCATCGAGCAGCCGCCAGTCCGCGTCGTTGGCAGCCTCGGCCGCGCGGATGCGGGCCATGCGCTCGCCGCTGTCGAACAGCGGGCCGCTGAGCGTCACGACGCCTTTGAATTCGGTTTGCCGCAAGTGGTCCGAATAGCTTGAAAACCCCTGGACGTAGGGAAGCAACGCGGCGCTGCCCTGCAGGTCGACCCGGGGGCGCCGTTCCGCGCGTGCGCCTTCGACCACGGCGCGCGAGGCGCGTTCGCGTTGCTGCGCGGCCTCGATCAGCGGGCTGTGGACCTCGGCATAGGCATAGGCTTCTTCCAGCGACGCCACCGGCAACTGCAACGGGGCGGGCTCGGCCAGAGTGCCGGGGCGGACGCCGACCATGCGCAGGAACGTCGCCTCTCCCGTGCCGGCGTCGCGTTGCGCGGCGAGGACCTGGACGCGGCCCAGTTCGACGCGCGTCTCCACCTGCTGCAGATCGGTTGCCGTGACCTCGCGGACCTTGAGCCGCGCGCGGCTGTCGACCAGTTCGCGCGTCAGGGCTGCGAGGTTGTCGCTTGCGATTTCGACCGCGGCGCGGTTGCGGCGCAGGCTGACATAGGCGTCGATCGCGTCGTACAGCGCCTGCTGGCTGGCCGAGCGGGCCACGGCGCGTTGGTAGGCGGCCTGCGCCGAGGCCCCGCGTTCCGAGGCGAACTGTCGGCCGAAGGTGAACAGCGGCTGGGTCAGCACCGCAGTCGCGGTCGAGCTCCAGCCCTCGCGCGCGATGAAGATGCCCTTGCTCAGCTCGAACCGGTCACGCGTCCATCCATAAGTCAGCGCGTAGTCGAGGTGCGGGCCATAGGCCGACCGCGCCTGTGCCACGCCCCACGCGGCACTGCGCGCGGTGTCGCGTTGTGCCAGCACGGCCGGCGACGTCCAGTAGGCGAGGGTGAGCGCCTGATCGAGCGAGGTCACCGGTGCGCCGGTGCGGAAGGCTTCGCGCACCTCGGCGGGGGCGTCGTCGGGTACCTCGGGCGCGAAGGCGAGGGTCGTCTGCAAGGCGTTGAAAAGCATGGCGGTCCT
>NZ_DAIRTS010000005.1:0-70871 GCF_036803765.1 Novosphingobium sp.
GGCCACCATGGGGGTGGGTTCGGCGGTGGTCGCGGATTCGGCGATGCTCGGCGAATGGCGCGAATGCGTCGTGAAGGGGAATTTCTTGCGCCTCAATGCCGGCAATGCCGACCTGATCGAGACCATGGCCTTCGATCCTGCCGAGGGCATCGCGCTGCTCGAGCGGCATCTCGAGCGGATCAAACAGAGCGCGCTGGCGCTGGGCTTCGCGTTCGATCGCCATGCGGTGCGCAACGCGATCCATGCGCTGTGCTTCGATCTCAATGCGCCCGCCAAGGTGCGGCTGGTGGTGGCCCGGAGCGGCGCCCATGCGCTGGAGGCCGCGCCGATGCCGGCCCCCTTTGCCAGCCCCGCGGTCTGTGCGGTGCTGTCCTTGCCGGTGTCCGAGAGCGACTGGCGCCTGCGCCACAAGACCAGCGACCGTGGTTTCTACGAAGCGGCGCTCAAGGCTGCGCGCCGTGCGGGTGCGCAGGAGGCCCTGCTGCGCCGCGACGACGGGCTGCTGACCGAGGGCAGCTTCACCAACCTGTTCGTCGAGAAGGACGGCGTGCTGGTCACCCCGCGCCGCGAACACGGCCTGCTGCCCGGCGTGCTGCGGGCCAGCCTGATCGAGGCCGGACGCGCGGTCGAGGGCGATGTCGTGCTGGATGACCTGGCGGGCGGTTTCTTCATCGGCAATGCGGTGCGCGGGTTGATGCCGGCCCGGCTTTTCGGGCAGGGCTGAGCGCCATGACCGACCAGACGACCAGCGCGGCATTGCGCCGCATCGCGCCCTCGCGCACCAATGCCATGACCGACCGCGCGATCGAGCTGCGCGCGGCGGGGCGCGACATCATCTCGCTCTCGGTGGGCGAGCCCGATTTCGCGACGCCGGCGCACGTGATCGAGGCAGCCAAGGCGGCGCTCGACGGCGGGCAGACGCGCTATACCGCGGTCGCCGGCACGGCCGCGCTGCGCGAGGCGGCGGCGCTGCATTTCGCGCGTGACCTCGGCATCGTGGTGCCGCCGGCGCAGGTCATCGTGACCGCCGGGGGCAAGCAGGCGATCTTCGAGGCATTGCTGGCGACGCTCGATCCGGGCGACGACGTGCTGATCCCGTCGCCGTGGTGGGTCAGCTATCCCGAGATCGTCCGCTTTGCCGGGGCGACCGTCGTCGACCTGCCGACCAAGGCAGCCGGTGGCTTCCGCATTACCGCCGCCCAGCTCGAGGCCGCGATCACGCCTGCCACGCGCTGGCTGCTGCTCAACAGCCCCGGCAATCCCACCGGCGCGACCTATCCGGCCGAGGAACTGGCGGCGCTGGGGGCGGTGCTGCGGCGTCATCCTCGCGTGCTGGTGCTGAGCGACGACATCTATGCGCCGCTGCGTTACGGCGCGGGCGCGCATGCCACGCTGAGCGTGGTCTGCCCGGACCTCGCCGATCGGGTGCTCACCGTCTCGGGCGTTTCGAAGAGCCACGCGATGACGGGTTTCCGCATCGGCGTCTCGGCGGGGCCGGCCTGGCTGATCGCGGCGATGGGCAAGCTGCAGTCGCACAACAGCGGCAATCCGTGCTCGATTGCGCAAGCGGCAGCGACCGCGGCACTCGCCGGCCCGCAGGACTTCCTTGGCGAATGGCGCGAACGCTTCCGCACCCGCCGCGACCGGGTGGTGGCGGCGATCAACGCGATCCCCGGCCTCAGCGCCCCGCTGCCCGATGGCGCCTTCTATTGCATGGTCGATGCCGCCCCGGTGATGGACCGCTTCGGGGATGACGAGGCGCTGGCGCTGCACCTGCTCGAACATGGCGTGGCGGTGGTCGCCGCCTCGGCCTTCGGCGGCGCGGCGGGCTTTCGCATCTCGTTCGCGGCAGACGATGCTGCGCTCGATGAAGCGCTGCGCCGGATCGCCACCGCGCTGGGCTGAGGCTGGAAATTTTTATGAGCCACCGCCGTTCGTCCTGAGCCTGTCGAAGGACGCTGACGCCGTGCGTGCCCTCGGGGCCCTTCGACAAGCTCAGGGCGAACGGGAAGGGGGACCGGCGTCGAACGCGCGATCTCCCTTATCCGCGGCACTCCAACTTCAAGCCACCGCCGCTCGTCCTGAGCCTGTCGAAGGACGCGCGCGCAACCTGCCATTCAAAACCGAAGATACGCGCCGGGGAGCCTGTAAGCCGGGTTCTGTCGTGCCGACGGTATCCCACGCGTGGACCGTATCGGCACGGGCAGCCATTCCTCTCGGCGACCTGTTGCCAGGCCGCTCCAGCAACCAACCCGGGCAACTGGCGCGAAACCCGCCTGCATTCGCGAGAATGCGTGTTGCCCCTATTCGGTCTTGCTCCGGGTGGGGTTTGCCATGCCGCTTCCGTTGCCGGTCGCGCGGTGCGCTCTTGCCGCACCCTTTCACCCTTGCCGGGGGCTGAAAGCCCCGTTGGCGGTCTGCTCTCTGTGGCACTTTCCCTTGCCCGGCTTGTGGCCGGGCCGGCGGGCGTTACCCGCCACCCTTGTTTCGTGGAGCCCGGACTTTCCTCGGCATCAGGCGAAGTGATGACGCGGCTGCCCGGCTCCCCGGTGCGTGGGCGTCACCTAGCATGGCCGAGGTCGCGCGCCAACAGCAGCTCGAACAGCAATGCACCGATCTGTCCGTCGACCTCGCCGTCGATCTTGTGCGGGCGCCAGCGGCGCTGGAACGCGGCGACGGCCGCGGCCTTGTCGCTGACGTCGTAGCCGAAGCGCTCGAGCGCCAGGAAGAACGCGCCCTCGTTGTCGTAGAGCAGGCGCATCTTGGGGCGCGGGCGCGAGAGCACGAGGTTGTAGCGGGCCAGCAGGTCCCAGTCGAACAGCTCGCCCGGATCCTGCTTGCGCGCCGGGGCCACGTCCGAATGGCCGACAACGTTGGCACGGGGAATGTCGTGCCGCCCGACGATGTCGCCCAGAAGCGGGACCAGTGCCTCCATCTGGGCATCGGCAAACGGGCGATACCCGAACTCGTGGCCGGGATTGACCAGCTCGATTCCGATGCTGGCGGAATTGACGTCGGTGATCCCGCGCCAGAACGCACGGCCGGCATGCCAGGCGCGCTGGCTCTCGTCGACGATGCGGACGATCGTGCCATCCTCGTCGATGAGGTAATGCGCCGAAACCTCGGCGGCCGGGTCCTTCAGCCGTTCCAGCGCTTCGGCGGCGGTGCGCATGCCGGTGTAGTGCAGCACGACCATCGACACCGGCAGCCGGCGCTCGTTGAAGTTGGGTGACGGCTCGTCGCGGTTCACCAGCCAGCGGTGCATGGCCAAGGCGGTGCCTCTCGCGCGGTCAGCGGACGGGGAGGACCGCGCCGAGCACCAGCGCCTCGGCTGCGACGTGGACCTGGAAGCCTCCGCCGAGCCCTTCGGCCAGCTGGTGCAGCATCGCGGCGGGCGCGGTGCGGCTGCTGAGGTCGGCAGGCGCCAGCGTTCCGGCGAGGGCCTGGCCCACGACGGGGTCGAAGGCGATGCGCGGCCCGGTGGCACGGATCACCAGTTCGCTCGCGCCGTTGCGCACTTCGCCGGCGATGTCGAGCACGCCGCCACGCACCAGCGCTTCCATGCCGATCAGCGCGAGGTTGAGCAGCGTCTTGATCGCGGCCTTGGGCAGCATGTCGTCGGGCATCGCCCATTGCACGGTGACGCGCGGATTGGCCGCGACCAACGCATCGACGAGGCCTCGCGCCTCGGCCACCGGCACCATCTCGCCAAAGCCGCCCGCCGCGCCGAACGCCAGGCGGAAGAAGCGCAGCTTGTTGGCCGAGCTGGCCGCGCTCTGCTCCAGCAGCTCGAAGCACTTCTGCCGCATTTCGGGGTCGCGCTCTTCGGCGAGCAGTTCGAGTCCGTTGGTCAGCGCGCCCACCGGGCTCAACAGGTCATGGCAAAGCCGCGAGCAGAGCAGGCTGGCGAGATCGAGGGAGGCGATGGTCATGGAACGTGGATAAGCCTTTGCCAAAACGCAGCGCGCGCTGTCGCGCCGCCATGCGCACTGTGCGCCTTACCCGTCCGCAACGCGATAGGAAAGCGCTGCGAAACCGGAGGGAGCGTCGCACCAGAGTGTAACCGCCCCTTGCGCGACGATCGCCCAGATCCGCCCATCGCCCGCAGCCTGCGCCTGATCGGTGGCGGAGGGGCGTGCAAGGCCGTTGGGGTGCGAGTGAAAATAGCCCAGCACCTGAGGGCCGCCTGCCCGCGCGGCGCGGTGTGCCGCGATCAGCGCGGCGGGGTCGATCTCGAAATGGCGCAGCGGATCGGGCGCCACGTTGGCGGTGGGGATCGCCTGGGCGATGTGGCTGCCGTGGCCGAGCAACAGGCCGCAGGCCTCGCACGGGTGCGCGGCGTGGGTGGCAGCGAGGATGGCGGCGTGAGCGGCACGGACGAGCGTGGCGTGGGGTTGCGGGGATTTCTGCCCTCCGTTCGTCCTGAGCTTGTCGAAGGACAAGGGCGCCGGGCGTGATGGCAGGAGCCCTTCGACAGGCTCAGGGCGAACGGTGCCTGGTGGGGTGTGGCTGGTGCCGGTTTGCGGGTGCTCCGGCCCTCCGTTTGTCTTGAGCTTGTCGAAAGACGCGGGCGTTGGCCGGGGCGGGATGGGCCCTTCGACAGGCTCAGGGCGAACGGAGTTTGGTGGGGTTTGGCTGGTGTAGACTTGCGGGCTTTCCCGCCCCCCGTTCGTACTGAGCTTGTCGAAGGACGCGGGCGCTGCGTGTGGTGGGGGATGCCCTTCGGCAGGATCACGACGGGCGGTCGATGGGGCATCCAGTCTATCCCCGTTCGGGCTGAGCTCGTCGAAGCCCCCTCCCGCCTGGCCCTGGCGGTTTTTGGCCAAGGCGCTTACCCTTGCCCAGTCCCCGGCAATCAGCGCTTCCTTCTTCGCGCGCGACCAGCCCTTGATCTTGCGCTCAGCGGCGAGCGCCTCCTCCCTGGTGCCGAACCTTTCGTGCCACACCAGCGTGACGGGGCGCCTCGTTAGGGTGTAGCACGGCATCGTGCCCGCATCGTGCTGCGCGATCCGGCGCTCCAGGTCGTCGGTGTGGCCGGCGTAGAACGATCCGTCCGCGCAGCGCAGCAGGTAGGCGTGGAAGCTCATCGCCCATGACCATACCCTTGTTTGCGGGCCCTTCCATCCCCATATCCCCTTTCCAATGGGGGATTTCGAAGACATTCTGACCGGCGCGATCGGGGCGCCCGGACGGCTCGACAAGGCACTGGCGGAGGCCAGCGGACTGTCGCGCGAGCGGGTCAAGGCGCTGCTCGAGGACGGGCGCGTCGAGCTTGATGGCAAGCCGGCGCGACAGGGCTCGCTCAAGGTGGCCGAGGGCGCCGCGTTCGCCATCCGCGTGCCGGCGGCCGCCCCGCTCGAGACCGTCGCGCAGGACATTCCGCTGACGGTGGCCTATGAAGACGCGGCGCTGATCGTGATCGACAAGCCGGCCGGGCTGGTCGTCCATCCGGCGGCGGGCAATCCCGACGGGACGCTGGTCAACGCGCTGCTGCATCATTGCCGGGGCGAATTGTCGGGCATCGGCGGCGTGGCGCGTCCGGGGATCGTCCACCGGATCGACAAGGACACCTCGGGCCTCTTGGTCGTTGCCAAGAGCGACGCCGCGCACGAGGGGCTGGCGCGCCAGTTCGCCGATCACTCGATCACGCGCGCCTATCGCGCCGTCACCGCCGGCCAGCCGATGCCCGCCGCCGGTACGATCCGCGGCGCGATCGCGCGATCGACGCACGATCGCAAGAAGATGGCGCTGGTCGAGGACGGGCGCGGCAAGCATGCCGTGACTCACTACCGGACGCTGGCACCGCTCGATGGCGCCGCATTGGTCGAGTGCCGGCTCGAGACGGGGAGAACCCACCAGGTGCGTGTTCACCTTGCATCAAGGGGTCATGCGCTATTGGGAGACCCTGTCTATGGACGCGCTCCTCCCCGTATTCGCCCCGTATTGGCCCGACTCGGCTTTGCCCGTCAGGCTCTTCACGCGGCAGAACTGGGGTTCATTCACCCGATCAGCGGTGAAGCGCTCCATTTTACCAGCCCGACGCCCGTCGACATGCAGGAACTGATAATCGAACTGGGCGGTTCTTGACGGTATTCATGGTCTATATCGATCACTGTGTACCAAAAGGATGTGTGGCCCCACCGGGGAATGCTCGTTAGAGGTTTTCCATCGGGGAACTGACGCGACGAAAGGATGTGTTCAGGTGAGCAGGAAGACTTCAGTGGCCAAGGCCCCGGCCAGCGTTCCGGCTCTGGGTGGCGAGGCCAGCCTCAATCGCTATCTCTCGGAAATCCGCAAGTTTCCCGTGCTGACGGCTGAGCAGGAATACATGCTCGCCAAGCGCTACCAGGAGCATGCCGATCCCGAGGCGGCCGCCCAGCTGGTGACCAGCCACCTGCGACTCGTCGCCAAGATCGCCATGGGCTATCGCGGCTATGGCCTGCCCGTGTCCGAGCTGATTTCCGAGGGGAACATCGGCCTGATGCAGGGCGTCAAGAAGTTCGAGCCCGATCGGGGTTTCCGCCTTGCGACTTATGCGATGTGGTGGATCAAGGCCTCGATGCAGGAATTCATCCTGCGCTCGTGGAGCCTCGTCAAGATGGGCACCACGGCCGCGCAGAAGAAGCTGTTCTTCAACCTGCGTCGCATGAAGAAGAACCTGGAGGCGTTCGAGGACACCGATCTCTCGGCCGAAGACGTGCGGACGATCGCGACCAACCTCGGCGTGCCCGAGCAGGAAGTGATCAACATGAACCGCCGCATGATCATGGGTGGCGATGCCAGCCTGAACGTGCCGCTGCGCGAGGACGGCGAAGGCACCTGGCAAGACTGGCTGCAGGACGATCGTCCGCTGCAGGACGAGACCGTCGCCGATGCCGAGGAAGCGCACTTCCGCCACGACATGCTGGTCGAGGCGATGGGCAGCCTCAACGAGCGCGAGCGCCACATCCTGACCGATCGCCGCCTCGTCGACGATCCCAAGACGCTGGAAGAGCTGAGCCAGGTCTACAACGTCAGCCGCGAGCGCGTGCGCCAGATCGAGGTGCGCGCCTTCGAAAAGCTGCAGAAGGCGATGCAGCGGATCGCCGGCGAACGGCACCTGTTGCCCGCCGCCTAAGGTCAGGCCGGAACTCGAGACAGGCCCGGTACCGCCCAGCGGTGCCGGGTCTTTCCGTTTCGGGCGCTTGCGCGTTGCCGGGTTTTAATTTTGCCGCGCCGCGCTTTGCCGGTAAGCGGGCGTTATGTCTGCCGGCCACCACCATCACGCGCACGATCATGCCCACGGCCACACACCCGGCCACAATCACGGGCATGGGCACGGGCACGGGCACGGGCACGGGCACGGGCACAGTCATGCCCCCGCGAGCTTCGGCCGCGCCTTTGCCATCGGCATCGCGCTCAACACCGCGTTCGTTGCGGTCGAGACCGGCTATGGGCTTGCCAGCGGGTCGATGGCGCTGGTCGCCGATGCCGGGCACAACCTGTCCGACGTCCTGAGCCTGTTCATGGCCTGGGGCGCCAGCGTGCTGGTCTCGCGCCCGCCGCAGGGGCGTTTCACATACGGCTTCAAGTCCAGCTCGATCCTCGCCGCGCTCGCCAATGCCGGGCTGCTGGCGCTGGCGCTGGGCGCGATCCTGGTGGAAAGCCTGCGCCGGTTGTGGGCGCCCGAGGCGGTGGCGCCGGGGCCGGTGATGATCGTCGCCGGTATCGGCATCGTCATCAACGCCGCCACCGCGCTGCTGTTCATGCGCGGCAGCGAGCACGACCTCAACCTGCGCGGTGCCTATCTGCACATGGTGGCGGATGCGGCGGTCTCGGCCGGCGTGGTGCTGGCGGGGCTGGCGATCTGGTACACCGGCTGGTCGTGGATCGACCCGGTGGTCAGTCTTGTCATCGTCGCGGTCATCGCGGTGGGCACCTGGGGCCTGGCGCGCGATTCGCTCAAGCTCGGGCTGCAGGCGGTGCCTTCGGGCATCGACCCGGCGGCGGTGTCGAACCATCTCGCGGCACTGCCCGGCGTCACGCGCGTGCACGACCTGCATATCTGGCCGATGAGCACGACCGAGACCGCGCTCACCGCGCACCTCGTCATGCCCGCCGGCCATCCCGGCGACCGCTTCCTGGTCGAGCTGGGCCATGCGCTCGAGCATGATTTCGGGATCGGCCATACGACCGTGCAGATCGAGACCACGCTCGATTGCGAAGGCTGCTCGCTCGGTTGCTGATTCTCAGCCGGCGGTGTCGTCGGCGGCTGCGCTGGCCGCATCGGCGGGCGCAGTAGCATCGGCTGGCGCCGTGGCATCGACCAGCGGCGGCGGGGCCGGGCGGCTGTCGAGCATCGCAGCGGCTTCGTCGAGGGCGCGCGCCTCGCCCCGGGTGACCCCGCCGGGGCCGGGATCGCTGTCCTGCTGGCACGCGGCGAGCAGGAGGCAGAGCGCAAGCGTCAGGGGATGCCGCATTGTCGGGCGCGTCGGGGCAAGGGACGGGCGGAGGCGCCTTGCCCCCGCCCGCGCCGCTTACATCTTCTGGCCAGCGGTGTCGGCAGCGGTGTTGCCGGCTTCGGCGGCGGCGGCTGCAGCCTTGGCAGCGTCAGCTGCGGCAGCGGCATTGTCGGCCGCGCTGCGCGCCGCATCCTCGGGCGTCTGCGCGGCGGCGCTGGCGTCGGCGGCCGGTGCGTCGACCGGGGCAGGCGCCGCAGCCGAGACGTCGGTGGCCGGCAGGTCGTCGGCGGGCATTTCCACGGTGTCGGCCGTCGCTTCCGACGAGGCATCGTCCGAGTGGCCGCAAGCGCTGAGCGACAGGGCGGCCGCGCCGAGCACGGCAAGCGGGAAGAGCTTCTTCATCGTGGGTCCATCCTTGTTCCGGTGAGCGAACGGCGGGGCGCTGCCCATGCCGTTCGATCCATCAGCATCGGTATTATCGGCGCACCACGATCAAGCCAATGGCAAACTTGGCAGTTCATCGCAGGGCATGCGTGGGGCCGGGGAGATCACGATCGTATGTGTTGCAAACGGATATAAGGAAATCTTTATATGCGTTGACCGATATAAAGAATGCTTTATATGGCCATGATCATGAACCTGCTAGAATCCTTGCGCGCCCTGGCAGATCCCACGCGGCTGCGGATCATGCGGCTGCTTGCCAGCATGGAACTTGCCGTGGGGGAGCTGGCACAGGTCTTGGGGCAAAGCCAGCCGCGTGTCTCGCGCCACGTCAAGATCCTGTGCGATGCCGGGCTGGCCGAACGCCGGCGTGAAGGCGGCTGGGTGTTCCTGCGCGCCGCCATTACCGAGCACGTCCAGCGCAGGGGCAGCCGCTCCGAACTCGGCGCCGCGCTGGCGCGGGTGCTGGCCCTGGCCGAGCAGGAGGACGAGGATTTCGCGGCCCAAGTGCGCGAGGATCGCCAGCACCTCGATGCCATCCGCGCCACGCGCGAGACCAGCGCCGCCGATTACTTCGCACGCCACGCGGTCGAATGGGATCGCCTGCGCAGCCTGCACATCGCCGATGGCCCGGTAGAGGCAGCCCTGCTCGCCATGCTCGAGGCCGCCTGTGGCACAGGCCCCGGCCACCTGCTTGACGTCGGCACCGGCACCGGGCGCATGGCCGAACTGTTCGCGGCGCGCGCCGCGCATGTCACCGCGCTCGACAAGAGTCCGGAAATGCTGCGTCTGGCGCGCACGCGGTTGCAGGATCTACCCGCGGGCCGGGTCGACCTGGTGCAGGGCGATTTCCTGGCGCTGCCCTTCGCCGCGGCGACCTTCGATACCGTGCTGTTCCACCAGGTGCTGCATTATGCCCTTGCGCCCGAAGCCGTGCTGACCGAGGCCGCGCGCGTCACCGCGCCGGGTGGGGTGATCGCCATCGTCGATTTTGCCGCGCACGACCGCGAGGACCTGCGCCTCGCCCATGCCCACGCGCGCCTCGGCTTTTCAGATGCGCAGATGGCCAAGCTGCTGGGCGATGCCGGCTTTGCCCCGCTCGCTGAACGTGCGCTTGCCGGGACCGAACTGATCGTCAAGCTGTGGACCGCACGCCGGCTCGAAAGCGAGGCCGCCGCCGCCCCTGCCACTCCTGCCTTTTCCAAGAGTTGACCGCCATGACCCGCTACGACCAGTTGCGCGAAGCCCGCACCGCGCTCGACACGCCGCTGTTCGCCGGCCTGCCCGGCGACATCCGCGTGAGCTTCGAATTCTTCCCGCCCAAGACCGATGCGCTGATGGCGCAGCTGTGGGACGTGGTCGAGACGCTGGCGCCGCTCCAGCCCGAATTCGTTTCGGTGACCTATGGTGCCGGCGGGTCGACCCGCGACCGCACGCACGACACCGTCGCGCGCATCATCCGTGAGGCGCGCCTGCCGGCCGCTGCGCACCTCACCTGCGTCGATGCCAGCAAGGCCGAGATCCGCGCCGTGGCCGAAGCCTATTGGGAGGCGGGCGTGCGCCACATCGTCGCGTTGCGCGGTGACATGGGCGCGCCGGGCGTGCCCTTCACTCCGCATCCCGAAGGCTTTGCCAATGCCGCCGAGCTGGTCGCCGGATTGAAGGCGATCGCCCCGTTCGACATCTCGGTCGCCGCCTACCCCGAAAGCCACCCGGATTCGCCCAGCGTCGAGGCCGACATCGACAACCTCAAGCGCAAGATCGACGCCGGGGCCAGCCGCGCGATCAGCCAGTTCTTCTTCGAACCCGAGACCTTCTTCCGCTATCAGGACAAGCTCGCCGCCGCCGGGATCACCGCGCCGGTGTTGCCGGGCATCCTGCCGGTCTCCAACTTTGCCCAGACGCGCAAGTTCGCGGCCGCCTGCGGCGCGGCGCTGCCGGGTTGGATGGAGAGCCTGTTTGCCGGGCTGGACACGCATCCAGCCTCGCGCCAGCTGGTGGCCGCGACCGTCTCGGCCGAGTTCTGCCGGCGGCTCTATGCGGGCGGGGTGCGCGATTTCCACTTCTATACGCTCAACCGGGCCGAGCTGAGCTACGCCATCTGCCACCTGCTGGGCCGCCGCCCGGCACCCGTCGCCACCCTGGAGAACGCGGCATGACCCGGCTAGCCCCGAGCGCAGCGCGCCAGGCGCTCTTCGCGCAGGCTGCGCAGCGCATCCTCATCACCGATGGCGCCTTCGGTACCGAAATCCAGAACCGCAAACTGACCGAGGCGGACTATGCCGGCGATCTGGGCCTCGGTCACGACCAGAAGGGCAACAACGACATCCTCGCCCTGACCCGGCCGGACGTGCCCGAGGCGATCCACCGCGCCTATTTTGCGGCCGGGGCCGACATCGCCGAGACCAACACCTTTTCGGCCAACCGCATCAGCCAGGCCGACTATGGCGCCGAGCATCTCGTGCGCGCCATCAATGTTCAGTCGGCCGCGCTAGCCCGCCGGGTCGCGGACGAGTTCACCGCGAAGGATGGCCGCCCGCGCTTCGTCGCCGGCGCGATCGGGCCGACCAACAAGACGCTGTCGCTCTCGCCCGACGTCAACGATCCCGGCTATCGCGAGATCGACTGGGACTTCCTGGTCGAGGTCTATCGCGAGCAGGCCGAGGCGCTGGTCGAGGGCGGGGCGGACTTCATCCTGGTCGAAACGGTGTTCGATACGCTCAATTGCAAGGCCGCGATCATGGCGGTGAAAAAGCTCGAGCAGCAGTTGGGGCGCGAGGTGCCGATCATGCTGTCGATGACGCTGACCGACCTGTCGGGGCGCAACCTGTCGGGCCACACGGTCGAGGCGTTCTGGTACGCGGTGCGCCATGCGCGGCCGATCACGATCGGGCTCAACTGCTCGTTCGGCGCGACCCAGCTGCGCCCCCACGTCAAGACGCTGGCCGAGATCGCCGACACGCTCATCATGATCTATCCGAACGCCGGCCTGCCCAACGAACTGGGCGAGTACGACGAGGCGCCCGACACCACGGCCGGCCTCGTCGGCGAATGGGCCGTGGCGGGACAGGTCAACGTGCTGGGCGGCTGCTGTGGCTCCACCCCGGCGCATATCGCCGCGATGGCGCGCAAGGTCGCCGGGCTGCCCCCGCGTGAGGCCGCCCGCCCCGAACCGCTGACCCGCCTTGCCGGCCTCGAACCTTTCGTGATGACCCAGTGATGACCACCGACCAGACCCTTCAGGATATGCCCGGCACGAACTCCGGCGCGCGCTTCGTCAATGTCGGCGAGCGCACCAACGTCACCGGCTCGGCCGCGTTCAAGAAGCTGATCCTGGCAGGCGACTATGCCAAGGCGGTCGAGGTCGCGCGCCAGCAGGTCGAGAATGGTGCGCAGGTCATCGACGTCAACATGGACGAGGGCCTGCTCGACGCGGTCGAGGCGATGACCACGTTCCTCAAGCTGATCGCCGCCGAGCCCGACATCGCGCGCGTGCCGGTGATGATCGACAGCTCCAAGTGGGAGGTGATCGAGGCCGGCCTCAAGTGCGTATCGGGCAAGCCGATCGTCAACTCGATCTCGATGAAGGAAGGCGAGGCCGCGTTCCTCCATCACGCGCAGCTGTGCATGGACTATGGCGCCGCCGTCGTCGTCATGGCCTTCGACGAGAAGGGCCAGGCCGACACGCGGGATCGCAAGGTGGAGATCTGCGCACGGGCCTATGACCTGCTCATGGGCATCGGTTTCCCGCCTGAGGACGTGATCTTCGACCCCAACGTCTTTGCCGTCGCCACCGGCATCGAGGAGCACGACCGCTACGCGCTCGACTTCATCGAGGCGACGCGCGCGATCAAGGCGCGCTGCCCCCACGTCCACATCTCGGGCGGGCTGTCGAACCTCTCGTTCAGCTTCCGCGGCAACGAGACGGTGCGCCGCGCGATGCACTCGGTGTTCCTCTACCACGCGATTCCGGCCGGCATGGACATGGCGATCGTCAACGCCGGCCAGCTCGACATCTACGACCAGATCGACCCCGTGCTGCGCGAGGCCTGCGAGGACGTGCTGCTGATGCGGCACCCGGAGGCGACCGAGCGCCTGATCACGCTGGCCGAAAGCTACAAGGGCCGCGACACCGTGGCCGAGAAGGCCGCCGAGGAATGGCGCGGCTGGGACGTGGTGCGGCGGCTGGAACATGCGCTGGTCAAGGGCATGGACCAGTTCATCGTCGAGGACACCGAGGAAGCACGCAGCCTGATCGCGGCGCGAAACGGCCGCCCGATCGAGGTGATCGAAGGCCCGCTGATGGAGGGCATGAACACCGTCGGCGACCTGTTCGGTTCGGGCAAGATGTTCCTGCCGCAAGTGGTCAAGTCCGCACGCGTGATGAAGAAGGCGGTGGCGCACCTCATCCCCTATATCGAGGCCGAGAAGGAAGCCGGCGCGCGCGCCAAGGGCCGGATCGTGATGGCGACGGTCAAGGGCGACGTCCACGACATCGGCAAGAACATCGTCGGCGTCGTGCTCCAGTGCAACGGCTATGAGGTGATCGACCTTGGCGTCATGGTGCCCTGGGCCAGGATCCTCGAGGTGGCGCAGGCCGAGGATGCGGACATCATCGGCCTGTCGGGCCTCATCACCCCCTCGCTCGACGAGATGGTGACCGTGGCCGAGGAAATGCAGCGCGCCGGGCTGACCATTCCGCTGCTGATCGGCGGGGCGACCACCAGCAAGGTCCACACCGCGCTGCGCATCGACCCGGCCTACGAGGGCGCGGTCGTGCACGTACTCGACGCCAGCCGTGCCGTCGGCGTCGCCAGCCAGCTTTTGTCCGACACCCAGGCCGAGAGCTTCATCGCCGCGACCGCGGGCGAGTACCAGCATGTGCGCGATGCCCGGGCGGGGAAGGGTGGCTCGAAGTTGCTTAGCCTCGAGGACGCGCGCGCCAACGGCTTCGTCGCCGACTTTGCGCACAAGCCGGCGCCGCCGGCGCAGCCGGGCCTGCATGTCTTCGACGACTGGAATCTCGCCGAGCTGATCGAGACGTTCGACTGGACGCCGTTCTTCCGCGCCTGGGAACTGGCCGGCACGTATCCCGCCATCCTCGACGATGCGGTGGTCGGCGAAAGCGCGCGCAGCCTGCATGCCGATGCGCTGGCGATGCTGGACCAGATCGTCCGCGAGAAGTGGCTGACGGCCAGGGGCGTCTGCGGCTTCTGGCCGGCGGCGCGGCATGGCGATGATGTCGTGCTGCATCCCGTGGACGACGAGCGCATGGTGCGCCTGCCGTTCCTGCGCCAGCAGTTCGCCAAGAGCCGGGGCCGCGCCAACTTCAGCCTCGCGGACTTCGTCGATCCGGCGGGCGACTGGCTCGGCGGGTTCGCGGTCGGCATCCACGGCATCGAGCCGCACCTCGCGCGCTTCCAGGCCGGGCACGACGACTATTCGGATATCCTGCTGAAAGCCCTCGCCGACCGCTTCGCCGAAGCCTTTGCCGAGCGTTTGCACAGCCACGTGCGCACCACGCTGTGGGGCTATGCCCCGGGCGAACAGCTGACCAACGAAGCGCTGATCCGCGAGGAATACCGGGGCATCCGCCCGGCGCCCGGCTATCCCGCGTGCCCCGACCACAGCCTCAAGCCGATCCTGTTCGACCTGCTCGACGCGCCCGGCAACGCCGGCATTACCCTGACCGAAAGCCAGGCGATGCTGCCGACTGCGGCGGTCTCGGGGTTCTACTTCGCGCATCCCGATAGCCAGTATTTCGGCGTGGCGACGATCGGCCGTGACCAGCTGGCCGACTATGCGGCAAGGCGCGGGGTGGATCTGGCGGTAGCGGAGCGCTGGCTGCGGCCTAATTTGGACTGAGGGGCGGGGCTCTGGGGCCCTTCGACATGCTCAGGGCGAACGGGGGTTGGGTAAGACGATTCCTCCCCCACCGCTCGGGCTGAGCCTGTCGAAGCCTCGGGCTGGCAAGCGCCGCGCTCGCGCCCTTCGACAACCTCAGGGCGAACGGGGGTTGGACAGGATGTCCTCTCCTGTACCGTTCGGGCTGAGCCTGTCGAAGCCCCAAGCGCGACACCCCAGCAACCTTTTGCCACACCACGCGTTTCGCGAAGCAAATCCGGTGCAACCCCTGTGCGCCGGCCCTCTTTGCGGAGACGCCTGATGGACTCTCGTCCTTTCCGGCCCCGGCTGACGATCGGCGGCGTGCCGGTCCATGCGATGCTGGTGCCATTCCCGATCGTCTGCTTCACCGGGGCGATGCTCACCGACATCGCCTATGTGAACAGTCCCCAGGTCCAGTGGGCCAACTTCTCGCAGTGGCTGCTCGCCTTCGGCCTCGGTTTCGCAGGGCTCGCCGCGATCTGCGGGCTGGTCGACTGGTTCGGCAATCGCACGGCGGCACGTCCGGGCAGCGGCTGGCTGCACATGGTCGGCAACGTGGTGGTGCTGGCGCTCGCGCTGATCAACAACTTCGTCCACTCGCGCGATGGCTGGACCGGCGTGGTGCCGACCGGGATTACGCTGTCAGTGCTGACCGTGGCGATCATGGTCGTGACCGGCTTCATCGGTCATCGCATGGCTTATGTGCACCAGCGCGCGCAGGTGCGGGCATGAGCGCGCGGCTGATAAGGGCGCTCGTCGCCACCGCGCTCGTCACCGGCGTCGCCGCCTGTTCCAAGCCGGAATTTCCGGCGCACGAGCAGTATGGCAACCAGCCTAGGCTGCCGGCGCCCAAGCAGTTCCTGTTCCCGCCGATGGGGCTGGCAACGCCGATCGGCTGGAAGGCGAACGAGACGCCGACCGTGCCGCGAGGCTTCGCGATCCAGGGTTTCGCCCGCAATCTCGCCAATCCGCGCTCGGTGTTGGGCCTGCCCAATGGCGACGTGCTGGTGGTCGAAAGCGGCGATCCGGGCCTGGCGCCGGTGCTGCGCCCCAAGGACATCGTGTTCGGTCTGACGATCGGCGCCGTCCATGGTGACACCAAGCCTGGGAACCGCGTACTCCTGCTGCGCGACACCAACGGCGACGGCGTCGCCGACCAGCGCTTCGTGCTGGCGGACAAGCTGTTCTCGCCCTTCGGCATCGCCGTGGTCGACCAGACGCTGTATGTTGCGGCAACCGATGCCATCCTGGCCTATCCGTTCCGCACGGGTGATACCAGGCTGGGCGGTCCGGCGCGGGTGCTGGCCGAGCTGCCCGGAGGGCCGATCGACCACCACTGGACCAAGAGCCTGACCGCAAGCCCCGATGGCACCAAGCTCTATGTCGGTGTCGGTTCGAACAGCAATATCGTCGAGAACGGGCACGAGGCCGAGAAGGACCGCGCGCGGATCTTCGAGGTCGATCGCCAGACCGGAGCGATGCGGCCCTACGCCACGGGCCTGCGCAATCCCAATGGCCTGACGTTCCGGCCCGGGACCAACGACCTGTGGACAGTAGTCAACGAGCGCGACGAGATCGGCAACAACCTCGTGCCCGACTACATGACGCACGTTAAGCCCGGCGCGTTCTACGGCTGGCCGTGGAGCTGGTATGGCCAGCATGTCGACGTGCGCGTCAAGCCCGAGCGGCCCGACATGGTCGCCCGCGCCACGCCGCCCGACTATGCGCTGGGGCCGCACGTGGCCGCGCTCGGCCTTGCCTTCGCCAATGGCGGTGCATTCCCGGCGCGCTATCAGGGTGGCGCCTTCGTGGGCGAGCACGGCAGCTGGGACCGCACCCAGCTCAACGGCTACCAGGTCGCCTTCGTGCCGTTTGCCAACGGGCGCCCCGCGGGCAAGCCCGAGGCCTTCGTCAGCGGCTTCCTCACCAAGGACGAGAAGTCGGCCCATGGCCGCCCGGTCGGCCTGGGCTTCGACGCCAAGGGCGCGCTGCTGGTGGCGGACGACGTGGGCAACACCGTCTGGCGCGTCACCGCGCGCTGACGAAATACCAGAGAAGGGCGCACGAAAAAGGCGCCCGGTCCTTGCGGATCGGGCGCCTTTTCCTGTGCATGTCGCGTGAGGCGATCAGGCGGCCGGAAGGGCTGCCTTGGCCTGCGCGATGACGGCCGCGAACACGCCGCCTTCGTTCATCGCCAGATCGGCCATCGTCTTGCGATCGAGTTCGATCCCGGCCAGCTTGGTGCCGTGAATGAACTGCGAATAGGTCAGGCCTTCGGCGCGGACCGCAGCGTTGATGCGCTGGATCCAGAGGGCGCGGAAGGTCCGCTTCTTGACCTTGCGGTCGCGGTAAGCATACTGGCCAGCCTTTTCAACGGCCTGGCGAGCGACGCGGATCGTATTCTTGCGACGGCCGCGGTAACCCTTGGCCTGGTCGAGAATGCGCTTATGCTTGGCACGCGTAGTCGTGCCGCGCTTGATACGGGACATGGATCAGCCTCCTCAGTTCAGCCCGTAGGGCGCCCACTTCTTGATAACCTTCGCGTCGGCGTCGGAAATCACGTCGGTGCCACGGTTCTGGCGGATGTACTTGGCGTTGTGGCTGATCAGGCGGTGACGCTTGCCGGCCACGCCGTGCTTCACCTTGCCCGTCGCGGTGAGCTTGAAGCGCTTCTTCACACCGCTCTTGGTCTTGAGCTTGGGCATTTTCGTCTCCTCGTTCAACGCGGTGTTCCTGCCGTGGCAGCCCTACATGGCCAGGCCGGAACGCGATACCGCGTGGATGAAGGGGCGGCCCTTAACGATGAGGGCCGGGTTTGGCAACTTGATTCGGGGACACACCCCAGAGCGGCGCGCCTCAGGCCTCCTGCCCGATCTGCGCGAGATCGAACGGCGTGGTCTGGTAGACCTCGTTGATCCAGTTGCCGAACAGCTGGTGGCCGTGCGTGCGCCAGGTGTTGCGCGGCAGCTGTGCCGGATCGTCGCCGGGATAATAATGCCGTGGCAGCACGCGCTCGCCGTCGCGGCGGTATTCGGTGTCGAGCGTCAGCGTATCGTACTCGAGGTGGTTGAGCATGTGCAGCGCCTTGTGCGCCGGATCGTCGATCAGGCACGGCCCGACCTCGACGCTGTCGAGCAGCAGGGTCAGCTGCGGCGGCAGGTCCTCGCGGCGGATCTCGCTCCAGCGCGAGACGGGCACGGGCACTACATCGGACAGCCCGCGCAGCCAGGGGCTGCTGGGGCGGCGGTTGTCGTGGTCGAACACGCCATGCGCCTTGGCACCCAGCGCATGCTTGGGCACGCCGTGGAAGTGCTGCAGCGCGGCCATCGCGCCCCAGCAGATCGTCAGCAGGCGATGGCAGTGGCTCTGGCTCCACGCAAAGATGCGGCTCAGTTCCTCCCAATAGGTCACGTCGCCGTAGTCCATGGTCTCGACCGGGGCGCCGGTGACGATGAGACCGTCGAAGCGCTCGTCCGCCACGTCATGGAACGGGCGGTAGAATTCCGAGAGGTGGCCGGCCGAGGTCGTCTTGCTGACATGGCCCGACAGGCGCACCAGCTCGAGCTCAATCTGCAGCGGCGTCGCACCGAGCAGGCGGGCAATCTGCGTCTCGGTGGTGATCTTGTCGGGCATCAGGTTGAGCAGCGCGATGCGCAAGGGGCGGATGTCCTGCCGCGCGGCTTCGCTCTCGCTCATGACGATCACGCCCTCGGCTTCGAGGGTGCGGCGGGCGGGGAGGGTATCGGCAATCCTGATGGGCACGGGCACGTCTTTCCACAAAGGGCACGCAACGCGAGCTGGAAAGAGACGCCGGGCTTGCTCCGCTTGGTTGCCGGATAGGCCACATCCTCCCTTGCGGGGAGCGCCACCTTGCCCGGAAACCGGCAGGTTGGCGTTGGGGCGTCATCCCCAACTCTTGATGCTGGTGGTGCGTTTAGCCTTGCCGGGCCTGCGTGGCAATGGGGTTATCGGGATGCTCGGGATCGGCGCGTATGGCCCGGCACGGGCGGCGCATGCGTCCTTCGACAGGCTCAGGACGAACGGAGGTTGGGAAGGGAGAAGGGCGTGATGGGTGGTGTGTGGATTCGCGCTGGCGGACCCACAACACCCATTCTCCCGTTCGCCCTGAGCCTGTCGAAGGGCCTCCGCCGGCACGGGCGGCGTTTGCGTCCTTCGACAAGCTCAGGACGAACGGAAAATGGGAGGGGGGCATCTCATTCCCCCTCCACCTCATTACTGCGCGGCTTTGACCACTTCGCCGCCCTTCATCACGAAGGCGACGTTTTCCAGCGTGCGCACGTCGGCCAGCGGGTCGCCGTCCACGGCGATGAGGTCGCCATAGCGGCCCGTCGCGATCGCGCCGACGTCGGCGGTGCGGTCCAGCGCTTCGGCGGCGCTCTTGGTGGCGGCCTGGATCGCCTCGATCGGGGTCATGCCCCACTCGACCATCTTGGCGAACTGGCGGGCGTTGTAGCCGTTGGGATAGACGCCGCCGTCGGTGCCGAACAGCAGCTTGACCCCGGCGGCATGGGCTGCGCGGAAGGTCTCGCGCTGCTTGCGGCCGATCATCTTCTCCTTGGCGAGGCTCTCGGCGAAGACGCCGTTCTTCTCGCCTTCCGCCAGGATGTAGTCGTCGTTGTAGATGTCCATGTCGAGCCAGGCGCCCTTGGCCTTAGCCAGCTTAAAGCTTTCCTCGTCGGCGAGGCTGGCATGTTCGATCGTATCGATCCCGGCGCGCAGCGCGTCGTTGATCCCTGCAGTGCCATGGGCATGGGCGGCCACGCGCATGCCGAGCATGTGCGCCTCGTCGGCCACGGCCTTGAGCTCGTCGAAGCTCATCTGCTGCGCGCCCACGGAGTCGGTCTTGGAGAACACGCCGCCGGTCGCGCAGATCTTGATGACCTCGGCGCCGTACTTGCGCATCTTGCGCACTAGCGCGCGGAATTCCTCGGGCGTGTTGGCGATCTGCGGCGAGGGCACGGTGATCGAGGGCGGGAACTCCGTGGAATCGCAGTGGCCGCCCGTCGCGCCGAGCGCATAGGTCGCGGGCACGATGCGCGGGCCGGGGACATAGCCGGCCTCGATGCCCTGCTTGATCGCGACGTCGTCGAAGTTGCCCGAGCCGACGTTGCGCACCGTGGTGAACCCGGCGTCGACCGTCTTTCGGGCATTGGCAACGCCGATCACGGTCGAGAAATTGTCCGTGAATTCGAGACCGCGATAGCCGCTCAGCGTCGGGTCCGAGGTCAGGTGGACGTGCATGTCGATGAGGCCGGGCAGCAGCGTGCGCTGGCCGAGGTCGATCACCTCCGCACCGGCGGGCACGGCATCGCCCTGGCGGCCGACCGCGGTGATGCGGCCGTCGGTGATGGTGACCTGGGCCTGGTCGACGCGCTTGCCGGCCAGGACGTCGATCATGTGCGCGGCGCGCACGACGACGGTCTTCGCGTTGGCCAGGCCACCGGTCATCGCGATCAGCGCGGCCGCTCCCAGCGCCACGCTCTTCAACTTGCTCATGGTACGTCCTCTTCTTCGGGGGATGAGGACAAGGTTGCATGCGCAACCGGGCGCGGCAAGCCGCTAGTTTGAGATCTATTGCGCGTAGATCATCCGCCGCGTCATGCCGCCGTCGACCACGATCTGCTGTCCGGTGACGAACCCCGCGTCGGGGCTGGCGAGCCAGGCGATGGTCGTGGCGATGTCTTCGACCGTGCCGACCCGGCCGACCGGATGCTGCGCCTTGTCGGCTTCGCTGTGCTGCGGCTCGCTGGCCTTGTCGCTGCGCTGCCACGGGCCTGTCTCGATCCAGCCGGGCAGCACGGCATTGACCCGCACCGCCGGGCCTAAGCCTACGGCCATGGCATGGGTCAGCGCGCAGAGGCCGCCCTTGGCCGCGGCATAGGCATAAGTGTCGGGCTCGGACTGCAGCGCGCGCGTCGAGGCGACGTGGACCACGCTCGCACCCTCGCGCCGGCGCAGCAGCGGCAGCGCGGCGCGGGTGCAGAGGAACGCGGCCGTCAAAGAGCTGTCGATCCAGCCCTGCCACGCCGCCAGCGTCAGGTCTTCGAGCGGGCCGCTCACCGGGTCGGCGATACCGGCATTGTTGACGAGGCAATCGACCCCGTCGGTCGCCCAGCCGGTGATGCGCCCGAACGCGCGCTCTACCGCCCGCTCGCGGCCGACGTCGCAGGCCACCGTCATGACGCGGCCGCGCGGCAGCATCGTGGCCAGTTCGCGCAAGCCTTGCGCATCGCGGTCGAGGGCGGCGACGCGCCAACCGAGCGCTGCGAAGTGGAGCGCGGTGCCGCGGCCTATGCCGGCGGCGGCACCGGTGATGACGACAGTGCGGGTGGTCATGGCAAGGCCATGACGATGGTGCGGGTGGTCATGGCCTAGCCAACGCGCCAGCCGCGCACGGCGTTCCTGAAGGGAGCGGGCTCAGTGGCCCGCGGCAAGTGCCTCGATCGCGTCGTCGAGCCGGGCCGGATCGCCGAGCGCAAGGACATGGCCCTCGGAGCCTGCATGCAGCGGCTCGCCGTTCCAGTCGGCCATGGTGCCGCCCGCGCCCTCGACCACCGGGACCAGCGCGGCCCAGTCATGGATCTTGAGCCCGGCCTCACAGACGATGTCGAGCTGGCCGGTGGCGAGCATGGCGTAGTTGTAGCAGTCGCCGCCCATCACCATGCGGCGGTAATCGGTCTTGCCGGCCAGCGCCATGAAGTGGTCGCCCTCGTGCTGGCTGAAGTAGTGCGGCCCGGTCGTGGCGATGGTCGCCTCGGACAATTCGCGGCAGGGGCGGGTGCGCACCGGCACGTCGTTGAGCGTCGTCGGCCGGCCCGAGGCGCCGATCCAGCGTTCGCCCGCGATTGGCTGGTCGATCACGCCGAGCACGGGAAATCCGTCGACCAGCAGCGCGATCAGCGTGCCGAAGATCGCGCGCCCGGCCAGGAAGCCCGCGGTGCCGTCGATCGGATCGAGCACCCAGGTGCGCCCGGTGCTGCCCTCGCTATTGCCGAATTCCTCGCCGATGATGGCATCACGCGGCACTTCGGCCTTGAGGATCGCGCGCATCGCCTCTTCCGCGGCGCGATCGGCGAGCGTGACCGGGGAGGCATCGCCCTTGCGCTCCGCTTCGACGTGGCGGAAGTGCGGCCGGATCGCAGCCCCGGCGGCGTCTGCCAGGCGGCGGGCGAGGGCGATGTCGTTGTCGAGGTTCATGAGGGCTGCTTCGCCGATCCCGCCGGGCGGGTCAAGCCGAGCGCGGACCCCCGCAACCCCGGTCTCGTTCAACCCGTCACACGGGCCAAATTGCGATTCCCGTCGCAACGTGGTTAAAGCGATCAACGCACGGCACGATGCGACGGGAAAGGGTCGCATTTTCGTGACAGCTGCCGTGAGCAGTACGGGTTTTCAGGGGGCTGAAACTTCGATGAACCGGCAGATGAAACCCGCCGTGGACCGGGCGCTCGCGCCGGCGGCGGGCGTGACACGCGATGGACAGCCGCTGTCCTACAACCGCGCGCCGGCGGCCGATCTCGCGCCGTGGGTGGCCCGGCTCTATGTGACCAAGGTGGACGTGCCGGCGGATTACACGCTGCAGTGCGGGCTTTTCGCCGACACCTCGTGCATCCGCGTCCAGCTGCGCGGCACGTGGACCGCCGGTACGCGTGACGGCCTGCGGCACGCGATGGAGGCGGCGCTGTTCTTCGGCCCCAACAGCCGCAGCATGCCGGTGGGCGTGACCGGCAGTTTCACCAGCGTCGGCCTCTTGCTGCGTCCCGGCGCCTGCCATGCGCTGTTCGGGCTGGCCGTGCCGGACTATCTCGATCGCTTCGATGCGGTCGAGGTGCTCGGGTTTTCGTCAGCGGCATGGATGGCGCAGTTCGCACCCGATGCGACGCCGGAGGACTGGTGCCTGGCGATGGAGGCGCAGATGCGCGCCGCGATCGCATGGCGCGGCGCGGTAGAGATCGACCCCGTCACCGCGCGCTTCGAGGCGGCGGCGCTGGCCGACCCGTCGATCGCCGTGGGGGAATTTGCCGAGCGCAACGGCATCCCGCAGCGCCGGCTCGAGCGCATCGTGCGCCGTGACTTCGGCATTCCGCCCAAGCAGGTGCTGCGCCGCGCCCGCGCGCTCGACATGGCCAGCCACCTGCGCGGCGTCGCGGACGCGGCGGAGGCTGATACGCTGGCGCTGCGCTATTACGACCAGAGCCACCTGATCCGCGAGTTCACGGCGCTGTTCGGCATCTCGCCGCGCCAGTTCGTCGAGCAGCCGCAGCCGCTGATGACGCTGTCGCTCGAGACGCGCCAGGCACGGCGCCTGGAAATGATCGAGCGGATCGCGCCCGGCGGTGTCAGGCCCTGGCAGTAGGGCGGGGGCAATACGCGAGGGCAGTGATGAGCGGCGTCAGTTTCGCGGCGCGATGGCGTCGAGCACGCGCGCCTCGATTTCCTCGCGCGGGAGGCCTGCCGGGATCGGCTCGCCGATGACGTAGCGGATCGTGCCGCGGCGCTTCCACCGGCGGTGATAGAGCGCCCCGCTGTGCACCGCGACCGGCACCACGGGGAGCGACAGCAGCTTGTAAAGCCCGGCAAAACCCGATTGCAGCGGATAGCGCGCGTCCGAGGGCACGCGCGTGCCTTCGGGGAAGATCGCCAGCGGTCGTCCGTCTGCCAGCCGCGCGCGTGCATGGGTCAGCATCGAGCGCAGCGTCTTGGCTCCGGCTTCGCGTTCGACGCCGATGAGGCCATAGGCCCAGCCCGCGCGTCCCCACACCGGGATGCGCATCAGCTCCATCTTGGCGAAGATGCAGGGGCGGTGGAACACCTGCGGCAGGTCGATCGCCTCGAAGAAGCTCTCGTGGCGGATGGCGTAGAGCACGGGGCCGGTGGCCTGGGTGCCCTCTACCTCGACGTGGATGCGCAGGACATGGCGCACCAGCCACCGGTGCGTGCCCGTCCAAGCCTGCACCATCGCGAAGACGCCGCGCGGCGCCACGGCCAGAACCACCGCGAGCGCCAGGAGCAGCCCCACGGTGAAGGTGTAAAACGCGACATAGAAGACGAGGCTGCGCACCACGTCACCGATGCTTGCTGGGCGGTCGGTCTTCGCCATCGTCTTCACCATCCCGCCAGCCACGCGATCATGCGCGCCAGCAGCTTGTTGTATTCGAGGAATAGGATGCGCAGGCTCGGCCGCGAGGGTACCGCATCGCGCACGATCGTCACCCCTCGCGGGGCGCTGACCCAGAGGTCGAACGTCGCGCGGCGCATGTGCCAGTCGGTGGTGACGAGGCGCACGCTGTGGATGTGGTTGCGCGCGATCCACGCCGTGGCCTCGCGCGCGTTGGAGCGGGTGTCGACGGAATCGAAGCCGAGCGTGATGCAGCACGCCAGCGCCCGGCGCGACACCTTGTATTCGGCGGCGAACTCGGCCGGGCGCACCTGGCGATCGACGCCGCTGACGAGCAGGCGGTCGGCTTTGCCTGCGGCCAGCACGTCGAGCGCACGCGGTATTCTCCCTCCGCCGCCAGTCAGCACTACGACGCCGTCGGTGCGCGTGCCCGCAGGCGCAGGCTGCGGCAGGAACCAGGCGAACCACAGGAAGCCCAGCATCCAGGCGAGCAGCACGGTCGCAGCGATGCGACGGAACAGGCCGGGCGGTTTTCTCATGACGGCTGGCTCATCGGTGGGCGCTTCATAGCATGCGCCGCAAGGCGGCAAGCACGGTCAGTCGGGCCGTGACCATCACCAGCAGCACCCCGGCGATCGGAATCGCGACCAGCACCATCCAGTCGGTCCAGGCCAGCGAGCCTTGCGCGACCATGCCCGATCCGAGTGCCGAGAACTGGCGCCCCAGGCCCAGCGTGGTGACGACGCCGGCGAGAAGCCCGACAAGCCCGCCCATCGCTGCATCGGTCGCCATGGAGCGCTGGAACACGCGGGCAATCTGCAGGTCGGTGGCGCCGAGCATGTGCACCACCTCGATCGTCTCGCGGTGAATGCCCAGCGCATTGCGCGCCGCCAGCAGCACGGCCGAGGCCGTGGCGAAGGCGAAGAGCGCGATCAGGCCGCCGGCGGCCCACTGCAGCGCGCCGATCGCGCGGAATACGGGGGCGAGCCAGCTCGACTGCGCATCGACGTGCGCCGCAGGGGCGTGCTTCGCGAGTGCTGTCCGCAGCGCGTCGAGGGCCGCAGGCGTGGCCGCTGCGCGCAGCCGTACATCGATCAGCGCCGGGATCGGCAGGGCATCGAGATCGTCGCCGGTGCGCGTCCCCAGCCAGGGTTCGACCAGCGCATTGAGCTGGTCCTGCGGCACCGCCTCGACGTGAAGGACGCCGGGCGCCCGGCGCAGCACGTCGAGTGCGGTTCGGCTCTGGCGCTGGCGTTCGGCGGGCGCGGCCGAGACGATCTGCACCGTGACGCCGCCCTCGAGATCGGCGCTGGCGGCGGCCGCTGCATGACGCAGCGCCAGCGCGCTTGCCGCGGCGACCACCGTCAGCGCGATCATGATGGCGATGACCCAGGGCATTGGTCCCGACAGGCGCGCCTCGGGCAGGAGGCGCGATTCGCCTTCTCCGCCGAGCGCGCGCAGGCGCCGGGGCAGGGTGGCCGCCAGCTGTTTCATGGCAGGTCTGCCGCGTCGAGCGCCGCGGCCGCGTCCTGCCGCTGGCGCCGCGGCGGATAGCGCAGCGCACCGGTCGGGTCGGCCAGCTTGCCCTTGTCGAGCCGCATGATCAGCGAATCCGGAACCTTGCGGATGAGGTGCAGATCGTGCGTGGCGACGACGACCGTGGTGCCGAGCCGGTTGAGGCTTTCGAACAGGCGCAGCAGCTTGATCGCCATGTCGGGATCGACGTTGCCGGTCGGCTCGTCCGCCACGAGCACGTCGGGCCGCGCGATCACCGCACGCGCGATCGCCACGCGCTGCTGTTCCCCGCCCGACAGCGTCGCGGGGCGGGCATCGAACCGGTCGCCCA
This sequence comes from Novosphingobium sp., assembly GCF_036803765.1. Lineage (GTDB taxonomy): Bacteria > Pseudomonadota > Alphaproteobacteria > Sphingomonadales > Sphingomonadaceae > Novosphingobium. Next base: position 25,751 of record NZ_DAIRTS010000005.1, read on the forward strand.
GGCCCACCCATTCGAGCATGTCCGACACCGGCTTGGCGATGTCCTGCTCGGCCTGGCCGGCGACGCGCAGCGGCAGCGCCACGTTGTCCCACGCCGAAAGGTGCGGCACGAGCCGGAAATCCTGGAAAACGACCCCGATCCGGCGGCGAAAGCCGGGAAGCCGTTCACGCGGGAGCGTGATCGCGTCAGTGCCGAACATGCGGATCAGCCCGCGCGAGGGGCGCTGCGCGAGGTACAGCAGCTTGAGCAGGCTGGTCTTGCCCGCGCCGCTCGCCCCGGTGAGGAAGTAGAAGCAGCCCGGATAGAGCGTGAACGACACGTCCGCCAGAACCTCCCGCCCGGCGCCATAACGCAGCCCGACATTGTCGAACTGGACAATCTCGGCAGCAGGCTGGTTCATGGACGGAAGGACGGTTCCCTTGGGGTTTGCCAGCGCCATGCAGCGGTGCCGGCTCTGCAACAACGGCTATACGCAGCAATGCATGTGGAAAAAAGGGCGTAACGGCGTTTTGCACCCCTTGACCCTATTGTTTCGGCCCTGCGCGCCATGCTTAGACGGGCGTCATGATAATCGCCTGTCCCGCCTGTGCGACGCGCTATGTCGTTCCCGACAGCGCGATCGGTGTGGACGGCCGCACCGTCCGCTGTGCCCAGTGCCGGCACAGCTGGTTCCAGGCCGGCCCGGAACTTCCGCCACGTCCATCGTCTGATGCCCCGCCTGCAGCCGCCCCGGCGGCGCAGGCTGCGGCACCTGCGGGCCAGGTCGATCCCGCACCCGCCCCGGCGGCCCCTGCGCCTGACAATGCCCCCGCTCCGGCCGACCTGATGACGCCTGCGTCGGCAACCCGGACCAGCGGCGCGTCAGTGCCTCCGGCGGCGACGCCCGACATGGCAGCCATGTCCGCCCGCGCGTTGCCGGTCCGCGGCACGGCCGCGGCGAGCGAGGCCCCCGTTGCGCCGCAACCCGCGGCCCAGCGTCCTGCCCCGCGCGAGCCGGTCACCGAATTCGTCTCGCCCGTTTCGAGTTTCGAGCACGAGCCCCCGTTCCGCCCGCGTCGTAACCCGGCCCGGCTGTGGACTGCGGCGGGCATCACCTTTGCCGTGGCGGTCGCGCTGCTCATCGGGCTCGTCTCGTGGCTGGGCCTGCCTGACTGGCTGCCGGTCAGCCGCCCGACCTTCGGCAGCACGCGTCCCGACCTCGTGCTCTCCTTCCCGCCTGCCCGGCAGGATCGCCGCACGCTGCCCAACGGCACCGAATATTTCGGGGCCAGTGGCACGGTGACGAACGTCGGCAAGGAACTGCGCGAAGTGCCGCCGATCCTCATCGTGCTGCGCGATGCCAAGAACCGCATCGTCTACACCTGGGACGTCGCCCCGCCGCGCGAAAAGCTGCGTCCGGGTGAAAGCGTGACCGTGAACGAGGCCGTCACCGACGTGCCTCGCAGCGCAAAATCGGCGGAAATCGGCTGGAAGCCGGACTGAACGGCAGAAGGTGCCGGGCTGAAGACATCGCCGTATCGGCCTGGGGATAAAAAAATCGCGTCGCCTGTTGCAGCCCCCATAACCCTCTGCTAGTGGCGCGCTCCTACCCCGACGGGACGGCGCCAGACGCTTTCCCGGAACGATATGCGGTCGTGGCGGAATTGGTAGACGCGCAACGTTGAGGTCGTTGTGGGCGAAAGCCCGTGGAAGTTCGAGTCTTCTCGACCGCACCATCAGCCCATAGAGGCTGATCCGGAAAAAACCCGAGATGGCCGGGCAAAGCCATAACTTCCCTAGAGAAGATCCATGACGGTTTGCAGGCATCGGTGACGCTGCCGTAGCCCGGTGCGTTTGCGCGCTCGCCAGGCAAAGGCAGAGGCGGGCGAGCGCTGGGCATGGTGCTTCGACCGGCTCAGCACGAACGACGGGGGTATGGTTGTCCCTGCCCTCGGTCGCCCTGAGCTGGTCGAAGGGCCAGGTCGGCAAGCACGCGACTGCTGTCGTCGTCCGTTGAATGCTTCAATGTGCAGGCTGCCCGCCGGGATAGCGCCCGGCGGGCATTTCTATCAATGCGCGGCGGTGCGCCTGTCGGTCGCGGCGCGATACTGGCGGAAGGTCAGCAGGCTGAGCGCCATGATGCCTGCCGGGATCAGCGAGTACGTCGCGAGGATGCCGGTGAGCGCCGACGCACTCTGGGCTTGGATGCCGCCGGTCGAGGCGGAAAAACCGCTGGCGCTCATTACGATGCCCGACAGCAGCGGCGCGATCGCGAAGGACAGTTTCTCGGTGGCGGTGAAGATGCCCGAGAAGACACCCTCGTTGAGCTGGTTGTTGCTGCGCACCTTGGCGCCGTTGACCGTGTCGGTGAACATCGAGAGCGTGAACAGCAGGAAGCCGCTGTTGAAGATCGCCAATGGCAGGGCTCGGACGAGGACGATCGCCTGCTGGGTCGAGATCGCCTCGCCGAACGGCAGGCGCAGCAGCACGTCGTCACCCGGCGTGATCCAGAACGCGGTGATGCTGAGCAGGATGTAGCCGAGGTTGCTGATCAGGAAGCACGCGGGATTGCCCCAGCGCTTGGCCAGCGCAAGCCAGAGTGGCTGGCTGAGCAGGCTGCCGAGCGACATCATCAGCACGAACGGCAGGATGAGGTTCACGTTGCCCACGCACAGGATGAAGACGAAGCTCACCACGGTGAAGCTGCACCCCTGCGAGATGCACTGCAGCAGGTAGGTCAGGGTCAGCCAGCGGAAATCGGGCTCGCGCAGGGCGTGGAGGATGTTGCGGAACATGCCTTCGCCGGGCGTTGCCGCCGTCGCGCAATCGGCGCGGCCGTGCATGGTCGCCGCCGTCGTCAGCATGGTGACGAGGCACAGCGCGGCGAGCACCAGCGTGGTGACGCGCCAGGCGTGCATGCCGCCGCCGAAAAGGCCGATCAGCGGCTGGGCAAGCCCGATGCCGGCGATCACGCCGACGATGGCGCCAATGATGCGCGCGGCGATCATACGGCTGCGCTGGTGCCCGTCGGCGGATACCTCGGACGACAAGGCCAGGTAGGGCACCGAGAAGGCGCTGAACCCGGTCGAGGCGAGGAAGAACAGGAAGCTTACCAAGCCGGCGCTCACCGCCGGGTCTTTCGCAACGGGCACGAAGAACATCGCGGCAAAGCCGATGCTGGTGATGATGGCCCCCGCGATCAGGAACGGCGTGCGGCCCCAGCGCGCATTGAACCGGTCGGACATCGCGCCGACGAACGGGTCGCACAGGATCAGCCAGAGCTTGGGGACGATCACCGCCAGGCCCGACATCCACGGCGGCACGCCCAGCATCGTCGACATGAAGATCGGCAGCAGCGTGGCCGGGGCATCGCGGAAGACCTGGCCGCCAACCTGGCCTATCCCATAGCGCCACAGCGTGCCGAAGGAGATCATCCGGATGGGAGGCGCAATGGGCTGGGTCATGGAGTCGTTCCGGAAAGCGAGGTGCACAAGGTCGGAACGGTCGCGACAATGTCGCGATGACGCCATCGACCCCGAGGGTTTGGCCATCAGGCGGAGAACCGCGCAACGTCCGCAGGTCGGATAGGCGCGCCGGCGGTCGCTGGTCAAACAACCAGGGCGGGGGCATAGCGTGGCCATGTCTTCGCATGATACCGATACCCCGCCGGGCGGCTTCCCCACCGAGGCCGAGCTGCGGACACGCCATGCCCTGCCGTCGTCGCGCTTTATCGAGGTGGCAGGGCAGGTGCTGCATGTAGTCGATGAAGGCACAGGGCCGGCGATCCTGTTGCTTCACGGCTCCTATGCCTCGCTGCGGCAGTGGGATGACTGGGCTTGTGGCCTGCAGGCCGACCATCGCGTCGTACGGTTTGACTGGCCGGCGTTCGGGCTGTCTGCGCCCGATGCGACAGGGCGTTATGACGCGGCGCGCAAGCTGAATCTGATCGACGCCCTGGCCGATACGCTGGCGATCGACCGCTTCGTGCTGGTTGGCACGTCGAGTGCGGGCGTCCCGGCCGCCGCCTATGCTGCCGAGCGCGCAGGCCGGCTTGACGGGCTGATCCTCAACAACATCGCGGTGGGACCGCTCGAGCACGATCACGACGCGATGCCCGAAGATTTGCGGGCCGCGATCGCTGCTGAAGCGCATCACCCGCACTGGCACAGCGCCGCGTTCTGGGGCGCGGTGCTGCGCGCTAACTTCGCCGATCCGTCCCGCGTGACCGACGCGCTGGCACGCCGCTGGAGCGAGCTCAACAATCGCCAGTTCCCCGGCGCGGTCCTGCCGGACCCGGCCCAAGCCGCCGAGGAATTCGCCCGCACGCCCGGCGATCTGGCGCGAATCGATGTGCCCACGCTTCTGCTCTGGTCCGATCGCGATCCCGAAACCCCGCTCGAGCGCGAGGGACGCCGCGCGCTGGCGCTGCTCGCGACGCCGGACAAGGTGCTGCAGGTCGTGGACAACTGCGGCCACATGATGCCAGACGAGCGCGGTGCGCCAGCACTCGACGTGGCCCGCCCGTTCATCGATCGGGTCAGCCGCCGCGCATAATCTGGTTTGCTGCAGCTGCGAAAAAGTTCACCCAAAAAACGAGGCGAATCGCCGCTGTGCGGTCAAACCCATGATGGTCGATTTACCTTAATCAGCGTCGGAGTCAGCTTTGTGACGGACGTATCACACGGCGTACAACATAAGACGCGAAGGGGTGGAAATCATGATGATGAGAGCCTTACTCATGGCAGCGGTTGCAGCATCGGCCTGCACCTGGGCCGACGTAGCCGCAGCCCAGCAGGTTGACGCCGCAGCTCCAGGCGCGGCCCCTGCCGCGCCCGAAACCGGCGGCGAGATCCTCGTCACGGCGCAGCGCCGCGAACAGTCGTTGCAGGACACCCCCGTCGCGGTCACCGCCATCACCAACGACATGCTCAAGCAGCGCGTCGTCGTGCAGGTCCAGGACATCGCGGCCAGCACCCCCGGCCTTCAGATCACCCCGGTGACCGCCTCGCCGAACGCCATCGCGATCAGCATGCGCGGCGCGCTCGAGGTCAACGGCGGCAGCATCACCTCGGAATCGCCCGTCGCGATGTACATCGACGACGTGTACCAGTCGCGCCTGTCGGCGGCGAACTACGACCTCGCCGACATCGTGCGCGTCGAAGTTCTGCGCGGCCCGCAAGGTACACTCTATGGCCGCAACTCGATGACCGGCGCGGTCAAGCTGATCACCCGCCAGCCCAACGGCGAGAAATGGGTCAACACCGACGTCAGCTATGGCACCTTCGAGGAAGTGAAGGCCAAGGTCAGCGCCGGCGCGCCGCTGGGCGAGCACATCGCCATCGCCGCCTCGGGCTTCTACGACGTGCGCAACAAGGGTTGGCAGTACAACGAGTCGCTCAAGACCGACGTGGGCAAGTGGCACAAGTACGGCGCGCAGGTTGCCGTGGGCATCACCGATGTGCCCGGCCTGGAAGCGGTGCTGACCGGCCGCTATGGCGCCAGCCTCACTGACGGGCAGTATTTCGTGCCGCTCAACCTTGCGACCAACGAGTCGCTGCTCGGCAACTTCTACAACACCAACACCCCGCGCAAGCAGTACGGCAACGCCCGCCAGGACAGCGTGTCGCTGCGCCTCGGCTACGACTTCGGCGCCGTGACGCTGCGCTCGATCACCGCGTACAGCCATCTCAGCGACAAGCTCAGCCTCGACTTCTCGGGCGGCTACACGCTGCCCGGCACGAACCAGGTGGTGACCGGCTTCAACCGCCAGAGCATCGCCGGGCAGCACCAGTTCAGCGAGGAGCTGCAGCTTCTCGGCAAGGCGGCCGATGGCCGGCTGAACTGGATCGCGGGCATGTTCTACTACGACGAAGACGCGCACCAGTCGTTCATCAAGGACGACTTCGCCGCATTCGGCCTGACGTTCCTGCCCTCGACCTATTCCACCGTGTCGAAGAGCCTCGCGTTCTATGGCCAGGCCGACTACAAGCTCGTCGATGCGCTGACCGTGTCGGTCGGACTGCGCTACAGCGACGACAAGAAGTCGTTCGACTCGCTGACGCCGAACGCGGCTGGTCCGAACGCCTTGCTGGTGCCCGGCTCCAATGCCTTCAAGGCCCATGTCTGGACCCCGCGTTTCAACATCCAGTACGACATCAACCCTGACACGATGATCTACGCCACGATCTCGAAGGGCTATCGCGCCGGCGGCTTCAACTCGCTGGTGGTCGCCAACCCGTCGATCTTCGGCAGTTCCTATCGTCCCGAGACGGCGTGGTCCTACGAGGCCGGCCTCAAGGCCCAGGCTTTCGACCGCAAGGCCCAGCTCAACGTCGCGGCCTATTACGAGACGCTGAGCGACCTGCAGACGCTGGCTGACGCCGGTGGCGGTTCGTTCATCTTCCAGAACGCCGCCAAGGCGCGGGTCTGGGGCGTGGAAAGCGAACTGACGCTCAAGCCGGTGCGCAATCTGTCGCTGTTCGGCAGCCTGACGTACACGCACGACAAGTATGCCGAGCTCGACCCGTCGACCCAGGCGGCCCAGAGCGGTGCCTATCGCCTGCCGCTCCTGTCGCGCTGGCAGTACCAGGTCGGTGGCAACTACACCGTGCCGATCGGTGATGACGAACTCGTGATGGCGGGCGACTTCAGCTATCGCAGCAAGTTCTTCACCACCGTGTCGCTGTCGCCGTACAGCCTGATGGGCCCGATCGGCCGCGCCAATGCCTCGGTCACCTACAAGATCGACGGCGGCCGCGTGGAGCTCTACGTGCAGTCGAAGAACGTGCTGAATTCCAAAGACTACTTCACCGGCTTCGACTTCATCCCCGGCGTGTTCGGGTACAAGCTGCCGATGGAGCCGCGCACGGTCATGGGCGGTTTCCGCTTCAAGTACTGAGCCAGACGCTGCACTCACGGACCGGCACCCTCGCAAGGGGTGCCGGTTCCTCGTTTCAAAGGCCGCCCATGCCGTCCGATCCCGCTGCCCCAGGTAAGACCCACGCCGGGCCGCTCGTACATACCGTGGCGCTGGCCAGCGGTCGCGAGGCGGTCATCGAGGTCTTTCCCGCAAGTACGCCGCGCCGCGGCACCATCGCCTTCTCGCATGGCTTCGAAAGCGAGCCCGGCGCGTACCTGCGGATCATCACTCCTTGGCAGCAGGCGGGCTACGATGTCTTGGCACCGCTGCATGTCGACTCGCGCAGCCATCCCTTGCGCGAGGACTTTCCCGGTCTTGCGACCTGGGGCTGCCGGATCGAGGACATGCACGCCCTTGCGAGCCTCGTCGACGGCCCCTATGTCGCCGCCGGGCACAGCTATGGCGCGCTGATCGCGCTGGTGCTGGGCGGCGCGCATGGCAGGTTGCTCGACGGCATGACGGGGCCACTGCACGACCCGCGCGCGCGGTGCGTCGTCGCCTGGTCGCCGCCCCCGATCATCGCCGAGTTCATGGAAGCCGAGGGCTATGCCGGGACCACGGTTCCGACCCTGGTCCAGACCGGGGATGCGGACCTGATGCCCGGTTGGCCCGAGATGGACGAGGGCTGGCGCGTCCATCTCGACGCGCATCTCCAGGCCCCAGCCGACGGCGATCGCTACCTCGCCTTCCTCGAGGGTGTGGACCATTATTTCGGCAACGCGATCTGTGAGCCCGGCCGTGCGGTTCCGCCCCAGCTCGAGCGACTGGGCGACATGGTCGATCTCAGCCTCGCGTTCATCGCCGCCTTCCATCCCGCAGTCGATGGCGAGGCGCGGCAGCGGCTGGACGATCGGCTGGCCGACCATGGCCCGGTACAACTGACCCGCAAGTAAGGACGCGCAGAATGGCAAGATTGGATCAGCGGACCGCCCTCGTCACCGGCGCGGCCAAGGGCATCGGCAAGGCCGTGGCGATCCGGCTGGCGGAAGAGGGCGCCCGGGTCGTGCTGACCGACATCGACGCAGCCGGGCTCGACGAAGCGGTGCGCACGATCACCGATGCCGGCGGCGCGGCGATCGGGGTCGTGGCCGATGCGACCGAGGAAGCCGATGTCGACCGCGCCATGGCCGCGGCGCGCGAGCGCTTCGGGCCGGTCGACGTGCTGGTCAACAACGTGGGTGTCGGGAAGGCCGGCCGGATCTGGGAGCTTTCGGTCGAGGACTGGGACATGGTCATGCGCGTCAACCTGCGCTCGATGTTCCTGTTCACCCGCGCGGCGGTTCGCCCGATGATGGAGCGGGGCTACGGGCGCATCATCTGCATGTCGTCGGGTGCGCGCGAGGGGACGGTGTGGAACTCGTACTACCGCGGCGCCTGCGCCTACTCGACCGCGAAGGCCGGGGTACACGGTTTCATCCGCGACATGGCGATCGAACTGGCCGAGCACGGCATCAACGTCAACGCTGTCGCCCCCGGTCCGATCGATACAGAACTGGCCGGGCCGTACCTCAAGCAGATGGACGCCGACGGCATGGTGCTCTCGCCCACGCGCCTGACGCCGCTAGGCCGGCTGGGCACGCCGCGCGAGGTGGCCGATGCGGTGCTGTTCCTCGCATCGGACGAGGCGAGCTACATCACCGGCATCACCCTCGACGTGCTCGGCGGGCGCTGAGCGCCACGACACCGATCGACGGCAGTATCACCGACTGTCGGATAAACCGGGCGCGATGCTGACCACGCCATGGCGTTGCATCTAGCGTCGGCCCAGACCAGAATTCGCCGGGTCACACGGCTTTCGGAGAACGACAGATGCTCAACACGTTTCAACAAGCCGACCACGGTGTGTTGCCCGAAGCGACGCCCGAGGAGGCGGCCCGCCAGGAGTTCGTGAAGAGCCTCAAGCACTTCATCCAGCAGGGCATCCTGCCCGGCCTTGGCCCGGTCTATCGCACGCGCGCGGCCAAGCGCTTCGAGAAGGAAGCCGGGCGCGCGCCCGCCGACCGGCACGACATCCGCAAGGCCATGGTCCCCGACACCTATTTCCAGCACTATGCCGCGGTGAACCGGATCAGCCAGGAGCTGCTCTGGGACAGCGTGATCGACAGCATCGACCGCGAGGGCGACGCGCTGATCGAGCGCACGGCGGCGGCCACGGCCGCCAACGCCGGCGAGCTGCGCATCGCGGAGGGCTTCGAGGTCCCGCGCTATGTCTCCTCGCTCGACATCCACTGCATGCCCGGCGGCTACGTCGGCCGGCCCGGCCATGATGACCTGCGCCTCGGCGCGCTCTACGACCGCGGCGTGTTCCTCTACGCGATGGGCTACACCGGCCCCGACAACGATGACATGGGCCGCTCGGTCTGCCACTACATCAAGGCGCGCCTCAAGGGCTTTTCGCCCAAGCGCATCCTCGATCTGGGCTGCACCGTCGGCCACTCGACGCTGCCTTACAAGGAGCTGTTCCCCGAGGCCGAAGTCTGGGGCGTGGACGTCGGCGGCCCGATGGTGCGCTTTGCCCACGCGCGCGCCGGGGCGATGGGCCTCGATGTCAACTTCGCGCAGATGAATGCCGAGAAGGTGGATTTCCCCGACGGGCACTTCGACCTCGTGGTCAGCCACATCCTGCTGCACGAAACCTCGGGCAAGGCGATGCCGCAGATCTTCCGCGAATGCCACCGCCTGCTCGCACCCGGCGGCTACATGATCCACGCCGACCTGCCGCCGTTCGACCTGATGGACCCGTTCACGCAGTTCATCCTCGACAACGAGACCTACTACAACAACGAGCCGTTCTGGGGCGCGATGCGCGAACTCGACCAGGTCAAGCTGGCGCGCGACGCGGGCTTCCCGGCCGAGACCATCCGGTTCGACACCGCACCGATGGCCGTGATGATGTTCGCGCAGAGCGAGGCGGCCGGCTACAGCGCGGAGGCCTCGGAATCCGTGGCCGAGCGCGACTTCGTCGCCGGCGAATTTGCCCCCGGTGGCGGCTGGGAAGTGCTGATCGCGCAGAAGCAGGATTGAGGATCCCCACATGACCGATGAAATCGCGCCGATGCTGCGCAGCGCCAAGGGCAAGCGCCCGAGCTTCTACGATACCCCCGGCCTCGACCAGATGATGTCGATGATCATGGTGCTGGCCGGCGAAGTGTCGGTCCTTGCTGACCAGGTCGATCTCATGCAGCGGGTCGCGGCCGAAAAGGGCCTCGACCTTGCCGGTGGCATGAAGACCATCACCCTCGACCAAGACGCGCTCGAGGCGCGCGAGGCGCGCCGCCAGGCCATGCTCGATCGCCTGTTCTATCTCATGCGCAAGGAGGCCGCCGAGGCCGAGGCGCAGGAGACCAGCGAGGGCTACAGCCAGGTCATCGCGGACATCGCAAAGGGATGAGCGTCGCGGTCATGGACAACGTAGGTCTTGCCGGCCGCATGGCGGCGATCGTCGGGCCGGCCAATGTCATCACCGGCGAGGCGGTTGTCGCGCTGGCGACCGACGTGTTCCGCGCCGCGGAGATGCCCATCGCGGTGGTGCGCCCGCAGGCGGTGGAGCAGCTGCAGCAGGTCGTCGCGCTCGCCAATGCCGAGGGCGTGGCTTTCACCACCCGCGGCGGCGGCGCGTCCTATACCGATGGCTACAGCAGCCGTGACGAGGGGCAGCTGCTCATCGACATGGGCAGCCTGAACCGCATCCTCGCCATCGACGTCGAAAACGGCCATGTCACGGTCGAGGCGGGCGTCACCTGGGCGAACCTGCGCGAGGCGCTGGCGGCCCGTGACCTGCGCACCCCGTTCTGGGGGCCGTTCTCGGGGCTGGCCGCGACCATCGGCGGCTCGATGTCGCAGAACACGATCAGCCACGGCTCGGCGCTCTACGGCATTTCGGCGGACAGCGTGCTGTCGATGGATATCGTCACCGCCGATGGCTCCTTGCTGCGCACCGGGCCAGCGGCCGCGGGCGCCATGCCGTTCATGCGCCACTACGGGCCCGATCTCACCGGCCTGTTCACCGGCGACTGCGGCACGCTCGGCGTCAAGGCGCGGATCACGCTGCCGGTGCTTGCGCGCCGCCCGCATCACCGCCCGATCTCCTTCGCCTTCGACAGCTTCGAGGCGATGCACGACTCGATGCGCCTGATTGCGCGCGAGCGGATCGAGGATACGCACTTCGCGCTCGACGCGGCGCTGTCGCAGGGCCAGATCGCGCGGCAGGAACGCGCGGGCGCAACGCTGGGCATGGCGCTCTCGATCCTGCGCAGCTCGCCTTCGCTCCTGTCGGGCGTGCAGCAAGTGGTCAAGGCCGGGGTCAGTGCACGCCGCCAGATCGCCGCCGCGAAGTACATGACGCACTACATCGTCGAGGGCTTCGACGATGCCGAGGTGCGCGCGCGGCTGCACCGCATTCGCGAAATCAACCAGGACCTCGGCCGCGAGATCGCCGCCACGGTTCCGGCGGTGGTGCGCGGCATGCCCTTCGCGCCGCTCTACAACACGCTGGGCCCGGCCGGTGAGCGCTGGGTGCCGCTGCACGGCAACCTGCCGCATTCGGCGACGAAGGACTTCCACCGCGCCTACGTCGCGCTGCTCGATGCCCGTGCCGCGGACATGAAGCGCCTCGGCGTGTGGTGCGGGACGATGTTCGGCGCGATCGGCTCGGGTGGCTTCCTCTACGAGATCGCGATCTACTGGCCCGATGCGATCACCGCCTATCATACGGCGGCGGTCCCGGCGGATTACCTCGCGAACCTGCCCAAGCATGCCGAGAACCCCGAGGCGCGGGCTTTCGCCACACAGTTGAAGCAGGACCTCGTCGATCTTCTCGTGGCCCACGGGGCGGTGCATTTCCAGATTGGCCGCGCCTATCCCTATGCCGACCGGCTGGAGCCGGAGGCTTTGCAGCTCGTGCGCACCATCAAGCAGCAGCTCGATCCCAAGGGCCTGGCCTCGCCAGGCAACCTCGGGCTCTGAGATTGCCGGGCCGGGAGGGGCGTCAGGCTCCCTCCCGCCCGGTCAGCTCCTGCTCGGCCGGATCGTTCTCGACCAGGTTGAGCAGGACGCCATCGGGGTCGCGCATGCACACCTCGCGCTGGGCCCGGTGCGGCATGCGGAACACTTCCGGCTCGGGCGACCAGGTGGCGCCGGCGGCGCGCAGGGCCGACAGGGCGTGATCCATGTCACGTACATAGAACACCAGCGCGACTTCGCCGATGCGGGCAGGGCCGGTCGCCATCGGCACGACCTCGGGCGTCAGCGCCGGGTCGATCAGGAACAGCCCGATCATGCCGTAGTTCGGCCCGCCGCTCTTGACGATCCGCACGGTGAGCGGACCATGGTCGGCAAAGCCGATAATGGTCGAGGCCGAAGGGTCGGTCAGCACGCCTTCGTAATAGATCTCGGTGAAGCCCAGCGCGGCATAGAATGCCGTGGCGCGCGGCAGGTCGCGCACGAAGATCGTGCCGCGGATGAGCGAGGAAACGGGGCGTTCGGTCATGCGGTCGGCCTTTCGTCGGTCCAGTGCGTGAGTTCGTACCAGGTGGGGATCATCGACCAGCGCATCAGCAGGAACAGGTTGTCCTCCTGCCGGACCCACAAGTCCGCCGGCGGCCAGTCCTCCCGCCAGCGCAGGGCATAGCGACGCGCGGCGAACCGGCCGGCGGTGACCTCGATCGTCTCCTCGCCGATATAGGCGGCGTCGATGAACAGGTGCGCGCCCGCGGTCGCTTCATCGCCGTTGGGCGAGATCGAGTTGGTCACGGTCTCGATCGGCAGGAACTGGCCCGGTGCCGCCGTGCCGCGCTGCTCGACGATGAGCGCATCGCCCTGCAGCGGATGAAGCCCGAGATAGGGCAGGCGCTGCTGCGTGGCGATGAACTGCTGCGCCAGCGGAGTGCCCCGGATGCTGGCATCGATGGTCACGCCGCCCGGTGCGACACGAAACCACAAGGCGGCCTCGGCACGGCCTCCGCGCAGGATCCGGCAATAGCCTTCTTCCGGCAGCCAGGCGTGATCCATCGACAGCGACACGTCGCGCAGCAGGTCGGCCTCGTCGATGCGGCACAGCGCGCGCAGCAGGTGGCCACCTTCGTGGCCAACCAGTTCGAAATGCTCGTGGCCGACGTTCTCGCCATCCGCGTCGCGATAGGCAATGCGGCCGCGCAGACTGCGGGGCGGGGCGGCGGTCGGACCGGGTGTCGTCATGGCCGGATGATATTGCCTCCCAGGGCAAACGCCGTACACCGGGGCGGAACTGTCCGACAGTCGGGCAGGCGGGGCAGCGCCATGTTCGCGCGCGCGGCGGCTTTGCAGTGTTGGCGCACTTCATGGCAGCGGGCGGTGCAAGAGCGTCATCCCTGCCATGACCGACGGAAAATGCATCCAGCCGGAGTCGCCTCGATGGAATACGATTACGTCCCGCTGCCCAAGCGCAATCCTCTCAAATGGCCCAACGGCGCCCGGGTCGCGCTGATCCTGACGTTCAACCTCGAGACCTGGGACCTCGTCAAGGATACCGACAAGCCCTATTACGCCGGCGGCCCGTCGATCCTGCCCGACATCCTGCCCGGCAACACTCCCGACTTTCCCAACTATACCTGGCGCGAATACGGCCAGCGCGTCGGCCTGTGGCGGCTGATCGACCTGTTCGACGAACTGGGCGTGAAGGCCAGCTGCACGACCAATGCCGTCACCTTCGAACGTCGCAAGGAAATGACCGACGCGGTGCTCGAGCGCGGCTGGGAGCTGCTCACGCACAACTGGGAGCAGGGCGAGCTGCTGACCAACTTCGCCAACGACCCGGCCAAGGAGCGCGAGATCGTCCTGCGCACGCTGGCCCAGTTCGAAAAGTTCACCGGGCGCAGATCGAAGGGCTGGCTGTCCTCGTCGCTGCGCGGCACGATGCAGACCGCCGATATCCTCGCCGAGCAGGGCTGCACGTTCTACTGCGACATCATGAACGACGATCAGCCGTATCTGCTGCGGACCCCGAACGGTCCGATCGTCTCGGTGCCGTACTCGAACGAGATCAACGACTTCACCTTCATCACCCGCAAGAACTACACGACCGACGAATATCGCGACGTGCTGATCGAGGAACTCGACGTGCTTTACGCCGAGGGCGAGAAGACCGGCCGCATCATGAACCTGGGCCTGCACCCGCACGTCTCGGGCCGCGCGCATCGCATCCGCGCGCTGCGCGAGTTCATCGAGCACGCCAAGTCGCTGCCGGGCGTCTGGTGGGCGACGCGCGAGGAAATCGCGGAATGGTATCTCGCCAACCACGAGAGCCACATTCCGGGCCAGCTGGGCTGAAAAAAGGGCGGGGAAGCACGATGCTTCCCCGCCCTTTTCCTGTCAGGCCCGCCAGCTCCCTGTCAGGGGCGTGGGGGCAAACCGTCGATGAAGTCCGCGATCGCATCGGCCCAGGCCTGTGGTTCCTGGTCGCAGATGTCGATGCCCCCACCTGCGATCTCGGCCCAGGCGAAGTCCGGGCGCAGCGCGCGCGCGGCAAGCGCATAGGGGTGCGTCATGTCGCCGGTGTTGGTCAGCAGCAGCGTCGGCTGGCGCAGCGCGCACATGCGCGGCTCGTGCCGATACGTAAAGGCCGCGTTGTGGCCATAGTGATAGGCGCCGCGGTGATAGGCCTGCATGGCCTGGATCACATACTCGCTGATGCGATCGGGCCCGATCGTCCCCTCGGCGAGCATTTCGCGGATCGCGGCGATCTGCGGGAAATGCGCGCCGCCGGGCTTGGCGACGAAAGCCCGTTCCTTGCTGACCAGCTGGTCGAAGCCGGCCTGCCGCTCATCCTCGGTAATGATCATCGGGCCGGCGAGCACCACGGCGGTGACGCGCTCCGGATGCGCCAGGGCGCATTCGGTCGCCACCAGCGCCCCGGTGTGGTGTCCCGCGAACACGGCGTCGTCGATGCCCAGCGCGTCGAGGACCGGCATTACCGCACTGGCATAGTCGGCGATGGTCGGCTCGTGGGGCGGCGCGTCGGACATGCCGAAGCCGGGCATGTCGATTGCGACCGGGCGCAGGCCACGGGCGATCAACGGCGCGAACACCGCATCGAACTGCGCCGATTGCATGATCGCCTGGTGCAGCAGGACCAGCGGGCGCCCCTCGGGCGCCGCCTGGTAATGCACCTGGCCGAACGGGCCGTCGGCGTAGCCACGCCGCATCGTCATGGCCGCATCACCTGGCGGATGGCGCGCCCCTGCGCCAGTTCGTCCATGAGCCTGTTGATCTCGCCCAAATCGTTGATCGACGTCAGAAGTTTTTCCACCGGCATCCGTCCTTCCTTCCACAGGGCGATATAACGGGGAATGTCGCGCGCGGGCACGGCCGATCCCATGTAGCTACCGATGAGTGTTTTTCCGTCGGCCACCAGCGAGATCGCGGGAATGTCGAAGCGCTCGGCCGGGTTGGGCAGGCCGACCGTGCAGACCCGGCCCCCGCGGCGTGCGGCCTGGTAAGCGGCGGTCAGCACCGCGGCGCGGCCGACCGTCTCGACCACGACATCGGCGCCGCCGCCGGGGAACAGCGCGGGCAGCGCCGCGTCCGCCGCATCGGGGGCGAGCGCGGTAGCACCGAGCGATTCGGCGATCGCGCGCTTTTCGGCCGAAGGGTCGACCGCGACGAGCGTGGACACCCCGATCGCCCGTGCCGCGAGCAGGGCGGACAGCCCGACGCCGCCGAGGCCGTAGATCAGCACCGTCTCGCCGGGCCGGACCGCGGCCGAGTTGAACACCGCGCCCGCGCCGGTAAGAACCGCACAGCCGAACAGCGCCGCGATCTCGGGCGGAAGGTCGCGCTCGACCTTCACCGCCGAGCGTCGGTCGACCACCGCATGCGTGGCGAAAGCGGAAATGCCGAGGTGGTGATGCACGTCGCAGCCGTCGTGGTGCAGGCGTCGCCCGCCGTTGAGCAGCCGCCCCTCGCCATTGGCCGCAGCGCCCGCGCTGCACATGTAGGGTTCGCCCGCCCGGCAGCGTGCGCATTCGCCGCAAGCCGGCAGGAACGCGAGGATCACGCGGTCGCCCACCGCGAAATCGGCATCGTCGGCACTGCCGAGTGCCTCGACGATGCCCGTCGCCTCGTGGCCCAGCGCCATCGGCATGGGGCGGGCGCGGTCGCCGTTCACCACCGACAGGTCGCTATGGCACAGGCCGGCGGCATCGATGCGGATCAGCAATTCGCCGGGCAGCGGCGGGTCCAGCTCCAGCTCGGCGAGCTGGAGCGGCGTGGTCTGGGCATAAGGCAGCGCGTGGCCGCCCGATTGTTCCAGCAGGGCGGCCGTGATGCGCATCAGTCGGCCTGCCCCCACTTGCGATCGAACGCCCAGACGTCCTCGAACCCGATCATCGAGCAGAACGTGCGGAAATCGAACACCGGCGGTTCGCTGGGCTCGCCCACGCCATGGTCGCGCAGCTGGATCAGCGCCTGCTCCATGGCGGACGCGGCGACCAGGCTGGTCAGCGAGGGGTAGATGCCGA
Organism: Novosphingobium sp.; assembly: GCF_036803765.1. GTDB lineage: Bacteria > Pseudomonadota > Alphaproteobacteria > Sphingomonadales > Sphingomonadaceae > Novosphingobium. The sequence continues at coordinate 42,143 of NZ_DAIRTS010000005.1, forward strand.
AGGCGAAGCCGATCTCGGCGAGCACGCTGGCGTTCAGCGGCGGGGTCAGGCCGCCATTGGCGATGTTGACGAGAACCGGCAGGTCGAAGGTCTCGCAGACCTTGCGCATTTCCTCCTCGCTCTGCAGAGCTTCGGGGAAGAGGATGTCGGCACCGGCCTTGGCATAGGCATCGAGCCGGCGCAGCGTGCCGTCGAGGCCTTCGGACTGGCGGGCATCGGTGCGGGCGATGACCAGCATGCTCTCGCGCGCCTCGACCGCGACCTTGATCTTGTCGGCCATGTCCTGCGCCGCGATCACGCGCTTGTACGGCGTGTGGCCGCACTTCTTGGGGAATTCCTGGTCTTCGAGCTGGATCGCCGAAACGCCGACCGCCTCGTAGCCGCGTACGGTGTGGTGGACGTTGAGCAGGCCGCCATAGCCGGTGTCGGCGTCGGCGATCAGAGCCGCCTTGGACGTGCGCTTCACGGTCGCCATGCGGTCGACCATCTGCGAATAGCCGACGATGCCGGCATCGGGCAGGCCATAGGCCGAGGCGGTCAGCCAGTAGCCGGTGCCATAGACGATGTCGAAGCCGACGCGATCGGCGACGGTGGCAGCAATCATGTCCTGCACGCCGGGCACGGCGAAGAACTGCTTGGTGGCGAGCTTGTCGCGCAGACGGGTATCGGTCATCGGGGGGATCCTTGCCAGAGCCAGGGGGCGGCGCTGCGTTGCGCCGTTTCGAAGGTGTCGATGGCCTGCGCGTGCAGGGCCTCGATGCGGGCGATCTCGCTCCATCCGTTGAGCAGGGCCTCGCGCTGGTGCGGCGCGACGGCGAAGGGCAGGGGGGCATCCCCGCCGACCGTCAGCGTCTGCGTCTCGAGGTCGACCGCAAACCGCTCGCCGGCATCGGCGCGCGGGTGAAGCCCGGCGACGATCGCCTCGTCGAGGCGGACCGGCAGCATGCCGTTCTTGAAGCAGTTGGAGTAGAAGATCTCGCCAAAGCTCGATGCGATCACCACCCGGATGCCCAGGCCATCGAGCGCCCAGGGCGCCTGCTCGCGACTGGACCCGCAGCCGAAGTTCGGCCCGGCCACCAGGATCGGCGGCGCCGTGGTCACCTCGGGGGCGAGCGGGAAGCCGGGGGGCTCGCGCCAGTCGTGGAACGCATAGCGGCCCAGCCCGTCGCGCTCGGTGATGAGCAGGAAGCGGGCGGGATAGATCACGTCGGTGTCGACGTCGGCCTGGGGCAGCGACAGCGCGGCGCCCTCGACGCGGATCAGCGGGGTCATCGGCCCATCTCCCGGACATCGACGATGCGGCCGGCGACCGCGGCGGCGGCGACCATTGCCGGGCTCATCAGGTGGGTGCGTGCGCCCGCGCCCTGTCGGCCCTCGAAATTGCGATTGGAGGTCGAGGCGCAGCGGCTGCCTTCGGGCAGGCGGTCGTTGTTCATGGCAACGCACAGCGAGCAGCCCGGCTCGCGCCATTCGAACCCGGCGTCGACGAAGATCCGGTCGAGGCCCTCGGCTTCGGCCTGCCGCTTGACCGGGCCCGATCCCGGCACGACCAGCGCGCGCACGCCCTGGGCGACATGGCGGCCCTTCACCACCGCGGCGGCACTGCGCAGATCCTCGATCCGGCCATTGGTGCAACTGCCGATGAAGGCATGGTCGATCGCCAGGCCGGCGATACCGGCGCCGGCGGCCAGCCCCATGTAGCCCAGCGCGCGGTCGAGCCGGGCATCCCCCGCCGGGATCGCGGCGTCGATGGCGATGACCTGGTCGGGGCTGGTGCCGAAGGTCACCTGGGGGGCGATCTCGTCGGCGCGGATGCGGATCTCGCGGTCGAAACGGGCGTCGGCATCGGATGGCAGCGTTTGCCAATAGGCAAGGGCCGCGTCCCACATCGCGCCCTCGGGTGCACGCGGGCGGCCCTGCAGGTAAGCGAAGGTCACGTCATCGGGCGCGACCAGTCCGGTGCGCGATCCGGCCTCGATCGCCATGTTGCACAGCGTCATGCGCCCTTCCATCGACAGCGCGGTGACCGCCTCGCCGGCATATTCGATGGCATGGCCGATCGCGCCCGATGCGCCGATGCGCCCGATCAGCGCGAGTGCCATGTCCTTGGCCGAGACGCCGGGGCGCAGCGCACCCTCGAAGGTCACGCGCATCGTCTTGGCGCGCGTCTGCCACAGCGTCTGCGTCGCCATGACGATGCCGCACTCGCTGGCGCCGATGCCGAAGGCCAGCGCACCGAAGGCGCCATGGGTCGAGCTGTGGCTGTCCCCGCAGACCAGTGTGACGCCGGGCAGCGTAAAGCCCTGCTCCGGCCCGATGACGTGGACGATGCCCTGCGTCTCGCCAAGCAGCGGCAGGTACTCGATGCCGAACTCGGCGCAATTGCGCTCGAGCAAGGCGATCTGGGCGGCGGCCTGGGGATCGGCGATCGACTCGCGGCCGCGGGTCGGCACGCTGTGATCGGCCACCGCCAGCTGCGTCTGCGTGCGGCGGACCGTGCGGCCCTCGCGGCGCAGCATGGCGAAGCTCTGCGGGGTGCTGACTTCGTGCAGCAGGTGGCGATCGATGTAGAGGAGCGTCTGGCCGCTGTCGTCCTCCCGGACGACATGCGCCTGCCAGAGCTTGTCGTAGAGCGTCTGTCCCGTCATGCGCTGCGACTACCGCGGGGCCGCTGCGGGCAGTAGCAGCGCCCGCGCCTTTATCCGCCCCGCGAGCAGTCCCGCTTCAGTGCCGCCCGCCGGCGTTCGACAGGTCGGCGCTGATGGCGGCGGCGTGGCGCTTGAGCACGGGCAGGTAGCGCTCGATTGCGGCATCGATCTTCATTGCGCTGACGAAGAACACCATGGTCATGGCCGCCTCGAATTCGCCCTTGTTGAAGATCGGCACGGCGATCGACGAGGTCTTGCCGGGGGTGCGGTTGAAGTGGTTGCGGCCCTGCACGGCATATCCGGCCGCACGGATCTTCTCGACATCGAGGCTGGTTACCGCCGAGCGCAGGTATTCGGGATCGACCTCGGGGGCCTCGTGAATCCAATTGATCAGCATCTCGCGCTCTTCCTCGGCGGCATAGGCCAGCGAGAGCTTGCCCGAGGCGCTGTCGAGGATGGGCAGCGTGAAGCCGGGATAATAGTTCTCGAACGTCAGCGCGGTATTGGCGTGGGTGCTGTCGCGCAGCATCATCCGCCGGCCGACGCGGATCGCGATCGAGATCGGCCACCCGACCTCGCGGGTCAGCTCGAGGATGTGCGGCCGCGCGGTCGCCACGAGATGGTCGCGGTGCTGGAAGCCGTGGGCCAGGGTCTGGACCAAGGCCGTCGCCCGATAGCGCTTGCGCGACGGTTCCTGCTCGATAAGCCCTTCGAACAGCAGCGTCTGTACGATGCGGCAGGCGGTGGGGTAGGGGATGCGCGAGGCTCGCGAGATTTCCATCATCGTGAGCGAGCCCTGTTCGTTGATGGCCTTCAGCGCGGCGATCGACCTGCTGATGGACCGGATGGGAACGCCCTTTTCCATGATGCGACTCCTCGATGACACTTCGATGACCGACAGGTGATCATGGAGTCCTCGAAGTGCGGTCATAAAAGCCAAGTTTATCCGACAGGCGGATAATGTCCATAAGCGCGCCACCCTCGCGCAGATTTGTCGGAACAATGTCGGCGTTGCAGCGTGCGCCGTCCCGCTTTTGCGAAGGACCGCCTCGCACGCCGGTTCGACCTGCTCCATCCGAGGAATTGCCCGTGCTCCAGATCACCCGTCCCGCCCTTCGGCCCGAATCGCTGTCCTTCCTCGATCGCCGTGCCGGTGGAACCGGCCTGTTGATCGACGGTGCGTGGGTCGCGGCCACGGGCGGGGCCACGCTTGCCACGCTCGACCCGGCGACGGGGATGGAGCTCGGGCGCATCGCCGATGCCAGCGAGGCCGACGTCGATGCCGCTGTTGAGGCGGCGCGCCGTGCCTTGCCGCGCTGGAAGGCGACGACCCCTGCGGAGCGCGCCCGGCTGCTGTGGCGCATCGCGGACCTGATGGAGGCGCGGATCGACGACCTCGCCGAGCTCGAGACGCTCGACCAGGGCAAGCCGCTGTTCGTCGGGCGCTGGGCCGAGATCCCGGGCGCCATCGCGCAGTTCCGCTTCTTCGCCGGCCAGGCGATGGCGATCGAGGGGCAGGTCATCGACAGCTCGATCAACTACCAGCCCGAGGGCAAGCAGGTCCGCAGCTGGACCCTGCGCGAGCCGGTCGGCGTCGTCGCGGCGATCGTGCCGTGGAATTCGCCGCTGGTGCTGACGGCGATGAAGCTCGCGCCCGCGCTGGCGGCAGGCTGCACGCTGGTGCTCAAGCCCGCCGAGGACACGTCACTGACCGCACTGCTCTTGGGCGAGATCATGATGGAGGCCGGCCTGCCCGCAGGCGTGCTCAACATCGTGACGGGCCTCGGCAGCCGCACCGGCGCCTGCCTGGCGCAACATCCCAAGGTCGCCAAGATCGCCTTCACCGGATCGACGCAGACCGGCCGCGCGATCATGGATTCGGCCAAGCAGGACTTCAAGCGCATCACGCTGGAGCTGGGCGGTAAGTCGCCGGCGATCGTCATGCCTGACGCGGACCTCGACCTCGCGGTGCCCGGCGTCGCCAATGCGATCTTCTTCAACGCAGGCCAGGTCTGCATCGCCGGCTCGCGGCTCTATGTTCACCGCTCGATCTACGACCGCGTCATCGAGGGTGTGGTCGGCTACGGCCAGGGCCTTGCCATGGGGCATGGCCTCGATGCGACAACGCAGATGGGGCCGCTCGTGTCCGCGCGCCATGCCGAGCGCGTGGCCGGCTTCGTCGCGGGGGCACGCCGCGATGGCGCGAGCGTGCTTTCGGGCGGCGATCTGCTGGGCGATGCGGCGACCTTCATGGCGCCGACCGTGGTCACCGATGTCCGCCCCGACATGGAGATCGTGCGCGAGGAGGTGTTCGGCCCGGTCGTCGTCGCCCAGCCTTTCGACGACGTCGACGAAGTCATCGCCGCGGCCAACGACAGTCAGTACGGCCTTGCATCGAGCGTCTGGACATCCTCGCTCTCGACCGCGCATCGCATGAGCAGCGCAATCGAGGCCGGCACGGTGTGGATCAACTGCCACGCGATGTACGATGCCTCGCTGCCGATCGGCGGGATCAAGCGCTCGGGCTGGGGGCGCGACAGCGGCCGCCAGGCCCTCGATTCCTACCTCGAATGGAAGACCATCTGCGCCGTCCTGTAAGGGGCGATCGCCGATACTGCTGCAACGCAAGGCCCGCCATGGCGACATGGCGGGCCTTCGTGCGTCCGGGGGTGCGCTCGTGCCCGGCACGATGACCGCTCAGCGAGCAAATCCGACCCCCGGCTGGTCTCTCCTGCGGGGTTTCGAGAGGATGGCGCCATCACGGAACACTCGCGGGCAGGACCCGTCACAGGAGCTTGGAAATGGCCTATCGCTTGGGCGTCGACGTCGGTGGCACGTTCACCGACCTGTTATTGTTCGATCAGGCCAGCGGGGCATTCTGGCGTCACAAGACGCCGTCGACGCCGCATGACAGCAGCGAGGGGATCCTGAACGGGGTGATGGCGGTGTGCGACAAGGCGGGGGTGACGCCGGCGGACATCGAGTATTTCCTGCACGGGACGACGGTCGCGACGAACGCGGTGCTCGAGGGCAAGGGCGCGCGCGTGGGTCTGGTGGTGACCGAGGGGTATCGCCAGGTCATGCAGATCGCGCGCAGCTTCGTGCCGGGCGGGCTGGCCGGGTGGATCGTGTGGCCCAAGCCTGAGCCGCTTGCCGCGCTCGAGGACACCTTCGAGATCAAGGGGCGCATGGATGCGCGAGGCCGCGAGCTGCGCCCGATCGACGACGCGGACATCCGCCGCCAGCTGGAGAAGCTCAAGGCGCAGGGCGTCGAGGCGCTGACCGTCAGCCTGATGAACGCCTATCTCAACGGCGCGCACGAGCAGCGCGTGGGCGAACTGGCCGCCGAGATCCTGCCCGGCGTGCCGGTGTCGCTCAGCCACGTCGTGCTGCCCGAGATGCAGGAATACGAGCGCACGCTGACCACCGTCGCCAATGCCGCGGTGCGCCCGGTAGTGGGCCGCTACGTGCGCAACCTGCGCTCGCGGCTGCGCGAGGCGGGCATGGCGGGCAAGCTCTCGCTGCTGCGCTCCGACGGCGGGCTGATGACCTCGGAAAAGTCCGAGGAGCATCCCGTCTCGCTGCTGATGTCGGGCCCGGCGGGCGGCGTGACCGGCGCGATCTGGGTCGGGCGCAATGCCGGCATCCGCAACATCCTGACGCTCGATGTCGGCGGCACCTCGACCGACGTCGCGCTGATCGAGAACCTCGAGGCGCGCCGCGTGCGCACCACCGAGGTCGGCCACCTCGCGGTGCGCGCCTCCGCGCTCGACGTGAAGACGGTGGGCGCGGGCGGCGGCTCGATTGCCTACGTGCCCGAGCTGACCGGGGCGCTGCGCGTCGGCCCGCAGTCGGCAGGCGCGGTGCCCGGGCCGGTGGCCTATGGCAAGGGCGGCACGCTGCCCACCGTGACCGATGCCAACGTCGTGCTCGGCTACTTGCCCGAGGCGCTGCTGGGCGGCACCTTCAAGCTCGACCGCGCCGGCTCGATCAAGGCGGTGCAGGGCATCGCCGATGCGCTGGGCATCGACCTCTACGCCGCCGCGCGCGGCATCATCGACATCGTCAACGAGAACATGTTCGGCGCGCTGCGCATGATCTCGGTGCAGCAGGGCTATGACCCGCGCGACTTCGCGCTGATGGGCTTCGGCGGCGCCGGGCCGATCCACGTCAACGCGGTCGCGCGGCTGATGGGCAGCTGGCCCGCGGTCTCGCCGGTCTCGCCCGGCGTGCTGTGCGCGCTCGGCGATGCGACGACGCAGATGCGCACCGAGACCGCGCGCTCGTTCTCGACGCTGGCCTCCAGGACCAGCGCCGATGCGCTGGCCGCGATCCTGGCCGAGATGGAGACGCAGATCCGCGGCGAGCTCGAGGCCGAGGGCGTCGCGCCCGAGGAGATCACCATCACCTTCGAGGTCGACATCCGCTATGCCGGCCAGGCCTTCGAGGTGCCGATGCCGGTGACGCTCGCGGTCCTGCGCGACCAGGGCCTGGCTGCGCTGACCGGCCAGTTCGACGAGGAGCACCGCCGCCTCTTCACCTTCAACATGGACAGCGAGCACGAGATCGTGAACCTGCGCGCGGTCGCGCTGGGCCAGGCGCTCGACCTGCCCGCCGCGCAGCTGCCGGTCGGCAACGGCGATCCGGCCGCAGCCAGGATCCGCGACCACGAGCTCTACATGGACGGGCGCATGCAGCCCGCCGTGATCTACGATCGCGCCCTGCTCAAGGCGCAGGACGTCATCAGGGGGCCGGCCATCGTCATCGAGATGGATTCCACCACCCTGATCGAGTCCGACTGCATCGCCACGGTCGACGCCGTCGGCAATATCCTGATCACCCTGGCCTGAAGGAGCGGATCGCCATGACCGCACGGATCATCCAGAGCAACGACACCGCCTTCGCCAAGCAGGCGATCGACCCCGTCACGCTCGACATCATCGAGAACGCGCTGCGCAACGCCCGCGTCGAGATGGACGCCACCCTCGTCCGCACCGCCATGTCGCCCGGCATCCGCGAGCAGGGCGACGCCTTCCCGCTGATCGCGGACCACAAGGGCCGCATGATCGTGGGCCAGTTCGGCTCGTACATCGGCCCGTTCCTCGACGGCTTCGACGGCACGGTCGAGGAAGGCGACCTCATCATGCTGTCCGACCCTTACTCGGTGGGCGGCGCGGTGAGCCACTGCAACGACTGGCTGGTGCTGCTGCCGGTGTTCAAGGACGGGCGCCTGATCGCCTATACCTCGATGTTCGGGCACCAGTCGGACATCGGCGGCATGGTCGCCGGCTCGATGCCGATCGATGCCACCTCGATCTTCCAGGAAGGCGTGCGCATCCCGCCGATCAAGATCTACAAGCAGGGCGTCTACAACGAGGACCTGATCCGGCTGATCATGCACCAGGTCCGCACGCCCGACTGGTGCAAGGCCGACCTCAACGCGCTGATCGCCTCGTGCCGGGTCGCGGCGCGGCGCATCGTCGAGATGGCCGAGCGCTTCGGCGACGACGTGTTCGTCTCGGCCTGCGAGGAACTGCTGGCGCGCAACCACAAGGCGATGCAGCAGCTGATCGACACCGCGATCAGCGAGGAGAAGGTCAGCTTCGAGGACTACATCTGCGACGACGGGCTGGGCTACGGGCCCTACAAGATCCGCTGCACGATGTGGCGCGAGGCCGGGCGCGTGGTGCTCGACTTCGACGGCACCGACCCGCAGAGCCAGGCCTCGATCAACTTCTTCCTGAACGAGAACATGATGCGCATGTTCTTCGGGATCTACATGATCATGGTCTTCGACCCGCAGATCCTGTTCAACGACGGCTACTACGACCTCATCGACGTGCGCATCCCCGAAGGCTCGCTGCTCAAGCCGCGCTTCCCGGCCGCGCTCTCGGGACGCACCCATGCGCTGGGGCGGATGTTCGACATCCTGGGCGGGCTGCTCGGGCAGAAGACGCCCGAGTTCCTCACCGCCGCCGGCTTCTCCTCCTCGCCGCACCTGTTCTACTCGGGCTTCGACAAGGCGGGCGAATACTTCCAGCTGTTCCAGATCGGCTTCGGCGGGATCCCCGGCCGCCCGCTCGGCGACGGGCCCGACGGGCACTCGCTGTTCCCCAACTTCACCAACGTGCCCAACGAGTTCCTCGAGCGCTACTTCCCGCTGGTGATCGAGCGCTACGAGACGGTGGCGGACAGCGGCGGCGCGGGGCTGCATCGCGGCGGCAACGGCATCGTCATGTCCTACCGCTTCCTCGAGGCGGGCAAGATCGCGATCCACGACGACCGCTGGTTCGTGCCGCCGTGGGGCGTCAACGGCGGGGCGCCGGGGGCGCGGGCCCGCAAGATCCTCGAGAAGCCCGACGGCACGCAGCACGTGGTCGGCAACAAGGTCGAGGACCTCGAGGTCGAGGCCGACGACATCCTGCACTTCGTCACCTGGGGCGGGGGCGGCTGGGGCGACCCTCTCGAGCGCGATCCCGCGCTGGTCGGCAAGGAGATCGTCCAGGGCCTCGTCACCGCCGGGGGCGCGCGCGCCTATGGCGTGGTCGCCGCCGAAAACGGTGAGGTCGACGAAGCCGCCACCAAGGCCCTGCGCGAGGACATGCGTGCCGCACGCGGGGCGATCGAGGTCTTCGACTTCGGCCCTGACCTCGACACCCTGCGCGCCACCTGCGAGGCCCAGACCGGCCTGCCCGCACCCCGCCCGCCCCGCTGGCAGCACGCCCTCCAGGACGCTGCCGAATGAACGAGGCCCTCACGTCCAGCTACGCCGGCGCCTTCGACGGGGCCCTGCCTTTCGGCACCCGACCCGCGCTGCTCGTCATCGATGTCGTGGTGGCCTATCTGACGCCGGGCTCGCCGCTCTACGATCCCGCGTTCGAGGCCGCTCTGGCCTCGAACGAGCGGCTCGTCGCCGCGGCGCGCAAGGCCGGCATGCCGGTGATCTTCACCAATGTCGTCTATCAGCCCGGCGGGGCGGATGGCGGGCTGTTCTATGCCAAGGTGCCCGCGCTGTCGGCGTTCCAGCGCGGCTCGCCGATGGGCGCCTTCCCCGACACGCTCCAGCCGCTGCCCGGGGAGACCATCGTCTCCAAGCAATATGCCTCGGCATTCTTCGGGACGTCGCTGGCCTCGACGCTGGCGGCGCAGCGGATCGACAGTCTGCTTATCACCGGGTTCTCGACCTCGGGATGCGTGCGCGCCACCGCGCTCGATGCACTGCAGAGCGGCTTCGTGCCCTTCGTGGTGCGCGAGGCCTGCGGCGACCGCCACGCTGCGCCGCACGAGGCCAACCTGTTCGACCTCCAGGCCAAGTATGCCGAAGTCATCGACGAGGCGCGTGCGCTCGCATTGATCGGCGGCTGAGCAAGCCCGGCAACGACGAACGCCCCCGCAGCCGATGCGGGGGCGTTCGCGTTTCCTAGAGGCGGACGGTGACGGCCTTGGTCTCGAGGAAGGCGTCGAGGCCGTCCTTGCCGAACTCGCGCCCCCAGCCCGATTGGCCATAGCCGCCGAACGGGACATTCGTGCCCACCGCGCCATGTGTGTTGATCGAGACGTGGCCCGAGCGGATCCGCGCCACGAGGCGGTGTGCCGTCGCGAGATCGCGCGTCCACACGCTGCCCGAGAGGCCGTAGATGCTCTCGTTGGCCATGGCCGCGATCACGTCGAGGTCGAGCGTGTCGAAGCGGCGCACCGCCATGACCGGGCCGAACACTTCCTCGCGCTCGATAGCCATGTCGGCGCGCGTGTCGGCCAGGATCGTCGGCTCGACGAACCAGCCCGGGCGATCCACCCGCCGGCCACCGGCGACCAGGCGCGCGCCTTCGGCCTCAGCCCGCGCGATATGGCCGAGCACCTTGTCCCTGTGCGCCTCGGAGATCAGCGGCCCCTGATGCGTGGCGTCCGACAATCCATGGCCCAGCACCATCTGTGCGGCGAAAGCGGCCAGTCCCTCGAGCAGGCGGTCGTGGATGCCGGCGTGAACGTAGATGCGCGTGCCAGCCATGCAGTTCTGCCCCTGGAGGAAGAACGTCGCCATCGCCACGCCCGGCACCGCGACGGCGAGATCTGCGTCGGGCATGACCACGACCGGCGACTTTCCGCCCAGCTCGAGCGAGACCTTCTTGAGATTGCCCAGCGCGGCCTGCACGATGCGCCGGCCCGTCGCGGTCGAGCCGGTGAAGCTGATCTTGTCGACCCGGGGATGCTCGGCCAGCGCTGCGCCGGCATCGGCGCCGAAGCCGTTGACGATGTTGACCACGCCCGCAGGCAGCCCCGCCTCGAGGATCATGTCGCCCAGCGCGAGCAGCGAGAGTGGCGTCTCCTCCGACGGCTTGATCACCGCGGTGCAGCCGGCGGCGAGAGCAGGGGCCAGCTTGAGGATCGCGGTCGACAGCGGCACGTTCCACGGCACGATCAGGCCGGCGACGCCGACCGGTTCGCGCAGGGTATAGGTCAGTGCCTCGCCCGTGTCGGCGATGTGCCGCGGTGGCGGCATCGTGGTGCCCTCGATGCGCAGCACCGCACCGGCGTAATAGTCGACCATCTCAATGCAGTTCGCCACCGTCAGGCGGGCGATGCCGACGGGCATGCCGTTGTCGATGACGTCGAGTTCGGCGAGCAGCCCGGCATGGGCTTCCATCACGCGCGCGAGCCGGAAAAGCAGCGCGGCGCGATGGCCCGCCGACAGGGCGGCCCAGGCCGGGAAGGCGCGGCAAGCCGCGGCGACGGCATCGTCGACGTCCCGTGCATCGCCGACCTGGAAACGGGCGAGTTCGAGGCCGGTCGCCGGATCGAGCGTGACATGGTCACGGCCGCCATGGGCATCGACCCAGCGGCCGTCGATCAGCAGCTTGTGCGGCTGCGCCAGGAAGGTGCGCGTCTCGGGCGCGATGGTGTTACCGTCGAAGGGAAGGGCGCTCATACAGCAACGGTCCTGCAGTCATAGGTGAACAGCCCAAGCGATTCCTCGTCCCGCATGCCGGCCAGGCCGAAGCTCTCGGTTTCCTGCCCCTGCATGCGATCGGCGTTGGCATTGCTTTCGGCCTGAATGAAGCTGGTGCGTTCGTGGCGCGCGGCGACATAGCGACGCAGCGCCTCGGCAACGCTCGCGCTGTCGTCCAGCACGCGCGAAAGCACGACGGCATCCTCGATCGCGCAGGCTGCGCCGTGGCCGAGGAACGGCGTCATCGCGTGGGCCGCGTCGCCCAGCAAGGTGACCCGGTCCTCGATGATCCAGTTGGTCAGCGGCTGGCGCGCATGGATCGCCCACTTGAACAGCGCCCCGTGCCCGGCGGCGGCGATCATCGCCCGGACCTCGTCGCACCAGCCCTCGTACGTGGCGGAGAGATCCTCGACGCTGGCCGGGATGCTCCAGCCTTCCTCGGTCCAGCCTGGCTGGCGCGCGAAGAACACGCAGTTGAGCAGCGTCCCGCCGCGCACCGGATAGCGCGTGACCATGCGGCCGGGGCCGATGTGGATGCCGGGGTAGTCCGCCAGGGGTGCCAGGCTTTCGTCCACCGGCAGCAGGGCGCGCCATGCGACGTGGCCGGTGAAGTGTGCCGGGCTGTCCTCGAAGCGGCGGCGGATCGCGGATTTGACGCCATCGGCACCGACCACGAGATCGCCTTCGAAGCGGCGGCCGTCGGCGAGGATGACGGCTGCCCCCTCGCTGTCGACGACCTGCGCGCCGGTGTGCAGCGCAACGCCGGCCTCGCGCGCGGCATCCAGCAGCAAAGCGTGGAGGTCGGCGCGGTGGATGGTCACGTAGGGCGCGCCGTATTTTGCGCGCTGGTCCGCGCGTTCGACCGCGCGCAGGATGCGCCCGTCCTCCCAGTGCTGGATGCGCTGGCGGCGTGGCTCGATCCCGGCGGCGGCCACGGCCTCGCAAATGCCGATATGGTCGAGGCCTTTCATGGCGTTGGGCGAAAGCGTGACGCCCGCGCCGATCTCGCCGAACTGCGGTGCGGCCTCGAGCAGGGTGACCTGAAAGCCCGCCTGGGCCATCGCCACGGCCGCGGTCATGCCGCCGATCCCGCCCCCTGCGATGACGATGTCTGCCCTGCCGCTCATTCCGTTCTCCTGTTCTCGCCATTGCGCGCATGTCGCGCGACGGGGCGCCAAAGCACCTGATCGCAATCCGCAGCCTACCGCCACTATCCAGCGCCGGCGCGCCACGGACAATGCATGTTCGGCTGTCGGATAGTCAGCTTTCCTGCGCCGGACAGACCCGCGGAAGCGGCTAGGCTCGGGGTCCAGAGAGATCGGGCGAGCGCCGTCACGCGTTCGCAGGAGGACCGAAACATGACACATTCGACCGGCAGGCGGAATGCCGACAGCCTGGGTTTTCGCCAGAAATTCGGCGTGCTCGGACCGTCGACCAACACCGTCGTGCAGCCGGACTTCGACGACATGCGACCGTTCGGGGTGACCAACCACTACAGCCGCATCGTCGTCTCCAATCCCGCTGCGGTCTCGAACGAGACGTTCATGGCCGGCGTTGCCGAGATCGACCGGCACACCGCCGATGCCGTGACCGGCGTGATGACCTGCGAGCCGAACTACCTCGTCATGGGCATGTCGGCCGTCACCTTCTTCGGCGGCGCCGAGGGTGGTCGCAAGTGGCGCGAATCGATCGAGCAGCTATCCGGCCTTGGCGTCACCACGGGCGCCGAGGCGGTCGTCGCGGCGCTCAAGGCCTACGGCAACATCCGCAAGGTCGCGTTCTTCTCGCCGTATTTTCCCGCCGCCAACGATCAGGTCCGCCGCTTCCTCGCCGACCACGGCTATGACAGCGTGCGCGACGCCGCGCTGCAGTGCCCCTCGTGGACGGCGATCGCCGAACTCGACGCCGGCCGCCTGCGTGATGCCATGCGCACGATCGACGGCGACGACGTCGAGGCGATCATCCAGGTCGGCACCAACGTTTCGAACGTCCGCTTCGCCGCCGCGGCCGAACTGTGGCTCGGCAAGCCGGTCATCGCCATCAACACCGCCACCTATTGGCACGCGCTGCGCGCCAACGGCTTCAACGACCGCATGGACGGTTTCGGCAGGCTGCTCGCCGAGCTGTGAGCCGCTCCGGCTGCGACGACCTGTTCGTCCAGTGGAGACTTCGCGGAGCCATGTGGCCCGCGATCGGCCGGCTGCCTAGCAATTCTGCCTATCAGACGAGGGGGTATCTCTAGAAATGACCCGTGAAATGGAACGAGCCCAGGTCGTGATCGCCGGCGCAGGGCCGGTCGGTTGCGTTGCCGCGACGTACCTGGCCAAGCATGGGATCGACGTTATCCTGGCCGAGACCGGCCTCGACGCCGCGCAGGATCTGCGGGCCTCGACCTTCCACAGCCCGACGCTCGAGATGCTCGACACGCTGGGCGTGGCGCAGGACCTGATCGACATGGGCCTCAAGGCTCCCGTCTATCACTGGCGCGACCGCCAGACCGGCGAAGTGCTCTCGTTCGACCTGGCCGAGATCAGCGACGTCACGCGCTTTCCCTTCCGCGTCCAGTGCGAACAGTATCACCTGGCGCGCACGCTGTCCTCGCGCCTCACCGAGCAGGCCAAGGCCCGCGTCATGTTCGGGCACCGCGTCATCCACTTCGAGCAGGACGACCAGGGCGTGACCGTCTCGCTCGAGCACGTCACCGGCATCACCAAGGTGCACGCCGACTACCTGATCGGTGCCGACGGGGCCAATTCGCTGGTCCGCAAGTGGCTCGGCATCGAGTTCGACGGGTTCACTTATCCCGAGCACTTCCTGTGCCTCAGCACCAAGCAGCGGATCGACGACGAGATCCCCAATCTCGCCTACGTGAACTACGTGTCCGACCCGAAGGAATGGCTCGTGCTGCTGCGCGTGCCCTCGGTGTGGCGCGTACTCGTGCCGGCGAGCGCGGAAGACGATCCCGCCTGGCTGCTGTCGGACGAGAAGAAGAACGCCGTCTTCGGCGGGCTGGTCGCCGACGGTGAAGCGGTCAAGACCGAGCACCGCACGATCTATCGCGTGCACCAGCGCGTCGCCAAGAGCTTCCACCACGGCCGCGTGCTGCTGATGGGCGATTCGGCGCACCTCAACAATCCGCTCGGCGGCTTCGGCATGAACAGCGGCATCCACGACGCGTTCAACGGCTGCGAGAAGCTGGTCCAGGTGATCAAGGGCGAAGCGGGTCCCGACCTGCTCGAGCGCTACGATCGCCAGCGGCGCACCGTCACGCACGACTTCACCCAGCAGCAGACGATCGCCAACATGGCGATCATGCGCGGCGAAAAGGGCGAGGCGCACCAGCGCAAGCTCGACGCGATGCGCACGCTGGTCACAGACGACACGCTGCGCCGGGAGTATCTGCTGAAGCAGTCGATGTTTACCAGTCTTGCAGAGGCCGAAGCGATCGCTTGATCGCGGCGCGCTCTTGGCGTCCACCCTGCCACGACTCGGACAAGAACGAATCACGGAGCGCAGCAGCATGACACGAACCCTCCTTCGCCAGTCCGCCTATATCGATGGGCAATGGGTGGCCGCCGACGCGGGTGGCACCCTCACGGTGACCGATCCCGCGACCGGCGAGGCCATCGCCACGGTGCCCGACATGGGGGTCGCCGAGACGCGTCGGGCCATCGCCGCAGCGAAGGAGGCGATGCGGGCATGGGCGGCACGCTCGGCGCAGGAACGCGCGCAGATCCTGCGCCGGTTCCGCGACCTGATGATGGAGGAGCAGGAGGCGCTCGCCGTCCTGCTGACGCGTGAACAGGGCAAGGCCCTGCGCGAGGCGCGCGGCGAGATCGCCTATGCCGCCTCGTTCCTCGAGTGGTTCGCCGAGGAGGCCAAACGCACCTATGGCGACGTCGTCCCGGGCCATGCCGCGGACAAGCGCATCGTCGTGCTCAAGCAGCCGATCGGCGTCGTCGCGGCGATCACGCCGTGGAACTTCCCGAGCGCGATGATCACGCGCAAGATCGGCCCCGCGCTGGCGGCGGGCTGTGCCGTCGTGCTCAAGCCGGCCTCGCAGACGCCGCTGTCGGCCCTCGCGCTGGCCGTGCTTGCCGAAGAGGCAGGGCTTCCCGCCGGTCTGTTCAACGTGGTGACGGGCAGCGCGCGCGCGATCGGCGGCGAGCTGACGTCGAACCCGGAAGTGCGCAAGATCAGCTTTACCGGGTCGACCGAGGTCGGCCGCACGCTGATGCGCCAGTCGGCCGAGACCATCAAGAAGCTGAGCCTCGAGCTGGGCGGCAACGCGCCGTTCATCGTGTTCGACGATGCCGACCTCGATGCTGCGGTCGAGGGCGCGATCGTCTCCAAGTTCCGCAACAGCGGGCAGACCTGCGTCTGCACCAACCGCATCTATGCGCAGTCTGGCATCTACGATGCGTTTGTCGAGAAGCTGGCGGAGCGGGTTTCGGGCATGACGCTCGGATCGGGGCTCGACGAGGGCAGCGACCTCGGGCCGCTGATCGACCGCGCCGCGCTGGAAAAGGTGCAAAGCCACGTCGCCGATGCCCTCGACAAAGGCGGGCGCCTTCTGGCCGGCGGTCGTCCCTCGGCGCTGGGCGGCACGTTCTACGAGCCCACGGTCATCGCCGATGTGCGTGGCGACATGCTGCTCAACCACGACGAGACCTTCGGCCCGCTCGCCGGGGTGATGCGCTTCGAGACCGAGGACGAGGTCCTGGCGCTCGCCAACGACACCGAGTTCGGCCTCTCCGGCTATTTCTATACCCGCGACCTTGCGCGGACCTGGCGGGTCGCCGAGGCACTCGAGACGGGCATGATCGGCATCAACACCGGACTGATCTCGACAGAGGTTGCGCCCTTCGGCGGGGTCAAGCAATCGGGCCTCGGCCGCGAGGGCAGCCGCCACGGCATCGATGACTATCTGGAACTCAAGTACCTGTGCATCGGGATCTGACCTGCCCCGGAGCGGGTGGTTTTGAAACGTACCGACGGACCGAAGGATGATGGAATGACGATCGACAAGCCTTGCGGCATCGCGGTGGTGGGATGTGGGCGGATCGCACCGCTGCATCTCAAGGCGATCACCCGTCATCCCTCGGAACTGCGGCTGGTGGCCGTGGCCGATCCCGATCTCGACAAGGCCCGGCAGGTCGCGTCCGAGTTCGGCGCGGAGCATGCCTGCGCCTCGCTCGACGACGTGCTCGCGCTCGACGCGGTGGAGGCGGTCATCCTGACGACGCCCAACGCGCTCCACGCCGCACAGGCGATGCAGGTGCTCCAGGCCGGCAAGCACGTGCTGGTCGAGAAGCCTTTCGCCGAAACCGTCGCCGATGCCGAGGCCATGGCCGCGCTCGCGGACAGTCGCGGGCTGGTGCTCGCGGCCGGTCACACCTTCCGCCATGTCGAGGCGGTGCGCACCCTGCAGGACCGGCGCGCGAGCTTTGGCAAGCTGCGTGCGGTCAGCATCACCATGTGCGTGTTCTGGGACGGTCCGCAGGCACCCTGGTGGGCGACCCGCACCTGGGACGAGGGGCTCATCCTGACGCTGTTCGCCCCGCATGCGATCGACTTCCTGCAACTCGTCGTCGGCGAGGTCGACCCGCGCCGCATCCACGTCGAGGTGGCGCGCCACCAGGACGGCTGGCAGGCCGAGGACGAGGCGATGATCCTGCTGCGCTATCCCGACGACGTGCTCGCCTCGATCCACCTGTCGTACAACCAGGCGACGATGATGAATCGCAAGGTCGCGCACTTCGAGAATGCCACCGTGCGGGTCGAGAACGGCGACGAGTTGTGGATCGACGACCAGCCCGTGGTCGTGCCGCAGCGCGCGGCCAGCGAGGACACCGCGTTGTTCAACGACGGCATCACCCATTACTTCGAGACGCAGGCCCGCGAATTCGCGCGCGCGGTGCGCGGCCTGCCCAACCGGTCGGTGCTGCACGGCTCGGCCCTGCGCCAGACCCGCCTCAACCAGGCGATCCTTGCCGCGGCCCGCCACGACGACTGACTTTCGCCCGGGTGCGCACGCGCGGGTGCGGCGCGCGGGCGAGCCGAGGAGCGATAGCATGACGATACCTGTTGGCCGCAAGGCCGCCTTCACCGGCGCTCACGTGGCCGGGCAGCTGTTTCGCGACACGCCCTCGATGCTGTTGCTGTTTTACCTGACGAGTGTCGTCGGCATGGGTCCGGCGCTGGCGGGGATGGCGGTGTTCATTCCCAAGGCGATCCTCGGCAGCATCAGCGACCTGCTCGTCGGCGTCGGCAGCGACCGGATGGCGTCGCGCTTTCCCCGTCGCAACTGGCTGCTCGTCGGCGCGATCGCGGCACCCGTGGCATTCGGTGCGATCTTCGCCGTGCCTCAAGCAACGCCCTTGCTTCAGGCCGCTTACGTCATCGCCTCGATGACCCTGTACATGATCGTGTTCTCGGCGATCTCCGTTCCCTATCTGGCGCAATACTCGGAAGTTTCCGACAATGCGGCGGAGCGGTCGGACCTGATGGCGTGGCGGCACGGCTGGATCGGCATCGGTCTCCTCGCCGGTTCCTCGTTCGCGCCCTGGCTGATCCACCATCTTGGTGCCGGCCGCAGTGCCTATATCACCACCGGCCTCGTGCTGAGCGCGATCGCGGGCGTGGCGCTGTGTTCGGGCTATTTCGCGTCCCGGCACATGCCGATCCGGCGGGCGGCCTCCACCGCCGCGAACGCCTTGCGCTGGCGCGTGCTTGCCGACGTCTTTGCCGAACGCCGCTTCAACCTGCTGCTGGGCGTGTTCGCCACGCACCAGATCGCGGCGGGCATGACCAATGCCACGATCGTGTTCTTTCTCACCTACAACATGAAGCTGGAGGCCGCGATCGCGCAGCTCGGCGTGCTCGTCCTGCTGGCGGGGCTCGCGGTTATCGCCGCCTCGCCGATGTGGATCTACCTTTCGCGCCGCTTCGGCAATCGACGCTGCTACCAGGGCGCGGTGGTGGCGCAGGCGCTGCTGATGGCGGCCTGGGCATCGTGCGACGCCACGACACCCGTATGGCACACCTATCTCATCTCGGTGGGCATCGGCCTTGCCAACTCGGGCTGGGGCATCATGCTGCTCGCGTTCTTTTCGGACGTGCTGGCCGACCGCAACACCGAGGGGAAGGAACTGGGCGGCGCCATGTCAGCCGTATGGACGCTCGCCGAAAAGTTCGGTCTCGCGCTGGGCGGCGCCTTGCTGGCGGGCGGGATCCTCTCGCTGTTCGGCTTCGCCGCCCATCGGGCGACCAGCGGGTCGGCGCTCACCGGCATTGCCCTGACGTTCGGCTTCCTGCCCGCAGCACTGCACCTGCTGGCAAGCGGTGTCCTCTGGCGCTTCGTGGTGCTGCCATCGGACAGCCCGCGCCCTGCCTGAACCGCACCGGGGGCGGCTCGCGGTCGAACACCCGCCGCGGGGGTAAGGCGCGGCCAACCGAGCACACCAAAAAGGCGGCGGACAGGGATAACCTGCCCGCCGCCTTTTTGCGTGTCTCTCTACCGGCCGCAGCAACGCAGCGAACGGGCAGGGGATGGACCTTTGCGGCCCACCCCCTGCCCGAGTATTCAGAACTTCGCTGAGACCGTCACACCGGCGCGGCGACGCTCGCCGAGATAGGCCTCGATCGTGCGCAGCGTGCTCGGGTAGCCGTTGCGCGGCTGGGTCAGGGCGGTCGACACGTAGGACTTGTCGAACAAGTTGGTCGCCCAGAGCGAGATGTTGAATACATCGGTCTCGACGCCGATGCGCAAGTTCGTCAGTGTGCGCTTGCCGAAGGTCGAGAGGTTGAGCGCGTTCACCGTCGCCGGACCGGTATGGTTGACATCGACGCGGCCGCTCCACGACCAGTCGCCGGACAGCGCACCGCCCAGATCGGCGTGCGCGTTCCACTGCCAGCCGACCGAGCGCGGCGGACGATTGCCCGAGACGAGCGGCTGCAATCCGCGACCCGGCACGTCGATGTAGCGGCACACGGTCGTGCCGGCGCACTGCGTCACCTGCGAGGGATCATAGACGTTCTTGCCGTACTTGGGGTCGGAGTAGGACGCCGATCCGCCGAAGCTCACGCCGCGCACCGGGCGTACGTCGATGCTGGCATCGAAGCCGCGGGCCCGCAGCGACCCGAGGTTGCGGATGATCGACTGCACCACGGCGGTGTTGTCCGAATAGCTCGGCACCTGCACGTCCGACCAGTCGATCTGGAACGCGGCCAGCTGGAAGACGAGCTTGCGATCGAGGACTTCGCCCTTGGCGCCGACCTCGTACGTCCAGTTGGACTCTTCCTTGTAGACCGATTCGCTGGGCAGCACCCCGGTGACGCCGTTGAACCCGCCCGAGCGAACGCCCTTGGCGGCGTTGGCATAGAGCAGGATGTCGGGCGTGACCTTGTATTCCACGGTGAATCGCGGCGTGAAGCTCTTGAACGTGTCCTGCTGCAGGCCGGTGCCGGGGGCAAAGAAGCTCAGCAGGTTGTTGTTCGTCTTGCGCTCGATGTTGTAGCGCCCTTCGGCCGAAACCTTGAGGCCCGGCACGATCTCGTAGCCGAGGCTTCCGAACAGCGAATAGGCCTTGGTCGATACCTTGGTGAAGCTGGCGAGCCGCTGCAGGTTTATGACGTCGGGGCTGAGGCCGGGGTTGGCGAAGTTGGCAAGCGGGCCGGTCCGGCTCGCGGCGAGGGCGGGGACGGCGAGCACGAGGCGCTCGTTGGCCGCCAGTTGCGAGCCGTCGACGGCCACATACGAGCCTTCGTCCGCGCGCGAATCGAAGAAGAACGCACCGGCCAGCCACTGGAAGCGATTGCGATCGGGCGACTGGATGCGCAGTTCCTGGCTGAACGACTTGACGTTCTGCTGGTTGCCGCCGGTCGACTGGGCAGTGACCGTCCGGCCATACGTGGCCAGACCGCCGACCGTGGGGCAGTTGGTGCCGACGACCGTGCAGACGCCATAGACGTCGCCCGCCCGCGTCACGTCATAGTCGAAGTAGGCGCGGAAGTTCGAGCGGGTCAGGCCGGTCGTGCTGACGACCGAGAACGCCTGGTTCTCGTAGCGCGATTCAAGCGCGATCTGCTTGATCGTGCTGTGCGATGCAGGGATGTTGCCCGACACGTCGCTGCCGCGCGGCTTCACCTCGCCGCAGTAGATGTAACGGGCGCCCGTCTGCGGCTGGGTGCCGCCACAGTTCTGCTCGCCATAAGGCACGAGGAAACCGCCGGTCTGGAGCGCATCGCCTTCGGCCAGCAGGCCGCTCAGCTTGAAGGTGAGGCTGTCGGTGGGCGTGAAACGCAGTGAGCCGGACAGGCCCTGGTGCGTATAGCCACCCAGCTTGGCGCCATCGCTGTTGTTGATCGTGCCCCCGAACGTGACATAGCTGCCCTTGATCGAGCCGGACAGGATGCCGTCGATGATCGGGCCGCCGACGCTGGCGCTGATGCGGCGATCCGCGTCGCTGCCGAGTGTGCCGGAAATCGCATAAGTGGGCTTGCGCGGTGCCTCGCTGGTCGAGATGCCGATGGCCCCGGCGAAGGTCGAGCGTCCGTAGAGCGCGCTTTGCGGACCCTTGGCGACCGAGATCTGTCCGATGTCGATCACGTCGAGCAGGTCGATCGCATTGCGGTTGGTCTGGTAGATGCCGTCGATGAAGAACCCGACGTTGGCCTCGTTGTTGAGGCTCGTCGCGAAGTTCGACGACGACAACCCGCGCACGACCAGCACGCTGGACGACGGGGTGCCACCCATCGTGAAGGTAAGGCCCGGCGTGTTGTTGGCCAGGTCGCGCACGTTGCGCACGCTGCGCTTCTCGAGTTGGTCACCGCTCAGGGCCGAAATCGAGAGGGGCACGTTGGTCAGTGTCTCGGACCGGCGACGGGCGGTGACCGTGATCGCGCCGGCGTCTTCGGGCTGCCCGGCGCTCGTGGCCGCCGCGTCCTGTGCCCGCGCGACGCCCGGTGCCAGCAGGCCGACCGGCGCTGCCGACAGCATCAGCACGGCCATGGTAAATTGTCGGTGGTCCCTCATGATGTTCTCCGCCTTTGGTTTTTTGCCAGATGCGGTGTCGGTGATGGTGGCGTGCGTTTCAAAAGCCTTCACGCGGTTGGTCGCCAGTTGGATAGGCAGCGCACGCAAAGGCGCCTTGACGCCCGGCTGATGTCTGGTGCAATTGATGCATATGCATCATATCGAGCCATCTGTTTCCGACATCCCTCCGCCGCCGTTGCCCTGCGCCTGCACGGCTCTGCGCAAGGCGTCGCGTGCCGTGACCCGTTTCTACGACGAGGTCATGGATGGTGCGGCGGTGTCGCCCACGCAGTTCGCGGTTTTGCGCACCATCGCGCGGCACGACGTTGTGGCCCTGCCAGACCTGGCGCAGGCGCTGGCGATGGACCGGACCACGCTGTACCGCACCTTGAAGCCGCTGGAACGGGCAGGCTGGATCGCGACCGCCGAGGCGACCGGGCGGTCGCGGCAGGCGCGCTTGACGGTGGAGGGGGAGGCCGTGATGGCCGAGGCTGCGGGCGCATGGGAGGCGGCGCAACGCCGCTTCGTCGGCGCCTTCGGGGCCGAACGCTGGGCCGGCATGGCGCAGTCGCTGGGTGACATCGTGGCGCTGGCGCAGGGTGGTGCAGCATGAGCCGGTTGTTGCACCGGACCGGGCTGGTTTCGCCGCGTCTGCATATCGGCCTCATCGTCGCGGTCACGTTCTTCGCGTTGCTCGTGTCGGCAGGGCTGCGCGCCACGCCGGGTGTGCTGATGATGCCGCTCCAGGCCAATTTCGGCTGGGACCGGGCGACCATTTCGTTCGCCGCAGCGATCGGCATCCTGCTTTATGGCCTGGTCGGTCCCTTCGCGGCGGCGCTGATGGTCTCGTTCGGCATCCGCCGCACCATGCTGGCGGGCCTGGCCCTGATGTCGGCGGCGACGTTCGCCAGCCTGTGGATGAGCCAGCCCTGGCATTACATCCTGAGCTGGGGCGTGCTGTCTGGCATCGGCAGCGGCGCGGTTGCCTCGGTCCTGGGCGCGGCGGTGGTCAATCGCTGGTTCGCGACCCGGCAAGGCCTCGTCATGGGCCTGCTCAGCGCCAGCACGGCGACAGGGGCGCTGATCTTCCTGCCGCTGCTCGCCTGGTTGTCGCGCGACGGGGCTTGGCGTCCGGTGGTCATGGCCGTCAGTCTCGCCTGCCTCGCGCTCGTGCCGCTGGTGGCATTGCTGGTGCCCGAGCACCCCGGCGACATCGGCACGCGCCGCTTCGGCGAGCAGGCCGACAGCCCGCCTCCGGCACCGCCGCGCCAGGCGCGAAACGCGACGCTGGCCATAGACGTCCTGCTGCGGGCGGCGCGAAAGCCGATGTTCTGGCTGCTGTTCGGCACGTTCTTCGTCTGCGGGCTCACCACCAACGGCCTTGTCGGCACGCACATGATTGCGTTCTGCGGCGACCACGGCATTGCCCCGGTCGCGGCCGCAGGCCTGCTGTCGACCATGGGATTCTTCGACCTGTTCGGCACCACGGCATCGGGCTGGCTGACCGACCGCTACAATCCGCGCGTGCTGCTGACGTTCTATTACGGGCTGCGCGGGCTTTCGCTGCTCGCACTCCCGTTCCTCAGCTTCGATGCGACCAGCCTTGCGGTCTTCGCGGTGTTTTATGGCCTCGACTGGATCGCCACGGTGCCGCCCACGGTCAAGCTCGCCAACGAGGCGTTTGGCGAACAGGAAGCCCCGATCGTGTTCGGCTGGATCCAGACCGGCCACCAGCTCGGCGCCGCCTGCTCCGCGTTCGGTGCCGGCCTCATCCGCGAGCATAGCGGCACCTACGCCCCCGCGTTCATCGCGGCCGGCATCATCGGTGTGGTGGCGGCGCTCGTGCTGATGATGACGATGCGCCGCGGCTCCGGCGCCGGGGCGGCGGCCGCTCCCGCCTGACGCCACGGCGCCAATCGGGCACGCAAACCGTTCATCGCGCGTTCCTGAGACAGCGGCCACGATAGGCCATCAGCTTTTGACGGAGTTTGTCATGTTCAGAATGGTTTGTGGGTCGGTTCTGGCCGCCGCTGCAGTCTTTTCCGCCGTGCCCGCCTCGGCATCGAGCGACCAGGCCTGGGCGGCGTTCGATGCCAAGGTTACCCGCTCGTGCCTGGCCGCCAGCGGCATCCGCAATGCCCGCGCCTCCACCATCGTCGGTTTCGACGACCGGGTGGGCATGGTCGCGATGCTCGTCTCGGACCGCAGCCGCGGATCGAACGTGTCCAAGCTGTGCCTCTACAACAAGCGTACGCAGCGCGCCTACGTCGACCAAGCCGACGGCTGGAACGCGCCGCCCAAGCGCTGACCGATCGGGGGCAGGGGCTGCCATGCGCGCCGCCCCTTCTTGCGCCGACGGCTGGCCGGCCTTTTTGCCCTACCCGGCCGCGGCCATTGTCGCTAAAGGCCGCGGCCATGGACACCAGCGATCCCGATCTGCTGCCCGAGGGCCTCGAAGACCGCCTCCCCCGCGAGGCTGCCGCCGCGACGCGCGTGATGCGCACGATCCATGGGGTCATGGAAGGCCACGGCTACGACCGCGTGCTGCCACCGATGATCGAGTTCGAGCGCTCGCTCGCCAGCCGCATGGCGGGGATCAGCTCGCGCCGCATGTTCCGCTTCGTCGACCCGCAGAGCCTGCGGATGATGGCGCTGCGCAGCGACATCACCCCGCAGATCGGCCGCATTGCCGGCACGCGCCTGTCTGCCGCGCCGCGCCCGCTGCGCCTGTGCTATGCCGGGCAGGTGGTGACGATCAAGGGCGCCGGCCTCGACCCCGCGCGCGAGAAGCTGCAGTGCGGGGCCGAGCTCATCGGCGTCGATAATGTCGCCGCCGCCGCCGAAGTGGTCGCCGTGGCGATCGAGGCGCTCCAGGCTGCGGGTGCCACCGGCGTCAGCGTCGATTTCACGCTGCCCGATCTCGTCGATACGCTGGCGGCCGAGGCCCTGCCGCTCGATGCCGCGCAAGTGGGTGCTGTGCGGCGCGAGCTGGACAGCAAGGACGCCGGCGGGCTGGTCGATGCCGGCGGCGCCGCCTATGTCCCGCTGCTCTATGCGACGGGCGATTTCGCCAGCGCGATCGACAAGCTGGCGGCGATCGATGCCGGCGGCGTACTGGCAGGCCGCATCGCGGCCCTGCGCGAAATCGCCGCCCGGCTTGACGGCCGCGCCCGTCTGACGCTCGATCCGGCGGAGCGCCACGGCTTCGAATACCAGTCGTGGTTCGGCTTTACCCTTTATGCCGAGGGCGTGCGCGGAGCAGTGGGCCGGGGCGGCACCTATCGTATCGCTGCGCCCGATGGCAGCGCGGGGGCCGACGGCGAGGTCGCGACCGGCTTCTCGCTCTATCCCGATGCGCTTATCGACCTTATCGCCGCGAGCGAGTCGGCGGCAGACAAGCTGTTCCTGCCGCTTGGCCACGACCGCGCCGCGGCCGAACGGCTGCGTGCGATCGGCTGGCGCACCGTCGCCGCGCTGACCGAGGCGGACACAGCGGCTCAGCTGGGTTGCAGCCATGTCCTGGGCCCGGACGGGCCGCAAAGCCTTTGAGGCCGGGCCCCGGCCTTTGAGACCGGGCACCCGATCGCCTCCGCGGTCTTGACTTCGCGGCTGCGCTGCCCCTAGGGGCCAGCCGCGCACATCGGGCGCGCCACGCGCGTGCCCCCCGTCCATCCACCACGCCGAGTCCTGTCGAAGGGCGTTGTCTGGATCCACCTGGCAGGGTGGAGGAGTGTATCTATGGCCAATGTAACCGTGATCGGCGCCCAGTGGGGCGATGAGGGCAAGGGCAAGATCGTCGACTGGCTCGCCAGCCGCGCCGATGCCGTCGTGCGCTTCCAGGGCGGCCACAACGCCGGCCACACGCTGGTGGTGGGCGAGCAGGTCTACAAGCTCTCGCTGCTACCCTCGGGCATCGTCACCGGCACGCTGTCGATCATCGGCAACGGCGTGGTGCTCGATCCCTGGGCGCTCAAGGCCGAAATCGAGAAGCTGACCGCGCAAGGGGTGGACATCACCCCCGACAACTTCGCCATCGCCGACAACTGCCCGCTGATCCTGCCGCTGCACCGCGACCTCGACGGGCTGCGCGAGGCGGCCGCGGCTGCGGGCAAGATTGGCACGACCGGTCGCGGCATCGGCCCGGCATACGAAGACAAGGTCGGCCGCCGCGCGATCCGCGTCTGCGACCTGGCGCATCTCGATGCGCTCGATGCGCAGTTCGATCGCCTCTGCGCGCACCACGATGCGCTGCGTGCCGGCTTCGGCCAGCCGCCGGTCGACCGCGAGGCCCTGCTGGCCGAGCTGCGCGAGATCGCGCCCTACGTGCTGCAGTTCGCGCAGCCTGTGTGGAAGCGCCTCAACGCCGTGCGCAAGGCCGGCGCGCGCATCCTGTTCGAAGGCGCGCAAGGCGTCCTGCTCGACGTCGACCACGGCACCTATCCCTTCGTCACCTCGTCGAACACCGTCTCGGGCACCGCGGCCAGCGGTTCGGGGCTGGGCCCGGCGGCGACCGGCTTCGTGCTCGGCATCGTCAAGGCCTATACCACCCGTGTCGGCTCCGGCCCGTTCCCGACCGAGCTCGACGATGCGGTCGGCCAGCGGCTGGGTGAACGCGGCCACGAATTCGGCACCGTCACCGGCCGCAAGCGCCGCTGTGGCTGGTTCGATGCCGTGCTGACGCGCCAGTCCTGCGCCATTTCCGGCGTCACCGGCATCGCGCTGACCAAGCTCGACGTGCTCGACGGCTTCGACAAGGTGAAGATCTGCATCGGCTATCGCCTGCGCGGCCAGGTGCTCGACTATTTCCCCAGCCACGCCGCCGACCAGGCCGCGGTCGAGCCGATCTACGAGGAAATGGACGGCTGGCAGGGCACCACCGCCGGGGCGCGGTCGTGGGCCGACCTTCCGGCCCAGGCGATCAAGTACATCCAGCGCGTGCAGGAACTGATCGAGACGCCGGTGGCACTGGTGAGCACCTCGCCCGAGCGCGAGGACACGATCCTCGTGCGCGATCCCTTCGTCGACTGACCCCGCCAGCGCGTGCCGGGCTTGTCCGGCGCTGTCGCTGCGCTACGCTGCATGCGATGCGGGGCACGAAAGCGCGATGGCTGACGACAATGGCGGTGCTGCTCGCAGGGGCAGCACCGCCATTTGTTTGTGCCCAGGATGCCGAGCCGGCGGATCGCATTCTGGTCGAAAAGGCCGCACGGCGGCTCACGCTATTCGCGGCAGACGGGCGGATCCTGCGGGTGATGACCGGCCTGCAACTGGGGCCGAACCCGGTGGGGCCCAAGCGTTTCGAAGGCGATGGTCGCACGCCCGAGGGGCATTACGTGATCGACCACGGCAATGCCGCCAGCGCCTATCACCTCTCGCTGCACATCTCCTATCCCGACTCGTCAGACCGGGCCCGGGCGGCGGCACTGGGGCGATCGCCCGGCGGTGCGATTTTCCTGCATGGCCAGCCGCCTGACTGGGGCGACCGCCGCGCCCCCGGGGACTGGACCGAAGGCTGCATCGCGCTGACCAACTCCGAAATCGAGGAACTGTGGCAAAGCGTTGGCGACGGCACGCCGATCGACATCGTGCCTTGATCCAAAACCGATCTAACTCGCGTTGACCCGGTCTCCATTTGTTCCGCAGAAGTCCGCATACGCGGTTTTACGGAGTGGGCGACATGGGGCAGGGAATGGCGCTTTTCGAGCAGGCGGGGGCCACGCTTGAAGCGGGGGCAGAAGCGCAAACGGCAGGTGAACGCGTGCGTGACGGCGCGTCGCCGCCGGCATGGCCTCAGGTGGACGCCGCGACGGACGCGTTCGGGGATAGTGCAGCCTGCGCATGGCCGGGGGCGGCGCCGGCTGTCTCGATCTTCGCTGACCGCGCCTACCTGCGCGCCGAAATGGCAGAGGATGCCGCCGCCGCCGGACTGCGCGTCGCCCAGACCAGCGACCTCCAGATCCTGTGCGCCGCGGCGCCGGCCGGACGGCACCCTGCGCTGGGCGATGTGGTCCTGGTCGATTGCCCGGTGATCGACGGCGCGGAGCTGGCAACGCTGTCGCAGCTGGACCTCGATGCCGCGCGGCGCGGCGCGCAACTCGTCGTCTCCACCAGCATCGGCGCGCTCGACGACGTGTTCGGCTGCCTCGACCAGTCCGAGGCGCAGATCCTCGTCACCCCCAGCCGGGCCGAGCGGGTGATCGCCATCGGCCGCGTCCTCGGCCGTGTCGGCCGCCAGGGCAGCCGCGTGCGCGAACTGGGGGCGGAGGACCGCATGACCCTGCTGCGCCTGACCGAGCAGGTGACGACGATCGCGGCGCGCCTCGAACAGCTGTCTGCGGGCAACAACGTCGACCCCGAAACCTCGTCCGCCTTCCGCTTCCATGGCGAAGTCGATCCCGGCATGGCGCGCCTGGACGAGGGCACCGACCGCCTCGTGCGCACCGCCCGCCCGCCGCTGCCGGACCCGCGGCTGGTCCGCAAGATCATCCGCCAGCGCCAGTTGCGCGCCCGCTTCTTCGAGGGCGACCTCTTCGCCGATCCCGCCTGGGACATGCTGCTCGACCTCACCGCCGCGCGGGTGGAGCATGTCCGCGTCTCGGTCACCTCGCTGTGCATCGCCTCGGGCGTGCCGCCGACCACGGCGCTGCGCTGGATCGGCCAGATGACCGACGCCGGCCTGCTGCAACGCGTCGACGACGAGACCGACCGCCGCCGGGCCTTCATCACCCTGACCGACAAGGCCGCCGACGCCATGGCGCGCTACTTCGCCGAACTGGGCACGAGCGCCAGCGCGCTGATGTGAAGTGTTCGGGGTTGCCAGGGGTGGGGCGAGTGGCCTTCGACAGGCTCAGGCTGAACGGGCGTGGGTGTTGGTCCGTCCCCAGCCACGCTTCGTTCCTTTACCCGCAACCCGTTTGCCCTGAGCCTGTCGAAGGGCTGTGATGGAGAGCGCAGTGCGCGCGGCCTTCGACAGGCTCAGGCCGAACGGGCGTGGGTGTCGGTCTGTCCCCAGCCACGCTTCGTTCCTTTACCCGCAACCCGTTCGCCTTGAGCCTGTCGAAGGGCCGTGCTGG
Organism: Novosphingobium sp.; assembly: GCF_036803765.1. Lineage (GTDB taxonomy): Bacteria > Pseudomonadota > Alphaproteobacteria > Sphingomonadales > Sphingomonadaceae > Novosphingobium. The sequence goes on from NZ_DAIRTS010000005.1 coordinate 70,847, forward strand.
AGAACGCGATGCGCGAGGCCTTCGA
>NZ_DAIRTS010000005.1:70971-201269 GCF_036803765.1 Novosphingobium sp.
TGCGCGAGGCCTTCGAAAAGCTGAGGCCGAACGTGGCAGGGATTGGTGTTTTCTTCCGGCGCCTCGCTGACCGCAATCGCCGCCTCATAAGCGCGCGCCCGCATGCACAACCCCGCTCAAGCACCTGCCGCGAAAGCCTCGCGTTGCGCGGCGTAGGCCGCAACAAACCCGGGCCGTGCTTCGCCGCGATCGACATAGGCGCGCAAGGTCGCGTGCTCGTCGAGAAGTCCGCCCCGGCCAAGCCTGCGCAGCACGCAGACCATCATGAGGTCGCCGGCGGTGAACGTGTGTTCCAACCATTCGTGCTGACCCAGGTGATCGGCGAGGGACGCAAGCCGCACGCGTACGCGGTCGTCCAGCATCGCCTGGCGCGCATCGAACCACGGCTTGTTCCGCTCCAGCATCAGAGCCATGCTGCGCTCGACGATCGGTGGCTCTACCGTCGCGACGGCGGCGAACATCCAGGCGATGGCCCGCGCGCGTGCGGTGCCCGCATCATCCTTGCCCTTGGGCAGAAGGACGCCGTGCCGCTCGGCCAGGTACAGCACGATCGCGGCGGACTCGAACAGCGTGACGCCGTCATCTTCATAGGCCGGGATCTGGCCGAAGGGCTGGCGCGCGCGATGCGCCGGTTGCTTGAGCGCCTCGAACGACACACCGCGCGTGGCATAGGGCTGGCCCACCTCGGCCAGCGCCCAGCGCACCGCCATGTCGCGCGCCAGGCCGCGACCGCCATCGGGCGAACGCGCGAAGACGGAAAGGATCGGAGTCATGCCGCGCACGATCTCACGGCGGTGACGCGCCGGCAAGCCACCGGCAAGCGAGGCGCGCTCCTCGCTTGTCAGTCCAGGCTGGCGAGTACCTCGTATGCGAGGACGGCCGCGGCGACGGCGGCGTTGAGGCTGTCGGCGCGGCCCTTCATCGGCATGGTCACACGCAAGTCGCAGGCGCGCTCGTAGTCCTCGGGCAGCCCGCGCGACTCGTTGCCGACCATGACGAAGCAGGGCGCGGCATAGGGCGCGCCGCGATAGGGCACGGCCTCGCGCAGCGATGCGGCGACCAGTTGCCCCGATCCGCCACGCAGCCAGGCGATGAAATCCTCCCAGCGCGCCTGGGCCAGCCTTTGCGTAAAGATCGCGCCCATGCTGGCGCGCACCGCTTCGACCGAGAAGGGATCGACGCTGTCGTCGAGCAGGATCAGGCCGCCCGCGCCCACGGCATCGGCGGTGCGCAGCATCGTGCCGAGATTGCCGGGATCGCGCATGGCTTGTGCCACCAGCCACAGCGGCGCCGCATCGCGGTCGATCTGGTCGAGGCCGGTGTCCCACTCGGCAAAGACCCCGGCCACGGCCTGCGGGTTTTCCTTGCCGGTGACCTTGGACAGGATGTCCACGGGCAGCTCGATCACGTCGCCGCCCGCCGCATCGACCGCCGCCTCCAGCTCGTCGAGCAGAGGATGCGCGTCGCGCCCTTGCGCCATCAGCAGGATTTCGGGCAGGCGCCCGCCCTCGCGGGCATCGGTCAGCAGGCGCAGGCCTTCGGTCAGGAAGCGCTGCTCGCGCCGGCGGTGCTTCTTGTCGCGCAGGCTGCGGACGAACTTGACGGTGGGGTTGGAGAACCCGGTAATCGTGCGGCGGGACATGGGGCTGCCATGCGCCAGCCGTGCTGGCCGGGCAAGAGGGCAAAGGCCCCGGGATCAATCCTCGCCGAAGCCGTCCTTCACCAGGCCAGCCAGCTTGAGCAGGACCTGGTCAGCCTCCCCCTCGGGGCCGGCAACATGCACGTCGATGGTATCGCCCTTGGCCGCGCCCAGCATCATCAGGCCCAGAATCGACCCGCCATTGGCCTCGGTCCCGTCCTTGAACACCTTGACGTCGATCGCGTCAGGCAGCTTGGCCACGGCATTGACGAACTTGGCACTGGCGCGGGCGTGAAGACCGCGCTGGTTGACGATCGTGATCGTCTCTCGGGCAACGTAGCTTTGCGTCGTCATCGGCGATCCTCTCTCTTCCCCGCCCGGTCCCAGGCTGTGCCGCCGCGGCTTCGCGTCCGGCTCATGTCGCTGCGTTAAAATCCCGGCGCGGATCAGGCGTCCTGGCCGAGAAATTCCGATGCGATCGTTATGTAGTTGCGCCCCGCATCGCGCGCGGCCGATGTCGCCTCGCGCACGTTCATGCAGCCGCGCGCCTTGGCGAGGCGGATCAGCATGGGCAGGTTGATGCCGGCGATCACCTCGACGCGCCCAGCCTGCATCAGCGAGATGGCGAGGTTCGACGGCGTGCCCCCGAACAGGTCGGTGAGGATGATGACGCCATCGCCGCTGTCGACACGGCGGATGGCATCGGCGATCTCCTTGCGCCGCCGCTCCATGTCGTCGTTGGGGCCGATGCAGACGCCGATGACGTCCTGCTGCCGGCCCACGACATGCTCCATCGCATGGATGAATTCGTCGGCAAGGGCGCCGTGGGTAACGAGAATTAGACCGATCATGAAGGGAACGGGCTCCGAAATGCAGCCGGGCACTTTGCCATGGCGAACCTTAACATCGCCTTGGCGGGCGCCCTCCGGCTACCAGGACTCTGGTAATCACAAAGCATGTCTTTCGAAGCAGCCCCGTCCCGTTCGCGCCTCGTTGCTCGTGCGCGCTCATTGTATGGCAATCGTCGTGTCGCAATCGTCGATCAGACCTGAACCGCCTGCGCGCCTTCCAGCAGGCTGGCCGTGCGCGCGCTCAGATTGCGATGCAACAATGTGGGTGAAAATCCGGCATCGCGCAAGCCTTGTCCGATCTGCTCGGCCATGAAGACCGAACGGTGGCGTCCGCCGGTGCAGCCGAAGGCGATGTTGACATAGGCTTTGCCCTGCGTCTCGAAGCGGGGCAGCAGCAACAACAACAGCCCGAGAATGCGCTCGTAGGCCTCGGCAAAGGCCGGATCGCGGCGGATGTAATCCCCCACCGGAGCGTCCTTGCCGGTCATCGGGCGCAGCGCATCGTCCCAGTGTGGGTTGTTGAGAAAGCGCATGTCGAACACCAGGTCGGCCAGCGGCGGGGTGCCGCGCGCGAAGCCGAAGCTGCTGATCGTCAGCGTCGTGCGACTCGGAGAGATCGACGCGAACTGCTGGCGGATCGCCTGCTGCAGGTCGTTGGTGGTGAAGTCGGTGGTCGAGATGACCACGTCGGCCCAGCGACGCAACGGCGCAAGCAGGTCACGCTCGGCCGCGATGCCGCCGGCGGCCGGCTTGTCCTCGCTCATCGGGTGGCGGCGCCGCGTCTCGTTGTAGCGCCGCTCCAGTTCGGCACCACCGCAGTCGAGGAACAGGGTCGTGACCGACAGATCGGGCCGCGCCGCCAGCGCCTTGACCTTGGCGATCACGGCCTGCGGATCGAAGCCGCGGGTGCGCGTGTCGAAGCCGATCGCCAGCGGCGTCGCGTCCCCGTCGGCCTCGCTCTGCCCCGGCTCGGGCTCCAGCAGGCGATCGAGCAGGCGCAGCGGAAAGTTGTCGATCGCCTCCCAGCCGAGGTCCTCGAGCGTGCGCAGTGCCGTGGTCTTGCCCGCGCCCAGCAGGCCGGTCACGAGCAGGACGCGTTGCGGCGGGACACGTTGGGGCAGGGCAGCGGAACTGGCGGAATCGGTAACGTGCGACATGGCGGCTTTGTGCGCGCAATCGGCCTGGATGGGAAGATGTTCGCGCGACGGTGTTTCGCCCTCAGGGCAGGCCGTAGTGGCGCAGCGCCAGTTCGGCCCGCAGCGCCAGGACCGGGCTGTCGGGCCACAGTCGCACCATCGGCACGGTCGCACCGCCGCGCACGACCCACTCGGGCGACTCGACGAAGCGGGGCGCGCCGCGATCGAGCAGCAGGGCCAGCGCGACCGGCGCTTTGGGCAGGGGCGTCATCGGGACGAGGCCAAGGTTGCGTACCTCGATGAGACCGGTGGTGTTGGGATGGGGCCGGGCCATCGCCGTTGCGCCGACCGTCTCCAGCATCACGCCGTCGTCACCGATGAGGGCGGCGCCACGGTCGATCAGCGCCAGTGCCAGGCTGGACTTGCCGCTGCCCGGCGGCCCTTCGATCAGCACGGCGCGTCCGCCGATGGCGACGGCGGTGGCCTGGTATGCGATCATGGTTGCAGGTCTCCGGCCTGGGGCAGCGAGAGGACGAGGCAGGCGCCGCTTGCGCCATCGGCACGATCGACGATCGCCAGCTCGCCATCGTGTCCCTCGGCGATGGTGCGCGCGATGGCGAGGCCCAGCCCGCTATGCGCGCCGAACGCCTCCTCGGCCGGGCGGACCGAGTGGAACCGCTCGAACACCTTGTCGCGCTCGGCCATGGGGATGCCGGGGCCGGCGTCGGTGACACTGAGCAGCACGCGCGGATCATCGCGGGTGTCGTCGCTCGCCGGCTCGGTCCACACCGCCACGTCGACCAGCCCGCCCGGAGGCGAGAACGACACGGCATTGTCGAGCAGGTTTTCGAGCACGCGTTCGAGCCGCATGGCATCGCCCAGCACCAGCGGCGGTAGCGCGCTGCCAGCCGGTCGCAGCAGCCGGATCACCGCGCCGCCCCGCGTTTCGCGTGCGCCGCGGGCGCCCACGACTTGCGCGGCGAGCGCGGCGAGGTCCAGCCGCACGAATGTTGCGCGGCTCAGTTCGGCATCGATGCGGCTGGCGTCGGCGATCTCGGTGATGAGCCGGTCGATGCGCTGCACGTCGTGCGTGGCGATCGCGGTCAACTGGCGGCGCAACCCCTCGTCCTCGACCCGGTCGAGCGATTCGATCGCACTGGCCAGGCTCGCGAGCGGGTTCTTGAGTTCGTGCGCGACGTCGGCGGCAAAGCTCTCGACCGCGTCGATGCGGTGGCGCAGCGCCATGGTCATGTCTGAAAACGCGCGCGCCAGCATGCCAATCTCGTCGCCGCGATCGGGCAGGCGCGGGACGACCACCTCGCGGTCGCGCCCCAGCCGGACGCGCACCGCGGCGCGGACCAGCTGGCGCAGCGGCTGGACGATCGTGCGCGCGAGGAACAGTGACAGCTGGACCGACAGCATCAGCGCCAGACCGATGATGATGACCAGCGTCTGGCGCGCATCGCGTACCGCCTGGGTAACGTCGGTCGCATTCCGCATGCTCAGCAGCATGGCGCCGCTCCGGCCGACCGGCGTGGCGGCGGTCAGGATCGGGGTGCGATCGGGGGCATAGCGCAAGTGCACCTCGGTTGCGCCGGCGTTGCGGGCGCGCAGCACTTCGGGCCAGTTGTCTGCGCCCGATGTCGCCGGTTCCGCATAGCTCTCGATCGGCGGCGCCCCGACGATGAAATCGACCCCGCGATCGAGCAGCCGGGCAGCACGCTGCAGCCAGGTATCGTCCGCAGTGTCGGCCAGCACGAACGAGGGCGGCGCCAGGGCAAAGCTGTCGGCGATGAGCTTGCCCGCCGGGTCGAACAAGCGCAGGCGCAGGCGCTGTTCGCGGCCTATGCGCGCGAGTAAGTGCTTTTGCTGCGGCGCAGCATTGCCGTCTAGCGCGTCGGCCGCGATCTCCGCCTCGGCGCGGGCGAGCTTGAACCGTTCGCCGATCAGCTGGGTACGATAGCTGTCGAGGTAGAAGAAACTGCCCGCCAGCATGGCGAGCGCAATCACGTTGACCGCGAGGATGCGGGTCGTCAGCGAGAGGCCGCGGGGGCGCAGCGTACGCGGGACCCGCAGGCGCGGTGCATGCGCGGGCTGGCTTGTAGATTGAGCCGCAGAAGGGGGCGTGGCACTCATCGCCAGCGGATCATTCGTCGGTATAGCTGTAGCCGGCGCCGTACAGCGTCTCGATCGCGCTGAACTGCGGGTCGACCGCGCGGAACTTGCGCCGCAGGCGCTTGATGTGGCTGTCGATCGTACGATCGTCGACGAAGACGTCGTCGTCGTAAGCGGCGTTCATCAACTGGTCGCGGGTGCGCACCACGCCGGGGCGGACCGCAAGCGCCTCGAGAATCAGGAACTCGGTCACGGTCAGCGACACCAGCTTGTCCATCCAGGTCACGACATGGCGGGCGGGGTCGATCACCAGGCGGCCGCGGCGCACGGGTTCGGGCAGAGCCTCGGCCACGGCAGGGTCGGTCATGGCAGGATCGCGCTGGACGATGTCGCTGCGGCGCAGGATCGCGCGGATGCGGGCGATCAGCAGGCGCTGGCTGAACGGCTTGGCGATGTAGTCATCCGCGCCCATGGCCAGGCCGAGGGCCTCGTCGGCCTCGTCGTCCTTGCTGGTCAGGAAGATGATCGGCAGGTCGCTCGCCTCGCGCAGGCGGCGCAGCAATTCGAGGCCATCCATCCGCGGCATCTTGATGTCGCACACCGCAAGATCGGGCGGATTGTCGAGCAGCGCCTTCAGCGCAACGTCGCCGTCGGTATAGAGCCGGGTGGCGAAGCCCTCGGTCTGCAGCGCGATCGACACCGTCGTCAGGATGTTGCGGTCGTCGTCGACCAGCGCGATCGTACGGTTGGCCCGCTTGGCCGGGGCCGGAATGTCCGGAGGCGAGGCGGTGTCGGAAGGCGCAGTCGGCATGGCGATCGTGGATGTCCCGGGCGATGGCCGCGCAGGGTAGGCGTCCGCTCGTGCGCTGGCAAGAATCCTCCCGGTCGCACAGCTGCGCCGTCCGTGGCCTACGGGTGGTCAGTTGTAAATTGTGCAACTTGCTGCGCAAAAAACTTGCGCTGTTGCGGTTTGACGGCGGGAGGCCCCTCAATTATCCGAAGGAAGAATCGCGCATTCGTATTCGCAGTTCGATCGGCAAGATAGCAAATGAGTGTCCGCTTGGCGCCGCGCCGGATAACAGGCGAGACGGCTTCCTGACGGACCCGCCAAAGGGAGCCATGTGATGTCCGCCAACACGCTCAATATTTCGCTTTCCGAACAGGGCTTTCCGCAGAGCGCCGAGCTGTTTGCCAACCTCGGCACCGCGCCGCTGGTCGAACATGCCGTCAAGAACGGCGAAGGCGTTCTTGCCAAGGACGGCCCCTTCGTCGTCGCCACCGGCAAGCACACCGGCCGCTCGGCCAAGGACAAGTTCATCGTCCGCGATGCCGAGACCGAGAACACCGTGTGGTGGGGCAAGACCAACGTGGGCATGACGCCCGAGCACTTCGCCGCGCTCAAGGAAGATTTCCTCGCCGCGCTCGCCACCAAGGACAAGCTCTACGTCGCCGACCTGTTCGGTGGCTCGCAGCCCGAGCACCGCGTCAACGTGCGCGTCATCAACGAGTTCGCGTGGCACAACCTGTTCATCCGCACGCTGCTGGTGCGCCCCACGGCCGATGAACTCACCAGCTTCGTGCCCGAATATACCATCATCGACCTGCCCAGCTTCCGCGCCGACCCCGCGCGTCACGGTTGCCGCACCGAGACGGTCGTCGCGGTCAATTTCACCGAGAAGCTGATCCTCATCGGCGGCACCTCCTATGCCGGCGAAATGAAGAAGTCGGTCTTCGGCATCCTCAACTACCTGCTGCCGGTGAAGGGCGTCATGCCGATGCACTGCTCGGCCAATATCGGTGCCGACGGCAAGACCGCGGTGTTCTTCGGCCTTTCGGGCACGGGCAAGACCACGCTCTCGGCCGATGCCAGCCGCACGCTGATCGGCGACGATGAACATGGCTGGTCGGATACCGCCGTGTTCAACTTCGAAGGCGGCTGCTACGCCAAGATGATCCGCCTCTCGGCCGAGGCCGAGCCCGAAATCTTCGCCACCACGAAGCGCTTCGGTACGGTGCTCGAGAACGTGGTGATCGACCCCGAGACCCGCGAGATCGACCTCGACGACGCCTCGCTCGCCGAGAACAGCCGCGGCTCCTACCCGATCGACTTCATCCCCAATGCCTCGGCCGACAACCTCGGCCCGGTGCCGGCGAACCTCATCTTCCTCACCGCCGACGCCTATGGCGTACTGCCCCCGATCGCGCGGCTCACGCCCGACCAGGCGATGTACCACTTCCTCTCGGGCTACACCGCGCGCGTCGCGGGTACCGAGATCGGCGTGACCGAACCGGAAGCCACGTTCTCGACCTGCTTCGGCGCGCCGTTCATGCCGCGTCACCCGTCGGTCTACGGCAACCTGCTCAAGGAACGCATCGCCAAGGGCGGGGTCAAGTGCTGGCTGGTCAACACCGGCTGGTCGGGCGGCAAGGCCACCATGGAAGGTATCAAGCGCATGCCGATCAAGGCCACCCGCGCTCTGCTTAACGCGGCGCTCGACGGCAGCCTCAACAACGCCGAGTTCCGCGAAGATCCCAACTTCGGCTTCGAGGTTCCGGTCGCCGTGCCGGGCGTCGACACCGCGCTGCTCGACCCGCGCGGCGCCTGGGCCGACGGCGATGCCTACGACCAGACCGCACAGGACCTGGTCAAGAAGTTCATCGACAACTTCGAGCAGTTCGCCGACCACGTCGACGAAGGCGTCCGCAAGGCAGCGCCCGTCGCCGCTTGACCCGCGCGGCGGCCTGTTTAGGCCCTAAGCATCGAAAAGACCCCGGCGCGCGATGGCACGCCGGGGTCTTTTCGTGTCGGTCCTGTCGTCTCAGTGCAGCGCGGGGCAGTCGCGGTCGGTGAACGCTGGTGGCATCGCCATGCGGCGATACCCCGCGATCGAGCGCGTCATCGGCACCGGGGCGTAATAGCGCGCCAGCGTGTCGTGCAGCGCCGGTTCTTGCTCCAGATAAGTGCGCAAGTCGAAGCCTGCCGGCTGATAGGCGTACATGCGGCGGGTTTCGAACAGGATCAGCTCGGGCCTGCTGCATCGAACCTCTTTGGCAACCTGGCGACGCAGGGTGGCGGACAGATCGCGCAGTTCCGGCGTCTGCGGCCCGAGCATCCGGGCATGGGCGATCGCCGGAATCATCCACAGGCTGTAATAGCGCGAGCGCCATGCCAGGCCGTGGTCGGTCACGGTCGGCCAGGCCCACATCGGGTCGGTGGCGGCGATATAGACCGCAGCGCCGGGGCTGACGGATGCCAGCAATGGATCGACTTCGGCACGCAACGGGTTGTGATACCGCCCCGACGCAAACGGCAGCAGCAGCGGCAAAGCCACGCAGAGCGCGCCTAGCGCGAGCGGCAGACGGCGTGACTGCGACGGTGTGCCAACCGGCGCAGCGGTCAGGCACAGCGCCACGGCCAGCCCCATCATCCCCGTCACCGGGACGCTGTGGTACATCCAGCCCTTGTCCTGCAGGAAATAGGCAAAGGCGAAGCCGGCCGCACCGATGCACAAGGCATGGAGCAGCGTCGCCTCGCGGGACGGGATACGGCGGCCATAGGCGATCAGGTACAAGGCGCCGGCCAGCCACGCGATAGTCCACGGACGCAGCACAACCATGCGCCATGGCGATTCATAACCGGCGTAGGCAGCCCGGACCATCGGCACCACGCGGGTCATGAAATCCGGGGCGAAGCGCAGAACGGCCAGTGCATAGAGCACGGCGGCAATGCCGATCACTACTGTCTCGATCCGCAAGGGCCGCCAGCGCCGGCGCAGCCCGGCAATGAGCCACAATTCAAGCCCCAGCGGGATGGTCACGAAGAAATGCTTGAGCGCGAAGCCATAGGCCGCCGCCAGCGCGATGGCGAGCGCCAATCCGGCCGGGATCGCCTCGCCGCGCCGGCGCGCTGCCAGCAGAGCCACATAAGGCAGTGCCGCGATCAGCGCGAGTTGTTCGCGCTGGCCAAAATCATAGATCGGATTGACGGTGCACAGCCACAGCGCCAGCAGCATCAGCGCAAGCCGTCGCGACGGCGCGGCGATGCCCGACAATCGGCCCAAGGCCCAGGCAGCCAGCCCGGCCCATGCGACGATGATCGGCACCAGGATGCGCAGCGGCGCGAGGTGCATGGCATCGCTGAGCGCCACGATCGGCCGCGCGCTCCAGAACCACAATGGCGGGTTCAGTTCGAGAATGTCGCGATAGAGCACGGCGCCATGGCTCATCTGCCGGGCGATCCAGAATTGCCAAACGACGTCGTGCGTCAGCGGGATACCCCAGAGCGCCAGGGCAGTCGCGGCCGTCGCCACTGCCAGCAGCACGTCCGGGGCGTGCCGGGCCAACCATGGGGTCGGCTGGGTCATCGTCGGACGCGCATTGTCTGCCGATGGCGCGGTAAAGACGAATACGCGCATCGCGGCGAAGAAGGCGACCGAATAGACCGCCATGCCGGCAAAGTGGACGATCGGCTGGCCTATCATTCCTGCCGCCCGTCCACAGGCTATGACCAAAAGGTTGCAGCCGTAGGCCAGGGCGGCCGCCCCGACAAAGCGTGCGAATTCGAGCGGGCTGGGCGGCACCGCCGCGGCGAAGGTCACGCGGCGGTTGAGCAGATAGGAAACCACGATGCCAACGGCATAGCCGCAGGCGTTAGCGATATAATCGCCAAGGCCGATCCCGATGCACGCGATGATGATGAGAAAGCTGATCGCGGTATTGATGATCCCGACGCCGGCAAACCTTGCCAGAATGCTCATGCAGCGCGCTCCGGCGCCAAACTGCCGTTGGACGGGCTGTCAACGACAGGCATGGCCATGGCCGTGTGCACGATCGCCGGCGTCGCCGCGCGCACTTCGTCAATGATGAACAGCGGCCGGCGCTTGCTTTCCATGTACATGCGCCCGAGATATTCGCCGAAGATACCCAGCATGACCAGTTGCAGGCTGCCGATGATGAGGACGATCCCCGCAAGGCTGGTCCAGCCGGCCAGCGTGCGGCCCAGCAGATAGCACGCAAATACCCAGCCCAGCGTCACGACGCCGAGCGCCCCGGCGATGAAGCCGAGGTAGGTCGTCAGGCGTAGCGGCACGGTGGAGAAGCTGGTGATCGCGTCGAACGCGAAAGCGAGCATCTTGCGCAACGGATACTTGCTTTGCCCGGCAAAGCGCGCCTCGCGTTCATAAGGCAGGGCGACCTGGCTGAAGCCGATCAGGCTGACCATGCCGCGAATGAAGCGATACCGCTCGGGCATGGCGTTGAGATGGTCAACGACACGGCGGGTCATGATGCGAAAGTCGCCGGTGTCGCGAGGGATCGGCACATCGACCATGCGCTGCATCGTGCGGTAGAACAGACTGGCCGTCGCGCGCTTGAACACCGTTTCGCCCGCACGCGTCACGCGCTGGCCATAGACCACATCGTGCCCCTCGGCGAGGCGCTCAAGGAAATCGGGCAGCAGTTCGGGCGGGTCCTGCAGGTCGGCGTCCATCACGAGGACAGCATCGCCCCGGCAGACCTGAAGCCCGGCGCTGAGTGCCAGCTGGTGGCCATAATTGCCCGCCAGATTGACGAGCGTGAGATGCGGGTGCCGCTGTGCGAGCGCGGTCATGATCGGCCATGTGCGATCGCGCGAACCGTCGTTGACCAGCACGAGTTCGAAATCGTCGCCGACGCACGCGGTGCAGGCCGCCGTGACCCTGTGGACGAGGTGCGCGAGGCTCTCTTCCTCGTTGTAGCAGGGCACGACCACGGAAAGGGCGGGTGCGGTTGCCAGACCATGCGGGCCCAGCGCGCGGGCCGAGGCAAAGGTCGAGGGGGGCCAGGGTTCCATGTTCATGCGCAGCGCCTTGGTTCAGCGGGCCGGCCGTGACGGCGTGCGGCGTGATGGCCCCCTCTCGGCCGCTGCGGCAACTTACGGATGGAATGGTAAATGCGCGGTAAATCATGCCCGTCCCGCCATGCGGGGCCACGCGCTGCGGCGATACGAAAAGCCCCCGGCAACACGAGCGCTGCCGGGGGCTTGTCTGTCAGGTCTTGGGCTTGCGCCTCAGCGGATCGGGCAATCCGGCGAGAGGCGGAAGTCGAGGTAATTGTCGACCGACTTCATCATTTCGTCGAGTTCGTTCTCGAAGAAGTGATTGGCACGCGGGATCTCGTCGTGGTGGATCGTGATGTGCTTTTGCGTACGCAGCTTGTCGACCAGCTTCTGCACCGCGCCGGGGGTCACCACCGTATCGGCGGCACCCTGGACGATGATGCCCGAGGCGGGGCAGGGCGCGAGGAAGCTGAAGTCGTACATGTTCGCCGGCGGCGCGATCGAGATGAAGCCGCGGATCTCCGGGCGGCGCATCAGCAATTGCATGCCGATCAGCGCGCCGAACGAATAGCCCGCGATCCAGGTCGACGAGGCTTCGGGATGGATCGACTGCACCCAGTCGAGCGCGGCGGCGGCATCGGACAGTTCGCCCACGCCGTTGTCGAAGCTGCCCTGGCTGCGGCCCACGCCGCGGAAGTTGAAGCGCAGCGTGGCAAAACCGCGCGCCACGAAGTCCTTGTACAGCGCCTGGGTGATGCGATCGTTCATCGTCCCGCCCGCCTGCGGATGCGGGTGCAGGATCATGGCGACCGGGGCGCGGCTGCGCGTGGCGGGCTGGAAGCGGCCTTCAAGGCGGCCTTCGGGACCGGGGAAGATGACTGCGGGCATCGTTGGCTGATGAACCTGTTGGCTGGGCACGCGGCCTTGGACATGAAAAAGCGCAAGGCCGGGGCTGGGCATGGAACTGACCGCTATATAGAAACGATGCCCTGAAACGCAACTTTTCCGGGACATGCCGATTGCCGCCCTCGCTCTATCTCGATCATGCCGCGACCACGCCGCTGCTGCCCGCCGCGCGCGATGCGCTGGTGGACGGACTGGCGCGCTGGGCCAACCCGTCCAGTCCGCATGCCGCCGGGCGTGCCGCGCGCGCCGCACTCGAAAAGGCGCGCACGAGGATGAAGGCGGCGCTTGGCTGGGGCGGCGAGGTGGTCTTCACCAGCGGCGCCAGCGAAGGACTGGCGCTGGCGATCGGGCGCAGCAAGGCGCCACTGGCCGCGGTGAGCGTGGTCGAACACGAGGCGGTGTTGCGGCTGGCAGGCGATGCGGCGCGTCTGCCGGTCGATCGGCATGGCCTGGTCGATCCCGCCGCCTGCGCACTGCCGGGCCTCGTCGCGGTGCAGCAGGTCAACAACGAGACCGGGGTGATCCAGCCCCTGGCCGAAATCGCAGCGGCGGTGCGGGGTGCGGGCGGCGTCCTGCTGGTCGATGCGGCGCAAGGGGCGGGCAAGCTGCCCTTGCCCGAGGCGGATCTGATCGTGCTGTCGGCGCACAAGTTCGGCGGGCCGATCGGCACCGGCGCGCTGCTGGTGCGCGACTGGGCGATGCTCCACCCGGCCGGCGGGCAGGAGCGGGGTTATCGGCCGGGGACGGAGAACCTGCCCGGCGCACTGGCCATGGTCGCGGCGCTCGAGGCTGGCGCGGGCTGGATGGAACGCGCCGCGGCGCTGCGCCAGCGGCTGGAGAGCGCGCTGGTGGCGGCCGGGGGCGAGATCGTCGCGGCATCGGCCCCGCGCCTGGCCACGATCGGTTCGGTGCGCATGCCCGGCCGCTCGGCCACGGCGCAACTGATCCGCTTCGACGGCATGGGTATCGCGGTCTCGGCCGGAAGCGCCTGTTCGTCGGGCTCGCTGCGCGCGAGCCACGTCCTTACCGCGATGGGTGTGCCGCATGCCGGCGAGGTCATCCGCGTGTCGCTGGGCCGCGAGACGACCGAGGCCGACGTCGACCGCTTCGTCGCCGCATGGACCGAGGTGGCGCGCGCATGATCTATCTCGATTACCAGGCGACGACGCCGCTGGCGCCCGAGGCGCTCGATGCGATGCTGCCGTGGCTGGCAGGGCCGGCTGCGCCGGGCTTCGCCAATCCGCACAGCCCGCACCGCGCCGGGCGCGCGGCCGCCGCCGCGGTCGAGGTGGCGCGCGCGCATGTGGCGGCCTTGCTGCCGCCGGGCGGGCGCGTGATCTTCACCTCGGGCGCGACCGAGGCGCTCAACATCGCCCTGGCCGGCAGCGGCGCGCGGGCGCTGGCCGTCTCGGCGATCGAACATGCCGCCGTGCTCGACACCGCGCGCGCGCTCGATCCAGACCTGTGTGTGCTGCGCGTGAGCACCGACGGCCGCGTCGCGCCCGACGTCGCCATCCCGCACGGCACCGGCCTCGTCGCGGTGATGCAGGTCAACAACGAGATCGGGACGATCCAGCCGATCACACAGCTTGCTGCGCGCGCCCATGCCATGGGGGCGCTGTTCGTGTGCGACGCGGTGCAGGGCGCGGGCAAGCTCGCCGCGCCAGACGGCGCCGACATGGTGGCGATTTCGGCCCACAAGCTCCATGGCCCCAAGGGCATCGGCGCGCTATGGGTGCGCGACGGGGTTGCGCTGACGCCGCTGATCCACGGTGGCGGGCAGGAAGGCGGCTTGCGGTCGGGCACGCTGTCGCCGGCACTGTGCGCCGGGTTCGGCGCAGCGGCCGCCCTGTGCAAAAGTCGGTGGACAAGCGATGGAGAGCATGTCGAGCGCCTGTGGACGAAGGCCCGGGCGCTCTTCTCGGACTGGACGCTCAACGGCAGCGCCGACGAGCGCTGGCATGGCAATCTCAGCCTGCGCCGCCCCGGCCTCGATGTCGGCCGACTGTTGTCCGAATGTCGCAACATCGCCTTTTCGGCAGGATCGGCCTGTGCCAGCGGCTCGGGCCGGCCCAGCCATGTCTTGCGCGCGCTGGGACTTTCCGACAGGGATAGCAAAAGCACGATCCGCATCGGTTTCGGACGTTATACCCGGGAAGAGGAACTGGAGCAGGCAGCGGCCGTGTTGAACGCGGCGGCGCAAGCGCAGGGAGTCTAGTTGCCTATGGTCCGCGTCACCTTCCTCACCGCCGATGGCCGCAGCGTCGCGGCCGAGGGCGAGGCCGGTCAGGCCCTGCTCGAGGTCGGGCAGAATGCCGGGTTGCCGCTCGAGGGCACGTGCGAGGGGCAGATGGCCTGTTCCACCTGCCACGTCATCGTCTCGCCGGAATGGTTCGATCGCCTGCCCGATGCCTCGGACGACGAGGAAGACATGCTCGATCTGGCCGCCGGGGTCACGCGCACCAGCCGCCTCTCGTGCCAGGTCCTGCTCGAGGCGGGCCTCGATGGACTGGAAGTACGCCTGCCTGCCGAAGCGCGCGATATGCAGCCACGCTAGAGTGCGATGACAAAAAGTGGGAACCGGTTTTTGTCAAAAAATTGCACGATCACAAATATCTAGAGCGTGATGGCGGTTCATTGAAACGTCAACACGCTCTAAGCCGAATCAGTCCGCTTTCCAGCGGTTGCGATCGGCGAAGTCCACCGCGCGCGGTTCGATCCAGCGCCAGCCCTCGGCCGTCTTCTCGCGCTTCCAGAACCAGCTGTCGCTCTTGAGGTGATCCATCACGAAGTCGGTTGCGGCAAAGGCGTCGCGACGGTGACGCGCGGCGGCGGCGACCATGACGATCGGATCGCCGGGCCGCATGACGCCATGGCGGTGCAGCACGAGCAGCCCTTCGAGCGTCCAGCGGCCGAGCGCGGTCTGCGCAAGGCCGGTCATGCCGGGAAGGGTCAGCGGCGCGTAGTGCTGCAGCTCCAGCGCCTCGACCGCATCGCCGGCGCGGACCTGGCCGAGGAAGCTGACGATCCCGCCCGCCCCGCCGTGGGCCGCCGTGAATGCCGCCAGCTCGGCGGCGGGGTCGAACGGCTCGGCCAGGAGCCGGACGTCGGCTGAAAGATCAGCCGACGAAGGCACGTTCGATCACGAAGTCGCCCGGCTTGGCGTTCGAGCCCTCGACGAAGCCCATGCCCTCGAGCAGCGCGGCGAAGTCCTTGATCATGTCCATCGAGCCGCAGAGCATCACGCGATCGGTGGCCGGATCGAGGCGCGCCTCGCCGGGAATGCCCTCGAACAGCGCACCGCTCTCGATCAGCTTGTCGATGCGGACGTTGTTGCGGAACGGCTCGCGCGTGACGGTCGGCACGTAGTGCAGCTGCTGCGACGCCTGCTCGCCGACCAGCGGGTCTTCGGCAAAGCCGCTTTCCAGCTCCTCGTGGAACGCCAGCTCGCTGACCTTGCGCACCGAATGCACGACCACGACCTGCTCGTAGTATTCGTAGACGTCCGGGTCGCGCGCCAGCGACAGGAACGGCGCGAGGCCGGTGCCGGTCGAGAGCATGAACAACCGTTTGCCGGGCAGCAGCGCGTCGGTGACGAGCGTGCCGGTCGGCTTCTTGCCGAGATAGATCTGGTCGCCAGGCTGGATCAGCTGCAGGCGCGAGGTCAGCGGGCCGTCGGGCACCTTGATCGAAAGGAATTCGAGTTCCTCGGCCCAGGCCGGGCTGGCGACCGAATAGGCGCGCAGCAGCGGGCGGCCATTGTCGCCCTGCAGGCCGATCATCACGAACTCGCCCGAGCGGAAGCGGAACGAGGCGGGGCGCGTGATGGTGAAGCTGAACAGGCGCTCGTCCCAGTGCTTGACGGTCAGCACGGTTTCGACCGTGGCCGCGGCCGTGGGTTCGAGAGTGGCGAGGGGCGCCTGGGGTTCGGACATCGCGAGAGCTTTCCTTGGGCTGCGGCCGCGGGGCGGCCGGGGTGCCGGGTGGGAACGGCCCGGCAAGCGCCGCCCCCATAGGCAGAGCGGGCGGCGCTGTCAAAAACCTCGGCGGCGAATTTAGCTTTCAGGTGCTAAAGCGCTCTTGCCGCGCAAGGCGGCGCGCCTCGCGCAAGGCGCGCAGGCTCTCCCCGCCGGTGCGGCGCGGCCACTTGGGCCGGGCGATCCGCTGCGACAGATAGATGCCGCCATGCCCCGAGGCGAGATAGGCGGCGACGCAGCCGACGATCAGCGGCGGCGCCACGTCCAGTCCGAACAGCTCCAGCCCCATGATCGCGCAGGCGACGGGGGTGTTGGCCGCCGCGCCGAACAGCGCGACCATGCCCACGGCCGCGAGCACGGGCACCGGCACGCCCAGCACTGGCGCCAGTGCACTGCCAAGGCCCGCACCGATGAAGAACAGGGGCGTGACCTCGCCGCCCTTGAACCCGGCGCTCAGCGTCGCGACGGTGAAGACCAGCTTGGCCAGCCAGCTCCACCGGTCGGACGGCATGGCAAAGAAGCCCGGCAATGTTGGCGCACCAGGATGCGGGGAGAGCGTGCCGAGGCCGAGGTAATCCTGCGTGCCGAACGCGAAGGTCAGCGCAATCACCAGCAGCCCGCCGATCACCGGCCTCAACCACGCCCGCGCGACGAAGCGCTTGTAGAGATCGCCGAGGCCATGGTTCGCCTCGGCAAAGGCCCGCGCAACCGCTCCGCAGGCAAGGCCGAGGCCTGCTGCCTTGAGCAACAGGAGCGCGAAACCGGCGATGGCAAGGGCCGGCAGCGTGACATGCGGATAGGGCGTGTGATGGATGCCCCAGATGCGACAGCCGAAATCGGCTACAAAAGCGGCGGCGAGGCAGGGCACCAGCGCGGACAGTTCGAGCCCGCCCAGTGCCAGCACCTCGATTGCGAAGACCGCGCCGGCCAGCGGCGTGCCGAACACTGCGCCAAAGCCTGCCGCGACTCCGCCCATCAGCAGGAGGCGCCGCGCCTTGTCGTCGAGGCCGAGGCGCGTCACGAAGCCGTGGGCGAGGCTTCCGCCGATCTGCACCGCGGTCCCCTCGCGCCCGGCCGAGCCGCCGCACAGGTGCGTGGCCACCGTGCCGATGAAGATCAGCGGCGCCATGGCCAGCGGCACCCCCGCGCCAGGCTTGTGGATTTCATCTAGGACGAGGTTGTTGCCCGCCTCTGCGCGCGTGCCGAAGCGACCATAGAGCAGCGCAACCCCGGCGCCGACCAGCGGCAGGGCGTAGAGCAGCCAGGGTGCGGCAAAGCGCAGCCGCGTCACGGCATCGAGCGACCACAGGAACGCAGCGCAAACGCTGCCGACGAGCAGCGCCATGGCCACCTGGGCCAGCGTGAAGCGGATGCGGGACGGGGTGAAAAGGGCGCGCACGGGTTCCTCCTGGTGCATGTGAGCCATCCGATGTCATCTGGCTCAGGGCAGTCGATCAGGCAGGAATCATCAGCCCGGACCGGCACGAGGCAGGAACGGGCGGTTCGGCCGAAGGCCCGGCGGAAATCCATCGCCGTGGCCTGCGTATGTCGTGCCGGTGGGGCCGGGTCAAGATGGCCGGGGTCATGCCGGGAGGCGGATCAGGCCTCCATCGGGCTGCGCGCCAGGTTGCCCTGCGTCATCACGCGGTTGCGGCCACCGTGCTTGGCGGCATAGAGCGCGGCATCGGCGCGAGCGAGCGCGGCCTCGAGATTGCCGTCGTCGCATTGGCTGGTGCCGCCCGATACCGTGACCGGCCGGCCAGCGACCACGCCGATCGGCTGCTGCTGCAGCACGCCGGCGATGCGCGTCAGGATGTCGGCGGCGACATCCTCGGCGCAATCCGGCAGGAACAGCGCGAATTCTTCGCCGCCCCAGCGCGCCACTAGGTCGACCCTGCGGGTCTGCTTGACCAGCTCGCTCGCCAGCGCCTTCAGGATGCGGTCGCCCTCGTCGTGGCCAAGCGTGTCGTTGACCGCCTTGAAATGGTCGACGTCGATCAGCGCCACGCCGCCGCGCGCGCCCTGCTCGATCAGGGCATTGACCTCGTGCAGGAACCCCCGGCGGTTGAGAGCGCCGGTCAGCGGGTCTTCGTGGGCGGCGGCTTCGAGCGACTGCAGCCGCGCATCGGTGGCGCGGGCGGCGCGGTGGACCCCGGCGTAAAGCGACTGGATCACGTCCATCGCCTCGGGCAGCACGGGCGAGTCGGCGTGGTGCAGGCTGTCGGCCAGCGTGTGGATCGGGTTGAGCAGGGCGCCGATCCCGAGCAGCGCGAGGATCGTGCCGAACACCGTGGCGAGCGTCAGCAACACGAAATCCGCCAGTTCGATGCGCCCGGTGGCGAGGCCCCAGATGCTGTAGGCGATCAGCGGCATGTGCGTCGTGGCAAAGCACACGGTGAACAGGCGCAGCCGCAACGAGCGCGGAAAAATGAACGAAGTGACGAGATAGAAGCGCAAGATCGCAGTGTCCGTCTGATCGCGTGTCGATCAGCAAAATGCTTTGGTCCTGGTCAACAAAACACAGAAAACATTGGTTAATTGGTTTCCGATCGAGCGGCCGCGCAGGTTGCCGGGGCAGGTGCATTGCTGCGCGTGGGGCGGTCAGGGGCCTCGTTAACCCATCCAGAATGGCAGCGAATCCCGTGCCGCTAAAGTTTGCCTAGCGGGCATCCAATCGATTCTCGCTGGTATCGCCAGGCCCGCGCGCCCACATCGCGGCCATGAATCATGCCCCCTCCATCGGTACCGTGTATCTCGTCGGTGCCGGCCCCGGCGATCCGGACTTGCTGACCCTGCGCGCGGCGCGGCTGCTGATGCATGCGCAGGTCGTGGTCCACGACGGGCTGGTCGAGCCGGCCGTGCTGGCGATGGCCCCGCGCACCGCGCGCTTCGTCTCGGTTGCCAAGCAGCGCGCGCGCCATACAATGCCGCAGGACGAGATCAACGCGCTGCTCGTGCGCGAGGCGCTGGCCGGGCACGACGTGATCCGGCTCAAGGGCGGCGACCCTTTCATCTTCGGGCGCGGCGGCGAAGAGGCCGAGGCGTGCCATGCGGCCGGCGTTCCCGTGCAGGTGGTGCCGGGCGTCAGCGCGGCGCTGGGCGCGGCGGCGGCGGCGCAGATTCCGCTGACGCACCGCGAGAATGCCTCGATCGTCTCGTTTGTGGCGGGCCAGTGCAAGGGTCTTGCCGACCAGGACTGGGCCGGGCTGGCCGGGGTCGGCCGCACCTTGGTGATCTACATGGGCGTCGCGACGGCGGGCATGATCGCCGAGAAGCTGATGGCCGACGGTCTCGCCCCCGACATGCCGCTCGCGGTGATCGAAAATGCCTCGCGCCCGTCCATGCGCGTGGTAAGGGGCGCGCTGGCGGGACTGGCCGAACTGGTCGCGCGTGAAGCGGTGAAGAGCCCGGCGCTGATCGTCATCGGCGAGGTCGCCGCCCGAGGAGACATCATGGAATTGCAGCGGATGGTGGAGACGGCGCGGTGAGCGAGACGAAGATCGCGGTAATCACCGGCAACGAATTGCGCACCGGCGACGTGATCTGGTGGACCGGCGAAGGCTGGTCGCGCCATGTCGACGAAGCCGCGGCGGTGGACCACGATGCCGACGGCATCATCGCGCGCGAAAACGCCAAGCAGGTGGTGACCGACACGCATGTCATCGACGCCTTCCGCGGCGCGGACGGTACCGTGCGCCCGGCGCACATCAAGGACCGCATCCGTGCGCTCGGCCCGACCGTGCGCCTCGACCTGTCGCTGAAGCCTGCCGATCCCGCCGCCGGCAACTGGGTGATCTGAGATGTATCAATACGACCAACACGACCAGGCCATGGTCGATGCCCGCGTCGCGGAATTCCGCGGCCAGGTGGCACGCCGCCTCTCGGGCGAGCTGACCGAGGACCAGTTCAAGCCGCTGCGCCTCAAGAACGGCCTCTACCTCCAGCTGCATGCCTACATGCTGCGCGTGGCCGTGCCCTACGGCACGCTCAATTCGCAGCAGATGCGCACGCTGGGTGACATCGCCGACAAGTACGACCGCGGCTACGGGCACTTCACCACGCGCCAGAACATCCAGTTCAACTGGATCAAGCTGTCCGACACGCCCGAGATCCTCGAGGAGCTGGCCAAGGTCCAGCTTCACGCGATCCAGACCAGCGGCAACTGCATCCGCAACACCACGGCCGATCACTTTGCCGGCGCCGCCGCCGACGAAGTGACCGACCCGCGCCCCTATGCCGAGCTGCTGCGCCAGTGGTCGACCTTCCATCCGGAATTCGACTACCTGCCGCGCAAGTTCAAGGTGGCGATCATCGCCAGCGAAACCGACCGTGCGGCCATGCGCCTGCACGACATCGGCATCCAGATCGTTAAAAACGAGGCCGGCGAGATCGGCTGCAAGTTCTTCGCCGGTGGCGGCATGGGCCGCACCCCGATGATCGCGCCGTGCATCGCCGAATTCGTGCCCGCGCTGCAGATGATCTCGTTCCTCGAGGCGGCGCTGCGCGTCTACAACCGCCACGGCCGCCGCGACAACAAGTACAAGGCGCGGATCAAGATCCTCGTTCACGAAATCGGCGTCGCCGAATATCGCCGCCAGGTCGAAGAGGAATTCGCCCACATCCTGACCCTCGGGCTCGAGCCGCCGCCGGCCGAGTTGGAGCGGATCAAGGCGATGTTCGGCGACCCCGGCCTCGAAGCCGGCCTGTCCGACGATCTCGACCTGACCGACCCCGACTTCGCGCTGTGGGTCGACCAGAACGTCGATGCGCACAAGCAGCCGGGCTATGCGATCGTCACGGTCAGCCTCAAGCCCGTTGGCGGCATCCCGGGCGATGCCAGCGCCGACCAGATCCGCCTGCTGGCAGACCTGGCGCGCGACCACAGCCTCGACGAACTGCGCGTCACGCATGCCCAGAACATCGTGCTGCCGCATGTGAAGAAGGCCGATCTCTACGGCCTGTGGCAGACCCTGGAAGCGGCGGGTCTTGCCACGCCGAACCTCGACCTCATCACCGACATCATCGCCTGCCCCGGCCTCGACTATTGCGCGCTTGCCAATGCGCGCTCGATCCCGCTGGCGCAGAAGATCACCGACCGCTTTGCCGACATCGGCCGCCAGCGCGACCTCGGCGAGCTGAAGGTGAAGATCTCGGGCTGCATCAACGCCTGCGGGCATCATCACGCCGGCCACATCGGCGTGCTCGGCGTCGATCGCAAGGGCGTGGAGAATTACCAGCTCTCGTTCGGCGGCGCCGAAAGCGCGGATACCTCGCTCGGCACGATCACCGGCCCCGGCTTCACCGAGGACGGCGTGGTCGACGCCATCGAGAAGGCGACCGAGCTTTATCTCGCCCAGCGCGAGGAGGGCGAGCGGTTCCTCGATACCTATCGCCGCATCGGCATGGCCCCGTTCAAGGAGGCGATCTATGGTTGAGCTGGTCCTGCGCTATCGCGACGACGAGCCTGTGGGCGACCCGGCGGTGACAGTCGATGCCTTCGCCGCCCAGGCCAATGCCACCGCCGTGCGCATCGAGCCGGGCGACGACGCGTTGGCGCTGCTGCCGCATCTCGACCGGCTGGCGCTGATCGAGGTCAACTTCCCCTCGTTCGGTGACGGGCGCGGCTATTCGGCGGCGCGTTCGCTGCGCGAGCGCGGCTATGCCGGCGAACTGCGTGCGGTGGGCGACGTGCTGGTCGACCAGCTCAGCCACATGCGCCGCTGCGGGTTCGACAGCTTCGCGCCCGACAAGCCGATCTCGGCCGAGGCGGCGCAAGCGGCATTCGCCACCTGGCCCGAAGTCTATCAGAAGACCGTCGACGGCCGCGCCCCGATCTGGGCCGCGCGCCACGGCGTGACACAGGACTGACGCCCATGGCTGCCACCGCTCCCCGCATCCGCGACGTTCTCGACACGGCACCGCGCTTCACTGCGGCCGACGTCGAGGCGCTCAACGCCCGTTTCGAGGGCGTGAGCAGCGAGGCGATGCTGGCAGCGGTGCTGCGCGAGGGATTGGCGGGCCGGGCCGCGGTGGTCTCGAGCTTCGGCGCCGAAAGCGCGGTGCTGCTGCATCTGGTCGCCGCGGTCGACCCGGCGACGCCCGTGGTCTTTCTCGACACGCACAAGCACTTTGCCGAGACGCTGGCCTACCGCGACGCCCTGGTCACGCGGCTGGGCCTGACCGGCATGATGGTCATGGAGCCGGACGAGGCGGTGCTGGCCAAGAAGGACGAGGCGGGGCTGCGCTGGTCGTGGGATCCCGACGGCTGCTGCGCGATTCGCAAGGTCGAGCCGCTGGCGCGGGCGCTGGCAGGTTTTGATGCCACGATCACCGGCCGCAAAGGCTTCCAGTCGGCCACGCGCGCAGGCCTTGCCCGGTTCGAGCTGGATACGAGCGACGCGGCCGGGCGGCTCAAGATCAACCCCCTGGCCAACTGGGACAAGGCCGCGCTCGACGCCTATTTCGCGGCGCATGATCTGCCGGTCCATCCGCTGGTCGCACAGGGCTATCCTTCGATCGGTTGCGCGCCGTGCACCAGCAAAGTGGCCCCCGGCGAAGACCCGCGTTCGGGCCGCTGGAAGGGCTGGGACAAGACCGAATGCGGCATCCACGTCCCCGGCGGCAAGGACGGCGACAACGATCTCCCGCCCGAGTACCAGCCGGCGTTCTGACCGCGCGCGCTGTCGCGTCGATTTGCACTGGGCTTGACGACCACATCGGCTAGAGCGGGCCCCGCATACGCCCCCGCATATGCCCCTGCCTCAAGGAGCCCCCGGCCTTGACGTCACCCGCCTCCGCGTCCTCTCCGTCCGTGACAGACGATGCACCCGTGCCCATCGCACCGCTGCGTCGGCGCCTGATGATGGCGCTGGTTACCGGCGCGCTGTTCATGGAAATCCTCGATGGCACGATCCTGACCACGGCACTGCCGGCGATGGCGAGGACCTTCCACACCTCGGCGGTCGCGCTCGATATCGGGATCAGTGCCTATCTCCTCGCGCTGGGCGTGCTGATCCCCGCCAGCGGCTGGCTGGCCGACCGGTTCGGAGCACGATCGGTGTTTGCCGCGGCGATCGCGATCTTCACCATCGCCTCGGCCCTGTGCGGGCAGGCGCAATCGGTGCCCGAATTCGTCGCGCTGCGCGTGCTGCAGGGGGTGGGCGGTGCGATGATGACGCCCGTCGGGCGGCTGGTGGTCATGCGCCACACCCCGCGCGACCAGTTGATCGCCACGCTTTCGGCGCTGATCTGGCCGGCGCTGTTCGCGCCCGTCGTCGGCCCGCCGATCGGTGGCCTCATCACCGAGCATCTCGGATGGCGCTGGATCTTCTGGTTCAACGTGCCGATCGGCGCGGTGGCGCTGGCTGCCGCGCTGTGGCTGATCCCGGACGTGCGCGGGGTGCAGCGCCGATTCGACTGGCCGGGCTTCGGCCTCGTCGCGCTCGGCGTCGTGTTGTTGCAGGTTGGGCTGGAGCGCTGCGCGCGCGCGGTCGAACCCGTCGCCCTCACGCTGGTCGGCGGTGGGATTGCGGTGCTGGCACTGGCCGTCGCCCACTTGCGGCGCAGCGAACGGCCGCTGATCGACCTTGGTGCACTGGCGATCCCGACGTTTCGCGTGGCGGTGGGGCCAGGGCTGCTGATTCGCATGGCGATCGGCGCCGTGCCGTTCCTGCTGCCGCTGATGATGCAGGCGGGGTTCGGGTTCAGCCCGGTCCATGCCGGTCTGTTCGTCGTCGCGCTGTTCGCGGGCGACATCACGATGAAGTCGCTGGTCGAGCGCATCCTGCGCCGATTCGGCCACCGCCCCGTGCTGATGGTCAACGGGCTGGTCGCGGTGGCTTCGCTACTCTCGCTGGCGGTGATCACCCCGGCGATGCCCACCCTGGCGATCGCCGCGCTGCTTTACGTCAACGGGCTTACCCGCTCGCTCCAGTTCTCGACGCTGTCGACGCTGGCCTTCGCCGACATCGGGCAGGAGGCGATGAGCGATGCCAACGGGTTGTTCAACACGCTGCTGCAACTGGGGGCCGCCGCGGGTGTGACGGTCGCGGCGATGTGCGTGCATGCGGGGGCGCGTGCGGCAGGCATGCTGGGGATCGACGGCAGCGGCGCGGACTACCGTTTCGCCTTCGTCGCCATGGCCCTCGTCGCGCTGGCGGGTCTGCTGGGGGCCTGGCGCCTGCCGGCCGATGCCGGGCGGGCATTGACCGAGGCGCGGGCGTAGGGCGGGCCGTAGGCGGGGGCCCAGGAGCGTCTTGCATCGCGGCGGACAGTCTGGTTTCAGCACTGCGATGAATTACCGCCACGCCTTCCACGCCGGCAACAACGCCGATGTCGTCAAGCATACCCTGCTGATCGCCCTCCTGCAGGCGCTGCAGCTCAAGCCGAGCGCGCTGACACTGATCGACACCCACGCCGGTTGCGGGATCTACGATCTCGGCGGCGACGAGGCGCAGCGCACCGGTGAGGCGGCGCATGGCGTGATGCGGGCAATGGCGGATGCGAACCCGCTGCTGGACGACTATCACGCCGCCGTCCAGGCGGTGAATGCGGACGGCGAACTGCGGCTCTACCCGGGCTCGCCGCGCTTCCTCGCGCAGTTGCTGCGCGAACAGGATGCCTTGATCCTCAACGAGAAGCACCCGGTCGACGCCAACGCCTTGCGCGGCGCGATGCGCGGCACCGGTGCCGCAGTGCACGAGCGCGACGCCTACGAGGTCTGGCTGGCCATGCTGCCGACGCGCACGCCGCGCGGGCTGGTCGTTGTCGACCCACCCTACGAACAGACCGACGAGCGCGAGCGCATCACGGCGACGCTCGCCAGCGCGCACCGCAAGTGGTCGCACGGCGTGACGGCGATCTGGTATCCGCTCAAGGACGGCGGCACGCACTTGCGCTGGAAGGACCAGTTGCGCCGGCTGGGCATCCCCAAGATCCTCGCGGTCGAGCATTGGCTCTACGACCAGTATCAGCCGGGCGCCTTCAACGGGGCCGGGCTGTTCTTCGTCAACCCGCCCTATGCCTTCACGCAAAGTCTGCCGCCGCTGCTCGAAGCCTTGCGTGCCGCACTGGCGCCGGAGGAACAAAAGGGCCGGATCACGATGGAGTGGGTCGCCGCCTAGGCGGCCAGCTGCGCGCCACATTGATCCTCCCCGTACCTGCGGCACAGGGAGGATCTGAAAGGTCAAAGCCAGCCGGCTTCCTTATACCACGCCGCCGTGGCGTGGAGGCCGATCGTCGTCTCCACCTGCGGCTCCCACAGGCTGGCGGGAGGGCGGGCGCCGTCGCTGACGGTCCAGTCGGGGTGGCACATGTAGCCCACGCGATCGAGCGTCAGCTTGGCCTTGTCCTTGCGCGCCCAGCCGTCGGCCTTGGCGGCGAATTCCAGCACGCCGCGCGGCAGGGGCAGCGGGCGCACGCGCTTGCCCACCGCCATGCCGATCGCGCGGGCAAGGTCGGGGTGGCTCCAGCCACCGGGGGTGCCGTCGTCGGGCTCGAAGGTCTGGCTGGTCACGTCCTCGCCGCCGGGGACGAGCGCGATCAGCAGGCGGGCGAGGTCGTTGACGTGGATGATCGAGGCGCGGCCCTGCGGCGGCAGCGGGACCAGGCCCTTCTTCGCCAGCTTGAACAGCTCGAACATCTCGGTGTCGCGCGGGCCATAGACCGCGGGCGGGCGCACCACCGTCCAGTCGAGGCTCGAGGCGCGCACGATCATCTCGCCCTTGCGCTTGCTGGCGCCATAGACCGACAATTGCGGCTCGCGCGCCGAGAGCGAGGAGACGTGGATGAAGCGTTCGGCTCCGCCGGCCAGCGCGGCATTGACCATGTTGAGCGTGCCGGTGACGTTGCCGGCATGAAAGCCGGCCGAATCGGGTGCGTTGACCACGCCGGCGATGTGGACGACGACAGCGGCGCCGCGCACGAGGCGGGCGAGCGCTGCGGTGTCGTTGAGGTCGCCCTGGACCCATTCGACGCCTTCGCGCGCCGGTTGCGGGCGGCGGGTGAGGGCGCGCACGTCGAGACCGGCGCGCGACGCGATCTCGAGCACGGCCTGTCCGACGAAGCCGGTCGCCCCGGTCACCGCGAGCAGTTCGCCTGGACGCTGGCGCAGCGCCATCATGCCGCGATGCTCACAACAGGACCAGTTGGTCGCGGTGGATCAGCGCGGAGCGGGGCGCATAGCCGAGGATCGCCTCGTGCGCCGTGGAGGGGTGGCCGATCAGGCGCACCGCGTCGGCCGCATCGTATTCGCTAAGACCGCGGGCGAGCACAGTGCCATCGGGTCCATGCACCGCCACGGCATCGCCGCGCGCGAAGCTCCCCTCGATCGCGGTGACGCCGGCGGCGAGCAGGCTAGATCCGCGGCCGAGCGCGGCAGCCGCGCCGGCATCCACATGGACCGCCCCGCGCATGCGCAGCCGTCCGCCCAGCCAGGCCTTGCGTGCGGTATGGCGGCGGCGCGGCAGGAACAGCGTGCCGCGCGTGGCATCGAGCGCCGTGGCGATCGGCGTCTGCGGCTGTCCGTCGATGATCGCCAGCGCCATGCCGGCCATCTCCGCGATCTCGGCGGCTTGCAGCTTCGAGGTCATGCCGCCCGAACCAAGGCCCGACGACGATCCGCCGGTGGCCATCGCGTGGATTTCGGGCGTGACGCCCTGCACCACGGGAATCCGCGTAGCGCCGGGCTGGCGCGGGTCGCGATCGTAGAGCCCGTCGATGTCCGAGAGCAGCAGCACGGCCTGGGCCGCCGCGGCCTGGCCCACGCGCGCGGCGAGCCGGTCGTTGTCGCCGAAACGGATTTCCTCGGTCGCGACCGAATCGTTCTCGTTGATGACGGGCACGGCGCCGGCGGCCAGCAAGCGGCCCAGCGTGGCGGTGACGTTGAGGTAGCGGCGCCGGTCTTCGAGGTCCTCGAGCGTCAGCAGGATCTGCGCCGCGGTGATGCCGTGTTCGCCCAGCAACCCGGCCCACAGGCCGGCCAGCGCAATCTGCCCGACCGAGGCGGAGGCCTGCGCGTCGGCCAGGCTGCCGCGACCGCCCTTGGCCAAGCCAAGGCGGCGCGCACCCAGCGCGATGGCGCCCGACGATACGATGATGACTTGTTGCCCGGCTGCGCGCGCGGCGGCGATCTCCGCCACCAGCGCGGCCAGCCATTCGCGGCGCGGCTGCCCGTCGCGACCGACCAGCAGGGCCGAGCCGACCTTGATGACGATGCGGGGGCAGAGCGCCGGATCGGCGACGTGGGCAAGCTGGCGGATGCGCATGATCGGCGCGGCTTAGGGCAAATGGGGGGCGGCGGAAAGGCCGCTTGAAGGAAATGTGACACGGCCCGGCGCTGTCCGTGGAAGGGGTCCGTGGATGGGGGCCTGAAATGACGCGGCCCCCTCCCGCCGGGCGGGAGAGGGCCGGATCATGATTGTGCGATCAGGCCGCTTCGGCCTTGCGATCGGCATGCTCGAGGTTGAGCATCTCTGCCAGCAGGAACGCCAGCTCGATCGATTGCGCCGCATTCAGTCGCGGGTCGCAATGGGTGTGGTAGCGGTCGGCCAGGTTTTCCTGGGTGATCGCCACCGCACCGCCGGTGCATTCGGTCACGTCGCGGCCGGTCATCTCGATGTGGATGCCGCCGGCATGCGTGCCCTCGGCGCGGTGAACGGCGAAAAAGCCCTTCACTTCGCCCAGGATGCGGTCGAACGGGCGCGTCTTGTAGCCGTTATCGGCCTTGATGACGTTGCCGTGCATCGGGTCGCAGCTCCACACCACCTGATGGCCCTCGCGCTTCACCGCGCGGACCAGCGCGGGCAACCCGGCCTCGACCTTGTCGTGGCCATAGCGGCTGATCAGCGTGATGCGCCCGGCCTCGCGTGCGGGGTTGAGCGTATCGAGCATGCGCAGCAGCGCATCGGGCGTCAGGCTCGGCCCGCACTTCATGCCGATGGGGTTGCCCACGCCGCGCAGGAACTCGACGTGTGCCGAGCCTTCGAAACGCGTGCGGTCACCGATCCACAGCATGTGCGCGCTGGTGTCGTACCATTCGCCGGTCAGCGAATCCTGCCGCGTCATCGCCTGCTCGTACTGCAGCAGCAGCGCCTCGTGGCTGGTGTAGAAGCTGGTGCCCTGCAGTTGCGGGACGTTCGACGGATTGACCCCGCAGGCTTCCATGAAGTCGAGCGCTTCGCCGATCTTGTCCGCCATCTCGCCGAACTTGGCGGCCCAGGGGCTCTTGGCGATGTGGTCGAGCGTCCAGCCATGGACCTGGCGCAAGTTGGCGTAACCGCCACCCGCGAAGGCGCGCAGCAGGTTCAGTGTCGCCGCCGCCTGGCTATAGGCGCGCAGCATGCGGTCCGGGTCGGGGATGCGCTGCTCGGGCGTGAAGTCGATGCCGTTGATGTTGTCGCCGAGGTAGCTCGGCAGCTCGACATCACCCTGCCGCTCGACCGGCGAGGAACGCGGCTTGGCAAACTGCCCGGCCATGCGCCCGACCTTGACCACCGGCTGCTTGCTGGCGAAGGTCAGCACCACCGCCATCTGCAGCAGCACGCGGAACGTGTCGCGGATGTTGTTGGGATGGAACTCGGCAAAACTTTCGGCGCAGTCCCCGCCCTGGAGCAGAAAACCCTTGCCCGCCGCCACCTGGGCCAGATCGGCCTTGAGCGCGCGTGCCTCGCCGGCAAAGACCAGCGGCGGAAAGTTGCCGAGGGTCGCTTCGACCGCGTTCAGCTTCTCCGCATCGGGATAGACCGGCAGATGCCGCGCCTCGTGATCCCGCCAGCTCTTTGCATTCCAGTTTTGTGCCACTGTCCTCTTTCCTTTCAAGAGGCGCGGCCATACTCCGGCCCCGGCGGGAATGCAAAGAAAGCATTCTGCATAGAGTAATCGTAATTTTATTGCGTGAGTGGCGCGGCAAGGGCTGCCCCTCCACCACCGCTACGCGGCGGTTCCCCTCCCCATGGCATGGGGAGGATCTCGCTTGCTCCTCCCTGCCGAAGGCGGGGAGGGGGACCGCCCGCGAAGCCGGTGGTGGAGGGGCCTGAGACGGCCTCGCCCCTCCGTCAGTCGCGTACCGCGCCTGCCACCTCTCCATCGACGATGGGGAGGACCTGAGGTGCCGTTGCGCCTGCCTACTTCCCCTTGGGCAGCACTTCCACGCGCCACGACCGGTCCTTGACCAGATAGCGCGCGGCCAGCGCCTGCATCGCCTCGGGCGTGGTCTTGCTGTAGTCGACCAGGATCGAGCGGATGTCGTCGAACTTGCCCGGTTCGAGCGCGCCGCCGCCAAGCAGCGACATGTAGAAGGCGTTGCCGGTGCTCGCGCGGGTGATGAGCTGCTTGAGCGGCTCGGTCACGCGTTCGATCTCGTCGGCAGTGGGCGGCGCGGTCGCGAGGTCCGCGGCGATCTTGTCGGCGGCGGTGAAGAACGCCGGCAGGTCGCCGGGGCGCAGCTGCACCGTGGCGCCGAGGTATCCGCCCGAGGGCAAGTCCATCGGCCACGAGGATTCGACCTGCGGGGCATAGGACGCGCCGATCTTCTCGCGCATCTCGTCGAACAGGCGGTTGTTGACGATCTGGGCCAGGATCTCGAGCTGGCGCGATTCGTGAACCCCGGCGCGGCCGCCCCCCGTCGGCCATACGACCATCGCCGCGGCGGTGTTGGGGTCGCCGGTATGCGTCAGCACCACCGGCGTCTCGTTGTGCGCGGGGATGTGCGGGTTCAGCGGCGGGGGCGCGGCGGCCGGGCGCGGGGCGAGTTCGCCGAAGGTCGCGTTGAGCGCGGCCAGCGCCTGCTCGCGCGTGAAGTCGCCGAACATGTCGACCTCGATCGGGCCTTGCGCCAGTAGCGGCGCCCAGACGCGCTTGAAGTCCTCGGGCGTCACGGTGTCGAGCGCGGCGGGGTCGGCGACCTTGTAGCGCGGGTCCTTGTCCTTGAGCAGCCAGCCGATGTCGCGCTGCAGCGCGGCCATTGGCGAGGCGTCGCTGCCCGCATATTGCAGGCGGGCGGCGGCGACCGCGCGGACAATCGGGTTGGGGTCCCAGCGCGGCTGCGCCAGCTTGGCGGCGAACAGGTAGAGCTGGTCCTTGAGGTCGGCGGGGCGCGTGTCGGCCGAAAACTCGAAGGCGGTATCGTCGAGCTTGAAGTTCAGGTTGAACTTGCGCCCCGTCGCCAGCACGTCGAGCGCGTTGCGGTCGACGTTGCCGAAGCCGGTCTCCATCAGCGCCATGTCGCCGAGCGGCGCATAGATCGCGTCCTTGGGCGCGATCGCGGCCAGCCCGCCGCCAAAGCGGACGCGTACGATGATGCGCCCCGGTTCGGCATCATTGGCCCAGAGCAGCGCCTTGACGCCGTTGGACAGCGTCAGCCGCTCGATGCCGAGGATGCCGGTGGGCTGGGCTTCGGTGACGGTGGAGGGCTGGCCGAGCGCGGGCAGCTTGGCGAACGAGACCGCATCTCCGGGGAGGCGCACGCTGGTGGTCGGCACGGGCTTGGCGACCAGCGCTGTGCGCACGTCCGCCGCGGTGGCGCCGGTGTCGGTCGGGGTGGTCAGCATGCCGCGCACCACGGTGCCCTTGAACAGCGCGCGGGTGTGCTCGAGCACGGCCTTGGGCGTGAATAGCGCCGTCGACTTGCGGAAGATCGCGTAGACGGTGTCGGGATTGGCCACGGTCTCGCGGATGTCGACCGCCTGGGTGATGTCGTCGGCGAGCGCAGAGCCGGCCTGGGTGCGCTGCGTCTCGACCGGCACCTTGTACGACACCTCGAACTCGGCGACCTCGCGGTCTATGTCGGCCTGCGAGGGCGGGGCGGCCAGCGCATCGTCGATCACCGCGCGCACATCGGCGACCGAAGCCTTCCAGTCGTTGCCGAGCGGGGTGACGCTGACCAGTGTGGTGTCCGCCGAACGCGCATAGTTCTGCTGGTCGACCGAGGCGCTGAGGAAGCTGCCGCCGGCGCGGGCGCGCACCGCGAGGCGACGGTTGATGACCGCCATGGCCAGACGGTCGATCATCAGGCCCTGGTTATAGGCGATGGTGTCGGCGTGCTTCTTCCACGGGCGCACCACGGCATAGTTGAATTGCAGCGGCACCGTCGGCTCGACGATCACGCGGGTCTCGCCCACCGGGTTGGCCGGCGAGGCCCCCCTCGGCGCCACCGGCTTGCCGAAGTCGACCGGCTGCAGCTTGCTCGCCGGAGCCTGCCACGGGCCGAACCACTTGGAAATCTGCGCGATCATCGCCTGCGGGTCGGCATCGCCGGCCACGACGATGATCGTATTGTCGGGGCGATACCACTTGTCGTGGAATGCCTTGACGCTTTCGGGCGTCGCGGCCTGCAGCGTCTCGACCGTGCCGATGGGCGAGCGCGTCGCGGCGGGCTGTCCGGCGAAGAACAATTCGCGCGTCGCATCCATCACCCGGGTCTGCGGGCCGGAGCGCTCGCGCATCTCGGCCAGCACGATCGGCACCTCGGTCTTGACGCCCTGGGGCGTGAAGATCGGGTCGGCGATCATGCCCGACAGCAGCTTGAACGTCTCGTCGAGCTTGGCCGGCGTCGCGCCGGGCAGGTCAAGCTTGTAAACCGTCTGCGTGCCGCTGGTCTCGGCATTGGTGTCGCTGCCAAAGGTCGCGCCAAGGCGCTGCCAGGTCGGGATCGCCTCGCCCGACTTGAGATACTTGGAATCGCGGAAAGTCAGATGTTCGATGAGGTGCGCAAAGCCGCGCTGGCTGTCGGTTTCGTAGAAGGCGCCGGCATCGACCAGCACGCGGACCGAAACCTGGTCAGGCGGTACGCCGTTGTGGCGCACGGCATAGCGGATGCCGTTGGGCAGGCGGCCGAAGATCCACTCCTTGTCCTGCGGCACATCGCTGCCGGCATAGAGCCAGTTGGCGCTGGTGGCGGCAGCGGATGTGGAGGCAGGCGCTGCAGCCTTGGCCGCGGGCCGTGCAAGCGCGGGCGCTTGCGCCAGGGCCGTGCTCGCCAGAAGGGGGAGGACGAGAAGAACGAAGCGCCGCGACGGCCGGATTTTCGATCGCATGGGCTTTGTATAGGGAGCGTGAATGTGAAGGGCCAGTGAATAGAAGGGAGGGCCGATTGGCGCCCGCCTCCCGCGTTGCCCGGCTCCTCGTATGCCTGTTTTCGTAGCGGGCTGCCTCCTTCCGTTCGGGAGAAGGAGGCAGCCTTCGCGGATCAGGGCTTGGGCGGGGTTGCCGCGGCCGGGGCAGGGGCCTGGCCGGGTGCGCCCTCGGCGGCGCCGGGCTGGCCGGCCTGGGCCGCGGCGCGCATCGCCTCGACTTCGGCCGCGGTCTTGTAGTCGACCAGTTCGACCTGGAAAACGAGATCGGCATTGGCGGGGATCGTGTCGCCCGCGCCCTTGGCGCCATAGCCGATCGCGGCCGGCACGCAGAAGCGCCAGATGCTGCCCTTGGCCATCAGTTGCAGGCCTTCGGAGAAGCCGGGGATCACGCCTTCGACCGGGAAGGCGGCGGCGTTGGCCTGATCGAACACCTTGCCGTCGGCCGCGAGGTAGCCGATGTAATTGACCAGCACGAAGTCGGCCTTGGTCGGCATGGCGCCGGTCGCGGGCTTGAGCGTCATCGTGCCGAGGCCCGAAGCGGTCTTGGCGGTGCACTGGCGCTGGCCGGCCGCGATGATCGGCTGCAGCGGCACGGGCAGGATCGCGGCCGAGGCGGCCGGGGCTGCCGCAGCGCGCACCGGTGCCGGCGCGGCGATAGCGGGCGCGGCGCCCAGCACGAGGGAGAGAAGGGCGGCGGCGGGCGCGAGGCGCTGGCGGATATGGCTCATGGCCGTCGTCATAATCGGCGGCGAGGCCGCATTCCAGCGAAATAGCGGGCGTTTGCGGCCTTTAGGCGGCGTGGACAAATTCCACAACGCCACGGTTGCCCTGTAAAAGGCCTTGGCGAGGCGCGAGGACGCAGGAGGAGTGGGCTTCCTTCAAGGACGAGCAACGCTGCCAGGGCCTTTTACAGGGCAACCCCTTTCGGGGCTGGAGGCAAAAACCGCCATTTCCGCGTCGGCTCGTCGCGCAATATTCCCGATATTGTGCTTCCTCACCTCCTTGAACTGGCGGTTTTTGCCTCCAGCCGTGACGCTGTGGAATTTGCCCACGCCGCCTAAGGCCCTTGACCCATGCCCCCCCGGTCCTAAATGCAGGGGCATGTTCATCGAAACCGAAACGACGCCGAATCCGGCCACGCTCAAGTTCCTGCCCGGCGAACTGGTGATGACCAGCGGCACGCGCTCGTTTACTTCGCCCGAAGAGGCCGAAGTATCGCCGCTCGCCAGCGCGCTGTTTTCGCTGGGCGACGTGACCGAGGTTCTGTTCGGCCGTGAATTCGTGTCGGTGACGATCGCGCCGGGCGCCGAATGGGCCAGCGCCAAGCCGCAGGTCCTGGCGATCCTGCTCGACCACTTCGTGTCGCAGGCGCCGCTTTTCGCCGGCGGCAGCGCGGCCGAGATCGCCGTCCCGGCCGAGGACGAGGACATGGGCGACGATCCGGCCGATGCCGACGTGGTCGACCAGATCAAGGACCTGATCGAGACCCGCGTGCGCCCCGCCGTGGCCAACGATGGCGGCGACATCATCTATCGCGGCTTCCGCGAGGGCGTGGTCTATCTCAAGATGCAGGGCGCATGTTCGGGTTGCCCCTCGTCGACGGCGACGCTCAAGCACGGCATCGAAAGCCTGCTCAAGCACTACGTCCCCGAAGTGACCGAAGTCCGCGCGGCCTGACGTCGCGGGGGCGGGGCGCTTGGCCAACGAACCGGATATCGCTGCGCGCCGCCTGGTGATCGACAGCGCCACCGAGAATTGCTCGGTCGCGCTGTTCGAGGGTGACAGGCTGCTCGCGCATCAAGGCGCGATGCTGGGGCGCGGCCATGCCGAGGCGCTGGTGCCGATGATCGCCGCATTGCCCGATCGCGGGCGGGCCGCCACCGTTGTCGTCGACGCGGGCCCGGGCAGCTTTACCGGTATCCGTGTCGGCCTGGCCGCCGCCCGCGCGCTTGCGCTGGCATGGGGTGCGCGCGTCGAAAGCTACGAAAGTCTGGCGCTCGTCGCGGCCATGGCGCTGGCCGAGCGCGGCGACTCCGCGCGCCCCATGACTAGCGGCGCGGCCGTCGACGTGGTCATGACCGGCGGCCACGGCGAATGGTTCTTCCGCCCCTTCAATGCGGACGGCCTGCCGCTGGCGCCGCTGGCGTCACTCCCGCCCGAGGCTGTGCTGGCACGGCTCACCGCGCCGCTCGTTGCCGGCAGCCAGGCGGATGCCTGCGCCGCCGCGCGGCCGGATGTCATGGCCTATCCGCTCTGGCCCGATGCGCGCCACGCCGCCCTGCTGCCGGCCTCGGCGCTGGGTGATGGCGCCGCGCCCGCCTATGGCCGCGCGCCCGATGCCAAGCTGCCGGCGGGGGCGACGCTCCCGACATGAGCGCGCCCGCCGACGACTTGGACCGGATCATGGCGGTCATGGTCGCGGCCTTCCCGCCCGAATATGGCGAGGCATGGAACCGCCGCCAGGTCGGCGACGCCATGTTGATCAGCCGCACGCGGTACGGCCTCATCGGTGCCGACGGGGCTTTCGACATCGCCGACGATCAACCCGCAGCGGGCTTCTTTCTTTCGCGCAGTATCTTCGATGAAGAAGAACTTCTTCTTTTCGCGATAAGCCCTTCCCACCGCAGGCTCGGCCTTGGCGATGCATTGCTGGCTCGTTTCATTGAAGAGGCGCGCGGTCTTGGCATGGCGCGACTTTTCCTCGAAATGCGCGACGGCAATCCGGCCGGACATCTCTATCACAAGCACGGTTTCCGCCAAGTCGGCGTGCGACGCGGATATTATCGCTCTTCGGATGGCACCCGTATCGATGCGATCAGTCAGGAACTAAAGCTCTGAACAACCACGATTGCACTAAAGCACAGTGCGATCATTTCGTCGTATTTCGCGAAAACCGACCGTTCCGACATTGAATATCCCATGCGATGGCGTATAGATGTGGTTGATGGTCTGTGATGGGATGGATCCAGCAGAATTCGCAACGCCATCCATAAAAACGAAAGCGGTTCGCAATGACTGAAATCGAAAACGATATGCGTGAAACCCTGATCACGCTCACCTCCGACATTGTCGCGGCACATGTCAGCAACAACAGCGTGTCGGTTGGTGATCTCCCAACACTCATCTCGAACGTGTATTCCGCGCTCGCTGGTCTCAATCCGTCCGAACCGGTTGCCGAAGCGGCGCCCGAACCCGCCGTCTCGGTGCGTGCCTCGGTCAAGAACGACCACATCGTCTGCCTTGAAGACGGCAAGAAGCTGAAGATGCTCAAGCGTCACCTGGCCACGCGCTACAACATGACGCCGGAACAGTATCGCCAGCGCTGGAACCTGCCTGCCGACTATCCGATGGTCGCGCCCGCCTACGCCGAAAAGCGTCGCGAGCTGGCCAAGAAGATCGGTCTCGGCCGCAAGCCCGCCGAAACGCCGGCACCGGCCAAGCGCACCCGCGCCAAGGCAGCGGCGGACTGACCGGCACACCCGATCGGTGGCGCCAGGCGCACGATGACGCCGGCGTGTCCCGATGGGGATGCGCCGGCTTTTTCGTGGTCATGGCCTCGTCCTTGGCCCCCTTTCGCGGCCTGCATCCGGCAGGGCGCCGGCCGGGCCGCGTCGCCGGTTAACAACCGCGAAAAACTCCTGTAAGGCAGCTATCCGAATGACGTGGAACGGCGATCGCGCCGGCCTTGATCATAACGAGATGCCAATGACGAGATCCGTGTGCACCGATTGATTGACCTGGAAGCCCTCTGCGCCGAACGTGGCCTGCGCATCACCGACCAGCGCCGCGTGATCGCCCAGGTCCTGTCGGAAAGCACCGATCATCCCGACGTCGAAAAGCTGCACGAGCGCGCCGCCGCGCGCGATCCGCGCATCTCGATCGCCACGGTCTATCGCACCGTGCGCCTGTTCGAGGAGGCGGGCATTCTCGACCGGCATGATTTCGGCGACGGACGCGCCCGTTACGAGGCCACGCCCGAGGCGCATCACGACCACCTGATCGACGTGGAAACCGGCAAGGTGATCGAATTCGTCGATCCCGAACTGGAACAGTTGCAGCGCCAGATCGCCGAGAAGCTTGGCTATCGCCTGGTCGATCACCGAATGGAACTTTACGGCGTAAAGCTCGGCCGCGACGGCTGAGCTTGCGATCCACGCACCTAGCGACGCAAGCATCCTGGGAGGGGAGCCCGTTTCGATGATAGCATTCCGCCGCAAGAGCCGCAGTGTCGGCCCCGAGCGTGGCCGGCCGATCGATGCACTGGGCTGGTTCCGCGTCAGCTGGCGCGCCGCTGGCCTGCTGATTGCCCTGCTGATCTGCGTGCCGGTGCACTACATCTGGCGCGCGATCCACTACGGCTCGCCGATGCCACGCGTATTCCTCTACTGCGCAGCGCGGCTGTGCGGCGCTCGCCTGCGGGTCCATGGCACGCCGCTCAAGCGCGACGTGTTCTACATCAGCAATCACCTGTCGTGGGTGGACATCCTCGCGCTGGGCGGGGCGAGCGGCACGGCCTTCGTGTCCAAGGCCGAGATCGGCCAGGCGCCTTTGGTGGGCTGGCTCGCCAAGCTGAACCGCACGGTCTTCGTCAGCCGCGAGGATCGCCTGGGCGTCGCCGAACAGATCAATCGCCTGCGCGAGGCGCTGGCGGACAACTGGGCAATCACGGTATTCCCCGAAGGCACGACGACCGACGGGCAATCGCTCCTGCCGTTCAAGACCTCGATGCTGCGCGTGCTCGAGCCGCCGCCGCCCGGCGTGCTGGTACAGCCCGTGGCGCTCGATTACGGCGAAGTGGCGGAGTGGATCGGCTGGATCGGCACCGAAAGCGGCAAGGACAACGCCCTGCGCATTCTCGGCCGCCGCGGCTCGTTCCGGCTCGACATCCACTTCCTCGATCCGTTCGACCCGCGCGACTTCCCGGGCCGCAAGGCGATCGCCGCCGAGGCGCGCAATCGCATCGTCCCCGCGATGGAGCGCAATCTGGGCAAGGCGCTGCGCCCCTTCGCGCACGACGTGCCGCAGGTCGGCTATACCGTCGCCTCGGCCCGGCAACAGGACCGGGCTGCCTGACCTGATCGCCCCGGCCAAGTAGCAGGCCCTCAGCGCAACGCGGCGTGAAGCTGCGCGATATGCTCGGGGCCGATGCCGCAGCACCCGCCGATAATGCCCGCGCCCGCGCCGGCCCAGCCTCGCGCCAACGCGGCATAGCCTTCGGGCGTGAGGTCGGCGCGGATCGGGCTAAGGCCGCTGTTGGCTTCTGCATCCGCGCCCTGGGGCGGGAAGGCATTGGCATAGACGCCGATCGGCAGGGGCGCTTGTTTCCCAAGCGCTTCGCGCGCGTCCGTGATGGCCGCGGCCATGACTTCGGGCTGGCTGCAATTGAACAGCAGCGCCTCGGCGCCCAGCCGCCGTGCAGCGATGGCTGCCTGTGCCACCGTCTCGCCGGAGCGCAGCATCGGCGGCGCGGCCAGGTCTTCGTCCGCCAGGGTGAACGACAGCCATAGCGGCGCGCCGGTTCCGGCCACGCAGTCGGCGACCAGTTCGGCTTCGACCACGGCGGACAGCGTTTCGGCCAGCCAGAGGTCGACATGCGCGGCCAGCGCGCCGACGAGAACCGACAGCACCGCCCGGCTGCGCGCCTGGTCGATGAGATCGGGCCGGTAGGAGCCCGAGACCGGCGGCAGCGACCCTGCAACGCGCACCACGCGGGGCGCCGTGTCGGCGACGGCGCGGGCCAAGGCACCGGCCCGGTCGGCCAGCATGGCGCCCTGTGCGTCGAAGCGCTCTTGCCCGATATGGAAGGGGACGAGGGCATAGCTGTTGGTCGTGATGACGTCCGCGCCCGCGTCGACATAGCGCTGGTGAACGCGGGAGACGAACTCCGGCGCCTCGATCAGGGCGAGTGCCGACCATTCGGGCTGGCGGAACGGCGCGCCGATCCGCGCGAGTTCGCGGCCGGTGCCGCCATCGAGAATGAGCATGAGCCGCAAGCCCCCTATGCGATTGGTCCTGCGATCCGCGATGCCACAATGGCCGCAGGGCTGCTACCTCGGCGTGAAGGTGCCCCTTGATGGCATCCTGCAAATCCGCACTATGCGGCGACCGGGCCGATTGCGGCCCGCCCATTGCCAGTTGCCGGACAGACCCCGCTTGACCCGAACCACTTCGCCGCCTCCCGGCACCGCGCGTCCCCTGCCGCATCTCGGCCTTCCGCAGGCCTTGCTCGTCGCGCTCGGTATGGTCCTGTCGACCGACAGCCTGAAGACGGCGCCGACCGTGGCGGCGCATGCGCCAGGCGGGCATGTCTTGCTGCTGTGGGTGGCCGGGGCGCTGGCCAGCATGGTCGGTGCGTTGTGCTACGTCGAGATGGCGGCGGCATTTCCGGATTCGGGCGGGGAATATGCCTTCCTGCGCCGCGCCTGGGGGACGCGGCTGGCGCGGCTCTATGCCTGGTCGCGCTTTGCCATCATGCACACCGGCTGGATCGCGCTGATGGCGCATCTTCTCGCCGACTATGCCACGGCGATCTGGCCGATGGGACACGGCGGCCGTGGGCTGCTCGCACTCGCGATCGTCGCGGCGCTGACCGGGCTCAACCTCGTTCACGTACGCCTCGGTTTCCTGACTCAGGCCATGCTCGTGGCGCTCGTGGCCGCAGGGTTTGCCGGGATCACCATTGCCGGGTTCAGCACCGTTCCGGCCGCGGGCCAGGCGGCATCGCTGCCCGTAGCCGGCGCCTCCGGCGGTCTCGGCACAGCACTGATCTATGTCTTCCTCGCCTATGGCGGATGGAGCGACATGGCGACGCTGTCGGGCGAGGTGCGGGGCGGGCGGCGCGCGATGCTCGTCGTCGTGATCGGCGCGCTGGCGCTGCTGATGGTGATCTATTGCGCGCTCAATGCCGCGCTGCTGCATGGCCTCGGGCTTGCCGGGCTGGCCTCTGCCACAGCGCCCGGTGCCGAACTCGCCCGTGCCGCCTTTGGCCCGGCCGCGGCATGGATCACTGTCGCTATCGTCGCCATCTCGGCGACGAGCAGCATCAACTCGACGCTGATCGTCTGCTCGCGCGTGACGGCCGCCGCCGCCCGCGACCATCCCGCGCTGGCAGCCGTCGGCGCATGGCACCCGCAGCGCGGCACACCGGCCCGGGCCACGCTCGCGGTCGGCGGATTCGCGCTGCTGCTCACCGCGGTGTCGGGCTTGTCGGAAAGCGGGTTCGCCGCGATGGTCGACTACATGACGCCGGTCTACTGGGTCTTCGTGCTGCTGGGCATGGCCGCCTCGATCCGGCTGCGACGCCGGGCGCCCAAGCACGACTGGCCGGTGCGCACGCCGCTGTTTCCCTTGTTTCCAGCGGCCTTCATCGTCCTTTCTGCCGCGATGCTGTGGTCCTCGCTGACTCAACTCGGACCCGGCGCGCTGGCCGGTGCGGCCGTGTTGGCGCTGGGACTGGTGCTGGAGCGCATCGGCCCAAAGCCCGCCCGCTAAGACCGGGTGTTGCCTGAAAGGCACAGCGGAAACATGGCAATCTTTCGTCGCAATTGAGCAAAAAAGCAGACAGTCACGCGGCGTACCTATGGACTCGTCGCCGCAACCTGCAGCCGGATCACAGGTCCGAGACGAGCAGGCGGCGACACGCAGGCGGAACCGTTTTTTTGACCCATCCGGGAGGACGTTTCCGATGACTATCCGCACTGCGCTTGCCGCTGTTCTCGCTGGCGTGGCGATGGCCGCAGCCTCCAACGCCATGGCGCAGGATACCGCGCCTCCGTCCGCCATCACCGTCTCGGGCAGCGCTGCCGTCGTCACCGATTACCGCCTGCGCGGCGTGTCGCAGTCGAACAACGGCTTTGCGTTGCAGGCCGGCGTGACCATCGCGCACGAAAGCGGCTTCTACGTCGGGACCTGGGGTTCCAACCTCGCCGGCTGGGGTACCTTCGGTGGTCCCAACCTCGAACTCGACGCCATCGGCGGTTTCAAGAAGACCTTCGGTGCGGCAACGCTCGACGTCGGCCTGACCTGGTACATGTATCCGGGTGGCGCGGCGAAAACCGACTTTGCCGAACCCTTCGTCAAGCTGTCGGGCACCGTCGGCCCGGTTTCGGCCCTCGCCGGCGTCGCCTACGCGCCCAGCCAGCAGGCGCTCGGCAAGTGGTACGACAGCGGTGCCTCGGCGCAGACCGGCATTCCCGACCACCCCGGCGCTAAGAAGGACAACCTCTACCTCTGGGGTGACGTCAGCGGCGCGATCCCGAACACGCCGGTCACACTCAAGGGCCACCTCGGCTACAGCAAGGGCAACTCGGGCCTTGGCCCCAACGGCACCAGCGTCGCGCCGACCGGCGAATATGCCGACTGGCTGCTGGGCGCCGATCTCGCGCTGGGCAAAATCGTACTCGGCGTTGCCTATATCGACACCGATATCAGCAAGGCCGAGGCGGCGTACCTCCAGCCCAACTTCTCCAAGTACCAGGTGCCGGGCGGCGACTCGATCTCGTCCTCGCGCGTGGTCGTCACCGCGACGGTCAACTTCTGACACGATCGCGCAAAACCTGAACCGTCAGGAGGGGATCGTGTCCGGCGATCCCCTCGCTGGTGTGCCCGAATTCCCATTACGCTCAGCGGCTTGCCGCTCCTGCTCGAACCGCAGGCAGTCGAGGATCTTGGCGCCAGCCATGAAGACGGCGCAGGTCGCGGCCAGGAACAGCAGCTTGCCGCCATATCCCGGAAAACGCGTCAGATAGGCCTGCCCACGCTCGACCGCGCCGAGCGCGAGCGCATAGATCACCGCGAATGCCTCGAACCGGTTCTTGATGATGAAGAGTCGGCTGAATTTCCGAAGCATGCGGCCCTGTCCTTGTGTCCTCTCGACCTCGCAACGACCGTGCCAACCGCGCGGGCGCACCGTCAACGCAGGGTGCGATACGGTTAACCGCGTCGCAACTGTAAAACGCGGCGACAAGTGTGCCGCATTTCCCAAAAGAGGAACGGTCGGGCCTGCGCGCCAGTTCCACGCGCGGCCGAGGCCATCACAGCAGTTCGGTCAGTCCAAGTGTCCCGAGCAGGGACTGGCGGGCGGCGATCACGGTTCGGGCGAGCGCCTCGTTGCCGATGTCGCGCGGGTCGATCTGCTCGGGCCAATGCTGCGCCACCACGGCCGCGATCTGGTCGATGCGATCGTGGTCGAGCAGGAAGCGCGGGTCGACCGTGGCGGGATCGGCGACGACGCGCAGACGCAGGCAGGCTGGGCCGCCACCATTGGCCATCGATTGGCGCACGTCCACGGGCAGGACCTGCCGGATCGGACCGTTGCCGGCGAGCATGGTGTCGAGCCAGCCACGGACCGAGGGCATCTCCCAGGCCTCGAGCGGGATCACCAGCGCCATGCCGCCATCGGGCAGTGTCAGCAGTTGCGCATTGAACAGGTACGAGCGGATCGCGTCGGCAAGGCTAACCGCGCTGGCGGGCACGATCACGATCTCGGCCTCGGGCAGCCGGTCACGAATCGCGGCATAGGTGCCCTCGGGATCGGCGAAGGCCTGTTCATGCGTGAACAGCACGCGTTCGTTGGCGACGGCGACGACATCGTTGTGAAAGGCTCCGGCCGCGATCGCCTCGGGCGCCTGCTCGACGAACAGGCAGCGCGCGGGATCGAGGCCGTGCAGGCGTGCCACCGCACGGCTGGCCTGTTCGTGCTGGCGCGCGGGGAAGGCCCCGCCGGGGCGGCCGTAGACGAAGATCTCGAGGCCCGGCGCATCGTGGCTTGCGGCCATGCGCATGTGGTTGGCCGCGCCCTCGTCGCCGAAGCAGGCAGGGACGGCATCGTGCACCGCAAAGTGCGCGGCATCGGCAAAGGCGAGGCGCAATTGGCGCACCGTGTCGACCCATTCCTGCGAGCGGTGCGGCATGGTGACGAGATTGGCGGCGGTCAGGTGGCAGCGCCCGTCGGCGGTGTCGGGAGCGGGGCTGACCGTGGCGGCATTGGCGGTCCACATCGAACTGGCCGACCAGGCGGCGGCGCGCAGGCGCTTTTCCGCCTCGTCCGTCGGTGCGCGCGCGTCAAGACCGAGGGCATCGAGCAGGCCGGGGTTGGGGCGCGGCAACGGCACGAACAGGCCCTGCACCAGCTCGAGGTCGAGGTTGTGGCGCATCTTCGCCAGCCCCTGCAGCGCGGCGGTGCGCGGGTAAGAAGGGTCGCCGGCATGGCTGGCGGAGGCCAGGTTGCCCAGGCTCAGGCCCGCGTAGTTGTGGCTGGGCCCGACCAGCCCGTCAAAGTTGATTTCCACCAGTGCCATCGTCGTTCTCTTCTGTTGTCAGCGGGCCACGTGCCACACGGTATCGCCGGCGCGCACGTCGAGTGCGGCAGCGGAAATGGGATCGAGCACGAGGCCGTCGGGGCCATCGGCCACTTCGCCCAGGGTGCAGCGGAAATCGGCAAGGCGCCCGGTCGCGACCAGCACCTTGCGCGCCGGCCCGCTGCCTTCGGGTGCCGCAACATGGGCGATCGCCGCTTCGCGCGCATCGGCGATCGAGCGGACCTGGTCGGTGCGCGCCGCCATCGTCGGGCCACCGTCGAAAATGTCGACATAGCCTTCGTAGGCGAAGCCCTCGTTCTCGAGCATGCGCATCGCCGGGCGGCCATTGGGGTGCGGCATCCCGATCGCGGTGCGTGCCGCCTCAGGCAGCATCGCCACGTAGACCGGATGCTTGGGCATGAGGTCGGCGATGAACTGGTGCCCGTTCAGCGCGTTGAAATGATCGGCCTCATGAAATCCCATGCCGAAGAACTTGCCGCCG
This sequence comes from Novosphingobium sp., assembly GCF_036803765.1. Taxonomy (GTDB): domain Bacteria; phylum Pseudomonadota; class Alphaproteobacteria; order Sphingomonadales; family Sphingomonadaceae; genus Novosphingobium. The sequence continues at coordinate 114,281 of NZ_DAIRTS010000005.1, forward strand.
ACCGCATCCCAGAATGCCGAGCCGCCGCGCTCGTCGATTACGCCGCGCAGTTCGGCCAGGATGCGCGGGCCGAACCGGCCGCGATGCATGGCGATGAACAGATAGCGGCTGCGCGCCAGCAGCAGGCCGAGGCCGCCCGCCCGCTCTCCGGGATGGAGGAACAGCCCGCCGACCTCGCTCGATCCTTCGAGATCGGTGACGAGGTGCAGCATCTCCGCGCGGACCGTACGGTTGAGCTCCTTGGAATGCTGGGTCAGCGTCGTCAGGCGATAGGAATAGAACGGATGGCTGTGGCCGACGCAGGCGAAGATCTGCGCCGTGCCACGCACGTCGCCGGTCTGCGTGTTTTCCAGGATAGTGACGAACAGCTCGTCGCCCGGGCCTCCGGGCAGGCTGTCGCGCGGATCGGCATAGGCCGCAGCGGCGCGGGCCAGCTTGGCCGCGAGCGAGGCCTTGTCGGCGGGCAGGTTGGTGAACCCGCTGCCGCCGAGCTTGGCCATTTCGTAAAGCTGGTCGAGATCGTCGGGATTGGCTGCGCGAATACGGAACGCCATCGTCTCATTCCCCTCCCGAGAGGCGATGGAGCACCAGCGCGGAAAGCGCGGCGCGTTCGGCCAGCGAGGCCACGATCAGGAACTCGTCGGCGGAGTGGATCGCTCCGCCGCGCACGCCCATGGTGTCGACCACCGGCACGCCGAGCGCGGCGATGTTGTTGCCGTCGCAGACCCCGCCGGTCGCCTTCCAGCGGATGTCCTGCCCCAGTGCCGCCCCGCAGCGACGCACCAGCCCGAACAGGTCCTCGGCCTCGGGCGTCAGGGGCTTGGGCGGGCGGCTGATCCCGCCGTGCACGTGGATCGCGACTTCGTGTGCGACTTCGACCGCCGTCACCGCCTCGCCCAGCGCGCGGGCAAAGGCGTCGGCGTCGGCCGTGGCGGCAGGACGAATGTTCCAGCGCAGCACCGCCTTGTCCGGCACCACGTTGTTGGCGCTGCCCCCGTCGATCCGCGCCGGGTTTACCGAGAGGCCGGGGCGGTGCAGCGCCTTGAGCCGCAGCGCGAGATCGGCGGCGGCAACCAGCGCGTTGCGACCCTCGTCGGGGTTGCGCCCGGCATGGGCAGAGCGCCCGGTGACCACAGCTGAATAATTGCCGCTGCCCGCGCGCGCGCCGGCCAGCGTGCCATCGGGCAGGGCCGAGGGCTCGTAGGTCAGCGCCGCCGCCTTGCCGCGCGCCAGCTCGGCGATGAGCGGGGCGGAGGCGAGGCTGCCGGTCTCCTCGTCCGAATTGATCAGCACGTCGTAGCCGACCGACGCAGCGACAGGGCTGCGCTCGAACGCGGCCAGCGCGGCCAGCAGAACCGCGATGCCGCCCTTCATGTCGGCCACGCCCGGTCCGTTCAGCGTTTCCCCGTCGAGCCAGGAGGTGTGCTGGAACGGGTGCCCGAGCGGGAACACGGTGTCCATGTGCCCGGTCAGCAGATAGCGGCGCGGCGCCTCGGGGCGTACCGAGACGACGAGGTGCGCGCCGTGGTCGAGCGCGGTGACGGCCCCGTCGGCGGTAACCGTCTCGACCGGGGCGGGGGCGACCATGCTCAGCGTGCCGGGCAGCACGGCAAAGGCATCGGCGAGCGCCTGCGCCTGCACGGCCAGGCCCGCCAGATTGCGCGTGCCGGTGTTGATCGCACTCCACGCCAGCACCTGCGCCAGGAGCGGCGCGGGGTCGATCGGAGCGAGCAGCGCCTGTTCGGCGGGAGAAAGCTGTTGCATCGGCAACCAGCCTAGCGGTTCCCTCGCGCGGGGTGAACCCCTCCCCGACGATCGCGCCCATGATAGAGGCCTCGGCGCATGGTCTCGCCCCTCCGTCAGTCGCTGGCGCGCCTGACACCTCCCCATCGGGGATGGGGAGGATCGGTGGGGCACGATCCTCCCTGCCGGAAGGCGGGGAGGGGGACCGCCGCGAAGCGGTGGTGGAGGGGCCCTTGCTTAAGGCCTCACCCCTCCGGTATGCGCTGGCGCGCCTGACACCTCCCGATCCACGATGGGGAGGATCAGAACGGCACGATCCTGCCCCATTGCCAATGCCCGTCTTTTGCGTCATCATCGCGTCTGTTCCTCCCCAGGTTCAATTGGCAAGTCGGTCCGGCTCCTGCAAAAGCAGGGAGTTCTGGCCGATCGCGCCGTGCCCGTTTGACGACAAAGGCAGATGACCATGGGTGAGTTTACCGACATTTCCGACCTGCGCCCCCGCACCGACCGGGCCGGCCTCAAGGTGGATGCCGCGCTGGCGACTTTCCTAGAGACCGAAGTGCTTGCGCCCGTGGCGCAGGACGTCGATGCCTTCTGGGCCGATTTCGCCGCGCTGCTGGCGCGCTTCGTGCCGGTCAACCGCGCGCTGCTCGCCAAGCGCGAGAGCCTGCAAGCAGCGATCGATGCCTGGCATGTCGGCCGCAAGGGCCAGCCGCACGACCCGGCCGCCTATCGCGCGTTTCTGACCGAGATCGGCTACCTGGTGCCCGAGCCGGCGCCCTTTGCCATCGGCACGCAGCATGTCGATGCCGAGATCGCGACGATGGCCGGGCCGCAGCTGGTCGTGCCGGTGCTCAACGACCGCTTCCTGCTCAATGCTGCGAACGCGCGCTGGGGCAGCCTCTACGATGCGTGGTACGGCACCGACGCCCTCGATGCCGCGCCGGCGCGTGCGGGGGGCTATGATGCGCAGCGCGGCGCGGCGGTGATCGCGGCGGGGCGTGCGTTCCTCGATGCCGCGCTGCCGCTGGCGCAGGGCAGCTGGACCGATTGGGACGGCGAGACGGTTCCGGCGCTGGCCGATCCGGCGCAGTGGGTCGGGCACAAGCCCGACGGCCTATTGTTCCGCCACAACGGCCTGCATATCGAGCTGTGCCTCGACCGCACGCATCCGGTGGGCGCGACCGATACGGCCGGGCTGGCCGACATCGTGCTCGAAGCCGCGCTGACCACGATCGTCGACCTCGAGGATTCGGTCGCCGCGGTCGATGCCGAGGACAAGCTCGTCGCCTACCGGCACTGGCTGGGCCTGATGCGCGGTGACCTGACCGCGCAGTTCGCCAAGGGCGGGCGCACCATGACCCGCACGCTGGAGGCGGACCGCGCCTGGCACGGCCCTGACGGGAGCGAACTGGTGCTGCCGGGGCGCAGCCTGCTGTTCGTGCGCAACGTCGGCCACCTGATGACCAACCCGGCGATCCTGCTGCCCGACGGCGGCGAGATTCCCGAAGGCATCATGGATGCGGTCGTCACATCGGCGATCGGGCTGCACGACCTGATGGGCCTTGGGCTGCATCGCAATACGCGCGAAGGCTCGATCTACATCGTCAAGCCCAAGATGCACGGGCCCGAGGAAGCCGCCTTCACCAACGACCTGTTCGACGCGGTCGAAGACCTGCTGACGCTGCCGCGCCATACGATCAAGGTGGGCGTGATGGACGAGGAGCGCCGCACCAGCGCCAACCTTGCCGCCTGCATCCACGCGGTGCGCGAGCGCGTCGTGTTCATCAACACCGGCTTCCTCGACCGGACCGGTGACGAGATCCACACCTCGATGCAGGCCGGGGCGATGATCCGCAAGGGCGCGATGAAGCAGTCGGGCTGGATCGCCGCCTACGAGGCGCGCAACGTCGGCATCGGTCTGGCTTGCGGTCTCTCCGGCAAGGCGCAGATCGGCAAGGGCATGTGGGCCGCGCCTGACCGGATGCGCGCGATGGTCGCGGAGAAGATCGCGCATCCGCTGACCGGCGCCAACACCGCCTGGGTGCCGTCGCCCACGGCCGCGACGCTGCACGCCACGCATTATCACCAGGTCGACGTCTTTGCAGAGCGCGAGGCGATCGCGTCGCGGCCCGTTCCTGCGCTGGACGCCCTGCTGGCGATCCCGCTGGCCGAAGGCGCCAACTGGTCGGACGAGGACATCCGCGCCGAGCTCGACAACAATGCCCAAGGCCTGCTCGGCTATGTCGTGCGCTGGATCGACCAGGGGGTCGGCTGCTCGAAGGTGCCCGATCTCGACGACGTCGGCCTGATGGAAGACCGTGCCACGCTGCGCATTTCCAGCCAGCATCTCGCCAACTGGCTGCTCCACGGCGTGTGTACGCGCGACCAGGTGATGGAGGCGCTGCAGCGCATGGCCGCCAAGGTCGATGCGCAGAACGCCGGCGATCCGCTGTACGAGCCGATGGCCGGGCAATGGGCGCAGAGCTACGCTTTCCGCGCGGCCTGCGACCTGGTGTTCGAAGGCGTGGGCCAGCCCAGCGGCTATACCGAGCCGCTGCTTCACGCCTGGCGCCGACGCAAGAAGGCCTCGCTGCTCGCAGTGGCTGAACCGGCCTGAGCCAACCCGTCTGACTTCGCGGGGGCATGACATCGCGGGCATGCGGCACCGGGCGCCGCATGCCCGCGCTTGCCCCGCGCGGCGCTTGTTGCCATGGCATGGGCTTTGATCGATCCGAACGGAACCTGTGACATGCTGCAACTGATCGAGGCCAACTGGCCGCTGGTGGCAGGCGCGGTGGCGGTGCTGCTGCTGCTCGCCGTCCTGCTGCTGCGTTCGCGCACCAAGACGCCCGAACGCCGCGAATTCAACGACGTGCTTTCCGAAGGTGCCGCGCCGGCGCAGCGCAACACCGCGCTGATCGATGCACCGCCCGCTGCCGCCATCGTCCCGCCGCCAGCCCCTGCCGCACCGCCGCCCCCGCCGGTGGACATGGCTCCGGCCGAAGTCGCGCCCGTCGACGTGGCCCCGGCTCCGGCCGCGCCCGAGGCGAATGTCGTGCCGCCGCCGGTTGTGGAAGACGACCTCACCCGCATCAAGGGTCTGGGTCCCAAGCTGCGCGCAACGCTTGCCGGTCTGGGTGTGACCCGCTTCGCGCAGATTGCCGCCTGGAGCGAGGCCGACATCGCGCGCATCGACGCGCAGCTCGGCGCCTTTGCCGGCCGCCCGACGCGCGACAACTGGGTCGAGCAGGCACGCCTGCTCGCTGCCGGAGAGACCGGCGCCTACGAAGAAAAGTTCGGCAAGCTGTAACGAAAGTACGCTCTCGCCCGCCGCGGGAGCGTGCGCCTATTCCTGCGCCTGCGGTGCCGCTGGCGCCGCGCCGGTCGCCGGCCGCGCGCCGCAGCGGCGGATCAGCGCACGGACCAGGTCGCTGCCGGGCACGCTGATCTTGCCGGCATCGGGCAGGGTGCCGGTAAACGGCCCCTCGAACACTTCGGACGCCGGATCGCCCGCCGGCAGGCTGCCCTGCCACAGATAGCCGCGCGAGCCGGGGACGGCGGTGGCATCAACCGCCAGCCGCACGATGCGCTTGCGCCCCTGCAAGGCGAACAGCGCCTGTGCGCCGACCTCGGCCGGTACATGGCGCGTCACCACCAGAACCCCCTGGCGGCAGGCCAGCGACAGGTCCGGCCCGGCGCCGGGCTGGCCGAAACGCACGCTGTCCCCGCCCGGCGCACCGGCCCATAGCGGCTTGCCCCCCAGTGGTTCGCCTTCGCCCGCCACCGGCAACGGCTGGCTTTCGGGCAGGGCGACGCGCACGGCATTGAGCGGCGTGCCGCTGTCCTGCGGGGCCGGGGCCTTGGACGAGCAGGCAGCGAGCAGAAGCAGCACGGCGGGGGCGATCGAGCGGGCGGTCATGGCATGCGTGCTATCGCGGCGGCGAGGGCGGTGCAATGTGGTTCGGGGCGGTTCGGGCGTGGGAATGACCCCTCCGTCAGGCCTTGCGGCCTGCCACCTCCCTGCCGCCGTGCGGCAGGGAGGATCTTGGCGATCCTCCCCATGCAATGGGGAGGGGGACCGCCGGCGGAGCCGGTGGTGGAGGGGTAAGGGAGCAACCCCCTACTTCTTCCCCCACTTCTTCTGCACCTTGCCATAGCGGGTCTTGCGCGTGCCGGGCTTGCCCTCGTTGCTGCGGCCCACGATCGGCGCCTTGTGCTCACTCTCGGGCAGGCCGAGTTCGGTCGCCTCGAGACGGCGGATCTCGTCGCGCAAGCGGCCGGCTTCCTCGAATTCGAGGTCGGCGGCAGCGTTGCGCATGCGCTTTTCCAGGTCCTCGATGTAGCCGCGCAGGTTGTGGCCGACGAGGTTGTTGGTGGCATCGTCCTCGAGATCGACCACCACGCCATCGCGGCTGGCGGTGTCGGCGATGATGTCGGCGATCCCGCGCTTGATCGTCGCCGGCGTGATGCCGTGTTCCTCGTTGTAGGCGCTCTGGCGCGCGCGGCGGCGGTCGGTTTCGGCGATCGCGCGCTCCATGCTGCCGGTCATGCGATCGGCATAGAGGATCACGCGCCCGTCGACGTTGCGCGCGGCGCGGCCGATGGTCTGGATCAGCGAGGTTTCGGAGCGCAGGAAGCCTTCCTTGTCGGCATCGAGGATGCAGACCAGCCCGCACTCGGGAATGTCGAGGCCCTCGCGCAGCAGGTTGATGCCCACCAGCACGTCGTAGACGCCTAAGCGCAAGTCGCGGATCAGCTCGATGCGCTCCAGCGTCTCGACGTCGGAGTGCATGTAGCGCACGCGCAGGCCCGCCTCGTGCATGAACTCGGTCAGGTCCTCGGCCATGCGCTTGGTCAGCGTGGTGACCAGCGTGCGATAGCCGTTGGCGGCGGTCTCGCGACACTCGTTGATGCAGTCCTGCACCTGGTCCTCGACCGGGCGGATCAAGACCGGCGGATCGATCAGGCCGGTGGGGCGGATGACCTGCTCGGCAAAGACACCGCCGGTCTGCTCCATCTCCCAGTTGCCGGGCGTGGCGGAGACCGCGACGGTCTGCGGGCGCATCGCGTCCCACTCGTTGAAGCGCAAGGGGCGGTTGTCGATGCAGCTGGGCAGGCGGAAGCCATATTCCGCCAGCGTGATCTTGCGACGGTGGTCGCCTCGCGCCATCGCGCCGATCTGCGGCACGGTCTGGTGGCTCTCGTCGACGAACAGCAGCGCGTTGTCGGGCAGGTATTCGAACAGCGTCGGCGGCGGCTCGCCGGGCAGGCGGCCGGTGAGGAAGCGCGAGTAATTCTCGATGCCGTTGCAGCTGCCGGTCGCCGCGATCATCTCGAGGTCGAAGTTGGTGCGCTGCTCCAGCCGCTGCGCCTCGAGCAGCTTGCCTTCGGCCTCCAGCTCCTTGAGCCGCTCGGTCAGCTCGAAGCGGATCGCTTCGCTCGCCTGCTTCATCGTCGGGCCGGGGGTGACGTAGTGCGAGTTAGCGTAGACGCGCACCTTTTCCAGCCGCGTGCCGGCCTTGCCGGTCAGCGGATCGAATTCGGCGATTTCCTCGATTTCATCGCCGAAGAAGGTGATCCTCCAGGCCATGTCCTCGTAGTGCGAGGGGAAGATCTCGAGGTTGTCGCCACGCACGCGAAAGGTGCCACGCTGGAAGGCGTGGTCGTTGCGCTTGTACTGCAGTGCCACCAGCTTGCGGATGATCTCGCCCTGGTCGACGCTGTCGCCCTTCTTGAGGTCGAAAATCATGGCCGAGTAGGTTTCGACCGAGCCGATGCCGTAGAGGCACGAGACCGAGGCCACGATGATGACGTCGTCGCGTTCGAGCAGCGCGCGCGTGGCCGAGTGGCGCATGCGGTCGATCGCCTCGTTCACCGAGCTTTCCTTCTCGATGTAGGTATCCGACCGGGGGACATAGGCCTCGGGCTGGTAATAGTCGTAGTACGATACGAAGTACTCGACCGCGTTCTCGGGAAAGAAGCTGCGCATCTCGCCATAGAGCTGCGCGGCGAGGATCTTGTTGGGCGCAAGGATCAGGGCGGGGCGCTGCAGTTCCTCGATCACCTTGGCCATGGTGAAGGTCTTGCCCGAACCGGTGACGCCAAGCAGGACCTGCGTGATTTCACCGTCCTTGGCGCTGGCCACGAGATCGGCGATCGCGGTGGGCTGGTCGCCAGCGGGCTGGTAGTCCGAGATCACGCGGAACGGCTTGCCTGCGTCGACCTTGGCGGGACGCTGCGGCTTGTGCGGGACGAAGTTGCCCGAGGTATCGGGTTCCTCGAGTCCGCGTCGGATGATGAGTTCGGCCATGGGCAACATATGGGGAACGCGGGGGCGCGAAGACAAGGGGGCTTCGCCGCATCCAGGCACTTCGGGCGGCGGGGGAACCGAAGCCCGTCGGGGCAATTGATTGCCGCGATGGTCGGGCGCGGTTAGCGGGCGATGCTTTGCGCAAGCCAGTGCCGCAACCTTGTGACATGATGCGCGCACGAGAGGGGAAGAGACGATGTACCGCATGCCGATGAAGCTGGCTTTCGTGCCCCTGGCTCTCGCTGACCTTTGGCTTAGCGGTTGCAGTAAGCAGCCGACGGTCATCGCGCGCGACGCCGATGCCGGCGAAGTGGCCGCCAAGGTCGCCAGCGCGGGCGTCAAGTTTGCACCCGGCGCCTGGCAGACGCAGGTCAAGGCGCTCGACATCTCGGTTCCCGGCATGCCTCCCGAAATGGCCGAGAGGATGAAGGCGGGGATGGGCGAGGCGCACCAGCAGCGCTCGTGCCTGACCCGCGACAAGGCCGCCCGGCCCGATGGCGATTTCTTCGGGCAGGCCGACAAGTCGTGCAAGTACAAGACCTTCACCATGGCCGGCGGCAAGATCGACGGCACGCTGGTCTGCACGCACGGATCCTCGACCCAGACGATCAAGCTCGACGGCACTTATGCGGCCGACAGTTTCGTGATGGACATGGACATGCAGGGCGCCGGCCCCGGCGGCAAGGCCATGCGGGTCCGGGTCAAGACTGAGGCGAAGCGTGTCGGCGAATGCACCGCGCAGGAAAAGGCCCAGGCCGAGGCCGACGAGAAGGCCGCAGCGATCTGATTTTTTTTGGGGGGTGTGCTGCGCCTACCCCTCCGTCAGCCGCTTACGCGTCTGCCACCTCCCCATCGTGGATGGGGAGGATCTTGTGCGATCCTCCCTGCCGCAGGCGGGGAGGGGGACCGCCGCGCAGCGGTGGTGGAGGGGAAGGATCCCGCCCACCGATCTCAAACCGGCCCAAGGCGATTATGACAGAAATATGAAACTTCCCGCCGTTTGTGGCGTTTTGCGGTCACCCCGCCTAGAGCGCCGCAGGTGACACAGATGGCTTCGCTTCCTTCCCCCAACCGCAGCACCTGGCAGCAGCTGGGCACGCTTGGCGTTGAACTGGCGCGCCGGCGCGCGCTGGCGTTCGAGCCGCGGCCCGAGGGCGTGCGCGGTCCGGCATGGCAGCGGCTGCTGGGCGAGCTGGCGACGCCGATCGAGCATTGGCAGGCGGCGCGCCGCGCGGCGGCACTGGCCGCGGCCATGCGCGAGGCGCCGCAACCGGTGCCGGCGCATTCGCGTCCCGTCATGCTGTTACCCGGCTTCGGCACGCACCCGGCGCGGATGAAGCCCCTGGCAACGACGCTGGAGCAGGCGGGGCACCGCGTCAGCGACTGGGGCCTCGGTTTCAATTTCGGGCCGAGCGAAGACCGCTTTGCCCGGCTGGTCGATCGTGTGGCGACGATGGCCCGGCGCGAGGAGCAGCCGCTGGTGCTGGTCGGATGGAGCCTCGGCGGCCTGTTCGCGCGCCAGATCGCCAAGGCGCTGCCCGACGAGGTCGCGCTGGTGGTGACGATGGGGACGCCCTTCTCAGGTGATCGCCGTGCCAACAATGCCTGGCGCGCCTATCAGCTGGTAGCCGGCCACAGCGTGGACGAGGCGCCGCTGGCGCAGGACCTGGCGACCAAGCCGCCGGTGGCCACGGTGGCGTTGTGGAGCCCGCGCGACGGGGTGATCCATCCTCGCTCTGCCGCCGGCTGGCCGGGCGAGCGCGATGCGGCGCTGGCGCTGCGGGTCACGCACCTGGGTTTTGCCGCGCATCCCGAGGTCGCGCGCACACTCGTCGATGTGATCGCACGCTACTGATCCCGCGGGCCTAAGGGCCGAAGCGCGCGGATGCTGCCACGCAGGCCTGACCTGCGCAAGTCCTGTTCTGTGATCGCTCAAATTGTTTCGCATGCGCAGCATCTGCGCTTGCGGCGGTTCCCGACGTGTGCAAGCACTGTTGCAGACGGGAGGTTCTGCATGACCATTTCCTCGCTCTCGTCCTATGACGAGATGCATGATGCCGACGGTAGAACGCGCGGCGCATACAGTGGATATTGCGAATGGCTGCAACAGCAGCCGGACGAACTCCTGCAACGCAAGTCCGGCGAGGCCGAGGCCTTCTTCCGCAAGACCGGGATCACCTTCAACGTCTATGGCAGCGAGGACGCCGAAGAGCGGCTGATCCCGTTCGACATGGTCCCGCGGATCATCGACGCGGCCCAGTGGCGGCGGCTGTCGCGTGGGATCGAGCAGCGGGTGCGCGCGCTTAACGCCTTCTTGCACGACCTCTATCATCGCCAGGAAATCGTGCGCGCAGGGCGCCTGCCCGAACGCGTGCTCAAGGGCAATTCCGCGTTCCTGCCGCAGATGGCCGGCTTCGTGCCGCCCGGCGGCGTCTATACCCACATCGTCGGCATCGACCTCGTCCGCACCGGCGAGGACGACTTCATGGTCCTTGAAGACAATGCGCGCACCCCCTCGGGCGTGTCGTACATGCTCGAGAACCGCGAAACCATGATGGCGATGTTCCCCGAGCTGTTCACCAAGGTGCGGGTGCGCGAGGTGTCGGACTATCCGCGCCGGTTGGCACGCAGCCTCGCCGCCTGTGCGCCGCCCGCGGCCAAGGGGCACAAGCCGGTGGTGGCCGTGCTCACCCCCGGCACGTTCAACAGCGCCTATTACGAACACGCCTTCCTGGCCGACCAGATGGGCGCCGAACTGGTCGAGGGCAGCGACCTGCGTGTCGAGGACGGGCGCATCGCCATGCGCACCACGCGCGGGTGGGAGGCGATCGACGTGCTTTATCGCCGCGTCGACGACGACTATCTCGATCCGCTGACGTTCAAGGCCGACAGCGTGCTGGGCGTGGCCGGTATCATGGACGTGTACCGTTCGGGCGGCATCACCATCGCCAATGCGCCGGGCACCGGGATCGCCGACGACAAGGCGATCTACAGCTTCATGCCCGAGATCGTCGAATTCTACACCGGCGAGAAGCCGATCCTCGCCAATGTGCCGACCTGGCGCTGCGCCGAGGTGGACTCGCTGGCCTACGTGCTCGACAATCTTGCCGACCTCGTGGTCAAGGAAGTCCATGGCTCGGGCGGCTACGGCATGCTGATCGGCCCGACCTCCTCGCGCGAGGAGATCGAGACTTTCGCGCACAAGCTGCGCGCCAACCCTGACAATTACATCGCGCAGCCCACGCTGTCGCTGTCGACCGTGCCGATCTTCACCGAGGCGGGGCTTGCCCCGCGCCATGTCGACCTGAGGCCCTTCGTGTTGGTCTCGCCGCAAGGGATCGACATCACGCCGGGCGGGCTGACCCGCGTGGCGCTGAAAGAGGGATCGCTGGTGGTGAACTCGTCGCAGGGCGGGGGCACCAAGGACAGCTGGGTGTTGGACGACTGAGGCAGCAAGGACACAAGACGATCATGCTCGGACGTTCCGCCAACGGCATCTTCTGGCTGTTCCGCTACCTCGAACGCGCGGAGAACGTGGCGCGCCTGGTCGAGGCCGGCTTTCGCATGGCCCTGACCCGCGCGGCCAGCGACGCGAGCGACGAATGGCGCTCGGTCATCGTCACGCTGGGTCTCCAGGCCGCGTACGAGGCCAAGTACGGCGACGACTACAACGGCACGCAGGTCTACAACTTCGTGCTGCGTGATCGCGACAATCCCGGCAATGTCCTCGCGATCGTCGAGCAGGCGCGCCACAACGCGCGCATGGTCCGCACCGGCATCACGCGCGAGGTGTGGGAAGCGGTCAACGAAAGCTGGATGATCCTCAAGCACGAGTTGGGCCGCAGCGTGACCGACACGCGCGTGGGCAGCGTGCTGGGCATCATCCGCAGCCAGTCGACGCTGGTGCGCGGTGCCATGGAAGGCACGATGCTGCGCAACGACATCTATTACTTCGCGCGCGCGGGCAGCTTCATCGAACGGGCGGACAACACCGCGCGCATCCTCGACGTGAAGTACTACGTGCTGCTGCCATCGGTGTCCTACGTCGGCACCAGCCTCGACAACGTGCAGTGGGAAAACGTGCTGCGTGCGGTGGCCGGGGATCGCGCCTATCGCTGGCTCAACGCCGGGCGGATGGAGGCGCGCGGCATCGCCGAATTCCTGATGCTCGACGACCGCTTCCCGCGCAGCCTGGCGTTCTGCTACGCCCAGTTGCGCGACTACCTCGACCGGCTGGGCGAGGAATATGGCGCCCGGCTCGACACGCACCGGATCGTCGCCGAGACGCACGACAGCCTGCAGAGCCAGACCATCGAGTGCGTCTTCGACAAGGGTCTGCACCAGACGATCGGCCAGTTCATCGCCCGCAACAACGCGCTCGCGCAGCAAATCCAGCGCGACTATCGCTTCATCGACTAGAGCGTGATGACGTTTCCATGAAACGCCATCACGCTCTAGATATTTGTGATCGTGCGATTTCTGACAAAAACCGGTTCCCACTTTTTGTCATCGCACCCTAAGGGAAAGGCAGGCGGTCCATGCGCCTCGGCATCAGCCACACCACCCGCTACGGCTTTTCCGGGCCGGTCAGCCACGGCCTGCAGCGCTTGCGGCTCACCCCCTTGCGGCTGGCGGGGCAGACCGTGGCGTCATGGTCGCTCGACCTTGAAGGTGCGCGGCACGAGGCGGGCTATACCGACGCCTACGGAAACCGGGTCGACCTCATATCCTTCCTGCCGGGGGTGGAGGCGGTGAGCATTCACGCTCATGGCGTGGTGGATACGCGCGACAATGCCGGCGTGATCGGCACCGCGCAGGGCATGCTGCCGCTGTGGCACTTTACCGAACAGACCCCGCTGACCGAAGGCGGGGCGGCGATGGCGGCATTGCTCGACGGGCTGGGCGGCGGCGAAGACGACGTGCTGTCGCGGCTTCATGCGCTGGCCGGGCTGGTGCGCGAGGCCGTGGCCTACGAGCCGGGCCATACCGACGTCGCCACCACCGCCGAGGCGGTGCTGGAGGCGGGGCGCGGGGTGTGCCAAGATCAGGCACACGTCTTCATCGGCGCGGCGCGTTCGCTGGGCATCCCGGCGCGCTATGCCAGCGGCTATCTGATGATGGACGAGACCATCGAGCAGGAGGCCAGCCACGCCTGGGCCGAGGCGCACGTCCCGGGCCTGGGCTGGGTCGGCTTCGACATCGCCAACGCGATCTGCCCCGATGCGCGCTACGTCCATCTCGCCACGGGCGCGGACTATACCGCCTGCGCGCCGATCACCGGGCTGCACCAGGGCGCCCGCGACGAGGCGATGCACGTCAGCCTTGCGGTTGAACAACAGCGCGTCGAACAATAAGGCGTCGCACATTAAGGCAGGGCTGCCGCGCGCCGGGTGAGGGACCTAGCGCCAGGGCGGCCGACCGGGGGCGGATCATGACGTATTGCGTGGGGATGATGCTCGACAAGGGGCTGGTCCTGATGAGCGACACCCGCACCAATTCGGGCGTCGACAACATTTCGGTGTTTCGCAAGATGCACACGTGGCAGGTCCCGGGCGAGCGGATCATCACGATCATGACCGCCGGCAATCTCGCCACCACGCAGGCGGTGGTCAGCCAGATCGACGAGCGCAACAAGGCCCCGGGCGAGCGCCGGCCCTCGATCCTCGAGGAGCCGACGATGTTCCAGGTCGCGACGCATGTCGGCAACCTGCTGCGCGGGGTGATCGAGGGGCGCCAGTCCGGCCCGGTCCAGGGCGAGGGCGCGCGCTTCACCGCGACGATGATCGTCGCCGGGCAGATTCGCGACATGGAGCCGCGGCTGTTCATGGTCTATCCCGAAGGCAACTTCATCGAGGCCAGCTTCGACACGCCCTTCTTCCAGATTGGCGAGACCAAGTACGGCCGCCCGATCCTGCTGCGCGGCTATGACAAGGCGATGGAGTTCGAGCAGGCGGTCAAGCTGCTGATGGTCTCGTTCGACTCGACGCTGGCGGCCAACCTCTCGGTCGGGCTGCCGTTCGATCTGACGGTGATCGCGCGCGATTCCTTCGAGCCGCTGCACCAGCGCCGAATCCAGGCGGACGATCCCTATTTCCGGGCGATTTCCTCGGGATGGAGCGAGGCGCTGCGCCAGGCGTTCTATCAGCTTCCCGACTACAGCTTCGGCTGATGGCGGCGGGCCAATGCCACCGAAGGTAAACGCGCTGCGCTAAATCGTCTCCGCATCGGAGGTGAAATCCCTCAGGCAGATGCGAAGGGTGCGCCGCCTCCCGCCGGTTGAAGCGTTCAGAACGAAGCATTCGCGCGTGGCGCGTGAGGGTGGTCCGGTGGTTACCTCGGTCCATGGTCGAACGTGTCACACTCCACATCCTCGATAGCGATTCCGCCCGCCGGGCGCAGCTCGCACGCCTCGCCTTCGCCGCCGGCCACCATGCCGAGATCTATGGCAGTGCGGAGGAGCTGCTGTCGCATGCGCCCAGCGGGGGATTGCTGCTGGCGCACGACGACCCCGCGGGGGAGGCCGTCCCCGCGCTGATCGCGGCGATGATGCGCGCCGGGCACTGGCTCCCCGTGATCGCGATCGGCAACGCGCCCGAAACCGGCGCCGTGGTGCGCACGATCAAGGCCGGCGCGCTCGACTACATGGGCATCCCCACCCAGATCGCCCCGTTGAACGACGCGATCAGCCGCGCCGCGCACGAAGCCGAATCCCACCGCGCCCAGCGCGCCCGCGCGGCAGAAGCGCGCCAGCGCATCGCCCGCCTCTCGATGCGCGAGCGCGAGGTCCTCGACCGCCTCGCCGAAGGCTGCAGCAACAAGGCCATCGCCCGCGACCTCGAGATCAGTCCGCGCACCGTCGAGATCCACCGCATGAAGATGATGGGCAAACTCGGCGCCCGCCACGCCGCCGAGGCCGTGCGTCTGCGGATCGAGGCGACGGGGCTGGATGCGGCGTGAGGCGGGGGTGGTGGAGGCATAGCGCAACCCACCCGTCTCGACGGGTTTGGGCGGGCATCGCGCGACCGAGCGCGGTGTCCCGCTAATGGCAATAGCCCAGCGCCAATCGGGCGTAGCACCGCACCTTGCTCCGCCCCACGGCCTGTTGCCCCACCATCACCCCGCCGCCGCCGCGCGCAAGATGGCGACATTCTCTTCCACCATCTGCCGCGTGCTGCGCGCGGGCCGGCCGGTCAGGCGCTCCACGTCGCTGCTGCACACTTCCAGGAAACCCTCGCGGATGGCGCGGCCGAAGGTGACCATGTCGTCGCTGTTCCACGGCACGCCGGCGACGGTCTGGTCGTCGACCGGGCGGCGCGGAATGCCCATGGCATCGAACATGGCGTATTGCGCCTCGTCGCTCAGGTCCTCGTAGCGGACGGGGCAGCCGGTCACCTCGGCCATGATCGCGGCGACTTCGGCGAAGGTCTCCAGCGTGGGGCCGGTAATGTCGTAAGTCCGGTTCTCGTGCCCCGGCGTGGTGAGCACGGCGACGGCGCTGGCGATGCAGTCGTCGCGCCAGACCATGGCCTCGCGCCCGTCACCGGCATTGCCGTACCACACGCCGCTGCGCATGACCTGCGGCCCGGCCATCAGCAACATGGCGTCGGCATAATGCGCGTCGCGCAGCATGGTCCAGCGGCAGCCGCTGGCGCGGATGAGGCGTTCGGTCTCGATATGGTCGTGGCGCACTTCGGCCGGGTTGGCCGGGTCGTCGATGCCGATGAAGCTGGTATAGACGATGCGGGTGACGCCCGCCGCCGCCGCTGCGTCGATCGCGGCCTTGTGCTGGACGACGCGCGCGCCGACCCGCGTGCCTGAAATCAGCAGCATCGTGTCGGCCCCGGCGACGGCTGCGGCCAAAGTCTCGGGCCGGTCGAAATCGCCTTCGCGCACGGTGCAGCCCTGTGCGACGCGGTCCGCCAGCTTGGCCGGGGTGCGGGTGATAAGGATGAGGTCGGCGGCGCGCCCCTGGGCCACCAGCGCGTCGGTGACGCCGCGGCCGTAATTGCCCGAGGCGCCGGTGATGACGATCCGCGTCACGCAGCGACGCCTGCCGTGGACGGGGCATCGAGCTGCGCCTGGGGAACCCACCAGCCATGCACTTGCGGACGCAGCCGCGCCGGGATGTGCACGCTCGCCACCGGCCCGGCGCCGAGGTTGCCTGCATCGAGCACCCAGGCGAAATGCTCGAACGCGTCCTCGCCCAACTGGTGATCGACCATCGTCACCAGCCAGCCGTCATGGCCGGGGGTGGCGGCCGGGACGTGGACCGGTTCGTTATAGCACCAGCCGGGCTGCATCGGCAGCGCCTGCGTGACCTGCGGCGTCGCGGTGTCGAGACCGTCGAGCCGCAGCAGCATGTCGAACATCGCCAGCACCGGTCCGCCCATCACCGGCGGGCCCTGCCGTTCGGGGTTCATCGTCAGCATCCAGCCGGTCTGGTAGGGGCGGCCTTGCTTCGCGGCGGGAATCACCGGAAAATCGCCCGGCGGGCCGATCACGGTTTCGGTCACCTCGCCAGCGGGGCCCTTGGGATCGACGGTCCAGCGGGTCAGGCCACCGGTAATCTCCCAGGGGTTGAGGAACAGCCCGGCGGGCTCGCGGATGAAGGCGAAGGCATTGCTGCTCGACAGGCACTGGTCGAAATGCAGCAGGCCGTCCGCATCCTCCCACGCGTTCATCATGTGGTAGCTGTGGACGCCCTTGGGCCCCTTGAACCACTTGATGTCGGCCACGTCGCCATCGCGCGGCATCACGCCGAGCCAGGAATCGAGATCCTGCTCGTGATGCCAGTGCTCGCCGCCGGCACGCAGCCGGTCGAGATCCGCCGTGGTCGGATAGATCGGGAACAGCGCCCAGTTCCGGCTGATGGTGAAGTCGTGCATCATCGCGCAATAGGGCGCATCGAACCACTGTTCGGACTTCAACTCACCATCGGCACCGACGCGGGCATAGGCGACCTTGGTCGAGGCGAGGCCATCGGCTTCGTACCCGTAGAAATAGAGGTCGCCGCTGTCGGGATCGATGCGCACGTGCGCGGTCATCGTCTCGGAGCGCAACAGGCCGTCGAAGTCGTAGCTGCCCAGCGTGTCGAGCGATTGCGGGTCGATGCGATAGGGGCGCCCGTCCTCCTTGGTCATTAGCAGGCGGCCGGCGTGCCACACCGGGGTGGTATTGGCGACGGTGCGGTCGACCCCAGCCATGGTCTCGTCGTCGGTGAAGGGGTTGCGATACTTGCCGAACAGGGCGCGGCCCGCGGCTTTTTCCGCCTTGTGGCGCGCGGTCTCGACGAAACGGATCGCGTAGTCCGCGGTGTTGTTGGCGTTGAAGCGCACGCGGCTGATCATGCCGTCGGCGGACAGCGTGTGGTCGTCGGCGAACTTGGGCGCGAAGGCCGGATCGGGCACGGCGCGGAAGAAGGCGCCATGCACCTCGGGCGGCAATGTCCCGGTGACGGTCAGGCCCTCGAGCGAAACCTCGGTGCGCACCGGCGCATTGAGCCCGGTGAAATAGGGGGTCGGCGGAAACGCGCCCATGGCATCCTCATCCTATCAATTGTTACAATGATCCTATCGTTCGGGACCGCGTCGATCAAGCGGATTCGGGTGTCGCGTGCGATCGGCCGGTGAGGCATCAGGGTACGGACTTTTAAGGCTTGCCGTGGCATGTGCGGGGCATGACCCGGATTCTCCACGTCCTCGATCACGCCCTGCCGCTGCACAGCGGCTATACGTTCCGCACCCGCGCCATCCTCAAGGCGCAGGAGGGGCACGGGCTGGAGGTGCGCGGCGTGACCGGGCTGCGGCACAGTGCGCCGATCGAGGCGCAGGATCCCGGCTGGCACGACGGGCTGGCGTTTCATCGCACCCCGGGCGAGGCGGGAGGGCCGCCGGGCCTGCGCGAATGGCGCGAGGCCGAGGCTCTGGCGGATCGCATCATCGCGGTGGCGCAGGACTGGCGCCCCGATGTGCTCCATGCCCATTCGCCGGCGCTGTGCGGTCTGGCGGCGGTGCGCGCCGGCCGGCGGCTGGGCCTGCCCGTGGTCTACGAGATCCGCGCGTTTTGGGAGGATGCAGCGGTCGGCAATGGCACGGGGCGCGAGGGCAACGCCCGCTATTGGCTGACGCGCCAGCTGGAAAACCACGTCGTTGCGCGCGCCGATGCCGTCGTCACGATCTGCCGCGGGCTGAAGGACGATCTCGTGGCGCGCGGGGTGGCTTCCGACAAGATCACGATCATGCCCAACGGCGTCGACCTGACGCTGTTTGGCACGCCGCCGGCACGCGACCCGGCGCTGGCGGCCGAACTCGGGCTGGATGGGACAGGGCCGGTCATCGGCTTCCTCGGCAGCTTCTACCCGTACGAGGGCCTCGACGACCTGATCGCGGCGATGCCGGCGATCGTCGCGGCGGTGCCGGGCGCCCGGCTGCTGCTGGTGGGTGGTGGCCCCGCGGCCGAGGCCTTGCGTGCGCAGGCGGCGGCCTCTCCGGCTGCCCACGCCATCCGCTTCGTCGGCCGTGTGCCGCATCACGAGGTCGACCGCTATTACGCGCTGGCCGACGTCGTCTGCTATCCGCGCAAGGCCATGCGGCTGACCGACCTCGTCACCCCGCTCAAGCCGATGGAGGCGATGGCGCAGGGCAAGCTGGTCGCGGCCAGCAATGTCGGCGGGCATCGCGAACTGATCGTCGATGACGAGACGGGAACGCTGTTCGCCCCCGACGATCCCGCCGCGCTGGCGGAGGCCATGGTGGCGTTGTTCGGGCGGGCCGACACCTGGGACCGGCAGCGCGCCATCGCGCGGGCCCATGTCGAGAACGCCCACGACTGGGCGCGCAACGCCGCGCGTTATCTTCCCGTTTACCAACAGCTGATAGCTCCGGGTAATGGCAGGAGCCGCTGCGCCGCCTGAAAGATCAGGCTGATTATGCAGCAAAGGTGCTTGCCACAAGGCCGATTCGCCCTGCATCAGGGGCGGCTCGCCCATCAGGGGGTACGCACAGGTGACGATGACCAAGGGCATGTCGGACAAGAAGCGCAAGACGACGACCAAGCGTTCGAGCCGCCCCATCGCCGCGCATCGCCTGTTCCCGGTGATGACGGCGCTGTGGTGCGCAGCCCTGCTCGGTCTGGTCTGCGCGATCCTGCCGGCCGATGTGCTGGGGCGTATCGTCGCCGCCACCGGCTTGCCGCACCTGATCGCTGCTGCCGCGCCGCCGCTGGGCTTTACCGCAAGGGTTCTTTCCACCGTCGCCATGGCGGGTCTGGGCGCGCTGCTCGGCCTGCTGGTGGGCTTGCGCTTGGCCGCGCGCCATCGCCTGCCCGAAGGGGTTGCGCCGCCACAGGCCGCGCCCCGCCGCGAAACCGATGCGACACGCGGCGCCGCCGATGCCCCGCGCGTCCGTGCCCGCGACGCCCATCCCGATGCCCCGCCGCGCCGCCCGCTGGTGGTCAGCGACGACATGATCGATGATGCCGAGACGCAGATTCTCGATGACGCGCCGGTATTCGGTCGGCGGCTAGCGGTCGATGCCGGCTTCGATCCTTTCGCGATCTACGAATCCGACGCGGCCGAGGCCGCGCCCTTCGCCCCGCCGGCATTCCTGGCCGATGCGCTGGCCCGCGAGCCTGTGGCCGATGGGGTGGAAGAAATTGCCACCCCCGACCTGGCCGAACCGGCTAGCGCAGTGATCGAGATCGAGCCCGAAATCGTCGAGCCTGCGATCGTGGTGGAAACCCCTGCCGCCATCGCGCCAGAGCCCATCGAAGACGAAACGGCGCACGACCAGGCCGAGGTCGAGCCTGCTGCGCCGATCGCGAGTGCACCGCCCGCTCCCTCGCTGTTCGCCACCGCCGGCGCGCTTCCCGAAGAAGGCGCGCGTACGGTGCTCGCGCGTGCCGACGTCGACGGCATGGGGCTGGTCCAGCTGGTCGAGCGGCTGGCGCTGGCGATCGCCGAACATCGCGCCGCGCTCGACGTGGCCGTGCAGGAAAGCGGCGAGGCATCCGACGCTGTTTCAACTGCTTCGCCGGCCAGCGATGCCGCGCCGGTCATGCCCGCCCCTTCGACCATGCTCGAAATGCGCCAGCCTGCCGCCGCCGGGAGTGCCGCAGTGGTCGAGCTGCCGCGCCTGCTCCGCCCGATTTCGGCCGTGGACACGACCGGCGAACCCGAAGCCGCTCTCGAGGACCGCTACTCCTCGCTGCTCGACATGGCCGCCGCCGTGCGCCGGATCGATACGGCGCGCGCCACGCGCCAGCCCGTGGTCATGTTCCCCGGCACTGCCCGTGATGGCGTGGTGCGCGATGCGATCGGTGCGGCGGAACGCCCGCACCTCGCCGCTGTGCCCTCGCGCCGCGATGCCGGCGATGAAGCCGACGCGGGCGAGCCGCGCGATGCCGAGCGCACCGAACAGGCGCTGCGCGACGCGCTGGCGACCCTGCAGCGGATGACCGCCAACCGTTGATCCCGGCGAGGCGGCACGAGCGGCAACGCACGTCCAGCGCAGTGCAACAGGCCCGTCGGCACCCCGGCGGGCCTGTTGCACTGCGACATTTGCGCATCGCCTGTGTTTTTCGCGGCATTCTTTGCCCGTTGCGTCGTGCAGACAGGTTGCAAAATAACTTTCCTGCAGTCATGGGGGTTTCTCGCGCAACTTTTGGCACTTCTCCGCGCCATGATTCGTGCGAGCTGTCTTTTTTCGAGTGTAGGGACGATCAACGCGATGGGATTTCCGCCGGTTCAGGGCCTGTATGATCCGCGTAACGAGCATGACGCATGCGGCATGGGCTTCATCGCCCATATCAAAGGCGTAAAAAGCCACGCGATTATCGGCCAGGCCCTGGAGATTCTGCGCAATCTCGACCACCGCGGTGCGGTAGGTGCCGACCCCTTGCTGGGTGACGGTGCCGGCCTGCTGATCCAGCTGCCCGACGCCCTGTTCCGCAAGTGGGCGGCGAGCGAAGGCAAGGAATTGCCGCAGCCCGGCGATTATGCCGTGGCGATGTGCTTCCTCCCGCAGGAGGAGGCCGCGCGCAATTTCGTCACCGAGTTCTTCGAGAAGTTCATCGCCAAGGAAGGCCAGGAGCTGATCGGCTGGCGTGACGTGCCCGTCACGCTCGACGGCCTCGGCAAGACCGTGATCGAATCCATGCCGGTGATCCGCCAGTGCTTCATCAAGCGTGGCGAGAACTGTGCCGACCAGGACGCGTTCGAGCGCAAGCTGCTGGCGATCCGCAAGCAGACGCAGAACCCGCTGGCGGCGATGGCCGAAAAGCATGGCCTGCCCGGCGTGACCGAGCTCTACCTGCCGAGCTTCTCGACGCGCACCATCGTCTACAAGGGGCTGCTGCTGGCCGGGCAGGTCGGCTCGTTCTACGACGACCTGCGCGATCCCGACTGCGTCTCGGCGCTTGGCCTCGTGCACCAGCGCTTCTCGACCAACACCTTCCCGAGCTGGAAGCTGGCGCACCCGTTCCGCTTCGTCGCGCACAACGGCGAGATCAACACCGTGCGCGGCAACGTCAACTGGATGAACGCGCGCCGCCGCACCATGGAATCGGAGCTGCTCGGCCCCGATCTCGACAAGATGTGGCCGCTGATCCCGCACGGCCAGTCTGACACCGCCAGCCTCGACAACGCGCTCGAGTTGCTGGTCGCCGGCGGCTACGGCATCGCGCACGCGATGATGATGCTCATGCCCGAGGCCTGGGCCGGCAATGCGCTGATGGATGCCAAGCGCCGCGCCTTCTACGAATACCACGCCGCGCTGATGGAACCGTGGGATGGCCCGGCCGCCGTCGCCTTCACCGACGGGCGCCAGATCGGCGCGACGCTCGACCGCAACGGCCTGCGCCCCGCGCGCTTCTCGATCACGCGGGACGATTTCGTGTGCATGGCCTCGGAAAGCGGCGTGCTGCCGTTCCGCGAGGAAGACATCGTGCGCAAGTGGCGCCTCCAGCCCGGCCGCATGCTGTTGATCGACCTCGAGCAGGGCCGCATCGTCGAGGACGACGAGCTCAAGGCGCACCTGTCGTCGGCCGAGCCTTACGAGGAATGGCTGGGCGCGGCGCAGTACAAGCTCAAGGAACTCGAGGTCGTCGATCCCGAGGTCGTCGCCGTCCCCGCGCCGGCCGACAGCCTGCTCGATCGTCAGCAGGCCTTTGGCTACACCCAGGAAGACGTGACCAGGTTCCTCGAGCCGATGGCCGCGATGGGCGAGGATCCGATCGGCTCGATGGGCACCGACACGCCGATCGCGGTGCTGTCGAAGCGGTCGCGCCTGCTCTACGACTACTTCAAGCAGAACTTCGCACAGGTCACCAATCCGCCGATCGATCCGATCCGCGAGGAACTGGTGATGAGCCTGGTCTCGATGATCGGTCCGCGCCCGAACCTGCTGGGCCGTGACGCGGGCAGCCACAAGCGGCTCGAGGTCGACCAGCCGATCCTGACCAACGACGACGTCGCCAAGATCCGCTCGGTCGAGGCCGCGCTCGACGGCGCGTTCCGCACCGCCACCATCGACACCACCTGGGATGCCGCCAGCGGCGCCGCGGGCCTCGAGATGGCGATCAAGGAAATGTGCTGGGCCGCGACCGAAGCGGTGCTGGCCGACAAGAACATCCTGATCCTGTCGGACCGCGCACAAGGTTCGGACCGCATCGCGATCCCGGCGCTGCTGGCGACCGCGGCGGTGCACCACCACCTGGTGCGCCAGGGCCTGCGCATGCAGACCGGCCTCGTGGTCGAGACCGGCGAGGCGCGCGAGGTGCACCACTTCTGCGTGCTCGCGGGCTATGGTGCCGAGGCGGTGAACCCCTATCTGGCGTTCGAGACGCTCGAGGCGATCCGCGTCGAGAAGGGCCTGCCGCTGACCCCGTACGACGTCCAGAAGAACTACATCAAGGCGGTCGGCAAGGGCATCCTCAAGGTCATGTCCAAGATGGGCATCTCGACCTACCAGTCGTACTGCGGCGCGCAGATCTTCGACGCGGTCGGCCTATCCTCGGCATTCATCGACAAGTACTTCACCGGCACCGCCGGCACGATCGAGGGCGTCGGCCTCAAGGAAGTGGCCGAGGAGACGGTGCGCCGTCACCAGGTCGCCTATGGCGACAACCCGGTGTACCGCAAGATGCTCGACGTGGGCGGCATGTACCAGCTGCGCCTGCGCGGCGAGGAACATGCCTGGACGGCGGGCAACGTCGCCAGCCTGCAGCATGCCGTGCGTGGCAACATTCCTGAAAAGTACCAGGAATTCGCGCAGACCATCAACGACCAGTCGGAGCGCATGCTCACGATCCGCGGGCTGATGGAGCTGAAGAAGGCGGACAAGCCGCTGTCGATCGACGAGGTCGAGCCGGCCAGCGCCATCGTCAAGCGCTTCGCCACCGGCGCGATGAGCTTCGGCTCGATCAGCCGCGAGGCGCACACCACGCTGGCAATCGCGATGAACCGCATTGGCGGCAAGTCGAACACCGGCGAGGGTGGCGAGGAGCCGGATCGCTTCAAGCCGCTGGCCAACGGCGATTCGATGCGCTCGGCGATCAAGCAGGTGGCCTCGGGCCGCTTCGGCGTCACCGCCGAATACCTCGTCAATGCCGACGACATCCAGATCAAGATGGCCCAGGGCGCCAAGCCCGGCGAAGGCGGCCAGCTGCCGGGCGACAAGGTCGACAAGGTCATCGGCAAGACCCGCCACTCGACGCCGGGTGTCGGTCTGATCTCGCCGCCGCCGCACCACGACATCTACTCGATCGAAGACCTTGCGCAGCTGATTCACGATCTCAAGAACGTCAACACCAAGGCGCGCGTCTCGGTGAAGCTGGTGTCGGAAGTGGGCGTGGGCACCGTGGCCGCGGGCGTGTCGAAGGCGCGTGCCGACCACGTCACGATCTCGGGCTACGAGGGCGGCACCGGCGCCTCGCCGCTGACCTCGCTGACCCATGCCGGCAGCCCGTGGGAAATCGGCCTGGCCGAAACCCAGCAGACCCTGCTGCTCAACAACCTGCGCAGCCGCATCTGCGTGCAGGCCGATGGCGGCCTGCGCACCGGGCGTGACGTCGCCGTGGCCGCGCTGCTCGGCGCCGACGAGTTCGGCTTTGCCACCGCGCCGCTGATCGCGGCCGGCTGCATCATGATGCGCAAGTGCCACCTCAACACCTGCCCGGTCGGCGTGGCGACGCAGGACCCGGTCCTGCGCGCACGCTTCACCGGCCAGCCCGAGCACGTGATCAACTACTTCTTCTTCGTCGCCGAAGAGCTGCGGGCGATCATGGCCGAAATGGGCTTCCGCACCGTCGCCGAGATGGTCGGCCGGGTCGACCGGCTCGACACGCGCAAGGTCGTCTCGCACTGGAAGGCCGACGGCGTCGACCTGTCGCGCCTGCTGCACAAGGTCGAGCCGGTCGAGGGCACCGGTCTCAACTGGACCGGCCACCAGGATCACGGCCTCGATGCAGCGCTCGACAACGACCTGATCGCCGCGGCCGAGCCTGCGCTCGACAGCGGCGAGCCGGTGCGCATCGAACGTCCGGTCATCAACGTCAACCGCACGGTCGGCGCGATGCTGTCGGGCGAAGTGGCACGGCGCCATGGTCATGCCGGTCTGCCCGACACCACGATCAACATCGCGTTCAAGGGCGTGGCGGGCCAGTCGTTCGGCGCGTTCCTCGCCCATGGCGTGACGCTCGATCTCGTCGGCGATGCCAACGACTATGTCGGCAAGGGCCTGTCGGGCGGGCGCGTGATCGTGCGCCAGCCCTCGCATGTCGACCGCGTGGCGGACGAGAACATCATCGTCGGCAACACCGTGCTTTACGGTGCGATCGCCGGTGAGGCGTTCTTCAACGGCGTGGCGGGCGAACGCTTCGCGGTGCGCAACTCGGGCGCCCTTGCGGTGGTCGAGGGCACCGGCGATCACGGCTGCGAATACATGACCGGCGGCGTGGTGGTGGTGCTCGGCAAGACCGGGCGCAACTTTGCCGCAGGGATGTCGGGCGGCGTCGCCTATGTCTACGACGAGGCCGGCACGTTCGCGCCGCTCGTCAACGGTGCGATGGTCGACATCCTGCCGGTTTCGGCCGATCGCGACGAGGAGGATGGCGCAGGCCGTCCGCAGCAGCGCGGCGTGGACGTCAACGACTTCGGCATGGGCGACATGCTGCGTCACGATGCCGAGCGCCTGCGCGTGCTGATCGAGCGCCACCTGCTGCACACCGGCAGCAAGCGCGCCCGCGCGATCCTGGACGATTGGGACCAGGCCGTGCAACGCTTCGTCAAGGTCATGCCGCGCGACTACGCGCGTGCGCTCCGCCAGCTCGAGGCCGAGCGCCTCGAAGCCGCGTCGGTCGCTGCGGAATAAGGATAGAATACGATGGGTAAGGCAACCGGCTTTCTCGAACTCGACCGCAAGGACCGGAGCTACGACGCTCCGGCCGAGCGTCTCAAGCACTATCGCGAGTTCATCGTCCCGCACGACGACGCGTCGCTCAAGGGGCAGGCGTCGCGCTGCATGAACTGCGGCATTCCGTATTGTCACAACGGCTGCCCGGTGAACAACCAGATCCCCGACTGGAACCATCTGGTCTACGAGAACGACTGGCGCGAGGCGCTGGACAACCTGCACTCGACCAACAACTTCCCCGAGTTCACCGGCCGCGTCTGTCCTGCCCCGTGCGAGGCGGCGTGCACGCTGAACATCGTGGACCAGCCGGTGACGATCAAGTCGATCGAATGCGCAATCGTCGACAAGGGCTGGAAGGAAGGCTGGATCGAGCCGCAGGTCCCGGCACGCCGCACCGGCAAGTCGGTTGCTGTCGTCGGCTCGGGCCCTGCCGGCATGGCCGCCGCGCAGCAGCTGGCGCGCGCCGGCCACTCGGTCACGGTGTTCGAGAAGTCGGACCGCGTCGGCGGCCTGCTCCGCTACGGCATCCCCGACTTCAAGATGGAAAAGCACCTCATCAATCGCCGCCTGGTGCAGATGATGGCCGAAGGCGTGGATTTCCGCACCTCGGTCGAGGTGGGCGTGACCGTCTCGGTGGATTCGCTGCGCGAGAACTTCGACGCGGTGGTGATGGCGGGCGGCGCGGAAGATCCGCGGCCGATCAACATCCCCGGCTTCGAACTGCCGGGCGTGCGCTATGCCATGGAATTCCTGACCCAGCAGAACAAGCGTGTCGCCGGTGACGACGAGATCCGCGCCGCGCCGCGCGGCTCGCTGACCGCCACGGGCAAGCATGTCGTCGTGATCGGCGGCGGCGACACCGGGTCGGACTGCGTCGGCACCTCCAACCGCCAGGGTGCGCTTTCGGTCACGCAGCTGGAGATCATGCCCCAGCCGCCCGAAAAGGAAGACAAGGCGCTGAGCTGGCCGAACTGGCCGCTCAAGCTGCGCACCTCGTCGAGCCACGAGGAAGGCGTCGTGCGCGAATTCGCCGTGCTGACCAAGCGAGTGGTCGGCGAGAACGACGTGAGCGGCCTCGAATGCGTGCGTGTCGAATGGGTCGACGGCAAGATGCAGGAAGTGCCGGGCAGCGAATTCGTGCTCAAGGCCGACCTCATCCTGCTCGCCATGGGCTTCGTCGGCCCGCGCAAGCAGGGCCTGCTCGAGCAGGCCGGCGTCGCGCTGGATGCGCGCGGCAACGTCAAGGGCAACGTGGTCGACTACAAGACCAGCGTCGAGGGCATCTTTGCGTGCGGTGACATGCGCCGCGGCCAGAGCCTTGTCGTCTGGGCGATCCGCGAGGGCCGCCAGTGCGCCCGTGCGGTGGACGAGGCGCTGATGGGCGTGAGCGAACTGCCGCGCTGATCCCGACCCTGCGCTTGCGCTGCGGGCGGAGGTGTCCCACGCCCTTCGCCCGCCCAATACCGAAAAAGCCTCTCCGTAATCCGGGGAGGCTTTTTTCGTCAGGCCTCCTCGCGCGCCAGCTTTTCGACCAGCCGGTTGAACAGCGTCACCCCGCGATCATGGACGGTGGGCATGATCCGTGGTTCGGGCGTCATGTCGATCACGCGCTGTTGCGCCTCGATCATCGTCTTGTCCTCGGCGAAAGCTTGGCCCGCCATGACCATGAGAGCATCGCGCAACTTTGCATCACCATGGTCGCGGTGCGGCCCCCAAGAAAAGAAGTAGCGCGCCGTATGGCCCGCCATCGGCGTCACCGCCTGGCTGGTGAAGGTCACGCCACCGGTCGCCAGCGCAGGATCGGGCACGCAATGGCCACAGCCTCGTGCGGTGCCCAGCGGATACGTCCCCCCGGTCATCAGCAGCACGCCGGGAATCAGGAAATCATAGGTCATGTAGACGTCGGCGGGCTCTGCGCTGCGCCGCGCGGAGGAGCCTCGCGAGTTCTCGTTCCAGCGTTCGTAACGGATGCCGCGCGGGAGGGGCGTGATCCGGCCCGGGGTCTCGGCAAATTCCGGCCCCGAGCCGAAGCTCTGGGCATGGACGAAGCTGAGGTGGCTGAAATCGAGCAAGTTGTCGTTGATCAGCCGCGCCTCGGCCGCATAGTCCAGCTGGCCATGCCCCAGCACGTAGTCGGGATCGTTCAGCCCGACTGCAGGCGGAATCAACGCCTCGTCGGCGCGGGCCGGATCGCCCATCCACACCCAGATCCAGCTGTGGCGCTCAGCCACGGGATAGGCGCGCACCCGCGCCTGGGGCGGAACGGTGTCCTGCCCGGGGATGGCCAAGACGCGGCCATCGGGGGCAAACAGCAGGCCATGGTACATGCACCGCAGGCCTGCGTCTTCGCAGCGCCCGAGCGAGAGTGGGGCGAGGCGATGGACGCAGCGGTCTTCCAAGGCGTGCACGATGCCATCCCCGTCGCGCCACAGCACCAGCCGCTCATCAAGGATCGTGATGGCAAAGGGGGTGTTGTTCGGCAGGTCGCGATCCCAGCCGGCGACGTACCATGCATTGCGAACGTAAGGCATCACGGTCTCCAGATCATCGCTCTCCTTGGCCGACGTTGACTTAACACCGTTAAGGAGTCAATCGTCGAGCCATGGCGCCACGACATCAACCTGGCTTGGATCGCGATCGCGTTGTCGCGGCGGCATTCGAGCAACTCGAGGAGGATGGCCTCGAGGCGCTGAGCATGCGGCGCCTCGCCGCACGCCTCGGCGTGCAGGCGCCGGCGCTGTACTGGCATTTCGGGGACAAGGCCGAACTGCTCGGCCTGATGTCGGCACGGATCTACGCGATGGCCCTGGCGGAAACCCAAGGCGCCATCGATTGGCGAGGGTGGCTTGTCGCTTATGGCGAAGCCCTGCGTCGCAGTTTCGCCGCCCATCGTGACGGCGCCCTGCTCTGCGCGCGAGCCCGGCCGCCCCAGGCCATCGAACCCGATGTCCAGGCGGCGCGGCTGGCGGCGCCACTCGTGGCGCTGGGGCTCGACCAGGCGAGGGCGCTATCGGCGCAGGCTGCCGTCATCGCCTTTGCGCTGGGCTGGGCGATGTATGCCGCCAATGGGCCGATGCGCGACCACCTCGCGCAGATGCTCGACTTTGACGCAGCCTTTGCGCAAGGCCTTGCGGCGCTCGTGCGCGGGCTTTGACCTCAGGGTTGCCAGTCGATCGCCCCGCGCCCTTGCGCCTCGAGGAATGCATTGGCCTGGCTGAAGTGGCGGCATCCGAAGAAGCCGTTATGTGCCGAGAGCGGGCTGGGATGCGCGGCCTGCAGCACCAGATGGCGCGTGTCGTTCAGCCCGGGCAGGCGCGCGGCTTTCTTCTGCGCGTGGTTGCCCCAGAGCAGGAAAACCACCGGGTCGGGCCCCGCCGCGACCGCCGCAACCGCCGCATCGGTAAACTCCTCCCAGCCTTTGCGCTGGTGCGACCCGGCCTTGCCTTCTTCCACCGTCAGCACGGTGTTGAGCAGCAGCACACCCTGTTCGGCCCAGCGCACGAGGTTGCCGTGATCGGGCCGTGGCAGGCCGAGGTCGGCGTGGAGTTCCTTGTAGATGTTGGCAAGGCTGGGCGGTACGCGCACGCCGCGGCGCACCGAGAATGCCAGGCCATGCGCCTGCCCGGCGCCGTGGTAGGGATCCTGCCCGAGGATCACGACCTTGACCTGCGGCAGCGGCGTCAGGGCCAGCGCCGCCAGTCGTTCGCCCTCGGGGGGAAAGATCGTGGCGCCGCGTTCCGCCTCGGCACCCAGAAAGGCGGTCAGCCTGGCGAATGCGCGACTGGCGACCACGGGATCGAGTGCGGGCGCCCAGCTGGCGGGAGGAGAAATCTGCGTCATCGCCACGGGACCTAGCACGGGGCGTCGGGACCCGTCACCGACCGGGATCGGCGAAAAAGAGGCGGCGCGATCGATGCACCGCGACTATGGTCGCGGCCCGGGCCGTCGCCCTCAGGAGTTTCCCCAATGATCCACGAAGTCGCCATCCTCACCATCGACCCGGCCAAGGCCGACGCGTTCGAAGCCGCGGTTGCGCAGGCGAAGCCCTATTTCGAGGCCGCCGAGGGCATGAAGTCGTTCGGCCTGCGTCGCTCGATCGAAACGCCGGGCCGCTATCATCTCGTGATCGAGTGGACCTCGGTCGAGGCGCATATGGTCGATTTCCGCGAGTCCGAGAACTTCCAGCGCTGGCGCGAACTGGCCGGGCCATTCTTCACCGGCCCGGTGGAGATGGAGCACGTCCTCACGGTCATCTGACCATCGCAGCAACCCGGCCGGGCGTTCAGCTGCCGGCCGGGTTGCGGCGGGTGGCCAGCACGAAAAGCGCTGTCGCCACCGGGATCGACACGAGCATGGTGGCAAGCCCGTAGCGCAGCGATTCCGCGCCGAGGCTTGCGGCCAGTGCATCGCTGGTGACCCCGACGACGAAGGGACCGAGTGCGCCGCCGACGAGGCCCAGCGCGGTCAGGACGATGGTCGCGGCGAGTGCGCGGTCGGGCGGCGGGGCGACGTTCACCACCCAGCTCATTGTCGGCGGCACGGCCGCGCTCAGCAGCAGGTTCATGACGCCGGCGCAGATCATCGCCGGGCCGAGCGACGGGGCGAAGACGAACCCGGCCATGAAAGGCAGGGCGAGCGGAACACAAACCAGCGGAATGCGCAGGACGCGGCCCGGCGACGCGCTGGAGCGCAGCAGCCGGTCGGCAAGGAACCCCGACAGGATCGTGCCGACGATGCCGCCGAGCCCCACTGACGGCCCGATCACGACGCCGACCTCGGCCAGGGGTACACCGTGCGAGCGTTGCAGGAAGGCGGGGGCCCAAGCGCCCAGCACCGAGCCGACCATCATCGCCACGCCAAGGCCCAGGGCGAGCGCGACGAAGCCCGGGATCGCCAGCACGCGGCGGGTGCCTGCGACGAGATCGGGCCAATAGGCGACCGGCTCGCCCACGGTTTCGGCCTGCCGCGCCGGCTCGCGCACGGTGAGCACCAGCACGAGTGCCAGGGCCACGCCCGCCAGCCCGCAGGCCTGGAACATCCCGCGCCAGCCCAGCGCTGCCGCCAGGATCCCGGCGAAGACCGTGCCCGCGACGATGCCGACGAAATTGCTCGACTGGAACAGCGCCAGCGCCCGGCCGCGCGCGTCGGCGCGAAACAGGTCGGGAATGAGCGACAGCGCCGCCGGAAAGGCGCTCGCCTCGCCGATGCCGACCGCGATGCGCGCCAACGCGAGGGTGCCGTAGCCCGTGGCATATCCGGTCAACGCGGTGGCGGCGGACCACAGCGCAATCCCGGCGGCCAGGATGCGGATGCGATGGCCGCGGTCGACGAGGCGGGCGATGAATAGCCCGCCCACGAGATTGACCAGCACGAAGAACAGCCCGCTGGCGAGCGACAGCTGGGTGTCGGACAGCGCGAGGTCATGCTTGATCGGCTCGGCCACCACGCCGAACAGCATGCGGTCGCCCCAGTTGAGGGCATTGGCGAGAAACAGCAGGAGCAGCGCCCACCTCGCGGCGATCCGGCCATGCGGCCTGGGCGCTGCGATGGTCACGCCCCGGCCGGTTTCGGTGCGAGGCCGAGCAGGTCGGCGGCGTTGAGCCCCATGATGCGGTCCTGGACCTCGGGCGCGAGGTGGGCATGGAAGCCGACCGGATCGGGCTCCGACATGTCGAACGGATAGTCGGTACCGAGGCACAGCTTGTCCGCCCCGTGCGTGCGGATGAGGCTGTCGAGCTGGTCGCGGTCGAAGACCAGGGTGTCGAACCACAGCTTGCGCAGGTAGCTCGAGGGTTCGTGCCGGCAATGCTCGCTGCAGTCGGCACGCGCGCGCCAGCCGTGGTCCATGCGGCCCCAGTAGCCGGGCATGTAGCCGCCGCCGTGCGCCACGCAGAGGCGCAGGCCGGGATGGGCATCGAGCACGCCGCCGAAGATGAGGTGCCCGACCGCCAGCGTCGATTCGAGCGGATTGCCGATGAGGTTGTTGAAGTAGTACTCGCTCATCCGCTGGCCCTGGGTGAAGCCCAGCGGGTGCAGGAAGACGAGCACGCCCAGGTCCTCGGCGGCGGCCCAGAATGGGCGCAGCGCGTCCGCATGGAGGTCGGTGCCGTTGACGTTGGAGCTGATCTCGATGCCGCGCAGGTCGAGGTCGCGCACGCAGCGGCGCATTTCCTCGATCGCCATCTCGGTGTTCTGCAGCGGCACCGTGCCCATGCCGACGAAGCGCTCGGGATTGCTGGCGACGGCTTCTGCCATGCCGTCGTTGACCGCACGCGCTGCATCGCGGCCGGTCTCGGGATCGGTGTAATAGAAATACTGGCCGGGGCTGGGCGAAATTGCCTGCACGTCGATGCCGAGGCGGTCCATGTCGGCCAGCCGGGTGTCGAGTGTGTTGAGCGTGCGGCCCATGGAAGCGAACTGCGCGCGGTTCACTTCCGAGGTCTTGGCGCTGGTAAAGTCGTTGATCCCCGGCGGCGGGCCGGGATAGCGCGCCTGGACGATGGCATCGGCGGCGGGGATGCCGAGGTGGCAGTGGATGTCCACGACCAGTCGGTTTCCGCGCGCGGACACGGGGATCGGGCGGCGATCGCCGCAGGTGAAAACGCTCATGCCGGGTTCCTCGAAGGATGGATCGTCCCGGCGCATTCGCCGAAGCCGATCGAAACGAAACCGTCTCGCCGCGCGCGGCCGCGCAGGACCAGCGTGTCGCCGTCCTCCAGCATCGTACGCGTGCTGCCGTCGGACAGGGTGATGGGCGCGCCGCCACGCAGCGTGATCTCGGCAAGACAGGCGCGTGCCTCGTCCTCGGCGCCCGAGACGGTGCCGGTGGCGATGAGGTCACCGGTTTCCAGCGGCGCGCCGTTGGAGGCCTGGTGCGCGACCATCTGCGCCAGCGTCCAGTACAGGTCGCGCAACTGCGTGCGCACGATGCGCTGCGGGGCGAGGCCCGGCCCGGCCAGCTCGGCGGTCAGCTCGACATCGAGCCCGCCGTGTTGCGCGTCCTCGGCATCGGCGAGGTGGGCCGCGACTGCGGGCTCGCCCTCGGCACGCCCGGGCGCGGCGGTGCGGAACGGGGCGAGGGCGGCCGTGGTGACGATCCACGGGCTGATCGTGGTGACGAACGACTTGCCGAGGTGCGGGCCGAGCACGGATTCGAAGAACTGGATGCCGCGCGCCGACCAGTCGTTGACGAGGCAGAACCCGAACAACGCGTCGCGCGCCTGCGCCATCGACAGCGGCGTACCCAGCGCGTTGCCACCGCGCAGCCAGGCGCCGAATTCGAGTTCGAAGTCCAGCATCGGCTCCGGCCCGTATTGCCGCTCGCCGCTGCCGGGCCTGGTTTCGAACTGGCCGAGCGGGCGCACCACCGGCGTCCCCGTCACCGCGACCGAACTGGCCCGCCCGTTGTAGGCGACCGGCAGCGCCAGTGCGGCAAGGCCGGGCTTGCCCTGCGCCATGCGGGCAATGTGATCGTAGGAGGTGCAGAAGTCGGTGAAGGCGGTTGGCCTCAGCGGCAGCAGCATCCGCGCCTGTGCCATCGGCACGAGCACGCCTTGCAGTTGTGCCACGTCGCCACTGCCGCCCTCGCGGAACAGGTCCGACAGTTCGTGGCGCAGGGCATCGGTGGCGGCAGGGGCACAGGCGAGCAGCGGCGCCAGCGTCGGGCCCGATGCCGCGAGTGCGGCCTCGCGTGCCTCGTCGCCCAACACGCCGAGCGCCGCCAGCGCGCCAAGGTCGATGATCTGATCGCCCAGCGCCACCCCGCCGCGCGCGCGGCCTTCGTGCTCGAACAGCCCGAACGGCAGGTTCTGGATCGGGAAGTCGGTCTCGTCCGCATTGGCCGAGGCAAGCCAGGCGCGGCGCGCGGGATCGTGGGTGGCGTCAGTGGGCATGGCCGCAGCCTTCGCCGTGGTTGCACGTCTCGCCATGCGCGGCGGTTTCGCGGGCATAGCGGCCCATTTCGCCGAACAGGTCGCGGCCATCCTCGGGTGCGATCGGTCCGCCCCACTGGCGATAGAGCGCAAAGACGTTGGCGACGATGCGTTCGGGATCGGTCCAGTGCGCATAGCGGCGCATGTCGATGTCGCGCGCGGCGTCCTTCCAGCCCATGCCGGCGTCGAGGCGCTGGCGCGTCTGCTCGCTGACGTAAGTGAAGTAGTCGGCCATGCCGGCGACCGCCGAGGTGTCGGTGATCGGGCCATGGCCGGGCACGACGATCTCGGGCTTGAGCGCGATGATCCGCTCGCAGGCGGCGATCCAGTTTTCGACCGGACCGTCCCACATGATTGGATGCCCCTCGTTGAACAGCAGGTCGCCGGTAAAGACCACGCGGTCGTCGGGCACCCAGGCGATCGTGTCCGATCCGGTGTGCGCGGGGCCGAGGTCGATCAGCTCGACCGCCTTGTCTCCCACCTCCAGCGTCAGCGCGCGCTCGAACGTGCGGTCGGGCTTGGGCAGCGGCTCGAGGTCGGTCCAGTCGAACTTGCGGCCCATCGTCTCGTAGAGGAACGCGCCGGCGTCGCCCATGGCCTGCCAGTTGTCGACCAGGCTGGCAAAGCGGACGGGATCGAATTCGCCCATCTCGCGCGCGGTCTCGGTGGTCATGATGATCTCGGCGCCCTCGACCAGCCCGTTGCCGACGAAGTGGTCGGGGTTGGCGTGGGTGTTGACCAGCCGGTCGATCCGCGCGCCGCCGTCCACCTTGGCGAAGTCTTCGAGCATTATGCGGGTCAGGCTGCGGCTCATCAGCGTGTCGACCAGCAGGGTCTGGCCCTGCGATACGACGAGGCCGGCGTTGGACCAGCCCCAGGTGCCATCGGGCTGAATATACCCGTAAATTCCGTTGCCCAGATCCTGGACGCCCTGCGTGAAGGGTCTGTTTGCCATGGTCGCTCCTACTCCTTGGGGAAGCCTAGACGCTTTATTCCTGTTCTCAAGAATTTTTTGCCGGATTATGGCTCCTGGATGCCGAATCAAACGAAGCAGAAACGCGGACAGGGTCGACCATCAGGAACAACGCCAGCCGTGGGACGCGATGTCCTCGTGGCCGCCGCGCGCCGCCTGTTGCAGGATCTGCCGCCGGCCCAGGTCACCAATGCGGCGATCGGGCGCGAGGCGGGGGCCGACCCGGCGTTGATCCGCTACTACTTCGGCTCGCGCGAGGCGCTCTTGTTCGAAGTGGCGCAGCAGATCGCCTCGTCCGCCGAGCCGATGGGCAGCTTCGAGAAACGCACCCCCGAGGAACAGGTCGAACTCCTCATTCACCAGACCTTCCGCTTCACCCGCTCGGCCCGCTACGTGCAGCGCCTGATCGGCGAGGAACTGAGCCAGGCCCGCTCCCCCGAAATCCGCGACAGGTTGCGCAAGTGGCAGCGCATCCCGGTGCAGCTTTACGAAAAGGCTCGCGACAGCGACCAGGGCGAACAGCTGACCGAATTCGATCCGCTGTTTCTGCACCTGGCGGTCATCGGCATCAGCGACTTCTTCCAGTCCGGCGAGGAAGTCGTGAAGATGCTGGTGCCCGAGGGGACGGACCTTGCCGCGCTGGAACGCGACTACGAGACCTTCATCAAGAACCTGCTGCTCGACGGCTTGCGCCGCCGGGCCGGGCAGGACTGATCGCCTATTCGGCGCGGCACGGATTGCGTTGGGTGCCGAGCCCGGCGATCGTCCCTTCGATCACGTCCCCGTCCTTGAGATAGACCCCGAAGGCCGAGCCGTTGCCATAGGGCGAGCCGGTGCAGATGACGTCGCCGGGCATCAGCTCGGTGATCTGCGACAGGAACGAGACCTGCCGCTCGATGCCGATCATCATGTCGGCGGTCGACTCGTCCTGATAGACCTTGCCGTTGACCGAAAGCCGGATCGAGAGGTCGTAGGGATCGCCGATCTGGCCCCGCGGAACAATCATCGGTCCGAACGGCAGGAATGTCGGGAAGCTCTTGCCCGCCAGCCAGTCCGCGCCGATGGCCGAGCCGTCCTTGCGGAAGATCAGCTCGCGCGCGGTCACGTCGTTGACCACGGCGTAGCCTGCCACGTAGTCCATCGCTTCCTCGGGCGAGACGTAGCGGCAACGCTTGCCGATCACCACGCCCAGCTCCAGCTCCCAGTCGGGCTTTTCCACCGCGCGCGGCAGGACCACCGTATCGTTGGGGCCGATCACCGAGGAGGGCAGCTTGATGAAGCAGAACGGCGTGGAGGACCGCGCCTTCTCGTCCATCACCCGCTCGGCATGGGCGCGCAGTTCCTCGGGCGACTTGGCCTGCATCTCGGGCGTGCGCATCGAGGGATCGCCCATCATCAGGCCGATAACGTGCTTGCGATAGTTCGCGCCGGTGCAGAACACCTGCCTCGGGATGTAGGGGACAAGCGCCGCGTGCTCGTCGAAGGCAGGCGCATCGCCCCATGCCTCGGCGGGCAGGGCGGCGATGGCGGCAAGCACCGCGTCCCAGTCGTCGAGCAGGGCGAGAATGTCGCCCGAGAGGCCGGCGGCGGATACGGGCAGGGCACGGTCACCGCGGACCAGCACGGTCTGCGGGGTGCCATCGAGGGTGGTGCGGGCGAGGGCGACAGGGGGCATGGGTTCGGCCATCTCGTTCAATAGGGTTGCTGAAGCATGGCGAGCGTGCTGCCCAGCATGCGATTGGCCTCGACCTGGTCGCCGCCGGTCATCTCGATCTCGCCGATGCGCACCGAATTCTCGACCACCGCGCGGGCCCGCTCGAAGCGGTGCGCGACGAAGGCATCGAGCGCCTCGGCGACACTGTCGTGGCGGGCTATCTCGCGCGCGAGAACGATCCCGTCCTCGATCGCAAGGCCCGCGCCCGAGGCCATGTGCGGCGTGGTGGCATGCGCGGCATCGCCGATCAGCACGACGCGGCCCTTGTGCCAGGGCGCCGGGCGCATGTGCCATTCGAGCGGGCGATAATTGACCATCGACCCCGGGCCGATCGCATCGCGCACGCGCGGGACGTCGCCGCCGAAGCCCTCGAGCAGCGCCTTGAGCCGGTCTACCAGTTCGTGGTCGGCGTAACGCGGGTTGTCGGGCACGTGCTCGAGCGCGAAGAGGTACATGTCGGTGGCCGAGACCGGGTTGAAGCCCAGCTTGACCTTGCCGCCGAAGACCATCTCCGTCCCGGTCATGCCCTCGCGGCGGGGGACCACCGCGCGCCAGCAACCCTGCCCGGTGAAGACGGGGGGTGGCGTCTCGGGAAACAAGGCGCGCCCCGTCGCCGAATAAATGCCGTCGGCGCCGACAACGAGGTCGTAGCGGCCTTGCCGGCCATCGTCGAAGCGCACGGTCACGCCTTCGCCGTCGTCGTCGAACGCGGCGACACGGCAGCCGAGGTGGACGGATATCCCGGCGGCGCGCACGCGGGCGGAGAGGATGTCATGCAGCACGGGGCGCATGATCCCGCCAGAGGACTGGACCGGCTCAGGGTTTTCCAGCGGCGGGACCGCGAAGATCACCGTGCCGTCGGGCGCCAGGCCGCGGATCCCCGAGCCGATGTGGCTGCGGGCGCGAACCTCGTCGAGGACGCCGAGATCGTCCAGCGCACGCAGCGCTATGCCGGTCATGCTGATGCCGGCGCCATAGACCTTCCAGTCGGGATCGGCGTCGATCAGATCGACCGACACGCCGGCGCGGTGCAGGGCAAGCGCCGCGGACATGCCGCCGACGCCGCCACCGACGATGAGAGCCGAGCCGATCAAGCTGGAATCTGCCACAGGCCCGCGTCGGGCGCCATTTCGGCATGCGGCTTGGTGCCCGGCAGCAGGCGGCCCGTTCCCCAGTTGTCCATCGTCTCCAGTCCCGGAATGTGCACCTTGGGTTCCCAGGTGTCTTCGTCCACCACCTCGAGGTCGGAGGTATATTCGACGGTATTGCCGCCGGGGGTGGTGTAGTAGGTGAAGGTGTTGTTGCCGGCCGTGTGGCGGCCCGGCCCCCACTGCAGCTCGATCCCCGCCTTGGTCATTCGCGCTAGCCCGCGCATCAGCGCGTCGACCGAGGCGACGTCGAAGGCGATGTGGTTGAGCGCCGGCGGCCCGGGCAGGATGGCGAGGCGGTGATGCGCCGGGTTGCAGCGCAGGAACACCATGAAGTCGCCCAGCCAGTCCGACAGGCGGAAGCCCAGCACTTCGCGGTACCAGCGCTCGAGATCCTTGTGCGCGGGCGAATGCAGCACGACGTGGCTGATCCGCAGGGGCACCCCGGTGTCGGGTGCGAGGGTGTCGACCGTGCGCTGGGTAGCGCCGGCGATCACCTCGAACGCGCGTCCATCGGGATCGAAGGCACGGAAGGCGCGGCCCCCGGCAGGCCCGTCGGCCGGGCCGGGCTCGGCGATGATCTTCGCCCCCGAGGCCTTGACCTGTCCGAACAGCGCGTCGAGGTCGGCCTCCTCGGCCGAGAAGCCGATCAGGTCGGTCTTGCGCACCGGCCCTTCGCGCAGGCGCAGGACATAAGGATGCGACGAGCCGGCGGCGGCGAAATACCGCGCGCCCCCGCTCTCGCCCGCATCGACGAGTCCCCAGGTCTCGACGAAGAACGCACTTTCTGTAGCCAGGTCGGGCACGGTGAGTGCCACGTATTGCAGATCGGTAACGCCGGTCACCATGACGGATAAGCCTTCCCTTGCCGCAGGCCGAGGCCTGCGGCGTTGTCGTTTCAGAACTTGAAGCTGGCCCTGACGCCATAGGTCCGCGGCTGTTCGGCGTTGGTCTGGATCAGGTTGGCAGAGGTGGCGGTCGGGTTGAGGATGCGTTGGTTGTTCTCGACGTTGAACACATAGGCGGTGAGCGACCAGCGATCGTCAGCCTGCGCGACCGTGGCCGACAGCGTCGTCACGAAGTTGGACGCCGCCTTGAGGTAGCTCAGATAGTCGGCGCTGAGGTACGTCGCGGTGCGGAACCGCGTGCCGGCCTGGAGCACGAGCTTGTAGTCGCCGAGCGGAACGGTCTGCTGCCCGTCCACGGTGACCGACCATTTCGGCGCGTTGAACGCCGGGCGGCCCGAGCAATCCACCGCGAAGACCGAAACCGTGCCGCCGGGCGTGGTCTGCGTCGTCGGGGTGAAGCCGCAGGCGGTGTTCGGCGGCAGGCCCTGGTTGGGGACGTAGTAGACGAAGCTGTCGTACTTGGTGTCGAGGTACTGCACCGTGCCCGACAGGCGCGTGTTCGGCATCGGCTGGAATTCGAGGTCGAGGTCGAAGCCCTTGAGCGTGCTGGTGCCGATATTGCGCGTCAGGAACACCGTCGAGGGCGGGTTGCCGAGGTCGTAGCCGAACTGCGTGAACTGCTGATTGCGATACTTCCAGTAGAACGCCTCGAGGTTCACTTGCAGGCGGTTGTCGAGGAAGCGGTTCTTGGTGCCCAGCGTATAGGCGTCGAGCGTCTCGGGCGCGAAGGTTTCGAGCCCGCGGGCGAACGAGAAGCCGCCGGCGTGATAGCCGGTCTCGAAGCTGGCGTAGATCATGTTGCGCGGGCTGAGATCGTACTGCGCGGCGAGGCGATAGGTGAACTTGTTGTTCTTGAGCCCCGAATTGATCACGATCGGCGAGCGCAGGACGAAGGGCGCGGTCTGCGACCCACCGGCAAACGGCGGCAGCACGAACAGCGGCACGTTGGTTACCGGAACGCCGGCGCGGGCGTAGAACGCTTCGACGTCGGCCCCGCTCTGCACCGCCGGGATAAACGGCAGGTTGGGGCAGGAATTGCCCGCTGCCGGGTTGCCGCAGAACAGGATGTATACGTCGGAGCGGCCATCGAAGGTCTTGCGGTCCGAGGTATAGCGACCGGCTGCGGTCAGGCTGAGGTTCTCGACCGGGCGGAACGTCAGCTTGCCGAACCCGGCGGCGGATTCGGTCCGGGTGCGGAAATTCTGGAAGGGCGACAGCGACCACTGGTTATAGCGCGCCACGGCCGAGATGCGCTCGTCGAAGTAGATCCCGCCCAGCAGGTAGTCGAGCTGTGTGCCGATCTTGCCGGCCCAGCGCGCCTCGATGCTGGTCTGCTTGTCCTTCTCCTTGGTCGCGGCATCGCGGAACAGGTTGGTGAAGGCATAGTCGAGGCTGGCTTCGCGATAGGCGGGCTGCACCGTCAGCGTCCCGGCATCGGTGTGAAGGTTGAATTCGGCTGTCGCGCCGAAGAAGCCGTTGTCGTTGCGCGGCCGGCCATCCTGCACCGCACCGGCACGGCCGACCTGGG
Organism: Novosphingobium sp.; assembly: GCF_036803765.1. GTDB lineage: Bacteria > Pseudomonadota > Alphaproteobacteria > Sphingomonadales > Sphingomonadaceae > Novosphingobium. The sequence continues at coordinate 153,947 of NZ_DAIRTS010000005.1, forward strand.
CATAATAGCGCGAGGCGAGCAGCGCCTGCGAGCGCGGGTCCTGCGTGCCCTGCTGCGGCGAGAAGCCCGAAGGCACGAACTGGTAGCCCGCGAACCCGGTCGGGCCGAAACGAGGGTTGACCGAGCCGAGGTAGAACCCGGTCGCACTGGCGCCGCCCTGGTGGGCATAGTCGATCGACAGGCGCGCGTCGAAATCGGGGCTGGGCTCGGCATAGGCCTGGAAGCGTACGCCCGCCTCGCGCTGATTGCCGGTACCGTCGCTCTGGAAGGCATCATGGCGCGAGAGGCTGCCCGCGAGGCGCAACGCGACCTTGTCGCCCACCGGCACGTTGATCGCGCCCTGCGCGGTCAGCCAGTTGTAGTTGCCATAGCCGACGGTGCCCTCGGCGCTCATGCTGTTCAGCTTGGGACGGTTGGGGATGACGTTGATCGCGCCGCCGGTGGCGTTGCGGCCATAGAGCGTGCCTTGCGGGCCCTTAAGCACCTCGACGCGGGCAAGATCGTAGAACACCCCCGAGGTCGAGCTGGGGCGGCCGATGTAGACGCCGTCATAGTTGAAGGCGATCGCCGGGTCGGAATAGGAGTTGAGCGTATTGTTGCCCACGCCGCGCAGGTAATAGACCGTCGTGCCGCCCGCGCCGCCGATCGCGGCGAGCGCCGGCGACAGGCGCGAGAGATCCTCGGCGCGGGTCACACTCTGCTTGACGAGGTCCGCCGAGGAGATGACGTCGATCGCCAGCGGCGTCTTCTGCGCGCTGGTGGTGACGCGCTCGGCCGTGACGATGATTTCCGCCAGCTGGCCATTGGCGGTGGTCGCCGGCTGCTCCGCAGTGGCGGGCGCCTGAGGGGCGGATTGATCCTGTGCCTGATTTTGTGACTGGGCCAGGGCCATGCCCGGGGCCAGGGATGCGATGCCCAGGGCCATCGCCGATACGCCGCGCGCAAAACTTTTCATGCAAGCTCTCCCTACTTGCTCGCCCGCTATTTCCGGGTCGAAGGAATATTTATTCCGGCTAACATGAATATGGGGGGGTGTGCAAGCCGCGGGGACGGGCGGACACAAATACATACAGTTATTCTTGATAACAGGAATATCGAGGCATATGCTCGCCCCAACGGCCGGCAAAGGCATGGGCAGCGGCGGCGAATCGCGGCGCTCGACAAATGGGAGAATGGGCGTGAACCAGGCGGATAACGAACTGCTGACGCGAATCGGACCCGGATCGGCGATGGGATCGCTGCTGCGCGAGTATTGGGTGCCGGCCTGCCGGTCGGCCAAGCTCGTCGCCGATGGCGCCCCCGAGCGTGTGCGGCTGTTTGCGGAAAACTTCGTGGCCTTCCGGGCGACCGATGGCCGCGTCGGCTTCCTCCAGGAAGCCTGCCCGCATCGCTGCGCCAGCCTGCGTCTCGCCCGCAACGAGGGCAACGGCCTGCGCTGCATCTTCCACGGGTGGAAATTCAGCGTCGACGGCGAATGCGTCGATGCGCCGACCGAGCCACGCGCCCAACGTGAGAAATTCGCGCGCAGCGTGCCCGTCCGCCATCATCCCACGCACGAGGCCGGCGGCCTGGTCTGGGTCTACATGGGCAAGGAGGCGGTGCCGCCCCGCTTCCCCGACTTCGAGTTCACCCACCTGCCGGTCGACCGCGTCGCGCCGTATCGCGGCATCATCCGCACCAACTGGCTGCAAGGCCTCGAGGCGCTGCTCGACTCCGCGCATGTGGGCATCCTCCACGGCACCAACCTCGACAGCGCCGCGGGCCGCGCCCTGTTCCAGGACGAGAGCGACCTCATGCTGGGTGATGGCGCGCCCATTTTCGAATTCGACGAGCAACCCTATGGCTTTCGCGAAGGCGCGGTCCGGCAGGAATTGGGCGACAATCACTATGCCCGCGTGCGCGAGGTGGCGCTGCCGTTCTTCAGCTTCATCCCGGCCGCGCCGCGCGGGTCGCGCATTGCCTGCTGCTCGATCCCGATCGACGAGACGACCACCGCGCAGTGGTACATCTCGTACAATGCCGATGGGCCGCTGTCGCCCAACGCCATCTCGATGCTGGGGCGGTGGAGCGAAGACCCGGATCACTTCAACGCAGACATGGGCGATGCCGACAACCTCTGGCACCAGGATCGCGAGGCCATGGCCGCCGGGCACTGGTCGGGCATCGTCGACCGCGGCAACCCTTACGAGGACTTCGCGGTGCAGGAATCGATGGGGCCGATCGTCGATCGCACCCAGGAATACCTCGGCACCTGCGACCGCGTGATCTATCGCGCGCGCCAGCTGCTGCTCGACGCGGTGCGGCGGCATCAGGCGACGGGCGCGGTCGCCTTCCGCGACGAGGTCGTCGACTTCGCCAGGATCCGCGCGCTCAGCTATGTCTTCCCGCGCGAGGGCGACTGGCGCACCGCGCATCGCGAATACGCGATCTGAAGGTGCCTGTCCGCGGGCCTGCGCTCACACCGGAAGAGCGGTGCGGTAGACGATCGGCCTGAGCGCAAAGCTGGTCGTCACCCCGGCAACCCCCGGAATGCGCGTCAGCCGCTGGCGCAGGAAATCCTCGAACGAGCCGAGCGAGCGCACGACCACGCGCAGTTGGTAGTCGGCGTCCCCGGTCATGAGGTAGCATTCCATGACTTCAGGAAACTCCGCGATCGCCTGCTCGAACCGGGCGAGATGGCGATCGTCCTGCTGGTCGAGCCGGATGCGCACGAAGGCGGTGACGCTGAAGCCGACCGCCTCTGGATCGACCAGCGCGACATAGCGCGAAATCACGCCGTCGGCTTCCAGCTGGCGCAACCGGCGCAGGCAGGGCGAGGGCGAGAGGCCCACGCGCTCCGACAGGTCCTGGTTGGTCATGCGGCCGTCGGACTGCAGTTCGGCGAGAATGCGGCGATCGGTGCGGTCGATCGTCGCGGCCTCGCGCTTTTGCACGTCTGGGGTGGAATCTGTCGTCGAATGCTCCATGACCGGCAGTGTCTGCCAAATCATGCGGAATGCAAGGCTGATTTCGCAAGGACACGGCAGGCCTTCCGCGCATAGACTGAACCTCTCGCGGGTCTTGAGAGCCCGAGCCGAAAAGGTGCCCCGATGACCGCCGACACTGCCACCCTTTCCGCCAGTTCGCCGGCCACGGCGCCGTCGTCGATGGACCGGGAGGATCTGGTCGCCACGCTCGAGACGCTCGAGCAGCGCCTGCTGTGGCTGTCGTCGTGGACGATCCACAACGCCAATCACATCCGTGAAAAGCGCGACGGGCTGAAAGTGGGCGGTCACCAGGCCAGCTGCGCCTCGATGACCGCAATCATGGCGGCGCTCTATTTCCATGCGCTCGGGCCGAACGACAAGGTCGCGGTCAAGCCGCATGCCGGGCCGGTGCTCCAGGCGATCCATTACCTGCTCGGCAATCAGAGCCTCGAGCGGCTCGAGCGGTTCCGCGCGCTGGGGGGCGCGCAAAGCTATCCCAGCCGGACCAAGGACGCGATCCCGGTGGATTTCTCGACCGGCTCGGTGGGCCTGGGCGTGGCGATCACCGCGTTCAGCAGCCTGGTGCAGGACTACCTCATCGCGCATGGCCAGCTGGCCGAAGCCGATGCGGGCCGCATGATCGCGCTGATGGGCGATGCCGAGCTGGACGAGGGCAACATCTACGAGTGCCTGATCGAGGGCTACAAGCACGACCTGCGCAATTGCTGGTGGGTGGTCGACTACAACCGCCAGTCGCTCGACGCGACGACCGCGGATCGCATGTTCCGCCGGTTCGACGACATCTTCGAGACCTGCGGCTGGCGCGTGGTCACGCTCAAGCACGGCAAGTTGCAACGCGCCGCCTTCGCCCGGCCCGGCGGGCAGGCGCTGGAGGCGTGGATCGACACTTGCCCCAATGCCGAATTCGCGGTGCTGACTTACCAGGGCGGGGCGGCCTGGCGCGAACGCCTGACCGCCGACATCGGCGACCAGCCACACGTTGCCGCGCTGCTGGCCGACTACGACGACGATGCGCTGGCGCAGATGATGACCAACCTCGGCGGGCATTGCATCGAGACGCTGATCGACGCCTTCGACGCCGCCACCGGCGACCAGCCGACGCTGTTCATTGCCTATACCGTCAAGGGCCACGGCCTGCCGCTCGCCGGGCACAAGGACAACCATTCGGGCATGATGAGCCCGACGCAGATGGACGTGTTCCGCGAGCGGCAGGGCATCGCGGCCGGCGAGGAATGGGCCAAGTGGGGCGCGCTGGGCGACAATGCGGCGCAGCGGCTGGAAGCCTTCGTCGCGACCAGCCCGATCGCCCGCCAATTGGCCGAACCCATGGCGCCGGCCGTCCCGGTGCCGGCGATCCCCGTGCCGGCAGGGGCCGAGCAATCGACCCAGGCCGCGTTCGGGCGCGTCATGCTCGACCTTGCCAAGTCGGGCGAGCCGCTCGCCGACCGGCTGGTGACCACCGCGCCCGACGTCACTCAAACCACCAACCTCGGCGCATTCGTCAACCAGCGCGGGCTGTTCCGCCGGCAGGAACTGGCCGACGTGTTCATGAACGCGCGCATTCCCTCGGCGCAGAAGTGGGTGCAGCATGCAGCCGGCCAGCACATCGAGCTGGGGATCGCCGAGAACAACTTCTTCCTCGCGCTCACCGCGCTGGGCCTGGCCGCACCCCATTTCGGCACGCGGCTGCTGCCCGTGGGCACGGTCTATGATCCCTTCGTCGCGCGTGGCCTCGATGCGCTGAATTACGGCTGCTATTCCGATGCGCGCTTCCTGCTGATCGGCACGCCTTCGGGCATCACGCTTGCGGCCGAGGGCGGCGCGCACCAGTCGGTCAACACCCCGCTGATCGGCATGGGCCAGCCCGGCCTGACGACCTACGAACCCGCCTTCGCCGATGAAGTCGCGCTGATGATGGGCCACGCCTTCGATCTGATGCAGCGCGAGGGGGGCTCGTCTGTCTACCTGCGGCTCTCGACCCGCGTGATCGCGCAGGAGACCCGCGAGACGGACGACTGGCAGGCCGACGCGCTGGCCGGCGGCTACTGGCTGCGCCGCCCGGGCGAAGGGACCGGCGCCGCCGTGGTCTTCTCCGGCGTCGTCGCGCCCGAAGCGATCGCCGCGTGGGAGCAACTGGCTGATGACATTCCCGGCCTCGGCCTTTTGGCTGTGACCAGCCCTGACCTGCTGCATCGCGGCTGGTCGGCGGCCCGCGCCGCGCGCTGGCAGCACGGCGCGCCGCAGCAAAGCCACGTAGAGCGCCTGCTCGCCCCGCTGGCGCGCGATGCCGGCTTCGTCACCGTGATCGACGGCTCGCCCGCCGCGCTGTCGTGGCTCGGCGGGGTGCGCGGCCATCGCGTCAGCCCGCTCGGCACCGACCGCTTCGGGCAGACCGGCGACCTGCCCGATCTGTATCGCACCTATCGCCTCGATACCGACGCGATCATCGACGCCGCGGCAGAGCTGTTCCTGTAATCGCGAGCGCGAATGGGGGGGCGTTTCCCCTGCGGCCCAGACACGGCGTAACCGTAAATTTGCAAATGGTCCCTAGGGCGTTTGCCGATACGTCGGCGGGCTGGATCGTCCAGGTCCTCAAGCCCACCGGTGTCACTCGACTTGGGGGACGGGGGACATGAAGCGACGGAAATGGCCGCGTGGTTGACCATTACCTGCTGGCAGGTGTGGCCGTCTCGACGCTGTTCGCGATAGTCATTGGCGCGGCGCTGGCGACCTGTGGCTTTCCACTACCGCGGGGTGTCCGCTTCGGCTGTGTGGATGGCTTGCGCGGTTATCTGGCGATATTCGTCGTTTTCCACCATTTCGTCATATCGATCGCCTGCAAGACGGACCACCTTTGGGCCGAGCCGGCCGCGAACGTCTACAACGAGTTCGGAAAGGCGGCCGTAGCCTTGTTCTTCATGGCCACGGGACTGGTTTTCTACCCGCGGGTAGTCGACGGCTTTGTCAAGACGGATTGGCCGTCGGTTTATAGCGGGCGCCTGTTCCGCATCATTCCAATGCTTCTGGTGTCTACCTTGCTTTGCGCGTTGATCGTTGCGACCGAACATCGCGTGACGCTATCGGCGCACTTGCCAGTAGAAATCCTGGAATGGCTCGAAGGACAGCAAGTCCCGCTGTTCGACGTCAGGACCAGCTATCAGGTCAATGCCGGGGTATTCTGGTCGATCTGGTGGGAATGGTTGTTCTATTTCCTTGTCCTGCCGCTCACGGCCTTGATCCGCCAGGCTTTCGCGCGGGATGGCATGCGCGTCATGCTGATCCTGCTGCTGACCCTGTCCCTGCTGGGGCGGTTGAGCGGCATGGCGGTATTCACGTATCTCCCCCTGTTCGTCCTTGGCATGCTGATCGCCGAAATCGCCGCGTATGCTCGCGTGCGCCAGGTTTTCTCGCAGCCATGGGCGTCCCTGCCACTGCTAGCGGCGCTGGTCTGTGCGGCGACCTTGTTCCACGTCCCTTACGGTGTCGTTCCCATGGCGCTGCTGGGCGGCGTTCTGCTGGGCATCGCTGCCGGAAACGATCTGTTCGGTTTGCTGTCGAACCGCGGGGCGAGGATGCTGGGAGAAATATCGTTCTGCATTTACGTGCTGCACGGCATCGTCCTGCATATCGCTTTTCGCTTCTACCCAGTCGAACGGAACCAACTTGCGGTTCTGCCGATTCTCGTGGCGGTCATCGTTGTCGCTTCCGCCCTGTTGAGCCTCGCGGTGGAGAAGCCGGCGATAAAGATAGGCAAGCAGAGCAATGCGGCCTTGCCGCGCTATCGCGCGCGTTTGACGCGGCTGGGGCGTGCGAATGCAGTCCGGCAGGGCGCCCGCCCCACGGTCTGACGCCGCGCAGCCCACTACGCGGCGACCAATAGTCAGGCATGGCATGCCGGAGGCATTGTGCCCCCGGAATGCCATGTTCGCTGCATTACTGGTGGCGCCGGTTACTGGTGACGATAGACCGCGCGTTCGTGGCTGAAGCACTTGAAGCCGAAGTAGCCGTGGTAGCTGCCCATGCCGCTGGTGTTGACGCCGCCGAACGGCAGGTTGTTTTCCAGATAGTGCGAGAACACGCCGTTGACCGTGACCCCGCCCGACGAGGTGCGCGCAAGCACGGTGTCGACCACGGCTTCGTCGGCGCTGTAGACATAGAGCGCGAGCGGCTTGTCGCGGGCCTCGATGTAGCCGATCGCCTGGTCGAGCGTATCGTAGGTCATCACCGGGATGACCGGCGCAAAGATCTCGTCCTGCAGGATCGTCATCTGCGGGGTGACGTCGGTCAGCATGGTGGGGTGAACGGTCAGGTCGTCGGCCTCGAACGTCCCGCCGACGGCGACCGTCGCGCCCTTGGCGACGGCATCGTCGAACATGCCCTTCACGCGGTCGAAGTTGGCGCGGTTGACGACCTGCGCGATCCCGTCCTTCTTGAGCTGCCCGTCCTCGCCATAGAGATTGGCGCGGACGCTGGCGGCGAAGCCATCGACCAGCGCGGCCTTCTGCGCTTCCTTGACGAAGACGTAGTCGGGGCTGATGCAGGCCTGCCCGCCGTTGAACTGCTTGGCAGCGGCGAGTTGCGCCGCGACCTTGGCGATGTCGGCGCCCTCGTCGACGATGACCGGCGACTTGCCGCCCAGTTCGAGCGTCACCGTGGTCAGGTGCTTGGCCGCGGCTGCCATGACGATCTTGCCCACGCGCGGGCTGCCGGTGAAGAAGATGTGCGAGAACGGCAGGTCGAGCAGCGCGGTCGCGACCGAGACATCGCCCTCGAACAGCGCGACGTCCTTTTCATCGAAGGCTTCGCGGATGATCGTGGCCGCGACCCGCGCGGTCGCCGGGCAAAGGTCGGTCAGCTTGACGATGCAGGTGTTTCCTGCCGCGACCGCCGCCGCCACAGGCCCCAGCGCGAGGCCGAGCGGGAAGTTCCACGGCCCGAGCACGAGGCACACGCCGCGCGCTTCGTAGATGATCTGCGCGCGGTCGGCCGGGTTGAGCGAGGGCGTCACTTCGGTGGGCGCCATCCACGCATCGAGGTTGTCGATGTTGCGCTGGATGTTGCCGGTCACGTTGAGCACTTCAGTCACGCGGATCTCGCCGACGGGCTTGCGCGTATCCTCGAGCACGGCGGCGACGATGTCGTCGGCATGCGCCTCGACCGCGGCCTTGAGCTTGGCCAGCTTGGCCTTTCGGACCTCGGCGCTCGAAGCCTTGGCTTCCCACTGGTGCGCCTGCTGCAGGTCGAAGACGCGACGGATGTCGTCGGCAAGGTCTGCGGCGGTAGGGGCAGTCGTCGTCATGGCTGGGGTATCCTGCTCGGAGCTTATGGTTCGTTAGCGTAACTAACGAGTTTGCGCGGCACTGGCAACGCTGTCCGGAAGGGGCCGTGCACGCCGCTGCGCTGCCGGCTCAGCCGAGCGAGGTCCATTTGATCGGCTTATGCGCACGTCGCAATGCGGAACCCGCAAACGCGCGAGGGGCAAGCGCTTCGCGCGTTTACATCGGTTTTGGTCGGGATTGGCGCCGCGCGGATCGATTTCCACCTGTCATGGAAAGCGATGCGGTGGCGGAGACGGAGGGATTCGAACCCTCGGTACCGGATTTACCAGTACGACGGTTTAGCAAACCGTTGGTTTCAGCCACTCACCCACGTCTCCGGATCGCAGCGGCGAGGGCGGCCTATAACCGGGGTTTTCGGGGCGGGCAAGGGGTGGGTGATTTTTTCCCCAGCCCTGTTTTCGTGGGCCAGCCTTGCTGGGTTGCTCGTGTGGCACGGGCCTTGCGGCGCCGGCGGCTTGTCGCATGGCGGGTTTCGGCTCATCGTCGGTTCATTGTGCGGACGCGAGGTTGGGGCGTACGGCGCGGGTTCGCGGTTGACGGGGCCGGCGTGTTGGCGAAGGTGGAAAGGGCGGGGGCGTGCTGCAGTGGCGGTGCGTGGCCGGCGCCCTGGAGGGGACGGATACGAGATGAAGATTGCCATCCATCAACGCCTGACGCTGCTGGCGGCCGGGCTGTCGCTTGCCATTGCGCCCTCGGCCGGCGCGCAGGTGCAGACGATCGATCCCAATTCGGCGATCGACAGCGACCTGGCGCCGCAGCCGGGCACGACGCCGGCACGACCGGCCCCGCGCCCTGCGCCGACCACACCGCCCGCATCGGGGGCCAGCTATGCGAACCTCGTGGGCAGCGAGCGCGCACCGGACGCGCCGCCGGCGCGCGACCCGGGGTACATGCCGGGCGCAGGCATGGTGCCGCCACCGGCCGGACAGCAGGCGGGTGCGCGCGGCCAGTCCTGGCACGAGGACGACCTGATCGGCGCGGCCGAGGGGGTCTTCGGCAAGGGCGCCAAGGGCCTGGCGATGATGATCCGCGACGTTCTCAAGAAGCAGGGCGAGCCGATCGGCTACATCACCGGGCGCGAGGCGGGCGGCGCGCTCGTCGTCGGCCTGCGCTATGGTTCGGGCACGCTGCACCACAAGATCGAGGGCGACGTGCCGGTCTACTGGACCGGGCCCTCGGTGGGCTTCGATGCCGGGGCCAACGCCGGCAACACGTTCGTGCTGGTCTACAACCTCTACGACACCGCCGAGATGTTCCATCGCTATGGCGCAGGCGAGGGGCAGGCCTACCTGATCGGCGGCTTCAACGTCAGCTACATGCGCCGCGGCGACATCGTGCTGATCCCGGTGCGCATGGGGGCGGGCCTGCGCCTGGGCGTTAATGCCGGCTACATGAAGTTCAGCCGCAAGCAGACCTGGATGCCGTTCTGATCGACCCGGCGGCGCGGCGCCGCATGCTGTATTTTCTTGCGCCGCCGCGCCCCCGGCGGCATGGGGGCGGCGCTCTTTTCAGTCAGATTTGAAAGAAAGCCACAGCCATGCTCGAAAACCTCGCCCCGCAGCCGGCCGATGCCCTGCTCGCGCTGATCAAGCTGCACAACGCCGATCCGCGGGCGGACAAGATCGACCTGGGCGTGGGCGTCTATCGCACGGCCGAAGGCGCGACCCCGGTGTTCCGCGCGATCAAGGCGGCCGAGGCCAAGCTGCTCGAGACGCAAGGGTCGAAGGCCTATCTCGCCCCGGAGGGCGACATGGGCTTCGTCAACGCGCTGGTGCCCTACGTGTTCGGCAAGGACTTCGACACGGCGCGGGTCGACGGGATGCAGGCGCCGGGCGGCACGGGCGCGGTGCGCCTGGCGATCGAGGTGGCCAAGCGCGCCGGCATCAAGCGGGTGTGGATGGGCACGCCGTCGTGGCCCAACCACGCGCAGATCGTCGCTGCAGCGGGTCTCGAGCTCAAGACCTTCGCACATACCGCGGCGGATGGCACGGCCGACCTTGCCGCGCTGAAGAATGCCCTGGCCGAGGCTGCGGCCGACGACCTCGTGCTGCTGCACGGCTGCTGCCACAACCCCACCGGCGTCGACTATACCCCGGCGCAATGGGACGAGATCGCGCCGCTGCTGGCCACGCGCGGCGTGCTGCCGCTGATCGACCTCGCCTACCAGGGCCTGGGCGAGGGCATGGAGGCCGACGCCTATGGCCTGCGCAAGGTGCTGTCGGCAGTACCCGAGGCGCTGGTCGCCTATTCGTGCGACAAGAACTTCGGCCTCTACCGCGACCGCGTCGGTGCCTTCTATGCCGTGACCGGCGATGCGGATGCGCTGGCGCGCGCCATGTCGAACGGTGCCACGATCGCGCGTGCGTCGTGGTCGATGCCGCCCGATCACGGCGCAGCGGCCGTGCGCCTCATCCTCGAGGATGCGGACCTTACCGCGATGTGGTTGGCCGAGCTCGACGAGATGCGCGACCGCATGCGCTGGGTGCGCGATCGCCTCGCCGCCGCCGGGCAGGTCGGTCCGATCGCGATGGAGGTGCTCGGCACCCAGAACGGGCTGTTCTCGATGCTGCCGCTGTCGGGCGAGCAGATCCTGGCGCTGCGCGAGGCGCATGGCATCTACATGGCAGGCAGCGGGCGCATCAACATCGCCGGGCTGACCACGGGCAACATCGACCAGTTCGTGGAATCGCTGCGCGCGGTGACGGCGGGCTGAGGCCAAAAAAGGGGCGAGGCCGCAATGCCTCGCCCCTCTTTTTCCATGTGAGGCAGCCTTCTGCCGGCGCTCAGGCCTTGGCGGACAGACTCTGCATGCGCTGCAGGTAGCGTGCCAGCACGTCGATCTCGAGGTTGACCTTGCGGCCGACCGCCAGCTGGCCAAGGGTCGTGACTTCTGCCGTGTGCGGGATGATGTTGAGCAGGAAGTGGCAGCTGCCGTCGCTCTGGTCCTCGACCGCGTTGACGGTGAGCGAGACGCCGTCGACGGTAATCGATCCCTTGCCGGCGATGTAGGGTGCCAGTGCCGGCGGCGCCGCGACGGTGACGCGCAGGCTGCCGCCCTCGTGCGCCAATGCGGCAATCTCGCCCACAGCGTCGACGTGGCCGGTGACGATGTGGCCGCCCAGTTCGTCGCCCAGGCGCATCGCCGCCTCGAGGTTCACCGGCGCGCCTTCGGACCACTGCGCGGGCGCAGTGCGGCTGATCGTCTCGCCCGAGACGTCGACCGCGAACCAGCTTTCACCCGCGACGCCGCCCTTGTCGACCACGGTCAGGCACACGCCCGAACAGGCGATCGAGGCGCCCATGGCGATCCGGGCTGGGTCCATGGCGCAGGAGATCGTCACGCGCTTGTCGCCCTTGTCGGCGATGGCGATGACGTTGCCCACTTCGGTGACGATCCCGGTAAACATGGCCTGCTCGGTTCCTTACTGTTCAGCGCCGGCGGTGGTAGACGGTGAGGGTGTCGCTGCCAAGCCGGCGTTCATCGGCCCTGTCCCATCGGTCATGCGCATCGGCCAGCGCAGCGAGTCCGAAATCGCCCACCGCGGGAAGGCCCGGTCCGACGAGGATGGGCGCGCGATAGAGCAGCAGGCGGTCGACCATGTCCGCCGCCAAGAAAGCGGCCGCAGCACCGGCCCCGCCTTCGACGAAGAGCCACTGCGTGTCACCGAAGGCGCCTGGCTCGGTGATGTCGGCCACCGCGTGCCAGTCTGCCGGTGCGACGCCTCGGGTCAGCACCCAGCGCCGAGGGCTGCGCGCCTCGAGGCCGGGCAAGCGCACGTCGAGCCGGGGCGCATCGGCGCGCAGCGTGCCGCCGCCCACCAGGATGCCGTCGGCGCGGGCGCGCTCGGCATGGCAATGCGCGCGCGCCGAGGCCCCGGTGATCCACTGGCTGCTGCCATCGGGCAGCGCGATCATGCCGTCGAGCGTCAGCGCCAGCTTGAGCGTCACGTGCGGGCGTCGTGCCGTGGTGCGCAGGAGGAAGCCGGCCAGGGCCGCGCGGCAGGCGGGCGCATCGACGAGATCGGTGGCGATGCCCGCCGCACGCAGGCGCGCCCGCCCGGCGCCGGCGGTGCGGGGATCGGGGTCCTGGCAGCCGACGACGATCCGCGCCGGCCGGGCTGCCACCAGCAGGTCGGCACAGGACGGGCCGCGCGGCGAGGCATGCGCGCAAGGCTCGAGGCTGACATAGACTGTGGCGCCGGAGACGTCGCCCGCCGCAGCGAGCGCCATGGCCTCGGCATGGGGGCGGCCGCCGGGCTGGGTCCAGCCGCGAGCGATCACCCGGCCCTCGCGCACGACCACGCAGCCGACGGCGGGATTGGGATGGCTGAGCGGACGGCCACGCAAGGACAGCGCGGCGGCCACGTTCAGCCAGCGCGCGTCATCGTCGCCCGCAGGGGTCACTGCGATCCCGGAGGCGAGGCTGGGGTGGGAGCGACGGTCGGCGAGGGGGGAACCGGCTTGCCGGTGATCTGGCGCAGCAGCGCGGCGTTGCGCTCCTTCTCGGCCTTGCGCTCGGCGGCGCGTTCGGCCGTGCCCTCGTCGTACATCTTCTGCGTGTCGATGCCGGTTGCAGCGCCGACGGCCTTGTACATCCTGCGCACGTCTTCGGTGCGCTGCTCTTCGGCGGCCTCTTCCTCGTCAGCCTTCTTCTGCGCGGCGATGTTGCCGGCGATGATTTCCTTGTCGCTGCGGTCGGCACGCCACGATTCGAAATAGATGATCGTCGGCGGCTTGGGCAGGCCGCGCCCTTCCTGCTGCGTCATCAGGTAGAAGATGCCGCCTGTGACCAGCGCCGCCATGAGCAGCGCACGGCCGCGAAACTCGCTCGGCGCGCCAAGCACGTTCCAGAGATCGACCACCGCGCGGCGGGGGGAGACGTTGCGGAGAAAGGCCTTCATGCCCACCAGATAGGCATCGCGCCGGAATAAGGCAATTGCCCGCAGCCGCTTGGCGGTGTCTCGGGGGGCGGGGGGCTATCGGCTGGGCATGTCATCCCAATTCGGCGCCCCAGCTTGACCCGGACGCCGTCACCCTGAACTTGTTTCAGGGTCCAGGTCGCCACCTCGCGCTATCATCGAAGGCATTGCCAGCGTTCAAGCTGGACCCCGGACCAAGTCCGGGGTGACGAGGAGAGCATCAAAGCCCTGTCGCGACCGCTCTCTGCCTAAGCCAGGCTGTAGAGCCCGCGTCCCTCGTTCTTGAGCCAGCGGTTGGCCGACGCCAGGCTGCCTTCAAAGAGCTGGCCTAGCAGCGCGTGGAAGGCGGGGCTGTGATCGAAATGGACGAGGTGCGCGACTTCGTGCGCGACGACCGAGCGGCGCACGAAGTCGGGCGCCATGATGAGGCGCCAGTTGATGCGGATCGTGCCGTCGGCGGCGCAACTGCCCCAGCGGCGGCGTGCGCTTGAAAGGCCGAGCGGGGGCACTGGTTGTCCGGCGCGGGCGCAGTAACGGGCCAGATCCTCGGTGCACAGCCGCAGCGCCTCTGCGGCCAGCCAGCGGCGGACGCGGCCGGGCAACTGCTCCGCCGGGCCACCCACCAGCAGCGCGCCGTCGTCGACAACGGGCTTGCGCGGATGGGCGGTGTCCCACGCGATGGTCAGGCTGTCGCCGCGAAACGGCAGCACGGTGCCGGGTGCGAGCATGATCGCTGCGGGAATGCGGACCAGCTGCGCGGCCAGCCAGTCGTGGCGGTCGCGCACGAAGGCGAGGGCATCGCCCAGCCGGGCATCGGGCGGGATCGAGATGCGCGCCGCGCTGCCATCGGGGGCGAGGCGCAGGGTCATGCGCCGGGCCTGGCGCAGGCGGCGCACCTCCACCGGCAGATCGCGGCCCGCGACCGTCACGGTCGGGAGCGTGCCGGCGGCCGGAGGGGCAGAAGGGGCGGCAGCGGGCCTGCGCGCACCCGGACCCGCGGGGCGACGCAACCAATCCATCACGGAAAACGGAACCCCATCGGCGCGCGTGGTGCGGGCGCGCTGCCGCCGTCCCATTCGCGATCGGAGACGATGTGGTTCTCCAGCGGGCCGGCGACGACTTCGCTGATCGCCTTGCCGACCACCGACACGCCGGCACGATGCACCGCGTCGCGATCGCCGGATTCAAGGTAGTGCCAGTCGGGCAGGGGCTTGCCGTCGGCGCGCAGGCGATAGGCACAGGTCGAGGGCAACCAAGCGACTTGCGCGACCAGCCGCGGCGTCAGGCGCAGGCAGTCGGGCACCATCGCGCGGCGATGGCGATAGTCCGAGCAGCGCGCGGTCCGGGTGTCGAGCAGCCGGCAGGCGACATTGGTGTGATGCACCTCGCCGGTGTCCTCGTCCTCCAGCTTGTGCAGGCAGCACTTGCCGCAGCCGTCGCACAGCGCTTCCCATTCGTCGCGGGTCAGCGTCTCGATTGGCTTGTCCCAGAAGCGGTCGTCGGGGCCTGGGGGCGTACCGCCAGCGGTCATGTCAGTGGACCCAGTGCGCCAGTTCGGCAGCGACGGCATCGCCGTTCTGCTCCACCGGAAGCAGCGCGACCGGCTTGCCGTCGGGCCCCATCAGGTAGGCGGCGCGGCTGTGGTCCATGAGGTAGGCGCTGGCCGGCGCGCCGGGGGCGGCGGGGCGCTTCTGGTAATAGACCGCGAACTTCTTGGCGATGGCGGCAACCTGCTGGTCGGTGCCGGTCAGGCCGACCAGCTCCTTGCCGAAGTTGGCGGTGAACTGGGCGAGCACTTGCGGCGTATCACGCGCCGGGTCGATCGAGACGAACACCGGCACGACCTTGGCGGCAAGGTCGGCGTGTTCGCGCGCGAAACGATGGTAGCCCTGCATGAGGTTGGCGGAATCGAGCGGGCAGACGTCGGGGCAGAAGGTGTAGCCGAAGTAGAATACCGTATATTTCCCGGCGAAGTCCGAGGCATGGACCGTCT
This sequence comes from Novosphingobium sp., assembly GCF_036803765.1. Lineage (GTDB taxonomy): Bacteria > Pseudomonadota > Alphaproteobacteria > Sphingomonadales > Sphingomonadaceae > Novosphingobium. The sequence goes on from NZ_DAIRTS010000005.1 coordinate 169,185, forward strand.
TGCCCGCGGTGTTCACCAGCGTGAAGTCTCCGCCCAGCTGCGCACCCGCGAGCGGCGGCTCCTCGGCTTGCGGCGTGCTGCTGCCGCACCCGGCGAGGGTGAGGGCAAGCGCCAGCAAGGGGAGGCGTGCGGCGCGCAGCACGCTGTTACGGCGCGCAATATTCGACAGGGAAGCGGGGTGATCCATGGCGTGCCGGTTCATGCTCTGCTAACAGCCCGCTTGCAAGGGGCTTGGCCGGAACGCGGCCGCGCCGCCGTCGATACCAAGCCATAACCGGGCCAGCAGGAGGGCCAGTACCGTGCCGTTGAACAGGGTTTCCGCCATCCGTCCCGGTATCCGTCGTCCGGCCGTCCGCCGCATGGCGCTCGCGCTCGTCGCGGCGTCGCCGCTGGCCGTTGCCCTCACGGCCACGCCTGCGCTCGCGCAGTTTTCCGAGAGCTACAAGTTCCTCGACGCCGTCCGCAAAAAGGAAGGCGACAAGGTCAACGACGCGCTGCAGAACCCCGCCTCGCAGATCATCAACACCCGCGACGTCAGCACCGGTGAAAGCGCGCTGCACATCGTGACGCAGCGCCGCGACCTGCTGTGGATGCAGTTCCTCGTGGGCAAGGGCGCCAACGTCAACGCGCGCGACAACAAGGGCGAGACGCCCCTGGTCAAGGCCGCGAACCTCGGCTTTCTTGAAGGCGTCGATTTCCTGATTTCGGTCGGCGCGCGGGTCGATGATCCCAACAACACCGGCGAGACGCCGCTGATCACCGCGGTCCACGGGCGCAACATCGCGCTGGTGCGCTCGCTGCTCAAGGCCGGCGCCAATCCCGATCACCCTGACAATTCGGGCAGGTCCGCGCGCGACTATGCCGCGCTGGACAAGTCGACCGCGATTGCCGATGAGCTGGAAGCCGCCGCGAAGAAGAAGACCGGCAAGGCCGCGCAGACCTACGGCCCGACGTTCTGACCACGCGCGCGGCATCCGAAGAGGACAACAGCCGATGATCGACACCGCCGCCACCCCAGAGCTGGACACGACGACGCTGGATACGCTGACGCTGGACGAGCTGCGCGTCGAACTGGCGCCGCTGGTTGCCGAGGCGGCGATGTTCGACGGCTGGACCGAACTGGCGGTGGACAACGCCGCGTTTTCGGCGGGCGTGGAGCCGAGCGTCGCGCGCCTGGCCTTCGCGACCGGTGAGCGCGGGGCGGCGATGCGGATGATCGCCGCGTGGATCGAGCGCATCGATGCGGACATGGCACGCGCCCTTCCGCCCGAGCATATGGCGACACTCAAGATCCGCGAGCGTATCCGCCAGCTGGTGCAATTCCGGCTCGATGCGCTGACCGGCATGGAAGAGGCGCTGCGCCGTGCGCTGATCGAGATGGCGCGGCCGGTCAATGCCGCACGCACGCTGCAGCTGGGGTGGCACAGCGCCGATGCGATGTGGCGCCTGGCCGGCGATACCGCCACCGACCTCAACCACTATACCAAGCGCACCACGCTCGCCGCGCTCTATGCCGCGACGCTGGCGGTCTTCGCCGAGGATCGCAGCGAGGATCACGCCGATACGCGGGCGTTCCTCGATCGCCGGATCGAGGGGGTCATGCGCTTCGAAAAGGTCAAGGCGCAGTTCTTCAAGCCCGGTGCCGAGCGGTTCAGCCCGGTGCGCCTGCTCGGCCGGCTGCGCTACCCCGCACGCTGATCGCCGGCCCGGCTTCTGCCCCGGACATGAGGGGGTGGGACAATTTGACCGCGATCAATTATTGCGAACGACTTGCATAAGCATCGTCGCTATGGCAGCGAGCCGTGCGTGACGCTCGATGAACTTCCGCAGGGCCGGATGGCCCGACTCGCCGCGATCGACTGGTCCGCGCTCGTCCCCGAAGAGGCGGAGCGCCTGCGCGCGCTGGGCTTCGATACCGGAGCCGAGGTGCGCCTCGCGTATCGCGGCGTGCTGTTCGGGCGCGATCCGCTGGCGATCGAAATCGGGCGCATGACCGTGGCGCTGCGCCGTGTCCATGCCCGGGCGATGCATGTCGAACAGCCGGCGGAAAGCGCGACGGCATGAGCCGCGGGCCATTCACCGCCGCGCTGGTCGGCAATCCCAACGCCGGCAAGAGCGCGCTGTTCAACGCGCTCACCGGCGCGCGCCAGAAGATCGCGAACTATCCCGGCGTCACGGTGGAGCGCAAGGCAGGCCGCCTGCTGCTGCCTTCGGGCGAGCCGGTCGAGCTGATCGATCTGCCGGGTTCCTACGGGTTCAACACCACCAGCCCCGACGAGGAAGTGACCCGCCGGGTCATCATGGGTGAGCAGGCGGGACAGGCGCAGCCCGACGTGCTGGTCATCGTGCTCGATGCGTCCAACCTCGAGCAGCACCTCGTCTTCGCGCAGGAAGTGCTCGAGCTGGGCCGTCCGACCGTGGTCGCGCTCAACATGGTCGATCTGGCCGCGCGCGACGGGCTGGTGCTCGACGCCGCCGCGCTCCAGGCCGAACTCGGCGTGCCGGTGATCGAGACCGTCGCCGTGCGTCGGCGCGGGCTCGATGCCCTGGGGGCCGCGATCGGCGCCGCGCGTGATGTGGCGGCCGGCCCCACACCGCCGGCGCCGCGGCCGCATGTGACGCTGCCCGAACGGCGCCTCTTGGCACGGCAGATGGCGCAGGGCGCTACTTTGTCCGAAACCGCGCGGCATCGTGTCCATGCCCGCATCGACAAGCTGCTGCTGCACCCATGGCTGGGCCCGGTGATCCTGGCGGCGCTGCTCTTCGTGGTGTTCCAGGCGGTGTTCAGCTGGGCCGCGCCGGTGCAGGACCTGCTCGAGGGCGGGGCCAATGCGCTGTCCGACGGCGTGCGTGCGGTGCTGCCCGCCTCGCTCTTGCGCGACCTGCTGACCGACGGCGTGATCGCGGGCGTCGGGGCGGTAGTGGTGTTCCTGCCACAGATCCTCGTGCTGTTCTTCTTCATCCTGCTGATGGAAGCGACCGGCTACATGGCGCGCGCCGCCTTCCTGATGGACCGGATGATGGCCGGTGTCGGGCTTTCGGGCCGCAGCTTCATCCCGCTGCTGTCGAGCTTTGCCTGCGCCATTCCCGGCATCATGGCGACGCGCAGCATCACCGATCCCAAGGACCGGCTGACCACGATCCTCATCGCCCCGCTGATGACCTGCTCGGCTCGCCTTCCGGTCTATACCGTCATCATTGCCGCGTTCATTCCCAATTCCCGCGTGCTGCCGGGTGTCGGCCTGCAGGGGCTGGTGCTGTTCGGACTTTATGTGGTCGGCGTGATCGGTGCGATGGCGGTGGCGCTGATCCTGCGCCGCTCGATCACCAAGGGTGCGGCCTCGGGCTTCATCATGGAACTGCCCAAGTACCAGCTGCCCACGGTCAAGGACCTGGCGCTGGGCCTGTGGCAGCGCGCCTGGGTCTTCCTGCGCCGCGCAGGCACGATGATCCTGACCGTGGCGGTGGTCCTGTGGCTGCTGCTCAACTTCCCGCGCGCCGAGGAAGGCCGCAGCCAGGTCGATGCCTCGGTGGCAGGGCATATCGCCAATGGCCTGGCGGTGGTGATGAAGCCGATCGGGTTCAATCGCGACATCGCCCTGGCGCTGATCCCGTCGATGGCCGCGCGCGAAGTGGCGGTCAGCTCGCTCGCCACCAGCTACGCCGTCGACACCGGCGACGAGGCGGTCGAAGGGCAGATGCTGGGCGACCGGCTCAAGCAGCACTGGAGTCTCGCCACCGCACTGGCGTTCCTCGCGTGGTTCGTCTTCGCGCCGCAGTGCATGTCGACCATCGCCGTTACCCGGCGCGAGACCAATGGCTGGAAATGGCCAACCTTCATGCTCGGCTACCTCTTCGCGCTGGCCTACGTCTTCGCCGGCGTGACCTATTGGACGGCGGTGGCTTTCGGTCTCGGCTGACCCCATATTGCTGGTGAATTGGCGGTGGAAAGCGGGCTGGCACCGGCCGGCGACGATGCGCTACCAAGCAAACTGAGAATTCCAAGGGACACGATTCGATGGCAGGCAGCGTCAACAAGGTCATTCTGGTGGGCAACCTGGGGGCCGACCCCGAAGTAAAGTCGTTCCAGAACGGCGGCAAGGTCTGCAACCTGCGCATCGCCACCTCGGAAAGCTGGAAGGACCGCAACACCGGCGAGCGCAAGGAGCGCACCGAATGGCACACCGTGTCGATCAGCTCCGAAGGTCTCGTCGGCGTGGCCGAGCGTTACCTGCGCAAGGGCAGCAAGGTCTACATCGAGGGCCAGCTGCGTACCCGCAAGTGGCAGGACCAGAGCGGCAATGACCGCTACACCACCGAAGTGGTCGTGGCCGGCATGGGCGGCACGCTGACCATGCTCGACGGCGCGCCCGGCGGCGGGGGCGGCGGCGGCGGTGGCCAGCGCTCCGGCGGCTGGAACGACGGCGGCTCGTCGGGTGGTTCGTCGGGCGGCGGTTTCGGCGGTGGCTCGCGCGGGGGCGGCAGCTCCTCGGGCGGCGGCTGGAACCAGGGTGGCGGCGGCGCCGGTGGCTTCTCCGACGATCTCGACGACGATATTCCGTTCTGATTGTCGTCTTTGGATAGTGGGCCTGCCTCAGGCTTCCACCACCCCCAAACCCCCTCCTCTCAAGAGGAGGGGGTCGGGGGGTGGCGGAGGCCTAAATCAGCGTCTCATTATCCCGCCGGCAACGTGACCTTCGCGCCCGGCGCATCGCGCAGGCGCAGATGCAGGGTGCCGTCCACCGCGCGCGGCACGCGCAGGCTCGATCCGGTGAAGCCCGGCTGGACGGTGGCGGCGCGGTTGAAGGCATCGTCGGCGGCCACTGCATCCAGCAGGAACAGGTTGCGCCCGGTCAGCGTGCAGGGCTGCGAGCCATTGCCGTCGCAGGCAAGGCCCGTGATCCGCGGCAGCCGCGCCAGTGTCGCCAGTGGTACCCAGGCGCCGGCCTGCCCGCCCTTGACCAGGCGATAACGCAACTGGCCATAGCTGGCGGGCGGAAGGTCGCCGGCGCGCAGCGTCGCCACCACGACTTGCGCATCGGTTGCCATCAGGCCCTTGCCGGCGCTCAGCACCAGCCCGCTCTGGCGTCCGGCGGGCGCGACCTCGATCGCATCGTCCGGGGTGAATGCCGTCCCCGGCGCCGCGCGCAGCGAGAAGACCAGTTCGCCATCCTCGGGCAGGAGGTCGTCGCCGGCAAAGCGCAGCGGGCGCGCGCCGGCCGGGACCGGTGCGGCATTGATCGTGCGGCTGACGATGTCGGCGCGCGGGCGGGCCGGCCCGATCTTGAGCGAGACCGTCTGGCTGCGCCCGTCGTCGAGCTTGACCACCGCCTTGACCGCCGTGCCGGCATCGCCCGCGCGCGCATCGCCGGTCGCGGCCAGGTGGAGACGGTCGATCCGTCCTTCGCGGGTCAGGCCGTCGGGCTTGAACTCGAGCGTGCCGACGCTGACCGAGACCACCTGTTCGAGCCGCTGCCCGGTGACCAGTGCCTCGCCTTCGCCGGCGCGCACGTCCACCCCGTCGATCCGGCTGCTTTCGGCGCGCGCGCGCAGGTTGACCGTCGCGCTGCCGTCCAGGCCCTGCTGGCGGATTTCCAGCCGCACGTCGCCGGTCTCGCCCTCGGCCAGCGGCACCGTCACTGCCAGCTTGCCGGCATCGACCGCGCGCCAGGTGACGCTGCGTGCCGGGCCATTGCCGACGCGCAGCGACACGTCCTCGACGCAGCCGGGCGAGGCGCCATCGAGCAGGACTTCGTTGTCGCGACCCGAGACGAGCGGGCCCGAGGCGCCCGCGCCGCGTGTCCAGCCGCCGCCATCGGGCCACTGGATGGTGAAGTCGGGGCCGTCGTAGGCGTCGAAGCCCCAGCGGCCGTGGAGGTGCAGCGCCACCGCGCCCGGCCCCTTGGGCAGGTCCGCGCCGGGCAGCAGGTATCCGCCGCGATCGGCGCGCGGATGCAGCGCAATGTCGACCGTCTTGCCATCGGGCAGGGTGGTGCGTGCCATCATCGCGTGGGCATAGCCGGTGGCGAAGACCAGCGGCGCCCCCTCGACCGGCAGGACCATGTCGCCGCCGCGTGCGCAGAGCGGCCCGGTCGTGCTGCCGCGCAGCTGTGGCGGGCTGTCCGCGCCGATCGCGGGCATGGCCATGACCATGACCGACTTGGGCTTGGTGAACGAGGGCGCTGTGTTGAGCCGCAGCGAGGTCGTCTCACCATGCAGCACCGACAGCGTGGGCAGGTAATTGAACTGCGGGTTGCTGAACGCGCCAAAGACGCGTGCCAGGTCGCGGATCACGCCGATATAGGGGCTGTAGACGCCCGCGCCGCCCTGCTGCGTCGCGCTCAGCGTGAAGGCCAGCTGGGTGGGGGCGCCGGTCAGCGTGTCGGTCAGCGAATTGGTGTGCACATCGCTCAGCACCAGCGTGTCGCGATCGTCGAGCAGGCACGAGGCCTGCTGTTCGACGACCTTCGACAGGCAATCCTCGTTGAGCTTGATAGACAGGCTCTTGGCCAGCACCGGCGCCAGGCGGCGCAACTGGTCGGGGTGCGCCTCGCCGTCGCCGCGGATGCCGGCCATGAACGCCTCGAGCCGGGCATGGTCGAGCGAGACCTGGTTGAGATCCTGGCTGGCGCGCACGAACTCGCCGGGCTTGCCGCGCACCGCGTCGACCAGCGTGCCCTCGGCGCCGTTGGTGTCGGGCACGATCAGCACCACCATCTGCCGCGCGCCCTTGGGCACCGTCAGGCTCAATGCCTTGTCGCGGGGCTTGTCCTTCCAGGTGCGCGCAACTCCCATCCACTCGCGCGGCGGCGGATTGGTCGCCCCGCGCAGGAAGGCCGACACGACCATCAGGTGCGCGCCCTGGTTCTGCCCGGGCACGGCGGCAATATCGACCTTGTCGCCTTCGGCAAGGCTCGGCACCTGCGACAGCGGCAGGGTCTGCGTGCCGCGCGTGACCGTGACGGCCAGGTCCGGTCCAACCAGCTCGAAGCGCGCCGCATCCGCATTGGCCGGCACCGCGTGAGCCAGCGCGAGTGCCAGGGCCAGGCTTCCACCGGACCGCTGACGGCGCAGCCGGTGAGGGGAGGGCAGGGTCGGGGCAACGGAGCGGAGGGACGTCATCGCGCGCAATCTGCTGGGTTGTCGGCCAAGGTCAATGGGAAAGCGACACCGTCGTGTCGCATGGCAAAATTCGTGATAGCGGTAACACGTCCCGGGTGGGAACGGTGCAGACCTTTCGGGCTTTCGGTTTCATTACCGTTAAGTGATGCCATGCCATGATGGCCGCACGATTTATAAAAACCTGCAGGAGTACCCCGCCATGACCACCCCATCGCTCGATCGCCGCACGCTGGTTCGCAGCGCGGCGGCGCTGGCAGGCGGGCTCACTGCGGGGCTCGTCGCACCCTCGGCGCACGCGGCGCAGACCCAGCCTGCCGGCAGCGGCAGCACGATCCTGCCCCGCCCGGCCCCGACGCCCGCCGCCGGCACCCCGCCGCCGGCGCGCACCGGCCGCCCGCCGCTTGGCCAGCGGCGCTTCACCAGCACGGCGGTGGAGGAAGAGATCACCCGCGTCTCGGGCATGATCGCCGATCCCAAGCTGCGCGCGATGTTCATCGCCTGCTATCCCAACACGCTCGACACCACGGTCGAGATGGGCATGGTCGATGGCCGGCCCGATGCCTTCGTCATCACCGGCGACATTCCGTGCCTGTGGCTGCGCGACAGCAGCGCGCAGCTGTTTCCTTACGTCCATCTGGTGCGCAAGGATGCGGTCCTGGCCGACCTGTTTCGCGGGCTGATCGCGCGGCAGGCGCGCTCGATCCTGATCGATCCCTATGCCAATGCCTTCATGCGCGATCCGACGGCTGGCACCAGCCTCGATTGGTCCAAGACCGACCAGACGCTGATGAAGCCCGGCGTCGCGGAGCGGAAATGGGAGGTCGACTCGCTGTGCTATCCCATGCGCCTCGCCTGGCGCTATTGGCAGGCGAGCGGCGATGCGCGGCCCTTCGACGATACCTGGGCGCAATCGGCGCGCACCATCATCGAGACCTTCCGCGCTCAGCAGCGCAAAGAGGATCGCGGGCCCTACAGCTTCCGTCGCAACAGCGACCGCCCGACCGAGACGATGATGCTCGACGGCTATGGTCCGCCCGCGCGCGCCGTTGGCCTGATCCACAGCGGCTTCCGCCCCTCGGACGATGCCTGCACGCTGCCGTTCCTGATCCCGTCCAACCACTTCGCCGTCACCACCCTGCGCGAGATGGCGCTGGTGGCTGAGGGCGCGCGCAAGGACAGCCAGCTCGCCGCCGATGCGCGCGTGCTGGCCGACGAGGTCGCCGGCGCGCTGGCGCAGTGGGGCACGATGTTCCTGCCCGACGGCAAGGGTGGCAGCCGGCAGGTCTGGGCCTACGAAGTCGACGGCTATGGCAACGCGCTGTTCATGGACGATGCCAACGTGCCCTCGCTGCTGTCGCTCGCCTATCTCGGCTGCGTTCCCGCGACAGACCCCTTGTGGCAGGCGACGGCCGAGGCGTGCTGGTCGCCGGCCAATCCCTATTTCTTCAAGGGGCAGGCGCTTGAGGGCATCGGCGGGCCGCACGTGGGCATGGGGCAGGTCTGGCCGATGAGCCTGATCGTGCGCGCGCTGTCCTCGACCGATCCCGACGTGATCCGCGCGCTGCTGCGCCAATTGCGCGATACCGATGCTGGCACCAACTTCATGCACGAGGCGGTGGACATGGATTCGCCCGCGCAGTTCACGCGCAGCTGGTTCGCCTGGGCCAATGGCCTGTTCGGCGAACTGATCGTCGGGCTGGCCGACCGTCAGCCGGCGGTGCTGACCGGCGCGATCTGACGTTTACGCTTTTGGGGCGAGCGATCACTCGCCCCAGAGCGCACGTTCGGCCCGATCGAGGTCGTCGACCACGCTGGCATTGCGCGCCACCACCATCGACGCGCGCCGATCGGCCTTGAAGCGTGGCCATGCGGGCCAGGCCGGGGTCGAGGGCGCACTGCCCTTGATGAAGGCGACCATCGCGCCGTGCCAGGCATCGGCCACCGGCTGCTCGGCCGCGGAATAGCCGAACATCTGCGCCGCGACCGGGTTGGTCACATGGTCAAAGGTCAGTGGCACGTCGAGCACGTGCGGGCTGCTGCCGCGGTGCGGTCCGCCCGGTGCGGGCAGGGCGAGGCGATAATGCCACACGCTCGCCCCGCGGGCAGCGTGCGCTTCGGCCAGCCGCAGGTTGGGCATGCCGTATTCCTCGGCAGTCAGCAGCTTCCAGCGACGCTCCGCCTCGCTCAATTCGGGATAGGCCTGCGCATAGCTGCGGTTGAGGGTCGCCATGCGCGCCATCGTCTCGTTCGAGACCTGCTGCGACCACAAGGGCTTGGCAGCCTGGGCGGGCGAGAGGAACAGGCGGCTTTCGTCGGCATTGGACCCGACCAGCAACGGCACGCGCGGTACGCGGCCCTCGACCATGCGCGTCAGCGGCATCTGCGGCAGGAACATGCCATCGACCACCGCACGGAACGCCATGTTGCGCGGCCACTCGCGCCGCGCGGCGACCTGGGCCTCGATGATCGCGGGGAATGGCGCCACCAGTAATCGCTCGCGCCCGCCGAGCCGCGCCACCACGGCATTGGCAAAGGCCGCGGCCTCGCCCGGGTTGTAGACGGTCTGACCGCCGCCGCTGCAGACGATGGCGCGGGCATAGAGGCCATCGGCCGCCGGTGTCGCCATCAGCGTGACCACGTTCTTGCCGCCCGCGGATTCGCCCATCAGCGTCACGCGGCCAGGGTTTCCGCCGAATGCCGCGATGTTGGCGCGCACCCATTGCAGCGCGAGGACGAGGTCGCGAATACCGTTGTTGCCGCTGCCGGCATAGCCGCGGCCGAGCACATGTCCCAGCTCGCAATAGCCCAGCGCGCCGAGGCGGTAGTTGACCGACACGCAGATCACGCCCTGCGCGGCAAAGCGCTCGCCGGTGGTGAGGGCGGCCCCGCTCCACCCGGTCTCGTTGGCGCCGCCGTGGATCCACACCACCACCGGGTAGCGACCGGGCGCGGCCGGTGCCCAGACATTGAGCTGGAGGCAATCTTCGGCCTGCGTCGCGGGCAGCGGGTCGAAGCCTTCGGGTTGTGGCGCGGCGCGGGGCGGGCGGGTCGCATCCCATTCGCCGTGCCAGGCGCGTGCCGGTCGTGGCGCGGCAAAACGGGCGGCGGTGCCATAGGGGATGCCGGTGAACACGCGCACCGCCTCGCCCTTGCGGCCCTGCATCACCTCTTCGATTCGGCCGCGCACGAGGCCGCCGCTCGTCGCCACCAAGAGCGGATCGCGCGGCGCCGCGGCTGCCAGCGCCTCGAACGGCAGGCCCAGTCCACCCAATGCCGCAACCCCGGCGCCGATGCTGCCTGCCAGCACGCTGCGCCGTGAAATCTCCTCCATGCCTGCTTTGCCCTTTTGCCCGTTGCGATCTGCCTTACACAGTCGGTTCGGGCGGCCAAGGTTCCGGCAAAATCTGCGGGCGGCAAACCGGCGTTCAGCGCGCCCAGTTCAGGCGCAGGCGCAGCCCGGCGACGAGGGCGTTGCGCAGGGCCAGGTCCCACGACGGGGCGATGACGTATTGCAGGTCGGGCTGGATCGTCATCCAGCGGGTCACGGCGCGTGCGGCGGTCAGTTCCAGTGCGGTCTCCGCTGTCCGGGCGCCAAGCGTGCGGCGCGTCTGCGCGCCAAGCCAGGCGCGCGCCATCGCCAGGCCCAGCTGCCAGTCACCGGCGTCGCGAACCACGCCCGCGCCGCAATAGCCCACGACCGCATTGGTCCGCGCATCCGCCAGCCCCGCACGCACCCAACCATGCCATTTCGGCGCGAACGATACCTCCACGAGTGCGAAGACGCCCTGTGACCAGGCCGCTGCGGTCTCATCGTCAGTGCGCGGTTGCGGGCGGGAATAGCGCCACGCCCCGAGGTGCACACCCCCGCCTTCGCCAAGCGCCGCCACCGGCACATCGACCTGCCCGATGACCAGCGCGCCGGTCGTGCCCGGCAGGCGCAGGGCGGGCAAGTTGGCATCATCGACACTGCCCGCCAGCGCGTCGAACACGCCGAGGCGCAGCATGGCATTGCCATGCGTTGCACCCGTCAGCACCACGCCGCTCGCCGCGACGGGAAAGACCGAGGGGCCGTTGGGGCCGGATTGGCCGAGCTCTGGTCCCGAGCCGTGGCTCGAGTGAATGAACAGCGCGCCGATCGCCTGGACGTCGAACTCGCTGTTGAGGTCGATCAGGCCGGCCTTGGCGGTGATGGCCAGCGGCGCGGCATTGTCGCTCAGCCGCCAGCGCAGCCAGGCCTCGAACAGGTGATGTTGCGGTGGCGCGGCAATGTTGCTGACCCCTTGCGCATCGCCGACCCAGCGTCCCGACAGGTCGGGGCCGTGCACCGCCATCAGGTCGACATGCGCCGATAGCGCGCCCAACCCGACGACCCCGCCGTCGACGTCGACCCAGGCATCGGCGCGCCCGATCACGACACCGCCACGCCCCGCACCGCCATCGAGCACGGTCACGGCGTCGGCGACGTAGCTGAAGCCGGGGGATATCGGCGGGGCGCCGTCGGCTTCGGCGGCATGCAGCGGCTGGATCGCGCGGACCATCACGCATAGCAGGGCGAGCATACGGCGCAGCGAGCGACGGGACAGGGCGGGGCGGGGATCGGACATGGCAGCCAGCCTACGTCCCCGCCGCCTACGTCCCGGCTATCCCGCGCTTAGGTAGGTCTGCGCTGCGCGTCGCTGCGGAGGGCGGCGCCAATCTGCCGTTTACCCGGCATGACCGGGACGCCCGCGGCGCAATCTTGCCGGACTGCGACAAGCGGGCTTCGCCCTGGCCTGTTGCTGTGGTGCATCACTGGATGGCAAAGAATAGGTATGCACTTTTGTGCTGGCAGGTCTCGCTTGAGCCGCTATGATGCCCGAGCATAAAATGCACAAAGCCCGGCGCGGCGGTGGGAGAGGACGCCGTTAAAATCCACGCGCCGGGCAAACAATCTGCCATGCAGATTTTCCCCAAAAAACCCGGTTTTGCTAGATTTACCGCAGATGCGGCGTGAGCGGTCTGGCGTCACGCGTGCGAATCGCACGACGGAGCTCAGGCGGCGATAACCCTTCACTCCGCTGCGAGTATCAGCGCGGCGAATCGACTGGGAATCGCGACGCCGGGCCTCCCCCAGGCCAGAGGGGGAGGCCCGGCGTCGCGGTGTCAGGCGCTGGCCAGTTCGGGCCGGTTGGCGATGAGGTTGTCGACCACCGAGGGATCCGCCAGCGTCGAGGTGTCGCCCAGCGAGCCCAGGTCGTTTTCCGCGATCTTGCGCAGGATGCGGCGCATGATCTTGCCCGAACGGGTCTTGGGCAAGCCGGGGGCGAATTGAATCACGTCGGGCGTGGCGATCGGGCCGATCTCGTGGCGCACCCACTGGACCAGTTCGCGGCGCAGCGCTTCGTCCGGCTCCACCTCGGCATTGCAGGTGACATAGGCGTAGATGCCCTGGCCCTTGATCGCATGCGGCATGCCGACCACGGCTGCTTCGGCGACCTTGGCGTGGGCGACCAGCGCGCTCTCGATCTCGGCCGTGCCCATGCGATGGCCCGAGACGTTGATGACGTCGTCGATGCGGCCGGTGATCCAGTAATAGCCGTCCTCGTCGCGGCGGCAGCCGTCGCCGGTGAAGTACCAGCCCTTGAACGTGGTGAAATAGGTCTGGAAGAAGCGCTCGTGATCGCCCCAGACGGTGCGCATCTGGCCGGGCCAGCTGTCGCCGATGACGAGGCACCCGTCGGTCGCGCCCTCGAGCGTCACGCCGTCGTTGTCGAGCAGGGCGGGGCGCACGCCGAACATCGGCTTGCTGGCCGAGCCGGGCTTGAGCGCGGTCGCACCGGGCAGCGGGGTGATCATCGCGCCGCCGGTTTCGGTCTGCCACCAGGTGTCGACGATCGGGCAGCGCGCATCGCCCACGACCTTGTGATACCACTCCCAGGCCTCGGGATTGATCGGCTCGCCCACCGAACCGAGCAGACGCAGCGACTGGCGGCTGGTGGTGTGCACCCATTCGTCGCCCTCGCGCATCAGCGCGCGCAGGGCGGTCGGGGCGCCATAGAAGATCTCGACCTTGAACTTGTCGACCACCTGCCAGAAGCGGCTGGGGTTGGGGAAGTTGGGCACGCCCTCGAACATGACGGTGGTGCCGCCGTTGGCGAGCGGGCCATAGACCACGTAGGAGTGCCCGGTGACCCAGCCGATATCGGCCGCGCACCAGTAGATCTGGCCCGGACGATAGTCGAACACGTACTGATGCGTCATCGAGGTCCACACCGCGTAGCCGCCGGTGGTGTGCAGCACGCCCTTGGGCTTGCCGGTCGAGCCCGAGGTGTAGAGGATGAACAGCGGATCCTCGGCGTTCATTTCCTCAGGCGCGCATTCGGCGCTCTGGCGGCCGACCGCCTCGGCCCAGGCCAGGTCGCGGCCCTCCTGCATCGGCACGGCCGCACCGGTGCGCGCCAGCACGACGACGGTGTCGACCGAGGGGCAGTGCGTCAGCGCTTCGTCGACGTTCTTCTTGAGCGGAACGCGCTTTCCGCCGCGCAGACCCTCGTCGGCGGTCAGCACGATGCGGCTGTCGCAATCCTCGATGCGACCGGCCAGCGCATCGGGCGAGAAACCGGCGAAGACGATCGAATGGATCGCACCGATGCGTGCGCAGGCCAGCATCGCCACCGCGGCCTCGGGCACCATCGGCAGGTAGATCGTCACGCGATCGCCGCGGCCCACGCCGCGCTCCTTGAGCAGGTTGGCGAGGCGGCAGACATCGGCGTGCAGTTCGCGATAAGTGATCGCGCGCGAGGCATCCTCGGGGCTGTCGGGCTCCCACAGGATCGCCACGTCGTCGCCGCGCGTGGCCAAATGCCGGTCGAGGCAGTTGGCCGAGAGGTTGAGCGTGCCATCCTCGAACCAGCGGATGCCGAAGTCTTCCTCGTGGAACGAGGTGTTCTTCACCTTGGTGAAGGGCTTGATCCAGGTGATGCGCTGCGCTTCCTCGGCCCAGAACGCTTCCGGCTCCTCGATCGAGCGGCGATACATCGCGTCATAGCGCGCCTCGTCGATCAGCGCGCCTTCGGCCCAGGCGGCAGGAACGGGATAGACGGCTTCGGCCATGGACGTACCCTCTCTGGTATCTTGCTTGGTGCAATTCGTGTGCCCGTCACGCTACTCGCTCGCGTCGCGCACCGCCAGTTGGATATAAGTATTGCACGGCGTGCCTGTCGCGCTGGCGACACAGATCGTGGCCATGCCGCATCGCGCAACGATCTGACGCGCGGCATGCAAAAGCACTCCCCCCGGCGGAATGTGCGCGCTAGGCTGGTGCCCATGTCGCGCCTCACCCCCGTCATCGCCGCGCTCTGCGCCTCCGCCCTGCTTTGCGCCGCACCCGCAAGGGCCGAAACCGTCTGGGTCCGCGCCGGGCATCTCGTCGATCCCGAGGCGGGCAAGGTCTGGCCCGCGCGCCTGATCCGGGTCGACGACGGGCGCGTGACCGCCGTCACGCCCGACGGGCCAGTGCCCGCCGGCGCCAGGGTGATCGACTGGTCGGCCTATACCGTGCTGCCCGGGCTGATCGACATGCACGTCCACCTGCCCGATCTCGACCAATCGGAGAACGTCGCCGAGCCGCTGCTTCATTCGGCGATGGAGAGCGCCTTCGTCGGCGCACGCCATGCCCGCGCCACGCTGATGGCCGGCTTCACCACCGTGCACAACTGCGGTAACTTCCGTGCCTATGCCGATGTCGAGCTGCGCAACGCGATCAATCGCGGCGACGTGATCGGCCCGCGCATCAGTACCGTGGGCGCTTATGTCACGATCCCCGGCGGCGGCGGCGAGGTGACGGGCTTCGCCCCCGACGTCACCGTGCCCGCCGACATGCGCGCCGGCGTGGTCGTCGATGCGGCGGACACCACGCGCAAGGTCAACGCGCTGTTCCAGCACGGCGTCGATTCGATCAAGCTGATCGCCACCGGCGCGGTGCTGGCGCAGGGCACCGAGCCGGGCCAGCAGGAGTTGAGCGACGCGGAAATGCGCGCCGCGGTCGAGGTGGCCAGGGGGCGCGGATCGTGGGTCACGGCCCATGCCCATGGCGCCAGCGGGATCAAGGCCGCGATCAACGCCGGGGTCAAGGCGATCGAGCACGCCAGCCTGATCGACGACGAGGGGATCGCGCTGGCCAAGGCCAAGGGCGTCTGGCTCGACATGGACATCTACGATGGCGACTTCATCGCCGAATACGGCCGCGCGCACCGTTGGCCCGCCGACATGCTGCGCAAGAACGACGACACCACCGAGGCGCAGCGCATCGGTTTCCGCAAGGCGGTTAAGGCCGGGGTCAAGCTGTCGTTCGGCACCGATGCCGGGGTCTATCCCCACGGCCTCAACGCGCGGCAGTTCAAGTACATGGTCCGCTATGGCATGACGCCGATGCAGGCGATCCAGGCCGCCACCACCGTCTCGGCCGACCTGCTGGGGTGGAGCAAGGACGTCGGTGCGCTCTCGCCGGGCCACTATGCCGACATGATCGCGGTGAGCGGCGATCCGCTGGCGGACATCACGGTGCTCGAGCGCGTCGACCATGTGGTGAAGGGCGGCGTCGAGGTGAAGTGATGGGTTGGGTTGAGCGAGGCCTCGCCGCCTTGCGACACTTCGCGACCATGCAGCCTTGGACAGGCGACGCCCGCGCGCCTATCGCAGCCGCGATTCCCCCCAAGGATAGTCCACGATGACCGACAGCCCCGCGAAATCCGGTACCCTTCCGCTCGACCGCCGCAGCCTGCTGGCGGGGCTTGCCGTCACTGGCGCGGCCAGTGCCGTCGACGCGCACGCCGCAGGTCCCGCTTCGCGCGCCAAAGTCGATGCCGCGCTGCGCGCCAAGATCGAGACCGTCGTGGTGATCTTCGCCGAGAATCGCAGCTTCAACAATCTCTTCCCCGAGTTTCCGGGCCTTGCGCAGCCGCTCTCGCAAGTTCCGCCCGAGCGTGCACGTCAGCGCGATCGCGATGGCCGCGTGCTCGAGACGCTGCCGAAAATCTGGGAGGGCATGGTGCCCGACAAGCAGGTGGTCGAGCACAGCGAGATCGTGATCGGCGAGGATGCGATCGCGGGGCTACCCAACGCCCCCTTCGCACTCAAGACGCCCGAGGGCGATCCGCTGCCGCATGGCGTCATCACCCGCGACCTGATCCACAGCTTCTACAACAACCAGTGGCAGATCAACGGCGGGCGCAACGACGGCTTCGTCGCCTGGGGCGACAGCGGCGCGATGGTCATGGGCCATTACGGCGATGCGCGCGCCAACCTGCGCCTGTGGCAAGTCGCGCGCGAATTCACGCTGTGCGACAACTTCTTCATGGGTGCATTCGGCGGCTCGTTCCTCAACCACCAGTACCTCGTGAGCGCCACCGCGCCGTACTATCCCGAGGCGGACAAGAGCCCGGCCAGGGATCGCATCGTCAAGCTGGACCCCGCATATACCGATCCGCCGCGCCCGCTGCTGCGGCCGGGCACGCCGGCGAGCGCGATGGATGGCCCGGTGCGGTTCGTCGCGGATTCGATCACGCCCGATCACCGGGCGGTCAACACGATGCTGCCGCCCTACCTGCCGACCTACCAGGCCGACCCGGACAAGCCGGGCCATGCGCTGGTCACCGCGCAGACGCTGCCGCCGCAGACCCATGCGCATATCGGCGACCGGCTGAGCGAGAAGGGCGTCGACTGGGCCTGGTATGCCGGCGGCTGGGGCGAGGCGATGGCCGGCCGCGCCAACAGCGCCGCGTTCCCCTCGCGCCCCAATTTCCAGCCGCATCACCAGCCGCTCAACTATTTCGCGAACCTGGCACCGGGCACGGCGGCGCGCGCGCACCACTTGCGCGATGCCGGCACCGGCGAGACGCCCCGCACCAATCGCTTCCTCGCCGATGCACAGGCCGGGACGCTGCCCGCGGTCACGTTTTACAAGCCGCAGGGCGACCTCAACATGCATGCCGGCTATTCCGACGTCGATGCCGGCGATCGCCATATCGCGCGCACGATCGACCTGCTGCGTCGCTCGCCGCAGTGGGACAAGATGCTGGTGGTCATCACGTTCGACGAGAACGGCGGCTGGTGGGACCATGTCGCGCCGCCCAAGGGCGATCGATGGGGGCCGGGCACGCGCGTTCCGGCGCTGATCGTCAGCCCGCATGCGCGCAAAGGCCACGTCGATCATACCGTCCACGACACCGGCTCGATCGCGCGCTTCCTGGTGCGACGCTTCGGGCTGACGACGCTGCCCGGGCTGATCGAGCGCGACAAGGCGATGATCGCGGCGGGCGGGCCGCCGCCGGGCGACCTTACTTCGGCTTTGCTGGTGTAGCGGGCGCGGCCGGCGCCGGGCTCGCGCTCGGTGCCGGCGCTACGGTATCGTCGGCAAGCGGCGTTGCCGGGGAAGCGGGCTGCGGCTGGGCCGAGGGCAAAGGCGCAGGCATCACCGGCTGCGGGGCGGGCAGCACCATCGCGGCGGTTTCCAACTGGTCGAGCGCGCGCTGCGCCGCGACCCAGTCGCGCGCATGGGCCAGCCATTCGGTCGCCGCATCCTTGCCGGGCATGCGCTCGACATCGCTGATCGCGGCATCGACGCGGCCGCCGGCGATCGCCAGGCGTGCATGATCGCGGCGGCTTTCGGGCGTCGCGCCGTCGGCGGCATCGTGGCGGATCACGAAGAGCGAGCCGATCGCGCCTGCCATCCAGTCCCAGGTATTGCCCTGCGCCGGCTTGCCCAGCAGGCGCGGTTCGACCTGCACGAATTCCTCGGACAGCGTGCCCAGCGTGATCGGGTGCGCGGCCGCGGCGATGACGCGATCGACCGCGCCGGGCTGGCTGGCGCCGAACCGCACGCGCAGCTGGTTCTCGAGGATGCCCAGCGGCTGGCCACGCTCGATCGCGCGGCGCGCGGCGAAGGCCACCAGCAGTGCTTCGGCACGGGTTGCCTGGCCCGAGGCGGCCATGGCCTGCTGGTTCAGTTCGGCAAGGCGCTGCTCGAGCGCGGAAACCTTGGCAGTGGTCGCGGTGAGCACCGCGTCGGCCGCGGCATTGCTGGCGGCGGCGACCACGGCCTCGGACGCGACGCTGGCGGGAACATCACCGCTGGCGCTGGCGGACGGGTGCAGGTCCAGCTTGAGCCAGCCCTGCTGCGCTGCATACCAGGTGCCGCCAGCGCCTGCGGCAAGGATCAGGACGAGGCCGAGACCCCAGGCAAGTCGCCCGCCCCCACGGCGTTGGCGCCGCGAGTTTTCCTGTCCGATCGGCATATCCTGCATCTATTTTCGCTTGTCCGTTGCCCCGATGTCACACGTTTTTGCACATTTGTGCGGCCAAGGCCAGCAATGGTTGATCGCGGCGCATTGCAGAAATTTCAACCGCTTGCCAGCCGCGGCCGGCCATCGCGGCGATGCGCGGGGCCAGGCAGGCCAGTTGCACCGTGCTGCGCGGCAGGTTGAGGCGGGTGCATTCCTGCGCGAAATGGCGTGCCGCTTCGCCCGAATGCAATGCGACCACGCAAGGGTGCGGCAGCATGCTGGCCGCCTCGCCCGACAGGGGCAGGGCCTTGGCCGCGTAGACCATGACCGTATCCACCACGAGGCCCTCGGGCAGGGTAAGCGGCACGGGATCGCTGCCCGACAGGCGCAAGTAACGCCCGGCTGGCAGGCTTGTTGCCACGTCCTGCAGGCTGCCTTCGCCCGAAACACGCACGGTAAAGCCCGCGTCGCGCGCCACGCGGGCGGTCTCGGCACCCACGGCCACGACCGGGAGCGGGGCGAGGGCTGCCAGGTCCTGACCGCCGTGGCGAAACAGGTTGGCACTTCCAGCGAGGATCGCAGCGTAGTCGGCAGGGTCGGGCGCCTGCCATGCCACCGGTGCGATGGCGAACAGCGGCGCGCCGAGTACCTCGGCGATCCCCAGCGAACGGGCCGCCGCGACGCTGGCGGCATTGCCCGGTTCGGGCCGCACGATCAGCAATGGGAGCACAGGCGCCGTCAGCCGCCGTGAAAGAAGGCGGCGATGCCCGCGGGTGCCTCGGCCAGCAACTGTGCGGCGAGGGCGAGCGGTGCCGCGTCGTCGCCGGCGGCGAAGCGCGCGCTGGCCTCGGTGCGCAGCGCGCCATCGGGGCTGTAGAGCGCGGCGCGCAGCACGAGGTCGTCGCCGTCGGCCGTGGTCAGCACCGCGATCGGGCTGTGGCAGGTGCCGCCCAGCCCCGCGAGCAGCGCGCGCTCGGCCCGGATCGCGGCATGGGTGGGGGCGTGATCGATACTGGCAAGCAAGGCCCGCACATCGTCGCGCGCGGCGAGGCATTCGATGCCGATCGCACCTTGCGCCGGCGCTGGCAGCCAGTCCTCGGCGGGCAGCACATGGCCGACGCCGGTCTCGCCCAGCCGCTGCAACCCGGCGGCGGCCAGCAGCGTCACGTCGGCTTCGCCCGCCTGCAGCTTGGCCAGCCGCGTGGCGACATTGCCGCGGAACGGCACGATCGCGAGGTCGGGGCGGGCGTGGAGCATCTGCGCGGCGCGGCGCGGGGCACTGGTGCCGACGCGTGCACCCTGCGGGATCGCGGCGATCGTCGCGGCACCCACCAGGACGTCGCGCACGTCGGCGCGCGGCAGCACCGCGGCGATGGTGATCTCGGCGGGGCGGATCGTCTCGACGTCCTTCATTGAATGGACCGCGAAGTCGATTTCGCCGGCGATCAGCGCGGCGTCGAGCTCCTTGGTCCACAAGGCCTTGCCGCCGATTTCGGCCAGGGGGCGATCCTGGATGCGGTCGCCGCTGGCGATCTGCGGGCACAGCTCGACCATGCTCTCGGGCCACCCTTGCGCGGCGCAGAGGCGCGCGCGGGTTTCCTCGGCCTGGGCCATGGCGAGCGGCGAGCGGCGCGTACCGAGCCGCAGCGGCCGGTTCGCCGCTGGCACGGGTTGGGGCGCGGGGTCGGGCGTGTGTGCAGGCGTGTTCATGCGCGGCTTGCCGTAAACGGGATTATCTCTAAGGGAAAGCTCCGCATGGCCCTGATCCTTGGCATCGAATCCTCCTGTGACGAAACCGCCGTCGCCATCATCGATGGCGATGCGCCGACGCTGGCGCGCCGCATCGTCGCGCAGCGTATCGCCTCGCAGGACGAGGCGCACCGCCCATATGGCGGCGTCGTGCCGGAAATCGCCGCGCGCGCACATGCCGACGTCATCGCCCCGATGGTCGAGGCGACGCTCGCCGATGCCGGCCTGGCGCTGGCCGATGTCGACGCGATCGCCGCGACGGCGGGGCCGGGCCTGATCGGCGGGGTGATGGTCGGCCTCGTCACCGGCAAGGCGCTGGCCATGGCCGCAGGCAAGCCGCTGATCGGCATCAACCATCTCGAAGGCCATGCGCTCTCGCCGCGGCTGGCCGACCCTGACCTGGCCTATCCCTACCTGCTGCTGCTGGTCTCGGGCGGGCACTGCCAGATCCTCGAGGTGACCGGGCTGGGCCACTATCGCCGGCTGGCCACGACGATCGACGATGCGCTGGGCGAGGCTTTCGACAAGACCGCCAAGATCCTCGGTCTCGGCTACCCCGGCGGCCCCGCGGTCGAGCGACTGGCGCGCGAGGGCGATGCCCGCGCCGTGCCGCTGCCGCGTCCGCTGGTGTGCAGCGGGGAACCGCACTTCTCCTTCGCAGGCCTCAAGAGCGCGGTGCTGCGTGCGCGCGATTCGGGGCGCCATTCCGCTGCCGACCTTGCCGCCTCGTTCCAGCAGGCTGCGATCGACTGCGTGATCGACCGCACCCGCGGCGCGCTTGGCGTGTGCAGCCCCGGCATGACCGCGCTCGTCGTCGCGGGCGGCGTCGCTGCCAACACCGCGCTGCGCACGGCGCTCGAAGCGCTGGCCGCCAGTGCCGGCCTGCCGCTGGTCGCGCCGCCGCTGGCGCTGTGCACCGACAATGCCGCGATGATCGGCTGGGCCGGCGCCGAACGCTTTGCCCAGGGGCATGCCGATCCGCTTGACCTGCCGGCGCGCCCGCGCTGGCCGCTCGATGCAGATGCGGCGCCGGTGCGCGGGGCAGGGGTCAAGGCATGAGCGATCCGATCGGGGTGATCGGCGCGGGCGCCTGGGGCACCGCGCTGGCGCAGATGCTGGCCAGCGACGGCCGCCCCGTCCGCCTCTGGGCGCGTGATCCGGCGCTGGTCGAGACCATCAACCGCACGCACACCAACCCGACCTATCTGCCGCAGGCACACTTGGCCGATACGATCACGGCCACCGCCGACCTCGCCGCGATGGCCGCGCTCGGCACGCTGGTATGGGTCACGCCCGCCCAGGCGGTCGGCACCGTGCTTGCCGGCATGCCCGGCTTTGCGGGTGACCTCGTGCTTTGCGCCAAGGGCATCGAGGCCGGGACTGGGCGCCTGATGGCAGACGTCGCCGCCGCCGCCGCGCCCGCCGCGGCGATCGCGGTGCTGTCCGGCCCGACGTTCGCGCACGAGGTGGCCGCCGGCTTGCCCACCGCGGTGACGCTTGCCTGCGCCGGCGGCGAGGCACAGTGGCAGCGGCTGGCCCCCGCCATCGCCCGCCCGACGTTCCGCCCCTATTACAGTGCCGACGTCATCGGGGCCGAGATCGGTGGCGCGGTCAAGAACGTGCTGGCGATCGCCTGTGGCGTCGTCGCCGGTCTCGGCTTGGGCGAAAATGCCCGCGCCGCGCTCATCAGCCGCGGCTTTGCCGAAATGCAGCGCTTCGGTCTCGCGCTCGGTGCCGAGGCCGAGACGCTGGCCGGACTCTCGGGGCTGGGCGATCTCGTGCTCACCTGCTCGTCCACCGCCAGTCGCAATTTCTCGCTGGGCAAGGCGCTGGGCGAGGGACAAAGCGCGGTTCAGGTTCTGTCGGGGCGCAGCACCGTAGCGGAAGGCGCGTTCACTGCGCCGGTCCTTGCGGACCTCGCCCGCCGGAAGGAAATCGCCATGCCGCTGGTCGAAGCGGTCGTCACCCTGCTCGAAGGCCGCGCCCCGGCGCGCGACGTCGTCGCCGGCCTGCTGGCCCGGCCCCTGCGCGCGGAACATCCGCTTGGCTGACATCGTGTCCTCCCCGGAAGGGGCCGCAGCCGAGCAGGCGGACATCGCCGCGCTCGCCAAGGGTGGCCGCACCAACTTCTTCGGCTTCGTGCTGCGGCTGGCCGCCAGCGTGCCGTTCCTGTTCATCGCCGGGCGTCTGTATGGCGCCGCCGAACTCGGCCGCTATGCCTCGGCCACGCTGGTCGTCGAACTCGCCGCGCAATTGGCGACGCTGGGCCAGAAGCGCGGCCTCGCGCAGCAGCTGGCCAAGGAAGACCGGCCCGGCGCCAACATCGTCGCCGACGCGCTGCTGCTCTCGACGCTGGTCTCGGTGGTCTTCGCCGCGCTGCTGTGGCTCGTGCCCGTGGCCATGTTCCCCAGCCGGCATTTCACCGCGATCGAGCGACTGCTGCCGCTGGCGATCCTGCCGCGTGCGCTGGGTGACGTCGCGCTGGCAGCGCTGGCCTATCGCTTCGACGTCGGCGCGACGGTGCGCGCGCGCGCCGTGGTCGAGCCGTGGACGCAGTCACTGGCCGCAGGCGGTCTGTGGCTGGCAGGGACATGGCTTGCGGGCACGTGGTGGGCGCCCTTGCGCGACAGCGGCCTGATCCTCGCCTATGCGCTCGCCATGCTCGCGGCGATGGCCACGGCGTTCGTGCCACTGATCAAGAGCTACGGTCTCCCGCGCCAGTGGAATCCGCGGCCCGGCGCCCTGCTGCGGCTCGCCAACCGCAACCTGCCGCTGGCCGGTGCCGACGCGGTCGAATGGGGGACGCGCAAGCTCGATCTATTCATCCTCGGCACGTTTGCGCCGGCGGCCGCGGTCGGCATCTATTACGTGGCGCAGCAGGTCGCGACCCTGCCGCAGAAGCTCAAGACCAGTTTCGAGCCGATCCTCGGCCCGGTTATCACTCGCAACCTCAAGGACGAGAACCACGGCGCCATCGCGCGCCAGGTCTGCCAGGTCGGCTTCTGGATCACCGCCGCGCAGGCCGGGATCGCACTCGCGCTGGGCTTGCCGGGCAAGGGCGTGATGGGGCTGTTCGGCCCCAACTTCGTCGCCGGGACCGCAGCGCTCGGGCTGCTGCTGGCGGCCGAAGTCGTCGCCTCGCCCGCAGTGGTGAGCGAGGCCGCACTTATCTACGTCGCGCGGCTGCGCAACTGGTGGATCAGCCTTGCGACGATCGCGCTGCAGGGCGGGCTGACCGTGGCCTTCATCCTCATCGCCCGCGAGCTCGGCTGGGGCGGCATGGTCGAGGCCGCGGGGGCGGCATTGGCGCTCGTGCTTTCGCTGGGTCTGGCCTCGTTGCTCAAGGCGCGGCTGCTGGGCCGCATTCTCCACGAACGCATCAGCAATTTCCGCTGGGCGCTGGTCTGGGCGGCGGTTCCGGCGATCGGCGTGGGGGTCCTTGCGCGCTTCCTGCCCGAATGGGCCGAGGTCGGCTTCGGCGTGCCGGCAATCCTTGGCGTCTATGGCTTTGTCATCTGGCGGCGCGGGTTCGGGCCCGAGGATCGCGTGCTGTTTCGCAAGCAGAAGGCGGCGTGATTTTCTGACGCTGCGTGGAGGGGGTTGCCCCTCCACCACCGCTTTGCGGTGGTCCCCCTCCCCACGGGGTGGGGAGGATCTTGTCTGTCAGCTCAGGATTCTGGCGATCGCCACAAAGTCGGCGACGGTCAGTGTCTCGGCGCGGCGCGCCGGGTCGATGCCCAGCGTCTCCAGCGCGGCGAGCGCGCCGGGCAGGCCCTTGAGCGACTGGCGCAGCATCTTGCGGCGCTGGCCGAACGCCGCCTCGGTGACGCGTTCGAGCATGCGCGCCGAGACGCCTTCAGGCATGGCAGCCGGCACCACATGGACAACCGCCGACATGACCTTGGGCGGCGGGGTGAACGCACTGCGATGGACCTTCATCGCGATGCGCGGGGTCGCACGCCATTGCGACAGGATCGCAAGGCGACCGAAGGCGTCGCTCTCGGTGCCGGCGATGATCCGCTCCGCCACTTCGAGCTGGAACATCAGCGTCAGCGACAGCCATTGCGGCGGCCAGTCCTGGCCCGAGAGCCAGCCGGTGAACAGCGCGGTGCCGACGTTGTAGGGCAGGTTGGCGACGACGTGCCATGGCCCCTCGAACAGCGTCGCGGGGTCGATCTTCGTCGCATCGCCCTCGATCACGCGCAATTGGCCGGGGAAGGCCTCGGCCAGTTCGGCGAGCGCGGGCAGGCAGCGCTTGTCCATCTCGATCGCGGTGACGTTGGCGCCGGCGCGCAGCAGGGCACGTGTCAGGCCACCCGGCCCCGGGCCGACCTCGAGCACGTTGGCGCCCTTGAGCGATCCGGGAATGGCGGCGATGCGCGCCAGCAACTGTTCGTCGAACAGGAAGTTCTGGCCCAGCGCCTTGGAGGCCATCAGCCCGTGGCGGTTGACCACGTCGCGCAGCGGCGGCAACTTGGTCATGCTGCGGCCCGCCGTGCGGCGCATTCGCCAGCCATGCGGATCGCGGCAATCATCGCGCCGGGGCGCGCCTCGCCGGTGCCGGCAATGGCGAAGGCGGTGCCGTGGTCTGGCGAGGTGCGGATGATCGGCAGGCCCAGGGTGACGTTGACCCCGGCATCGAAATCGAGCGCCTTCAGCGGGATGAGCGCCTGGTCGTGGTACATGCACACCGCCAGATCATACGTCGCGCGCGCTTCGGCATGGAACATCGTGTCGGCGGGCAGCGGCCCGCGTGCGTCGAACCCGGCGGCCTGCAGCGCGGCAACGGCCGGGGCGATCATCGCGCGGTCCTCGTGCCCCATGCGGCCGTCTTCACCGGCATGGGGGTTGAGCCCGGCCACGGCGATGCGCGGATCGGCGAGGCCGAAATCGCGCATCAGCGCCTGCGCCGCGATCGCGCTGCGCCGGCCGATCAGTTCGGCCGAAAGCAGGCCGGGCACCGCCGACAACGCCACGTGGACCGTCACCGGCACGACCCGCAGCGAGGGGCCTGCCAGCATCATCACGGCACCCTCGGCCGCAACGTCGCAGGCCTGCGCGACGAATTCGGTCTGCCCGGGATGCGCAAAGCCGACGCGCGCGAGGCGGCTCTTGGCGATCGGCGCGGTGACCAGGGCCGAAGTTTCGCCGGCAATGGTCAATTGCGTCGCTGCATCGAGCGCGGCCAGCGCCAGCGCGGCACCGGCATCGTCGGGCGCACCGGGAGCATAGGCCACGTCGCCCAGGTCGAGCACCGGCAGCGCCTGCCCGAAGCTGTCGCGCGCTTCCTCGAGCGAGCCGACGCTGCGCACCGCGATGTTCAGCCCCCGCGCCCGTGCGGCCTGTTCCAGCACGTGGCGGCTGCCGACGGCGACGAACGGGGGCAGGGCTTCGGTGCCGCTGAGCGCCCAGGCGGCAGCAATGAGCTCGGGCCCGATACCGGCGGGATCGCCGAGCGAGATGGCAATGGGGGTCATGCCTGCAAGCCTAGCGGGCTTTGCCGCGAAGGGCGAGGGGCGGGGGCCACATTCCACCGCGTTTGCGACAGGGCATGGGGCTTCGACAAGCTCAGCCCGAACGGGGGAAGGATATTCAAGCCTCCGTTCGCCCTGAGCATGTCGAAGGGCGCGAGCGCGGGGTGTGCCGGCATGGGGCTTCGACAAGCTCAGCCCGAACGGGGAGGTTGTCCAAGCCAACCCCCGTTCGCCCTGAGCTTGTCGAAGGGCGCGAGCGCAATGCGTGCGTGCAAGCCCGCACCGCCAGGCCTCAGTTGTACTCGATCACCGCATCGCGGCGCAGGTCGCGCAGGTAGGTCTGGGCGCGCTTGTTCACGCGGTCGTCCTCGATTTGCGACTGCATTTCTTCAAAGCTCGGGCCGTCGGAAACCTTGGGATCGTCGCGGCCGCACAGCATCAGCACGCGCACGCCGTCCTCCATCGAGCCGAACGGCGGCGTGACTTCGCCGATCGAGAGCTTGAGCATCGAGTCCTGCAGCGCGGCGGGCAGGTCGCGTGCCTTGATCTGGTCGTTGGCGACGACCGAGGCGCCGATGCGGTTGGCCACGGCTTCGGCATCGCCGCAGCCCTTGATGGTCTTGACCGCCGCCGCGAATGTCGCGGCCTTGGCGGCGGCGTCCTTCTCGGGCGTGCCCTTGGGGAAGTTGAGCGAGATCTGCTTGAGGCTGAGCACCGAATCGCGCGGATCGGCGGTCAGCACTTGGCGCTTGTCGATCATGTAGAGGATCGAATAGCCGCCGGGGATCGGGATCGGGCCCGCGAGCTGGCCCGGCTGCATCGTGTTGGCGGCGGTGGCAAGTTCGCTCGGCAGCTGCGCCAGCTTGATCCAGCCGAGGTCGCCGCCGACCGACGCGGTCGAGGCCTCGGAATATTGGCGCGCATAGGCGACGAAGCTGCCGCCCTTCTTGAGCTGCTCGACGATCTGCGCGGCGTTCGCCTCGACCTGCTGGCGATTGGTGTCGTTGGCCGAGAGGTAGATTTCGCCGATGCGGTATTCCTCGGTGCCCTTGGCCGCCTTGAGCCGCTCGATCATCTCGCGCACTTCGCCGTCCGAGACGTTCACGAAAGGCTGGACGTTGCGGCGCAGCAGGCGTTGCCACGACAGCTCGCCACGGATCTGGCGCTTGAGCGAGGCGGCCGACGATCCCACTGAAAGCAGGTACTTGTCGAGTGCGGCGGGGTTCTGGCCGAAATTTTGCTGCGCGACGCGCTCGTAGGTCTGGTTGACCTCGTCCTCGTCGACCTCGATCCCGGCAGACTTGGCTTCCTGGATCTGCAGCGTCTCGTCGATCAGGTTGCGCAGCACCTGCAGGCGCAGGCGTTCCTGCTCCTCGGCCGAGACCTTGCCGCCATTGGCGCTGACGATCAGCGCGAGGCGCTGGTCGATGTCGGTGCCGGTCAGGATCTCGCCGTTGATGATCGCAGTGGCGCGGCGCATGTTCGGGTCGCTCTTGCCGAAGATCTGCACGTTCTCCGGGATATTGAGCTGGCCCGAGGCGTCGGCCGGCGCGGCGCGCCGTTCGGCCTGCGCCATCGCGACGCTGCTGGCGACCGGCGAAATCGCCGTGGCGGCCAGCCCCAGTGCCAGCGCGCTGCGCCCGGCGAGACCCCGCAGCCGGCCCTGCAAGGGGCGACGCATCGGGATAAGGGGCAGCCGGGTAATGGACTTCATGGCGATCCGAACTTCCTGTCAGACTTTGCGTCGTGCGATAGTGCAGGGCTGCGCGTGCACGCCCCCTGCTGAACCCACGCTGAGTGGCGGCAAGCGTACCGGAATGCAACGCCCGATTCGCGCGCAGCGGGGAAAATCGTGCGCGCGTACCGGGGTGGCACGGTGCCCGGCAGCGCGGGCAACGCCGTGGTCGAGCC
Organism: Novosphingobium sp.; assembly: GCF_036803765.1. Lineage (GTDB taxonomy): Bacteria > Pseudomonadota > Alphaproteobacteria > Sphingomonadales > Sphingomonadaceae > Novosphingobium. The sequence continues at coordinate 196,702 of NZ_DAIRTS010000005.1, forward strand.
CAATGCCACCACCCCCGTCATGCCGGCGAACGGCGTGACGGGGCAGGGCGTCAGTCTTCGAGACCCAGCTGGGTCAGCAGGAACGCGAACTCCTCCGCGGCCTCCTTCAGGCTTTCGAACCGGCCCGACTTGCCGCCATGCCCCGCGCCCATGTTCGTCTTGAAGATCAGCGCGTTGTCGTCGGTCTTCAGCTCGCGCAGGCGCGCCACCCACTTGGCCGGCTCCCAATAGGTCACGCGCGGATCGTTGAGCCCGGCGGTCACCATCAGCGGCGGATAGCCTTGCGCGCGCACCTGGTCATAGGGCGAGTACGAGCGGATCAGGTGGAAGGCGGCCTCGTCCTCGATCGGGTTGCCCCATTCGGGCCATTCGCCGGGGGTCAGCGGCAGGCTCTCGTCGAGCATCGTCGCCAGCACGTCGACGAAGGGCACGTCGGCCACGACCGCGCCGAACAGCTCGGGCGCCTGGTTGATCACCGCGCCCATCAGCTCGCCGCCGGCTGACCCGCCCGAGGCCGAGATGCGCCCCTCGACCGTGAAACCATGCGCGATCAGGCCGCGCGCCACGTCGACGAAGTCGTCGAACGTGTTGGTGCGCTGCTCGAGCTTGCCGGCCTTGTACCAGCCGCGGCCAAGGTCGTCGCCGCCGCGGATATGCGCGATGGCATAGGCCATGCCGCGGTCGAGCAGCGAGAGCCGCGTGGTCGAGAAGCCCGGCCCGATGGCGATGCCATAGGCGCCGTAACCATAGAGGTGCAGCGGCCCGCCGGCGGGGCGATCGCGGCGCCACACCACCGAGACCGGCACCAGCGTGCCGTCGCGCGCGGGGATGTCCAGCCGCGTCGTCTCGTAGAGCGAGGCATCGTAGCCCGAGGGAATTTCCTGCACCTTGAGCCGCGTCAGGCTGCGGCTGGGCACGTCGTAGTCATAGACCGAGGCCGGGCTGACCATCGATTCGTAGCCGACGCGCAGGGTCTGTGTCGCCCATTCCGGGTTGTCGCCGAGGCTGGCCTCGTAGCTCGCCTCGGGGAAGGCGATCGGCTCGATCCGCGCCGGGTCGTCGTAATAGCGCACCTCGATGCGATCGAGGCCGCGCACCCGGCCCTCGACGACATAGAAGTCGCGGAACAGCTCGAACCCGGTGAGGTAGAAGTCGTCGCTGCCGGCGATCAGCGTGGTCCAATCCCCCGGCGCCGCAAGCGGGGCAGTGGCGAGACGAAAGTTCTCGTGCGTGTCGTTGACGTGCACGAACAGCGTCTCGTCGCGCACGTCGACATCGTATTCCACGCCCTTTTCGCGCGGGCGCACCAGCAGCGGCGTGGCCAGCGGATCGTCGGCAGGCACCAGCCGCTGCTCGCTCGTCTCGTGGTCGCCGGTCGAGAGGATCAGCCACTTCTCGTTCGCCGAAAGCGCCGCGCCGGCGCGGAAGCCCTCGTCGTCCTCGTGGTAAAGCTCGACATCGTCGTCGAGCGGGCGACCCAGCCAGTGCAGCCGCACGTTGTCGGTGCGCCAGTTCTCGTTGGCGAGGCTGTAGACCAGGCCGGTGTCACCCTTGACCCAGATCAGCCCCGAATTGGTGCCGGGGATCTCGTCGGGCAGGACCTCGCCGGTGGCGATGACCTTGACACGCGCGGTGAAGCGCTCGGACCCGTTGTCGTCGATCGACCAGGCGAGCAGCCGCCCGTCGTTGGAGACCGAGATCGCGCCGAGGCGGAAATAGTCGTGGCCCTGGGCCAGCGCGACTTCGTCGAGCAGCAGTTCGTCCGCGCTGCCGTCGTCGGCGCAGCCCACCGGGCGGCGCCACCACTTCTTGTATTCGGCGCCCTCCTCGAACTCGATCCAGTAGAGGAACTGGCCGTCCTTCTGCGGGACCGACTTGTCGGCTTCCTTGATGCGGCCGCGCATCTCGGTGAACAGCCGGTCGACCAGCGGCTTGTGCGGCGCCATGTGCGCCTCGAACCAGGCGTTCTCGGCCTCAAGGTGCGCCAGCACCTGCGCGTCCTTGACCTCGGGATAGCCGGCGTCGCGCAGCCAGGCGTAATCGTCGGTGATCGCGACTCCGTGATGAGTCGTGGTGTGCGGGCGCTTGGCGGCGACGGGGGGCTGGGCGAGGTTCTGGTCGGGCGATGTCATCCCCGCCATCTATGGTGCCCGGGAGCGGCCTGCAAGGCACCGCTCTGGCGCAAAGCCGCTGGGGTGGTTACAATGCGAACCAACCGAGCCCGACCGCCAGGAATCCGGCTCGCCACGACGCCGCCGCCCAAGAAGGCCAAGCAATAAGGCCAAGAAAGAAGGATTGCGCATGCTGATGCAGACCCATGAAGCCCGCCTGGATGCGCTGCGCGCCGAACTCGCCCGACGCGGTCTCGACGGGTTCATCGTGCCGATCAGCGACGAGCACATGAGCGAATATGTCGGCGCCTACGCCCAGCGGCTGGGTTGGCTGACCGGCTTCGGCGGCTCGGCGGGCAGCGCGGTCGTGCTCAAGGACAAGGCCGCGATCTTCGTCGACGGGCGCTATACGCTGCAGGTGCGCGAGCAGGTCGACAGCCGCCTCTATGAATACCAGTCGGTGCCGCAGACCAGCCCCGCGGCATGGCTCGGCGCCAATGCCGCGGCCGGGGCGCGGATCGGCTATGATGCCTGGCTGCATGCCAAGCCCTGGGCCGAAGCGGCCGAAGCCGCCCTGCGCAGCGTCGGCGCCTCGCTCGTGCCGGTCGATGGCAACCCGATCGACGCGGTGTGGCAGGACCAGCCCGCGCCGTCGCCCGCCGTCGCCGTCCCGCACGAGGATCGCTACACCGGGCAGAGCGTCGCCGAAAAGCGTGCCGCCGTGGCGGAATGGCTCGCCGACAAGGGCGCCGATGCGGCGGTCGTCACCGCGCTCGACAGCGTCGCCTGGCTGCTCAACATGCGCGGTGCCGACGTCGACCACACGCCGGTGGCGCTGTCGTTCGTGGTGGCCCACGCCGACGGCACGGTGGACCTGTTCATCGCACCGGAAAAGGTTACGCCGGCGCTGACCGCGCACCTTGGCAATGCGGTGCGCGTGCAGGATCGGGCCGGCTTCGTACCCGCGCTTCAGGCGCTGGCGGGCAAGACCGTTGCGGTCGATCCCGAACGGGCGGTAGCGGCGGTGTTCCACGCGCTCGAAGGCGCCAAGGTGCTGCGCCTGACCGATCCCACCGTGCTGCCCAAGGCGCAAAAGAACCCGGTCGAGCAGGCCGGCCACCGCGCCGCGCAGGCCCGCGACGGCGCCGCGGTCAGCCGCTTCCTGCACTGGCTGTCGATCGCCGCGCCCAAGGGGGGCGAAACCGAGCTCTCGGCTGCCGCGCAGCTCCTCGCCGAGCGCGAGAAGACGGGCCTGCTGCGCGACCTGTCGTTCAACACGATCTCGGGCGCCGGGCCGAACGGGGCCAGCCCGCATTACTCGGTCACCGAGCAGTCGAACCGTGCGATCGAACCCAACAGCGTCTATCTCGTCGATTCGGGCGGGCAGTACCTCGATGGCACCACCGACATCACGCGCACCGTCTGGGTCGGCCCCGACGCGCCGCCGGCCGAGGTGAAGGACCGCTTCACTCGCGTGCTCAAGGGCCATATCGCAATCGACCAGGCGGTGTTCCCCGTGGGCACGCCGGGTGGCGCGCTCGACAGCTTCGCGCGCCAGTTCCTGTGGGCGGCGGGCCTCGACTATGCCCACGGCACCGGCCACGGCGTCGGCAGCTTCCTGGCGGTCCACGAAGGCCCGCAGCGCATCGCCAAGGCCAGCGGCGGGCAGGCCGGCACCGGGCAGGGCCTGCTGCCAGGCATGATCCTCTCGAACGAACCCGGCTATTACAAGGCCGGCGACTACGGCATCCGCATCGAGAACCTGATCCTGGTGGAAGAGCGCACGATCGCGGGCGCGGAAGGCACGTTCTGCGGCTTCGAGACGCTGACCTTCGCGCCGATCGATCGCACCCTCGTCGAGGTCGACCTGCTGACCCCGGCCGAACGCGGCTGGTGGAACAATTACCACGCCCGCACCGAGGCGCTGCTGGCGCCGCAGCTGGATGGCGCCGATCTGGAGTGGCTTCGCACCGCGTGCGCTCCGCTTTGACGTTGTGAGCGACCTCGTTCGTGATATGTTCCGTGCTGCGCGGGCGAGTCGCGCAGCGGGAGACGAGCGATGATCGGATACGTGACGCTGGGAACGAACGACCTCGAACGCGCAGCCGTGTTCTACGACGCGATTGCGGCCGAGATGGGCGTGGGCCGGATGTACGAATGGCCCGGTGCGATCGCCTGGGGCGAGGCAGGCGGTGCGGCGGCGATCGGCGTGATGAAGCCGTTCGATGGCCAGCCCGCCAGCGTCGGCAACGGCGTCATGGTCGCGCTCGAGGCGAAAGAGCCGGCACAGGTCGACCGGCTCCACGCCATCGCGCTGGCCAACGGCGGCAGCTGCGAGGGCAAGCCCGGCCCGCGTGGCGAGGGCGGGTTCTATGCCGCCTATTTCCGCGATCCCGACGGCAACAAGCTCAATGCCTTCGTGATGGGTACGGAAGGGTAAGGGGCTGGGGGCTGAGG
>NZ_DAIRTS010000006.1:0-193548 GCF_036803765.1 Novosphingobium sp.
GTCGAGCATCGGTTGGGTAATCCATGTCTGTGGGGGAAAAATCCCCGGGGCGCACGGGAGGGGGTGTGCGCCCCGGGGCAGGGAGGACCTGGGGTCAGAAGGTTCCGCGCACGCCGGCCTTGAAGGACTGGCCGACCGGGTTGAACAGCACGTTGTTGCCCGAGCCGTTGGCGCCGGGAACGCGCGGCGGATCGGTGTCGAACAGGTTGTCGACGCCGAAGAACACGTCGAACTTCTGCGTACCCTGCTGGCGCACCTTGAAGGTCGCGACGAGGTCGACGTAGGTCTTCGACGGCACCGAATTCGTGTTCGAGCTGTTCGGTCCGGTGATCACGTATCCGGCCTGGTTCGGCCCGATGAACGCGGCGTTGTAGAAGCCCTTGTTGATCCAGCGGACGTGGGTGGAAAAGCTGAAGCGATCGGCAAGATCGAGCGTCACCAGCCCGTCGATCGTCCAGTCGGGAATGCCCGGTGGCGTCCCGGCACGAAGACCGGTCTGCCCGGCGCGCTCGGTCGGCCCGACCGCGTCGACGGTGATGAGGTCGATCACGTTGCTGGCCAGGACCCGCGTGTTGAGCGAGGCCTCGCCGCCCAGCGGCTGGCGATAGGACAACTCGATGTCCACGCCGCGCGCGATCAGCTTGTTCACGTTCTGCTGGGTGTCGACGATGTTGGTGATCGCGCCCGAGCCGTCGCGCGTCACCAGCGAGCAACTGAGCGGATCGCCCTGGAAGCAGCGGGTGACGATGTTCTGCTGGCCCAGCGTGCTGATCGCGTCCTTGATCTCGATCCGGTAATAGTCGACGGAGGCGCGGAACCGGCCGAGGAACCCGCCGCGCGGCTGGATCACAGCACCGACGGTGAAGGTGTTGGCCTTTTCGGGCTGGAGGTTGGGGTTGGACCCTTGCGTGATCGGGGCGACGGTCTGCACGCCGCCGCGCGCCGGGTCGGTAAGGATGCCCTGCGCCAGCGTGGTCGGTCCGAACAGCTCCGAGACGTTGGGGGCGCGGATGTCGCGCGAGCGCGTGGCGCGGAAGCGCAGCGCCTCGATCGGGGCCCAGGTGGCGCCGATCTTCCACGTCGTCACGCTGAGCGAGCTCGAGGGGAAGAAGTCACTCGAGCGGTTGTAGTGCGTGCGGCGGATGGCACCGTTCAGCGCCAGCTCGTCGAAGAAGGACACATTGCGCAGGATCGGGGCCTCGATCTCGCCATAGCCTTCGGTCACGGCGATGCGACCGGAGATCAGCGAACCGCCGCCGGTGAAGAAGCGATTGCCGCGCGACAGGGCGTCGGCATCACCCTTGACCGCATCGTTGCGGTATTCGCCGCCTACCGCGACGCCGAGCGGACCGCCGGGGAGGTCGAACAGCGAACCGGTGACGTTGGCGGCCACGACGTGCTCGGTGGTGATGTTGGTCTGGTAACCGTTGGCCGTGACATAGGCCTTGGCGCCCGCGAAGGTCGGGCCATTGGCATAGCCGAACGGGTTGAGCGGCACGCAGGCCGGGTCGTCGTTGGCGGTGGAGGCATCGGCATTGATGCGGCATGTCGGCGTGCCGCCTACCGAGACCGCGTCGATCGCGTTGAGCAGCCGCGACGTTACGGTTCCGCCGGTCAGGTCGCTGCGGAATTTGTTGCGGCCGAACTGGTAGTAGGCATCGGCTTTCCATCCGCCGCCGAGGTCGTAGCGCGCCTGCGCGACGGCGCGGATTACGGTGTTGCGCACCTGCAGCTGGCCGGGGCCGATGTCGTCGAAGCCCTTGCCGAGGGTGAAGCTGGTGAGGCCGCTGGCGGCCAGAATGGTCGGGATGTCGAGCGTGGGATCGGCCGAGCGCGGCAGGAACGCATTGTCAGACCGGATCGTCAGCGCGGTGTTGCGATAGGCGACGGCGCGGTGACGCCCCTCGGAGTGGCCGTAGTTGCCGCTCAGCTCGAGGGTGAGGGCCGGCGTCGGCTCCCAGGTCACGTGCGCCATGGCGTTGTAGCGCTCGGTCGGCGAGACGATCGGGAAGTCGAAGTAGATGTTCTCGCCGGGGCCGTCGCTCTCGCCACCTACCTGGTAAAGCGAATTGACCAGCGAGCCGAACTGGAAGCGGCGCGGCGTGCCGTCGCGGCCGAACGTGATGCCGTCGATCGGGCGCAGCGCCGGGACGGCACGGCCGGCATAGGCGGAGGAGGGCGGCGTGGTCACGCCGTTGTACGAGGCCGACCAGGGATGGACGTTGCCAAGGATGTTGTTGGCCGGCAGCCCTGCCTGGCCGGGATTGCGGCCCCAGTTGATAAAGCCGTCGCGGCACCATTCGCGCACCCGGCAGGCTTCGACCCCGTCGTTTGCCTCGTATTCGCCGCCAAGGATCAGGTGGGCGTTGTCGGCCAGGGCCCAGCCGCCGGCCACGCCGATCTGGCGGGTGCTGGCATCGCCATACTTCGAGATGCCGGCCTGGGCGTTGAAGCGATAGCCAGTCAGCTTCTTGTCTAGCAGCAGGTTGACCACGCCCGAGACCGCGTCCGACCCATAGACCGCCGAAGCACCGCCGGTGACGACTTCGGCGCGCTGCAACAGGATCGAGGGGATCATGTTGGTGTCGACAGTCGCCTGCGTCGTCGAGGGCACGAAGCGCTTGCCATCGACCAGCGTGAGGGTGCGCACCGAGCCCAGCCCGCGCAAGTCGAGGATGCGTCCGCCGATGTAGCCGGCTGCCGCCGAGAGGCCGGTCGAGGCGGGCGTCTGCGTGGAGCGGAAGGCAGGGAGTTCGTTCAGGGCATCGCCGATGTTGCCTGCACCGCGTTCGGCGAGGCGATCGGCGCCCAGGACGGAAACGGGCGTCGGCGCATCGAACCCGCTGGCGATGCGCGTGCCGGTGACCACGATCGGACCGGAGGGACTGGCCGGCGCGTCGGCAGCTACGGTGCCGGGCGCAGCGGCTGCATCGGCCGGCGGCACCGAAGCCGGGGCGGGCATGTCCTGCGCGGTCGCCAAACCAGGCAATGTCGCCCAACCCAGAGCCACGATGGAAACGAGCCTGCGCGCAGGCTGGGCACTAAACGCCTTCCTCATATCTGCATCCTCTCATCGGGCATTTTTTCCCGTTGAGTCGCAAGCTATGCAAAATGCATTTAGATAGCAAGGTACTTTATTTCGAATTCTCCCGATGGGTTTGCACGATGCGCTATCTTGCGAAGTACCAGAGGAATTTGGTCCGATATGGCGTGAATGTCATTGCAGCCATGCACCAAAGGGCAAGGTCTGTGAGGAACGGAATGCCAAAACTTTGAATCAATTGGTTAAACTCTCGCCATTTCGCGGTGGTCGATGCTGACACAACAAATCGCGAAATACGCCGTGTTAACTATCACCGCCTAGCGAGCACCTAGGGGAAATTACTGACAGGGCTTCGTCGAACAATGACGATTTCGAGGCGTCTCGCCATCATCGCAGCCATCATGCTGGCTGTCATGATTCCGACTGCGATTGCGATCGTCTTCGCGTCGCAGGAAGCCCAGGAATATTTCGAGGAGATGCGCGAACACCGCGAGGTGCAACGCTCCACGATGCGGCTCGAACGCTCGGTCATCGATGCGGAAACCGCGCAGCGGGCCTATCTGCTCAGTAACGAGCCTGCCTACCTGCGCGAATTCCAGACGTATATCGGCGACGCCAAGGCGCAGATGGGCGTCGTCCGTGCGTTGATCACCCCGCAGTCGCGTGTCGAGCGCGAACGGATCGAGGCCGTGCTCCGACCGGCGGCCGAAGAGATCGCGTTGCTGGACCTTTTGCGCACCAAGGGGGCGGCTGATGCGGTCGCCACGGTCCGCACGCAGGAAGGGCGTTTCGAGGCACAGGAACTGCGCCAGGCGGTCAAGGCACTCGACGTCAACCAGCGGGGCGACCTGGCGCATAGCGGCGACCAGGTTCTGGCCATGCTCAAGGTCGGGCGCTGGCTGGCGGTCGGCGGGGTGGCGATCGGTCTCGTCTTTTCGCTGGGAGCGCTGGCGATCGTCGGTGCGTCGCTCAAGCGCTCGCTCGGCATCGTGCTGACCGCCATGCGCAAGGCGGACTCATCTGGCATTCCCGAAGACATCGCGACGCAATTGACAGGTGAGTTCCGCGAACTCAGCGATACCTACCAGGCGATGTGCGATCGCATCCGCCGTGAGATCGCCAGGCGCGACGAGGCCGAAGGGCGCATCGCCACCATGCTCGATGCCAGCGGGGCGGAACTCGCCGACCGGCGCCGGGTCAGCGACACGCTGGCCCGCATCTCGCATCGACTGCCCGCCTGCCTCGACCAGCAGGAACTGGTGTCGCTGGCCAAGCGGTTCATCCCGCAGATCTTCGACATCCGGGGCGGCGCGCTATACTTCCAGAACAACTCGTCGACCGTCCTCTCGCGCGTCGCCACCTGGGGCGATTGCTCCTCCAGCCACGCCGAATTTTCGCCGACCAAGTGCTGGGCCCTGCGCCGCGGCCAGCTCCACCACGTCGACGACACCGAAACCGACGTGACGTGCGCCCACCTCACCAGCGAGGCACATGGCAGTTATGTCTGCATGCCGTTGACGGCACAGGGCGAAACCGTCGGCCTGCTCTATCTCGAAGGCGCGCCGAGCGAGATGAGCGACAGCGAAGGACAAAAGGCGCTCGCCGACATGCGCGTGCTTTGCGAAAACCTGGCGCTCGCTCTCGTCAACCTGCGCCTGCGCGAAAGCCTGCGCTATCAATCCCTGCGTGACCCGCTGACGGGCCTGCACAACCGGCGCTATCTGGAGGAAGTGCTGGACCTCGAATTCGCCAAGAGCCGTCGCAGCGGCGCAGCCCTCAGCATCATCATGGTCGATGTCGACCATTTCAAATCGATCAACGACAACTTCGGACACGATGCGGGCGATATCGTCCTGCGCCACCTGGCCGCAACGATCGGCGGCCATGTGCGCAAGGGTGACGTGGCCTGTCGCTATGGCGGGGAGGAATTCGTCATCCTTATGCCGGACTTCGAGCCTGCTGCTGCAGCCGAGCGGGCCGAAGTGCTGCGGCAAATGATCAAGAGCGCCAGCCTGCGCGCCGACGGCACTGAAATCCCGCAGATCACCGCGTCGTTCGGGGTGGCGGGGTATGCCGGCGACGATCGCCAGCCTGCCGATGTGCTGCGCGAAGCTGACCACGCGCTGTATCAGGCAAAGGCTGCGGGCCGCGACCGCGTGGCGATGGCACTTTCGGAATTGCCGGTGGGCGGGATCCTGCCCGTGACGACCCTGGGCTGATCATAAACACTTCCGATCTGCGACTATTTACCATTCCGGTTCAAATTGTCCTTAAGTACGTGTGGTTTTTACGCGACTTCGCACTCTTGATTCGGCCTCCTTTAAGAGAATCCCAATGTCTGGTGGAGCATTCCGGTTTGCGGACATTACGGGGTTATCAAAAAATGAGATTCTTTTGCATTTCAATGCATTGCTTGCCCGCGGTCAGCGATGGTTTTTGCTGGCATCGTTGACAAAGCCATAGAACAGCATAATTTTCTACACATTGAGGCAACGGGGGTGGCCTCAAGCCGGGGGATGGAAATCTATGTTCTCTGGCATTGGTTCGGGTTCGCTGCGTGACGGGTTCAAGCGGTCCGAAAATTGCTATTTCCAGGTCGATCGCGCGTGTCGCATCGTATCGACCAACGCACAGGCCGGCGCGCTGCTGGCGGGCCATGGCATGGGCGATGGCGTGGTCGAATTCGAGATGGTGCTCGCGCGTGTCTTCGGGCCGGATGCGCTGGCGAAGTTCCGAAAACTTCGGAATTGTCCGGCACCGATGTTCAACGTCACCTGCAACACGCCGGACGACGGGCAGGGGTTCGACCTGCTATGCATCAACGAAGCCGACGAGGCGGGTGACCGATCCGGCTCGCACATCATCATCTACACCAATGCGCGCCAGTTCGTCGCAGAGGCAGAGCTCGTTTCGCTGCGCAGCATTTTCCGTGACGCCTTCGACAATTCCGCCGTCTGCATGGCCATCGTGGCGCCGGGCGGCGAGTTCATGCAGGTCAACGACGCGTTTTGCGAAATGCTGCAATACAGCCGCGAAGAGTTGCTCAGCGGCGGCTTCCAGGCGCTGACGCATCCGCACGACCTCGATCTCGACCTGGGGGAGCTGAATAAGCTGCTCGACGGAACGGCGGATCATTATACCATCGAGAAGCGCTATATCGCCAAGGATGGCAGCATCGTCTGGGGTATCCTGTCGGTATCCGTCGCCCGGGACGCGGATCGCCAAGTGCGATACTTCATCTCGCAGGTCCAGGACATCACCGATCGCAAGAGCGCCGAGGCCGAGTTGCAGCGCGAGGCCGAACGCGCGATGGTCACGCTGCGGTCGATCGGCGATGCCGTGATCACCTGCGACCACAAGGCCGTCATCACCTACATCAATCCGGTTGCCGAGGCACTGACCGGGTGGGGCTGCGAGGAAGCGACCGGGCTGCACATCAGCGAAGTGTTTGCCGTCCGCAACGGCGAGGGCAACAGCGCGGCCTGCCCGGTCCAGCAGGCCCTGCATTTCAACGGCACCGTTCTGCTCGAGGAAAACTGCAGCCTGGTGCGCCGCAATGGGGAACTGCTGCCCGTCGAGGATTCGGCTGCACCGATCCGCGACAACAACGGGCAGATCATCGGCGCCGTCCTGGTGTTTCACGACGTGTCGGAGCGGCGAGCCATGTCGAGCCGGCTCGATTTCCTCGCTCATCACGATGCGCTGACCAGCCTGCCCAATCGCGTGCTGTTCAAGGACCGCGCCGAAATGGCGCTGGCCAATGCGCGTCGTTCGGGCCAGCGCTGCGCCATGCTGTTCTGCGACCTCGACCGGTTCAAGCGGATCAACGATGCCCACGGCCACATGGCAGGCGACGACGTGCTCAAGGCCGTCGCCGATCGCCTGCGCCGCAGCGTCCGCCAGGGCGACACCATCTGTCGGTGGGCCGGAGACGAGTTTGCAATGCTCCTGCCCGCGATCGACAGCGCGGAAGCCGCCTCGGTCGTCGCGCAGCGCATCCTCGATCGCTCTGACGACGTGATCGCCAACGGCAGCGACGGCGCGGACATCACCTGCGGGATGAGCATCGGGATCAGCATCTTTCCCGATGACGGCGAGCATGTCGACGAACTCATCGCCGCCGCCGACATGGCGCTCTACAGCGCAAAGGCCGTGCGCAACGCCTTCAAGTTCCAGCATGGGGACTTCAACAAGGAACTCAGGCGCCGCGTGGCGATGGAGCGCGAGATCCGCTCGGCACTGCTCGAGGATCGCTTCGTCGCGTTCTACCAGCCGCGCATCTGCACCCGGACGCAAAAGATCGTCGCCGCCGAGGCGCTGTGTCGCTTGAACGTGGGGGACAGTATCGTGCTGCCCGGGCAATTCATCGACGTTGCCGAGGCGGCGGGTCTCATCGACGATATCACCCTGGTGATGTTCGATGCGGTATGTCGCGACCTCCAGCATTGGGGGCGCACGATCCCCACGCCGCCGTTCGTGTCCTTCAACATCTCGCCGATCTCGCTGCGCAAGCGTGCCATCTGCGAGGCGCTGATCGCGCGTTGCCAGTACTACAACGTCGATCACGCGCTCATCGAGATGGAGATTACCGAAGGCGCGCTGCTCGAGGCCGACGAGTCTATCTCGACCAACATCGCGCTGCTGCACGAAGCCGGCTTCCGCATCGCTTTGGACGACTTCGGTACCGGGTTCTCCAACCTGTCGTACCTGCAGCAATTTCCGGTCGACACGATCAAGATCGACAAGATGTTCATCCATGCTGCGGGCACCGATGCCCCGCTGATGGGGGGCATTGCAGCTCTGGGACGTTCGCTGAACATCAACGTCGTCGCCGAGGGCGTCGAGACGGCCGAACAGCGCGCGCATGTCGAATCCGCCGGGTGCGACGAGGCGCAGGGCTACTTCTACGCTCGTCCCATGCCGGGTGAGGCCTTTAGCGCCTGTTTCGAGGCTTGCTTGCCTTCCGCCTGACCGGCGCTGCCTTGGCGAAGTAGCTTGCCCTGCCACGCCCGGCCCAGGGTGCGCTGCCTTGCGCCGTCGGCATTGTACAGTTTCCACTGGTCAGGATTGCCCCTTGTCGAATCCGGTTCACCCTCATAAGGTAGCGCTATCAATCGAAGGGTGAGATGGATGTCTGGCGCGCTTGTACACTGCCTTCCGGCGGATTTCGCCGAAGGTCGCTTCCTCGGACGTGCTCAGGCGCCGGATGGCCCGCACGTCATCGTGCTGCGCGACGGACAGATCTTCGACATCACCACCATCGTGGCGACCTCGTCCGGAGCCGTGGCGCGCCGTGCATTCGACGGCGGCGTGGCGCTGGGCCCGATCGAAGCCGGGCTTCCCGAGGGCTGGTCGCTGCTTTCGCCGGTCGACCTGCAGTGCATCAAGGCATGCGGCGTCACATTCGCGCTGAGCGCGATCGAGCGCGTGATCGAGGAGCGGGCGCGGGGCAATCCGGCGGCGGCCGCCGAACTGCGTGCCCGCCTCGAGGAGCGTATCGGCCAGGGCATCCGCTCCGTCGTTCCGGGCAGTGACGAGGCAGAGGCGCTCAAGCAGGTGCTCATTGCCGAGGGCATGTGGTCGCAATACCTCGAAGTGGCCATCGGCCCCGATGCCGAAGTGTTCGGCAAGGCCCCGGTCCTGTCCACCGTGGGCGAAGGCGCGATGATCGGCGTGCGTTCGGATTCCAGCTGGAACAATCCCGAACCCGAAGTCGTGCTGGCGGTCGATGCCCATGGCGAGGTGGTGGGCGCGACGCTGGGCAACGACGTCAACCTGCGCGACTTCGAAGGCCGATCGGCACTGCTGCTGTCCAAGGCCAAGGACAATAACGCCTCGTGCGCGATCGGGCCGTTCATCCGCCTCTTCGACGATAGCTTCACGATCGACGACGTACGGAGCGCTGAAGTCGAACTGGTGATCGAGGGCGAGGACAACTTCCGCCTAGAAGGCGTCAACCTGATGACGCAGATCAGCCGCGATCCGCTCGATCTCGTGCGCCAGACGCTGAGCGAGCATCACTACCCCGACGGGTTCGTCCTGTTCTGCGGCACGCTCTTCGCGCCAACGCAGGATCGTGACGTGCCGGGCACCGGCTTCACGCACAAAATGGGCGATCGCGTCACCATCTGTTCCAAGCGGCTGGGCGCGCTGACCAACACCGTCACCACCTCGCGCGATGCGCCGGCGTGGGACGTGGGCATCGCAGCGTTCATCCGAAACCTGGCGCAGCGCGGGTTGATCGATCGCGTCTGACACGACGATGCAGGGGGCCTTGCTGGGCCATCCTCCTCAAAAGCACATTGATACATCGGGGAATTCAGTGGCGACACAGACTCAAGTCCAGCCGACCGGCGCCGTTTATCCGAGCCTTCGCGGCAAGCGGGTGATCGTGAGCGGGGGCGCCTCGGGCATTGGCGAGGGCATCGTCGACGGTTTCGTGGCACAGGGTGCCCGCGTTGCCTTCATCGACATCCAGGCCCAGGCCGCGCGCGCGGTGGCGGATCGCCATGCCGATGCCGAACATGCGCCGATCTACCGCATCCAGGACATCACCCGCACCGAAGAACTGATGGCAACGCTCGCCGGACTGGTCGACGAACTCGGCGGATGCGACATTCTCGTCAACAACGCTGCAAACGATGATCGCCACTCCGTGGCCGAGGTCACGCCGGCTTATTGGGACGATCGCATGGCGGTCAATCTCAAGCACCAGTTCTTCGCGGCACAGACGGTGGCCCCGACGATGAAGGCCGCCGGCGGCGGCGTCATCCTCAACCTCGGTTCGATCTCGTGGCATCTCGGGCTCGAGGACCTGACGCTGTACCAGACGGCCAAGGCCGGTGTCGAAGGCCTGACCCGCAGCCTGGCGCGCGAACTTGGCCCCGACGGCATCCGCGTCAACACGATCATTCCCGGTAACATCCAGACGCCGCGCCAGATGCAGTGGTACGAGCCGGAGAGCGAGGCCGAGATCGTCGCCGCGCAATGCATCAAGGCCCGCCTGCAGCCGGTTGACGTGGCCGCGCTCGCCATGTTCCTGGCATCGGACGATGCGCGGTACTGCACCGCGCACGCCTATTGGGTCGATGGAGGATGGCGCTGATGACGATGAACCAGACGCAGGAGCCGGGTCTGCGTGCCGAAGCGGTGCTCGCGCTCGGGTGCACGCTGGGCGAGGGGCCGGTATGGGATGTGCAGCGCGCCTGCCTGTGGCTGACCGACATCAAGCAGCAGGCGATCCATCGCTTCGATCCTGCCAGCGGCGCACACGCGCGGTTCGATGCACCTGGGCAGGTGGGCTGGGTCCTGCCGACCGACGACGGGCGATTGCTCGCCGGGCTTCAGGCCGGGCTGGCTCTGTTCGATCCCGAGGCCGGCTCTTGGGACGCCCCCGTACCGATCGAGGGTGAACCAGAAGGCAATCGCCTGAACGATGCCTGCGTCGCGCCTGACGGGACCGTGCATTTCGGGTCGATGGACGATGCCGAGACCGAGCTCAGCGGCCGCTTCCATCGCTTTTCGCGCGGAACGGTCGAACCGGCCGGCCCCGATGCCATCAGCATTACCAATGGCCCCGCGATCTCGCCCGATGGCACGCGGATCTATTTTACCGACACGCTCGGCCAGCGCATCCTGACCGCCGCAATCGGGGCGGACGGCAGCATCGCCGAGGCCACGCTTTTTGTCGATACTGCGCAGGACTTTCCCGAGGCTTGGCCCGACGGCCCGGTCTGCGACAGCGAAGGGTGCGTCTGGACCGGCTTGTGGAACGGCTGGGGCGTCGCGCGCTATGCGCCGGACGGCACACTGCTGGGCAACGTCGAACTCCCGGTTGCCAACGTCACCAAGGTCGCCTTCGGGGGCGATGACCTGCGGCGCGTGTTCGTCACCACGGCACGCAAGGGCCTGGACGAGGCAGCACTCGCCGCGCAGCCTGAGGCGGGGCACCTGTTCGCGTTCGACAGCCCGGTCGCGGGCGTCGCGACGGTCAGGATCCCGCTCGCATGACCCGCCACCGGTCGGCCGCACGCTGGGCTGTCGGGATCGCTCTAGCTGCAGCCACGCCGGTGTTTGCCGCGGCGGCACCCGCAGGCACGGCGTCGGTTACGCTGACGCTGGGTCCGATCTGGATCGACCATGCGGTGATCCAGCGCGATGCGCCCATCGCCATTTCCGGGATTGCCGCACCAGGCGCTGCCGTACGCGGTGTGCTGGGGACGGAGCAGGCGACGGCGCGGGCGGACAAGGCCGGTGCGTTCACCCTCCGCTTCGCGCCGCGCAGTGCCTCGGCGCAAGGCGTCGACCTGACGGTCGAAAGCGCCGGCCAGCAACTGGCCTATCACGATCTGGTGGTGGGCGACGTCTGGCTCTGCTCGGGCCAGTCGAACATGGAATTTCCGGTCAAGCGTGCGCTCAACGGCGAGATGGACGCAATGATGGCCAACGACCCGCTGCTGCGCATGGTTACGGTCACCAAGGCGATCGCTTATGCGCCGCAGACGCAGTTCGCAGCGCCGATCACGTGGCAGGGCGCCAATCGCGCGAGCGTCACCGATTTCTCGGCGTCGTGCTATTACATGGCGCGCGACCTGCGCAAGGCGCTGGGCGTGCCGGTGGGTGCAATCCACGCCAGCTGGGGCGGATCGCAGTTGCGGCCCTGGCTCAGCCCGGAGGCGGGCGCGGCGCTCTATGGTGCGGCAGAAGTCGCCGCGATCAAACGGTTCGAGAGCGATCCCCTCGGCGCGGTCACGGCGTTCGCACCTCGCTGGGAAAGCTGGTATCGCGACGCGAACGGCGGCAGTCAGCCTTGGCTGAAGCCCGACGACATCGCGTGGCAACCAGTGCCGCGCATCAGCGGCTGGCTCGCCTGGGACGGTACGCCGCTGGCGACCAAGGCGACCGGCACGGTGTGGTTACGTCGCCAGGTGACTCTGACGGCGGCGCAAGCTACTGCGGGCGGCGTCCTCGCGCTCGGCGTGCTCGACGACATGGACGCGACTTATGTCAACGGCCGCGTCGTCGGCAACAGCTTCGGCTGGGATTACGAGCGCGAATACAAGGTGCCGCCGGCTTATCTGCACGCTGGCGTCAATGAAGTCATGGTCGCCGTGACCAACACTTATGCCAATGGTGGGTTCGCCAGCACGGCGGACAAGCTGCAATGGCGGGTGACGGGTGGGGAGACGATGTCGCTGGCCGAGGGCTGGCGCTTCAGCATCGCGCCAGCCACCAGCTATCCGCCCCGCACGCCGTGGGATGCCAACGCCGGCATCGGTGTCATGCACAACCGCATGATAGCCCCGCTGGGCTCGCTCGCGCTCAAAGGTGCGGCCTGGTATCAGGGCGAAAGCGACGTCGACACGCCGGGTTATCAGGATCGCCTCAAGGCTCTGATCGCGGGTTGGCGCACACGCTTCGGCAAGCGGCTGGCGGTCGAGGTGGTCCAACTGGCGAATTACGGCCCTGTCGGCACGACGCCCGGCGCATCGAGCTGGGCGGGGCTGCGCAACGACCAGCGGGCTGTCGTCGCCGGGGACCCGCTGACCCGGCTCGTCAGTGCAATCGACATCGGCGAGCGCACCGATATCCACCCCGCCAACAAGCCGCTCCTGGGCATGCGACTGGCCCTGGCCGCTCAAGGCAAGGCCATGCCCATGCCGCAGGAGGCCATGCGCGAGGCAGGCGGCATTCGCGTCCGTTTCACCGGGATCGAGAAGGGCCTGCAGGCCTGGAGCGCGCCCGGGCCGATCGGCTTCGAGCTGTGCGAGACGAGTGAGGCCTGCCGCTATGCCGCCGCGCGGATCGACGGCGACAGCGTGATCCTCACCGACGATGGCCGCCCGGCCACGCGCGTGCGCTATGCCTGGGCCGACAGCCCGGTGGTCAACCTGTTCGACGGCCGCGCGCTGCCGATCCCGGGGTTCGAGTTGCCGATCAGCCGGTGATGGCGCACGCGCCTTCCTCGGCTCAGGCCGAGGCGGGCGCGGCGTCGGACTCGCGCTGGACCATCGCATAGTCGAGCGTCAGGTGCTGCGGCTTGCGCGGCTGCTTCTGCTTTTCGAGCCGGATGTCCTGCACCAGCAGGTCGATCGCGCTTTCGGCCATCTCGCGAATGGGCTGGCGGATCGTGGTCAGTTCGGGCCAGATCGTCGAGGCTAGCGCGGTGTCGTCGAAGCCGCAGATCGTCAGGTCGCGCGGAATGTCGAGACGGCGGCGTTGTGCGGCCGCGACGCAGCCGGCGGCCATGTCGTCGTTCGAGGCAAAGATCGCGGTCGGGCGCTGGTCGAGTGCCAGCAACTCGCTCGCCGCGGTCATCCCGGAGCGATACGTGAAGGCACCCTGGCGGATCAACGTCTCGTCGACGTCGGCGCCGGCATCGCCCATGGCGTCGCGATAGCCGGCAAGGCGCAGTTCGCTGACCGACTGCGCGGGATTGCCGATGATGAAGCCGATGCGGCGATGGCCGAGATCGAGGATGTGCCGCGTCATGTCGTAGGCGGCCTGGTAGTCGTCGATCATCACCGCGGCATGATGCGCCTCGGCACGGCCGGGGCCGATGAGGATCGCCTGTGCGCGCATCCGCCGCAGCTGGGCGAGCAGCCCGGGATCGTCGCAGAGCGGCGGTGGGAGGACAAACCCGTCCATGCCGGCATTGACCAGGCGGCTGATCAGGCGGGTCTGGTCGCCATCACTTTCGCACCGCTCGACCACGAGATGCGCGTCGAGCCGGCTTGCCGCGTCGATCGCGCCGAGCAGAAGCTCGCTGAGATAGGCCGCGGACGGGTTGGCATAGAGCAGCGCCAGCCGGATCTGCGAGGCGCCGGCAAGGCTGCGCGCGGCACGGTTGGGCGCATAGTTCAGCTCGCGGATCGCGGCCTCGACGGCGAGGCGGGTTTCCTCGCGCACGCCGCTGCCACCGTTGATGACCCGGCTCACTGTCATGGGCGAGCATTCGGCGAGCCGAGCGACGTCGTTGACGGTGGGCTGGCCGGATTGGCGGCGACGCGGACGAGGTTCGGTCATGGCTTGTGCTTTTCCTTTGCGCCGGTTTGGCGCCGTCTTGCGCGCTTTGCAACCGTCATCCGGCGCCCAAGCCAACCCTCGCTGGACAAGCGCGGGAACGACCACGAGAATCGGCTTGCCTCGCACGCGGGCATAGCTAAAGGTAACGCTACCAATTCGAAATCGCGCCCCGACAAGGCTGGCCGCGAAGGGGGAGAGAGGACGATGGCTGTAAAGCCTCTAGACGCAAATTCACAAGGCCAGGTCAACATGACGCTCGTGGGCGCCATCGTGGCCGTCGCCACGATCGGCGGACTGCTGTTCGGCTACGACAGCGGCGCGGTCAATGGCACCCAGGCAGGCCTTCGCGCTGCCTTCGCGCTTGACGATGCCGGCCTCGGTTTCACCGTGGGCTCGCTGCTCATGGGTTGCGCGATCGGCGCCTTCCTCGCCGGCCGCCTCGCGGACCGCTTTGGCCGCAAGCGCATCATGGTCGCCGCCGCCGCGCTGTTCCTGTTCGGGGCGCTGGCGCAAGGGTTGACCGGCTCGCACCTGTTCTTCGTCATCGCCCGCATCTGTGGCGGCATGGCGGTCGGCGCCGCCAGCGTCCTTTCACCCGCCTATATCGCCGAGGTTGCGCCCGCCGCGATCCGTGGCCGTCTCACCAGCGTGCAGCAGGTCATGATCATCTCGGGCCTGACGCTGGCCTTCGTCGTCAACTACGTCCTGGCCGACGTGGCCGGCGACTCGCTTGGCCTGATCGGTGGCATTCCGGCCTGGCGCTGGATGTACCTGGCGCAGGCCGTGCCCGCCGTGGTCTTCCTCGTCGCGCTGCAGTTCATCCCCGAGAGCCCGCGCTATCTGGTGTCGAGCGGCCGTGTCGAGGAAGCCGGCGACGTGCTCACCCGCCTGTTCGGCGCCGAAGCCGCCGCGCGCAAGGTCTCGGACATCCGCGCCTCGTTCGCCACTGACCACCGCCCGCGCCTTGCCGACGTGCTGGCCCCGAAGACGGGCCTGCGCCCTGTCGTGTGGGCCGGCCTCATCATCGCGCTGTTCCAGCAGTTCGTCGGCATCAACGTCATCTTCTACTACGGCGAGACGCTGTGGAAGCTGGCCGGCGTGTCGGAAAAGGCGGCACTCGAGCGTAACATCGTCTCGGGCCTCATGTCGGTGGCGGCGTGCTTCATCACCATGGCGCTGGTCGACAAGGTGGGGCGCAAGCCGATGCTGCTGGTCGGCTCGGCCGGCATGACCATCTCGCTGGGCGCGATGAGCTGGGCCTTCTCGAAGGGCACGCTCGACGCCTCGGGAGCGCTGCAGCTGAGCCAGAGCCTCGGCCTCATCGCGGTGATCGCGGCCAACATCTACGTCGTGTTCTTCAACACCAGCTGGGGGCCGGTCATGTGGGTCATGCTGGGCGAGATGTTCCCCAACCAGCTGCGCGGCTCGGCGCTGGCGGTCTGTGGCCTGGCGCAGTGGATCGCCAACTACGCCGTGGTGCAGAGCTTCCCGGCCATGGCCAGCGGTCTCGGCCTGGCGCCTACCTACGTGCTCTATACCGCGAGTGCCTTCATCAGCTTCTTCCTGGTCCGGGCCTTCCTGCCCGAAACCGCCGGCATGGAGCTTGAGGACATGGAAGGTTGGGGCGGCCACTGAGCCACCCCTTCCACACCCCCGTTTACCTTCCAACGGAGTTTCCCCCCATGCACACCGGTTTTGCGCGCAAGGCGCTTCGCAAGGTGCTGTCCGCATCCGCGCTCGGCGCCCTCGTTCTCGGTGCCGCCACGGTCGCCCAGGCTGCCCCGGCACCCACCCCGGTCGAGGTGGCGATCGACGCTGCCAAGCCCGGCGACGTGATCGATCGCAACATCTTCGGCCAGTTCGCCGAGCATCTGGGCTCGGGCATTTACGACGGCATCTGGGTCGGCAAGGACTCGCCCATCCCCAACGTGCGTGGCATCCGCTCCGACGTCGTCGCCGCGCTCAAGGCGATCAAGGTGCCCAACGTGCGCTGGCCCGGTGGCTGCTTTGCCGACGAATATCACTGGCGCGACGGCATCGGCCCGGCCGACAAGCGCCGCGTCCAGATCAACACCAACTGGGGCAGCGTGCCCGAGAGCAATGCCTTCGGCACCGACGAGTTCATGGACTTTGCCCAGCAGGTGGGCGCCGATCCCTATATCTCGGTCAATGTCGGCTCGGGCACGCCCGCGGAGGCCGCGGCCTGGGTCGAGTACATGACCGCCGAGAAGGGCTCCACCTACGCCAACGAGCGTGTCGCCAACGGCCACGTCGCGCCCTATCGCGTGCCGCTGCTGGGCATCGGCAACGAGAACTGGGGCTGCGGCGGTGCGATGTCTCCCGACCACTATGTCGAGGAGATGAAGCGCTTCACCAACTTCATCCGCAACTTCAACCCGGCACAGCGCGAAACCGACAAGATGAAGCGCATCGCCGTGGGCTGGGACAGCAACAAGCTGGACTACACCGAGCAGGTGATGAAGGCGTGGAAGGATCACGTCTACAGCTGGGACATCGAGGGCATCTCGCTGCACAACTACACCGTCGATGGCTGGCCGCCGCACCTCCAGGCCACCGGCTTCGGGGTCGATGAATACGCGCGGATCATCAAGGACACCTACCGGATGGACGATCTCATCAATCGCCAGACGGCGGTGATGGACAAGTACGATCCGGAAAAGAAGATCTTCCTCGCGGTCGATGAATGGGGCGCATGGCTGGCGCCGACGCCGGGCACCAATCCCGGCTTCCTGATGCAGCAGAATTCGCAGCGGGACGCCGTGCTCGCCGCGATCAACCTCAACATCTTCGCGCGCCATGCCGACCGGGTGAAGGTCGCCAATATCGCGCAGATGATCAACGTGCTGCAGGCGATGATCTTCACCAAGGGGCCGCAGATGGTCCTGACGCCGACCTATCACGTCTATCACATGTACGTGCCGTTCCAGAATGCGCGGGTCGTGCCGATCCGTCTCGACGGCGGCGAATACGTCCATGGCGACGTGCGCCTGCCGCGCCTCGACGCGATCGCCGCGCGCGATGCGCAGGGCCAGCTGTGGCTGTCGGTGGTCAACGTCGATCCCGAGACGCCGACCCGTGTCCGCCTCGGCAATTTTAAGACGGCCAGCGGCCAGGTGCTGACTGCGGCGAAGGTCGACACCGTGAACACGTTCGAGGCGCCCAACGCCGTTACCCCACGCGCCATCACGGGCAAGGCGGCAGGCGGTGCTGTGGTGCTCGACCTGCCCGCGCGTTCGGTCACGGTGGTCAAGCTGAACTGATCGCCACACCTTGTACCGCCCCGCCTGCGGGTGGGGCGGTCGGCGGTGGCCGCAATCCTCCTCCTGCGGTCACCGCCCAGACAACGTAAAAAAGCCCGCCGGTACAAAGCGTACCGGCGGGGTTTTTAAATCTCTCGTCTGATTGTTGGTCAGCGATCGAGCGCTGCGGCACCCCAGGTCACAGGCAGGTCGTTCTGCAGCCCGGTGCGATCGCCGCGCGCGACGAGTTCGACGATCCGCGCGCCCTGGACCGGCGCACTCAGCGCGATCGGTGCATCACCGCGCTTGATCCAGCCCGTGCGCGCCACGCTGCGCCCATCGGCAAAGACCTCGAACCGCACCTTCGCGGTTGCCGACAATGCGGAATCGTCGACGCCGACGCGGGTGACGAAACGCGCAAACCCGGCGTTGCGCACTTCCAGCCGCGAGTTGGCCAGCGTGCCGATTCCCGAGGTGAACGTCTCCCCGCCGATCCGCAGCGCCTGACCATAGGGCGTGGCATCGGCGCGCGCACCGCCCCAGCCGCCGTAGATCGGGCGCTCGCCGCTGCCCTTGGTGTTCTTCCACGGCAGCAGCCCTCGATGGATCATCGGATCGGCCATCGGTGTCTCGACGCCATCGATCGCCGGATTGACCGCGCCCGGCTGCTCCGAAAGATAGAGGCCGCCTGCGTGTTCGCGCTGTCCGGTGGCGCGGAACATAAGCGTCTGGTGTGGTGCCAGGCCGAGCCTGGTCTCGCCGGTGAAGCGGGCGGGTTTGCCCTCCCACAGGTCGACCAGATCGACCGGCGCGTCGGTGCGCAGCTTGAGCTGTTCGGCGGTGAGCGTGGCGTCGACCGCGCTACCGGTGCGGTTGAAGACCGCCACGCCCTTGCTGCCGTCGGCCAGCGTCTTGACGAAGATCTGCACCGTGTCGCTGTCCCAGGCCAGCACGGCCTGGTTACCGGCCGGATCTTGGTTCAGCGCGATCAGCGCGGTGTTGCCAAGCAAGGCCAGCAGGTCCGGCGTGGCCTTGCGCATGTCGAAGCCGATGATGAGCGG
This sequence comes from Novosphingobium sp., assembly GCF_036803765.1. Lineage (GTDB taxonomy): Bacteria > Pseudomonadota > Alphaproteobacteria > Sphingomonadales > Sphingomonadaceae > Novosphingobium. The sequence continues at coordinate 18,390 of NZ_DAIRTS010000006.1, forward strand.
CGCATTGAGCATGGCCCACAGCGCCATGTGCGAGCGGGCTTCCTCGCGGTGGCTCATGTCGAATTCGCCGGTGCCGACATAGAGCATGTCGGGATCGTTCCAGCTGTTGGCATGGGCATAGAGCTCGCGCCGCGCGACCGAGTCGAGGTTGTGCAGCATCCGCTCCCAGTTGGGCGAGATGTCCTCGCTGGTGCGCGACATGTTGCCGACCTGCCGTGCCCAGCTGCGCACGTCGGCCGATCCCCACAGGCAGAGCGAGAAGACGTAGTCGTTCGCCGGGCGCGTGCGGGCGAGCGCATCGCTCACCTCCTGGTAAAGCCCGCGAACGGCGGGAATGTCGGTGCGCGACAAGGTGTCGTAATCGACCAGTGGCCCCAGCGCGCGATAGGCGCCGGATTTCACCAGCGGGTTTGCCGGCGTCATGGCGCGGATGCCGCAGCCGTCGACCTTGATGAGGTCGAAGTTCCAGTCGCCCATCAGCAGGCGGATGTCCTGGTCGATGTGGCCATAGAGGCCGACTTCGCGCTCGAGCTGGCTGCCCTCGGGCTGGTTGGCAAAGTTCGCGGTATAGGCCTGGCCGCAGCTGTTGCGGCCAATGTCGGAATAGATCCCGGCCTTCAGGCCCATCGCATGGAGCTTGTCGGTCAGCGGGCGGAAACTGCCCGCGCCGTCCGCGGTGACGGCCGACGGGAAGCGTTCGGCGCGGATCACGAGGCGGCCATCGGGCTGGCGGCGACGCAGCCACCAGCCATCGTCGATATCGACATAGCGATAGCCCTTGGCCGCCAGCCCCGTGTTCACCAGCGCCTGCGCTGAAGCGAGGATGCGTTCCTCGTCGATGTCGCTGTTGAACGCATTCCAGCTGTTCCAGCCCATCGGGGGCAGGGGGGCGGTCCCGCGCGTGGTCACGCTCCAGCTTGCGTGCGGGGCCAGCGGATCGGGCGCAGCATGCGCGTGCCCGGCCATGAGGGCAAACGCGATCGCGGCCGCTGCGCCGGCATGGCGCAGCCGGGTGATACGGCGCTTTCCGATCACTTGCGCGCCCCGAAATCGAGGTGTGCGCTGAAGAACGGCACGACCTGTTCCTCGAACCGGAAGGCCACGCGATTGGTGTGATCGCCTTCGTAGAGGGTGAAGCTGTTGGCGATGCCGTAGCTGTCGAGGATGTCGTGCAGCTTGGCGGTGTCGACCTTGAGGCTGTCCTTGTCGCCGACGTCCATGGCGATCGCGGCATAGCGGCGCAGGTTCCCGGCATATTGGTCGACGAAAGCCAGCGGAGCATTGGCGGCCCAGCGCGCCAGCACGTCCTCGCGCGTCTTGCCGTCGGGCGTCAGCGGCAGGTCGAGATAGAGCGGCGGGTTCTTCGGATTGGGCGACCAGGCGGCGGCGGCGGCCAGCGTGGCGCGTTCGCCCCAGCCCAGCTTGGCCGATTCGGCCGGAGACTTCATGCCGGCATAGGCCTTCATTGCCTCGGGCGTCACGCCAAACAGGCCGCGCGCCGACATGCAGCACGGGCTCATGAGGTAGAGCGCGCCGAACACGTCGGCATGCTTCATGCCGATTCGCGATGCGCCATATCCGCCCATCGAGTGACCGACGAGGCCGCGGCTCTCGCGGCGGGGCAGGGTGCGGTAATGGCTGTCGATGTAGGCGACCAGGTCGCGGGAGATGAAGGTCTCGAAATCGCCGGTCGTGACCGAGCTGGAATACATCGAGCCGTTGTGCGCCGTCTTGCTGTCGGGGAACACGAAGATCATGTCGCGTGCGCCGCGTGTGTCGGCATTGGCAATGCCCTGCGGCACATGGATTTCACCGGTCCACTGCCGGGCGCCGATCGAATAGCCGTGGAGCGCGTAGACCACCGGATAGCGGCGCGCCTTGGCGGTCGCATAGCCCTTCGGCAGAACCACGATGACGTCGCGATCGGCGCTGTCCCCCTCGAGCGAGCCTTCGAGCGCGCGCGAATGGACGCGGATCGTCTCGACCTTGAGCGTCGGGGCATTGGCGATGGCGGCGGGACCGGGGGTGGCGACTTGCGCTGCGGCGGGCGCGGCCATCAGGGCAAGGGAGCAAAGCAGCAAACTGCGTGTCATGACGCTCTCCAGACTTGTCTGTTTTGATTGAGATTGCAGGGTGGTGGTTCGTGCTTGAAAAGACTAAGCATTTGATACGCGGTTTGTACCGTATCAATAGAATACGAATCAAAAATCAGACTAGATCAAGACCGTTGACTGTCAAGGCACCGACGGTCTCGCGACTCCGGCTCGCGTGCCGTCGATCAGCCGCGCAAAGCGCGCATGATCATCGCGCGGATCTGGCCGCTGCCGCCTTCGGCAAGATTGCGCAGCACGCCGCGCTGCGCCTCGGGCAAATGCGCCAGGGGATGCCCCTCGGGCCGGAACACGAAGTGGTCGAAGAACGCGCGAAACGCGGCCCGTTCGGCCTCGGGTCGCTCTGCGAGCGTTATCATCGCGAACAGCATCGCCAGCATCGGTGCGTCGGGGCCTTGCTGGAACCCATCCCACCAGTAATTGGCCATCACGTTGAACGGCGCCAGTGCTTCGACCTGGTGCCACCACAGCTTGGGCATGTAGAGTGCGTCGCCCGGGGCGAGGTCGACCACCTGCCGACGGGCCGCCGCCGCCGCGAAGCGCGGGAAACGCCGGGCGTGATCGTCCTCGTCCTGCGCTGTCGCGGCCGCGAGGCTGACCGGCTGGCCCGCGATCGTGTGGTCGATCGGGCTGACGTACATGTCGGCAATGCAATCGGGCGGATAGAGCGTGAAACGCCGCCGCCCGGCGATCACGCAGGCCAGATTGTCGAAGGCATCGTAGTGGCAGGCGACGGTCGAGGGGTTGCCGATCCACAGGCGCAAGTCGACGCCGTCGGGCACGATGGCAGGCCGGTTGGCCTCGGCCAGGCCGGGCAGGTAGGCCGGCGCAACCAGCGACCCGAGGTACGTGGTCGGCCGGGTCGCATCGGCGGCGTGCGCGAACATTTGAGCGAACGCGTCGGACAGCGGCATCTCGCGCCGCTCGAAATTGAACCCGTCCAGCCCCGGCTTATAGAAATAGCCACCACCAAGCCTGGCCTCTGCCTGCATGACTTGCGGCCGGCGGCCTGCATCGAAGCCCAGGATGTAGTCGCGTACCGCCGCATCGGATGCGGCGGCGGCCTGCGCCATCGGCCAGCTTGCGGCAAGCCCGCGCAGCACGACCGGCCGCCCCGCGCGCGCCACCGCGTCGCGGAACGCGTCTGCGCTGGCGGTCGCCGGATCGCCCGGCGTCAGTTCCGCAACCGGCTGGTCGGTCGTGCCCGTGCCGCTGGCGTGCATCGCCGGTCTCAGTTCCCGGCCAGCCGCTCGTTGCGCCGCCTTGCGAGCACCGCCAGGTTCTGCAGCGAGGCCTGGATCACCACGGCTGCCTGCAGCCAGCCCTTGCGGAATAGTCTGATGATTTCATCATCATCCAGCGCCGCAAGCGCCTCGGCGCTGACGGTGTAGAGGCCATCGAGCGACAGGCGCTGGCCGTCGTCGAAGGTCAGCGTGATGTCCACGGTCTCGATCAGTCGCAACTGCACCAGAGCCTCGACGAAGGCGTCGGTGGGGGGCACATGCTGCACCATGGCGCCGATCGCGCGCTGGATGGTGCGCAGCGCATCGCTGGGCTCACCGGAGGGATCGAAGAGCGGCACTGTCCCGCCCGCGGCCAGCCTGGGATGGGCCATGTCGATGGCGATGGCCTCGCCGCTGGCAAAGAATCCCTGGCGCTGGACGTGGAAGGGAATGAAGGCCGCATTGCCCTCGTTTGCCCCTTCCACAAGGACTTCCCCGTCCTCGAAGCCGAACAGCGCGGCCAGCGCGAAACGGCCCGTCTCGGGGTCCTTCGACAGGAACAGGGGGCAACAGGCCGCCGCGCGTTCAACCTCGGCCAGGATGACCGGGACGAAGTGCGGATGCGTGCCGCCCAGCTTGTGAATGCGCAGTGCGCGGTGCGCCACGCTGTCGAGCGCGACCAGGGTATCCTGCAATGTCCTCTCCTTCTTGCCCGCCCGATGCTGCGCCATCGGCGTGCAGCGGGCAAGCGCCTGCCGCCTGCCCGGAGTGACCGACGATCGACCTGTGCGCAATCTGCAACACTAGAATGGCCGCTCTAATCTAGGCAGACAAATAGATGTTGATAGCGCTACCTAACTCGGTTAGTAGGAATCCGCAAGGTGACGAAGCAGCACCCGCCAGGAGAGGACCGCGCTGGGGCCAATTCCCGCAGTTCCGTTCCGTCCGGTCGAAAACCATCCCGCGAGGGATCGGTGTGTTCGCTGCGTCAGCCCGTGGCGGGGAGGGGCCGCCTCACGCATGTTTTGAGGGAGTGGATATGAACAAGCTCAACGTATCGAAGTGGTTGATCGGCGGAGGCGTCAGCCTGCTTGCCGTCGTCGGCTCCATGCCGGCCTACGCGCAGGCGGCCGACACGGCCGCTGACGCTGGTAGCGAGATCATCGTGACCGGCATTCGCGGATCGCTCCAGCGCAACATGGACATCAAGCGCGCCGCTTCGGGCGTCGTCGATGCCATCTCGGCCGAAGACATCGGCAAGTTCCCCGATGCCAACGTCGCCGACTCGCTGCAGCGCCTGCCGGGTGTGTCGATCCAGCGTTCGGGCCCGCGCGGCGAAGCCAACGGTGTGACCGTGCGCGGCTTCGGCGGCGACTTCAACGACACCCAGTTCGACGGTCGCCACCTGTCGACCGCCTCGGGCGCGCGTTCGGTCGACTTCAGCACCATCGGCTCCGACTTCGTCAGCGAAATGAGCGTCTACAAGACGCCGGAAGTGACGCTGGGCGCCAGCGCCATCGGTGCGACGATCAACGTCATGATGCCCAAGCCGTTCGACCACAAGGGTTTCGAACTGGCCGCCAAGGCCTCGGGCGCGGTGCAGAACCGCAATGGCAACGTGCGTCCCTCGGGTGCCATGCTGATCAGCAACACCTTCGCCGACGACACCTTCGGTGTGCTGGCCTATGCCGCCTATCGCCGGGTCGACACCACCACCAACCAGGTCTTCATCCCGGGCTGGATCGGCAAGAAGTTCTTCCCCTGCCAGGTCAAGGCGGCCTGCACCACGGCGGAACTGGACCCGAACAATGCGACCCGCGTGGGCTGGTTCCCGCAGCAGGTCGGCGCCAACCAGGTGACCTCGAAGGACGAGCGTTTCGACGGTCGCCTCGCGTTCCAGTGGCAGGCCGGTGAAAACGTTGTCCTGACGGTCGACGACAACTTCAGCCGCCAGACCATCCATACCGACACCTACGGCTATGGCGCATGGTTCAACGGAGACGACCTGCGCAACGTGAAGTACGACGGCAACGGCACCGTGGTCGACTTCAACCAGTTCGGCACGCCGATGGATTTCAACGCCGGCATCCAGCGCACGATCAACCAGACCAACATCACCGGCATCAACCTCAAGTGGGAAGCCACCAGCAACCTCAAGTTCGACTTTGACGGCTCGATCTCGCGCTCGATCCTCAATCCGGGCAACGACGGTTACAACGACAACATGGACATCGGCTACGGCGGTACCAACCCCGGCGGTCCGTTCGTGTCCACCAACGGCACCTCAAGCACGATCCTGGGCGCCAACACCGGCCTCGCGATCCTCGGCCCGAGCAAGAACAACCTGCCGAGCATCCATGACATTGGCCCGGCCGGCAACATCGCCCGCTTCACCGACCAGTCGGTCATCGGCAACCACGTCATCGTGCGCGGCGCGCCCTACAACACCGACTTGGTCAAGCAGTTCAAGGCGGTGGGTACCTGGCAGCAGGACGGCCTGAAGATCGACTTCGGCGCCCGTTACTCGGAAGACAAGTTCCACCAGGAAAGCCAGAACACCTTCATCAACGGCACGTTCGCGCGGTATGCAGGCTATGGCGCGCCGTCGGGCCGCACCGGGTCGATCGCCCCGCTGCCCGCGAACATCTACCAGGGCATCATCAACACCAACAACTTCATCCCCGGCTTCAAGGGCACGGTTGCTCCGGCAATCATCAAGTACAACCCCTATGCCGTCTACAACCTGCTCGATCCGAGCGGCAAGACGGTGGGCCCGGCGCTCGATCCCAGCTCGGTCCTGACGGTCACCGAAAAGACCTGGGCCGGCTTCGTCCGCTTTGCGGTCGATACCGACCTTGGCAGCATGCCGTTCCACTTCTCGGCCGGCGTGCGCGACGAATACACCAAGCTCGAAGCGACCGCGATCGGTCAGCTCCCGGTCAACCTGGTGCGTTCGGACAACGACCCGACGCTGATCACCGTGGGAACCTACACCCCGCAGCAGCCGATCACCAACTCGACCACCTACAACTACCTGCTGCCCGCGTTCGACGTGAAGCTGGAGATCGATCCCAAGTTTGTCCTGCGTCTCGACGCGTCGCGCACGCTGACCCGTCCGAACCTCAGCTACCTCAAGCCCAACCTGTCGCTCGGCACGTTGCGCAAGGGCAGCCTCGCGGCCTCGGGTGGCAACCCCAACCTCAAGCCTTACCTGGCTGACAACTTCGACATCGCCGGTGAGTTCTACTACCAGCAGAACTCGTACATCTCGGTCGACTTCTTCCTGAAGTACATCTCCAACTTCATCGTTGGCGGCGTGAAGACCCAGACCATCAACGGCGTGATCGATCCGTTCACCGGCCAGCCCGCGCAGTTCCAGGTGGACAGCAAGGTCAACGGTCCGGACGGCACGGTGAAGGGCGTCGAAGTCGCCATCCAGCAGGTCTTCGGCGACAGCGGCTTCGGCTTCAACGCCAACGCCACGCTGGTGAGCACCAATCGCGACTTCAATACCGCCGATATCAGCGGTTCGGCCTTCGCGATCACCGGTCTCGCCAACTCGGCCAACCTGGTGGCGTTCTACGACAAGCACGGCTTCCAGGCCCGCGTGGCGCTCAACTGGCGCGACTCGTATCTGCTGGCTCTCGGCCAGACCCAGGGCGGCACCTTCGGCGCCGAACCGGTCAACGTGAACCAGCAGACGCAGATCGACGCCAGCGCGAGCTACGACGTGACCAAGCAGTTCACCGTGTTTGCCGAGGGCACCAATCTCAACAACTCGAAGTACAGCACTTACGGTCGCTTCTCGAACCAGTCGCTCGATACGTTTGCGTACGGTCGCCGGTTTGTTTTCGGCGCCCGCTTCAAGTACTGATCTGACGTGAACGGGACGGTGGCGCCGATCGGTTCGGCGCCACCGATCCTGCCAGCCCTTTGGGGTAACATAATTCGGAGCGGATGATGGTGAAGGCGGTCCGCAATGTGGTGATCGTGGGTGGCGGCACGGCCGGATGGCTGACCGCGGCGATCATCGCGGCTAAGCATCAGGCGAAGATGCCGCACGATTTTTCAGTGACGGTCGTGGAATCGCCCGACGTGCCGATCATCGGCGTCGGCGAGGGTACCTGGCCGACGATGCGCTCGACGCTCAAATCCATCGGCGTTTCCGAAACCGACTTCTTCCGCGAATGCGATGCCGCCTTTAAGCAGGGCGCGCTGTTCGCCAAGTGGACCACAGGCGCCGAGGACGACGCCTATTACCACCCGCTCGTGCTGCCGCAGCGGTTCGGCCAGATCAATCTGGCGCCGCACTGGCTGGCCGGCGAAAGCAACGCCAATTTCTGCGACGCGGTCTGCCCCCAGGGCCAGGTCTGTGACGAGGGCCTCGCGCCCAAGACGATCGGCACCGCCGAGTTCGAGGGGCAGCAGAACTACGCCTACCATCTCGACGCGGGCAAGTTCGCCCCGTTCATGCAGCGCCACTGCACGCAGAAGCTGGGGGTGCGCTATGTGCCCGCCGACGTGCAGGACGTGACGCAGCACGACAATGGCGACATCCGTTCGCTCCTGACGATGCCGGCGGGCGAGATCGAGGGCGATCTCTTCATCGACTGCACCGGGATGCACGGTCTGCTGCTCGATCGCACGCTCGGCGTGCCGTTCCGCGAACTGCGCGACGTGCTGTTCTGCGATACCGCGCTTGCCATGCAGGTGCCCTATCCCGCACCCGACAGCCCGATCGCCAGCCATACCATCTCCACCGCGCAATCGGCGGGCTGGATCTGGGACATCGGTCTGCCGACCCGCCGCGGCGTCGGGCATGTCTTCTCCAGCCGCCATATCTCGGAAGACGAGGCCGAGGCCGAGCTGCGCGCCTATGTCGGCCCGGCCGCCAGCGACCTGACGGCGCGCAAGATCAAGATCCGCGCCGGCCATCGCGAGGTGTTCTGGAAGAACAACTGCGTCGCGGTCGGCATGGCGGCCGGCTTCCTCGAACCGCTCGAGGCCTCCGCGATCGTGCTGATCGAACTGTCGGCGCGGATGATCGCCGATCAGATGCCGGCCTGCCGCGAGGTGATGGACATCGTCTCGCGCCGCTACAACGAGAAGACCCATTATCGCTGGGGCCGCATCGTCGATTTCCTCAAGCTGCACTACGTCCTCAGCCAGCGCCGCGACACCAAGTTCTGGCGCGACAACATGGATCCGGCGAGCATTCCCGACCGGCTGAAGGACCTGCTCAAGCTCTGGTCGTACCAGTCGCCGTGGCAGCACGAAGAGTTCGACCGGGTCGACGAGGTGTTCCCCTCGGCCTCCTATCAATACGTGCTCTACGGCATGGGCTTCCGCACGGCCGTCAACAAGGTGCACTTGGCGAACGACGCCCGCGAGGCCGAGCGCGCCTTCCGCGAAAACCATGACGGCACGCAGCGCCTGTTGACCCGTCTGCCGCGCCATCGCGACCTCATCAGCAAGATCGTCGAATACGGCCTCCAGCCGATCTGATCCCTCCGGTCGCCTCCGTGCGATCGTATCTCGAGCCGGCGAGCGTCCCTCCGCTCGCCGGCACGCCCCCCGCACCGCAGGAGAGTTCCCCTTGTCCCCATTCCGCATCCCGTCGCGACTTCGGACCCGGCGTACCGGCCTTGCCTGCGCGCTTCTCGCGGGCAGCGCCGTTCTTGCTGCCGCCCCGTCGGTCGTTGCGGCGCAGTCCGTCGCGCCTGTACAGGGTAGCGCCGCCGTCGCCGAAGCAGACGGGATGGCCGCCGCCCTCGTCGCGAAGATGACCACCGAGGAAAAGGTCGGGCAGCTCGTCAACGTCGCACCTGCGATCCCGCGGCTTAGCGTGCCAGCCTACAACTGGTGGACCGAATCGCTGCACGGCGCGATCGGCGCGGTGCCGACGACCAACTTCCCCGAACCCGTCGGCCTTGCCGCGACGTTCAGCCCTGCGCTGATCCACGATGTCGCCGGCACGATCAGCGTCGAGGTCCGCGCGTTGCACACGCTTGGCCGTGCGACCGGGCACCTCGGCAAGATCGGCACGGGCCTCGATACCTGGTCGCCCAACATCAACATCTACCGCGATCCGCGCTGGGGCCGCGGCCAGGAAACCTATGGCGAGGATCCGTTCCTCACCGCGCACATGGGCGTTGCCTTCATCACCGGCATGCAGGGCGCCAACCCCGATCTTCCCGACGTCGTCGCCACGCCCAAGCACTTCGCGGTCCATTCCGGCCCGGAATCGACGCGCCACGTCGCCAACGTCTTCGTCTCCGCGCACGATCTGGAAGATACCTATCTCCCCGCGTTTCGTGCCGCGATCGTCGATGCCAAGGCCGGCTCGATCATGTGCGCCTACAACCGCATCGACGGCCAGCCGGCTTGCGCCAGCAACCTCCTGCTCAAGGAACACCTGCGCGACGCCTGGGGCTTCAAGGGCTATGTCGTGTCGGACTGCGACGCGGTCGTCGACATCTCGGATCACCACAAGTACGCGACGACCCCGGCCGAGGGCGTCGCCATCGCGTTCCGCACCGGCGTCGATAACGAGTGCCACACCGGCACGATCGGCGAGGCCAAGGGGCTGGGCGATCGCTATGTCGCGGCGCTGAAGAGCGGGCTGCTGACCGAAGCCGACATGGATCGCGCTCTGGTCCGGCTGTTTTCTGCGCGCTATCGCAATGGCGACTTGCCGGGCCTGTCGGCGCGCAAGTCCGGGCCTGTGCCCGTCAGCGCGATCGGCACGCCCGCCAACCAGGCGCTGGCATTGCGCACGGCCGCCGAAAGCCTCGTCCTGCTCAAGAACGATGGCGTGCTGCCGCTGCGCCCGAATGCGCGCATCCTCGTCGTCGGTCCGCTGGCCGATGCGACGCGCGTGTTGCGCGGCAACTATTCGTCCGCCGCCAGCGCGCCGCCGATCTCGGTGCTCGACGGGCTGCGCAAGGCATTCCCGCAGGCGACGATCACCCATGTGCCCTTTGCACCGACGATCACCGACGGCGATCTCGTGCCCGATGGCCACTTCGTGACCCCGGACGGCAAGCCGGGCCTGCGCGCCGCCTATTACAACGCGATCGACCCCAAGCAGCCGCGCGACCAGCGCCGCTATGCCGCAAAGCCGGTGGTGACGCGGATCGAAAGCAACCTCGCGACGAGTGCTTCCGAACTCAAGCAGGTCGCAGACGCTTACCAGGTCGTATGGGACGGCTACTTTGTCGCGCCCGAGACCGGCACTTATCGCCTCGGCGTGACGGCGGCCAAGGGAGCGCTCGAGGTCGGCGGAAAGCCGGTAGTGAAGTCCGACCACTATTCGCTGTGGGGCGAGCGCCCCGAATTTGTCGACGTCGACCTGCGCAAGGGCGAGCGCTATCGCATGCACTTCGACATGCCGGGCGGCGGCGCAGCCTCGCCGGGGCTGTTCTGGAAGCGCGTCTCGCGCGACACTTATGGCGAGATGGCCAAGGCCGCCGCCAACGTGGATGTCGTGCTTGCGGTCGTCGGCCTGACCGCCGAACTCGAGGGCGAGGAAATGCCGCTCAAGATCGAAGGCTTCGAGGGCGGGGACAAGACTTCGCTCGAACTGCCGGCGGACCAGCGCGAACTGCTGGCGAAGGCCAAGGGGCTGGGCAAGCCGCTGGCCGTCGTGACTATGAACGGCAGCCCGATCAACCTCGCCTGGGCGAAGGACAACGCCTCCGCCATCGTCGAGGCATGGTATCCGGGGCAGTCCGGCGGTCTTGCGGTGGCGCAGGTCCTGTCGGGCCAGGTCAATCCGGCCGGCCGCCTGCCGCTGACCTTCTATCGCGACGTCAAGGACCTGCCGGCCTTCGACAACTACGGCATGGCCGGCCGCACGTATCGCTACTTCACCGGAAAGCCGGTTTACGGCTTCGGCTATGGGCTGAGCTATAGCAAGTTCAGCTATTCCAACCTCAAGGTTGCGCCGGTGGGCGGCGATGCTGCGAACGGTATCCGCGTGACCGCCGACGTGCGCAATACAAGCGCGCGTGACGGCGACGAAGTGGCGCAACTTTACCTCACCGTGCCGCAATTGCCGGGCGCCCCGCGGATCGCACTACGCGGCTTCCAGCGCGTGTCGATCCTGGCGGGACAGACCCGGACGGTAACACTCGACCTCAGCCCGCGCGACCTCTCGGCGGTGACCGAGGACGGGCGCCGCCAGGTGTTCGTGGGCAAGTATGCACTGTCGCTGGGTGGCGGCCAGCCCGACAGCGGCTTGCCGGCGGTTTCGAGCGGGTTCACGGTGGATCACGCGGTCGACCTGCCTCTTTAAGGCAGGCTCTGGGGCGGGAGTTCGCAGGATTCAGGGCGGGGCGGTAGCAAGACTATCGCCCCGTTTCTGCGTGGGGTTCCCGGCCCCAACACGCTTGAAGTTTTCGGCACTGCGGATTATGTACGAGTAAATAACGCGTCGATCGGGCGTCCGCTCGCGGCCGAGATCGGTGAAATTTCAACAAAACAGAGGTGGTTGAAGGCCATTTGCCGATCGAGACCGGGTTCTGACCGAGCGTCCGGTATGATTACAAAGCGCCAACCACCCGCAAGGGAGCGTGTCATGAATCGCAAGGGATGGGCCGGGCTGGCCATGGTGGCCACGCTGGTCTCGACAAATGTTTGGGCCGCGACGGCGCAGCGCGAGGACGGCGGCACGCTGGCCGACGGGCGCAAGGTCGAGGCGATCGTGCTTTCGAACAGCCACGGGGTTTCCGCGCGCGTGCTGGCCTTTGGCGCCACCCTGCAAAAGTTCATGGCACCCGATCGCGCCGGCAAGGTCGCGGACATCGTTCTCGGCCTCGAGGACGGCGGCGCCTACGAAGCGCGCCAGACCTTTTTCGGCGTCACCGTAGGCCGCTATGCCAACCGCATCGCCGGGGGCAAGTTCGTGCTCGACGGCAAGACGTACCAGCTCCCGCTCAACGACAAGGTCAACAGCCTCCATGGCGGTGGCAAGGGCTTCGACAGCCAGTTGTGGACCGTGGACAAGGTCTCGTCAGGCCCGGTGGCGTCGGTGGTCTTCAGCCATGTGAGCCCCGATGGCGACAGCGGTTATCCCGGCACGCTCAAGGTGACGGTGACCTATTCGCTCGACGAGGCCGGCAACCTGCAGATCGCGTTTGGAGCCTCGACCGACAAGCCGACCATCGTCAACATGACCAATCACGCCCTGTTCAACCTCGCGGGCGAGGGCGGCCAGCGCGATGCGATGGACGAAGTGCTGACGATCCCGGCTGGCCACTACACGCCGGCCAACGCCGCGCTGATCCCCACAGGGGAATTGCGCGCCGTGGATGGTACGCCGTTCGATTTTCGTAAAGGGCGCGTCGTGGCCGAGGGCCTACGCGATGCGCGCGATGCGCAGATCGTCGCCGGCCATGGCTACGACCACAACTTCGCCATCGATGCCGGGCTGACCAAGACGCCCAAGCTGCTGGCCAAGCTGGAGGATCGGCAATCGGGCCGCGTGCTCGAGGTTCTCTCGACCGAGCCGGGCGTGCAGTTCTACACCGGCAACTTCATTGATGGCACGATCCGCGGCAAGAACGGCCATCTCTATCGCATGGGTGATGGCATCGCCCTCGAGCCGCAGAAGTTCCCCGATACGCCGAATCAACCGGCGTTCGGCTCGGCCCGTATCGATGCCCAGCATCCCTATTCCCATACCATGATCTATCGCGTGACGGTGAACCCATGACTCGCAAGCTTCGTTCGGCCGCCTGGTTCGACAATCCCGAAAACATCGACATGACCGCGCTCTATCTCGAGCGCTACCTGAACTTCGGCCTCAGCCTCGAGGAACTGCGCAGCGGGCGCCCGATCATCGGCATCGCCCAGACCGGCAGCGATCTGAGCCCCTGCAACCGCCACCACCTGGTGCTGGCGGAGCGCGTGCGCGAAGGCATTCGCGAGGCGGGCGGCATCGTCCTCGAATTCCCGGTTCACCCGATCCAGGAAACCGGCAAGCGCCCGACCGCCGGCCTCGACCGCAACCTGGCGTACCTCGGCCTCGTCGAAGTGCTCTATGGCTATCCGCTCGACGGCGTGGTGCTGACCATCGGGTGCGACAAGACCACGCCCGCTGCGCTGATGGCGGCCGCCACGGTCAACATCCCGGCGATCGCGCTGTCGGTCGGCCCGATGCTGAATGGCTGGCACAAGGGCGAGCGCACCGGTTCGGGCACGATCGTGTGGAAAGCACGCGAAATGCTCTCGCGCGGCGAGATCGACGATGCCGGCTTCATCAAGCTGGTTGCCTCGTCGGCGCCGTCGACCGGCTACTGCAACACCATGGGCACGGCGACGACGATGAATTCGCTCGCCGAGGCGCTGGGCATGAGCCTGCCCGGCAGCGCCGCGATCCCCGCGCCGTATCGCGATCGCCAGGAAGTGGCCTATTTGACCGGCAAGCGCATCGTCGACATGGTCGCCGAGGATCTCAAGCCGTCCGACGTGATGACGCGCGACGCGTTCCTCAATGCGATCAAGGTCAATTCCGCGATCGGCGGCTCGACCAACGCGCCGATCCACCTGTGCGCCATCGCCCGCCACATGGGCGTGGAACTCGATGTCCGCGACTGGCAGGAGCACGGCCATGACGTGCCGCTGCTCGTCAACCTCCAGCCGGCGGGCGAATACCTCGGCGAGGACTACTACCGCGCCGGCGGCGTGCCGGCCGTGGTCAACCAGCTGATGGAGCAGGGTCTCATCGCCGAGGATGCGATGACCGTGAACGGCAAGACCATGGGCGACAACTGCCGTGGTGCCATGATCGAGGACGAGAAGGTCATTCGTCCGTTCGGCGATCCCCTGGTCGAGAACGCCGGCTTCATCGTCCTGTCGGGCAACCTGTTCGACAGCGCAGTGATGAAGACCAGCGTCATCAGCGAGGAATTCCGCAACCGCTATCTGTCGAACCCCGCCGATCCCGAAGCGTTCGAAGGCCCGGTCGTGGTGTTCGACGGCCCCGAGGACTATCACGCGCGCGTCGACGATCCGGCCACCGGTATCACCGAGCACACCCTGATGGTCATGCGCGGCGCCGGCCCTATCGGCTATCCGGGTGCGGCCGAAGTGGTGAACATGCGTGCGCCGGCCTATCTGCTGCGCGAGGGCATCCGCGCCCTGCCGTGCATCGGCGACGGTCGCCAGTCCGGCACATCGGGCAGCCCCTCGATCCTCAACGCCAGCCCCGAGGCTGCGGCCAGTGGCGGGCTCGCTCTGCTGCGCACCGGTGACCGCGTGCGTATCGACCTGGGCAAGGGCACGGCCGACGTGCTGATTTCCGACGAGGAACTGGCACAGCGCAAGGCCGATCTGGCCGCGGCGGGCGGCTATGCCTATCCGGCCAGCCAGACCCCGTGGCAGGAAATCCAGCGTTCGATGGTCGGCGACATGGGCACCGGCATGATCCTGGAGGGCGCGGAGAAGTACCAGCGCATCGCCCAGGAACGCGGGTTGCCGCGCGACAACCACTGACGACCCATTTGTAATGCGAATATCCCATTCCGCCGGCATGATCGCACGGCGGAATGGGACCGTCCCCCTCCCGACGCAATCCAGGAATCCAGGACCATGACCGTCACCGGCTCCATTCTCATCGGCAACGAGGACGTCACCACCTCGTCGACCTTCCAGGCGTTCAACGCCGCCACCGGCCAGCCCTTCGGTCCTGCGATTTATGAAGCGGGCGCTGCCGAAGTCGACCGCGCGGCAAACCTTGCCGCCGCCGCCGCCCCGGCCTTCGGCGCGACCACGCCCGAGGCGCGCGCCGCGTTCCTCGAGGCCGCTGCCGAGGCCATTCTCGCCATCGGCGACGCGCTGATCGAGACGGCCATGGCCGAGTCTGGCCTGCCGCGCATGCGCCTCGAAGGCGAGCGTGGCCGCACCGTCGGCCAGCTACGCCTGTTCGCCGCCGAAGTGCGTGCAGGCCGCTGGCTCGACGTGACGATCGACCCGGCCATGTCCGATCGCCAGCCGCTGCCGCGCCCCGATCTGCGCCGCATGAACGTGCCGCTCGGCCCGGTCGCGGTGTTCGGCGCCTCGAACTTCCCGCTGGCGTTCAGCGTGGCCGGCGGCGACACCGCCTCGGCCTTCGCCGCCGGCTGCCCGGTCGTGGTCAAGGGCCATCCGGCGCACCCTGGCACCGGCGAACTGGTCGCCCGCGCGATCCGCTCGGCCGTCGTCTCGTCGGGCCTGCCCGAGGGCGTGTTCTCGTACCTGCCCGGCACGACGCATGACCTCGGCGGCTCGCTGGTGTCACATCCCGCCATCCAGGCTGTTGGCTTTACCGGCAGCCGTGGCGGTGGCCTGGCGCTGGTCGAACTCGCGCAGAAGCGTGCGCAGCCGATCCCGGTCTATGCCGAGCTTTCGGCGATCAATCCGGTCGTACTGCTGCCTGCCGCGCTCGCCGAAGATGCCGAGGGCCTCGGCAAGGCGTTCGTGGCCTCGCTCACCATGGGCAGCGGCCAGTTCTGCACCAACCCGGGCCTCGTCATCGCGCTCGATGGCCCCGATCTCGACCGCTTCATCGCCGCAGCCGCCGATGCCGTCAGCTGCGCCGTGCCGCAGGTCATGCTGACGCCGGGTATTGCTGCTGCCTATGCCAAGGGCGTTGCCGCACTCGAGCAGAACCCCGCCGCCACGCAGGTCGCCGTCGGCCTGCCGGGCGAAGGGACCGCCGGCACCGCCGCGCTGTTCAAGACCTCGGCTGCCGAATTCATGGCCGACGCCGCGCTGGGCCACGAAGTGTTCGGCGCGAGCTCGGTCGTCGTCGCCGCGCGTGACCACGACGAACTCAAGGCGCTGCTCGCCACGATCGAAGGCCAGCTGACCGCGACGCTGCATATGCGCGAGGCGGACAACGCACTGGCCGCGGAAGTGCTGCCGGTGCTGAGCAACCGCGTCGGTCGCGTGCTGGCCAATGGCTGGCCCACCGGTGTCGAGGTGTCGCACGCCATGGTCCATGGCGGCCCGTTCCCCGCCACCTCGGACTCGCGCACGACGTCGGTCGGCACTCTGGCGATGACGCGCTTCCTGCGCCCCGTGTGCTATCAGTCGATCCCCGATGCGATCCTGCCGCCCGCGCTGCAGGACGCGAACCCCTGGCATCTGCCGCGCCGCATCGACGGCACGTGGGTGGCCGCATGAGCGTGCGTTCGCTGGTCCAGTTCGCGCAAGACGGCACGCGCGGGGTCGCCGCACTCTCGGCCGACGGAACCGCGCGGCGCGTCGATGGCGTGACCACCACGCTCGAGCTTGCCGGGAAGGCGATCGCGCAAGGGACCACCCTTGCCGGGCTCGCCGCCGCGCAGGCCGGTGAGGTTGTCGACCTGTCGGCTGTCACGCTCCTGCTGCCCATCGACCATGCCGATCCGGCCTATGTCCAGGTGGCCGGCACCGGCCTCACGCATCTCGGCAGTGCCGAGGGTCGCGACAAGATGCACAAGGCCGCCTCGGCGGGCCAGGCGACCGACTCGATGCGCATGTTCCTGATGGGTCTCGAAGGCGGCAAGCCGGCGGAGGGCGCGGTCGGCGCCCAGCCCGAATGGTTCTACAAGGGCGACGGTTCGATCCTGCGCGCGAGCGGCGAAGCGCTGACCATGCCGGCCTTTGCCGAGGATGGCGGCGAGGAGCCGGAGATCGCCGGCGTCTATCACGTCGGCCAGGACGGCAAGGTCTATCGGCTCGGCTATGCGTTCGGCAATGAGTTCTCCGACCACGTGACCGAGCGCCAGAACTACCTGTGGCTGGCGCATTCCAAGCTGCGGCAGGCCGCGCTCGCGCCCGAATTGCTGCTGGGCGAACTGCCCGCCAGCGTGCAGGGCACCAGCCGCATCCGCCGTGACGGCGTGGTGATCTGGGAGAAGCCTTTCCTGTCGGGCGAGGCGAACATGAGCCACACGCTCGCCAACCTCGAGCACCATCACTTCAAGTATGGCCTGTTCCGGCGTCCCGGCTTCGTCCACATCCATTTCTTCGGCACCGGCACGCTGTCGTGCGCCGATGGGGTGGAAACGCAGCCCGGCGACGTGTTCGAGATCAGCGCCGATGCCTTCACCCTGCCGCTCGCCAATCCGCTGGCACGTGCAGACGACGAAGGCCTGGCCCGCGTGGCGGTGCTCTGAGTCATGGCTGATCGTCCGATCCGCCTGGGTCTCGTCGGCGCGGGCAAGATCGTTCACGATCAGCACCTTGCGGCCATTGCCGGCACGCCGGGTCTTGGACTCGTCGCGGTCGCCGACCCGCACGGCGGCGTGGATGGCGTCGTCCGGCATGATACGCTCGGCGCCATGCTCGCCGCGGAAAAACTCGACGCGGTAAGCATCTGCACGCCGCCGGTGGTGCGCGCCGCGCTGGCGCGCGAGGCGCTGGCTGCGGGTCTGGCCGTGATGCTGGAGAAGCCCCCGGCACTGACGCCCGACGAGGCCGCCGCATTGGCCGAGCAGGCACGCGCGCAGGGCCGCACGCTGTTTGCTGCCTGGCATTCGCGCGAGACCGGCCCCGTCGATCGGGTGGAGGACCTGCTCAAGACCCGCACGGTCGAGGCGATCGACGTGACCTGGCACGAAGACGTGCGCCACTGGCACCCGGGCCAGGAATGGCTGATGGAGGCCACGGGCTTCGGAGTCTTCGATCCGGCGATCAACGCCGTCTCGATCCTTACGCGCATCCTGCCCGGCGCGCTGGCGGTGGAGCAGGCGAGCCTCGGCATCCCGGAAAACCGCGGCGCGCCGATCAAGGCACAGGTGGCGATGCGGCTCGACGGCGGCGCGCCGGTGCGGCTCGACCTCGATTTCCTGTATCAAGGGATCAATCGCTGGGACATCGTGATCGCCACCAACAAGGGGACGATCGCGATGGGGAAAGGCGGGCACACGCTCGTGGTTGATGGCGAGTCCGTCGACGTTCCCAGCGACGGCGAATATGCGCGGCTTTACCAGCGCTTCGCCGATCTGGTGCGCCATGGCGAGAGCGACTTCGATGCCCGGCCGCTCGAGCTCGTACACGCGGCGCTGAACCGTGGCACCGTCATCAAGGAACCGGCGTTCGAATTCTGACGCCGCTGTCCAGCTGTCATAAAGAAACCCGCCGGTGTCGATGCCCCGGCGGGTTTTCTTTTTGTCTGTTGGCGGGCGATCACGCCGGGCGAGGGCGGCTCCCCCACAGGGCGTAGAAGAGGATGTAGATCTCGCACGCTGCGGTCAGCCAGAAGCTCTGCTGCAGGCCGAACATGTCCGCCAGGCGTCCTTGCACGACGACGAGGGCGCCGCCCGAGATCGCCATGATCAGCAGCCCCGAGGCTTCCTCGGTCAGCGGGCCGAGGCCCTTGATCCCGAGCGTGAAGATCGTCGGGAACATGATCGAGTGGCACAGGCCGACGAGGATCAGCGCCCACATCGCGGCGGGGCCGTGGAACGTGGCGGCGCATACCATGACCACGAAGGCGGCGAGCGCGAACCCGGCGAGGACGCGGTCGGCGGGCAGGCGGCGCATCAGGAAGGCGCCGCCGAAGCGGCCCACGGCCATGCCGCCCCACAGCAGTGTGAGGTAGTTCGACGCCGTGGCTTGGCTGACATTGCCGATCGCGGGCTGCGAGACGAAGTTGATGAACAGGTTGGCGACCCCGATCTCGGCGATCAGGTAGATGAAGATCGCGGGCACGCCGAACACGAGGTTGCGGTGGCCGAGCAGCGCGCTGCGCTTGACCCGCTCGCCGTCACGGTGGCGCGAGGTTTGCGGTTCGGGCAACTGGACGCGGCTGAACACCACGGCCAGCGCGATCAGCACGATGGCGACGAGAACATAGGGCAACTGTGTCGCGAGAGCATCGGCATAGCGGTCTGCCTGCGACAGCTGCGCCGCGCCCGCAGCGGCGGTCCCGCCCTTGGTGCGCGAAAGGATCAGGTAGCCGCCGAAGAACGGCGCCAGCCAGGTGCCGGTCGAATTGAACGCCTGGACCAGCGTCAGCCGGCTTTCCGCGGTCTCGGCCGGACCCAGCACGGCGACAAAGGGATTGGCGGCAACCTGCAGCAGGGCGATGCCGCACGCGACCACGAACAGCGCGACCAGCGTGACGCCATAGCTGGGAAGACGCGCCGCCGGCACCATGCCGAGCGATCCGACGGCCATGATGGCGAGACCGATCACGATGGCGCGCCGGTAGCCGACCCGCTCGATCAGGAATGCCGCCGGGATCGAGGCCACGAAATAGGCCACGAACCATACGGACTCGATCAGCGTTGTCTGAGTATAGTCGAGCTGGAACACGCTGCGCAGGTGCGGCAGCAGCGTGTTGTTGATAACCGTGATGAAACCCCACATGAAAAACAGGCTGGCGAGCAGGGCCAGCGAGCGCGCGTGGGTCTTGGTCGGCACCGGTAGGCCGGTTGCCGAAGCGGCGGCGATGGGGGCTGGCACGAAGAAACCTCTCGTCTGTTCTTATATGTACGAGTTAATCCGAGGTTTCTTCGGGGTCAAGCGTTCAGCCGCCGGCTGGCTCGTCGGCGGCGTCTTCCAGCGGGCCGATGTCGGCAAGGGCCAGTTCGATGAGATGGCGCATGGCGGCATGCGCGGCGGGGGCATCGCCATTGGCCACGGCATCGAACAGCAGGCGATGATCGGGGACGGGATCGCGCGGCAGCTTGTTGTTGCGGTGCTTGTAGATCGTGGTCCACTGCACCGCAGCGGCGATCGAGCTCGCCAGCGACAGCATCGCCGCATTGCGCGCGGCCTTGAGCAGCGTGATGTGGAACGTCTGGTCGGCGGCGCGGCCGGCGGGGGTGGTCAGGCCGTGGCGCGCCATTTCCTCCAGCGCATGGCCCATCTGCGCCAGGTGTTCGCCGGTTCGCCGCCTGGCCGCCATTTCCGCCGCCGCCGGCTCGATCACCATGCGCAATTCGAACAGGTCGTTGATGAAGGCGCGGCTCGGCTCGCCCTCGAAGGCCCAGGCGAGGACTTCGGGGTCGAGGATCTGCCAGCGGATCGGATCGGTGATCCGCGTGCCTGCTTTGGGCCGGCTTTCGACGAGGCCCTTGGCGGCAAGGATGCGGATCGCCTCGCGATAGGCGGTGCGCGAGACGTGGTTGCGCTCGGCAAAGTCGACCTCGCTCGACAGCACATGCCCGGGTGGATAGCGCCCCGTCACGATGGCGATGCCGAGGTCGCGCGCGATCGAGCCGTGCAGGCGCAGCGCCTTGTCCGGCCGCTCGGTGCCGTAGTCCCCGGTCCTGCGCTTCACGCTGCCGCCCCCGTTTCGGTCTTCTGAATTCATCATACCAGCGTATGGGGTTTTCGCGGCGCTTGTCCAGTCGGTGCGCGAGGGTTGGGCGCTCCGTCAGTCGTATGCGTGAGCGCCTGACGCCTCCCCATCGCTGATGGGGAGGGTCTGGGGGGTCAGGGAAGTCGCAGCGTCCACCGCCCGGCCGGGCTCTGCGGGTCGAACCGCATCAGCCGCAGCGTCGATCGGCCCACCGCCGCCAGTGCCAGCGGCGCGCGCGGATCGGGGGTGGTGCGAGGGACGATGCGCGAGGTGCCGTCGCTTAGCTGGTCGATGCGCCATAGCTGCTCGGGCGCGCCGGTGAAGGCAGGCACCGTGATCACCGCACCGTCACGCGTCACGGCCAGCGCCCGGTCCGTGCCGGCGACCGTGATGCGCACATAGGGCGAGCCCATGTATCCGCCCGCCTCGGCGACCCGGGTGATCGTCCACAACTGGTTGGGACGAACCATGTTGTCGCCGAGATCGACATCGACGTTGCCGGTCGGCCAGGTCTTGCGGTTTTCCTCGAGCGTCTGCGCGGGCAGGGGCTCGATAGGACCTTCGGGTGAAAAGAAACCGCTGCGTTTCCAGTCGAACGGCATGCGCACTTCGTCGACCGCCAGCTCCAGCACGGTCCCGCGCGCCGAGCGGATCTCGTACGTCCCGGCGCGCAGGTTTTCCTGCCCCTCGGGCCAGCCATCGCGCCAGGTCAGCGGCTGGATGGCGAGCACGCTGCGCGCCGTGCGGTCGAGGTCGGATTCGTAATGGAACGAGAACTTCTCGACGCCGTCACCCATGTCGATCAGGCCGAAATGACCGGCGCCGAACGTGCGCCCGTGCGCACCCCAGACCAGCTTGCCGCCGCCCTTGAGCATCGGCACACCGAAATCGTCGACATAGGGGCCGAGCGGGCTGCGCGAGCGGCCGACGCGGATGTTGTACGTCGAATTCGGCCCATCGCAGCAGGTGCCTTGCGTGCCGAGCAGGTAATACCAGCCGTCGCGGTGCATCAGCGCGGTCGCCTCGAGGTCGATCGCGATGTCGACGGGCTGGTTGCCGGGCACGCGCTGGCCAGTCGCGGGGTCGAGCTCGACCATGCGGATATAGCCGAAGTAAGTGCCGTAGCTCAGCCACAGGTGCCCGTCCGCGATCAGGAAGGCGGGATCGATCGCGTCGTTCGGCTCCTTGCCATCGCTCGAGGCGACCACGCCGACGTCGTGATACCCGAACCTGGGCGACTTGGAATCGAGCGAGTGCGTCCACATCACCTTGACGTCGCTGGCGTGGCCGCCGTTCATGCCGCCGCCACCGACCGCATAGGCGACGTAGTAGCGATCGCCGATGTGGATCACGTCAGGCGCGACGCCGCCACCGGGACGCTCGCCGCCGCGGTGCCAGGTCCAGCCATCGCGGGAGACCAGACCGCCCGCGCCCGTGCCGAACGTCCAGAACTGGCCGTCGCTTTCGGCGATCGTCGAGGGGTCGTGAATGAACGGTTCGCCCGCCAGTTGCGCGCTGGCCGGGCTGGCGCACAGCGCGCCGAGAATGGCGGATGCCAGCAGAAGCTGCTTTTTCATGGGTGCTCTCCCGCGCTCAGCGCAGCGTGATCGAAAGATCGGTGATCGGGCGGCCAGCGGCGTCGACGAAGCGCGCGCAGAAGTCGCTGAGGCCGGGACCATTGATGATCGCGCCCTGCAGGACGTTGCGGCCCTTGTGCAGCGTGACGGCCGGGGAGACGCCATCGTCCATCACCATGCGGCGATCACCGAACAGCGCCGTCGCCTCGCGACCGTTGAGCCACCAGATCGATGCGGAGTTGGAGCCAACCGCCAGATGGGCCTCGGGGATCTCGCGGTCCGACACGACCACGGTCGTGACGCGGAAGATCACGCCGTAGGTCGTCTTGCCGAGCGCCTGCGCGAAGTTGAACAGCTTGGCATCGAACAGCTGGCTGTCGAGTGCGCGCCATTGCAGTCGCTGGCCGGCGATCGTCACGGTCTGCCCGGCCCGCGGCACGGCGAGCGCGGGGCCGGGCGGCGTGGTCTGGGCAAATGCGTCCCGGACGTAGGCGCGGGTGAAGCCCTGGTTGGTGCGATTGGGCTTGGCGAACGGTTCGAGCACCAGCCAGCGGCGCAAGAAGCCATCGGCATCGGGCTTGGCCGGCGTCGCGGTGGCGGGCGCAAAATAGGGGGCCAGGCGCTGCGCGTCGGTATCGGCAAGCGCAGGCGCGGCGAGAGCGGGGGCGGCGGGCACGCCGGTGGCGGCCGCCGCGAGCAGGAGCGCGCGGACGAAGGGGGGAACCATGGACAGCCTCTCTTGTGCTTCTATGCGAAGGGGCGCCGCAGCGCCCCTTCTTGTCGTTGGATCAGAACCGGTTGATGAGGTTCTCCAGCCATTCCTGCCGGCCCGAGACCGGCTTGGGCGCGAGGTCCTGCGCAATCGCCAGGTCGGCGATGGCGGCGAGGTCGCTGCCCTTGATGGTCTGGCCCAGCTCGGCCTTCCAGCCGGCGTAGCGCTCGTCACGGAAGGCATCGAGGCGGCCGTCGGCGATAGCCGCCTCGGCGCGCAGCAGCGCCTTGGCGATCACGTCGACGCCGCCGATGTGGCCGTGGAACAGGTCGGCCGCGTCGACCGACTGGCGACGGACCTTGGCGTCGAAGTTGAAGCCACCGTCGGTGAAGCCGCCGGCACGCTCGAGCTCGATCAGCGCGAGGGTCAGTTCCTCGACCGAGTTGGGGAACTGGTCGGTATCCCAGCCATTCTGCGGGTCGCCGCGGTTCGCGTCGATCGAACCCATCACGCCCAGCGCACCGGCCATGGCGATTTCGTGCTCGAAGGTGTGGCCCGACAGCGTGGCGTGGTTGGCCTCGATGTTGACCTTGACCTCGTTCTCGAGGCCGAAGCGCTTGAGGAAGCCGTACACGGTCTGCGTGTCGAAATCGTACTGGTGCTTGGTCGGCTCGTGCGGCTTGGGCTCGATCAGGATCGTGCCGGCAAACCCGATCTTGTGCTTGTGCTCGACCACCAGCTGCAGGAAGCGACCGAAATTCTCCTGCTCCACCGCGAGGTTGGTGTTGAGGATCGTGTCGTAACCTTCACGGCCGCCCCACAGCACGTAGTTGGCGCCGCCGAGGCGGTGCGTGGCCTCGAGCGCGTCGCGCACCTGGCTGGCGGCCCAGGCATAGACCTCGGGACGCGGGCTGGTGGCGGCACCGGCGAGGTAGCGCGGGTGGCTGAACAGGTTGGCCGTGCCCCACAGCAGCTTGCGGCCGTGCTTTTCCTGCAGTTCTTCCAGATGGTCGACGGCGCGCGCGAAGCTGGCGCGGAATTCGCCGATGGTTTCGGCGGGCGCCATCACGTCCACGTCGTGGAAGCAGTAGAACGGCAGGTCGAGCTTTTCGACAAAGGCGAGCGCGGCTTCACGCTTGGCGCGGGCGGCTGCCTCGTCCTGCGGGCCGTTGAGCCACGGGCGGTCGAAGGTGCCGGCGCCGAATACGTCGCTGCCGGGCCAGCAGAAGGTGTGCCAGAAGCACACCGCAAAGCGCAGGTAGTCTTCCATGCGCTTGCCGAAGACCACGCGGTCCTTGTCGTACCAGCGATAGGCGAGGTCGCTGGTGGCGTCGGGGCCTTCGTAGCGGACGGTTTCGAATTGGGCGAAATAGTCGGCAGACATGGTCAGTTGCTCTCCTGGAGATCGTGCAGGGCGCGATAGGCGCGCCGGAACTGGTCCTGTTTGGGGGCGAGGCGGGCGGCGAGCGCGGCGTCGGGTTCGATCGCGGCGCGCACGGGCGGGCGGGTGCAGACCTCGGCGACCGAAGCGCCGCTGGCGAGCTGGGCCAGGCGGGCGGCGCCCAGCGCGGGGCCGACTTCGCCGCCTTCGAGATAGAGCAGGCGCACGCCGAGCACGCTGGCAAGGATATGCCCCCAGTGCAGCGAGCGCGAGCCGCCGCCGATCACCGCGAGTTCCTCGATCTGCGTGCCGGCCTCGCGCAGCGCGGCAATGCCGTCGGCATGGGCGAAGGCGACGCCTTCGAGCACCGAGGCAGCAAGGCGCGCGGTCGTGGTCTCGTTGCCCAGCCCGAGGAACGCGGCGCGCACGTGCGGGTCGTTGTGCGGGGTGCGCTCGCCCGAGAGGTAGGGCAGGAACAGCTCGGGCCCCGCGGCTGCACCGGCGCTTTCGGCCAGCGCGAAGAATTCGGCCGGGCTGCCGACGCGGCAGGCATTGGCGGCCCAGTCGATGCACGAGGCGGCCGAGAGGTGCACGCTCATCTGGTGCCACACGCCGGGCAGCGCGTGGCAGAAGGCATGTACGGCACGCGCCGGGTTGGGGCGGAAGGCATCGCCAGCCACGAAGATCACGCCCGAGGTGCCGAGCGAGAGCATGCCCTGGCCCTCGCCGGTGACGCCGACACCGAGCGCGCCGGCTGCGTTGTCACCTGCGCCGGCGACGACCGGGACGGGTTCCATGCCCCATTGCGCGGCTACTTCGGCGCGCAAGGTTCCGGTCACATCCGGGCCTTCGTGGAGCGAGGGCATATGGTCGCGGGTCAGGCCCGTCGCGGCCAGCATGGCGTCGGACCAGGTGCGCTCTGCGACATCGACCCACAGCGTGCCGGCCGCGTCTGACAAGTCGCTCGCCTTCTCGCCGGTCAGCGCGAGGCGGACATAGTCCTTGGGCAGCAGGACGGTGCGGGTCGCGGCGAAGATCTCCGGCTCGTGCTCGCGCACCCATTGCAGCTTGGGCGCGGTGAAGCCGGGCATGGCGATGTTGCCGGTGATCGCGCGGCTGCGCGGTTCGTTGGCCTCGAGCGTGGCGCACTGGGCGTGGCTGCGCCCGTCGTTCCACAGGATCGCGGGGCGCAGCGGCCGGTCGTCGTCCCCCAGCAGGGTGGCGCCGTGCATCTGGCCGGCAAGGCCGATGCCCGCCACCGCGCGGCGCAACCCGGCATCGAGGCCGAGCACGGCACGGTTCGTCGCATCGACCCAGTCGTCGGGCGCCTGTTCGGACCACAGCGGGTGCGGGCGCGAGACCGAGAGCGCTGCGGCGCATTGCGCCACGACTTGCCCGTCGCTCGCGGTGATGACCGCCTTGACCCCGCTGGTGCCGATATCGATTCCCAGGAACATCGGCTCAGCGCGCCTTCATCGGGTCAATCGTGGGGATCGTGCCATCGGCGTTGAAGGTCAGTTCCGTCACCTTGACGTTACGCAGGTGATTCTTGTTCGACAGCTGGTTGTCGGCATAGAACAGCCACCACTTGCCGCCCCACTCGATGATCGAATGATGCGTGGTCCAGCCCTGCACGGGGCTGAGGATATGGCCGGTATAGCGGAACGGGCCATAGGGGTTGTCGCCGATGGCGTAGTTCAGGAAGTGCGTGTCGCCGGTGGAATACGTGTAATAATACTTGCCGCCGCGCTTGAACATCCACGAGGCCTCGAAGAAGCGGCGTTCGTGATCCCCGCCCAGGATCGGCTTGCCAGCCTCGTCGAGAATCACCGCATCGCGCGGCTTTTCGGCGAAAGTCTTCATGTCGGGGTTCATGCGCGCGACCTTGCCCGACAGCGCGGGCTGGTCGTCCTGCAGCAGGTCGGTGTCCGAACCGTTGGGGTCGAACGTGCCTTTGGCCCAGCGCTGGAGCTGGCCGCCCCAGATCCCGCCGAAGTACATGTAGGTCTTGCCGTCGGTGTCGGTGAACACCGCCGGGTCCATCGAGAAGCTGCCGGGAATCGGCTTGGGCTCTGCCTTGAACGGACCCATCGGGCTTTTCGAGGTGGCGACGCCGATGCGGAACGTGCCCAGGCCATGCTTGTCCTTCGCCTTGTCGCGCGCAGGGAAGTACAGGTAATAGGTGCCGTTCTTGTAGGCGGCATCGGGCGCCCACATCTGCTTGGACGCCCAGGGTACCTGCTTTACGTCGAGCGCGACCGGGCCGACGGTCACCGGGCCGCCGATGCGATCCATCTTGAGCACGCGATAGTCGTGCATCGCATATTCGCTGCCGAGGTCGTCATCGGGGATCGTGGTCGGCACGTCGTGCGAGGGGTAGACGTAGATCTTGCCGTTGAAGACATGCGCGGAAGGATCGGCGGTGTAGATGCTCGACACCAGCGGCTGGTCGCGGAACGCGCTGGCCGGCGCGCCGCCCGGAGCGGGCGTGTCCGCAGCCCAGGCCGGCGTCGCGATCAGTGCCGCGGCCAGGGCAGTCGCACAAGCCAGCTGCGAGCGCCTGCCGCTGGGGCGCAGGGCCACGGCCGCGCGGCGTGCGTTCTGGGTATCCTTCATCGACAGGCATCCTCGCTTATGTTCCGTTGCAACAACGATGGCATGATAGCGCTATCTTTGCAATCGCAAGCGTGGGCTCAGAGCGCGGTTTGTCGGTGAAATTTTCCTGTTCGTTTGGCCTGTCAGGTGCGTCCAGGCTCGCCCATGCGGACCAGATCGGCGAGCGTGCGCGTGACCGGCGCCGCGACACCGGCAAGATCGGCCTGTGCCACGATAGCGCCGTTGATCGATTCGATCTCGGTCGCGCGGCCGGCCCGGCGATCCTGCAGCATCGAGGCCTTGTGCGCGCGGTGGTGGGCCAGGGCATGATCGATGCGCGCCTGCAGCCGCACGCGGTCGACCGCTATCCCGAGAGCGGCGGCGGTGGCGACGGTTTCATCGGCGACGGCGCCGGCGATACGGCGGCCTTCGGGGCTGTCCATCCCGCCGACGGTGAGCCCGGTGATCGTCGCCAGCGCGTTGAGAGCGGCGTTGAACGCGACCTTTTCCCATACCGCGATGCGGACATCCGCGTCGGCAACCGCGTTGAGCCCGGCCGCGTCGAGCATGGCGGCAATGGCGGCCGCATGGGCCTGCGCAGCCCCGGTCCATCCGCCGAGCTGGATATGCCCGACGCCATGCGACACGACGCGGTTCGGCCCGTCGAGATCGGCGGGCAGGTCGGTCACGCCCCACAGGACACGATCGGGGGTGAAGGTTTCCGCCAGGACCTCGGCATTGCCGAGCCCGTTCTGCAGCGTCAGTGCGCAGCATCCGCTTGCGGCGAGGTGCGCGACCGAGCGCACGGCGGCGCGGCTGTGCATGCCCTTGGTCATCAGGATGAGCAGGTCGATCGGTCCCTGAGGGCCATCGGCGGTCACCTCGTCGGCCGTGCCGGCCGCGACCCGGGCGATGCGCAATCCGGTGTCGTCCTCGAGCACGATGCCCTCGCGGACGATCCTGTCGAGCCGTTGGCGATCGACGTCGACGACCGTAACCCTGTTCCCGGCAAGGGCGAGCCGCGCGGCAAGAAGGCAGCCCATGGCGCCGGCGCCGGTGATGACGATGTGCTTGTGCATGAACCTGCTCCCGTACGTACACGCGCGAGTGTCCCGGCCCGGTTTCGATCGGTCAACCAGCGATCTGCGTTACGGCGCGAGCGGGAAGTGCCGCAGGAACTGGCGCGCCGCATCGGGCAGCAAGCCGGCGCGGCGCTTGTAGAGCAGGAGGCGGCGCACCGGCTCCATCTCGGGCACGATGAAGCGGCGCAGGCTGCCGTTGGCAACGTGAGCGGCGGCGAGCGGTAAGGGCAACCAGCACAGCATCGGGCCCGCAGCGCTCAGCGCGATCATCGTCTCGACCGAGGCGGTCACGGCCGCGACGGTCGGTGAGGGCAGGCCGTGGGCGCGGAACACCGCTTCGAATTGCAGGCGCGGGGCAGCGCCCTCGGCGGGCATGGTCCAGACTTGCTTCGCCAGCGCCTTCAGGCCGGGCCGATCGGGAAGCGGGTTCGTCGCCGCGCCGAACACACCGAACTGGTCGCTGTAGGCACAGGCGCCGAGGCACTCGGCTTCGGGATGGTCGATGGGCGCGGCCGTGACGGCAAGGTCGATGCGCCGCTCGAGCAGCGCATCGCGCAATTCGCCGTCGACGCCGTCGATGGTTTCGGCGGTGAGGGCGGGGTGCGCGGCCAGCAGGCGCCCCAGCGCTTCGGCAACGAGCGTGCGCATCGCGGCGGCGACCGCACCGATCCGCACGACGCCGCGGCGCAGGCCGCTGAGCGCGTCGAGTTCGTCACGCGCGGCACGCATCTCGAACACCAGCAACCGGGCGTGCGGCAGCAGGACATCGCCCGCCGGGGTCAGCGCCATGCCCTTGCTGCGCCGCTCGAACAGGCGATGGCCGAGCCGCTGCTCCATCGCCTGGATCAGTCGGCTGAGCGAAGGCTGGGTCAGGTTCACCACTGCCGCCGCACGGCCGAGGCTGCCGGTGTCCGCGACGGCGAGAAAAGCGCGAAGCTGGCGTTCGTCGAATTCCATGCATCCAGCGTATGACTTCGCGCCGGAATTGCAATTGATCCTATCGCGGTGCGCCGTCACAGTGCGCCCAGCCCGACGATAAGCGGGCACCAACGGGAGAATGCGATGCCCACCGTGCGCGACATCACCATCGGCCTGCTGCGCGAGCTTGGCATGACGACGGTGTTCGGCAATCCCGGCTCTACCGAGCTGCCGATGTTCCGCGATTTCCCGGACGATTTCCGCTACGTCATGGGCCTGCAGGAAAGCGTCGTGCTGGCGATGGCCGACGGATTTGCGCAAGGCACGGGGCGCGCCGCGATCGTCAATCTGCACAGCTCGGCCGGCGTCGGCCATGCGCTGGGCAACCTGTTCACCGCCCGCAAGAACCAAACCCCGCTGGTCGTGACCGCTGGCCAGCAGGCGCGCTCGATCCTGCCGTTCGAGCCGTTCCTGTTTGCCGAACGGGCGGTCGATTTCCCCCAGCCCTTCGTCAAGTGGGCCTGCGAGCCGGCGCGCGCGGAGGACGTCCCGGCGGCCATCGCCCGCGCCTGGCATGTCGCGATGGAGCCGCCGTACGGCCCGACCTTCGTTTCGATCCCGATCGACGACTGGGACCGTCCCGGTGAGCCGTTTCACCACCGCACCGTGCATGCCGCGCGTGGCGTCGACCCTTCCGCGATCGAGGCCTGCGCCGCCGCGCTGGACCGGGCCGAGCGCCCGGCGATCGTCGTCGGTGCGGGTGTCGCGCGCGATGGGGCATGGGACGAGGTCGTGGCGCTGGCTGAGCGGCACCAGGCGCGGGTCCATGTCGCCCCGATGTCGGCGCGCTGCAGCTTCCCCGAGGATCACCCCCTGTTTGCCGGCTTCCTGACGGCCGGGCGCGAAGCGATCGTCGCCGCCCTGGCAGACCACGATCATGTCCTGGCGCTGGGCGGGCCGATGAGCCTCTATCATGTCGAAGGCGCGGGGCCGCATATCGCCGACGGCACCGACGTCTGGCTGATCGGCGACAATCCCGTCCATGCCGCCTGGGCGCCGGTCGGCACGGCCATCGTTGCCGACACCCGTTTGGCGGTCCGCGCGCTGCTGGCGCTGACCGGCACGCCCGAGCGCGCGCGGCCCGCCGCCCGGCAAACCGCGCCGCAGCCCGACGGCAGGGCCATGACCGACGCTTACGTGCTGCACCGCCTCGCCGCACTCCGTTCGCCCGACAGCGTGATCGTCGAGGAAGCGCCGTCGGCGCGCGGCCCGATGCACGAGCACCTGCCGATCGTGGCGCCCGACACGTTCTATACAACGGCCAGCGGCGGCCTTGGCCACGGCCTGCCGGCAGCGGTGGGCATGGCGCTCGCCCGGCCGCAGAGCAAGGTCATCGCCGTGCTCGGCGACGGGTCGGCGATGTATGCCATCCAGGGGCTGCACGCCGCAGCGCAGTGGCAGGTTCCGGTGAGCTTCGTGATCCTCAAAAACCGGCGCTACGAGGCGCTGCACAGCTTCGGCCGCCACTTCGGCATGCAGCAGCTCGTCGGGACCCAGTTCCCCGAACTCGATTTCTGCGCGCTGGCACAGGGCCATGGCGTGCCGGCGCGCCTGGCGACCGACGCGGCGACGCTGGATGCTGCGCTGGCGTGGTCGCTGGAGGCAACTGGGCCTACGCTGGTCGAAGCGGCGATCGACTGAGCAGCGAGGAGGGCAGGGCCATGGACGTCACCCGCTACATCGACGATCGCCCAGAGGACGGCGCGTTTCGCGTCAACCGCGCGATCTTTACCGACCAGGCCGTGTTCGACCGCGAACTGGCGCGGCTCTTCGAGGGGGGCTGGGTCTTCCTCGGCATGGAGTCGCAGGCGCCCGCGCCGCATGATTTCTTCACGACCTTTGCCGGCCGCGTCCCGATCCTGGTGCAGCGCGACGGCGAGGGGCACTTGCGCGCCTTCGTCAATTCCTGCCCGCACAAGGGCGCGAGGCTGGCGCAGACGCAGGCAGGCAACGCGCGGCTGCACGTATGCCCTTATCACAGCTGGAGCTTCGACAGCGCCGGGCGCAGCAAGGCGATCAAATGGCAGCGCGCCGGGTGCTATGATGCGGCCTTTGCACAGGACGACCATGGGCTCGCCGAACTGCCGCGGTTTGCCGGCCATCGTGGCTTCCTGTTCGGCAGCCTTTCCGCCGATGTTCCTGGACTCTCGGAATACCTGGGCGAGGCGGCACACCTGCTCGATCTCGTTGCCGACCAGAGCGCGGAAGGGCTGGAACTGGTGCCGGGGCAAGTGACCTTTACCTATGCCGCGAACTGGAAGCTCCAGCTCGAGAACTGCTCGGACGCCTATCACTTCACCTCGGCGCACCCGTCCTACATCCGCGTGCTCGAGCGGCGGCAGCAGGAGATCAGTGCCGATGTCGTCGCCTCGGTCTGGGAGAGCAGCGACTTCTGGAAAGAGGAGGCGCAAGGCGTCGCGGGCGGCAGCTACAGCTTTGCCCACGGCCACGTGCTGAACTGGGGCATTTTCGGGGTGACGCCGGCGATCCCGCTCTATGAAAGTGCGCAAGTTCTGGCGGAACGGCATGGCGAGGCGCGGCGCGACTGGATGTTCAACATGCGCAACCTGACGATCTTTCCCAATCTTCAGGTGGCGGAAAACGCATCGAGCCAATTGCGCGTCATCCGCCCGCTCGGCCCCGGCCTCACGGAAATGCGGACCTGGTGCATCGCGCCCAAGGGCGAAAGCAAGGCGGCGCGGCGCCAGCGCATCCGCCAGTACGAGGACTTCTTCAACCCCACCGGCATGGCCACGCCGGACGACACGGTGTCCTACGAGAATTGCCAGGCAGGGTTCGCGGGCACGGTGAACCCCTGGTTGCAGGGCCATGCGCGTGGCATGACGGCGAGCGTCGCGGGCGGCAACCGCTTTTCCGACGTGCTGGGCATGCAGCCAGAGCGCAGCGTATTGGCCGATGCGCAGCTCTGCGACGAAACGCTATATCACAGCTATTATAGAGCATGGGCCGCGCGCATGGCCGGCGGAGACGACGCATGACCGCGACGCTCACCCGGGCCGATGCCGAGGACCTGCTCTACCGCGAGGCGCTGCTGCTCGACACCGGCCGGTTCGCCGACTGGCTGGCGCTGTTCACGGCCGATGTCGAATTCTGGATGCCGGCCTGGCGCGACGAGACCACGACGACGCAGGACCCCGATAGCGAGCTATCGCTGATCTATTACAAGGGGCGCCGCAATCTCGAAGACCGCGTCATGCGCCTGACGTCCGGGCTTTCGGTGGCGTCGGAGCCGCTCCCGCGCGTCGTCCACCAGGTCACCAATGTCCTGGTGCTCGAGGCGGCCGAAGGCGTGGCGGAGGTGTCGGCGGCCTTCACCTGCCATCGCCACGATGTTCGCATGAACCGTAGCGACTGCTTCTTCGGGCGCTATCTCTACCGTCTCGTCGACGAGGGGGGGGCGTGGCGCATCGCGCGCAAAGTCGTGACCTTGCTCAACGATACGATCCCCACCGTCGTCGACATCAACTCTATCTGACGGGCCTGGTGATCACAGCATGGTGGTGATCGTCTCGAGCGGGAGGCGCGACTTGGGCAGCTTGGCGTTGTAATCGCCTTCTTCGTCGCGATACCCGACCGTCACCACGAACAGGCTGGTGTAGCCCTTTTCGCGCAGCCCCAGTTCGGCATCCAGCACCTTGAGGTCGACGCCTTCCATCGGCGTCGCGTCGAGACCGAGCACTGCGGCGGCGAGCAGGAACTGGCCAAGGTTGAGATAGACCTGCTTGTCCATCCAGTGCTGCAGGTCGCGCGTGTCGAACTTGTGGATGTCGGTATAGAGCTTGCGAGCGGCACGCTGGCGGCTCTTGAACGCCTCCGGGTCGGCCGCGAAGCGACCATCGGCTTCTTCCTGGTCCAGCAACTGCTGGAGAAAGGCCTCGTCGGCGTTAACGCGGCTGGCGAAGACGAAGGCGTGCGAGCAGGCGCGGATCGAGGGGCCGTTATAGCTGTAGTCGCCCTCTGCCGCCTTGGCTACGCGGGCCTTGCCCTCGTCGGTCGATGCGATGACGACATGCCACGGCTGCAGGTTCACGCTGGACGGGCTGAGGCGGATGAGTTCGCACAGCGAGGCGAAATCCTCGTCGCTGATGCGGCGGCCGGGCTGATAGGCCTTGACGGTGTGTCGCTGGCGGGCGGCCGCGACGAGATCGGTGGTCATGCAAAACTCCTGTGGCGATGTTCGGGGAGCAGCACGCGTTTGCAGCCTGCTGTCTGTCCCCAAAAGCCGCAAGTGGCCGGTTGGGTCCGGCCCACCTGCGGATCGCCCGAAATTTACGCCGCATCGGGCCGCGCCAAGCGCTCAGGCGGCCGCGGAATGGGCGATGCGGTGGCCGACGACCGGATACTGGGTGCGCAATTCCGCCAGTTCGACCGGCCGGCTGAACAGGAAGCCCTGGGCCTGTTCGCAGCCCGCCTTGAACAGTTGTGCGCGCTGCGCTTCGGTCTCGACCCCCTCTGCAACGCATTGCAGCCCGATGGTGTGGCACAGCGTGACGACCGCGATTGTGACGGTGCCGCCACCGGCGCGGTCGAGATCGGCGACAAAGCTGCGGTCGATCTTTACCTTGTCGAGCGGCAGGCGCTGCACATAGCCGAGGCTCGAATAGCCGGTCCCGAAATCGTCGAGCGCCACGCGGACTCCGAGGTCGCGAAAGGCCTGGAGGACTTGCGCGGCGGCTTCGGCATTGCGCATCACCGCGGTCTCGGTGACCTCGATCCAGATGCGACGCGGGTCGACGCCTGCGGCCTCGATCTCGCTGCGGATGAAGGCGAGCGTCGTCGCAGAATTGAGGTCGCAGGCCGAGATGTTGAACGACACCTCGATATTGGCGGGAAGTTGCCGCGCGGCGTCGAGGCCCTTGCGGAACACCGTGCGGGTGATGCCGTGAATGGCATTCGAGCGTTCGGCGATCGGGATGAACTTCGTGGGCGATACTTCGCCGAGATGCGGATTGGTCCAGCGCGCGAGGACCTCGACCGCCTGCAGGCGCCCGGTGGCCAGCTCGACGATCGGTTGCAGCATGATCGAGATCTCGTCGTCGAACCGGCACGCGCGCAATGCAACGTCGATGGCCTGCTCGGCACGGACGGCGGTATCGAGCTCGGCAGTGAACAGGCAGACCCCGCCGCCCTCGACGTGCTTGGCGTGATAGAGGGCATAGTCGGCCCGGTCGAACAGGTCCGCCGCGCCCGCGCCCGCCTCGGGGAAATGCGCGATGCCGATGGAGCCGCCCACGCAGAGCACGACTTCGCCCAGCCGCATTGGCGTGCCGATCTGCTGAAGCACGCGCTCGCACGTCTTGTCGAACGCGGCCGGGTTGAAGTCGATCAGCCCGAATTCGTCGCCGCCGAGGCGATAGACATGGGCGGCGGCACCGGCGCTCGCCTGGAGCCGCGTGCCGATTTCCTGCAGCAGCCGGTCACCGATCTTGTGGCCGAAGGTGTCGTTGACCGGCTTGAACCGGTCGAGATCGAGCACGGCGACCGCAAAGGGGGGAAAGTCCGGGCTGGCGGTCCAGGCGTCGAGATCCGCATAGAAGCGGCGCCGGTTGGGCAGGCCAGTCAGGCTGTCGGTCAGCGCGAGCAGCCGGTTCTCCTCGTTGAGCCGCTGCAGTTCTTCGTGCTGGCGGGCCAGCATGGTGCGCGCCAGGATCTGCTGGCGGAAGTATTCGAAGGTGTTGAACAGCACGCGCAGCAGCACCACGAGCACCAGCGCGACATTGATGCCGAGCGTCACGAAGGTCAGCTGCTGGCGCACGAGGCACATGATGATGAACGCGGGCAGCACCGCGAGCGCGACGATCAGCGCGGCCTGCGGCAGAACGATGAGGCAGAAGATGCAGCCGATCACCGTCGTGGAGATGTAAAGCCCCACGTGTGCCTGCTCGAACGGCCCCCCATAGGGTGCAAGGGCCAGGGACCAGCCGATGTAAGCGAGGGCGATCGGCCCGGCGACCGCGGTGATCGTGCGCAGTTGCTGGCGCGCCTGCAGCGGCGTGGGCGGACCCTTGCGGGCCTCGCGCAGCCATTTGACCATGCGGATGATGGTGATCGTGAACAGGAAAGCCGGTGCACTGATGGTCAGTGTCGCCGGCGCCGTCTGGCGATGCGTGATGGCGACGGCGAGCGAGTTGATCAGCAGCAGGCCGTAGAGCAGCGGGACCTGCCGACGCAGGTTGATCGACTGGGCCACGGCCAAAGCGGGATCGCTGCCGACTTGTGTAAACCAACGCCAGGCACGCGCAGCCCGCATCGCCATATTCCCTGCCCCTATGGCCTAATCCGCCGGGAATATGCGCGGACATTAGTGAATGAAGTCATACCGTTCATTACGGGGACAGACGCAGCCGCCCGTACAGCAGCTTGCAGCAACATGGGTTAACATCCGGTTCGCCTGCAGCCTGACCTGTCGACTTGCGCTGATCGACCGGGCGGGGTGAACCGTCCTAATCCATTTCCTTCGTGAATGATCTTCGATCCAAACAAATGGTTTTGTTGATGAACGGGCGGGGCATACATAGGGCCCATCACAATCTTCGGGAGAGAGCCGGGTCCGTCCGGCATGAACCATGGACAATTGCAACATCCTGATCGTGGGCGCCGGTATCGGCGGCCTGTCCGCAGCCGTGGCGCTTCGTCGTGCCGGCCACGCCGTGACGCTGGTAGAACGTGATCCCGAATGGTCGGTCTATGGCGTCGGCATCATCCAGCAGGCCAACGTGGTCCGCGCGATGGAACAGCTGGGCCTCATCGACCAGTTCATCGATGCGGCCTGCGGTTTCGATGCAGTCGAGATCTTCCTGCCCAACGGCACGAAGGTCGCGCGCGTCCCGTCGCCTCGCCTCGTCGACGGGCGTCCGGCCAATGTCGGCATCGGCCGCCGCGCGTTGCAGCGCGTGCTCGGTGACGCGGTGCGCGACCTCGGCGCGACGCTGCGCCTCGGCGTCACGGTCACGGACCTGCCTGCGGATGGCGGAAGCGCCGCCGATGGCGTCGGCGTCGCATTCTCCGATGGCACCAAGGGTCACTACGACCTCGTGATCGGTGCCGACGGGGTCTACTCCCAGGTTCGCGGTACGCTCTTCCCCGAGATCGCCGGGCCTCAGTTCACCGGCCAGGCGGTGTGGCGCTACAATTTCCCGCGTCCGGCCGATCTCGACGCGCTGCAGGTCTACAACGGGCCGATCGGCGCGGGGCTCGTGCCGATGAGCGCGGACACGATGTACATGTTCGTGACCACGCCCGAGCCGGGCAACCCGCGCTACCCGCGCGAGGGCCTCGCCGCGGCGATGCGCGGCAAGCTCGCCGGTTGCTCCGAGCAGATCCGCGCGCTGGGCGAGTCGATCACCGACGACGACGGCGTGGTCTACCGCCCGCTCGAGGGCATGCTGGTCGACGGGCCGTGGCACAAGGGCGCCGTCGGCCTGCTGGGCGATGCCGTCCATGCGACGACGCCGCATCTGGGGCAGGGGGCCGGGATGGCGATCGAGGACGCGATCGTCCTGGCGGAAGAGCTCGGCAAGGCGGCGGACGTCGACGCCGCGCTGACCGCCTACCGCGATCGCCGCTTCGAGCGCTGCCGCTACATCGTCGAATCCAGCCTGGCCATCTGCAAGGGCCAGATCGGCGAGGGACCGCCGATCGACAATCACAAGGCCACGGCAGAAATGTTCGCCGTCGTCTCGCAACCCATCTGATCCGATCTTATCCAAGGAGTTCGCGCATGAGCCGCGTTACTGACATTCGCTACGTGGGCTACGGTGTGGCCGAGTTCGACGCCGAAAAGGCTTTCTACACCGATGTCTGGGGTCTCGACCCGGTCGGCGAGACCGAGGACATGGCCTGGTTCAAGGCCGCCGGTGACGACGAGCACCATGTCGTCCAGCTGCGCAAGGCCGAGGCCAACCGCATCGACGTGATCGCGCTGTCGGCCGACACCCGCGCCGACGTCGACGCGCTCTTCGCCAAGGTCGAGGCCGCAGGCTGCCGCGTGGTCCATGCACCCCGCGACCTGACGAGCCCCGGCGGCGGCTACGGCTTCCGCTTCTTCTCGCCCGACGGCCTCGAGTTCGAAGTCTCGAGCGACGTCGCCACCGGCGCCGCGCGCGAGCTGGCCCGCTGGGAAGGCCTGCCGGTCAAGATCAGCCACATCGTGCTGCACAGCCCCAAGCACCAGGACATGGTCAAGTTCTTCACCGATGTTCTGGGCTTCAAGATCTCCGACTGGCTCGGCGATTTCATGTGCTTCCTGCGCTGCAGCTCGGCGCATCACCGCATCGCCATCCTGCCTGGGCCGGCCTGCCTCAATCACGTCGCCTACGACATGCTCTCGGTGGACGACATGATGCGCGGCGCGCACCGCCTCAAGCTCAAGGGCATCGACATCGGCTGGGGTCCGGGGCGCCACACGGCGGGCAACAACACCTTCAGCTACTTCGTCACCCCGGGCGGCTTCGTGACCGAATACACCTCGGAGTTGGAAGAGGTCGATTTCGACGCGCACGAATACAAGGTCCACGTGCCCGCGCCGCTGGTGATGGACCAGTGGGGCATCGGCACCGGCGGTCCGCAGACGCTGCCGCATCCCGCGCCCAACCCCGGCCTGTTCGAGGCCGCTGCCGCCTGACACGGCACGCGCTTCTCTTCTCCTCCAGACCCTGACGGATCCCATGGCTCTTTTCGAATACTTCCCGAACTACATCTGGAACCTCTCCGTTGCGATCGCGCTCGAAAGCGGCGGCCGCATCGGCGAGGTGATCGACATGTGCCAGCCGATCCGTGATGCCGCGGCCAGCGGCGCCGATGCCGGTACGCCGCAGTTCATGGCGCGCTGGGCCGAGATGGGCCAGAAGCTGCTGGACCTGGCCGGGGAGGACGAAGCCAAGGGCCGCATGTTCTCCGCCTCGAACAAGCTGGAGCGTGCCTCGCTCTATCTGTTCACGGCGGAGCGCATGCAGGGTCACGGCCATCCGGGGCGCAAGGAAACCTATGCCAAGGCGCGCGCCGCGTTCGACAAATCGACGCAGCTGGGCGCAATCAATCGCGAGCGCGTCGAAGTGCCGCTGGCGAATGGCACGATGCCCGCGCTGTTCACCCGTGCGCCCGGCGAAGGCCGCAAGCCGGTGGTGGTGTTCTGCAACGGCCTCGATAGCTGCAAGGAACTGCTCTACTGGACCAAGCTGCCGCAGGAACTGGCTCGCCGCGGCATTTCCACGCTCTGCGTCGACCAGCCCGGCTCGGGCGAGGCGCTGCGCCTGCAGAACCTGCCGGTCGACCCGAATAGCGAAAACTGGGCGTCGAAGGCGGTCGACTGGCTCGAGCAGCAGCCCGAAGTCGACCCGGCGCGTATCGGCATGACCGGCATCTCGCTCGGCGGCCACTTCGCGCCGCGCGCCGTCGCCTACGAGCCGCGGTTTGCGTCGGGCGCGGTGTGGGGTGCCAACCACAACTGGCGCGAAGTGCAGGACAAGCGCATGAAGCGCGAGGGCGAAAACCCTGTGCCGCATTACTGGGCGCACGTGATGTGGGCTTTCGGTGCCGACACGATGGAAGACTTCCTCGAGCGCAGCACCGACATGAACCTCAATGGCCACATGGACCGCATCAAGGTTCCCTTCCTCGTCACCCATGGCGCGGAAGATCGCCAGATCAGCGTCGGCTATGCCGATGATCTCTATGACCAGCTGGTCAATTCGCCGCGCCGCGAGAAGGTGATCTTCACCCGCCGCGAGGGCGGTGTCGAGCACGTCGGTGCCGACAACATGGCCTATGGCCTCGACCTGTTGTCCGACTGGTTTGCCGAGACGCTGGGAGGTACCTGCGCATGAGCCGTCGTTTCGTCGACCTGTCGATCATGCTCGAGAACGACGTGATCACCGATCCGCCGTTCATGCGTCCGCATATCGAATACCAGACGCATGGCGAGACCGTGACCGAGCTGGGGCACTTCTTCCCCGGCGTCACCGCGCAGGACCTGCCCGACGAGGCAGGATTTGCAGCGGCGGAGAAGGTCACGCTGACCACACACAACGGCACGCACCTCGATGCGCCGTGGCACTTCCACCCGACGCAGGACGGCGGCAAGCCGGCGATGACGATCGACGAAGTGCCGCTCGAATGGTGCTTCCAGCGCGGCGTGAAGCTCGATTTCCGTCATTTCCCCGACGGCTACGTGGCAACCGCGGCCGACGTCGAGGCGGAACTCGCTCGGATCGGCCACGATCTCCAGCCGCTCGACATCGTGCTGGTCAACACCGCCGCCGGCAAGGCCGTGGGTAATCCCAACTTCATCAACATCGGCTGCGGCATGGGCTACGAGGCCACCATGTACCTCACCTCGCGCGGGATCCGCGTGACCGGCACCGATGCGTGGTCGTGGGATGCGCCGTTCAGCTACACCGCGCAGAAGGTCAAGGAAACCGGCGATACTTCGCTGATCTGGGAAGGCCACAAGGCCGGCCGCGACATCGGCTATTGCCACCTCGAGAAGCTGCACAACCTCGAGGTCCTGCCGCCGCATGGCTTCACCGTCAGCTGTTTCCCGCACAAGATCAAGGGCGCTTCGGCGGGCTGGACCCGCGCCGTCGCCATCTTCGAGGACTGAGACGATGCGCCTTTGCACCCGTGCCGATGGCACGCCCGATGGCCAGCTCATGGTCGTCTCGCCCGACGGCGCCCGCTGGCTTCCCGCCGGCGCGCGCTGGCCCAACCTGTTGACGGCGATGGGCGACTGGGCTGCGGCCCAGGCGGATCTCGAGCCGGTCGCCGCCGCCCTTGCCGCGGGGCAAGGTGAAGCGATCGACTTGGCACACATCCGTGCGCCGCTGCCGCGCAGCTGGCAGTGGCTCGACGGGTCTGCCTTCGCGACCCATGGCGAGCTGATGCAGATCGCTTTCGGCATGGACCCGATCGATACCGAGCGTCCCCTGATGTATCAGGGCATGTCGGACCGCTTCTATGGCCCGCGCGACGATGTGCCGTTCACCGATCCGGCGCTTGGGATCGACTTCGAAGGCGAATACGGCGTGATCGTCGACGCGGTGCCGATGGGAACCAGCGCCGAGGAGGCCGCCTGCTACATCCGGCTGGTCGTCCAGATCAACGACTGGTCGCTGCGTGCGCTGGCCCCGGTCGAGATGAAGACGGGGTTCGGCTGGGTCCAGGCCAAGCCCGCTTGCAGCATGGCGCCCTTTGCCGTGACGCCCGACGAACTGGGCGAGGGCTGGAGCGAGGGACGCGTGGCCATCGACCTCGTCGTGACGTGGAACGGCCAGGCGTTCGGCCATGCCAATGGACGCGAGATGGCGTTCTCGTTCCCCGAACTCGTCGCCCACGCTGCCCGAACCCGCGACCTCGTGGCGGGCACGATCATCGGTTCGGGCACGGTGTCGAACGCCGCGTGTCGCGACGTCGGCTCGGCCTGCATTTCCGAGCGTCGTGCGATCGAGATGATCGACCAGGGCGCGGCCGCGACCACGTTCATGGCGATCGGCGATACCGTCACGATGGCGGCGACCGATGCCGCGGGCAACCAGCCCTTCGGCGTCATCGACCAGAGGGTGGTCGCCGCCTGAAGCGCAGGATCCCGGCGGCCCATAGCGGCCAGGCGATCAGGACCGGTTGCAGCGCGAGCCGGGGTATGTGGTACCACAGCCCCAGCCCGCCGCCGCCGGTCCGTGCCAGGTCGTTGCACACATGCTGGACGTTGGCCGGCCAGACGCACAGCGCATAGGCGGCCAATCCCCACGCCGCCGCCCGCCGCAGTCCCGGCAGGCGCGACTGCGCGATGCCGATGGCACCGGCGAGTTCGGCAACACCGGTCAGAGCCACCACCAGCGCAGGGGCTGGCACCCAGGCGGGTACGATTGCCACGAAGGGGTGCGGCAGCGCGAGGTGAAGCACACCAGCCGCGGCATAGATCGCGGCGATGATACGGCAATGAACGGGATGGGGTGTCATCGCGCCATGGTGCGACGGCTATCGGCTTGTGACCAGTTCATTTTTGACCGCTCGAAGTGAAGCCGATGGATTTGTGGGGGGGGAAACAAATCCCCCCCCCCCCATGCTCGTCATTCCCGCGAAGGCGGGAATCCAGAGGCCTATCGCCATGTTCACCGCAAACACTGGATTCCCGCCTTCGCGGGAATGACGGGGGTATGGATTTAGAGGATGGCCGGCCAATCCCTGCCGGGTTGCCCGGCGCTCCCCTGCTGGCTAAGGCCCGTGGCGCCTTCCGGCCTTGTGGCCGCTGCCGAGGAATTTCCCATGCGCGCATTGCGCAACCTGATCGACCCGTACCTTCTGCTCCTGCTTGGCACGATTGCATTGGCCGCCATCCTGCCGGCGCGCGGCGCGGGCGTACCGATTGCGGATGGGGCGGTGACGGTCGCGGTCGGGCTGCTGTTCTTCCTTTACGGCGCACGGCTCGCGCCGCAGGCGGTGTGGCAGGGGCTCGCCAACTGGCGCCTCCAGGCGGTGGTCTTCCTCAGCACCTTCTTGCTCTTTCCCCTGATCGGCTTGGGCGTCATGCACCTGACATCCCGCGTCGTCGCGCCCGATATCGCGGTAGGCCTGCTGTTTCTCTGCCTGCTGCCCTCGACCGTCCAGTCGTCGATCGCATTCACTTCCATCGCGCGCGGTAACGTCCCGGCGGCGCTGTGCAGTGCTTCGCTGTCCAACCTGATCGGCGTGGCGCTTACGCCCCTGCTGACGGCGCTGCTCCTGCCCACTTCGGGCGAGGGCGCGATTTCGGCGAGCTCGATTGAAAGCATCGCCATGCAGATCCTGCTGCCGTTCGTGGCCGGGCAACTACTGCGGCCGCTGATCGGTGACTTCTTGGCACGCCACAAGACGCTGGTCGGCTACGTCGATCGCGGATCGATCCTCTTGGTGGTCTATGCCGCATTCAGCGCGGGCGTCGTCGCCGGGGTGTGGACGCAGCTGGCGCCGATCGATCTGGCCATCGTGCTCGTCATCGACCTCGCGATCCTGGCGCTGGTGATCGTGATCACGACCGTGGCCAGCCGGCGCCTCGGCTTCACGACCGAGGACGAGATCACGATCGTGTTCTGCGGGTCGAAGAAGAGCATGGCGAGCGGCATCCCCATGGCGACGATCCTGTTCGCCGGACACGCGGTGAGCCTGATCGTCCTGCCGCTGATGCTGTTCCACCAAGCCCAGCTGTTCGTCTGCGCAACGCTCGCCCGGCGCTACGCGGCGCGGCCCTGAAAGCCGCGCGTCAGCTGGCCCTCCAGTCTCCCGGACCGTGGTGGCGCAGCTTCTGACCGCAGTAACGGCACGGGGCATATTCGGTCGCATGCTCGGCGTAGCGCTGGCTGCGGTCGGGCTTGTGGCGACCGATGGCGCACAGGACTGCATGCTTTAGGTGCTTGAACTGCTGCAAGATTATGTCCTCCCAGCAACTGCCCTGTAGTGAATCGCCGGATGCCTGCGCTTCGAGCGAGCTAGACGCTACCATATATTGCGGTGCACCGATACGCCGAGGGCCACGATCATAGCGATCTGCATGACCTCGATGGCATAAGATGCTGCGATGCAATGAAATCAGTTTTGCGAGGGGGCCTCGCCAGTGTCCGGCTTGTTGGTCATGTGCCAGGCGAGTGCCTCGACACGGTGCAGGACAGCATCGCCATGCGGCGAAGGTCCGGCCAGTTCGTCCCACGCCGTGCGGAAGCATGACAGCCAGCCTTCCACCTCGGAACGGCCGATCGGCGCGACGAAATGGCGCATACGCAGCCGCGGGTGTCCGTATTGGCTGGTGTACAGCGGCGGCCCACCAAGCCACCCCGTCAGATATTCGTAGAGACGCTGTTCCGCCCGTTCCAGCGACGGCGGATGCACGGCGCGGCAGGCCGCCGCCTCGGGCAGGCTGTCCATCAGCGCGTAGAAGCGCTGGCAAAAAGCGAGGACGAACGGTTCGCCGCCGAGGGCGAGGTAAGGCGTCATGTCCTGTGCTGGGGGCGGCACGGCGTCTGTCATGGCCGGGGGCATATCCGCCGTGGCGGCAGCGAGCCAGCGGTTATCTGTGTGAGGCCTTGGCATAATTGTCCGATCCGGCGATGATTGCCGCGATGCCGACCGAGATCACTTCATCCGCTCCTGTCCCGCCGCTTTCCGCGATTTCGGCACGGGCGCGGGTGCTGGCCGGGCTGTTCGCGCTGCTTGTTGTCGCGCTTGGCTTGCTGGTGATCGCGTTTGCGGCCAG
Organism: Novosphingobium sp.; assembly: GCF_036803765.1. Classification (GTDB taxonomy): domain Bacteria; phylum Pseudomonadota; class Alphaproteobacteria; order Sphingomonadales; family Sphingomonadaceae; genus Novosphingobium. The sequence goes on from NZ_DAIRTS010000006.1 coordinate 61,569, forward strand.
CGCGCGTCATGCCGAGCGGCAGTTCGCCCGGGCCAGTCTGTCTGAGCAGCAGGCCGCCGCCGTGGCGCAGATCGCGTTTCTGGCCCGCCGTGCCGGGCCCGCATCTCCGGCGCAGGCTGAGGCGCTCGATGCGGCGGCACGGGGTTATCGTGATCTCATCATCGCCGAGGCCACGTTGGAGCACGGGGCAGGCCCCCCGGCCCAGTCGGCGGAACGGCGCGATGCCGAGCGGCTCGAGCAACTGGCGCGCAGGGCGGCCGGAACGCCCGTAATCCAGGATCTCGCGACAAAGATTGCCGCGCGCGAGGCAGCCGAAGTGGTCGAGGCGCGCAATGCGCTGGCCGCGGCGGGTCGGCGCAGCCTCACGATCGCCGGGCTGCTCGCCGTCGTCGCACTGGCCTCGGCATTGTGCGGCGCATGGCTGCTGTGGCGCGCCAACCGCGCGCTAGAGGCGCTGGTCGAGGTCCGCACGGCCCGTATCGCGGCCGTCGATTCCTCTCGGCGGCTGTTCTTCGCCAAGGCCAGCCACGAATTGCGCACACCCGTCGCAGGCCTGCGCAGCGCGGCCGAGGTCGCGCTTGAACAGCCTGATCTTCCCACGTCGTCCCTGCGCGAGACGTTGGCGCATGTCGTCGCCGGCGCGGCGTTCCTCTCGCACCGGATAGACGAACTGCTCGGTCTTGCGCGGGCAGAAGACGGTCAGCTTCAACTCGCCGACGAGCCGTTCGACCTGCACCGGGCCGTGGCCGACGCGGTGGCCGAAGCGCGCAGGTATGCGGCATCGGTCGATGTCACGATCGTCATGGCCGCACCGGACCAGCCGGCTGTCGTACGCGGCGATGCGCGCTGGCTGCGGCAGGCCCTGCTGGCCGTGATGGAAAACGGGCTTAAGTTCTCACCGGAGGGCACCGCGTTGTCCGTGGCGCTCTCCCTCGCGCCGGAGCAGCGTGCGACGATCGTGATCACGGACCGCGGGCCCGGGGTCATGGATGCCGACTTGCCGCGGATCTTCGATGCCTATTACCAGTCCGACGCCGGTCGATCGCGGGGCGGGTCCGGGCTGGGGCTTGCACTAGCGCGGTGGGTCGTCGAACAGCATGGCGGCATGATCACCGCGCGCAACCTCGAGGGCGGGGGATGTGCGATCGACATATCCCTGCCCGTGGAGCACCGTGCATGAGCGTATTGCTGGTGGAGGACGATGTCGCCATCGGGCGGGCCGTAGTTCAGGGGCTGTCCGCGCGGGGATTGGCGGTTCGCTGGCTCCGCCAGGGGGCCGGGGTGCTCGATGCCTTGGCCGAGGCGCCCATCGCCGCGATCGTTCTCGACCTCGGCTTGCCGGATGCCGACGGGCTAGAACTGTGCCGCGCCATCCGGGCGGCCGGTCATGGCTTGCCGTTGCTGATGCTGACCGCGCGTGGGGCGCTCGATGACCGGCTCGATGGGTTCGCCGCTGGCGCGGACGACTACCTGCCCAAGCCCTTCGCTTTTGCCGAGCTTGCGGCGCGGGTCGGCGTGATGGTGCGCCGCTCCGAGCAGCTGGCACCGGCACCGGTGAAGTGGGAGGCACTGTGCATCGACCGGGCAAGCGGCCGGGCGACCTGGCGCGACGCGCCACTGACGCTCGAGCCACGGGCCTTCGCACTTTTGACGGAACTGGCGATAGCGCGCGGCGGGATCGTCTCGCGTTCGCAGCTCGTCGACCGGGTGTGGGGCGCCGACGCGGTGATCACCGACAATGCGGTCGATGTGGCAATTAGCGCGCTTCGCCGGCGCCTGCCCGAACCCGGCGACGATGCGCCTGGCCTCGCCGTCCAGGCGCATCGCGGGCAGGGGTATGCCTTGCGTCTTGTACCTTAGGTCGGACTGAGGCCGTCCTCAGGTTTCGGCGGCATGGCTCTGCTAAGCCTTTCCCCCACAAGAACAACGAGGGGCGGAGATGATGAGCAGGGGTGCATGGTTGAGCGCGGGCGCGTCGCTCCTGGTCATGGCGAGCCCGGCCTGGGCGAAGGCCGATACGGGCGCCCCGGCTCCTAAGGAACAAGCTGCCGAGAACATCGTCGTGCGCGCGACGCCACTGACCGGCGAGGCGGACGAACTGGGCAATGCGCCGGCGCTGACCGCGACCCATGCGACCAGCATCGCCGAGCATCTGGCCCGCACAGCGCCCGGGGTGACGATCAACGAGATCCAGGGCAATCCGCTGCAGCCTGACGTCAACTATCGCGGACTGACGGCCTCGCCGCTGCTGGGTACGCCGCAGGGCCTGTCGGTCTATCTCGACGGGGTTCGCATCAATCAGCCCTTCGGCGACGTGGTGAGTTGGGACCTCATTCCGACCAATGCGATAGCCGACGTCGACCTCGTGTCGGGCTCTGCTCCGCAGTTCGGGCGCAACGCGCTGGCTGGCGCGCTGGTGCTGCGCACCAAGAGCGGGCGCAGCGACCCGGGCATCGGGGCGGAACTCAGCGCCGGTTCCTTCGGTCGAACCACGGTGCGTGGCCAGGCGGGCGGCGTTACCGCAAGCGGGTTCGACTGGTTCGTGGCGGGTGATCATTTCTACGAAGATGGCTGGCGCGCCATGTCGCCGTCAGAGGCGACGCGCGCGTTCGGACGTCTGGGGTGGAGCGATGCCGCCGGCCATGTCGCGCTGTCCGGCCACTTTGCCGATACGAACCTGACCGGGAACGGCTTGCAGGAGATGCGGCTGCTCGCCGCCGATCGCCGCAGCATCTATACCGCGCCCGATACCACCCGCAACCGCATGGGCATGGTCGTGCTTAACGCCGACAGGCAGGTCGGCAATGGCGTGACCCTGCGGGCCAATGCGTTCTGGCGGACGATCCGCACCAGCACGCTCAACGGTGACGTCAACGACGATGCCCTTGGCGAGAATCTCTATCAGCCCAACGCGGCGGAGCGCGCAGCGCTGGCGGAGGCGGGTTACCGTGGCTTCCCCACGTCGGGTGAGACGCAGGGCAACACCGCGTTCCCCAAATGGCGTTGCATTGCCAACGTGCTGCTCAACAGCGAGCCCAACGAGAAATGCAATGGCATCCTCAATCGCTCGCGCACCCGGCAGTATGAATGGGGCGGCACCCTGGAGGCCGCGATCGACCTGAAGACCGGCAGTATCGGACACGCAGTGGTCGTGGGCGGCTCGTGGGTGAGAGGCACTGCGGATTTCGGGCAGACCAGCCAGTTCGGATACCTCATGCCCGATCGGACCGTGACCGCAGTTGCGGGGCCGGGGGCTTTCGCCGATGGCACGCAGGACTCTGAAAACGCATTCGATGCGCGGGTCGATCTCCACGCCACGACCTCGACGCTGTCTGCCTATGCGCTCGACCAGGTGACGCTCGGCGGGCCTTTCTCGCTCGATCTGGCCGGCCGCTACGACCGCGTGGCCGTCCGCAATCGCGACCGCATCACGCCGGGTGGCGGCACCGGATCGCTCGACAGCAGCCCGGTCTACCAACGCTTCAACCCCGCAGTTTCGCTCCATGTCCGCAGTGCCGGCGGTAGCGGATTGACGCTGTCGTGGAGCCAGGCGGCGCGCGCGCCGTCGGCGATCGAACTGGGATGCTCCGACCCCGAAAGCCCCTGCCGGCTGCCCAACGCACTCGCCGGAGACCCGCCGCTGCGGCAGGTCATCGCGCGCACGCTCGAGGCGCGCGCAGATGTGCAGCGCGGCATCCTGCACGCCCGCGCCAGCGTATTCCGAACCGACAGCAGCGACGACATCCTGTTCGTCAGCGACAACGCATCAGGCTATGGATACTTTCGCAACTTCGGCAAGACCCGGCGGCAAGGCATTGAATTGTCAGCAGATGCCAAAGTCCAAAATTGGACGTTCTCGGCAAGCTATGCCTATCTTGATGCAACGTATCGCAGCCCCGAGGTGGTCAACGGATCGGCCAACAGCAGCAACGACGGGCCCGGGCCAGGCTTCGATGGAACGATCGACATTCGCCCCGGCGACCAGATCCCGCTCCTGCCCCGCCATACCGCCAAGGCGGCGATCGGTTGGCAGGCAGCGCCTTGGCTGTCGCTCGACCTCGATGCCGTGGCCGTCTCGGGTGTCTGGGCACGCGGCAACGAGAACAATGCGCACCAGGCCGACGGCACGATGTACCTTGGGCCGGGACGGACCGCGCCCTACGCGGTCGTCACTTTCGGCGCGACGGGCCGGCTGCGCGAGGGGCTGAGCCTGTTCGCGATGGTCCGCAACGTCCTCGACAAATCCTACGCCACGGCAGCACAACTCGGCGCCACGGCCTTCGATGCCGGCGGGCGGTTCGTGGCACGGCCTTTTGCGGGTCCGGTCGTGGACGGCGAGCGGCCCTTGCTGCAGAGCACGTTCTTTGCGCCCGGCGCGCCGCGCTCGATCGAAGTGGGCGCGCGCGTCCGTTTCTGATCGATTGTTGCGACGGCGCGTAAGGCTGCGGCCGACATCGTATGTCGTACGGAGCCGGCTGGCTGCAATGTCGTAACCATTTGAAGACCCTTTCATGGCATATCAATGCCATGAGGGAAGGGGTGATCAAATCCGGTGTGCGCCGGTCGCCGACGGCGGGGCTGCGCAAGGCGCTCGCGGCGCTCGCGATGGTGTTGTCGTGCGTGGTCTGCACGCCGGCCCAGGCAAGCGAGAACGATGACATCTCGCCGATGGGGGCGGCCCAGGCGAACCTCGAATGGGTCCCGGTCGACACGCTGTGCCATGCCACGACCCCGATCCCGGCCGCGAACGCGCGGGATCACGGTGACCCGGCGCACTATGCCTGCACCGGCGAACCGTCCGGCTACCAGCGGGGTAGTTTGTGGCTGCGCGGCGGGCCCGACGTCGTGGCCAAGGGCGGCAAGGCGCCGGTTCTGATGATCCACTACTCGCGCTTCGACACCTTGTTGGTCGGATTTCGTTATGCCGACGGGTCGCGTGACTGGCAAAGTGTGAGAGCCGGCGATTTCGGCACGCACTGGCGGCTGGGTGGGCAGATGGCCTTCACGCCCGATTCCCGCAGCGCACCGCTGGTAGGCGTGGACTTGCGGTTCGACCGGCTGGGGGCGGCCGACATGCTGCGCATCCGCATGCTGGAAAGCGCGCAGGCCGACATCCAGTCGATCGCCATCGCCAGCCTGACCGGCGCGTGCCTGATGCTCCTGCTCATCGGGGCGATCTACAACGGCGCGCTGGCGCTGGCGGTGCGACGGCAATTCCCAGCGTGGCAGGCCGCCTGGTCCGCAACGATGCTCGCATGGGGTACGTTGTGGTCCCAGTTCCATCTGTTCTTCCTGCCTTCGATGGCCGGAACGATAGCGGCGCAGATCTGCACGCCGTTGTCGTGTTTCGCCATGCTGTTCACCACCACCAGCATGGTCAGCGCGCTGGAGCCGGGAATGACTCCGCTTTGGCTGCGCCGCGTGATCCTCACCAATGCCGTTGCCCTGGCACTGCTCGGCATTCCTCTCGGGTTCATGCGCAGCGGGCCGATGTCGGCCTGGGCCGCGGCAATCGGAGTATTCGTCCTCCTGCTTCTCGTGCTGACCGTCGCCTTGCTGGCGATCGCGTGGCGGCGCGGCAGTTCGGCAGCGCGCGCGTTCGTCGGCGCCTGGGCGCTGCCGATCCTCGTCATGGGCCTGTCGGGCTTTGTCGACACATCGCGCATCCTGTGGGGCGGCGGCGCCCAGATGCTGGTCCTGCTGTCGGCCTCGTTCCAGACCATGTGGCTCTCGGTCGCCGCGACACGCCGTTTCACGCGGATGCGGATCGAGCGCGATCGTGCGCTGATCGCGCAAGCCGCAGCGCAGGAGCAGGCCCGCCGCGACCCGCTGACGGGCCTGCGTAACCGGCGTGGCCTGATCGAACGCATGGCGCCGATGTTCCAGGATGCGGGCGAGGTGGGTAACGCCGCGATGCTGCTGCTCGATGTCGATCATTTCAAGACGATCAACGACACGCACGGCCATGACGCCGGCGATGCGGTCCTGGTCGCGCTCGGCGAGCGCCTTGCGCGTTGGGACGAAGGCCTGTGCACCGTCGGCCGCGTCGGCGGCGAGGAATTCGCCTTGGTCGCACAGGGCATGGGCCGCTTCGCCGTCCTGCAACTCGCGGAAAGCGTGCGCAGCGCCATTGCCGCCTGCGACTTCGGCGCGATGCTGGGTGAAGGCGGCGTGACGGTCAGTGTCGGGGTGGCGATGCTGTCACCCGGCGACGATTTCACCACGCTGTACCGCAAGGCGGACGCCGCGCTCTATGCCGCCAAGCGGCAGGGGCGCAATCGCGTGGTCCTCGCGCCCACGGCCGACCTTGCCGTGACGCCGTCGCGCACCACCAGCGCGTTTGGGTGAACGCGGCCGGAGGATCACCGCGCGAGTGGGCCGATGCCGAGGCCGCGACGGTACTGCATCACTACGGACTGCCGCACGGGGGCATCGCCGACGGTCACCGCCGTCTTGGCAAACGGCGGCTTCAGTTTGAGCAGCGAGAGGTGCGGATTGCCGGTAAATCCACCGCCGTCGTTCCAGTCCGAGGCGTGATTGTCGTTGGCATCGTGACGGATCGCCACCGCATACTCGCCCGGACGGTCGATCGGGAAGCAGAACTGCATCGGCCCATCGTGGCGGCGGATCTGCTCGATCCGCATGGTCCATGCACCCTTGGCGAGGAATTTGGCGGGGCCCGGACCATACAACTGGGCGCGGACCGTGCCGGTCGTGTTGCTGAACCCGGTGACGGTTACCGTCAGGCTCCGCCCGCCGGGGGCGCAGGCACGGGGCGGGGTTCGGGTTTCGCGGGTGGTTTGCGCCTGAGCGACGAGCGGTGCTGCGCCCAGCAGGCCTGCGGCCAGCGCAAGCGATGTCGTGAATTTGCGGATCATTGTGGCTATCCTGTTCCGAGGCGCCCGGTTCGGGCATTTGCGGGTTGCAATTTGGGCACAAGTGAAGGACCGCGACGGCGATGCCTGACGAGATCCTGTTCCTGTTCAATCATGATGCGCCGCACCAGGTGGCGCACATTGCCGGCATTGCGCGGGCGCTGGCCGAGCGGGAAACCGGCCGCACGATCACCTGTGCGACGGCGACCATTGCGATCCGCGACCGGGTCGAGGCGGTGCTCGGCGCGCGTGTGGCGGGGCAGGTCAATTGGCTCGATATTGCGCTGCCGGCCTGGCTCGAGAGCGCGCTGGCCTTGCCAAATCGCGTGGCACCGGTTCGCCGCGTCATGCGCCTGCGCCATCACGCCCGCCGCATCAATGCCGCGACGGTCGTCGTCAGCGCCGAGCGAACGTGCCTGTCGATCCGCGATCCCGCGGGCCAGGCGCAGTTCGCCTATGTGCCTCACGGCGCCGGGGATCGCATGGTGTCCTACCACCCCGGCAAGGGCGGGTTTGACCGCATCCTGGTGAGTGGTGAGAAGACCGCGCGCGAGATGATCCAGCGCGGTGTCGCACCGGCCGAGCGTTTGCGAGTGGTCGGCTATCCCAAGTTCAACACCATCGACCTTAACCGGCGTGAGCGCCTGTTTCCAAACGACAATCCCGTTCTGGTCTATAACCCGCATTTCGATCCGCTGTTGTCCAGCTGGTACGATCATGGGCCAGCTCTTCTCGACTGGTTCGCGGGTTCGGCCGGGCAGAACTACAACCTGATTTTTGCGCCACATATCATGCTGTTCCGCAAGACACTGCATATCTCGCTTGAATATCGCACGGCGCGGCTTCGCCCCGACATCGCCCCGCACTGGCGGACTGCACCCAATATCCTGATCGACACCGGCAGCACGCGCCTGGTCGACATGACGTACACCCTCGCCGCCGATGCCTACGTCGGCGACGTATCGAGCCAGGTCTATGAGTTCCTCGTGCATCCGCGCCCGATGCTGTTCATCGACGCATTCTCCCGTGATCCCCGCTCGCGCGAGGGCGCTTATCCGGCCTGGCGTGGCGGGGAGGTGGCACGCGACGCGGCGGGTCTTGCCGCGCTGATACCGGGGCTGTGGCAAAGGCAGGCGGCCTTGCGCGACACCCAAGCCGCGCTCTTCGCCGATACGATCTCGCATCAGCCCGGCCATCCCGCCGTGCTCCGCGCCGCCGAGGCATTGATCGACCTGGCCGCCAGCCCGCGCGCCTGGACGCCACGATGAGCCTGCGGGCCAGGGCAGGGGCCGTCGCCCGCAACCTCGGGTGGCTCTTGGCCAGCAATGCGCTGATGGCGGTGCTGTCGCTGGTCTACATCGGCATTGCGACGCGCACGCTCGGCCTTGCCGACTTCGGCCGCTTCGCGCTGATCACCGGCACGGCCCAGACGCTGGCAACGCTCGTCAGCTTCGAGACGTGGAAGCTGGTCGTGCAATACGGCCTGGCGCACGAAGGCGCAGGCCGGGAGGCGGCGCTGGCGCGGCTCGAGCAGGCGGCGGTGCTGATCGAGGCGGCCAGCACCCTGCTCGGCATTGTCGTGGTCACGGTGATATGCCTGGCCGCGCCCGCGCTTTTCGGTCTGGACCCGGCGGTCGTGCCCTTCGCGGCGGGCTATGCCGTGGTTCAGCTCGTGACGCTGCGCTCGACCCCTACCGGCATTCTGCGCATGCATGACCGCTTCCGCCTCGCCGCGCTCGCTGACAGCGTGCAGCCGCTGATGCGTCTTGCCGGCGCAGTACTGGTCCAGCGGTGGGCGCCCGGCCTCGTCGGCTTTCTGGTTGCCTGGGCCTTGGCCGAATTGATGACCTGGGCCGCGACGTGGGCGCTGGCCGCCCAGACCGGCGCCTTGCGCCGCATTTGCGGGCCCAGGCCGGATTTCGCGACGATCCGCCATGAAAACCCGGGCCTTGTGCCCATGCTGCTGGGGGCCAACGGCCAGTCGAGCCTTGGCCTTGCCGCCCGGCAATTGCCGCTGCTCATGGTCGGCGGTTTTGCCGGCCCGGCCGCGGCCGGCGCCTTCCGCCTCGCCGCGCAACTGGCCAATGCCCTGTCGAAGCTGTCGATCCTGCTGACCCGCGCCGCCTTTCCCGAGATGGTCCGTGCCATACGCAGCGCCTCGCCGGCGGTCTTCCGTCGCGGGGTCCTGCGCGTGGCGATCGCGTGTGTTGGTGCGGCGGGCCTCGTCATGGGACTGGTCGCGGTTTGTGGCCACCAGCTGCTGGTACTCGTCGGCGGTGCCGCGTTTGGTGCAGGGTACGTCTACCTGTTGTGGCTGGCGGGGGCGGGAGCGATCGAACTCGCCGCCGCCGCGTTCGAGCCGATTCTGCTGTCGGTGCATCGCGCGGTTTCGGCGACGCTTGCCCGCGCGGGAGCGGTGGCATTCCAGATCGCGCTGATGCTCCTTCTGATGCCGCGGATCGGTGCACTGGGGGCGAGCATCGGCGCCTTCGCCGGCTCGGCTGCGGCGAGCATCCTGCTCGGCGTAGTGCTGTGGCGCTACGCATTGCGCCATGGAACAGGGGCGCAGGCGGCGTCCTGAACCGGCCAAGGTGCCGTGCCTCAGCGCGACAGGATCTGCCGCACGAGCGCCAGATCCTCGACCTTGTCAACGTCGACCGCCGCAAGCCCATGGGGTGTTGCGAGTGCCTCTACCACCACCCCGGCCTTGCGCCCGAGGTGGGCGACCGCGTCCGCCAGAGACAGCCGCCCGGCCAGATAGCGCAACAGCAGGCCGGGGCCGAGCCGACGCACGATCCGCCAGGGACGTTTGCGGTCCCGCTCCACCGCCTGCCACAAGGCAAAGGCCGCCACGGCCGCAGGGGTGCGGAACAGGAACAGATTGCAGCCCGACCATTCGCCGTCGGCGAAACGCAGCCATGTGCGCTGCGTCTGCGGCACGGCCGCTTCGACCACGTCACGACGCGCGAGCAGGACGGCCACGTCGCTCGTCGGCTGAACGGTCTGGCGGAAATCCTCGATCCATTGGCCCTGAAGCAGCGGATGATCCGAGGTGGTCAGCAGCATCGGCGCACCGAGAGCGGCAAATCCACGCGCGGCGCTTTCGCTCGGCCCGGATGCGGCCGGTATGATCACGCAGCCCTGCGCTTCGGCGAGCGCAATGGTGTCCGGGTCCGAGGCGACGACGCCGATCCGGTCGGCGCCCGCTTCGCGAACCGCGGCGATCACGCGGCTGAGCATCTCTTGCCCGGCCACGTCGACCAGCGCCTTGGCGCCGACGCCTTCAGCCCGCGCGACGGGATCTCCGCCGGGCCGCGATCCCGCCAGGATGAGGGCGGAATAGCGGTTCACGCCCGGCGTGCCTGCCACAGCTGGTGGAGCACGCCCGGTGCGGCGAGGATCGGATGGCGTTCGCGCCACGGCGTCAGCGCAATGCTGAGGCCCGAGTGCCGCTCGATCTTCCACAGGGCGTATCGGGTTGCCCCGTCGAACGTGAAGGCCGCCTTGATCAGGCGGAGCGCATTGAGCGGCTTTCCGAGGGGGCGACGCCAGCCCCATTCGCGGCGCCATTGCGCACGTTGCGCATCGCTGACTCGCGGCACCAGCAAGCCGTCGCGGCTTTTCACCGCCAAGGGCAGAGCACGCCACGCCAGCGGCAGCATCGTGCGGAAATGATCGGGTGCACTGTCGATGATCGTGCCGGCGCGGGAGGCCGGCTCGACACGCAGTTCGGCCTTGTAGGTCTGGCGGAACAGCGCGAGCCACCAGTCGTCGGGCGTCCCCTCGGCGGGGCCGAGCGCCAGAGCAAAGCGCGATGCGGTCATGATCGCCGAAGCGACGGCCCGGCGCACGCCCTGCGCCACGAACTCGTTGCGGGCATAGAGCAACCTGCTGGGTTGGCAGAACCGCGCCCAGACCGTCGTATCGACGCCGCGGCCCTGGGTGGCCCGGCGGAACTGCGCCAGCGACATGACGGCGACCTTCGCGCGCACCGTTGCTCCGCCGAGCTGGATTTCATGATAGCCGACGTCGGGCCAGATCACGGTGCCAAGACCGCGCATCGGGCGCTCGTGCAGCACGTAGAAGTCGACCAGGCCTTCCAGGTCGTTGCGACGCAGGTTCGATCCGTAGAACAGCACCGCATCGCCGCCGAGACGGTCGGCGAGGATCCGGGCGGCCTCGACGATCTCGCGGCGCGCCGGTTCGGCCAGCATCGTGGCAACGGCCTTGCTCAACATGGGTGGTGTCCTCGGATGAAATTCAAGCGGCAGCGGCCGGGACGATGAAGGCGATCGGATGGCCTTCGCTGACGACGAGGTTGCCGCCCGGGAACTGCTCGCCATCGAGGATGAAGCCTCGGTCGAGCGACAGGAACACGCGGTCCGCGTCGCGACGAACGTAACCGTCCGCCTCGAGGGAGGGGGACTCGTGGCCCTTCATCACGGGGAGGAAGTGGCGGAACAGTGCGCGCGGCGGCGCCTTGACGGTCAGGAACTTGAGCCCGTCGCGCACCTTGCCGAACGGCCGCAGCCCGACCGGCATGCGGCGCAGCGTCGAGGCCAGCAGCAGGTACACCCGAACCGCCATGATATCGACGCCGTTGCGCGAGATGCGCGCCATTTCACCGCGGCGCCAGCTGTTGCGCGCGCCGCCGAACATGCTCTTGAGCAGCGCCGTGGCCAGCGTGACGAAGACCGCGAAGCTGTTGAAGACGCCCTTGCTGTGGACGCGCTGCGCCAGCATCGTCGCGCGGTTGAACACGCCGAGGCCGAAGATGAAGCCGAGCTGGTCGGGGAGGGCGCGGTTGTTCCAGTGGATCTGGATCGGCGCACGGTCCATGACCTGGTCGGCTAGGTGGGCGCGGATGGCATCGCCCAGGCTCCAGTGTGCCGGCAGGCCAAGGTCGATGGCCAGTGCGTTGGTCTTGCCCGACGGGATCACCGCCACGCGCGGCATCTTGGCACCGAATACCCCGTGCGCGACGCTCAGGACGTCGCGGATCGTGCCGTCACCGCCGTCGATCACCAGCAGGTCCACGCGCTCCTGCGCGAACTGGGTCAAGATACCGACCAGTTCGTTGCGCGATGCGGGCTCCCGCTTGAACACGAAGGCCTCGGGCAGCTCGGTGGGGCGCGAGCCGCCGTGGTTGCGGTGGCTGCGCGGGTTGGCGATCACGCCGACGCGCGGCACCACGCGTGCCGCCTCGCGTGGCACGAAATCCTCAGGGCGAATGGTGGTGAGCCCGCCGCCGGCGGGGCCGAATTCCTGTTTCATCTCCGCTCGATCCAAATCCCCGCAGCCCGCGCAATCGGCGGAGTGCGGCACGTGACGGTCCAGTCACTCAATGGTGGCGGCAACGCGCAAAACCAAGATGGGTTTCCAAAAAAAACTGAAAAATGGATTTTTTTTGGAGTGGCGGATCAGAATGCGTCAGCCGTCGCTCTCGTTCCCTGATCTTATGCGACGTAATCGATCGGGATGGAGTGGCCGCGCCAGCGCCTCCGCATCGGCCCAGGCGTCGGTCAGCCAGCGCGCCTGTTCGCGCGGTGTCAGCAGCAATGGTGCCGTCTGCGGCAGGTCGGCCGGCCCGGACAGGCGATCGACCGCCACCGTGACAACGGCGAAACTCGGCACCTCGGAATCGCGCCAGATTCCCGCCAGCGCCATGATCGGACCCTCCGTAGACACCCACCAGCGGCCCCTGCCGCCCAGAGCGAGGTGGGTTGCCGGCACGAGGCAACGGAACTGCGTGTGGCGCAAGGTGCCGATCCAGAACGGGCTCTCGAGATTGCGCAGTGTGGTCACGACGTGAGGATTCGCGCTGCGGGGCGGGGGCGGGACGCCGAACTGACGCGGCACCAGGCGCCTGCGTCCGTCGCGTCCCTTGATCACGACCGGGGCATAGCTCCCGGCCGTTACCGCGCCGCCTTCCCAAGGGTCGTTCCCGCAATCGGCGCCAAGCGCATCAGCGATCGTGCGCGCCGGAGCGTCGAGAACATAGGACAGCGACATGGGTCATCTTTGTGCGCCACCACGCGCTTTGCCAAGCCTGTCGCCGTTCGAACCGGCAAAAGCGCTTGCCGTGCGCTGTGTGATGGCCGATGCCCGTCGATCCCCTCCCGTTCGGCACCCGGCCCCGGGAGACGTTGCGGCAGGAGGTTCGACGATGAGCGTGGCATTTCGGCGCGAGACCGATGACGAGCATCTCGAACCCAGGTTCGAACTGCCGATCCCGCCCGGCCCGAACCTCGTGACCCAGAAAGGTTTCGCGCAGATTGCGGCGCGGGTGACGGAACTCGAAAACGCGCTGGCGACCGCGGAGGACGACGAAGTCCGCAAGGCGATCCGGCGCGACCTCAGGTATTGGTCGACCCGTCAGGCAAGCGCGCAGGTCATGCCGCCGCCCGGCGACGACGTCGTCGCGTTCGGCAGCGTCGTGCGGCTTAGCCACAACGGACGCGAGCGTACGATCATGCTGGTGGGGGACGACGAGGCCGACCCTGCTGCGGGCCTGCTGTCGTTCACGGCGCCGCTGTCGCGGGCGATCATGGGGGCCGAAGCAGGAGAGACCGTCGATTTCGCCGGAAAGCCCGACGCGGTGACGATTCTGGAGATCAATCCTGCCCTGGAAATCAATCCCGAGCCGTAGCGCGATCGATCATGTCGAGGAAATTGCGGGCGGCGTCGCGCTCGCGCGGGTCCGGAAAGGCGACGTCGAGATCGGGCGCGTTGCCGAGCATGACCATCAGGCTCCACAGCGCGAAGCGGCGCGCCGGGTCGGTTTCCAGCCCGAAGTCGACGGAAAGGCGTTCCATGCCCGCGGCCAGCGCACCCGGTGAAGCCGATGCAGGATCGGCATCACCGAAATAGCGGCGCATCTGGTCGTCGAAATCCACGGAACGCCTTTGTCGCAGACGATGCTGGCGGCTATCAGCCGTTCAGCTTGTCCTTCAGGGCCTTGGCCGGCGCGAAGCTGAGCTTGCGCGAAGCCGCGATCTGGATCGGTTCGCCGGTCGAGGGGTTACGGCCTTCGCGAGCCGGCACGTCCTTGACCTTGAACTTGCCGAACGCGTTCAGCGAGATTTCTTCGCCCTGGGTCGCGGCGTCGGCAATGGCGGCGAGAACAGCATCCACCGTCTTGCGGACTTCGGCCTTGGCAATGCCCTGGCTGGCGGCGACGGCATCGACAAGTTCAGTAGTGTTCATGGTAGCGTTTCTCCAAAATGCCGACGCGGACTAACGCCCATTTTCGCCGCTGTAAATCGGGGGATGGTCGAGAAACCATGGGATTGCGCCGGGTTGCGGGCCCTGCTGTCCCTTCGGAGCGGGCGCGGGCGATGGCGGCTGGGGTTCAGCGCCTGCCGTTTCATCGCGTTGCAGCACGCGCCGTGCCGCGTGTGGCAATCCCGACACCGGGCCGAAAATAACGCAGCCGATATGGCGGCGATTGCACCGCCCATCAGGCGAAAGGTTGGCAGAGAATTCAAGTCTATGCGCTATATATCTGATTTTATGGTATATTGATCGCTGAAGCTACAGACACGCTGCACGTCGCGTGCGTGACCGAACCCTCCGAGGCGGGAAACGCCTATGCGTGGTAAAACCCAGCATTTATCGGGGTTCGTGCATATTCTTGAGCAGGTGCGGTGCTGGCGTGCTCACGCGGGACGGCGCTTATAAATGCCGCACCACAATGGTGAAAATTCTGTGGGCAGAACCCTGCCCATCGCGGCTAGCGCCCGGGTCAGGCGGGCCTTGTTCGCACCGGCAAAAAGGCGTGGAGGATCGCCATCAGGTCGTCCGCCCCGCTTTCGCGCGCCCACATCCGCGCGATGGTGGCTGCGAGGTAGGTCGAGGTTCCATCATAGGCCAGTGACCAGCCGGTGAAGATTCGGTCCGGTCGCGTGCCCTCCGCGACGATGGAAAGGTCGGTGTGGCGCCGATCTGCTCCGATGCGGTCCTGAAGGCGCTGGAGGGCATCGGCAGGCCCCTCGATGTATTGCGCGAAATGTTCGCCGGTGAACAGCAGTGCACCGCTGATGCCGGCATGGAAGTTGGACAGCCGTGCCCGCCGCACGATGTCGTCGACGGCGCCCGCGCTCCACGACACGGGCAGGATGCACCGGCTCACATAGGCCCAATGCCGGCACTGCGGCTCGGAGGCGGTGCCGGTGGGCGCGGCACCAGGCGTGGTCACGCCGCGTCCAGTCCCTGGTCGAGGATGCCGGTCAGCAGCGCAAAGCGAATCAAGGCTGCAAGATTGTCCATCTGCAGCTTGTGCATGATGTTGCCGCGGTGCATCTCGACGGTGCGAACGCCGATCTTGAGCCGTTCGGCGATGGCGCGATTGGTGAGGCCGGCGACGACCCCGCGCAGCACTTCCTGCTCGCGCGGCGTCAATTGGGTGGTCATCGCCGTGGCTTGGCCGACGCGCTGCTGCCGCACGATGCGCGCAGGCAGGACCGCGAAGGCATGGTCCAGAACATCGCGCAATTCGGCCGTGCTGGCAGGAATGTGCAGGAAATCGATCGCACCGGCGCGCAGCGCTTGGACCGCCGCGCGGACGCTGGCTTCGGTATCCATGATGATCACGGACATTTCGGGGCGCCGTTCGAGTACGGATTGCACCGTCGACTGGATGTCGCGGGCCATGTCCGTGGCTTCGCGCTTCGCTTGCCCACTATCATCGCTATGCGTGCGATAGGCGAGCAGCACGCATCCGGCCGGCAGGTAACCTGCCGCATCGGCGAAGTCCGACATCGAGGCGAAAGGGTGGGCTTCCAACCCCAATTGGCGCAGCTGTTTTGCGAGGTCGCGACGGTGTACGGCGTCTCCGTCGACGACATGCACGTTGCGTTGCCCCAGGTTTAATCCGCCCATCTGCCCCAAATGCCTACAAATTCTTAATCTTATAGAGAAAGCGTGTGTAGTTGGAGATGACGCAAACCAATACCGTATCGCTACGGGAAAATACCGAGACGACTGTGGTTTGGCCTAAATCGCGCTGAAAAAGCTGTCGGCATTTGCGCAATACATCGCAGCAACGAGCCATAATCTGGCAAGGAAAGGTCCGGTTTCGCCGGCACGGACAGTGCTGCGTCGGCGAAACCGGGGCCAATCCACGGCAGACCGGGGGGAGGGTCTTGCCGATATTGGACCGACGCGCAGGGGGCGCGCCGTACCTTGAATGTCCGCTGGCCTTGGGGGGAGGGGGAAACCGGCCTGGGGGGAGGCTGGCTGGCCAGGGCATTCAATACCAATCGGTATATAAACGAAGCCCGGC
The DNA here is from genome assembly GCF_036803765.1 of Novosphingobium sp. Lineage (GTDB taxonomy): Bacteria > Pseudomonadota > Alphaproteobacteria > Sphingomonadales > Sphingomonadaceae > Novosphingobium. The sequence goes on from NZ_DAIRTS010000006.1 coordinate 77,727, forward strand.
GTGGTCAACCTCTTCGTAGACGGCAGATAGAGCCAAAAGCCGAGGTATTCAGCGACCCGGCCAGACCGCAAGTGCGGCCTCGGACGCACGGCGCATGGTCTCGTCGCTGGCGCCGGAACTGGCCATGACGCTCAAGCCATTGAGAATGCAGATGCACAGGGCGCCGAGTGAGTGACCGTCATGGCCGGGGGGGATGTCGCCGTCGGCCTCGGCGCGATCGAAACGGCGCATGATCGCGTCGTTGTAAGCAGCGCGGCGCGCCTTGATTTCATCGCGCATCTCGTGGTCGAAGGTGCTCGACGCGACCGCACTCATCACGCCAAGGCATGCCCGCTGCGACTCGTCGCCGGTGATCAGCACGAGCGCGCGATGCAACAGCTGTGACATTGCGCCGCGCGCGGTTGGCTCGTCGAGACCGGCAAGCACGTAGTTGAGCTTGTCGCGCTCGTAGAGATCCAGCGCCTTGCGAAACAGCGACTCCTTGTTTCCGAAGCAGGCATAGAGGCTGGGGCGGGTGATTCCCATCGCCTCGGTCAGTTCCGACAGCGAGGCGCCATCGTAGCCACGCGCCCAGAAGACCTTGAGCGCCGACATCAATGCCTGGTCGGGATCGAATTGGCGCGGGCGTCCGCGCGTGACGCATTCGGTGGGCACTGTCGGGGTGGAAGCTGTCGCGTTCATCGTACCGTCCAGCATAGAAGGGCATCGTCGCCCCGTCCATTGTCGTGCGTGTCACAGGAAAAGTGCGTCGTCATCCTCCTGTTGCGGACAGCCGCTGACGGACGCGCTCGGGCCGGCATGTGGCCCTACCAGCGCGCGAAAGCGTTCATGGACCTGGCGCTCGCCCGCCATGGTGTAGCTGCGCGCGATGACGTCCATGACAGCCCCGGCCGCATCTTCGGCGCCAGGTTCGCCAGCCCCCGATGCTGCCGTTCCTAGTGCATTCACGAGTTCGCTCGCCCCGGCGCCCACCGCCTCGACCCGCGTCGCCAGTTCGAGGCTGATCTCGAGGGCATCGCGCGTTTCGTCGATCATCCTCACGATCGTGTCGCCCTGCTCGGCGGCCACGCACAAGGCCCGTTCGGTGCTGCCGGCGGCCTCGCGGATCATCGCCAGCGACTGGTCGAGGTCTTCGCCCGTACCGCCGCTGGCCGGGCCCGATGCGGCGTCGTCCATCGCCTTTGCGCAACCCTGCAGGTCGTCGGCGGCGGCGGTTATGCTCGTCACCGCCTCGTCGAGTTGCTCGGAATGGGTGCGGATCTCGTTGGCGATGACGGTCATGGGCCGGCCGATCACCTCGACCCGGCGGCACGAGAGACCGATGTTGATCGCCATCAGCTGCACGTCGATGCGCAGGGCGCGGATGGCCGTGGCACGCGAGGTGAGATCGCGCACGGTGTCGACGATCAGCCCGAGGGTTGCGGCGGCCTGTCGATCGGCCTTCTGCAACTGCGCGATCATGGCAGTCGCCTCGGTGATCCCGGCCTCCAGCTGGCGCAGGAACCCGGCTTCGGCATTCTGCCCATCGGCCGGCGAACCGGTCCGCGTCTGCAAGGCAACGAGGCGGCGCGCCTGCGGCTCAAGCTCGCGCAGCGAGGCCACGAGCACTTGCGTCTCCCGGCGGAAGTCGGCGGCCGTGTCGTCGAGCTGGGCCTGGATCAATGCAAGTACACGCGCACAGCTGGTGGCCGACTCATTGTGGCCCTCGTCGCGATCGAGGTGCGCGTCCAGGGTCTCGCAGGCGCCGAGGATGTGCTCGAGCCGCTGACGCGCGATGTCGCCGATCTGGATGGCGCCGAGCACGGTGGCGACCCGGCTCTGGATTACGGCGGCGGCTTCGGCCACGGCCTTTGCCGTCGCACCCAAGGCGTCCTGATGCTGCTGCAGGGCGGCGGAATCGCGGATCAGGCGATCGGGCACTTGTGGCACCACCCGGGCGCATTCGCTGGCCAGCCGTTCGTCGGACCGGACCATGCCGACAAGACTGCGTTCAAGCTCGGCAAGTCGGGCATGGAAGCCCTCGGCATCGGCCTTCCCGGCGTTGAGCTTGTCCGCCATCAATTCGGCGAAGTCGACGAATTCACGCGCGCCGCCCGCGGTGATCTTGACGTTCATGCCGTAGATCCGCAGCGCCTCGAGCGTGCGCATGAGATCGCCAACCTGGTCGGTGAGCGCGGCCGAGATTCGGCGGATGCGGGCGACTTCACTGCGGCGGCCGGCGACCTGGCCGGTCACCTGGTGCAACCGACCGGCGGCTGCGGTCAGTTTGCCCACCGCGCCGTTGCCATCGCCGGCATGAAGCGCGGCGCTGATCGTCCCCAAGGTGCTGAGCATGGCGGCGATCGCGCTCACCGTCTGCTCCAGCGCCGCGCCGATGCGGGTAAAGTGATCGTCGAGCCCGGTGAGAACGTCGGCGAGCTGTGCGCGCACGGCGGCGGTGCGGGGCAGCGCCGTCGGCCCACCACTGTGGTGGGCATCACCCTCTGGCGGAAAAGGTGGCAGATCAGGCAGCGGCGCCAGCTGGGGCGCCATCCGGGGCATGGTCAACGGGCGGTTTCCTGCATCAGGCTCTGGGCTATGGCGCCTAACGGAGCGACGCGATCGACGGCGCCGCGCGCGATGGCTTCCTTGGGCATGCCGAACACGACCGAAGTCGCCTCGTCCTGCGCGATGGTGCGTGCGCCGGCCTGTTTCATTTCGAGCAGGCCGCGCGCACCGTCGTCGCCCATGCCGGTCATGATGATGCCCAGCGCGTTGCTGCCGGCGCAGCGCGCGGCCGAGCGGAACAGCACGTCGACCGAGGGCCTGTGACGGCTGACCAGCGGCCCGTCGCGGACCGACACGCAATAGCGCGCGCCCTGGCGGTCGAGCAGGGTGTGCCGTCCGCCCGGCGCGATGAGGACATGGCCGCGCATGACGGTGTCGCCATCCTCCGCTTCCTTGACCGACACTTCGCACAGGCTGTCGAGACGGGCGGCAAATGCGCGGGTGAAGTGCTCGGGCATGTGCTGGACGATGACGATGCCGGGCGCGTTGGCGGGGAGGGCGACGAGCATTTCGCGCAGCGCCTCGGTGCCGCCGGTCGAAGCGCCGATGCACACGACCATCTCGGTCGTGCGGCTCATCGCCCGCGTGCCGGGGTTGCGCAGCGGGGGCGGCAGCACCGCGTCGGCGGTCAGGCGGGGCTGGGCAAGTTCTCGCGCGCTTTGCTGGCGTACACGGGCGCGGGCCGCGGCCTTGACCGTATCGCGGACCATCATGCGGCTTTCCGCCAGATGGTCGGCGACGCCGATCCGCGGCTTGAGGATGACGTCGACCGCGCCAGCCTGCATCGCCTCGAGCAGGGTATCCGAGCCAGCCTCTGTCAGGGAAGAGCACATCACCACCGGTATCGGGCATTGCTGCATCAGCTTGCGCAGGAAGGTGATGCCATCCATCCGCGGCATCTCGACATCGAGGGTGATGACGTCGGGCACCTGGTTCTGGATATGGCGCGCCGCGGCGAAGGGATCGGCGGCGGTCGCCACGACCTGCAGGTCGGGATCCTCCTCGAGGATGGCCTTCATGGTCTGGCGCACGCTGGCGCTGTCGTCGATGACAAGGACGCGGATGGGAGGGCGGGCCATGGGATCAGGTCTCCGCATCGGCCATGACCGCATCCTCGCGGCCGAAGATCAGGGCGACGTCGAGGATGACCACGAACCCGTCGCGCTCGCGCACCACCCCGGCGACGAATTCGGACCGCCAGCCGATCCCGATATCGGGCGCCGGCTCTACCCGCGCACCGTCAAGGGTGCTCACGGCCAGGACCCGGTCGATCACCACGCCCAGCGCCAGCGTGCGGTCGGGGAGGGGAACATCGAGGATGATGATCCGCGTGGCCAGCGTCGGCTCAGCTGGTGGCAGGCCGAGGCGTCGGCGAAAATCGACGGTCGGTATGCCCTGGCCGCGAACATCGGTAAGGCCGAGAAAGTGGTCGGGCCCACCGGGCATGTGGCTGGGCGGTGCGAAGTCGAGGATTTCGCGGACCATAGCGACCGGCACTGCAAAGACCTCGCGGCCCAGTCCGAACGTGACGACCTGGACGTCTTCGCGCCTGCCTGCGGCGCTCGTCCGTTCCAGCACGCTCATGCCGCTTTCCTTCCAGAGCCGAGGACTGAGTCGAAAATGACCCCCAGATCGGGCAGCGCAAGCACGGCATCGGGCAGCCGGACCAGCGCCCGAACATAGTCGCGGCGCCAGCGCAGCCCGACCTGGGGCGGGGGCGAGCTGTCTTGCCGGCTGAGGATGGCTACCTCGTGGACCTTGTCCGTCCTGAGGCCGAGTTGCGTGACCTCTCCGGCCAGTTCGGTCTCGATGACGACGATGCGACTGTCGGGCGTCGGTTCGGCAAGCGGCATGTCGAACGCGACCCTGAGGTCCGCGATCGGGATGATCTTGCCACGATAGTTGACGATGCTGGCCACCAGCGGCTCGGACCCGGGCACGAGCGTCTCGGGAAGCAGGTCGACGATCTCGCGGATATGCGTCGCCTCGATCGCGAGGCGTTCGTCTCCCACGTCGAAGGTCAGCACCTCGAGTTGGCCATTGTCGTCCCAGGGGGTGTTGGCGGTGTCGTCCATCGTCAGCCCACGGCCCGCAGCCGCGCCTCCCGGTGCTGGCCCAGCGCGACCAGATGCATGATGTCGAGGATCAGGGCGACGCTGCCATCGCCAAGGATGGTCGCGCCTGAAAAGCTGGTGACGGGGCGATGCACCGCCGACATCGACTTGATGACCGTCTGGTGGCTGCCGATGATCTGGTCGACCACCAGGCCGACGCGTTCGCCGCCCGTGGCGATGACGACGATCTTCTGATGATCGTCGGGCGCGGACGTGCTGCCGAACAGGTCGCGTAGACGCAGAAACGGGACGAGGGCATCGCGCAGGCGGATCAGGCTGCGCCCGCGCGAGCGATCGTCGTCGTGCGCGGTCAGCTCGAGGCATTCCTCGACCGCCGTCAGGGGGATGACGTAGCGCCCCGTCCCGACGCGCACCAGCAGGCCCTCGATGATCGCAAGGGTTAGCGGAATGCGCAGGGTGAAGGTCGATCCCGCGCCAGCCACGCTGGAAATATCGATCGTGCCGCGCAGCCCCTCTATCGTGCGCTTGACGACATCCATACCGACGCCGCGCCCTGACAGGCTGGTCACTTGCGCCGCCGTGGAAAAGCCCGGGTGGAAGATCATGTGCAGCAAGTCCGGGTCCGACAGGGCCTGGCCGGGCTGGACCAACCCGTTCGCCTCGGCCTTGGCGCGTACCCGGTCACGGTCGATGCCGCGTCCGTCATCGGTGATGGTGATGAGCACCTCGCCGCCGGCGTGGGCGGCGGTGAGAGTAACACGCCCCGCCGGCGCTTTCCCGGCGGCGACGCGCTCGGCGGCGGTTTCGAGGCCATGGTCGCAGGCGTTGCGGATCAGGTGGACGATGGGATCGGCCAGTTGCTCGGCGACGGTCTTGTCGACCTCGGTGGCCTCGCCCTCGGTGACGAGTTCGATGTCCTTGCCCGTCTCACGCGCCAGGTCGTGGATCAGCCGGCGGAACCGGCCGAACAGCGTGGCGATCGGCACCATGCGCAGGACCATCATGGTATCGCGCATCTCGCTCACCAGCCGTTCGATCTCCTCGGCGATCGAGCGCAATACGATGGCGTTGCCCGCGGTCGCGGAGAACGGGCTGTTGGCGAGCTGGGACAGGCGGCTTTGGACGATGACGAGCTCGCCCACGCGGTCCATCAGCACGTCGAGGCGCTCGGCGGGGACCCTGACGCTTTCTCCGGCGCGCGGCACTGCACGGGCGGCGGTTTCCACCTTGTGGGTTACAGGCTCGGGCACGGCGGGCGGCGGGAGCGAGGTCGGGACATTCACGGTGTCGGGCACTGAAGGCGTCACCGGCTCGAGTTGCATCTCCATGTCGTCCATCACGAAGATAAAGACGTCCTCGATCGCCTCACGCGGGATCGCCCCGTCGAGCTCGACCTCCCAGCGGATCAGGCAATCCTGTGGGTTCAACTCATCGAGCGCGGGCAGATCGCTCGCCAGCGTACGGACGCGCCAAGCGCCGAGACCGCGCAATTCGTCGAGCAGGGCCAGCGGATTGGTGCCGTTCGCCATGGCATCGGGAGGGAGGCGGAAGGCCAGGCGCCAGCCTGCCATTTCCGGGGCGCGCTGACCCGGAGCCTTGTCGGAAAGGTCGGGGTAACGGGCAGCAGGGGCGCCGTCTGCTGGAAGCGCGGCGTGCAGGCGCGCGAGAATGGCATCGCTCGCGGCCTCGGGCGCATCGCCATCCACGAGCGCGCGCATGTGGTCCATGGCCGAGAGGATGACGTGGACCAGTTCGGCGCTGGCCTGGGCCTGTCCCTTGCGCACGCGGTCGAACGCCGTTTCGCAATGGTGCGTAAAGGCGGCAAGGGCATCGAAGCCGAACATCGCGCCGGAACCCTTGAGTGTATGCAGACCGCGGAAGACGGTGTCGACAAGGTCGCGGTCGTCCAACTGCATGGCAAGGTCGAGCAGGGCCTGCTCGATCCCGTCGAGCAGGTCGGCCGCTTCGATCCGGAATGCTGCGGCAGGATCCTGTTCGCTCACCGGGCCAAGACTTTCTGGGTGATGCGCAGCAGCTGTTCGGGCTGGAACGGCTTGACCAGCCAGCCTGTGGCGCCGGCGGCCTTGGCCTGTTGCTTGAGGCCGTCGTCGGATTCGGTGCTGAGGAAGATGATCGGCGTGCCCGTCTGGATCGGCAATTGCCGGATCTGCCTGATCATGGTCAGGCCATCCATGTTGGGCATGTTGAGATCGGTGATGATCAGGTCGAAGCGGCAGCTGCGCGCCTTGGCCAGCCCCTCCACGCCGTCGGACGCCTCTGCCACCGTGTAGCCGGCCCCTGTCAGCGCGATGCGGGTGGCGAGGCGCAGGCTGGCCGAATCATCTACAGTCAGGATCGAGGCCGTCATCGGGAATGGTCTCCATGGCACCAGAAATCGCGGAATTCCGGAGAGGGATCGGTCAGGAAGCCGCCGCGCTCGAGTACGGCGGTGATCGCCGGCCCCGCAGGCGCGGCAAGCGCGAGGGTCTTGTGGCAGCGGGCCGCCTGTCCGCGCGCGGCCTCGAGCAGCTGGACGATCGACAGGTCGGCGTCGACGACCTCGGTGCAATCCACGGTGATCGCGTCATGCGTCTCGAGGGCTTCGGCAAGATCGCTGCAGATCGTCGCGATCGTCTGCATGTTCGCCCGGGATCCCAGGCCGACAACGTAGGTCATCACACCCTCCGGCTAGGGCGCCAGGACTACGCCGGTTTTGATGAAGTGCCGGTAAGCCTGGGCATGGGGCACTATGCGTATGTCCATGGCCCGACGCGGCGGCGGCCATGCCGTGGCAGCAAAGCGATGATGAAAACGCATTGTGATTTCGGCGCGCATGGTGGCAAGGGAGCGGCGACGCAGCCGTGAGGTCCCGCCCAGTGAACGATCGCAAGCCCATCGACGCGTCCGCCGCGCTCATCATGCTCGTCCTCTGCGCAATCTGGGGCTTCCAGCAGGTGGCCATCAAGCTCGCCGCCGGCTCGATGAGCCCGCTTCTGCAGATGGGCCTGCGTTCGGGGTTGGCGGCGCTCGCGACCCTTGGCGTCATCGCTTGGCGCGGCGAAGGCCACGCTTTCAGGCGGCACACGATCCTGCCCGGGCTAGCGATCGGCGTGCTGTTTGGCACCGAGTTCGTCCTGGGGGGTGAAGCCTTGCGCTTCACCAGCGCGTCGCACACCACGATCTACGTCTATTCCGCACCCATCGCGGCGGCGATCGGCCTTGGCCTGCTGCGCCGAGACGAGCGGCTGCGCGCCGGGCAGTGGCTGGGTGTGGCGCTATCGTTCGTCGGCGTCATCGTCGCTTTCAGTGGCGAGACCGATGCCGCGCGCTACCCGCACATGCGGCTGGGTGACGCGCTGGCCTTGGGCGGTGCACTCGGCTGGGCCTGTACCACGCTGGTGCTGCGTAATTCCTCGCTGGCCAATGCGCCCGCGTCGGTCACGCTGTTCTACCAGCTTGCCGGTGCCTTCGTGCTCTGCACCGGCCTTGCGCCGATCATGCACGAGACCGCATTCCGCGTGACGCCTATCCTGCTTGCCAGCATGGGCTTCCAGATCGTCGTCGTGGCTTTTCTGAGCTACCTGGTATGGTACGCGCTGCTGCGCCGCTACAGCGCCGCGCGGCTCGGCGTGCTCAGCTTCATGACGCCGATCTTCGGCGTGATCGCGGGCGTGACGGTGCTGAACGACAAGCTGAGCGGCGCGTTCATCATCGGCGCCGTACTGATCCTCGCCGGTATCGTAGTGGTCAGCACTGCCGACAGCATTCCGGCCGCAGCCGCGCGGTTGTTCAGGCGGCGCAGCCCCGCTTGAGCTCGGCGATCCGCGCGTCGGCTTCCTGCTCCATCACCTGAAGCTCGGCCATCGTCTTTACCAGCGCACGCTGCTGGCTTTCAAGCTTGCGAATGCGCGAGCGAATGTGCGCGACGAGATGCTGCAACTGCTCCAACCCGGTATGGTCGACGTCGTAGAGGTCGAGGAACTCCTTGATCTCGCGGATGGTAAAGCCAAGCCGCTTGCCGCGCAGGATCAATTGCATGCGCGCCACTTCCCGCGGCGAATAGATGCGGGTGTTGCCGACGCGTGCCGGCTCGATCAGGCCTTTGTCTTCGTAGAAACGCAAGGTCCGGTGAGTCACGCCGAGGCGCTCGGCCACCTGCTGGATGCCCTGCAGCTGTTCCGGGGCGGATTTGCTCGCTGCGACCTGCGCGGCTTCGCCACGCGTGTCCTCCCCGTTCGTCGGGGGCAGACCGGGCTGCGTCTCGATCATGGTCGCCACTCTACCCCCTTCAACCCGTCCATCGCAACTGCAGCATGAGCCACACACCAGCAAAACAGGAACATCCGATCCAGATCAAGTGCCGCAAGGCCGATTGCCCTTCCGGCCGCTGCGGGCGCACCCCTCAATGTGCGGCTTGCGCCCGCTTGGCCCGCTCTTCCGCAACCAGTTCCTTCTTCGACAGCTTGCCCACCATGGTCTTGGGCAGCGTATCGCGGATCTCGATGCTGCGCGGCACCTCGATCTTGTTGAGATGGCTGCCCAGAAAGGCCAGCAGTTCCTCGGTCGTCACCGTCATGCCAGCGTGCAGCTTGACGAAAAGCTTGGGGCTCTGCCCGCGATAGGGATCGTCGACGCCGATGGCGATCGCCTCTTCCACTGCCGGGTGGAGGTAGGCCGCTTCCTCGATCACGCGCGGATAGACGTTGTAGCCCCCGCACAGGATCAGGTCCTTCAGGCGGTCGACGAGATAGAGGTAGCCGTCCTCGTCGAGATGTCCGATGTCACCCGTCCGCAGCGCGCCATCGACGAAGACCTGGGCGGTATCGTCGGGGCGCTGCCAATAGCCGGCCATGACCTGCGGACCGCGGGCGCAGACCTCGCCGTTGACGCCGGTCGGCAGGAGCGTCTCGGGATTGTCCGGATCGCGGATTTCGAGGATTGTGCCGGGGAAGCGCACGCCGCAGCTGTTCTCGCGGATCTCGCCCTTGAGCAGGTTGCAGGCGATGATCGGCGAGGCTTCGGTCAGGCCATAGCCCTCGACCACGCGCGCACCGGTGCGCTGCTCGAAAGTCTGGCGGACTTCCAGCGGCAGCGGTGCACCGCCCGAGATGCAGGCGTGCAGGCCCGAGAGGTTGGGCACCCTGGCATCTTCCAGCGCATTCATGGCGATGAACAGCGTGGGCACGCCGAAGAACAGCGTCGGCGGCTTGCGGCGAATGGTCGCCAGCATCGCGCCCATCTCGAAGCGCGGCATGAGCACCAGCTCGGCCCCGATCAGGATCGAGAAATCGAGCACGGCGGTCAGCGCGAAGACATGGAAGAACGGCAGCACCGCCAGCGTGCGCTGTGGCTGGGGCAGCGACCCGTGGATGTGGGCCTGCTGCTGCAGTGCATTGGCCGTCAGGTTGCGATGCGTGAGCATCGCGCCCTTGGGCGTGCCGGTCGTGCCGCCGGTGTATTGCAGCACGGCCAGGTCCGAGGGTTGCATCGGCACCGGCTTCGGCGCGTCGCCGCGCGCGACGAGGTCGCAAAACCGTACGTGCAGCGTGTCGTGCGCATAGCGGGCATGGTCGCGCCGCTTGAACAGCCGCCAGCCCAACGCCTTCATGCGCGGAAGAATGCCGGCCATCGGGCAAACGATGATCGACTGCAGCCCGCATTCGTCGGCGACGGCACGGACCTTGCCGTGGATCTCGCGCAAGTCCGGGACCGCCACGATCCGCGCGCCGCTGTCCTTGAGCAGGTGGCGCATCTCGCACTCGGTGTAGAGCGGGTTCATGTTGACGATCACCGCGCCGATCTTGAGCGCCGCGAAGTAGAGCACGATGTAGTAGGGCGTGTTGGGCAGGCACAGCGCGATGCGGTCGCCCTTGCGCACGCCCATGTCCTGGAACCCGCGCGCGGCCCGCTCGACGAGCCGGCCGACGGCGCGATAGGTCCAGGTGCGGCCCATGAAATCGATGGCGGGCCGGGCGCCATGGTCGCGTACGGCATTGTCGATGAGGTCGCTCAGCAGCATCTCGGGCGGCGACCAGTCTGGCGCCAGGGTCTCGTCGCAATCGGCGGACAGCGGCACGACGGGATCATGAGAGGCCGGGATCGAGGGGGCAGCGATCATCGCGAACTCCTGGTGGTCGGTAATCATGCGCGAGGCGTCATGCCTCGGCTCTTAACGCCGGCCCGCATCGCGGACCGGGGTGGCGCCGGGGGAGGGAGAGGCAACCCCCGGCGCCGAACGGTCAGAACTTCACTCGGCCGCCGAGCGACAGCACGACGACGTGCGCGTCCTGCAACGTACCGTTGACCACGATCGGCGTCTGCACCGGCGTTCCGGCATAGGCGGCGGTCAGGCGATTGACCGGCGCATCGGCGAGCGTGAGGTAATTGGCCGCCACGTCGATCTTGAACGCGTTGCTGAAGGCATGCGTTGCGCCAAGTGCGTAGTTCCAGCGGCTGCTGTCGGGCACGCGGGCGTCGCGCTCGTTCGGGCGAACCGGCGTCACGTCGCGCTGCACACCGCCGCGGATCGTCCACTTGGGCGAGACGTTGGCATCGAAGCCCGCCGCGAAGGCCCAGGTGTTGCGATAGTCCTCGGGGATTGCGGTGTTGAGCGGCGCGCCGAGCGAGATCTGCTTGAAGCGCGACCAGCCGAAGCGGGTGGCCTGGGCATTCAGAGTCAGCATCGGCGTGACGGCCCAGCGGCCGCCGAAGGTCAGCTGCCACGGGGTCGAGAACTGCGCCTGGGTCGACACGGTGCGGTTCTGGGCGGCAAGCGGGCCGAGCAGGCCGGCGATCACCACGTCACCGTTCAGCGTGTGCTTGATCGACGACTTGTAGCTGAGGCCCACTGTCACGGTCTTGCCGCGGAACTGCGTGCCGGCCGACCAACCCACATCCCAACCCTTGCCCTTCAGCGTCTGGCTGCCGTCGGGCAGCAGCGGCGAGAGGTTGGGCAGGGCATTGCCGAGCGTGGCATCGGCATGTTCGACGTTCACCGCACCACCGATCGAGATCACCGGCGTCAGCTGCAGCGCCAGCGAGGGCTGGATGTCGATCGTGCGCAGGCTGGTGCGCAGCGCGGTGTAGCGGGCCCAGCTGTTGGCGCTGTATTCGGTAGTAAAGTTGTAGGGCGCGGTCACGGCCAGGCCGAACGCAAGGTTCTTGCCGAGCGAATGCGCGATGGCACCCGAGGGGACAACGCCCTTGTTGATCGGGTTGCGCGCGCTCTGCTCGCCACCGACGGGTGCCAGCGGCTGTCCCGGGCGCTTGATCAGCGTGTTGACGTTGTTGACTTCGCCATAGGGCAGGATGCCGGTCGCGCTCAGCGCGCCTTCGCCGCCTTCCATTCCGGCGATGCTGGCCGGGTTCCACCACAGGCTCTCGACACCGGTGTCAGCCACTTCGCCCGAATAGGCGCGGCCGGTCGCCTTCGCCGACTGGTCCTGCAGGTAGAACGCACCGGCGAACGCCGGGGTGGCGATGCCCGCCGTGCCCGCCAGCAGCATGGCAGCGCCGATGGAGCGGCGGTTGATCGTCTTCATCATTCTCTCTCCCTTGGTCGTCTCTGTATTCGTCACCGCGACGCGCATTAGCGCAGCCGCTTCCACGTCTGGGTCTTGCACAACGGCCAGACGATGCAGCCTTTAAGCTTGAGCGTGTCGGCATCCACGACGGTGATGGTCGCCTTGTAGGTCCCGCCGTCTTCGGGGTTGTAGATCGAGCCGCCGTCCCAGCCGTCCTTGGTCCGGGTGAAGCCCTTGAGGATCGTCATACCCTTGAGCGGACGGGTCCGCAGCGCCGCATCCTTGTTCTTGCCGTCGGCAAAGGCCGGGTTGGCGCGGATGCTGTCGGAATCCATTAGACGGCCGCAGATCGAGCTGCCGCAGGTGGCGACTTCGACGACGCCGTGCTTGGACGGGGTGGACCAGCGCCCCAGCGCCTGGTCTGCCGATGCTGCGCCAGCCACGGGTGCAGCAAGGGCTGCGGCTGCGAGCAGGGATACTGCGGTAAAGGCCTGAAGCGGCACACCTTTCATCTCTGTCATCCTCGACCCTTGGGAACCGGTTACACCGCCTGTGCGCTGTTCCGATGCCCTGTTGGACCCGGCGGGTGCCGCCGGTACGAATCAGTGTATGCCTCAAAAATCAGTTGACGTATAGGGAAACTTGCGCACCATTACGGACGAAAGCGGTGCCAAGGGTGATTCCATTTTTCACGCCCGGACACCGCGCCACTTGCGAGGATGCTGAACATGCCGAATGCGGTTATCGCCGGGTACGCCCGATCGCCTTTCCACCTGGCCGGCAAGGGCGCGCTGGCGCGCACCCGGCCCGACGACCTGGCCGCTGCCGTCGTCAAGGGCCTGGTCGAGCGCACCGGCGTTTCGGCCGATGCGATCGAGGACCTGATCGTCGGTTGCGCCTTCCCCGAGGGTGAGCAGGGCTTCAACGTCGCGCGTCTGATCGGCATGATCGCCGGCCTGCCGCGCTCGGTCGGCGGCATGACCGTCAACCGTTTCTGCGGGTCGTCGATGAGCTCGGTCCACTATGCTGCTGGCCAGATCGCCATGGGTGCCGGCGAAGTCTTCATCGCTGCCGGTGTCGAATCGATGAGCCGCGTGCCGATGATGGGCTTCAACCCGCTGCCCAACCCGGCGCTTGCCAAGGCCAGCCAGGCCTACATCGGCATGGGTGACACCGCCGAGAACCTGGCCCGTCAGTACGGCCTCGACCGTTCGGCGCAGGAAGCCTTCGCCGTCGCCAGCCAGCACAAGGCGGCCGCCGCGATCGCCGAGGGTCGTCTGAAGGACGAGATCGTCGGCATCGAAACCAAGGCTGGCCTCGTCGATGTCGACGGTTGCCCGCGTCCCGGCACCACCGCCGAGGCGCTTGCCGGCCTCAAGCCCGCGTTCAGCGCCGACGGCACGGTGACGGCCGGTACGTCGTCGCCGCTGACCGATGGCGCCAGCGCCGTCCTCGTGGCCAGCGAGGACTATGCCCGCGCTCACGGCCTGCCGATCCTCGCCCGCATCAAGTCGGTCGCGATCTCGGGCTGCGCGCCGGAAATCATGGGCATCGGGCCGGTCGAATCGAGCCGCAAGGCCCTGGCCCGCGCAGGCATCTCGGTCGCCGATCTCGACGTGATCGAACTGAACGAAGCCTTTGCCAGCCAGGCCATGGCGTGCATCGCCGACCTCGGTCTCGACACTGCCAAGATCAACCTCGATGGCGGCGCGATCGCGCTGGGCCACCCGCTCGGCGCCACCGGTGCGCGCATCGTCGGCAAGGCCGCCAGCCTGCTGCAGCGCACGGGCGGCAAGTATGCGCTGGCCACGCAGTGCATCGGCGGCGGGCAGGGCATCGCCACGGTTCTGGAGGCCATCTGACCATGAGCGATACGACAACCACCATCCGGAAGGTCTGCGTCATTGGCGCAGGCACGATGGGGGCGGGCATTGCGGCGCAGGTCGCCAACGCCGGCGTCCCCGTCCTGCTGCTCGACATCGTGCGCGATCCGGCGAACCGCAATGCGGTGGCGCAGGGCGCGCTCGATCGCCTGCTCAAGGCCGAACCCGCCGCCTTCATGAGCAAGCGCAACGCCAAGCTCGTCGAAGTGGGCAACATCGAAGACGATCTCGGCCGCGTCGCCGAATGCGACTGGGTGATCGAGGCGATCATCGAGCGGCTCGATCTCAAGCACGCGCTGTACGAAAAGCTCGAGGCGGTGCGCCGCCCGGGCACGGCGGTCTCGTCGAACACCTCGACGATCCCGCTCGAGCAGCTCGTCGCCGGCCGCAGCGAAGGCTTCGTGCGCGATTTCCTCATCACTCACTTCTTCAATCCGCCGCGCTACATGCGCCTGATCGAAGTGGTGGCCGGCCCCAACAGCGATCCCGCGCTGGTCACCGCCGTGTCGGACTTCGCCGACCGCGCGCTGGGCAAGACCGTGGTGCGCGCCAAGGATACCCCCGGGTTCCTCGCCAATCGCGTCGGCACGTTCTGGATCCAGCAGGCGATCAACGCCGCGATTGACCTCGGCCTCACGGTCGAGGAAGCCGATGCTGTCGCGGGCAAGCCGATGGGCGTGCCCAAGACCGGCGTGTTCGGTCTGGTCGATCTCGTCGGCATCGACCTGATGCCGCATCTCAAGGCCAGCCTGACCGCGACGCTGCCGGCCGATGATGCCTATCGGACCATCGCGGTCGATCACCCGCTGATCACCAGGATGATCGCCGACGGCTACACCGGCCGCAAGGGCAAGGGCGGTTTCTACCGTCTCAACCGCGACATGGGGAAGCGCAAGGAAGCGATCGACCTCGCGACCGGAGAATACCGCGCGGCGACCAAGGCGCCCAATCTTCCGGCCGCGGCGCAGAAGGACCTGCGCGCGCTCGTCGGCCTGTCGGGCAAGCTCGGCGCCTATGCCTGGGCGATCCTCGGCGCCACGCTGTCTTATGCAGCGTCGCTGGTGCCGCAGGCGAGCGACGACATCGTCGCGATCGATGCGGCCATGCGCCTGGGCTACAACTGGAAGTTCGGTCCGTTCGAGCTGATCGACAAGCTGGGCACCGGCGCCTTCGCCGAACGCCTCAAGGCCGAAGGCAAGCCGGTCCCGGCGATCGTCGAGACCGCCGCCGGCCGTCCGTTCTATCGTGTCGAGGGCGGCAAGCGGCAGGCGCTGGGTCTCGATGGGGCCTACCATGACGTTGCGCGCCCGGATGGCGTGCTGCTGCTCGAGGACATCAAGCTCTCGGCCAAGCCGATCATGAAGACCGCCTCGGCGGCGCTGTGGGACGTCGGCGACGGCGTCGCCGCGATCGAGTTCACCGGCAAGATGAACGCGCTCGACAACGAGGTCATGAAGCTGATCAGCCAGGCCGTCCCGGTCGTGGCCGAGAAGTTCAAGGCGCTGGTCATCTACAACGAAGGCAGCAACTTCTCCGCCGGTGCCAACCTCGGCCTTGCCATCTTCGCGATGAACATCGCGGCCTGGGGCGAGATCGAGAAGCTGGTCTCGGGCGGGCAGCAGGCGCTGAAGGCGCTGAAGTACGCACCGTTCCCGGTGGTCGGCGCGCCCTCGGGCATGGCGCTGGGCGGCGGATGTGAAGTCCTGCTTCACTGCGATGCCATCCAGGCCCATGCCGAAAGCTACATCGGCCTGGTCGAATGCGGCGTCGGTCTGGTCCCGGGCTGGGGCGGCAACGGCGAGATGATCGATCGCTGGCGCCAGAACCCGGCTCTGCCCAAGGGGCCGATGCCGGCAGTGGCCAAGGTGTTCGAGACCGTCTCGACCGCCACGGTGTCCAAGTCGGCGGCGCAGGCCATCGAGCATGGCTTCCTGCGCCCGACCGACAAGGTAACGATGAACCGCGATCGCCTGCTCGCCGATGCCAAGGCGCGCGCGCTGGCCATGGTCGAGGGCTATACCCCGCCCGAGCCGCCGACGTTCCGCCTGCCCGGTGCCGGTGGTCGTACCGCCCTCGACATGGCGGTGCAGGGCTTCCGCGCCCGCGGTCTCGCCACGCCCTATGACGAAGTCGTCTCGGGCGCGCTGGCCCGCATCCTCACCGGCGGCGACGCCGATGTGGTGGACGTCGTGACCGAGGACGACTTGCTCGCCCTCGAGCGCCGCGAATTCGCCGCCCTCGTCCGTAATCCCGCGACACAGGCCCGCGTCGAGCATATGCTCACGACCGGCAAGCCGCTTCGCAACTGATCGGGAGATTTGCCATGCAGATCTATACTGCCCCCTTGCGCGACATGCGCTTCGTTCTCAACGAACTCCACACCGACGACGGCTTCGGCGATATTCCGGCGCTGGCTGACTTTACCCCCGACCTGACCGAGGCGGTCCTGACCGAGGCGGCCAAGCTGTGCCAGGACGTGCTCCTGCCGCTCAACCGCAGCGGCGACGAGGAAGGCTGCACGCTCGAAAACGGCGTAGTGCGTACCCCCAAGGGCTTCATCGAAGCCTACAAGGCCTTCACCGAAGGCGGGTGGAACGCGCTCGTCCTGCCGCCCGAATGGGGCGGGCAGGGCGCGCCCGAGGCCGTGGGCAAGCTGGTCGAGGAAATGATCTGCGCGACCAATGTGTCGTTCAGCCTTTATCCGGGCCTGACCAACGGCGCGATCGCCGCGCTGACCGAATATGCCAATGACGAGCTGAAGCAGGCCTACCTGCCCAAAATGGTCAGCGGCGAATGGTCTGGCACGATGTGCCTTACCGAGCCGCACTGCGGCACCGACCTCGGCCTGCTGCGCACCCGTGCCGACGTGGGCGAGGACGGCAGCTACAAGATCTCGGGCGCCAAGATCTTCATCTCGGCCGGCGAGCACGACCTGACCGGCAACATCGTCCACCTCGTGCTGGCACGCCTGCCCGATGCCCCCAAGGGCGTGAAGGGCATCAGCCTGTTCCTGGTGCCCAAGTACCTGCCGGATGCCGATGGCAACCCGTCGGTGCGCAACGGCGCCAAGTGCACCGCGATCGAGCACAAGATGGGTCTCAAGGCATCGGCCACGTGCCAGATGCTGTTCGAGGACGCCAAGGGCTGGCTCGTCGGCGAACCGCATCGCGGTCTCGAGGCGATGTTCACGATGATGAACGCCGAGCGCGTAGGCGTGGGTATCCAGGGCCTGGGCATCGGCGAGGCGGCTTATCAATCGGCCGTATGGTACGCCAAGGACCGCCTGCAGGGTCGCTCGCTGTCGGGGCCGAAGCACCCCGACAAGCCGGCGGATCCGATCATCGTCCACCCCGACGTGCGCAAGATGCTGCTTACCATGCGTGCGTGGAACGAGGGTTGCCGCAGCGTTTCGGCCTGGGTCGCGCGTGCGCTCGACGCGGAAAAGCATGCCGACGAGCCCGAACAGCGCCAGCGCGCCTCGGATTTCGTCGCGCTGATGACCCCGGTGGTCAAGGCGATGTTCACCGACATCGGCCTCGAGAACGCCAGCCTCGCGGTGCAGACCTACGGCGGCCACGGCTTCATCCGTGAAAGCGGCGTGGAGCAGTACATGCGCGATGCGCGCATCGCCATGCTCTACGAAGGCACCAACGGCATCCAGGCGCTCGACCTCGTCGGCCGCAAGCTGCCCTTCGCGATGGGCCGTTACCTGCGCAGCCTGTTCCACCCGATCAGCGAGTTCATCGAGGAAAACCTCGAGGATCCGGCGATCGGCAAGATGGTCGCAGGCCTCAAGCGTTCGTTCGAGGCGCTGCAGGGCGCGACCGCGATGATCGCCGAGCGCGGCATGAAGGACCCCGAAGAGGGCGGTGCGGCGGCGACCGACTACCTGCGCCTGATGGGCCTGGTGGCGATGGCTTACTGCTTCGCCAAGTCGACCAAGATCGCGTCGCGCGCGCTGATGAGCGGCACCGGCGAAGTCGCCTTCTACAAGGCAAAGATCGACACCGCGCGGTTCTTCTATGAAAAGCTGCTGCCGCAGTCGGCAGCGCTTTACCTGACGATCAAGGCCGGCAAGGCTGCAGTCATGGACTTCGCCGAAGACGCGTTCTGAGGCGAGCCGCACGATAACGAGAAACGCCGCGTGGACTTATCGTCCGCGCGGCGTTTTTGCTTGGGGTGGCATGCCGGCGAACCGGCGTGCCGACCTTACTTGTTGATCGCGTCCGAACCGGCCTGACCGACCGACTGGATGTCGCGGCCCGCGCCCTTGACGGTATTGCACGCAGCGGTGCCCAGCAGCAGGCCGCCCATAGCGGCAGCAACGATGATCTTGCGCATCATGGTGAAAAACTCCCTTTGGTGCAGGGGCAGAGGCGGCCAGCGCCCTCCCGAACGCTGCCACAACGCGCGGATTTCCGCGCGGTTCCTGTGTGATAGGTCTACCGTCGTTCTAGCATCAGGCGGTGGCGGCCGCGTCGGCTCTGCGACGCGACAGAACGTGTTCGCGCCACGCGATCAAGAGGCCCGATGCGATCACGATCGGGGCGCCCAGCCAGGTCGTGCCGGGGGGCAACTGTCCGAACACCAGCCACCCCCACAGCGTCGCCCAGCCGAACTGCGAATAGTCCATGACGATCACGCTGGAGACGACGCCGATGCGCAGGGCCGCGGTCATCAGCACTTGCGCGAAAAGCCCGCTGAGGCCGATGCCGCCCAGAATCAGCCAGCCGACCGGATCGTGGTTGATGCCGGTAAAAACGAGGAACGGGGCGAGGGCGGGCAGGCTCATCGCCGAAAAATAGAACACGACGGTCAGCGGCTGCTCGGTACGGCCGAGGTCGCGGATCTGGATCGACACCAGCGCGACCGCGAAGGCCGCACCGATCCCGGTGGCCAGGCCGACCAATGGCACATGCCCGCGATCGGGACCGGCAATCACCAGAATGCCTGCCAGCCCCAGTACCACCGCGGCCCATCGCCACGGCCCGACCTGTTCCTTGAGCAACGTCGCCGACAGGATCACGGCGAAGACCGGTGCGGTGAATCCCAGCACGGTCGCCTCGGCCAGGGGCAGGATCTGCACAACTCCGAGCGTCAGGAACATGCCTGCCGTCCCGATCATGGCGCGGCGGAAATGGATCCACGGCCGGGCCGTGCGCAAGAGATGCATCCGCCGGGTCGACACGAGCCAGGCAAGAATGAGCACGGCGGGAATCGCTTGCCGCCAGAACATCGTCTCGGGCAGCGGCATGCCGCGCGTGCCCGCCAGCTTGACCAGCAGCAGCATGATCGACAGCGTGGCCATGGCCGCCAGGCGCAGGCCTAAGGCCAGGAAGGGACGATCGCGTGCCGGCATGGGCTGCGCCTAAAGTGGTGGGCAAAGCGAGGCAAGCCCTTGCGCCGGAAAGTCCCGCTGCCCATCTGCCCGGCGCAGATTGCAGGCAGGATGCACAGACAACGTGGACGGGCAGAGCGGATTGGAACGGGCGTGGGACTGGGTGGCCCTGGAGCCGATACACGCGATCATCGCGGCCGGGCTGGCGCTGCTGCTGGTCGCACTGCTGGCGCTCTTGGCGGATCGTCAGCGTCGTCGCCGGCGCAATCTCGACCGCGTCGGGTGCATGCCGTGGACGATGATCTACGTGCTCAGTTTCTTCGTCGCGAGTATCCTGCTGGCGACGGCCTTGCGCGCGATGGCCTGAGGCGCTCGCGTCGGATCACCGCGGGCGGCTTAGCGTGACCTGGCGATAATAGCCGAATCCGCCCTGGTGTACGTGCATGAGTAAGCCGCGCTGCCCCGCGATTGCCTGCGCTACCTCCGCCAGATCGAGTCGCGGGCTGACATGGAAGCGGGCCAGCCAGCGCATGAGTGCGCGGCGGAGTGGTCCGGGCAAACCGGCCCCATCATGGAAATCGACCATGTGCAGTGCGCCGCCGGGGGCGAGCAGGCCCGCCGCGTGAGCGATGGCGTGCTGCCATTGGGGGATCATCGACAGGGCGAATGAAATGACAACGCGATCGAACTGGGCGGTCCCCAGAAGTGCCGCGGGATCGAAATTCGTCGCATCGCCCAGGCCTAGCCGGGCGCCTTTCCCCAGCTTGGCTTGCGCGGTTCGCAGCATCTGCTGCGAAATATCGATCCCGTAGAGCCGGCTGCCGGGCCAAGCACGTGCGATCTGCGCCAGGTTGCGCCCCGTACCGCAGCCGATCTCGAGTACGCGCCCGGCCTCAGGCACGTCGAGCTGGCGGATCAGGCGATCGCGGCCGAACAGATAGTACTTCCGCGTCGCGTCATAGATATGGACCTGCCGGCGATAGATCGCGTCCATCAGCGCCGCATGCTGGCGCTGGTGCGGGGCCAGCCCGGTCACGGCCGCAGTACGTAGAGGTGGACGCCGCCATAGATCGAGGAGCGGTCGCGGCGGGTGAAATCGGCCGAGGCCTCCGCGTGATATGTCCAGCGATCGAGGATGGCGGGCGCGACGCGGCCGGGCAGCAGGCTGGGTTCCGCGGCGGTGCGGAACAGGACGCGCGCACCGGGGCGGGCCGTCCGGGTGATCTCGCGCCACAGGGCGTTCAGCTGGTCGTCGGTCATCCAGTCCTGTGCATCGAGCAGGACATAGCGATCACGCGAGGCGGCGGGGAGCGTGGCGAGGTGTTCGGTGAAGTTGGCGTGCAGGACGGATATGCGCTCGGCGCGGGCGCGCACGGCATCCCAATTGGCAGCCTGGAGATAAGGCGGCAGCGGCGCTTGCGCATCGCGGGCATAGCCGCGTGAAAAGGCCTGCCAGGCAAAGTAGTTGTCACTGACCGGGAAGTCGCAGGCGAGCTTTTCGAGGCGTCGGCGCAGCACTTGCGCCATGCGTTCGTCACCGGCCAGCGCGTCGAATTGGGCCGGCGGAATGCCGAGGCCGAACAGCGCGGCCGGCTGGTCGGTCAGCCAGCGCACGAAGCGCTTGTCGAACACCGGCGCCAGTTCGGCCTCGAACACCGCGCGCTGGTCTTCCTGCGTCGGCGCCGCAAGGATGCGGGCAAGATCAATGCGATAGAGCTTGGCGAGGAGATGGGCGACGCCGATGAAGTTGCCCAGCAGGCCGCGCTTGTAGATCCCCTTGCGGAAGCCACCGATGCGGCGCCGGCCGATCAGGTCCCGACCTTCCCAATAGCGGCGCGTGGTTTCGTCGAGGTGGGGGGCAAGGTGCTCGCGGTAGGCCGCCACGTTGGCGGGGCTGTCCGCCTCGGCGAAGAAGCGGCGGAAATGCGCGTGATCGGGCAGCGCTTGCGCAGCGGCGACCTTCAGCTTGTTGAGCGCGATATGGGCGGTGTTGAGATCGACTGCGGTGATGCTTTCGGGATCGGCGACGAGGTAGGACAAGACGTTGCAGCCGCCGCTGGCGATGGCCACGATGCGACTGTCCGGCGCGATCTGCAGCGCCTCCATGTCGACTTTGGGGTCTTCCCAGATCTGCGCATAGACGAGGCCGCGGAAGGCAAAGGCAAAGGTGTGGTCGAGCAGCCGGCTGACAACGCGGGTGCCCTTGCGCACGACGGACCGCGTAATCGGATGCGCGCCGTTGCGGAGCCGTGGTTTCTTGCGCAATTGCATGGCCTTGCCCTTCCCATTGGTATGGATGGCGCGGCAATACGGCGATGGTATTGCGGTTATGTGGCAAGCCCGCTGCGCCTGGCCTGTCGCGAAACAGGACTTGGGTTTGTCATGTGCTTGCCTTATGGGCCTGCGCATGATGGGCCATCCTTCGCGGATGGGCCCGCGTGTCCCCTGTTTTTCCCAGATTTATGGAGTGTCCATGGCTCAGGTTCTTGTCATCGGTGCCGGCGGTGTCGGCTCGGTCGCCGTCCACAAGATGGCGATGAATGCCGATATCTTCACCGGCATTGCCCTCGCCAGCCGTACCAAGAGCAAGTGCGACGCGATCGCCGCCTCGGTGAAGGAACGCACCGGCGTCGATGTCGCCACCTACCAGATCGATGCCGATGACGTCGCCGCGACCACGGCGCTGATCAACGAGGTCAAGCCGGTGCTGGTCGTCAACCTGGCGCTGCCGTACCAGGATCTGACGATCATGGATGCCTGCCTCGCGGCCGGCGTCAACTACATGGACACCGCCAACTACGAACCGCGCGAGGAAGCGAAGTTCGAGTATAAGTGGCAGTGGGCCTATCAGGACCGCTTCAAGGAAAAGGGCCTGATGGCCGTGCTCGGCTCGGGCTTCGACCCGGGCGTGACCTCGGTCTTCGCGACCTGGCTCAAGAAGCACAAGCTCGACACGATCAAGACGCTCGACATCCTCGACTGCAACGGCGGCGATCACGGGCAGGCCTTTGCCACCAACTTCAATCCCGAAATCAACATCCGCGAAGTGACCGCCCCGGCGCGTCACTGGCTGAACGGCGAGTGGGTCGAAACCCCGGCGCTGACCATCCGCCAGCAGTTCGATTTCGAGGCCGTCGGCCCCAAGAACATGTACCTCATGTACCATGAGGAAATCGAAAGCCTGAAGACGCACCTGCCCGAGATCGAGCGCATCCGCTTCTGGATGACCTTCGGCGATGCCTATATCACGCACCTCACCGTGCTGCAGAACGTCGGCATGACCCGGATCGACCCGGTGGTCTACGAGGGCAAGGAAATCATTCCGCTGCAGTTCCTCAAGGCCGTCCTGCCCGAACCCGCCTCGCTCGGCGCCACGACCAAGGGCAAGACCAACATCGGCGACATCGCCACCGGCACCAAGGATGGCGTCGAGAAGACGTTCTACATCTACAACATCTGCGACCACGAGGATGCCTTCGCCGAGACCGGCAACCAGGCGATCAGCTACACCACCGGCGTCCCGGCCACGATCGGCGCGGCGCTGATGGTGAAGGGCCTGTGGCAGGGCGAGGGCGTGTTCAACATCGAGCAGCTCGATCCCGATCCCTTCATGGACATGCTCAACCAGCACGGCCTGCCCTGGCAGGTGAAGGAACTGGCAGGTCCGCTGCAGTTCTGACGTTTTTACGGTTCCAGGCTTCCACCACCCCCCGACCCCCTCCTCTAAGGAGAGGGGGAGATGAGACGCCCCCGCCTCTTCAGAGGAGGGGGTTGGGGGTGGTGGAAGCCTGACGCAACATAGTTACGAAAGGCCCATCCCCATGGAAACCAGAGCCGGTGATCCGGGCGCTTTCGCCCACTTCGACCTGTCGCGCGTCGACAGCCCGTCGTTCGTCGTCGACGTGCAGGCGCTGCGCCGCAATCTCGCGACGCTCGCCGACATTCGCGATCGGGCGGGGCTCAAGGTCCTGGCCGCGCTCAAGGCGTTCTCGATGTGGCAGGTGGCGCCGGTGGTCGGCGAATACCTCGATGGGGTATGCACCTCGGGCCTGTGGGAAGCGAAGCTGGCGCAGGAACACTACCAAGGCGAGATCGCGACCTATTGCGCCGCCTACAAGGCGGAGGACCTGCCCGAGATCCTCGCGATCTCGGACCACGTGATCTTCAACTCGCCCTATCAGATCGCCCGCTTCAAGCCGCAGCTCGATGCCGCGCGCGCCGCGGGCCTCGTCTTCGACGTCGGCCTGCGCATCAATCCGCTGCACGCCGAGGGCGAGGTGCCGCGCTACGACCCGTGCGCCCCGCACTCGCGGCTTGGCTTCCCGGTCGACCAGTTGCAGCCCGAGCATCTGGAAGGCGTGTCGGGCCTGCACTTCCATACCTTGTGCGAGCAGGACTTCGAGCCGCTTGCGCGCACCTGGGCTGCGCTCAAGCCGCGCATCGCGCCCTGGTTCGGCCAGCTCAAGTGGCTGAACTTCGGTGGCGGGCACCATGTCACGCGCGCCGATTACCAGCGCGACGACCTCGTCGCCTTCCTGCAGGCGGTGAAGGGCGAAACCGGGTGCGAGCTGTATCTGGAACCCGGTGAGGCGGTAGCCCTGGACGCGGGCATCCTCGTCGGCA
Organism: Novosphingobium sp.; assembly: GCF_036803765.1. Lineage (GTDB taxonomy): Bacteria > Pseudomonadota > Alphaproteobacteria > Sphingomonadales > Sphingomonadaceae > Novosphingobium. Next base: position 101,716 of record NZ_DAIRTS010000006.1, read on the forward strand.
CCGTGCTCGACCGGCACTGGAATGGCCTCGACATCGCCGTGACGGACATTTCGGCAACCTGCCACATGCCCGACGTGATCGAGGCGCCCTATCGGCCCGCCATGCTCGGCGAGAAGCCGCTCGACGAGTACGAGGGTGGTGAGGGCGACGCACCGGTGCGCCTCGGCGGTCCCTCGTGCCTCGCTGGCGACGTCATCGGCGACTATCGCCTGCCGATTCCGGCCGAGCCAGGCGCCCGCTTCGCGTTCCTCGACCAGGCGCATTATTCGATGGTCAAGACGACCACCTTCAACGGCGTCCCGCTGCCGTCGATATGGCTTTGGGACAGTGCCACAGACGCGCTCGATCGCGTGCGGAAATTTTCCTACGAAGATTTTCGCGACCGCCTGAGCTGACTATTGATTTAAAAGGAAAACTTCGAATCCGGCGGCGCCTGCCCGTGGCGCGCGCGCGCCGGATCGAAGTCGACTGTGTGACAGTTTTGTGAAGGGGTGATTTTTTCACTTGAACTTCGCCCCCCCCGCCGTATTTAGCGCTTCCTCGCTGCCCCATGGGGACTTCCAAACCGCAAGGCAGCTTTCGTTCCACGTTCCGTTTGGGGGTCCCTTGAGTTGCACATTCATCCTGATGCACGGGCTGTAGTTCGCGCCACCGCGCCTGACCAACCCGCTATTATCAACCGCCCGCATGCAGCCGCGCGCGCAGCCCGCTTCTTTGTAGAGAAGTTTCCGGGCAAGTCGCTCTATGCTGTCAAAGCGAACCCTTCTCCTGACCTCCTCCGCGTCCTCTGGGACTCGGGCATCACGCATTACGACGTCGCCTCGATCACCGAGGTGAAGCTCGTGCGCGCGACGCTGCCCGACGCGACGCTGTGCTTCATGCACCCGGTGAAGGCGCCCCGCGCCATCGCCGAGGCGTACCACGTCCATGGCGTGCGGACCTTCAGCCTCGACTCGCTCGACGAGCTGGAGAAGATCCGTGAAGCGACCGATGGCGCGACCGACCTCACGCTCTGCGTGCGGCTGCGGGTCTCGTCGGAGCATTCGGAGCTGAGCCTCGCCGCCAAGTTCGGCTGCGACCTCGTCGATGCGCGCGAGCTGCTCCAGCAGACCCGCCAGCTCGCCGACAGCCTCGGTGTGTGCTTCCACGTCGGCAGCCAGGCGATGAGCCCGCATGCCTATGTGCTCGCGCTGGAAAAGGCCCGAGCGGCGATCGTCGACGCGGCGGTCACGGTCGACATCATCGATGTCGGTGGTGGCTTCCCCTCGGTCTATCCCGGCATGGAGCCGCCGCCGCTCGAAGACTACTTCGCGCTGATCGACCGCACCTACGAATCGCTGCCGGTGTCCTATTCGGCCGAACTGTGGTGCGAGCCGGGCCGTGCGCTGTGCGCCGAGTACAACTCGATCATCGTGCGTGTCGAAAAGCGCCGCGAGAACGAGCTGTTCATTAACGATGGCGCCTATGGCGCGCTGTTCGACGCTGCACACGTCGGTTGGCGTTTCCCCGTCCGCCTGCTGCGCGACGGTGACAACGACAGCGCGGGCGAGCCAGTGGACTTCAGCTTCTACGGCCCGACCTGCGACGACATGGACTACATGGCCGGTCCGTTCCCCCTGCCCGCCGACGTCCGCGCCGGCGACTACATCGAGATCGGCATGCTCGGCGCCTATGGCGCGGCGATGAAGACCGCGTTCAACGGCTTCGAGGCGGTGGAGGTCTTCACTGTGGCCGACGAACCGATGGCCAGCCAGTACAACGGCTCGCGCCGTACGCTGCGCGTCGGTGACAACGTGGTGTCGCTGCGCTAATCCTATAAGAACCGGCAGGGCACGTACCTGCCGGTTCATTCTTGGGTCATCCGGCAATCGATATGATCGCATAAATCCCGAGCCGATCGGGTCGCGAGGAAAAGCCCCGCCGGTTGCCGGTGGGGCTTTTCTTTTGTCGGTCGCCTGCTGTTCGTTACCCCGGCACTCGTCAGGCTCAGCTCACAGCATGATTTGAAGCGCATCCGGCCGGGGTGACGGGCGGATTTCGCTATCGTCGCTGTGGCGGCGGTCTATCCACACGCATGCGTGGCGCATGAAAAACCCCGCCGGTGGTCCGGCGGGGCTCTTCGTCATGATTGGTTGGTCCGCGTCGGGCCGCTGCTTTGGACAAGCGGCCCGATCGTCGGATCAGAACTTCACGCCGGCCGAGACGCGGAAGTAGCGGCCCATGATGGCATCGTAGTAACGGTTCGCGCTCAGCGAGTACGGGAACGGCGCCCCGCGGTTGAACACGTTGTTGACGATGAAGCGGAAGTTGAAGCGCGGCGTGACGTCGAAGTTCAACGAGGTGTTGAACTGAACGAACGCGTTGACCTTCGGGTACTGGTAGACGGTATCGGCCGAGTTCACCGACACGCGCGACGGACCATAATACATGGCCTGCCACATCCAGCCGAAGCCCTTGCGCTGGTAGTTGGCCGTGGCGGTGAAGTTGTCGGTCGGCTCGCCCACGCCACCGGCCGTCTTGGTCAGGTCGCCCATGCCGATCTGGTAGTAGTGGCGGAAGGTGTGCAGGTAATTGACGTCCAGCTGCAGCACGCCGGCGGTCGAGCTCATGCCGAGGCGCTCGAGCGGCAGGTTGTACTTGGCCGAGGTCTGGATGGCGCGGAAGGTTTCCTGGCCGATGTTGTAGTTGCCTTCGGCGAAGCCGGTAACCTGGCTATCGGGGCCGCGCGTGAAGGTGCCGCAATAGCCGCTGGCGCCCGGATTGACCGCGTCATAGCACGCGTTCATCAGGTCGGTCAGGCTGAGCGTCGCGATCTCGTTCTTGATCTTGATGTTGACGTAGTCGGATGTGATCGTGAGGCCCGGGATGAAGTTGGGCTGGAACACGCCGCCGACAGTCCAGCTGTTGGCCACTTCGTTCTGCAGGTTGGGGTTGCCGCCCGACGTGCCCTGAACGGTGGCGTCGGCCACGTTCGAGGTGAAGTTGGCGGGAACGCCTGCCGCTGCGCAATTGGCCGCACGGCGGGCAGGGTTGGGGCCCTGGCCGATGTAGCGGGCGTCGCACGGATCGTCGCCGGTGTCGAAGATCGAACCGATCGGGGCATAGAGCTCGGCGATCGCGGGCGAACGGAACGAGCGGGTGTAGTTGCCCCGGAAGGTCAGCGCCTGAACCGGCGCGTAGGTTGCGCCACCGGTGTAGGTCCAGAACCCCTTGCTGGTGTTGCTGTTCTTCACGTAGCGCGCGGCGCCGTTGACATCGAGGCGATAGATCGCGGGCACGTTGTTGTCGGGGCCGACGACGGGAATGTCGAGCTCGGCAAAGCCTTCGTTGGTGTAGTAGCTACCCACGACCGGCGTGATCGGAATCGAGTTGCCGTACTGCGAGAACGTGCCGTCACCGTTGTCCTGGCCACGATAGAACGCGCCCGGATCGAAGTTGGCGCTCTCGTAGCGGTGTTCGTAACCCAGCACGAACTTGGCGAAACCGCCCGGCATGCGCACCAGATCGCCCTTGATATCGGCGATGATGTCGAACTGCTTGTTCAGCTGGCGCGTGGTCGCAAGACCGGTGATGTAGTCGGTTGCCGCCTTGCTGGCGCGACCGGTACCGAACACGTTCAGCGGCGCACAGGTGCTGCTGAACGTCTGGAACGCCGAGTTGGTGTAGCCCGGGGCGCAGACGATGTTGCCACTGCCGTCACGCACGGCATTGAGCGCATTGAAGAAGTTCTGCGTGACGATCTGGCGCTCGGTCGTGCGCGAAATCGTGCGGCCGTAGGTGCCGTTGACTTCCCAGGTGAACTTGCGTTCGCCGGCCTGGATGTCGCCGGTCAGGCCACCGACGAAGCGCAGCAGGTCGGTGCTGGTGCGGAATGAGCCGCTGGCGAGGTCGGTGTTGGCGCGCGAGAGGTAGAACGTCGAGGGATCGGCGCCGACGGCGGTCAAATTGCTGATGATCGTCGCGCGGTCGGCATTGCTCAGGAACGGGTTGGCCGTGCTGAACACGAGGTTGCCGTTGGGGTCACCCGCATCACCGAAGCCCGCGTAGTTGTAGAACGGCTGGTCGGAGGTGTTGGTCGCATAGTTGCGGCTGAACCAGACTTCGCCGTTGAAGCGGATGCTGTCGCTGAAGTCGTAGTGCGTCAGGATCGTGCCCTGGTAGCGTTCCGAAGAGACGAGGAAGTTGCTGTAGTCGGCAATGGCGAAACCGTCGCCACCCGCCTGGTAGATCGAGCTGCCGGTGAGCTGGCCGTTCTGGAACGGCACGAGCTGGCCGGTGCGGTTGAAGAACAGCGCCTGGCCGGCGGCATTGGTGATGCCGTCGTATGCCTGCCCGCCGATGATCGGGTAGGAGTCGAACGCCATCGGCATGCCGGTGTTAGTGAACACGTTGTAGCGCTGGCCGCCGCCATAAAGCGCGAACGAGTAGGGCGAGCCGCGGCGCGACGTACCGAAGAACGAGCGCGAGCCGCCGTAGGTCGTCGGGCGCTGGTAGCCGGCGATGCCGGTCTGGTTGTCGTAGAAGAAGTTCGCGGTGATGTTGCCGCGGCCTTCGTTGAAGTTGTATCCGGCCAGCGCCGAGAAGTTGTAGTCCTGGCCGTCACCGTGCTGCGAGATGCCCGACGAACCGTTGAGTTCGACGCCCTGATAATTCTTCTTCAGGATGACGTTGACGGTACCGGCGATCGCGTCCGAGCCATAGATCGGCGCACCGCCGACCGACACGACTTCGACGCGGTCGACGAGGCTCGGCGCGATCTGGCCGAGGTCGACCGGGCTGCCGGCAACCGCGCCGAAGATCGACGACGTGGCCGGGCTGATGAAGCGCATGCCGTTGACGAGCGTCAGCGTGCGCTGCGAGCCGAGGTTGTAGAGGTTGGCGAAGGTCTGGCCGGCGCCGAAGCTGCCCTGCGAGCCGGCGACGCTGTTGCCCGGCACGCCGAAGCCCGGCAGCTGCAGCAGCGCCTGGCCAAGGTTGGTAAAGCCGCGCTGCTCGAGCAGTTCGCTGTTCAGCGTGGCCACCGGCTGGTCGGTGATCGGCGCCTTGGTGATGCGCGAACCGGTGACGAGGATTTCCGGCGTACCGGATTCAGCGGCCGGCTGTTCGGCCTGGGGTGCGGGCGCGGGAGCCGCGTCCTGGGCGTGGGCAGCAGTCGCGAACATGAGCGGCGCGAGCATCGAAGCCGATGCTGCAAGCGCGTTCAAACGACGGCGCGAAAGGGAGAAGTTGGCCATGAAGCCCCCATTTTGTTGCAAGTGGTACCGGGTGTGCCCAGCCCGTTCCGATTTGCAACCAAAATGAACGGCGTTTCCCAAAGGTTTGCGACGCATGTTGCATGAAGGTTACATGAATGCCGCGTACACCATTTTTGATGTCGCAATTTTTGAACTGGCATCGCCTTTGCGCTGCAACGCACGAATTTTCACTCTGTTCCGGTCATATTCGGAAATGCGACGAAGGGGTAAATTGCGCGTCGACCGGCCCTGCACGGCATCTGCGCGACAGTGTTGAGTCGGATGGCCAAACGCAAATCGCCGCCCGGACAGGGCGGCGATCACGGTTGTCGGTGAATGTATGATCAGGCGGCCTGGCGTTGCACCGTCTCGAGTTCCAGGCGCTCCCAGATTTCGACGAGCGCGCGGGTAAGGTCGACCATCATCGCCTCTGTATGCGACGGCCCCGGGGTAAAGCGCAGGCGTTCGGTACCGCGCGGCACGGTCGGAAAATTGATCGGTTGCACGTAGACGCCGTATTCGGCCAGCAGGATGTCCGACACCTTCTTGGCGCGCACCGGATCGCCGACCATCAGCGGCACGATGTGCGTGGTGCTGTCCATGACCGGCAGGCCGGCCTCGCGGAACAGTTGCTTGAGCGTTGCAGCGGCAGCCTGCTGGGCCTCGCGCTCGACGCTCGAGGCCTTGAGGTGCCGCACCGAGGCCAGGACGCCTGCCACCAGCACGGGCGACAGCGAGGTCGTGAAGATGAAGCCCGGCGCATAGGAGCGGATCACGTCGATGATCCGGTTGTCGGCGGCGATATAGCCACCCATGACGCCGAATGCCTTGCCCAGCGTGCCCTCGATGATGTCGATGCGATGCGCGGCCTCGTCTCGGTCGGTAATGCCGCCGCCGCGCGGGCCGTACATGCCCACCGCGTGGACCTCGTCGATGTAGGTCAGCGCGTTGTACTTGTCCGCCAGGTCGCAGATCGCGTGGATCGGGGCGACGTCGCCGTCCATCGAGTAGACGCTCTCGAAAGCGATCAGCTTGGGCAGGGCAGGGTCGGTCGCGGCCAGCAGCTCCTCGAGATGCTCGAGGTCGTTGTGGCGGAAGATGCGCTTCTCGGCACCCGAATTCTGGATGCCAGCGATCATGCTGGCGTGGTTGAGCTGGTCGGAGAAGATCACGCAGCCCGGCAGCACCTTGGCCAGCGTCGACAGCGTGGCGTCGTTCGAGACATAGCCCGAGGTGAACAGCAGCGCGCCGTCCTTGCCGTGGAGGTCGGCCAGCTCGCGTTCGAGGTCGACGTGGTAATGCGTGTTGCCGCCGATGTTGCGCGTGCCGCCCGAGCCTGCGCCGACGTCGTGCAGCGCCTCTTCCATGGCGCCGATGACCTTGGGGTGCTGGCCCATCGCAAGGTAGTCGTTCGAGCACCATACAGTGATCGGCTTGGGGCCATTGTGGCCGGCAAAGCAGCGCGCGTTGGGGTAGGCGCCCTTGTTGCGCAGGATGTCGATGAAAACGCGGTAGCGACCTTCGGAATGCAGACGATCGATGGCAGCATCAAAAATCTGGTCGTAGTTCACTGCTGCCGCTCCTTCATAACGCAGCTGACCGGCTGGGCCCGATCCGCTTCACCCTGAAGCATCCCCGGACCTGCGCGTCTTTGTTCTATCGCAACAATCCCGACGCATCGCTGAACGAGGACATCGGCAGAACCGCAAATCTTTATCCCGCCTGTCGACGTCCCCTCTCCCAAGGATCGGCCGGCGGACGGCGTACCTCTACTCCCGCGCCCAAACCATTGCCAAGTGACTTTTACGGTTTGAGTGATCGCGTCGAATGCACGTGCCTTCAGACACCACCTGCCTCGTCCAGTCCATACGACATAAGTATCGGTCCCAGAGGGGCAATCGTGTCGTCGAGCCGGGTAAACAGCGCGGTGTCGGCATGGATCCGGGCAAAGGCTTGCCCTTGCGTGAGGTGCGCGATGCGGCGGGCGATCCCCTCCGACCCGTCGATGAAGGCGACACCAGGGCCGAAGGCGGCGGCAAGCTCGGCTTCGATCAACGGAAAATGCGTGCAGGCGAGGACCACGGTGTCGATCGCCTCGCCGCCGGGCTGGCGACGCAGGGCATCGGTGGCCCGGGCGAACACGGCCGGATCGACACGCTCGCCACGCAGCCGTGCTTCGGCGGCTGCCACGAGTTCCGGCGCGCCATGGCGCAGCAGCGTCTTGCCGCGGGCGAATTCCGCTTCCAGCCGGTCGACATAGCCTTGGCGGATCGTCGCCTCGGTACCGAGCAGCCCGATCACTCCGCTGCGCGTCATTGCGGCGGCAGGCTTGATCGCCGGCACCGTGCCGACGATCGGCACCTCCAGGACTTCGCGCACTGAAGCGAGCGCGATCGTCGAGGCGGTGTTGCAGGCGATGCACACGAGGCGGGGGTGCAGCCGTTCGGTGAGGCGGCCGAGCAGTCCGGAAACGCGCGCGGCGATCTGCGCCTCGGTCTTGGTGCCATAGGGCAGGCCGGCGTTGTCCGCGACGTAGATGACCGGCGCTTGCGGGAGCGCCGCGCGCACCCGCGCCAGCACCGAGAGGCCGCCGACGCCGGAGTCGAACAGGAGGAGCGGCGCGGAGGGCGGAATGGATTCGGCTTGCACGGGATCGGTCATCACCCGGCTTCTATCGAGAGTGGCGGCAAAAAGGGAGGGGGCGAGGCGCGGTGCGGCTTGCCGCTGCCGGATCGCCCCGGCTAAGAGCGGGCGCGTGACCCAAACCGCCTCGATCCTGCCCGCCCTGACGCCCACCCTGCTGCTCGCGATCGCGGCCGCCTACCTGCTGGGTTCGATCCCGTTCGGGCTGTTGCTGACCCGCGTGACCGGCGCCGGAGACCTGCGCGCGATAGGGTCGGGCAACATCGGCGCGACCAACGTGCTGCGCACCGGCCGAAAGGGCCTGGCAGCGGCCACCCTCCTGCTCGATCTGCTCAAGGGGGCTGCGGCCGTCTGGCTGGCGCGCGCCTTTCTGCCCGGTTCGGAAGCGCTGGTGGCGCTCGCCGCGGTGGTGGGCCATTGCTTTCCGGTGTGGCTGCGCTTCCGTGGCGGCAAGGGCGTGGCCACCACGATGGGCGTCGCACTCGGCCTCGCCTGGCCGATCGGGCTGGTCTATGCGCTGGTGTGGCTGGGCCTACTGGCGACGGTGCGCATCTCCTCGGTCGGCGGGATGACTGCCGCCATCTCCGCGCCGATTGCGGCCCTGGTGATCGGACGGGCGGACTATGCGCTGGTGCTGGCGATCATCGCGGCGCTGGTGGTCGTGCTGCATCGCGCCAACATCGCGCGGCTGCTGGCCGGGACCGAGCCGCGTATCGGCAGCAAGGGCTGATGGCTGACCCGGCGCCCGCCCCGGCTCCGGTCCCTGCGCTGCCCAACGAGGAAGCGCTCGCGCGGCTGCGGCTGCTGCGTTCGCCCAATGTAGGGCCAGTGTCCTATTACCAGTTGCTCCGCCGCTTTGGCTCGGCCGGGGAGGCGATCGAGGCGCTGCCGGGTCTGGCCGCGCGGGGCGGGGCGCCCTACCGGCCGACCGACCCGGCGCGTATCGCCGCCGAGGCAGCCGCCGTCCGGGCGGCAGGCGCGCGCTATCTCTTTCATGATTCACCAACCTATTCGCGATTGCTCGCGCAAACCGATGCGCCGCCGCCCATCCTGACCATGCGCGGTGATGCCACGTTGATGGAAAGACCGGCCGTCGCGCTGGTGGGGGCGCGCAATGCCTCGGCCGCGGCGATGCGGCTTGCGCGCGAGTTTGCCGCGGCCTTGGCCGAGGCGGGCTATGCAGTTGTCTCGGGCCTGGCGCGCGTTGTCGACGCGGCGGTTCATCGCGGCGCGCTGGTCGGCGGCACGGCAACTTCGCGCGGGACCGGGCGGGGCGGGGGCACGATCGGGGTGATCGCCGGCGGTATCGACGTCTGCTACCCGCCCGAAAATGCCGACTTGCAGAACCAGGTCGCGGCCGAAGGGCTGCTCCTGGCCGAGATGCCACCCGGCACCGAGCCGCAGGCGCGCCACTTTCCCCGGCGCAACCGCATCATCGCCGGGCTTTGTGCGGGCACCGTGGTGGTTGAGGCCGCGCCGCGGTCGGGCTCCCTGATCACTGCGCGCATTGCCGGCGAGTGTGGGCGCGAGATCATGGCGATCCCCGGATCGCCGCTCGATTCGCGCAGCCACGGTTGCAACCAGCTGATCCGCGACGGCGCGATCCTGGTGCAGAGCCCGCAGGACGTCATCGAACTGCTCGAAAGCTATAGCGGGCAACCGCGTTCGGTCTTTCACGAACCCGCCGTGCCCGAGGTGCCGGCCGGCCGCGACGCCCATGAACCCGCGGATGTCGCGGGCCTGCTGGGCACGGCACCGGTGGCGGTGGACGAACTCGTCCGCCTGTCGCAAGCACCGGCCGGCGCGGTGCAACTGGCGCTGATCGAGCTGGAACTGGCCGGCCGGCTGGTCCGCCACGCCGGCGGGCGGGTGTCACTCGCCTGAAAGGCCGGTGGTCAATTTGCAGCGCAGGCCTTGACGGGCCGGGCAAACCGCCGCCACCCTCGTACGCACGTATACGCGCAAGGACATATCGACCGCCGCCATGCAGCTTGTCATCGTAGAATCCCCGGCCAAGGCCAAGACCATCGAAAAGTACCTGGGCCCCGGCTTCAAGGTTCTCGCCTCCTATGGCCACGTCCGCGACCTGCCGGTGAAGGACGGCTCGGTCCGCCCGGACGAGGACTTCGCAATGGACTGGGAGCTTTACGGCGACAAGCAGTCGCGCGTGAAGGCGATCACGGACGCTGCCAAGGAAGCTGATGGCCTGATCCTCGCGACCGACCCTGATCGCGAGGGCGAGGCCATTTCCTGGCACGTGCGCGAGTTGCTGGCCAAACGCCGCGCGCTGCCCAAGGATGTCTCGCGCGTCACGTTCAACGCCATTACCAAGCAGGCGGTGACCTCGGCGATGAAGGCGCCGCGCGAGCTGGACCAGGATCTGATCGACGCGTACCTCGCGCGTCGCGCACTGGATTATCTGTTCGGCTTCACGCTTTCGCCTGTGCTGTGGCGCAAGCTGCCGGGCGCCAAGTCGGCCGGACGCGTGCAGTCAGTGGCGTTGCGCCTCATCGTCGAGCGCGAGCGCGAGATCGAGACGTTCAAGGCGCAGGAATACTGGTCCGTCGCCGCACGCATGGAGCACGACGGCACGCCGTTCGTGGCGCGCCTCGTCAAGTTCGACGGGCAGAAGCTCGACCGGCTGTCGCTGGGCGAGGAAGGCGTGGCGGTGCGCGCCAAGGGCGTGGTCGAGGCCGCGACCTTCCGCGTCGAGGACGTCGATGTGCGTCCGACGCGGCGCAATCCCTCGCCGCCGTTCACCACCTCGACGCTGCAGCAGGAAGCCGCCCGCAAGCTGGGCTTCTCCGCCAGCCACACGATGCGCGTGGCGCAGACGCTCTACGAAGCGGGCGCGATCACCTACATGCGTACCGATGGCGTGCAGATGGACCCGAGCGCCATCGACGCGGCGCGCCGCGCGATCTCGGATCGCTATAACGGTCACTATCTGCCCGAAAAGCCGCGCATCTACGAGACCAAGGCGAAAAACGCGCAGGAAGCGCACGAGGCGATCCGCCCGACCGACTTCACCCGCGATCACCACGGCAGCGGCGACGAGGCGCGGCTCTACAGCCTGATCTGGAAGCGCGCGCTGGCGAGCCAGATGGCCTCGGCCGCGATCGAGCGCACCACTGTCACCTTCCGCGAAGGCACCGGCCAGCACGAGCTGCGCGCCACCGGCCAGGTCGTCAAGTTCCCGGGCTTCCTTGCGGTCTACGAGGAAGGGCGCGACCAGAAGGCGGACGGAGACGACGACGACAGCAACCTGCTGCCGATGCTGAACAAGGGCGACTGCCCCACGAAGCACGGCGTCGATGCAACGCAGCACTTCACGCAGCCGCCGCCGCGCTATTCCGAAGCGAGCCTGGTCAAGCGGCTCGAGGAGCTGGGCATCGGTCGACCCTCGACGTATGCCGCGACGCTGCAGGTTTTGAAGGACCGCAATTACGTCCGCACTGAAAAGAACCGGTTCTTTGCCGAAGAGTCGGGGCGGATGCTGACCGCGTTCCTCGAGCGGTTCTTCGACCGCTATGTGGCCTACGAGTTCACCGCCGGGATGGAGGACGAACTCGACGACGTCTCGGGTGGACGCGCGGCGTGGAAGCAGGTGCTCGCCGCGTTCTGGCGCGACTTCAAACCCAAGTCCGACGAGGTCATGGAGAAGAAGCCGAGCGAGGTCACGGCCGAGCTCGACGTGTTCCTTGGCGACTATCTGTTCCCGCCGCGCGCCGACGGGCACGACCCGCGCGAGTGCCCCAAGTGCGGCGAAGGGCGGCTTGCACTGCGGGGCGGCAAGTATGGCGCCTTCATCGCCTGCTCGAACTATCCCGAGTGCAAGTTCACGCGCAAGTTCGCGCAGCCGGGCGGCGCCGATGGCACGGAAGGCGACGACGCGCCGATGGGCAAGGACCCGGAGACGGGGCTGGAAGTCACCCGCCGCTCAGGCCGGTTCGGGCCCTACATCCAGCTGGGCGAGGGCAAGGAAGCAAAGCGCGCCTCGATCCCCAAGGACATTCCCGAACTCGACCTCGAATGGGCGCTGAAGCTGCTCAATCTCCCGCGTGAGGTTGGCATCCACCCTGAAAGCGGCAAACCGATCACCGCCTCGATCGGCCGCTACGGCCCTTATCTGGCGCACGACGGTAAGTATGCGCGGCTCAAGGCGACGGCCGAAGTGTTCGAGACCGGCATGAACGCCGCGGTTGTCAAGCTGGCCGAGGCGGCGAGCGGCGGTGGGCGCGGTGCGCGCACGGCGGCCGAGCCGCTCAAGACGTTCGGCGCGCATCCGACCAGTGGCGGCGAGATCAAGCTGATGTCGGGGCGGTACGGTCCCTACGTCACGGATGGCACGACCAACGCCACGCTGCCGCGGGACAAGCAGCCCGAGACCCTGACCGCCGAGGAAGCCATCGTCCTGATCGACGAGCGCGCCGCCAAGGGGCCGGCCAAGGGCAAGAAGAAGGCTCCGGCCAAGAAGGCTGCGGCGAAAAAGGCACCGGCCAAGAAGGCCGCTGCCGGCGACGCCGAGCCTGCCAAGAAGCCCGCGGCCAAAAAGGCGGCGGCGCCCAAGGCTGCGGCCAAGAAAGCACCGGCGAAGAAGGCGCCCGCCAAGAAGGCTGCGGCAGAATAAGCGAATGGGCGGGCTGGCGCCGATGCGCCGGCCCGCTCAACGCCGGGCGTAGAGGTCGTAGCGGCGGGTCCCCATTGTCAGCGGCATGATGCGGCGATAGCCCGACGCCAGCGCGGCTTCGACGACCGCGCGGGTGCGCAGATTGGGGGCATAGGGATCGCCCGAGGCGTCGATGACCACGGCGCCGGGTGCGTTGTCCATGATACGCCGAACCTCGCCGACGCTGTCAGTCCCCAGCGCGTGATCCTCGAACCGCGTCGACAGATGCGCGGGGAACGCGAACCGCGTCGGCAGGCAGGAGCCGGTGCTGCGATAGAGCGCGCTGTCGCCCTCATAAACGAACAGACAGTGCCCCGGGCCGATCACGGGGGCGATGGCCGCGGTTGCGCGGGCGAGATCCTCGCTGTCGCCGAACTTGCGGGCCTGCGCGGCCGTAGCGCCAAGGCTGGCAGCGGTGCCGACGATCAGCAGCAGCGCCCGCGCGATGCGGCATCCCTGGCGCAGCCCGTCGAGCGCGGGCGCGGCAAGAATTGCCAGCGGCATCAGCATCGGGGCGGCATAGTGATCGTACCAGCTGCCGGGCAGCAGCAGGCCGACGACGGCAAAGACCAGCCAGACAGTCGACGCCTGATGTACGAGCCGGGCCGCACCGACAGGCGCCGGGAGCACGCGCCGACCCCGCCAAAGGGCGATGTAGAACGGGATCAGCGCTGCCATCACCTTGGCCAGCCGCAGCAGACCTTCGCCCAAGTCCTGGCTTCGTCCGAAGATCGACAGGAAGTTGGCGGCGATGAACGCATCGCTCGCGCCGAGCGCAGCGTAGACCGCCAGCGCTAGGGCCATTGGCAGAAGTGCCGTAGCGGCCCATGCCGCGCCGATGCCTGCGAGCTGGCGCGGCGACCAGCCGAGGCGCCATCCCGACCACAGCAACAGCATCCCGAAGCCGATGCCTTCGACCACCACGCTCGTCTTGATCTGAATGGCGAGGCCGGCAAGGATCATCGCGAAGAAGCCGCGGCGCAGCAGGGCGATCGAGGGATCGCGCACCGTCTGGCTGCCCGCTTCGGTAACGGCCAGCAGCGCCTGCTCGGCTGCCAGGATCATCGGCAGGTTGAAGAACACCGGCGCCTGACCCATCCCGCAATTGAATACGGGCAGGTACAGCACATAGGCAAAACCCGCGAGACGCGCGCCGGTGGGGCCGGCGGTGCGCCCGGCGATGCGGGTGATCGTCGTCGCCGTGGCAGCGACCGCGGCGATCGCCATCATCTGGTAGGCCAGCACGCCGTCGCCGGGGAAGGCCCGCGCCAGGCCGTAGATCAGGAACAGGCCGATCGGCTTGCGGTCCCAGATGTCCACATAGGGCAAGGCTCCGTGCCACATGCGATCGCCGACGAGCAGATAGAACTGCTCGTCGGTATGAAACAGCGGATCGCCCAGCCACGGCGCGCGCATCGCGAGGGTAATGAGCAGAAAAAGCCCGAAACTGCGCAATTCCGGAAGGTCGAGCAGCGCGGGCCGCGGTGTCGCCGTCGCGACCGGCCGGAACGGGCCGTGGAGCGCAACGTCTCCGCCCGCCTGGATGGCGGCGGCACCGAACCAGCGGGCGATGGAGAGGCGTGTGCGGCTACTAATGTTGGATACCGTCATCTAGTCCGCCGGCGGCGCTCCATCGGAACAATACGCCGCTTAGACGCACGTCCCCGCTATTTGATCCATTCGAGGCCGATTTCCTCGTAGATTTCGCGGCTTTCGGCCCAGTTCTCTTCGACCTTAACGTGGAGGAAGAGATGAACCTTCGCGCCGAGCAGATTTGCCAGCTCCTTGCGCGAGGCCTCGCCGATCGCCTTGAGCTTGGCGCCGCCCTTGCCGAGCACGATCCCGCGCTGGCTGTCGCGGGCGATGACGATCTGCTGGTGGATCTCGATCGAGCCGTCCCGGCGGTGCTGGTAGCTCTCGGGACGCACGACGCTGTCGTAGGGCAACTCGTCGTGCAACTGGCGATAGATCTGCTCGCGCGTGATCTCGGCCGCCAGCAGGCGCTCCGACGCGTCGGAGACCTGATCCTCGGGATAGTGCCACGGGCTCTCGGGCATGAGCGCGGCGAGGCGGGTCTTGAGTTCAGCCACGCCGTCGCCGGTCAGGGCGGAGATGAAGAACACCTCGTCGAAGGCGCCTTCGCCGCTGAGCGCCTCGGCTGCGACGAGAAGCGGCTCCTTGGGCGTGGCATCGACCTTGTTGAGCACGAGAATCTTGCGCTCGGGCCGCTGCGCCAGCGAGGCGAGGATCGGCTCGAGATAGTCGCGGTTCTTCTTGCGCGCATCGACGACCAGCAGGATCGCGTCCGCCTCCTGCGCGCCTTCCCAGGCGGCGTTGACCATGGCGCGGTCGAGGCGGCGGCGCGGCTCGAACAGGCCGGGCGTATCGGCCAGGATGATCTGGGCCTGCCCCTCGAGCGCGATGCCCATGAGGCGGGCGCGCGTGGTCTGCGCCTTGGCCGAGACGATCGCGACCTTCTGGCCGACGAGGGCGTTTACCAGCGTGGACTTGCCCGCATTGGGGGCGCCGATCACCGCAACGAGGCCGCAAGTGGTGCCGGGCTGCGAGGTGACTTGCTGCGGGGTGGGGGCGGCAATCGGGGTATCGCTGGGGATATTAGGCGTGTCAGTCATGGGATGAGGATGAACCTGTCGGCACCCTTCGGCAAGCCGGGGCGCGGGAAGAATTGTACGGGCGAAGGATGGCTGGTGTGGTGCGGACCGCGTGGGTCAGGCAAACTGGCGGATGAATTCCCGTGCCGCAGCGGTCTCGGCTTCCTGCTTGCTCTGGCCGCGCGCTTGCGTCTCGCCGACGCCATGGACCGAAACGCTGACGGTGAAGATCGAGGAATGATCCGGGCCATGGCGGCTGACCAGGGTATAGACCGGCGGCTTGCGGCGGTTGCCCGCGGCCCATTCCTGCAGCGCGGCCTTGGGATGCTTGCGCTGACCGGCGCCGGTGCGCATCGGCTTGTCCCACGCCCGGCGCACGAAATCGCGCGCGATGGCGAATCCGCGTTCAATGAACAGGGCGCCGATCAGCGCCTCCATCACATCGCCAAGGATGTTGTCGCTGTCGGCGCCGCCATCGTCGCGTGCTTGCTTGCCGAGGCGGATATGCGCCGGAACGCCAAGCGCCCGCGCGACATCGGCGCAGGTCTCGCGGCTGACCAGCGCGTTGAGGCGCTGCGACAGCTTGCCCTCGGCCGCGTCGCTGGTCTCGTGCAGCCACTCGGCCACGGCGAGGCCGAGCACGCGATCGCCGAGGAACTCGAGGCGCTGGTAGTCGCGCGCCTCGCCAAGCGAGCCGTGAGTCAGGGCTTCGTGCCAGAGCGCCGGGGTGCGGGGCTCGCCCCCGGTCAGCTCGGTCAGGAAGGCAGCGGTCTCGGGCGTCAGGTGCGTGCTCAGAACATGCCCCCGATGCGCTGCCAGCGGAGTGCCGTGAACCAGGTCCAGGGCAGCAGCCAGTTGGCCGATCCGTCGGTCGACCACATCACGATCGTGGCGCGGCCGACGAGGTTGTCCTGCGGCACCAGGCCGATGCCGCCGCCTTCGATCGCGGGGAAGCGGCTATCCATCGAGTTGTCGCGGTTGTCGCCCATCAGGAACAGCTTGCCCTCGGGCACCACGACCGGCGGCGTGTCGTCCTGCGGACGGTAGCCGAGGTCGAGCACGTTGTAGGTCTTGCCGCCCGGCAGCGTTTCCTGGAATTGCGGATAGTGGCAGGTCTGCGTGCCGTCCGCCTCGGTCGCCGAGAACTCGGGCGAGATGCACTGCGTGTTGTCCGAAACCTTGATGACGAAGTCGGCGATCTTCTGCTTGGGCACGACCTTGCCATTAAGGTGCAGCACGCCGCCGATCATCTGCACGGTATCGCCCGGTACGCCGATCACGCGCTTGATGTAATCGACATCGTTGCCCGGCGGGGCCTTGAAGATCACCACGTCGCCGCGATTGGGCTGGCCGGCGAAGATGCGCTTGGGCAGCAAGGGCAGGCTGAACGGCAGCGAATATTTCGAGAAGCCGTAGGGCCACTTGGCGGCGAGCAGGTAATCCCCGTTTTCGAGCCGCGGCAGCATCGATTCCGACGGAATGTTGAACGGCGAGAAGAAGAAGCTGCGGAAGATCGCGACGATCAGCACCAGCTTCACCAGGAAGACGGGGAAACTGTCCTCCTTGCGCGGCTTCTTGGCCGGCGGGGGCGCTGCGGCCGCACCGGTTCCGGGCACCGCGGTATCGGCCGCCGGCGGGGCGGTATCTGGCGTATCGTTCATCGGCTGGGTCATGTGAAGCGCTGGTGCATCCGTCAAGAAGGAATAGAGCCGTCATAGTCCCCGGCTAATACGTTTGCACCACCCGTTCGTCGGATCACGCGCGCGCTTGGAAGAACGCATCCGACCGGGCATGAGGGGCGGCACCGCAACTGCGAAAGGACGAGGATCACAATGGCAGAACACGACCAGGGCGCGCTGTGGCAAGCGCTCGAAGCCGCGGAAAAGCCCACGCTCGCGGCGCTCTTCGCAGACACCGCGCGGCTCGATGCCTATGCCACGACCCTCGATTTGCCGGGTGGTCCGATTCGCTTCGACTGGTCGAAGACGCACCTGTCTGCACCGATCACGGCGATCCTGGCGCAGCTGGCCGACGCCACCGATTTCACCGGCAAGCGCGAGGCGCTGTTCGACGGCGCGCGCATCAACAACACCGAGGACCGCGCGGCCGAGCATACCGCACAGCGCGGCGTCGGCTCCGAGGCGAGCGTCGAGGAAGCCGAAGCGCTGCATGCGCGCATGAACCTGCTGGTCGAGGCGATCCACGAGGGCGTGTTGGGCGACGTGCGCAGCCTGATCCATATCGGCATCGGCGGTTCCGCGCTCGGTCCGGCGCTGGCGATCGATGCCCTCGCGCGCGAGGGCGCCAAGGTTGCGGTCCACGTCGTGTCGAACATCGACGGCTGCGCGCTCGAGGCGGCGATGCAGCAGTGCGATCCGGCGACCACGCTGATAGCCGTTGCGTCCAAGACGTTCACCACCACCGAGACGATGACCAATGCCCATTCCGCGCTCGACTGGCTGCGCGAGGGCGGAGTCGCCGATCCCTATGGCCGCGTCATCGCGCTGACGGCCGCGCCCGACAAGGCGGTGGAATGGGGCGTCGACGAAACCCGCATCCTGCCGTTCTCCGAAACCGTGGGCGGACGCTATTCACTGTGGTCGTCGATCGGTTTCCCCGTCGCGCTGGCGCTCGGCACCGAGGCATTTCAGCAGTTCCTCGATGGCGCCAAGGCGATCGACCTGCATTTCCGCGACACCGCACTGGCGGACAATGTCGTGGTTCGCGCGGCCTTCGCGGACCTGCTCTATACCCAGGCCATGGGATGCCAGACGCGCGCGGTCTTTGCCTATGACGAGCGCCTCGCGCTGCTGCCCGACTACCTCCAGCAGCTCGAGATGGAATCGAACGGCAAGCGCGTTCGCGCCGACGGCACGCCGCTCGACCGGCCGAGCGCGCCGGTAACCTGGGGCGGGGTGGGCACCGATGCGCAGCACGCGGTGTTCCAGCTGCTGCACCAGGGCACCCACCTGATCCCGGTCGATTTCCTGGCGGTCAAGGTGCCGGGGCATGATCTCGACCCGGTCCATCACAAGATCCTGCTGTCGAACTGCTTTGCCCAGGGCGCGGCGCTTATGGCCGGCCAGGCGAGCGACGATGGCGCGCGCGCTTATCCGGGCAATCGCCCCTCGGCGACGATCCTGTGCGACGAGTTGAACGCCGCGACGCTCGGCGCGCTGATCGCGTTCCACGAGCATCGCGTGTTCGTCTCGGCCATGCTGCTGGGGATCAATCCGTTCGACCAGTTCGGCGTCGAGCTCGGCAAGGCGATTGCCAAGAAGATCGACGCAGGCGGCGGCGAAGGCTTCGATCCCAGCACCGAGGCGCTGCTTGCCGAGGCGGGCATCGGCGTAAATTGACGCAAAGGTGATCGAAGCGGTCGCTCACGGCGATCGCTATTTCCCATACCGTTTCAGCACTGGCGCCGGGTCGGCTTCGTTGCCATATCCGGCGCCTGTTTGCTTGAATCGCTCGAAAGGCCTGACATGACCGATACCGCTTACGACTTCGACCTGTTCGTGATCGGTGCCGGGTCCGGCGGGGTTCGCGCGAGCCGCATCGCGGCCGGCTATGGCGCCAGGGTCGCCGTGGCGGAAGAATACCGCATCGGCGGGACCTGTGTGATTCGCGGATGCGTTCCCAAGAAGCTGCTGGTCTACGGATCGCATTTCGCCGAAGAACTGCAGGATGCGGCCAATTACGGCTGGACCGTGGAGAAGATGACCTTCGACTGGCCGACGCTGCGCAATGCGGTGGCCAAGGATGTCGATCGTCTCAACACGGCCTATACGAACACGCTCGACAACAACAAGGTCGAGCATTTCTTGGAGCGCGCCACGATCACCGGCCCGCATGGTATCCGGCTCGCCAGCGGGCGTGAGCTTACCGCAAAGGTGATCCTCGTCGCCACCGGTGCATGGCCGGTCGTGCCCGAGTTCGAGGGGGCGGAACATGCCATCACCTCGAACGAGGTGTTTGATCTCGAGACGTTGCCCAAGCGCGTGGTCATCGCCGGTGCCGGCTACATCGCGCTGGAATTCGCAGGGATCTTCAACGCGCTGGGCAGCCACGTCACGGTGGTCAATCGCAGCGAGACGATCCTGCGCGGCTACGATGCCGCGCTGCGCGACCGCCTGCTGCAGATCACGATGGCGCGCGGGATCGAGTACAAGTTCAACTGCGGGATCGAGCGCGTCGAGAAGCAGGCAGACGGCTCGCTTCACGTGTTCATGAAAGGCCAGGACGATCCCATCCATGCCGACACGCTGCTGGTCGCCACCGGGCGTCGTCCCAAGACCGATGGGCTCGGCCTCGAGAACGCCGACATTGCCTTGGGCGAACATGGCGAGATCAAGGTGGACGACGAAGCGCGCACCTCCTGCCCGAGCATCTATGCCGTGGGCGACGTGACCAACCGCGTGCAACTGACCCCCGTCGCCATTCGTGAGGGCCAGGCCTTCGCCGACCGCGTGTTCGGCGGAAAGACCGCGAGCGTCCATTACGACTGCATCCCCAGCGCCGTGTTTTCACAGCCCCCGCTTGCCAGCGTCGGCCTTACCGAAGCCCAGGCGCGCGAGAAGTTCGGCAGCAACGTCAAGGTCTACACCTCGGACTTCCGGCCGATGAAGAACGTCTTCGCCCACCGGCCCGAGCGCGGCCTCTACAAGCTGGTGGTCGACGCCCAGACCGATCGCGTGCTCGGCGCGCACCTGATCGGACCCGAGGCGCCCGAGGTGCTGCAGGCGGTGGCGATTGCGGTGAAGGCCGGCCTGACCAAGGCGGACTTCGACGCCACGGTCGCGCTCCATCCGTCGATGGCCGAGGAACTGGTGCTCATGCGCTGAAACGCTGCATCGGTTTGCGTTGAAATGCCCCGCCGCTTCGCCCATCCTTGCCGGGGGCAAGGGCGGGGGCCGGATTCGTGGACATGCGCAGCAGCGGGACCGTGCTGGTTACGGGGGGATCGGGCTATATCGCCGGGCACCTCATCCGGATGCTTCTCGACCAAGGGTGGGCCGTCAACGCCACGCTGCGCGACCTGGGGCGCGAGGCGGACCTGCGTCGTCAGCTCGGCGGTACGTACGCCTCGCTGCGCTTTTTCGAAGCGGACCTCACCAGCGACAAGGGCTGGCGCGCTGCCGTCGATGGCTGCAGCCACGTCTGCCACGTGGCATCGCCGCTACCCGCCCATGCGCCGCACGCCGCGGATGACCTGATCGTCCCGGCGCGCGAGGGCGTGCTGCGGGCGCTGCGCTTCGCTCGCGCCGCCGGGGTCACCCGGTTCGTCCAGACATCGTCGGTCGCGGCGATCGCCTATGGCCACGGCAGCGGTATCCATCGCTTTACGGAGGCGGACTGGACCAATACCGACGCGCGCGGCCTGCCGGCCTATGTCCTGTCGAAGACGCTGGCCGAGCGCGCGGCGCGCGACTGGATGGCGGCGGAGGGCGGCGACATGGCGTTCGTCAGCATCAATCCCGCCGTCGTGCTCGGGCCACTCAACAGCGCGGCGCATTCGGCCTCGATCGAGGTGGTGCGGTTGCTGTTGTCAGGCCATATGCCCGGGTGCCCCGACATCGGTTTCGGCGTGGTCGACGTGCGCGATGTCGTTGATCTTCACCTTCGCGCCCTGACGGCCGAGGGTATCGACGGCGAGCGATTCGTCGCCTCCGGCCCGTTCCTCAAGCTGATCGACGTGGCGCGGATCCTGCGTCAGGAACTGGGGGCGCAGGCGCGCCGCGTCCCCATGCGGCATTTGCCCGACTGGATGGTTCACGCCGCGGCGATGATCAGCCCGACGGTGCGCCAGATCGTCGGAGAGCTGGGCAACGTGCGGGATTGCGACGCCGGCCACGCGTTTGCGCGACTGGGGTGGTCGGCGCGTCCCGTCGAAGACACGATCGTCGATTGCGCCCGCAGCCTGATCGCTCAAGGCCTCGTCCGGCCTTGACCGCGGGCCGTCGTGGTCAGAGGTAGTCGGACAGCTGCAAGGTTACGGTGCGGGCGGTGCCACTACTCTCGACCGCCAGCGTCATCTGCGATCCGACCGGCCCGTTCATCTGGCGCAGCAGCTTGGCGAAATCGGCACCTGGCAGGCGGTCACCAGGCTTGATCCCGGCGGCAGCGGCGGGACTCCCCGGCCCGACCGCGCCGACGCTGAGCGCATCCCCGTCGCGGTCGATCCACAGGCCGGACATGTTGTAGCGGCCGATGGCGCCGGGCAGGCCATTGGGCCGCAGGTAAGTCGCCCCCTCCTTGGCGTCCGTGCCGAGGTCGAACTGCCGCAGGATGGGAAGGCCGATGATCCCGGCGTCCTCTTCCTTGCCCCACGGGGTGCGATCAACCACCGTTGCGACGGCGCCGGCCAGCACCTTGCCTGCCAGGGTCATCGAGGGCACGCGAACCTGGCGTGCCTTGCCATCGGGTGCGGCAGGGGCCCAGCGCGGCGCATCCCACAGCCCCAGCGCCTCGGCCGTGCGCCGGTAGAGCCGCAGCGTCGTGGGCATGCCGGTGTCTAGCAGGAAGCGAAGCGGTCTGTCGCCGATCTGCGCGTCGGCGAGCAAGAAGGCCGAACCCTGAAGTGTGCCGCGATGGACGATGCCACCCTCGTATCGCGTCCACCCGCTGCGATCGGGGGCGCCGGCGCGATAGATGCGCCATTCCCCGAGCGCGAGGTCGAGTTCGCCATCGACCGAGCTGAGCACGCCGGCCGCCAGCGAGCCGACCGCGCCTTCGCCAAAGCCGAAGTTTTCGACGCCGGCGAACAGGGCGCTGGGCTGGCAGACCTCGTCGCCGAACACGAAGTCCTTTGCCTCATAAAGCGGATAGCGGCGCGCGCCGACTGAGAGGCTGAGGTTCGCATAGCCGTGGTCGGCCATGTGCAGCCGGCGGGCGAGCGCGATGTCGATCAGCCCGAGGGTGCCGCCGGTGTCGAACACGAAGCCGAACGGCCCTTGGCCGCCGATCCGGCACTGGACCAGAACGCGGCGCTGGTTGAGCGAGATGGGTATGTGGACCACGCCCGAGGCATCGGCGGCGAGGGCGGGGAGGCTGGGCGCAAGGAGAGCGACGAGCGAGGACCCGAGGAACTGTCGACGAGGAAGCGGCATAGCCATGGCCTTTGTGCGAGTCGGAGCGGTCCCGCTGCAGCCATATGATATACAAGGAAAATGTTACGGCTAGATGCCGGCCCACCATTGGTAGCCGGAATGATCTTCCCAATATCCGCCCTTGCCGCCGTAGAACCGGGCGAGGTCGTCGACCAGTTCGACGCGCATGATGTATTTGGCCTGCTTGTAGCCCAGTTGCCGCTCGACCCGCAGGCGTAAGGGGGCGCCATGGCCGACCGACAAGGGCTGGCGGTTCATGGTGTGCGCCAGGATCGTCTGGGGATGCATCGCCTCGGAGAGATCGATCGATTCGTAATAGGGCGTGCCGTCGAAATCGTCCGCACAATGGAACACGGCATAGCGCGCCCGTGACGAGACTTGCGCGGCGCGCAGCAGCAGGGCGAGCGGCGCGCCCGTCCACTCGGCAATGGCGCTCCAGCCCTCGACGCAGTCGTGGCGGGTGATCTGCGTGCGCTGCGGCATGGCACGCAGTTGCGCGAGGCTCAGCGACAGCGGGCGCGCGACCAGGCCATCGACCGCGAGCCGCCATCGCGCGAACCCTTCGGCCATCAGGTCGAGATAGGCCGCCGCCGTCGGGCGCGTATTGCCGTTGACGCGGAACACCGGGGAGATATCGGCGGCGGAAAATTCTGGCGCCAACGCGTTGCCGGCGACGAGGCGCTGGGCGGAGCGGCTGGCGTTTTCCCCCAGCCCGATCACGCCCTTGACCGTGGGCGAGGCAACGATGCGATCGCATCCTGCCAGAAGGAGGCTGGAAGCGCCGATGAGCGCGTGGCGACGGGTGAGACCGCTCATGGCCGGCGCTCCGGCGGCAGGCGATACCAGCCGGTGATCATCGCCCGAAGCTCGTTGATCGGGCCGGCGAGGACGACCATCAGCAAGTGCACGGCGATGAACCCGGCGATGCCCAGGGCGGCGATGAAATGCAGCGAGCGGGCTGACTGGCGCCCACCGAGCAGGTCGAGCAGCCAGGGCAGAACGGCGTTCATCGTCGGCGACATGGTAAGGCCGGTCAGGATCAGCAGCGGCAGAAGAATGCCGAGGACGGACAAGTAGGCGATCTTTTGCAGCGGATTGTAGCGCCGCGCCGCCTCACCCCGAGGGAAGCGCAGGCGCGCATGGTCCCACAGGTCCTGCGCCAAGTGCGAGGGCCGGCGTTCCTCGCGGGTCAGCGCAAGGTCGCGGCGCAGATGACCGGAAATCAGCGCATAGACAAGGAACGCCACGAGGCTGGCAACGAGGATCCACGCGAAGAAGAAATGCCATCCACGCGCCGCCGAGAGGCCATAGCTGCTGGGGATGGTCAGGATCGGCGGGAAGGCGAGGGCGGTCGATTGCGCGCAGCCCAGAAGGCCGGTCGTCGGCACTTCATGGCCGGCGAGCGCAACGTAGCCGCGTGCGCCGTGATTGCCGATTTCAAGCCAGGCTTTGTCGAAATTGGCGCCGAATTTGCCCCAGTAGAGCCGGGGGTGGGCATTGAAAATCATCATCCCGCTCATCAGCATGATGAACACGCTGAGCGCGTTGATCCAGTGCCAGAGGCGGACGGGCCAGCGGATGCGAAGGATCAGTGGGGACGAAGCCATGGCGTTCATGATGCCACGATTCGCGGCAATCGTCACCCGAAAGGCCGAGCCTCGGCCAAGGCGATGAGATCGCGGCGCGTGTGGCGGCGATGGGCGGCACCCTGGTGGCACGAGGCCGGCACCGGCCGCATCGCACGCCATCCCGCGCGGGCGATCCACGCCAGCTTTTCCTTGCCCGAGACCACGGTGCGGCTGTGCCAGGCCTGCTCGCCCCGCTCGGCAACCTTGCGGGCGATGTCGCCATAGATGCCGGCGGCCGCGAGGATCGCCCAGCGCTGGCGCGGCGAGAGGCGCCCTGCACCGATCCGCGCCGAGCATTCGTGCGCCTGCGCCAGGCTGCACATGCGCCGGGCCAGCTTGGCCATGGCGGCGCGGTGGATCGGCTTCATCTGCTCGCCGGGCGGAATGTCGACCTCGGCCAGCCACTCGGCCGGGATGTAGCAGCGCCCGGCGGCATCGTCCTCGGATAGGTCGCGGGCGATGTTGGCCAGTTGGAACGCCAGACCGAGATCGGCGGCCCGGTCGAGCGTGTCCTCGTCGTCGGGTGCCACGCCCATGACCACCGCCATCATCACGCCCACCGCACCCGCGACGTGCCAGCAATAGCGCATGAGGTCGGCCTCGCTGCGCGGCTGCCAGTCCGCCGCATCGAGCGCGAAGCCACCGATGACCGCCTCGGCCATCGCCATGGTCAAGCCGGTCTCGCGTGCGACGAGACCCAGAGCGTCGAAGGCCGGGTCGCCAGCCGGCTGGCCGGCCATGGCCTGTGCGGTGCGCTGGCGGACCAGCGCCAGCCGCTCTGCCGCGCCCGACTGGTCGCCCAGCGCGCCGCCCATGTCCTGCGCATCGACGATGTCGTCACAGGCGCGGCACCAGGCATAGAGCAGCCAGACCCGCTCGCGCGTGGTCCGGTCGAACAGCGCGGAGGCGGCGGCAAAGCTTTTCGACCCCTTGCGGATCGTGGCACGCGCGGCGGCAACCAGCGCGGGCCGATCGAGTGGGGCAGCAGACATGAGGGCCGTCAGAGGTCCGAGGCGTTCATCGAGAAGATAGGACGATGCGGCTCGTGTGCCGCCATCCGCGCCAGAAGCAGGTCGAGGTCATGCTCGGCCACCATGATGCCCGCGTGGGCCTGGCGGATGAAGCCGGTCTCGATCATGTGGCGATTGAACGCGAGCAGGTGGTCATAAAATCCGAAGGCGTTGAGCACGCCCACCGGCTTGGCATGATAGCCCAGCTGCGCCCAGCTGATCGCTTCCCACAACTCGTCCATGGTCCCGACGCCGCCCGGCAGCGTGAGGAAACCGTCCGACAGGTCGACGAAGGCCTGCTTGCGCGCGTGCATTCCGGGGACGACTTCGAGCCGGGTGAGGCCCGTATGTGCGACCTCGGCGCCGACCAGCGCCTCGGGAATGACGCCGATGACCTCGCCACCAGCCGCCATCGCCGCGTCGGCAACCGCGCCCATCAGCCCCAGCCGCCCGCCACCATAGACCACGCCGATGCCGCGCTCGGCCAGTTGGCGGCCGACCTCGGCTGCGAGTGCCACGTAACGGGTGTCGGCAGGCGAGGCCGATCCGCAATAGACCGCGATACGTTTCAAACCAGATCCTCCAGCATCAAGCGGGCCGTGGCCTTGGCGCTTCCCACGACGCCGGGGATCCCGGCGCCGGGGTGCGTGCCCGCGCCGACCAGATACATGTTGGGGATGTCGTCGTCACGGTTGTGCGCGCGGAACCAGGCACTTTGCGTCAGCAGCGGCTCGAGGCTGAACGCGGCACCCTGGTGCGCGGCGAGATCGTTGGCGAAATCGGTCGGGGCATAGTGGAACTTGGTGACGATGCGGTCGTGAATGTCGGGGATCAGGCGTCGCCCGACCTCGTCGAGGATGCGCTTCTCCAGGATCGGGCCGACTTCCTCCCAATCGACGGGCAGCTTGCCCATGTTGGCCACCGGCACCAGCGCGTAGAACGTGCTCATCCCCTCGGGCGCGACCGACGGGTCGGTGACGGTCGGGTGGTGCAGGTAGATCGAGAAGTCCTCGGGCAGGACGCCATGCTGGTAGATGTCGTCGAGCAGGCCCTTGTAGCGCGGGCCGAACAGGATCATGTGGTGCGGAATGCCCGGCCAGGTACCCTCGATGCCGAAGTGCACGACGAAGAGGCTCGGCGAGAACTTTTTGCGCTTCAACGCCTTCGAGCGCTTCTTGCCGGTGGCGCTGTCGCCCAGCAGGTCGCGATAGGTGTGCATGATGTCGCCGTTCGAGGCAACGGCGTCGAAGTTGCCGTGCCAGCCGCTGGCGGTGTGGACCCCGGTCACGCGATTGCCCAGCGTCTCGATCCGCGTCACCGGGTCGCCGATCCGCACGGTGCCGCCGATCCGCTCGAACTGCGTCACCATGCCGGCGATCAGGCGGTTGGTGCCGCCCTTGGCCCACCACACGCCGCCGTCCTTCTCCAGCTTGTGGATCAGGGCATAGATCGCGCTGGTGCTCATCGGGTTGCCGCCGACGAGCAGCGTGTGGAAGCTGAACGCCTCGCGCAGCTTCTCACTCTCGATGTATTTCGAGACCATCGAATAGACCGAGCGCCATGCCTGGTACTTGGCGAGCGCGGGTGCGGCCTTGATCATCGCCGCGAAGTCGAGGAACGGCACCGCGCCCAGCTTGACGTAGCCTTCCTCGAAGACACCGGCCGAGTACTGCAGGAACTCCTCGTAGCCTGCCACATCGCGCGGCGAGAGCTTGGCGATCTCGGCCCGGAGCGAATTTTCATCGTTGGAGTAGTCGAAGTTGGTGCCGTCGGCCCAGTTGAGCCGATAGAACGGCATCACGGGCATCAGTTCGACGTCCTGCGCGATGTCATGCCCGGTCAGGCCCCACAGTTCCTGCAGGCAGGCAGGATCGGTGATGACGGTCGGTCCGGCGTCGAAGGTGAAGCCATCGCGCTGCCAGTGGTAGGCGCGGCCGCCCGGCTTGTCGCGGGCCTCGATCAGGGTGGTCTGGATGCCGCCCGCCTGAAGACGGATGGCGAGGGCGAGGCCGCCGAACCCGGCGCCGATGACGCATGCTCTTTTCATTTACTTGCGCATTCCTGCCAGAGTGAGAGGCTTGGGCTTGGGGCCGATCCCTGCCAGCACGCCGAGTGCACGGGTGATCGGCACGGGAGGCTTGCCGGCGAACACGCGCACCCGGTCGAGCGCCGTGCTGCGACCGGCATAGAAGCGTTCGATGACGCGGGTATTCAAAGTGTAGAAATGCTCGAGCGGGCGATAGCGTCCGGCGGGCTCTGCCGCGCCGAACAGCATGGCCGACAGGGTGCGTGCAAATCCGCCGCGCTGCCAGTGCCGGCGCGCCCACTGCTCGCTGAACGCGGTCAGCGCCTCGTGGCCGAGATCGGGCTGGCGCGACAGGGCGAGGGCATAGCGCACCGCATCGGGGACCGAATAGCTGGTGACGGGGTGGAACAGCCCGGCGCGTGCGCCGGCTCGAGGGCCGGGAGCGCCCGAGGCCCGCCAGAATGCGTCCCAATCGCCAGCGGCGACGACGGGCAGCACGCCTTGTTCCTCGTGCAGCAGCGTGTCGAGTTCCCACCCCTGCGCGGCGGCATAGGCCGCGATGCGCGTGGACAATGCCGCGTGGTCGATCGCGGGGCCATCGGAATAGTACGTGTCCTCGATGAAGATCTGGTCGGGCCCGAAGGGCAGCGAATAGACGAAACGGAACCCGTCGATCTGCTCGACACTCGCGTCCATCACGATCGGCCGCTCGAGCCCGTGCGGGCGGGCGACACGCCAGCGCTGGCCGACGAACTTCTGCCAGCCGCCGGCGAGATGCCCGTGGTGCCGCAACCCGCGCGCGTCGACGACCGCCCCGGCCTCGATCCGCGTGCCGTCGGCCAGGGTCACTGCAGTCTTGCCGGCCGCCAGGACGCGCTGCCCGCTGAGAAGAGCGGAAGCCGGCAGGCGCTCACGCAACAGCGCATCGAGGCGCGCCGAGGTCATGGAGTAATAGCTGGTGTCGAGGTCGCGCTGATAGCGCGGAAAACGCACCGAGTAGCCTTGCCACGCCGCCTCGACCAGCGGCGCGAGCAGATCGCGCCCGGCACTGCCGACGTCGGAGCCGAAGAACGACCAGACGTGATTGCCGCCAAAGCTCTCTTCCTGCTCAACCAGCAGGACGTCGGTGTCGGGCCGGGCCTTGTGCAGAGCCAGTGCAATCAGTCCGCCCGCCAGGCCTCCACCCAGGATCGCGATATCGGCATGGCGTGTCGTCATCCCGACTGCGTTAGGCGAGGGCGCCGGCCCATGCAACCGCCCCAAAGTGTTTGGCGTGCAGGCGGTGGGGGTGCACGCCCTTGCGCGAGTGGACGATGCGGCATAGAACGGGCGCCCCCCGGGGAGCCAGTGGCTGAGAGGGGCTGGTAACGCAGCCCGACCCGTCGAACCTGAACCCGTTAACACGGGCGGAGGGAAGGGCCGGTCACAGTCATGCGTCCGCAAACCTTCTCGTCGCCTGCACGAGAGGACACTGTGCATGGCCGATGTCAATTCCCCGCTGGAGATCGGTGTCACCACCGGGCCGATCCGCGGCAGCCGCAAGATCCACGTCGAATCCCCGCGCTTTCCGGGGCTGACCGTCGCCATGCGCGAGATCGCGCTGGAGCCGGGCTCGGGCGAGCCGCCGCTTCGAGTCTATGACACCTCCGGGCCCTATTCCGACCCTGCCGTCGCGATCGACATCCGCGCCGGCCTGCCGCGCTTGCGCCACGACTGGATCGTCGGGCGCGGCGACGTCGAGACCTATGCCGGTCGCGAAGTCCAGCCCGAAGACAATGGCCTGAAGGGACCGGACCGGTCGGGCGGCGTCCCGGCATTCCCCAATGTCAACAAGTCGCCGCTGCGTGCCAGGGCCGGCGGCAATGTTACCCAGATGCACTATGCCCGCCAGGGCATCATCACGCCCGAGATGGAATATGTCGCGGTGCGCGAGAACCTTGGGCGCAAGCAGCTGAAGGAAGCCCTCATTCGCGACGGGCAGGACTGGGGCGCGAGCATTCCCGACTACGTCACCGCCGAGTTCGTGCGTGACGAAGTGGCGCGGGGCAGGGCGATCATCCCCAGCAACATCAATCACCCGGAAAGCGAGCCGATGGCGATCGGGCGCAACTTCCTGGTCAAGATCAATGCCAACATCGGCAACTCGGCCGTCGCGTCCGACGTCGCTGCCGAAGTCGACAAGATGGTCTGGTCGATCCGCTGGGGCGCCGACACCGTGATGGACCTGTCGACGGGCCGCAACATCCACGACACGCGCGAGTGGATCCTGCGCAACAGCCCGGTCCCGATCGGCACCGTGCCGATCTACCAGGCGCTCGAAAAGGTCGGCGGCATTGCCGAGGACCTGACCTGGGACATTTTCCGCGACACGCTGGTCGAGCAGGCGGAGCAGGGCGTCGACTATTTCACCATCCATGCGGGCGTGCGCCTGCCCTTCATTCCGATGACCGCCAAGCGCGTGACCGGCATCGTCAGCCGCGGTGGTTCGATCATGGCCAAGTGGTGCCTGGCGCACCACAAGGAGAGCTTCCTCTACGAGCACTTCGACGAGATCACGGAGATCATGAAGGCCTACGACATCGCCTACTCGCTGGGCGATGGCTTGCGCCCGGGGTCGGTGGCCGACGCCAACGACGAGGCCCAGTTCGCCGAGCTCTACACGCTGGGTGAACTGACCAAGCGCGCCTGGGCGCAGGACGTGCAGGTGATGATCGAGGGCCCGGGCCACGTGCCGATGCACAAGGTCAAGGAGAACATGGACAAGCAGCTCGCCGCATGCGGTGAGGCACCGTTCTACACCCTCGGGCCGCTGGTGACCGACATCGCTCCGGGCTACGACCACATCACCAGTGGCATCGGCGCGGCGATGATCGGCTGGTTCGGTACTGCCATGCTCTGCTACGTGACGCCCAAGGAGCACCTCGGCCTGCCCGATCGCGACGACGTCAAGGTCGGCGTGGTGACGTACAAGCTGGCAGCGCACGCGGCAGACCTGGCCAAGGGTCATCCGGCCGCCAAGCTGCGCGACGATGCGCTGAGCCGGGCGCGGTTCGAGTTCCGCTGGCGCGACCAGTTCAACCTTAGCCTCGATCCCGATACGGCGGAGCAGTATCACGACCAGACGCTGCCTGCCGAAGGCGCCAAGACCGCGCATTTCTGCTCGATGTGCGGCCCCAAGTTCTGCTCGATGAAGATCACGCAGGAAGTGCGCGAGTTCGCCTCGCGGCAGAACCAGGAGGCCGATACGTTCCTGGCCGCCGACGATGCCGAGGCCGGAATGCAGCAGATGAGCGAGAAGTATCGCGAGGCCGGAAGCGAGCTCTACCTGCCCGCAGCAGAGTAAAGGAACCGGATCGGTTTCCGATCATTTCCACCCCGAAGGAAAGGCGCAAGGGTCATATCCCCCCGTGACCCTTGCGCCTTTCTCCCTTGCGTTGGAGATGATGCCATGAAGAAGGCGATGCTGATTGCGGCTCTGGCCGCTTGCGGCCTGACGGCTGCGTGCACCGATGACTACGCCTACGGTGGTCGTCCCGGCTACTCGAGCGGCTATGTCGGCGGTGGTGACTGGGGTTACTATGACCGCGGTTACGCGAACCGCTACGGCAACTATGACTGGAACCGTCCGGACCCGCGCGACAACGGCTATTATGCCGACCGCTACTATCGCAATGACTCGCGCTACCGCGAGCGCCGCCTGAGCAGCGACGACCGCATCTACCGCGGCCGTGATGACCGGTACTATTGCCGCCGTTCGGATGGCACGACCGGCCTGATCGTTGGCGGCCTCGCCGGTGGCGCGCTGGGCGCGGCGGTTACCCGTGGCAGCTCGCAGCCGCTCGGCGTGATCATCGGCGCGATCGGTGGCGGCGCGGCTGGTGCGGCGATCGACAGCAACAACGTGCGCTGCCGCTGATCCCTGGCGACACGTACGAAAAAGGCCCTCTCGCCACCGGCGGGAGGGCCTTTTTACTGGGCGTCCGACAAGGCGGCGTGACGCCGCCTAACTTTCGGAGTGCTTACTTCGCCGGATTGACGGCGATGCCAAGCTTCTTAACGTCGTCGAGCGTAAAGGTGACCGGACGATCGTTGAACGTGCCCTGGACGTTCTTCTTGCGGATGTGCAGCTCGAACGGCACCTTGCCGGCATAGGCGGTGCCACGGACGATCTGTTCGTCACCCTTGGTTTCGGTGGTGTAGGCGTAGCTCACGCCCTTGTAGGCAAACTGGTCGCTGGTCTGGGCCGAAGCGACGGCAGGAGCGGCGACGAGCACGGCGGCTGCGGCGATCGCGAAGAAAGAATGAAGCATGGCAATGTCCCCTGTGATCTAGGTGAGATTGCCTTCGGACACCCGTCTATTGTGTTATGGTTGGCGCCCCCTTCGCGCACGGGGGGCGGCGCGGCAATTGATTAGGTTGCCTACCGGATTGCACGAAATGCAACCGTGTTTTGCGGTTAAAGCAAAACATTGAAATCCATGGGATCGGGCGCGGCCGCCAAACGAACGACAGCCGCGCCTGCCCTTGGATCAGTTCTTGAGCGACCGCTCAAGCGTCACTTCGCAATTGAGCAACTTGGAAATCGGGCAATTCGCCTTCGCCTCGTCGGCGATGCGGCCGAATTCGGCCTCGTCGATTCCGGCGATGGTGGCCTCGAGCGTCAGGGCCGAGGACGTGACCTTGAACCCCGGGCCGTCGCTCTCCAGCGTGACCTTGGCCTGGGTTTCCAGCGTGCCGTCGTTGTGGCCGGCCTGTGCCAGGGCGAAGCTGGTCGCCATTGTGAAGCAGGCTGCGTGCGCTGCGGCGATCAGCTCTTCGGGGTTGGTACCCGGCTTGCCTTCGAAGCGCGTGCCGAAGCCGTAGGGCTGTTCGCTCAATACGCCCGACGCCGTGCTGATCGAGCCCTTGCCGGACTTGCCGAACCCTTCGTACCGTGCGGATGCTTTGCTGGTGGGCATGGAAAAACTCCTTCGTGGTGTTCGCCGCTCCAACGCGGCTGCACCATGCCCGTTCCAGTCCCGCGAGCTGTCCGGCCCGCCTCAACGGCGCGCGGTTGATTCGGGTCGGCCTACCGTTTGCGGGCGAATTCAGCGCGCAGCACCAGTCCCTTTATGCCATCGAAACGGCAGTCGATTTCCTGCGCGTCGCCCGTCAGCCTGATCGACTTGATCAGCGTGCCGCGCTTGAGCGTCTGGCCCGCACCCTTGACGTCCAGATCCTTGATCAGGGTTACCTGGTCACCATCGGACAACAGGTTGCCGACCGCATCGCGGACCTCGATCCGATCGGCAGCCGCGCGTCGCGCTGCAAGATCAGAGGTCGACATCCATTCGCCGGTATCCTCGTCGTAGACGTAATCTTCGTCGCTCATGGTCCCCCCATATGTCTGAACGCGGGTGCCATGCCGGTTTAGAGGGGGTTGCACCAGCCCAATCACGAAAAACCCCGTGATCGACAGGCGATCATGGGGTTTTCTGTTACGAGGTCGGGGTGGCCTGGCCGCTGACGACGCCGTCGGAATTGGGCTGGGCGCTGTTGAAGGCGCCGGTCAGCCATACTGCCGAGAGGGCGAGGACGGCCAGGGCCAGACTGATGAGGAGCACCCAGCGGACGACGTTGAGGCCGGTGCCGCCGCGTGCTTCTTCGGTGGTCAATCGAGGCGAGGACGCCTGTGCGTTGGTCTCGCCCGTGGTATGATCGTGCTGCATCGCAACGCTCTCCTGTCGCCGGATCGGGCGGATGACCGATAAGACGGTCATCCCTGTCTTGCCGAACCTACGTTCGAGGACGGGCGCTGGTTCCGTACTCAGTCGCGCAGCAACTCGTTGATGCCGGTCTTGCTGCGGGTCTGCGCGTCGACGGTCTTGACGATCACCGCGCAATAGAGCGAGGGCCCCGGCGTACCATCGGGCAGCGGCTTGCCGGGCATCGCACCGGGCACGACCACGGCGTAAGGCGGCACGCGGCCGATGTGAACCTCGCCGGTGGCGCGGTCGACGATCTTGGTGCTGGCGCCGAGATAGACGCCCATCGACAGCACGGCCCCTTCGCCGACGATCACGCCCTCGGCCACTTCGGAACGCGCACCGATGAAGGCGCCGTCCTCGATGATGACGGGGCCGGCCTGCAGCGGCTCGAGTACCCCGCCGATGCCGGCGCCGCCCGAGATATGGACGTTCTTGCCGATCTGCGCGCACGAACCGACGGTCGCCCATGTGTCGACCATCGTGCCCTCGTCGACGAAGGCACCGATGTTGACGAAGCTGGGCATGAGCACGACGCCTTTGCCGATATGGGCGCCGCGGCGTGCGACGGCACCGGGCACCACGCGGAAGCCGCCGGCGCGAAAGCGCGCGTCATCCCAGTCGGCGAACTTGGAAGGGACCTTGTCGAACGCCGGGGCGCCGGCGGCACCGCCATCGATCACGGCATTGTCGTTGAGGCGGAACGACAGGAGCACCGCCTTTTTGAGCCACTGGTTGACCTGCCATTCGCCATCGACCTTTTCCGCAACGCGAGCCGCGCCGGTGTCGAGCAGTTCCAGCGCCTGCTCGACAACCGCGCGCACGTCGCTGCTGTCGGGGGTCACCGAGGCGCGGGCCTCCCAGGCGGCTTCGATGGCGGCTTCGAGCTGTGCGGTCATGGGTCGTGTCTCCGACGCTGGTCTGGTGGTTCTGCGGTTGTCCCGGCGGCGCCTAGCCGAGCGTGCCATCGGCGGCAAGCGCATCGAGCCAGGCGGCCAGATCGTCGATCGTCTCGTCGATCGCGGCGTCGTCCTTGGCGCGATCGCCCCATTCGGTGGCATAGTCGAGCCACACCGTCTGCATGCCCAGCGCCTTGGCCGGGGTGAGATTGCGTGCCGAATCCTCGAAGAACACCGCTCGTTCCGGGTCTATGTCGAAGGCCTCGATCACGCCGCGATAGGCCGATGGCTCGGGCTTGGGCTTGTATTCCATCGCGACGAGGTCCCACATCCCGTCGAAGCAGTCGGCGATGCCCAGCGCGTCGAGCACGCGGTTGGCATAAGGCGCATCGCCATTGGTGAAGATCAGCCGGCGCCCGGGCAGGCGGCGTAGACGTTCGGCCAGCGGCGGGGCCGATGCCAGGACGCTCATGTCGACATCATGGACGAAGGCCAGGAATTCCTGCGGATCGACCGCGTGGTAATGCATCAATCCGGCCAGCGTGGTGCCGTGGTCGTGGAAGTACATCTTCTGGATGCGCCGCGCCTCGGCGTCGTCGCACCCCAGCAGGTTGGCGATGAACCGGCCCATGCGCACATCGATCTGGTCGAACAGGGTGCACGAGGCCGGATACAGCGTGTTGTCGAGGTCGAAGATCCAGCAATCCACGCGTGAGGGGTCGAACGGCATCGGTCATCCTTGCAACGCAGCGGCGCGCTGCGGCTGGTCGGGGTGCCCCGGATCGCGGATCAGGGCAAGGGGTGAGGGCGCGACGGAGGGGCAGGCGGCCGGGTACTTGCACTAAGGCAAGAGGCGGGCGATAGGCCATGGCACGCCATGACCGACCCATCGCCCACTGTCGCCTCGCGCCCCCGAACACCAAGCCGCCCACGTCTTCCGCGCGTCACCGGCCACGTCATCGGAGTCGACGAGGCCGGTCGCGGGCCGCTGGCGGGTCCGGTCGTCGCCGCAGCCGTGGTGCTATGCCGCCGGCCGCCGACGGGCCTCGCCGATTCCAAAGTGCTGTCGGCCAAGCGGCGCTCGGTTCTCGAGGAGGAAATCAAGGCGCGGTGCCGTTGGGCGGTCGGCGTGGTTGACCCGGCCGACATCGACCGGCTCAACATCTTCGGCGCGACGATGATGGCGATGACGCTTGCGGTGCAGGGCCTCGTCGCGGCACTCGAGGGCGAGGTGGGGGAGGTCCGGGTCGACGGCAACCTGACGCCGCACGGGCGCCATGCGGACTGGTGCTGGCCGGCCCGGCCGATCGTCGGCGGCGACGCAGTCGAGCCATGCATTTCGGCCGCCTCGATCATCGCCAAGGAACACCGCGACCGCCTGATGCGCGCCGCGGCCGAGCTTCACCCGCACTACGGCTGGGAGCGCAACGCCGGCTACGGCACGCGCGAACACCTTGCCGCGCTGCGCACGCATGGCCCGACGCCATTGCACCGGCGCAGCTTCGCACCCGTGGCGCAGCTGGTCCTGATTTAGCGCACCAGCGTTCGACCGTGTTTCACCGGCCTTGCCGGCGACGAAAAGATCGCGCCCGCCGACAGCCGACTGCCGCGCACCACGAGCATCACGCGATCGCCGGCCTCGAGGCGCACGTCCTCGCCGGGGTGTTCGATCTGCTGGCCGCCGGCCCGGTCGATCTGGACGATGAA
Organism: Novosphingobium sp.; assembly: GCF_036803765.1. Lineage (GTDB taxonomy): Bacteria > Pseudomonadota > Alphaproteobacteria > Sphingomonadales > Sphingomonadaceae > Novosphingobium. Next base: position 136,997 of record NZ_DAIRTS010000006.1, read on the forward strand.
GTACGCCCCGTTGCCGCGCTGCTCGGCCTCGCCAACGGTGGCGCCGGTCAGCGCGCCGCGCGGCGGGCAGATCACGACCTCGAGGTCGAGCCCGAAGTCGTGGAGCTTGCGCTTGACCTCGCCCATCGCGCTGCCGTCGGCCATGGCCTTGCCGGTGGCCGGGTAGAGGATCAGCTCGGTCATCCGCTCCGCCCCGATGTGGGTGGGCAGCACGACCTTGTCGGCTCCGGCGTGAAGCAGCTTGCTTTCCGTCGTGGGTGCCTCGCCGCGGGCGATGATCTCGACGGCGGGATTGAGGTTGCGCGCCGACAGCGTGATGAACACGTTGGCTGCATCATCGGGCAGCACCGTCGCGAGGACGCGGGCGCGGGTGATTCCGGCCTCGCGCAGGGTTTCCTCAAGCGTCGCTTCGCCCACGAGCGCGAGGCAGCCATGGGCCCGCGCCTCGTCGGCCTTGGCCGGGCTGCGCTCGAGCACCAGGAACGGATGATTGGCCTCCGCCAGCGCGCGCGCCAGCTGGACGCCGATGCGGCCATAGCCGCAGATGATGGTATGCCCGGTGAGGCGCTCGATCTCGGTCTGCATGCGGTCCAGTCCCATCAGGCGGCGAAACTGGAACAGGGTGAACACCTGGACCAGAGCGCCAGTCAGCACGATCATGCCGGTGCAGCCGAGCACGATCGTCATCGTCGTCCACAGCCGCAAGAACGTGGTGTCGATCGGCCGCACTTCGCCATAACCGACCGAGAAGATCGTGAGCAGCACCATGTAGGCGGCATCGCCCAGCGGCCATCCGGCGCGCACGTAGCCCATCGTCGAGATGGCGAACAGTGTGGCGACGTAAAGCAGCGTGCCCGACAACAGGCGCAGCGGCGAGCCCAGCAGGGTGTTCGCCCCTTGCGCGAATGCCGATTCGCTCGATGTCTGTCGTGGTGTCATGGCCCCCGCCGTTCAGCGCATCGTGGCGTCCGATCCGTCGGCTGTCCAGCCGTGCGGTGCCTTGGCGCGTCGCGTGCCGGGGTCAGGCGGCGTTGTCGATCCCGAGTTCGGACAGCTTGCGGTAAAGGGTCGAGCGCCCGATGCCCAGCCGGCGGGCAACTTCGGTCATGCGGCCGCGATAATGGCCGATGGCGAGGCGGATGACGTCGGCCTCGATTTCCTCGAGGGGCCGGAGATTGCCATCGGGGGTGAACAGCATGACGCCGGCCCCGTCACTGATCGACGGGGCGGCGCTGCGTGGTGCTTCGCCAACCATAGTGGAGAGGTTCGGGAAATCCTGTGCGGTCAGCGTCTCGGCGTCGCAGAAGACCGCGGCGCGGAACAGCGTGGCTTGCAGCTGGCGTACGTTGCCGGGCCAGTCATAGGCCTTGAGCAGCCCCAGCGCGCTGTCGGTGATCCCAAGCGGACGCAGGCCCGGCTGCTCGCCGATCCGCGCCAGGAAATAGCGGGCGAGGGCGGGAATGTCGCCTGCCCGCTCGCGCAACGCGGGAAGATGGACATGGACGCCGGCCAGGGCATTGAGCAGATCGGCGCGATACTCCCCGGCATCGACGAGTTCGCGCAAGGGTGCATTGCTGCAGGCCAGCAGGCGCACATCGATTCGGAACGAATGCCGCGCACCGACGGGCTGGACGTCGCCGCGCACGAGGAAGCGCGCGAGGCGCTCCTGGATGGCTTCGGGCAGGCAGTCGATCTCGTCGATTACCACCGTCCCGCCATCGGCGTGCTGGAGGGCGCCGATGTGACGGTCGAAGGCGCCTGGGAAGGCACCCTTCTCATGCCCGAACAGCACGCTCTCGATCTGATTGGCGGGGATGCCGCCGGCATTGACGAACCGCAGCGGCGCCTTGGCGCGCGGGCTGGCGGCGTGCATCGCCCGCACCAGCATTTCCTTGCCGCTGCCGCTTTCACCCTCGATCAGCACCGTCTGCTGGGTGCGTGCCGCCTTGGCCGCGACGGCCAGCGCGGCCCGGAACGCGGGGGCCGCCCCAATCATCGAGTCGAAATCGAGCGTCGTGCCGATTTTCTCGGTCATCGGCTGGAGTTCGGCGACGGGCGGTTCGCGATTGGTCGCGCTGCGCAGCGCCTGGAGCAGCCGGTCGGGCGCCACCGGCTTGATGAGGTAATCCGTCGCGCCGGCCCGCATCGCCTCGACCGCCAGCAGGGGCGAAGCGCTGGTGGTGAGCATCAGGATCGGCAGGGCGGGGCGGCGAGCCTTGAGTTCGGCGATCAGCAGGCAGGCGTCATCGCCCGGCACCCACTGGTCGAGGATGATCGCGCCCAGCTGCATGCCCTGGCGCGTACCGAGCGTGGCGATGGCGGTTTCGGAATCGCGGGCGACGATGGTGCGCCATCCCTCGCGCGCAGCCAGCGCCGTGATGAGACGGCATTGCGCCGGTTCATCATCGATCAGCATCAGCAGGCGTTCGTCGGCGTCGGCCATGATTTTCCCGTCTTTGCAACACTGACGCATTGGCATGGTTCCGGTAAAGACCGGATTAAGCGCATCAAGGCTTGAGCCGCGACCGGGCTGTCGATAAGCATGGCGCAAGATCAGAACATCAGGGGAAGAGTGAGCATGACGCCTGCCAACGACATCAAGAGCGCGCGCGCGACGTACGAAGGCTTCGTCTCGATGATCAAGGTCTCGGTGCCCGTCATCGCCTTGATCGTGGCCTTCGTCATACTGATCATCAAGTAAGCCGTGCCCCGGGGCCTGACCATCGCCGTCCTGCGGGAACGCGCGATCGGTGAAACCCGCGTGGCCGCCACGCCCGAAACCGTCCGCAAGTTTGCCGCGCTAGGCGCGGGCGTGGTGGTCGAAGCGGGGGCGGGGACGGCAGCAGGCATCGCCGATGCCGACTTTGCCGCCGCCGGTGCCACGCTGGTCGAAAGCGCCGCCGCGGCCGGGGCGGACATCGTGCTGGGCGTCCAGGGGCCCGATCCGGCCCTGCTGAGCGGCGTGGCGCCAGGGGCCTGGATCGTCGCGGGGCTCGACCCCTTCGGGCAGCGGCCCCGGATCGACGACTATGCGACCCTCGGGCTCGAGGCGCTGGCGATGGAATTCATGCCGCGCATCACGCGGGCCCAGTCGATGGACATCCTGTCGTCGCAGGCCAACCTTGCGGGCTACAAGGCCGTGCTCGTTGCGGCCAACCTCTATGGCCGCGCCTTCCCGATGATGATGACCGCCGCCGGAACGGTCACGGCGGCCAAGGCCTTCATCATGGGCGTCGGCGTTGCTGGCCTCCAGGCGATTGCCACCGCCCGGCGCCTCGGCGCGCAGGTCTCCGCCACCGACGTGCGTTCAGCCACCAAGGAACAGATCCTCTCGCTCGGGGCCAAGCCGATCTTCGTCGAGGCGGTCGCCGGTATCGAGGGTGAAGGCGCGGGCGGCTATGCCACCGAGATGAGCCCGGAATACCAGACGGCGCAGGCCGAACTGGTCTCCAGCCACATCGCCAAGCAGGATATCGTCATCACCACGGCGCTGATCCCGGGCAGGGCCGCGCCGCGCCTGATCTCAGACGCGCAGATCGCGACGATGCGGCCAGGCTCGGTGATCTACGATCTCGCGGTCGCGCAGGGCGGCAACGTCGAGGGGAGCGTGGCGGACCAAGTGGTGGAGCGGCATGGCGTCAAGATCGTCGGCTACGCCAATACCCCGGCGCTGCTGCCCGCTGACGCCTCGGCGCTGTTCAGCCGCAACCTCTACAATTTCCTCTCGGCCTTCTGGGACAAGGAACAGGGCCGGCCGGTTCTTGATGAGGAGATCGGCAACGCCATCCGCCTGACGCAAGGTGGCCAAGTCGTTCACGAGAGGCTGAAGGGGTGAGACGCGCCGGTTCAGGATGGATGGCCGCTGCGCTTTGCATCGCAAGTGCAGCGTCATCATCCGCAGCAGTGGGGGCGTCTCCCGAGTTTGCGCAACGCCTGTTCGAGATGGAACAGAGCCGCGACATGGCGACGAACTGTCTCAGGCTCGATCGCAGCAGACAGGCTCTCGCGTCGTATCGTTCAGCGTTGCGTCGTTATGATGGCGTCGTGACAACCATGCGCGGTGGGTCGGCTGCTGCCATGCTGGCGAAGGCCAGGCAGCGCTGGAAGTCTTCGCGCGCCGACGTCGACACATCGTGCATCGTCGGGCCGCAGGAAACGCCGCGCACGGCATACGCAAGCCTGATTTCCGATTTCGACCGGGCAACGGCCGCGGTCAGGCGAATGCTGGCCGCAGGGCCGGGCGGTTCATAGGGGGGCGCCGAGATGGACTTCATATCGATCCTGAGCATTTTCGTGCTCGCCTGCTTCGTCGGCTATTACGTCGTCTGGTCGGTGACGCCGGCCCTGCACACGCCGCTCATGGCGGTGACCAACGCGATCTCCTCGGTCATCATCGTGGGCGCGCTGGTAGCCTCGGCGGCTGCAGGTTCGCCCCTGGCCAAGGGGCTGGGACTCGGCGCCGTCGTGCTCGCCTCGATCAACATCTTCGGAGGTTTCGCCGTCACGCAGCGCATGCTGGCGATGTACAAGAAGAAGGAGAAGAAGTGATGGAACACAACACTTCTCCCTGGGTGGGGCTCGCCTACCTCGTCGCCGGCGTGCTGTTCATCATGGCGCTGCGCGGCCTGTCGTCACCCGGCACCAGCCGCGCGGGCAATCGCTATGGCATGATCGGCATGACGATCGCGGTGGCGACGACTCTGGTCACGCATTCGATCGCCAGCCTGCCCGAGATTGCCGTGGCCATCGCGATCGGCGGCGGAATCGGTTTCGTCATCGCCCGGCGCATCCAGATGACCGCGATGCCGCAGCTCGTGGCCGCGTTCCACTCGCTGGTGGGTCTGGCGGCGGTACTGGTGGGCCTCGCGGCCTATGCCAACCCGGAGGCCTTCGGAATTCTGCTGCCCAGTGGCGTCATCAATCCCGACAGCCGCATCGAGATGGGCCTCGGCATCGCCATCGGTGCGATCACCTTCTCGGGCTCGATCATCGCTTTCCTCAAGCTCGCCGGCAAGATGAGCGGCGCGGCGATCCTGCTGCCCGGGCGCCACGTCATCAACCTCGGCACGCTGGCGGCAATACTCGGCCTCGTCGCGTGGTTCACGCAGGACGAGAGCGCGTGGGTTATCATCGCCATCACCGCACTGTCGTTCCTCATCGGCTTTTTGCTGATCATTCCGATCGGCGGCGCGGACATGCCGGTCGTCGTCTCGATGCTCAACAGCTATTCCGGCTGGGCCGCCGCGGCGATGGGCTTCACGCTGCACAACACCGCCATGATCGTGACCGGCGCCCTCGTCGGTTCTTCGGGCGCGATCCTGTCGTACATCATGTGCAAGGCGATGAACCGCTCGTTCCTGTCGGTCATCGCGGGCGGCTTCGGCGCCGAGGCGGCCAGCGGCGGCGGCGCGGCCAAGGAACAGCGCCCGTGGAAGCGCGGCAGCGCCGAGGACGCAGCCTTCCTGATGAAGGAAGCCGAGAACGTCATCATCATCCCCGGTTATGGGATGGCGGTCAGCCAGGCGCAGCATGTGCTGCGCGAAATGGGTGACGTGCTCAAGGCCAACGGGGTCAACGTGAAGTACGCGATCCACCCCGTGGCAGGCCGCATGCCAGGCCACATGAACGTGCTGCTCGCGGAAGCCAACGTGCCTTATGACGAGGTCTTCGAGCTCGAGGACATCCAGGGCGAGTTCGCGCAGGCAGACGTCGCTTTCGTCATCGGCGCCAACGACGTCGTCAACCCAGCGGCCAAGACCGACAAGTCATCGCCCATCTATGGCATGCCGGTGTTCGACGTCGAAAAGGCCAAGACGATCTTCTTCGTCAAGCGCAGCATGGGCGGCGTCGGCTATTCCGGCGTCGACAACGACGTGTTCTACATGGACCAGACGATGATGCTGCTGGCCGATGCCAAGAAGATGGTCGAGGATATCGTCAAGGCGCTGCAGCACTGATCTGCTCGGGTAATTGAACCCTGACGCAACCCCAATTGACATGCTGTGCAGTCAGCGCAACCAACCACCCATGACCATCGCTCCCCGCATGACCGCCGTCGCTATCCTCACCGCACTGGCTCTCGGTGGCTGCATGTCCAAGCTGGCCGAGGGACGCGTCCGCTCGGCGCTTGTCGATGCGGGCCTCTCCGATCGCAATGCGGCCTGCATGGCCGAGCGCATGACCGACCGGCTTTCGATCGGCCAGCTGCGCCGGCTGGAAGCGCTGCGGGCGGAGCGCCGGACGCTGGCCGATTACGTCTATACCGTGCGCCGCGTGGGTGATCGTCAGCTGATCGAGGTGACGACCAGCGCGGCCCTGCTCTGCGCCACCGGTCTGGCCCCCGAAAAGCGGTGACGCGTGCCGCTTTGCGCGGCGGGCCGCACCGCTCGACGGGTGGACCTGCGGCGGCGGCTTGCGTAAGGCCAGGGTGCAAACGGCCGGGGACCAGCGGCCGACAGGAGACCACGTTTTGCGCAAGATCGGCCTGATTGGCGGCATGAGCTGGGTTTCGACCCGTACTTATTACGAGCACATCAATCGCCTCGTGCAGGGGCGGACCAGCACCTTGTCGAGTGCCCCGCTCCTGATCGAGAGCCTCGACTTCGCGCCGCTCGCCCGGCTGTCCACCGCCGAGGAATGGGCGCGCGCCACCGGCGTCCTGATCGACAGCGCCCGCCGGCTCGAACAGGCCGGAGCCACCGCCATCCTGATCGGCGCGAACTCGATGCACCGGGCCTATGACGATATCGTCGCCGCAGTGTCCGTACCGGTGATCCATATCGCCGATGCAGTGGGCGCACGCATGGAGGCCAACGGGACCAAGACTGCCGCGCTGATCGGCTCGCGCAACGTCATGCTCGAGACCTTCTACCGCAAGCGTCTCGTGGCGCATGGCGTCACACTGCTGCCCCCGGTGATGGACAACGTCGACGAGATCGACCGCATCATCTACGAGGAACTGATGCAGGGCCGCGCCACCCGCTCGGCGGAGCGCACGTTCAAGACGCTCATCACCAACATGAGCCAGGCCGGTGCGCAGGGTGTGGTCCTTGGGTGCACCGAGCTGGATATGGTGATCGACGTCGATGCCAACGTCCTGCCGATCTACGACGGCACGCGCATCCATGCCGAGGCCGCGGTCGACTGGATTCTGGGCGAAGGATGATCGACATGCTGGGGCTGACCGGCGTGCTGGCGCCCTGGGCATCGGACCCACATGCCTCACGTGGGCGCGAATTCGTGCTCGAGGACGGCGGCGTGCGCGGCCCGCGCAGTGAGTTCCAGCGCGATCGCGACCGGATCATCCACTCGATCGCGTTTCGTCGGCTGCGCCACAAGACGCAGGTCTTCATCGCGCCCGATGGCGATCATTATCGCGTGCGTCTTACCCACAGCCTCGAAGTGGCGCAGATCGGCCGGGTAATCGCCCGCGCACTGGGCGCCGACGAGGACTTGACCGAGGCGCTGTGCCTTGCCCATGACATCGGCCACCCGCCGTTCGGCCATGCCGGGGAGGATGCGCTCGAGGCCGCGATGGCCGAGGCTGGCGGTTTCGACCACAATGCCAATACCTTGCGCGTGCTGATGCGGCTCGAAAGCCCGTATGTCGAGCATGACGGTCTGAACCTGACCTGGGAAATGCTCGAGGGATTGGCCAAGCACAACGGCCCGGTGCGCAAGCCCGGCTGGGCCCTGGCCGAACTCGATGCGGCCTTCCCGCTCGACCTGTCGAGCCATGCCTCGATAGAAGCCCAGATCGCGGCGATCTCCGACGACATCGCCTACGACAATCACGACATCGACGATGGCCTGCGCGGCGGTTTCCTCGGCGTCGAGGACCTGCTCGAGTTGCCTTCGCTGGCGGAACAATGGTACGCGATCGAGCGACGGTACCCCGAGGCCCCGCGCGAGCGGCTGCAGCGCGAACTAGTGCGCGGCCAGATCGGCCGGATGGTCAACGACGTCATCACCGAAACGCGCCTGCGCATCGCCGACAGCGGCGTTGCCAATGCGGCGGACGTGCGCGCCGCCGGTCGCACGCTTTGCGGCTTTTCCGAGGAAATGCGGCGCGAGGAGCGCGTGCTCAAGCAGTTCATGTACGCGCGGCTTTACTATCACCCCGAACAGGTCGCGGCTGCCGAGCGGGCCCGATCGGTCGTCGCCACGCTGTTCGATGCCTATCGCGCCGACGAAAGCCTGATGCCCGCGTCGTGGCGCGAGCGTCTCCCGGCCAACGAAACGGGGCGGCTGCGCACGATCGCCGATTTCATTGCCGGGATGACCGACCGCTATGCAATCGAGCGGTACTCCGCGCTGACCGGCGATGTGCCCGAGGGGCTCAGCAATGTCTGAGCCGCGCCGCGTGCTGCTCGTCGGCGCAACCGGCATGGTCGGGCAGGCGGTGATGCAGGCGGCGGTGGGGCGCGATGACCTGCGCATCGTCGCACTCGGCCGCCGTGCCGCCGCGATGCCCGTTGGCGCACGGATGGAGCAACTGGTGGCCGCCCCGGCGCAGTGGCCCGCCGCGATCGCAGCCATCCGGCCCGATGCCGTGATCCTCGCCCTTGGCACCACCATCGCGGCCGTGGGCGGCGATAAGGCCGCGTTCCGCGCGGTCGACCACGATCTGGCCCTGTCGTGCGCCAAGGCTGCGCACGATGCCGGAGCCAGGCAGGCCGTTCTTGTCAGCTCGGTCGGCGCCGATCCGGCCGCAAAGCTGTTCTATGCGGCCGTGAAGGGCGAGACTGAGGCCGATCTGGGCAAGCTGGATTTTGCGCGTCTCGACATCCTGCGCCCCGGCCTGCTGGTCGGGCGGCGCGAGGGGCCGCTGCGCTTGGGCGAGCGCATCGGGATGACCGTGCTTCCGCTGCTCGGCCCGCTCCTCGCCGGGCGTTTTTCGGATTATCGCAGCATACGCGCAAGCACCGTCGCAGCCGCTGCCCTCGCGTGTCTGGGCGCCGACGCCGCCGCATCGGCGCGGATGACGATCCACACGGGCCGCGAAATCCACAGGTTGGCGCAGCGCGGTTGACTTGAGCACGGGCGATGCGCGAAGGGCGGGGCCTGTCGCTGACCCGCGCGGGAGAGCTCGCAGCTGATTCGCATATGTGAAATGGCTGAGGCGCCGAAGGAGCAACCGCCCCGGAAACTCTCAGGCTAACGGACCGCATGGGTCGATAGCGACACTCTGGAAAGTGCTGCTCCTTCCGCAGAGAGGGAGAGCCGCCGAAGGGGTAACCCCGCCAATGCGCCCGGGAGAGGGCGCGGGGGAAAGCTCTCAGGTTTCCGTGACAGAGGGGGCACCGATTGGTGCATCTCTGTGCGGAGTTGAAACTTGTGAGTGACACATACGATCTCGCCCCCGACGCGGGCGAATGCCCCGCCGTTCTCGATCTTCCGCTCGACGCCTGGCACCGCGCACGCGGCGGCCGCATGGTCGAATTCGCCGGCTACCACATGCCCGTCCAATACGAAGGCATCATGGCCGAGCATCTATGGACGCGCAGCCAGGCCGGGCTGTTCGACGTCTCTCACATGGGCCAGCTGATCCTCCAAGGCGCCGACGTCGCCGCCGCGCTCGAGACGCTGCTGCCTGGTGCGTTCCAAACGCTTGCGGCGGGAAAGCTGCGCTATTCGCTGCTTCTTGCAGACGATGGCGGCATTCTCGACGACCTGATCGTGACCAATCGCGGCGACGCATTCTACGTCGTGGTAAACGGTGCGACCAAGCATGCCGACATCGCCCACATCACCGCGCGCCTGCCTGCGGGTGTGACGCTGGAGCATCTGACCGGCCACGCGCTGCTGGCGCTGCAGGGACCGGCCGCTGCACAGGCGCTGGCGTCGCTGGACCTGGTGGCCTGGCAGGACGGCGGCCCCGCGCTCGCCGACCTGCGTTTCATGGAGGCCGGCGCGTTTCGCTGGGGTAATGTCCGGCTTGATATCAGCCGCTCGGGCTATACCGGCGAGGACGGCTTCGAGATCTCGGTCCCGGCCGATGCCGCAGAGGCGCTTGCCGATGCGCTGATTGCGGTGCCCAGCGTCAAGCCGATCGGCCTGGGTGCGCGCGATTCGCTGCGGCTCGAGGCCGGCTTGCCGCTCTACGGCCATGACCTGTCGCCCGACATCGACCCGGTCGAGGCCGACCTCGGCTTTGCCATTCCGGCGCGTCGCCGCGCCGAAGGCGGCTTCCCTGGCGCGGGCCAGATCGCGGCGGCGTTCGCCCAGGGCCCGGCGAGGCGCCGCGTCGGCCTGCTGATCGAGGGGCGCATGGCCGCGCGCGAGGGCGCCGAGATCGTTCGCGAGGGCCGCAGTGTCGGCACCGTCACCTCGGGCGGTTTCGCCCCGACGCTCGAGCGGCCCATCGCCATGGGCTTCGTCGAGACCGCGCTGGCGCAGCCCGGCACCCCGCTTTCCATCCTGGTGCGCGGCAAGACGCTCGCCGCCACCGTCACTTCGCTTCCCTTCACCCCCCCTCGCTATGTGCGCAAAGGAGCCGCCTGATGACCCGCTATTTCACCACCGATCACGAATGGCTCGTCGTTGAAGGCCAGACCGCGACCGTCGGGATCACCGATTATGCGCAGAGCCAGTTGGGCGACATCACCTTCGTCGAGCTGCCCGCCGTCGGCGCCACGCTCGGCAAGGGTGACAGCGCCTCGGTCGTCGACTCGGTCAAGGCCGCATCGGACGTCTATGCCCCGGTTTCGGGCAGCGTCACCGAAGTAAACCCGGCGCTCGAAGACGCACCAGAACTCGTCAACTCGGCACCCGAGGGCGAGGGCTGGTTGTGGCGCATGACGCTCGCCGATGCCGGCGAACTCGATGGCCTGATGGATGCCGATGCCTATGCTGCCCACGTGGGAGGCCTCTGAGACGATGCGCTATCTCCCCCTCAATGACACCGATCGCGGCGCGATGCTCGCCGCGATCGGCGCGCCCGACGTCGAGGCGCTGTTCGCCGACGTGCCTGCCGAAGCGCGGCTCGATGGTCCGATCGCCCGCTTGCCAGGCCATGCCAGCGAAATGGCGGTCGAGCGTCACATGGCCCGGCTCTCGGCCGAGAGCCTGAGCGCCGGGTCGGTCCCGTTCTTCCTCGGCGCGGGCGCCTATCGCCATCATGTGCCGGCGACCGTCGACCACATGATCCAGCGCGGCGAGTTCCTCACCGCCTACACCCCCTATCAGCCGGAAATCGCGCAAGGCACATTGCAGGTGCTGTTCGAGTTCCAGACCCAGGTGGCGCGCCTGTTCGGCACCGATGTCGCCAATGCCTCGCTGTACGACGGGTCGACCGCGTGCTGGGAGGCGATCGCCATGGCCGGCCGCATCACGCGGCGCAGCAAGGCGGTGATCTCAGGCGGCCTGCATCCGCACTACGTTCGCACCGCGCAGACCATGGCCCGCTTCACCGGCGACACGCTGGTGACGTCAGCACCGGTGCTGGACGCGCAGGCCGACGATGACGCCGTGATCGCGGCGATCGACGCTGAGACCGCCTGCGTGCTCGTGCAGTATCCCGATGTGCTGGGCCGTATTCCCGATCTCGCGCGGATTTCTGCTGCGGCAGCGGCACAAGGCGCGCTGGTGGTGGCGGTCGTCACCGAGCCGGTTGCGCTCGGCCTGATCGAAAGCCCTGGTACGCTGGGGGCCGATATCGTGGTGGGCGAGGGGCAGTCGCTGGGCGTTGGCCTTCAGTTCGGCGGGCCGTACCTCGGCCTGTTCGGATGCCGCGAGAAGTTCGTGCGGCAGATGCCCGGACGCCTGTGCGGCGAGACCGTCGATGCAGATGGCAAGCGGTCGTTCGTCCTCACGCTGTCGACGCGCGAGCAGCATATCCGCCGCGAAAAGGCGACGAGCAATATCTGCACCAATTCAGGGCTTTGCGCGCTGGCCTTCAGCGTTCATCTCACCTTGCTCGGCGGGAGCGGGCTTGCGCAGATGGCGCGTGCCAGCCACCTGCGTGCGGTCGAGACGGCGAAGGCGCTCGGCACCGTCCCCGGGGTGGCGCTGGTCAATGCGCACTACGTCAATGAATTCGCGGTGACGCTGCCGAAGCCTGCTGCAGAAGTCGTCGATGCACTGGCCAAGCGCCGCGTGCTTGGCGGCGTGGCGCTGTCGCGGCTCGTGCCGAACGCACCTGCTCTGGCCAACGTGCTGCTGGTGGCGACCAGCGAACTGACGACGACTGAGGATATTGCGGCGCTGGTCGCTGCGCTGACGGAGGTGCTGGCATGACCGTACTCAATCCCGCAGGCTGGCGCCCCGAGATGGGCGAGCGCAGCCCGGCCTCGCACGACGTCCCGCCGACAGTGACCGGAAATCGGGCGCTGCATCTCGAAGAGCCGCTGCTGTTCGAACTTGGCCGCGCCGACCAGTGCGGCGTCGATTTCGACGTCGTGGAAGGCGCGCCGCTCGCCGGCCTGCCGCTGCGTAGTGCCCCGGTCGACCTGCCAGGCCTCAGCGAACCCGAAGCGGTGCGTCACTACACCCGGCTGTCGCGCCAGAACTATGCCATCGACCTCGGGCCGTTTCCGCTCGGCAGTTGCACGATGAAGCACAACCCGCGCCTTGACGAGAAGGTCGCGCGGATGGCGGGCTTTGCCGACGTCCATCCGTTGCAGCCCGAAGCCACGGTGCAGGGCGCGCTCAAGGTCATCGACGAACTGGCGCACTGGCTGGTCACGCTGACCGGCATGGCCGCCGTCGCGATGACGCCCAAGGCGGGTGCCCATGGCGAACTCTGTGGCCTGCTGGCGATCCGCGCGGCGCTCGATGCCCGCGGCGACAAGCGCGACGTGATCCTCGTGCCCGAAAGCGCGCATGGCACGAACCCGGCCACGGCCGCCTTCGCGGGCTTCCGCGTGGAGTCGATCCCCGCGACCGACGACGGGCGCGTCGATCTGGCCGCACTGGTCGGCAAACTCGGCCCGCATGTCGCCGGGGTGATGATCACCAACCCGAACACCTGCGGGCTGTTCGAGCGCGACCTCAAGACCATCGCCGATGCGGTCCATGCTGCGGGCGGCTACGTCTATTGTGACGGCGCCAACTTCAACGCCATCGTCGGACGCGTGCGTCCCGGTGACCTCGGCGTCGATGCCATGCACATCAACCTGCACAAGACCTTCTCCACGCCGCACGGCGGGGGCGGGCCGGGTGCCGGGCCGGTGGTGCTGTCTGAGGCGCTTGCACCCTTCGCGCCGCTGCCCTTCGTCGCCGCGGGCGCGGACGGGCTGCTGCACCTGGTCGAGGAGCCCGATGCGGTCGAGGCTGCGCCGGGCGCGTTCGGGCGCATGTGCGCGTTCCACGGGCAGATGGGCATGTTCACGCGCGCGCTGGCCTATATCCTCAGCCACGGCGCCGACGGGCTTGCCCAAGCCTCGGGCGACGCGGTGCTCAATGCCAATTACGTTCTGCGCCGGCTTGAGCGTCTGCTCCATGCGCCGTTCGGGGCCGCAGGTCCGTGCATGCACGAGGCGCTGTTCAGCGACGACACCTTCGCCGAAGGGTTCTCGACGCTCGATCTCGCCAAGGGGCTGATCGACGAGGGCTTCCACCCGATGACGGTCTATTTCCCGCTCGTCGTCCACGGCGCCATGCTGATCGAGCCGACCGAAACCGAAAGCAAGGCCGGCCTCGACCAGTTCATCGCCGCGATGGAAAGCCTGGCTGCGCGTGCCAAGGCCGGCGACCCGGCACTCAAGACCGCGCCGCATTTGGCACCGCGCCGCCGCGTCGACGAGACGCGCGCCGCGCGCAAGCCGCGCCTGGTGTGGACACCAGAAGCGGCCTGATGATGAAACCCGCCCTCTCTCCATGCGGGGAGGGGGCGGGTGTCGTCTGAATGACGGGGCAAAAATCGGGCAGCCGCGCGGGCGGCTCAGGCCAGGGTTTCGATCCAGCCTGCGATATCGGCCTTGGCGCGCGTGGTGTACGCTTCCTTGCGCACCTTCTTCTTTACGCTGGGATCGACCGGCGGAAATAGCCCGAAGTTGACGTTCATCGGCTGATAGGTCTCGGCCTCCGCGTCGCCGGTGATATGGCTGAGCAGCGCGCCAAGCGCGGTCGTCGCCGGCGGCGGTGTCCAGTCACGGCCGGCCAGCTCGCTGGCGGCCATGAGCCCGGCCAGCATCCCGATCGAGGCGCTCTCGACATAGCCTTCGCAGCCGGTGATCTGGCCGGCAAAGCGGATGTTGGGCGAGCGCTTCAGGCGCAGCTGGCGATCGAGCAGCGTGGGCGAATGGATGAAGGTGTTGCGGTGCAGCCCGCCGAGCCGCGCGAATTCGGCATTTTCGAGGCCGGGGATCGTGCGGAACAGGCGCACCTGCTCGGCATGCTTGAGCTTGGTCTGGAAACCGACCATGTTCCACAGCGTGCCCAGCTTGTTGTCCTGGCGCAGCTGCACCACGGCATAGGGCCAGCGGCCGGTGCGCGGATTGTCGAGCCCGACCGGCTTCATCGGACCGAAGCGCAAGGTTTCGACCCCGCGCGATGCCATGACCTCGATCGGCATGCAGCCATCGAAATAGGGGGTGTTGGCCTCCCATTCCTTGAACTCGGTCTTTTCGCCGTCGATCAGGCCCTGGTGGAACGCGTAGTACTGGTCGCGGTCCATCGGGCAGTTGATGTAGTCCTTGCCGGTGCTCTCCGGGCCGGACGCCTTGTCCCACCGGCTCGCCATCCAGCAGATGTCCATGTCGATCGAGTCGCGATGGACGATGGGGGCGATCGCATCGAAGAAGGCGAGGCTGTCGGCGCCAGTGGCCGCGCCGATGCTGCCCGCGAGCGATGCCGCGGTCAGCGGCCCGGTGGCGACGATCACCATGCCCTCGCTCGGCAGGGTATCGACGCGCTCGCGCACCACTTCGAGGTTGGGTAATTCCGCCAGCGTGGCCTCGACCGCGGCGGAAAAGACGTCGCGGTCGACCGCGAGCGCCGATCCGGCGGGGACGCGCGCCTTGTCGGCGGCAGCCATGACGAGGCTGTCGCAGCGGCGCATCTCGTGATGCAGCAGCCCGACCGCATTCTTCTCGTCGTCGTCCGATCGGAACGAATTGGAGCAGACCAGCTCGGCCAGCCCGGTGCCTTGGTGGGCGGCCGTCATGTCGCCGCCGCCGCGCATTTCGGACAGGCGCACCTGGAAGCCGCGCCGGGCAAGCTGCCACGCCGCTTCGCTGCCGGCCATGCCGCCGCCGATAATGTGGATCTGATGGGCCATGGGTCTCAGTCCGCGTCGGGCAGGGCGACCGTACCGTCCGCGGTGCGCGACAGCGGCGCCATCGCGATCACCGCCGCAAGCGGCAGCGGGGCATAGAGATGCGGGAACAGCATGTCGCCGCGCGACACTTCCCACCGCAGCGCGTCACCGAACCGGGTCAGGTCGACAGCCGCGACATGCAGGTCGGACTGGCCCGCGAAGTGCTTGTCGACCGTGCCCGTCAGCGTGTCGGCGCCGGAGAGGTGGATATACCCATCGGCTAGGTCGACCGGTGCCCCGGCGAACGAACCACCTTCGAGTTCGCTGCGCTGGCTGGCGGTCAGCACCTTGTAGGCAACGCGCGGATGGCCGCTCATTCCTCGGTATCCGCGTCGTTGCCGGTGTCATCGATAGCGCTGTCTTCGCCGCCCTCGGCAGCGGGCACCGCTTCGCTCACGGCTTCCAGTTCGTCGCCTTCCTGCTCGGCGAGGCGGACGGCACCCACGACGTGTTCGTCGCCCGAGACGTTGAACAGGCGCACACCAGCCGAACCACGGCCGATCACGCGCAGCGACGACAGCGGCAGGCGGATCAGCTTGGCCTGGTCCGTCACCAGCATGAGCTGGTCGGCCTGGGTCGCCGGGAAGCTCGCCACCACCGGGCCATTGCGGCCGATGTTGTCGATATTGGTGATGCCTTGGCCACCGCGGCCGGTGCGGCGATATTCATAGGCCGACGACATCTTGCCGTAGCCATTGGCGCAGACGGTGAGGATGAACTGCTCGCGCTCCACCAGTTCCTGGTAGCGCTCGGCGCTCATCTGCGGCTCGCCTTCCTTCTCGGCCTTCCACGGCGCGAAGCGCAGGTAGTCCTCGCGCTCGTCCTGGTCCTTCACGCCGGCGCGGTGCAGGATCGACAGCGAGATGACCTCGTCCCCATCCTTGAGCGCCATGCCGCGAACGCCGGTCGAGGTGCGGCTCATGAATTCGCGCACGTCGTCGCCGCGGAAGCGGATCGCCTTGCCCTGCCGGCTTGCCAGCAGCACGTCGTCGCCCTGGCTCAGCAACGCCACACCGATCAGGCGGTCTTCGGCGTCTTCCTCGAACTTCATGGCATACTTGCCGTTCGACGGGATGTTAGCGAAGGCGTCCATCGCGTTGCGTCGCACGTTGCCCTTGGCCGTCGCGAACATGACGTTGAGCGTGCCCCACTCGGCCTCGTCCTCGGGCAGCGGCAACACGGCGGCGATCGTCTCGCCCTGGTCCAGCGCGGGCAGCAGGTTGACGACCGGACGGCCGCGTGTGGCGGCGCCGCCCTCGGGCAAGCGCCAAACCTTCAGGCGATAGACCTTGCCGGCAGTGGAGAAGAACAGCACCGGGGTATGCGTGCTGGCGACGAACATGGTCGCCACGGCGTCCTCGTCCTTGGTCGCCATGCCGGAGCGGCCCTTGCCGCCGCGCGCCTGGGCGCGGAAGGTCGAGAGCGGCGTGCGCTTGATGTAGCCGTCGAGGGTCACGGTCACGACCATGTCCTCGCGCTCGATCAGGTCTTCGTCGTCGATGCCGTCGGCGGCGGGCATGATCTGTGACAGGCGCGGCGTGGCGTAGGCCGACTTCACCTCTTCGAGCTCCTGCCGCATCACGGCGTAGAGCTTCTGGCGGTCGGCGAGGATCGCGAGGTATTCCTTGATCGCGGTCGCCAGCTTTTCGAGCTCGTCACCGATCTCGTCACGGCCCAGCGCGGTCAGGCGGTGCAGGCGCAGATCGAGGATCGCACGGACCTGGATCTCGGACAGGCGATAAGTGCCTTCGCCCGCCACGGCGTCGTCCTCGATCGCCTCGACTAGGCGGATGTAGGGCGCGATTTCGCCCATCGGCCATTCGCGCGCCAGCAGTGCCTCGCGGGCAAGAGCGGGATTTGCCGAGCCGCGGATGATCTTCACGACCTCGTCGAGGTTCGTCACCGCGACGACCAGGCCGAGCAGGATGTGGGCGCGATCACGCGCCTTGTTGAGCTCGAACTTCGTGCGCCGCGTGATGACTTCCTCGCGGAAGCGCACGAAGCTTTCGATGATGTCCTTGAGCGTCAGGATTTCCGGCCGGCCGCCACGGATGGCGAGCATGTTGGCCGGGAAGTTCGACTGCGCCGGGGTGTTGCGCCACAGCTGGTTGAGCACGACCTCGGGCGAGGCATCGCGCTTGAGGTCGACGACGACGCGCACGCCCTCGCGGTTGGACTCGTCGCGAATGTCCGAGATGCCCTCGATCCGCTTGTCCTTGGCGGCCTCGGCGATCTTCTCGACGAGGTTCGACTTGCCCACCTGGAAGGGGATCGAGGTCAGCACGATCGAGCGACGGTTGGCGTCGCGGCCGCGCCCTTCCTCGATCTCGTGGCGGCAGCGCATCATGATCGATCCGCGGCCTTCGGTATAGGCCTTGCGCGCCCCACTGGCGCCGAGGATCAGCGGTGCGGTCGGGAAATCCGGGCCCGGGATGATCTGGATCAGCTCGTCGATCGAGATCAGCGGGTTTTCCATGTAGGCGAGGCAACCGTCGATCACTTCGCCGAGGTTGTGCGGCGGAATGTTCGTCGCCATGCCGACCGCGATGCCGCCGGCGCCGTTGACCAGCAGGTTGGGGAAGCGTGCGGGCAGGACCTGCGGCTCGCTCTCGGCGCCGTCATAGTTGGGCTGGAAGTCGACGGTGTCCTTGTCGATGTCGGCAAGCAGCGAGTCCGCCACCTTGGCAAGGCGCGCCTCGGTGTAACGCATCGAGGCCGGCGGATCGGGGTCCATCGACCCGAAGTTGCCCTGTCCGTCGATCAACGGCAGGCGCATCGACCAGTCCTGCGTCATGCGCGCCAGCGCGTCGTAGATCGCGGCGTCGCCATGCGGGTGGTACTTGCCCATGGCATCGCCGACGATACGCGCCGACTTGCGATAGGCCTTGGTCGAGGTGAAGCCGTTCTCGTGGCTGGTCCACAGGATGCGACGGTGCACCGGCTTCAACCCGTCGCGCACGTCGGGCAGCGCACGGGCCACGATTACGCTCATCGCGTAATCGAGGTAGCTGGTCTTCATCTCGTCGACGATGTCGATCCGCTGGAATTCGCCGTCCGGGCCGGACTGGGTGGGATCGGTATTGGGGGTGTCGTCGCTCACTGTGGTGGCTTTATCGTTTCGTTGTCAGGAAAGAGATAGGCCCTAGTCCGGTTGCGCGCAAAAGGCCAGCAAACCGTGGCCCTTCGCGCCGGATTGACGGCACTTTTCCACACATGCGACCAATTGCCTGAACGGCAGGACGAAATGCCGTTCAAACCGGGTTCACGGCGCGTTGCGCAATCAGCCGCAATGTTGCCAAGGCGGCCATTCCGGGCCACTAGCAGCAGGCCGACCAGGGTAAACGGCACCGCGAGCGATGGCTGGACAAGCCGGCGCGGTGGCGGGTCGAACAGGAGAGAAAGACGATGCGCGGTTCAAAGTTGTTTTCGGGTAAGGGTGCCGTGAAGGGCAACGCCGCGCGGGCGGCCATGGCCGTGGCGCTGGTCGCCGGCCTCGGCATCGGTGCAGGCGCGCCGGCCGCAATGGCCAAGGACAAGGAAGCGGCCAAGCCGGCTGCTGCCAACTCCAAGGAATTCGTCACCGCCGCAGGGCCGTTCCAGAAGTCGTTCAACGACTGGCAGGCGACCAAGGGCAAAACCGACGACGCCACCTACAAGGCCGCCGGCAAGGCGCTGGTCCCGGGCCTCGCGGCGGTCGAGGCTGCCAGCAAGACGCCGAACGACCGCTTCATCCTCGGCAACTGGCAGCAGGTGCTGGGCGGCGCGGCCGATGATGCGACGCTGCAGCAGAAGGGCCTGCAGAACATGGCGGAAAGCGGCATGATGCCCGCCGACAAGCTGCCGATGGTCCAGTACTTCCTGGGCGCCACCGCCTACCAGAACAAGGACTACCCGACCGCGCAGAAGGCGCTCAAGGCTGCGATCGACGCGAACTATAGCGAAGACAACGCCGCCGAGCTGTTGGCCGACACGTATGTCCAGCAGAACCAGCCCGCGCAGGGTCTCGAGGCGCTGAAGGCCGCGATCGCCGCACGCAAGGCCTCGGGCGGCACCGTGCCGGCCAGCTGGTACAAGCGTGGCCAGGTCATCGCCTACAACGCCAAGCTCGGCCCGCAGTCGATCGAGTGGGGCATCATGACCGTCTCGGCCGATCCGAGCCCGCTCAACTGGTTGGGTGCCGGCCAGCTCGCCCGTGAATTCGGCAACTACGGCAAGGAAGAGTCGCTCGACCTCGGCCGCCTGTTCCTGCGCACCGGCGCGCTCGGCGTGGACAAGAAGTTCACCGGCCGCGAATACATCGAATACATCCAGTCGGCCGACCCGCGCCGCCTTCCCGGCGAAGTCCAGAAGGTGACCGAGATGGGCATCGCCTCGGGTGCGATCTCGACTAGCGATCCGTTCGTTGCCGATGCGCTGGCGCAGTCGAAGGGCCGCATCGCCGCCGACAAGGCTTCGCTGCCGGGTCTCGAGCGTGACGCCGCCAAGGCTGCCGACGGCAAGCTCGCGCTGGCTACGGGCGACGCCTACCTCTCGTACGGCGAAGCGGCCAAGGCCGAAGCGCAGTACAAGGCAGCGCTGTCGAAGGGTGGCATCGACAAGGACCGTGCGCAGATGCGCCTCGGCATCGCGCTGCTCGACGAAGGCAAGGCCGACGAAGCCAAGGCCGCGTTCGGCCAGGTGACCGGCGTTCGCCAGCCGATGGCGCAGCTGTGGAGCGTCTATGCCACCACCAAGGGCGCCAAGTAAGCTCCAGCCTTACCGGCAACAAGAAAGGGCGGCTCCGCGAGGGGCCGCCCTTTCTTTATTTGTTCGTGAACCTGGCGGGCTATGCGCTGGCGCCCTTCGACAGGCTCAGGGCGAACGGCCGTGCGTTTTTGAAACTCTTGGTTCGTTCGGGCTGAACTTGCCGAAGGCTGCGAGAGAACAACGGCCAAAGATCCTCCCTGCTGCAGGCGGGAAGTGGGACCGCCGCGATGCGGTGGTGGAGGGGCCAAGGTTTTCACCCCCCCCCCTTTCGCTTCAAGCCGCCGCGAATTCGCCCGTATCTTCGTCCAGCAGGTGCAGCACGCCGTCCGAGATCGCGAAGAACGCGCCGCGCAGGACGAGGCTGCCGTCGGCTTCCTTTTCCTGGACGCAGGGGAAGGTGCGCAGGTTGGCAAGGCTGGCCTTGACGCCGGCCATCTCCATCGCGCGCTCAGCGGTGCGGCCACTGGTGCCATGGGCCTCGACCACGGGCTTGCGCGCCTCGTCGAGCAGCGAGATCCAGTCGGCGACGAAGCCGCCGCGGCCGCGCTCGGCGCCGGCGAGTTCCTGGGTCAGCGCCGCGCGGCAGCCGCCGCACATGCCGTGGCCCATGACCACCACTTCCTTGACCTTGAGCACCTGGATGGCGAACTCGAGCGCGGCGGACACGCCATGCAGGCCGGGGGTGGTCTCGAACGGCGGGACCATCGCTGCGACGTTGCGCACCACGAACATTTCGCCCGGGTCGGTATCGAAGACCTGTGCAGGGTCGACGCGGCTGTCCGAGCAGGCGATGATCATCACCTTCGGCTCCTGGCCCTCGCGCAAGCGCTCCCAGCGTTCGCGATGGGGCGTCCAGCCATGGTCACGGAAACGGCGGTAGCCGGCGATGAGCTGCTCCAGCTCGGGGGTTTTCTGGGATGCCATGGGCAATGGGGATGCCGTGTTCGATTGCCACTTTCAAGTGCCTGCAAGTGCGCCTATCTGCACGCCATGACCGAAACTGCCAGCACCCGTGAGTCCGCCGAGGCTCTGCGCCCGCGTAACCGCAAGCCCGACTGGATCCGCGTCAAGGCGCCCACCAGCAAGGGTTATGGCGAGACCCGCCAGCTGATGCGCGACCTCAAGCTCAACACGGTGTGTGAAGAAGCGGCGTGCCCCAATATCGGCGAATGCTGGACCAAGAAGCACGCCACGGTGATGATCCTGGGCGACGTCTGCACCCGCGCCTGTGCATTCTGCAACGTCAAGACCGGCATGCCACGCGCCGTCGACGCCAGCGAACCCGGCCACGTCGCCGAAGCCGCCGCGCGCATGGGGCTCGAGCATATCGTCATCACCTCGGTCGACCGTGACGACCTGCCCGACGGCGGCGCAAGCCAGTTCGTCAAGGTTATCAAGGCGCTGCGCGAGCAGACGCCCAAGACCACGATCGAGATCCTGACGCCCGATTTCCGCAACAAGATGGAAAGCGCGGTCGCCTCGATCGTCGAGGCTGGCCCGGACGTCTACAACCACAACCTCGAGACCGTGCCCCGGCTCTATCCCACGATCCGTCCGGGCGCGCGCTACTACGCCTCGCTGCGCCTGCTTGAGCAGGTGAAGCGCCTGAACCCGATGATCTTCACCAAGTCGGGCATCATGCTCGGCCTGGGCGAGGAGCGGCTCGAGGTGCACCAGGTCATGGACGACATGCGTTCGGCGCAGATCGACTTCCTGACCATGGGGCAGTACCTGCAGCCGACGCCCAAGCATGCCAAGGTCATCGACTTCGTCACGCCCAAGGCCTTCGATGCCTATGGCGCGATCGCACGGGCCAAGGGTTTCCTCCAGGTTGCGTCGAGCCCGCTGACCCGGTCGAGCTATCATGCCGGCGAGGACTTTGCCGAAATGCGCGCCACGCGCGAGGCGCAGCTCGCCAAGGCCGCCCTGCGCAAGGCTCCGCTCGGGGCCTGACATGCCACGCATTGCCGAGCAGCGGCGCCTGCAGTGGTCGCCGGAACAGATGTTCGACCTCGTCGCCGACGTGCGCCACTACCCTGAATTCCTGCCATGGGTGGTGGCGACGCGCATTAAGTCGGACAGCGAGAGCGAGATGATCGCCGACATGCTCGTCGGCTTCAATGCGCTGCGCGAGAAGTTCACCTCGCGCGTGCGCAAGACGCGGGCGAGCCGGATCGAGGTCGAATATCTCGACGGCCCGATGAAGAGCCTGTCCAACGTATGGGCCTTCAGCCCCGGCGAGAACGGCGGCTGCGTGATCGACTTCTGTGTCGAATTCAGCTTCCGCAACGCGATCTTCGAGGCACTCGCCGGGCAGTATCTCGACCGGGCGTTCCGCAAGATGGTCACGGCCTTCGAAAACCGCGCCGCCAAGCTCTACGGCACGGACGCCCCCCAATAAAAGAAAGCCCCCTCCTCTTCAGAGGAGGGGGTTGGGGGTGGTGTAGGGGTACGAACTGACGTCCCCTCGTGAACCAACCGATCAGCTGCCGGTTTCAGCCTCGGGCGGCATCAGCAGTTCCAGTGCGCACAGCGTTGCCTGATGGCGCACCGCAGAGCGGGTCTTGCAGGCATCGAACAGCCGCGTTTCCGCGATGATGTCTTCGGGGTTCTGGCCTCGCTCGGCGCGCGCGAACACGACGGTACCGACCGGCTTCTGCTCCGAACCACCATCGGGCCCGGCGATTCCCGTGATCGCCACCGCCACGTCGGCGCGTGAATGCGCGAGCGCACCCTGCGCCATCGACCAGGCTACCGCGACGGAGACGGCGCCGACGGCGTCGATCACGTCGAGCGACACCCCGACCAGTTCATTCTTGGCCTCGTTCGAATAGGTGACGAAGCCGCGGTCGAGCACTGCCGAGCTTCCGGCGATCTCGGTCAACGCGGCTGCGACCAGTCCGCCGGTACAGCTTTCGGCGAGGGCGATCGTGCGACCGGCCGCGGTGTTGGCCGCGACGACGCGACGGGCAAGCGTGACGATGTCGTCGGGGAGGAGGGAGTCCATGCAGGATGCGCTTTCGCTAACGGGGATGGTCGCGGTCACAGGCTGGCTGGGCACAGCGGAAGGGACGAACGGCTGCGCGTCGTCGGCCGCGCGCCGGGTCTGGCGCCTTGGGTCTGGGTTACCACGAATGCGATGAGACCGGCAGTGTTTTCGGGCGGCAGCGGCGCCAGCAGGCGCATCGCCTGTTCGAGCGGCGCGCAGGTCTGCGGCTTCATGCCGTCGGCCACGATCTGGCCGACCATGCCCTCGGCAAAGGGCTGCAGCGCGCTGTCGGGCAGGCGGGCCATGCTCGAGACAGTCGGGTCGTTTCCGGTTGTGGCCATCTTGACCAGCGCAGCCTTGGCTTGGGGCCAGGCGGCCGGCTTGGCCACGGTATAGCGCTGGACCAGACCACGCCCTTCGCGCGCAAGATAGCCCTGCGGCGACAGGTGCGGGCGGCAGAACGTCATCGCGCTGTCCATGGCCGAGGGCAGGGCATAGGTCACGATCGCGGTCAGTTCCTGCCGATCGAGGCAGGGCGCTGGCGCAGGCGCGGCAGCGGCGGCCAGGCTGGTACCGATGGCGGTCAGCGCCAGAGCAACGGCGAGAGGGCGGGCGAGACGGTGCATCATGCCGGCACCACCGTGGCGACCGCTTGCGCGGCGATGCCTTCACCTCGGCCGGTCAGGCCAAGGCGCTCGGTCGTGGTCGCCTTGACGCTCACGCGATCGAGTGGAAGTGCGAGAATGTCGGCGAGGCGCGCGCGCATCGCGGCCTTGTGCGGGCCGATCTTGGGCGCCTCGCAGATGATCGTGACGTCGACGTGCGCGATGGCATGCCCGCTTCCGGTGACCAGACTGGCGGCGTGCGCGAGGAATTGGTCCGAGGCGGCGCCCTTCCACTGCGGGTCGCTCGGCGGGAAATGGTCGCCGATATCGCCGGCCGCGATCGCCCCCAGCAGCGCGTCGACCAGGGCGTGGATCGCGACATCCGCGTCGCTGTGGCCGGACAGCCCCTTGGGATGGTCGATCCTCACCCCACAAAGCCAGAGTTCCTCGCCCTCGACGAGCCGGTGGACGTCGAAGCCCATTCCGGTTCGGGGCAGTAGCATCGGCGTCATCGTGGTCTCCAGGTCGGCAGCGAAGGTCACCTTGCGCAGTGCCTCGTCGCCGGGGACGAGCGCGACGGCCAGGCCGGCGGCATCGGCCACCTCGGCATCGTCGCCCGCCTCGGACGGGCCACTCCACGCACGATGCGCGGCAAGGATGGCAGGATAATGAAAGGCTTGCGGCGTCTGCACGCGATAAAGGCCGTCACGCGCCTCGGCGTGCAGGCGCAAGCCCTGATCGCCGCGTACCACGCTGTCGACCACGGGCAGAACCGGGATCGCGCCGGGCTTGGCATCGAGCGCCACGAGTAGCGCCTCGATGACGGCTGCGGGAAGGACCGGCCTCGCAGCGTCGTGGATGAGCACGCGGGCAGGGACCTGGGCAGCCAGCGACTCGAGCGCGGCGTGGACCGACGCGCGCCGGGTGGCTCCGCCCGCGATCAGGCGCACGGGGAGGCCGGCCAGCGCCTTTGCCGCTTCTTCATCCCACCCCTCGGGGATGGCCACGACGATCGGCGAGAGGCCGGCGGCGTGGAGCGCTTCGGTGCTATGGCGGAGCAATGGTTTGCCCTGCCAAAGGGCGAATTGCTTGGGAACGCTGCCGCCAGCACGCGTGCCCTTGCCCGCGGCCACGATCACGGCAGCGGCCGGCGACACGCCATGCAGGTCATCTGCAAAAGCCGGATTTCGGGGGGGCGAGCCTGTCATGCGGCTGCGCCTCTACCAGCAGGTTGCCGTATGGGGCAAGCGGCTTGCCCGCAGAGCCGTTTGCGACTAAAGGCTGCCTGTTTTTTAGGCAGCAGATCCCCCGATGACCAAAGTCCCCGTCCCCCCCTCGCTCTCGCCGCTTAAGGTCGGCCCCGTCCAGATCGATTGCCCGGTCGTGCTGGCGCCGATGACCGGCGTCTCCGACTTGCCGTTCCGCCTGATGGTCCGCCGGTTCGGGTCGGGTCTCAACGTCACCGAGATGATCGCCAGCCCCGCGGCCATCCGCGAGACGCGCCAGTCGATCCAGAAGTGGG
Organism: Novosphingobium sp.; assembly: GCF_036803765.1. Lineage (GTDB taxonomy): Bacteria > Pseudomonadota > Alphaproteobacteria > Sphingomonadales > Sphingomonadaceae > Novosphingobium. The sequence goes on from NZ_DAIRTS010000006.1 coordinate 162,118, forward strand.
CATGGGATCCGAGCGAGGAGCCGGTCTCGATGCAGCTGGTCGGCTGCGATCCCGAGCAGATGGGGGAGGCGGCCAAGCTGTCGGAAGATCGCGGCGCCGCGATCATCGACATCAACATGGGTTGCCCGGTGCGCAAGGTCGTCAATGGCGATGCCGGTTCCGCCCTCATGCGCGACGTGCCGCTGGCCGCCCGGCTGATCGAAGCGACGGTCAAGGCGGTGAAGGTGCCGGTCACGGTCAAGATGCGCATGGGCTGGTGCCATGACAGCCTCAACGCGCCCGAACTCGCCCGCATCGCGCAGGATCTCGGCGCGCAGATGATCACCGTCCATGGCCGCACCCGCAACCAAATGTACAAGGGCAGCGCGGACTGGGCCTTCGTGCGCAGCGTCAAGGACGCCGTGTCGATCCCCGTCGTCGTCAACGGCGACATCTGCGGGATCGACGACGTCGCGCAGGCCGTGGCGCAGAGCGGCGCCGACGGCGTGATGATCGGGCGCGGCGCCTATGGCCGCCCGTGGCTGCTGGGACAGGTGATGCACTGGCTGCAGACCGGCTCCGTACGCGCCGATCCGTCGATCGAGGACCAGTACCGCATCATCGTCGAGCACTATGGCCTGATGCTCGACCACTACGGCCCGGTGACCGGCGTCAACATGGCGCGCAAGCACCTGGGCTGGTACACCAAGGGGCTCCCCGGTTCGGCCGAATTCCGCAACCGCGTCAACTTCATCGACAGTGCCGCGGATGTGCTCGACAGCCTCGAGGCCTTCTACGCGCCAATGCCGCAGCGCCTTGCCGAGCGCGCCCGCGCGGAGCAGCGGGAAGCGGCATGACCGAAGCGCCGGGCAGCGGCACGACGACCGCGCCGGAGCGCGCGCGTGCCGAGCACCTGGTGCGTCCCGATCCACGGCGCATGATTGCGAGCTTCCCGCTCGCCGTGCTGCTGCTCGCGCCGGACATGGCGATCTCGGCGGTAAACCCGGCGGCGGAGCAATTGCTGGGGCAGGGCGCCCGCCGGCTCGTGGGCAAGCGCGTCACCGATGTGCTGGCCTTCGAGGAACCGCTCATTATGAACCGCCTGGCCGATGCCGAGACGCAGCTTGTGGCCCGGCGCGTGCGGGTCAGCCTTTCGGGCCACGCGCCGCGCCCGCTCGACGTCATGACCGCGCCCGTTCAGCATCATCCGGGCTGGCAGATGGTCGTGCTGCACGAAATGAGCGGCGTCGAGGGGCTGAGCGACGACACCGGCGGCGATGGCGATGGGGACAGCGCCGCGCTGCGCGCGCCCGAGGTGCTCGCCCACGAAATCAAGAACCCGCTGGCCGGCATTCGCGGAGCGGCGCAATTGCTCGATCGCAAGCTCGGTACCGGCGATCGTGCGCTGACCGGCCTGATCACCTCGGAAGTCGATCGCATCGCCAAGCTGATCGACCAGATGCAGTCGCTGTCACGCCGCATTCGCGAACCTGCCTCGCCCTGCAACCTGCACGAGGCGGTCCGCCGGGCCGAGGCCGTGATCATGGCCAGCGATCCCGGCGCTGTGGTGATCGACGAGGAGTTCGACCCTTCGCTGCCGATGGTCACCGCCAATCCCGATGCGCTGGTGCAGGTGCTGCTCAACCTCATGACCAATGCGCGCGAGGCTTGCGCGGCCCAGGCCCATCGCCGCATTGTGGTGCGCACCCGCTTTGCCAGCGGCATCCAGGTCCACTCGCGCAACGGACGCCCCTTGCGCCTGCCGATCGAAGTCCGCGTCAGCGACAACGGGCCGGGCATCGACCCGGCTTTGCGCGATCACATATTCGATCCTTTCGTAACCGCGAAGAAGAACGGGCAGGGGCTCGGCCTCGCCCTCGTCCAGAAGCTCGTGCGCGAGATGAACGGCCGGATCACGCACGATCGCGACGAGGCAGCGGGGTGGACCCATTTCCGCGTTCACCTCCCGGTGTCCGGCACGGTGCAGGGTGGTTGAAGACATGAAAAAGTCGATACTCCTGGTCGAGGATGACGCCTCGATCGCCATCGTCATCACCGCCGCGCTGGAAGCCGAAGGGCTTCAGGTCGATCGTTGTGATAGCATCGCCGGTCGCGACCGCATGCTTGGCGAGCGGGCCTACGGCCTCATGCTGACCGACGTGATGCTCACCGACGGGGATGGCATCGAGAGCCTGCCGCCGGTGCGTGATGCGTATCCGCGGATGCAGGTCATCATCCTGTCGGCGCAGAACACCCTCGATACGGCCGTGCGCGCCAGCGATACCGGCGCCTTCGAATATTTTCCCAAGCCCTTCGATCTCGAGGAGCTCGTGCGCACCGTTCGCCAGGCGTTGGGCTCGCTCGATGGGGGCGACATGCCGGATGCGGTGGAGGACCTGGGACAGGGGCTGCCGCTGGTCGGCCGCAGTTCGGCGATGCAGGCGGTCTACCGCATGATCACCCGCGTCCTGCGCAATGATCTGACGGTCCTGATCCTGGGCGAGAGCGGAACCGGCAAGGAGCTTGTGGCGGAGGCGATCCACCAGCTCGGCAATCGCCGCGAGGGACCGTTCGTGGCGGTCAACGCCGCGGCGATTCCGCACGAATTGATCGAGAGCGAGCTGTTCGGTCACGAGAAGGGCGCCTTCACCGGCGCCGTATCGCGCCAGATCGGCAAGTTCGAGCAGGCGGCAGGCGGCACGCTGTTCCTCGACGAAATCGGCGACATGCCGCTCGAGGCGCAAACGCGCCTGCTGCGCGCCCTGCAATCCGGGCGTATCCGCCGCGTCGGCGGCACCGAGGAAATCGCGCTGCATTGCCGCATCGTCGCGGCGACGAACCGGGACCTGGTGCCGATGATCGCCGCAGGCACGTTTCGCGAGGATCTCTACTACCGCCTCGCCGTCGTGCCGATCGAGCTGCCGCCGCTGCGCGACCGTGCCGACGATGTCGAGGCCTTGTCCCGGCATTTCCTTGCGCGCGCCGCTGCGGAAGGTCTGCCGCGCCGGCAGCTTTCATCCGGCGGCGCGGCATTGCTCGCGCGCCAGCCCTGGCGCGGCAACGTGCGCGAATTGCGCAATGTGATCTACCGTCTGGCGCTGCTGGCGCGGGACGACGTGATCGATGAGACCACGATCGAACCCCTCCTGAGCGGCGAGGCAGCAACGTCACCCGGCTTGAGCCGGGGGGCAGGCGGCGTCGACGAAAGCCGCGACACGACCTTTGCGGCAGCGCTCGATCGCTTTCTGGCCGATACGCCGCCCGAACCCGGCACGCTCTATGATGCGGCCCTGGCCGCGTTCGAGCGGCCGCTGTTCCTCCATGCGCTTGCCCAGACCGGGGGTAACCAGTTGCGGGCGGCGCAGTTGCTGGGGATCAATCGCAACACCTTGCGCAAGCGCCTGGTTGATCTGGGCATCGCGCCTGAGGATGCCGTCATCGCCCGATAGGACGCTGCTGCACAAAAGGCCTTGCATTTCTGCAACAGCGGCGTTGTAATATCGCCACGATGGGTACAACTGCAACGCGTTCGGGCAGGCGGCTGCCGCGCTGGTGGCGCCGGCTTCTGGTCGGGCTGCGGCGGGCCAACGTCTTCCTCCTGCTGGAAATGGTTGCCGGCACCGCGCTGGTCATGATGCTGGCGGTGTCGTGGCAAACCGTCACGGCGAACGGTGCGGCCAACCAGTTGCTGCCGGCCCGCCTGACATCAGTGCTGTTGATCGGGTCGCTGGTGCCGGCGATGGGCCTGACCGTGCTGGTCGGTCGTCGCCTGGCCCTCGCGCGCGCAGGGCGCAGCGGTGTCGGCAGCAGCGGGCGCCTGCATGTCCGCCTGGTGTGGTTGTTTTCGCTGATCGCGGCGATCCCCACGCTGCTTGTCGTCGTCTTCGCCTCTCTGTTGTTCCAGTCGGGCGTCGAGTTCTGGTTTTCCAACGATTCTCGCGGGATGCTGGAGAACGCCAGCAGCTTGGCACGCGGCTACTATGCCGACAAACTGCGCGACGTCGGCCGCGAGAGCGTGGCGATGGCCGGTGACGTGCGCGGCTATTTCGACCAAGCCCCGATCACCAGCCAGGATTTTGCGGCCGGCTACTCGTGGCAGGTCTACAGCCGCAAGATGGACGAGAGCGCGATCGTCGAGCGCGCCGCCGACGGCACGCTGCGGACCGCCGCGATCGTCGATCCCAACGGCAAGGATAACCGCGAGCGGATTACGCGCGATGAACTGCGCAAGCTCGACGCGGGCGAGCAGGTCGTGGTGTCCGCCTCGGCCGAGCGGATCGAGGCGGTGACGACGATCGATCACGCCCGCGGCATCTATCTCTACGTCGCGCGCAATTCCGACAAGCTGGCACTCAGTCAGTTCGAGCGAGCGAAGAGCGTGCTCGGGGCCTACGACGTACTGACCCGTAGCGCGCGCGCGATCCAGCTGCGCTTCAATGTCGCGCTGTTCATCATCAGCTGGGCACTGGTGGCGCTCGCGGTGTGGGTGGCGCTGCGGTTTGCCGACCGGCAAGTGGCGCCGCTGATCGAACTGGTGAAGGCAGCGCGCAGCGTGGGCAGCGGCAACTTCGCGATGCGCGTGGCACCGGGCAAGGACGCGGACGAGGTCGGCTTGCTGACCCGCGCCTTCAACCGGATGACCGCCCAGCTCGAAGGGCAGACCCAGGCGCTCGTCAGTGCCAATGCCCAGCTCGACGTGCGCCGCGTGTTCATCGAGACGGTGCTAGAATCGGTCACCGCCGGGATCATGTCGGTTGGCCCCGACGGCACGATCCAGCTGGTCAATTCGTCCGCGCAGAAGCTGCTGCTCGAAGAAAGCGAACAGCCGGCTGAAGGGCGGACCCTGTCGGCCATCGCGCCGCAGATCGCCCAGCTGGTTGCCAGCGGCGAAACCAGCGGCCTCGTCCAGTATTCGCGCCAGGGCGAATTGCTCACGCTGGCGGTGCGTGCCACGGCCGATCGGCACGGCCACGTCATCACCTTCGAGGACATTACCCGCCAGCTGGTGACGCAGCGCCGCGCCGCCTGGTCGGACGTCGCGCGCCGCATCGCCCACGAGATCAAGAACCCGCTGACCCCGATCCAGCTAGCGACCGAGCGTCTCAAGCGCCGTTATCGCCGCCAGATCGTGACCGATCCCGAGCTTTTCGAGGAACTGACCGCGACGATCATCCGGCAGGTGGGGGACCTGCGCAAGATGGTCGACGAATTTTCCTCGTTCGCCCGCCTGCCCAAGCCCGTGTTTCGCAGCGAGGACGCCAGCGATCTCGTGCGACAGGCGCTGTTCCTGCAGGAAGTGGCGAACACCGACGTGGATTTCACGTTCACCAGCAACGCGCCGGCGGTGCCCTTCCAGTGCGACCGCCACCAGTTCGGCCAGGTCATGACCAACGTGCTAAAGAACGCGGTCGAGGCGGTGGAGCAGCAGCGCGCGCGGTCGGATGTCGATTATCGCGGGCGGATCGCGATCGATCTCCAGGCCGGCGAAACGGCCGTGACCGTCAGCGTCAGCGACAACGGCATCGGCCTTCCCGCCGACCGGGAGCGCATTCTCGAACCCTATGTGACCACGCGTGAGAAGGGCACCGGCCTCGGCCTCGCGATCGTGAACAAGATCGTCGAGGAGCATGGTGGCGCGATGGCATTCGCCTCCGAGCCTGACGGCGGGACGCGGGTGACATTGCGCTTCGCCCGCGATCCGCTGGCGCAGCAGGCTGGATTGGCTGCCACGACCGCTTCACCCGAACTCGTCCGGGCCAGCCCGGCCTGATCGCTACCGACCCTGATCGTTACCAACATCGCCCCAACTTTTTCGCCACCACACACTTTTCAGGACGCAAGCATTTCATGGCACTCGATATCCTGATCGTTGACGACGAGCGTGACATCCGCGAACTGGTCGCGGGTGTGCTGAGCGATGAGGGCTACGGCTGTCGCCTCGCTGCAGACAGCACCTCGGCGCTGGCCGCGGTGGACGAGCGCCGGCCCAGCCTCGTCCTGCTCGACGTCTGGCTCCACGGCAGCCCGATGGACGGGCTTGAGGTTCTCGACGAGATCAAGAAGCGCGAGCCCGAACTGCCGGTGATCATCTTCTCCGGCCACGGCAACATCGATACTGCGGTCTCCGCGATCAGCCGCGGGGCGATGGATTTCCTCGAGAAGCCGTTCGAGGCCGAACGCCTACTGCTGCTTGTCGAACGGGCAACCGAAACCGAGCGGCTGCGCCGCGAGAACCAGCGACTGAAGCAGGGCTTCGTCGCCTCGGAGGAATTTACCGGCAATTCGACCGCCATCAACCAGGTGCGCGCGACGCTCAAGCGCGTGGCAAACACAGGCAGCCGCCTGCTCATTTCCGGGCCGGCCGGATCGGGCAAGGAAGTGGCGGCGCGGCTACTGCACAGCTGGAGCCCACGGGCGCAGAATGCCTTCATTACGGTCAATTCGGCACGCATCACGCCCGAGCGCTTCGAGCAGGAACTGTTCGGCGAGGAAGTCGATGGCAAGCTGGTGCGCGCCGGACTGCTCGAGATGGCCGACGGGGGAACCCTGTTCCTTGACGAGGTTGCCGACATGCCGGCTTCGAGCCAGGCAAGGATCCTGCGCGTGCTGACCGAGCAGGCCTTCGTGCGCGTGGGTGGCCATCGCCAGATCCGCGTCGATGTTCGCGTCGTATCTTCCTCATCGCGCCCGCTCGAGCGCGAGATCGAGGAGCGGCGCTTCCGCGAGGATCTCTACTACCGTCTCAACGTGGTGCCTGTGGCGATCCCGCCGCTGACCGACCGGCGCGACGACATTCCCGCGCTCGTCGACCATTTCTTCGCACGATACGCGACCGACCAGGGCGTCGCACCGCCGGGGATCACGCCAGAGGCGATGGCCGCGCTGCAGAGCTACGATTGGCCGGGCAACGTGCGCCAGTTGCGCAACGTGGTCGAGCGCACGATCATCCTGACGCCGCGCGAGCGCCTCGGCCGGATCGAGGCGGACATGCTGCCGCCCGAGATCGTCAGCACGCGCCTCGGCGGTGACAACAGCAGCTCGGCGCTGATGGGTGTGCCCTTGCGCGAAGCGCGCGAGAATTTCGAGCGCGAGTACCTCAAGGTGCAGATCCGGCGGTTCTCGGGCAACATCTCGAAAACGGCGAGCTTCATCGGGATGGAGCGCTCGGCGCTGCACCGAAAGCTAAAGCTCCTGGGCATGGCCGAACGCCGCGACGACGACGAGGACGAATGACGCACGTGACGGGGTGGGGCAGGTTGCAGGAATTGCATCTGCTCCTTTCCATTTCGTGGAACGCGGCTGCAAAAACCCGGTTTACCTCGGTGCCAAGGCGCCATAGAACATGCACCGAACCCGGACGGGACATGGCGGCGTCATATTCGCCCGCAATGCTCCGGCCAGATCGCGCAAGCCCCGCCAAGAAGGGGCACGCCAATACCAACAGGAGTCACGTGAGATGACCGGAAAGACCTTGTCCGCCCGCCCCCGCGCCAAGTCGGACACGACCAAGCCTGAAGCCGCCGACACGCCCGAAACGGCTGTGGCGGCTCCCACTGCTGCCGCGGCACCGGCTTCTGCGGCGGCCAACGTCGGGGCCGTGAAAGGGCAGAACCTCCAGGACGTTTTCCTCAACCACCTGCGCAAGAACAAGATTCCGGTCACGATGTTTCTCGTGAAGGGCGTCAAGCTGCAGGGCATCGTCACCTGGTTCGACAATTTCTCGATCCTGCTGCGCCGCGATGGCCAGTCGCAGCTGGTATACAAGCACGCGATCTCGACGATCATGCCGGGCCAGCAGCTGTCGGTTGCCCACTTCCAGGGCGGCGAGGGCGAGGGCGGCAAGAAGCGCCTGCTGCAGGAAGTTTTCCTGTCGAGCGTGCGCGACGCCGGCGTGCAGGTCACTATGTTCCTGGTTAACGGCGTGATGCTGCAGGGCAAGGTCGCGGCCTATGATCTTTTCTGCATGCTGCTGGAACGCGAAGGCTACGTGCAGCTTGCCTACAAGCATGCCGTGTCGACGATCCAGCCTGCGGGCCATGTCGACCTGACCGGCGATTGGGAAGGCGAAACGAACTGAGCACATTTGAATTTGGTCGCAATGCGGGAGATCTCGAAGGCGAGGTCTCGCGCGGCGCGCGCGCCATCGTGGTTTTGCCCGACATCCGCCAGCGTGGCGGATTGGGAGAAGATGCCGAAGCTCGGCTCGAAGAGGGGCAGGGGCTCGCCCGCGCCATCGGCATCGAGGTGGTCGACGCGTTCATCGTGCCGATCCGGGCAGTACGCCCCGGCACGCTGTTCGGCGAAGGCCAGGTCGAGCGCCTGGCCGTCAGCATCGCGCAGAGCGAGGCCGAACTGGTCATCGTCGACGGCTCCTTGTCGGCCATCCAGCAGCGCAATCTCGAGGACAAGCTCAAGCGCAAGGTCATCGACCGTACCGGACTGATCCTCGAAATCTTCGGGGAGCGGGCGGCGACCGCGGAAGGCCGACTGCAGGTCGAACTGGCGCATCTCGATTACCAGGCCGGCCGTCTGGTCCGCTCCTGGACGCACCTCGAGCGTCAGCGCGGCGGCTTCGGCTTCCTCGGCGGCCCTGGCGAAACCCAGATCGAGGCTGACCGGCGGATGATCCGCAATCGCATGGCGCGCCTCCGCCGCGAGCTGGAGCAGGTGCGTCGCACCCGTGGCCTGCATCGCGAGCGACGCCAGCGCGCGCCCTGGCCGGTGATCGCGCTGGTCGGCTATACCAATGCCGGCAAATCGACGCTCTTTAACCGGCTGACCGGTGCCGACGTCATGGCGCAGGATCTGCTCTTCGCGACGCTCGACCCGACAATGCGGGCTATCCGTTTGCCGGGCATCGAGAAAGCAATCCTGTCGGACACCGTCGGCTTCATCTCCGACCTGCCGACTCAGCTGGTGGCCGCTTTCCGGGCGACGCTGGAAGAGGTCACGGCTGCCGACGTCATCGTCCACGTGCGCGACATTTCCAATCCCGCGACCGCCCAGCAAAAGGCCGAAGTCGAGGAAATCCTGACCGATCTCGGTGTCATCGGCGACGAAGCCGAGCCCGTGCCGATCATCGAGGCGTGGAACAAGTGGGACCTGCTTGCCGACGACGAGCGGCTGACGCGCGAGGCGATCATCGCGCAGGGCATCCCGGACCGGACGGTCGTTCCGATCTCGGCGGTTACGGGCGAGGGGGTCGATGCCCTGCTGGACGTGTTGTCCGACTTGCTGACCGGGGGAGCCCAGGTGCTCGACCTGACGATCCCGGCCAGCGACGGCCAACGCCTGGCCTGGCTGCATGCGCATGGCGAGGTATTGGCCGAAACCGCCGGCGAGGATGGCGAGACGCTTCGCGTCAGCGTGCGCTTAAGCCCCGCCGACCTCGGACGGTTTACGCACCTCTGAGGCCTTGACGGCCTGCCATAACGCCTCCTGTGCGGCGAGATCGAGCGTGGCGAAAACCGGTGCGCCCTCGGTCTCGCCCTGCAGCGTTTCCATCCCGCGGAAGCGGCGTTCGAATTTCGCATTGGCGTGGCGCAAGGCATCCTCTGGCGCGATGCCATAGGCGCGCACGAGGTTGACGGTGGCGAAGAGCAAGTCGCCCGCCTCGTCGAGTTGCTCGGCCTGTGTCTTAGCGTCAGCCAGCTCGTCGAGCTCCTCCAGCACCTTGGCGCGCGGACCATCGATGTCGGGCCAGTCGAACCCGACACGCGCCGCGCGCTTCTGCAATTTCTCCGCCCGCATCAGCGCGGGGAGGGCGAGGGCAACCCCGTCCATCGCGCTCTGAGCGCCCTTGGCCGCACGCTCCGCAGCCTTGCGGGTTTCCCAGCGTTCCTCGCGGGATTGCCCGACGTCGTCTTCGCTGCCGAAGATGTGCGGGTGGCGCGATTCCATCTTTTCGGAAATGGCGGTGGCCACGTCGTCGAACCCGAAGGCGCCCGCTTCCTCGGCGATGCGGCTGTGAAACACCACCTGCAGGAGCAGATCGCCAAGTTCCTCGCGCAAGGCGACCAGATCATCGCGGGCGATCGCGTCGGCGACCTCATAGGCCTCTTCGATCGTGTAAGGCGCGATCGTGGCAAACGTCTGGGCCAGATCCCATTCGCAGCCGCCGACGGGGTCACGCAGGCGGGCCATGATTGCGCGGAGGCGGTCGATCGGGTCAAGGCTGGCGGTCATCACCGCTCTCTAGGTCAATTCCGCATCGGCTGTCACGCGCTGCACAGTGACTTTCCAATCCGGAAAATTATCGCTTTCCGAATCAGAAAGTAGCTTGTATCACTTTCCATATCGGAAAGAGGAACAGCCATGGAACGATTAACGAGTGCGGACGAAGCCCGCGATGCCCTTGCAGCCATGACGGCGGCCAAGCGGCAATTGGCCGACATCGCGCAATGCCCGCCCTGGCGCCATGCCGCGTTTGCGGGTTTGGAGGCAGCGCTGGTGGTCAGTCCAGCGTTGCCGGGGCTATCCCGCGCCGTGGTGTTCCTGGCGGTTATGATCGGGATCGCTTTGCTGATCCGGTCCGATCGCAAGCGACTTGGTGTCTTCATCAATGGCTATCGTCGCGGCCGGACGCGGATCGTGACCAGCGTGCTGCTTGGCGCGGTCGTGGCCATGTTGCTGGCGAGCATGTGGGCCAGTCATGAGGCCGGGCTGCCTCAAGTCAGCGTGGCGCTTGGCGTGTTGACGTTCATCCTGTGCTGGATCGGCAGCGTGAAGTGGCAGCGCGTTTTCGTAGCGGAGATGACGGGCGCATGAGCGAGGCAAACGTGTGGGCACCGCTGGATGGCCTGGAGACGCTGCTGCAAGCGCCGGCGAGGCTGCAGACGATGGCTGTCCTCAGCAACGCGCAGGATGTCGAGTTTGCGCGGTTGCGGGAAATCACCGCGTGCAGTGACTCCGTCTTGTCCAAGCATCTGTCCGCGTTGGCCGAGGCTGGGATGCTCACGTTGCGCAAGGCGCCGGTCGATGGACGACAGCGAACCTGGGCGCGCATCACCGGCGATGGTCGACGTCGTTTCGAAGCGCACGTGCGCGCGCTGAAAGCCATTCTGGAGGGGGTCCCGGGGGGATGATCTCCCCTCCGAGCTGCCAAATCGGCCAGTTTGATAAGAATTATTATGTTAAATGGGGTCTGCTTTGGATGGGCAATGTCGGCTACCGATGCAGCCCCAGCCTGCTCGCGAGGATCGCGACCACGGCGATGATGATCGCCCAGATCAGCGCCATCCTGGCGCGCGCGGACCACGACAACCGCCCGAAAGCGCCGCCGCGAACCACGAGGATCAGCGCCATCACCAGTCCAATGACGCCGATCCACGCGCCAGTCACAGGGTGATCTCCAGTCCATCGTAGCCCGGCTCGACGTGATCGGGCGTCTCGTTGCAGACCGCACGATAATCCATCGACTTGTCGAGATGCGTCAGCACCCCGCAGCGTGCCCGGCATGTCTCGACCAGTTCCAGCGCCATCGCGAGATTGGCATGCGTGGGATGCGGGTCGCGCCGCAGCGCGTCGACGACCAACACGTCGACCTTGTAAAACAGGTTGACCATCTCGTCGTTTATGGCACTGAAATCAGTAGCATATCCCACGGACTTGCCATCCTGGTCGAAACGGAAGGCGGTCGACTGTGCAGGACCATGATCCATCTGGCAGTGCGTAATCGCCATGCCCGACATCATCCGGACACGGTCCAGGTTATCGAGGTTGCAGATCGTGTGATAGCCGTGCTGGCCGGCAAAGACGTAGCCGAACCGCTGGCGCAGCCGCCGCACCGTCTCGTCGGCGGCAAACCCTGGGATCGGCGCACCGCGACCCATGCGTAGCGGGCGCAGGTCGTCGATGCCGTGGGTGTGATCGGCGTGATCGTGCGTCCAGACCACGCCATCGATCCGGTCAATGCCGGTCGCCAGCAACTGCTGGCGCAGGTCGGTCGGCGTATCGACGAGGATGCGCGCTCCATCCGATCCTTCGACCACGATAGCGACGCGGGTGCGCCGGTTGCGCGGTTCGGCTGGATCGCAATCACCCCAATCGTTGCCGATGCGGGGAACACCGGTCGACGTTCCGCTGCCGAGCATCACCAGCTTCATGGCGACGGCCTTTCCGCCTTCGAAAACAGCCGGAAAAAGTTGTCGGTTGTGCTCGCCGCCAGGGTGTCGAGGGTTTCGCCGCGCAACTGGGCGACGAACGCCGCCGTATCCGCCACGAAGGCTGGTTCGCATTTCTTTCCACGATGGGGGATCGGGGCGAGAAACGGCGCGTCGGTTTCGACCAGCAGGCGTTCTGCAGGGATTGTTGCAACGAAGGCCTGCAAGTCCTTGGCGTTCTTGAACGTCACGATGCCCGAGATAGAGATCGTCAAACCCAGATCAAGCACGCCACGGCCGAAATCCGCGCTCGCGGTGAAGCAATGGATCAGCGCCGGAAAGGCGCCCTTCCCCATTTCATCCTGCAGGATCCGCAAGGTGTCGGCCTCGGCGTCGCGCGTGTGGATGATGACGGGAAGACCCGTCTCGCGCGCAACGCCGATGTGCATGCGAAACAGGTCCTGCTGCACCGCGCGGTCGGAGTGGTCGTAGTAGTAATCGAGCCCCGTTTCACCGATGCCGACCACCCGGGTGTCATCGGTGGCCGCCCGCAAGACGGCCGCACCCAGGTCGGCATGGCCATCCGCTTCGTGGGGGTGGATGCCGACACTTGCCCAGACGTCAGGCTCGCGGTGCGCAACGGCGACGACGTCCGCCCACTCGCGCTGCCGCGTCGAGATGTTGAGGAAACCGCCAATGCCGCGCGCCCGCGCTGCCGCTAGGGCTTCGCCCTGACGGTCGACCAAGCCTTCGTAAATGAGGTGGCAATGCGAATCGATCAGCATCAGGCGGAAGCGCCTTCCTCGGCCGGCAGTTCGAGCCGCGGGAACGCGCCCACCGGTTGCGCCAGCGCCTCACCTGTGGCGACGCGTTCCATGTACCACCCCGCATGCGAGAATGCGGTAAAGCCGCGCGCCTCGGCCGGAATGCCAAGCTGGTCGAGCACCTTGCCGGCTGCAGCCGGGACGACAGGGGCAATGGCGATGGTGAGGTCGCGGATGGCCATGAACAAGGTAAGCAATACCGCGCGCATGCGTTCCGGGTCAGTCTTGCGCAGTGTCCAGGGGGCCTGCTCGTCGATATAGGCGTTGCAGGCGAAGACCGCGCGCATCCAAGCCTCGATGCCGACCGAGAAATTCAAGGCGGCGAACTCGCGTGGCAGGTCGACGGCCGCCGCCTCGCGCACCGTGGCGAGCAGCGCGTCATCTGCGTCGGTGCTCGAAAACGCGGCAAGCTCGCCATTCATGTTCTTGAAGATCATGGACAGGACGCGCTGCACGAGGTTGCCGTAGCTGTTGGCCAGTTCCGCGTTGCAGCGGGTCACGATCGCCTCGGCCGACCAGGACCCGTCCTGTCCGAACGCCACTTCGCGCAGGAAGAAGTAGCGAACCGCGTCGACGCCGAACTGCTCGGCCAGCGCGATCGGGTCAGTCACGTTGCCGAGCGACTTCGATTCCTTCTGCCCACGATTGAGCAGGAAGCCGTGCCCGAAGACATGCTGCGGCACCGGCAATTGCGCGCTCATCAGAAACGCGGGCCAGTAGATGGTGTGGAAGCGGACGATGTCCTTGCCGATCAGGTGCAGGTTCGCTGGCCAATACTTTGAAAAGGCATCGCTGTTTTCCGGCCAGCCTAGACCGGTGAGGTAATTGGTCAGCGCGTCGACCCACACGTACATGACGTGGTTGTCGCTGCCGGGTACCTTCACCCCCCAGTCGAAGCTGGTGCGTGAAACCGAGAGGTCGCGCAGGCCCTGCGACACGAACGCGGTCATCTCGTTACGCCGGGTCTCGGGGCGGATGAACTCGGCGTTGTCGGCATAGAGCGCGAGCAACTTGTCCTGATAGCGCGAGAGACGGAAGAACCAGCTTTCCTCGACCGTCCATTCGACCGGGGTGCCCTGCGGCGAGAGCTTGGCGCCCCCTTCCCCCTCGATCAACTCGCTCTCGTCGTAGTACGCCTCGTCGCGCACCGAGTACCAGCCCTCGTAGCGATCGAGGTAAAGGTCGCCGTTCGCCTCCATGCGGCGCCAGATTTCCTGGCTGGCCGCGTGGTGGCGTTCCTCGGTGGTGCGCATGAAAACATCGTAGTTGATGTTCAAAGCTGCGCACATATCGATGAAATGCTGCGACATTTCGTCGCTGAGCTGAGCCGGGGTCATCCCCAGGTCACGCGCCTTCTGCGCCATCTTCAAGCCGTGCTCGTCCGTGCCGGTCTGGAAACGCACGTCGCGCCCCATGGCCTTGTGGAAACGGGCGATGACGTCGGCTGCGATCGCTTCGTAGGCGTGGCCGATGTGCGGCTTGCCGTTGGGATAGGAAATGGCGGTGGTGATGTAATAAGGCTCGCCCATGGCGACGGTCGCTTCCTTCAGCGGGAGATCGCCCCCGCTCTAGTCCGCGCGGCGCGCGCCAGCAACCCGCCGATTTCCATGACGAGCAGGCCGGGGTCGAAGTTGTGGGTGGGCACTTCGCGCCCCAGTTCGACCAGCCTCTCATGCGCGGCGATGATCCCCATGCGGGCATCCGGCATGGCGGCACCGGCCGCCTCGACCAGAACGGTGCGGGCCGCCTCGATCGTCGCCAGCAGGCGCTCGCGATCGGGACGCGCGCCGAGCGCGGCCGCAAGCTCGCTGCGCAGTGCAAGGTCCGGATCGCCACTGTCCAGCATCGCGCGCATCAGCGCGATCGGACGCGCGAGGTCGTGCATCGCAAAGGCCAGCGCTGCGCCGGGCGAACCGTGCGCCACGGCAATCGCGGCGGCGCGCGTTTCGGCATCGATCTCGGGAGCGGCACGGGCCACGGCACTGTGCATCTCAGCTTCGTCCAGCGGGCGAAAGCGCAGGACCTGGCAACGCGAGCGCACCGTCGGCAGCAGCCGCCCCGGTTGGTGGACCACCAGCAGGAAGAACGTGCCCTGCGGCGGCTCCTCGAGCCCTTTCAGCAGGGCGTTGACCGCGCCCTTTTCAAGGTGATCGGCCGCATCGACGATCACGGCGCGCCGCGCGCCCAGCGTCGGGCGGGTGTGGAGCCGGCCCAGCATCGACCGGATCTGGTCGACGTTGATGTTGCGCTTGCGCGCATAAGGCTTTCCATCGTCGCGCTTTTTCGCCTCGTCGTCATTGGCCGGCAAGGGTTCGAGCAGGAGGATGTCGGGGTGCTGCAGGGCCGGTGGCTGGGCGACGCCGCGTTCCGCGACGAGTGCCGCGGCAGCCTCGATCGCGAAGGCCGCCTTGCCCAGTCCCTCGCGCCCCGCCAAGAGCCAGCCATGGTGCATGCGCTGGCCGGCAAGCGCGGCGCGCCAGGCTTCCCAAGGCTGCTCGTGACCGATCAGCATGATGGAGGAAGCCAGCGATTGAGCGCACCAAGCACGCGAGACGCCACGACGTCTGGCGTCCCATCGGCCGGAACGCGGGCAAAGCGCGTCGGTTCGGCAGCGGCATAGCCGGCAAAGGCCTCAGCAACGCGGGCATGATAGGCCGCATCGCGCCCACCGATCCGGTCCGCCAAGCCCTGGTCGCGCGCGGCGCACCGCTCGGCCGCGAGAACGGCATCCAATTCAAGCAGCACGGTGCAATCGGGGAGCAGGCCTTCGCTGCCGATGCGATGCAGGGTCATCAGGTCCGCGTCCGACAAGCCGCTGCCGCCGCCCTGGTAGGCACGGCTGCTGTCGAGGAACCGGTCGCAGATGACCCACGCCCCACGCGCCAGTGCGGGGCGGATCAGCCGCTCGACGTGGTCTGCCCGGGCGGCGGCGAACAGCAGAGCCTCGGCCCGCGCGCCCCAGCCAGCGCCCTCCGTGCTCAAGAGAAGGCTGCGGATGGCCTCGGCGCCGGCCGTGCCACCGGGCTCGCGCGTCTGCACGGCCTCGATCCCGCGCGCGGCCAGAGCCTCGGCCAGAAGGCGGGCCTGGGTCGATTTGCCGGCCCCTTCCCCTCCCTCGAAGACGATGAAACGGCCGGCCGTCATGAGCCGACCATCGCGGCAAAGCCGTTGCGCAGGCGATCGAGCGCACCGCCCGCAGGCACGGCCTCTCCGGCCACCAGCGGCAGGCGCGCATCGGGCTGCCCCGGCGCGCGGACGATCAATGTGGCGATATCCTGTCCCTTGGCGATGGGCGCGCGCAGCGGCCCCTTGTAGCGGATCGTCAGCGTCGGCTTGGCGCGCTGGCCATGCGGCAGCAGCAGCGCCAGCGGGTGCGGCGCCACGAGACCGACGCTCGGCGCCGTGCCGCCCTGGACACGGGCGCTGCCCAGATGATCGCCGGCGCGGAACAGCGGCTGCGCGTCGAACGCGGCAAAGCCCCATTCGAGCAGCGCGGCGCCGTCACGGGCCCGGTCCTGCGGGCGATCATAGCCGCCGATCACCATCATCAGTCGCCGCCCGCCGCGCTGCGCCGAGCCGACAAGGCCATAGCCGGCCTCGTTGGTGAACCCTGTCTTCACTCCGTCCGCGCCATCGACCACGCCGTATAGCGGGTTGTGATTGCGCTGCTCGATACCGTTCCAGATCAGCCGTTCGTGGCCATAGAACCGGCGGTAGAGATCGGGATGGCGCGTGATCATCGCCATGCTCAGCGTGGCGAGATCGGCGGCGGAGACGTAAGTGCGGCCCTCGTCCATCCAGCCATTGGGCGTGTTGTAATGCGTATCGCGCATCCCGAGCCGACGGGCCTGCGCGTTCATCATCGCGGTGAAACCGGGCACGCTGCCGGCGACCCCCTCACCCAGGACCACGCAGCCGTCGTTGGCCGATACGGTGACGATCCCTTCGAGCAGATCGGCAACGCGCGTCTGGCTGTTGTTTTCCAGGAACATCGTGCTGCCGACACCATGCCAGGCGCGAAACGTCTCCGGCCGCATGGGAAAGGCCTGGTCGAGCGAGAGCTTGCGCTGCGCGATCAGTTCGAACGCGACATAGCTCGTCATGATCTTGGTCAGCGAGGCAGGCACGAAGCGGCGATGCGATTGGCGCTCGAACAAAATGCGGCCCGAATCCACGTCGATCAGCAGCGCGATCGGCGCGACCACCTCGGGCGGGCGCGCCGGATCGCTGGATACGGTGACATGGGGAGAGCGCATGGCGCTGGCCGGCAACGAGATCAGCGCGGCGGCAGCGGCAAGAGGCAACAAAGAACGACGCAAGCAGGACCCCGGAAATCTAGGCGACGATGATCTGGGTGCGATCAGGGCGCGGTCAGGGCGCGCGCTGGACCCTCGCATCGGCATAGCCCGCCCGCTTTGCTCTGGCCAGAGCGGCGGTGGCATCCGCCTGCGATGCCGAAGGCCCGATGTGGACCCGGAAGAACTTGCCGGCGGGCGATACCGTTCCGCCGACCTGCTTCGCCGCCTTATCCGCGTTGGCGCGCGTGGAAAAGGCTCCGACCTGCACGATGTAGCCCTTCCCCGCCGGTTGCGGTGTCGGCTTGGGAGGAGCGGGCTTTTCGGATGCTGCCCTGGGAGCGTCCGCCCGTGCAGCCGCAGGTTTTGCCACCGGAAGCTTCGCCATGGGCGCCTTGGCGGGGGGCGGTGTGGGCGCAATGACCTTGGTTGGTGCGGGCAGCGGCGCAGTCGCCATGGGCGCAGCGGCCTTGGGCGTCGGACGGGGCATAGGAGCCGGCGTCGCTGCGGCAAGCGGCTTGCCTGATGCGCCCAGCGCCGCGGCAAGCGCTGCCGGGCTTGGCTGGACCGGCGGCAGCAGGCCCAGCTTGCGCTTCAGTGCGGCAAGCAGGCCGGGCGGCGTATCCATCCGGGCTGGTGCCTGCTGGCCGCCGCGCAGGGCTGCGCGCTCGTTCTCGGGCGGATTGACCCGCCGGACCCGCACCGGATTATGCCCGCCGGAAAGGCCGAGCTGCGCCATGGCGCCCGGCGAAAGAGCGATCAGGCCATCACCGGTCATCGGCCCGCGCCGCTCAAGCCGGACCACCACGGTCCGTCCGCTGTCAAGCGCGGTGACCTCGACATAGCTCGGTAAGGGTAGCGTGCGATGCGCGCCGGTCACGGCCCCCTCACCCGCGCCATCGGCGACCGCGTAGCCGACGGCGTCGTAGTTCATGGTGTCGACTGGCGTGTACGTCACGCCGTCGACCGTGAACGGATCGCCGAGCACCATCGGGTAGTCGTCGGCCGGGCCGGCCACCACCGCTGCTGCTGCCTCGCGCGCAATGGCCGGAGCAGTCACGGCAAACGTCAGGCCCACGGCAGCGAGCGATACGGTGGCGGTTAAAGTGGCCAGGGCAACCCGATCAGCGGCTGATTTCATCGGCGAGCAATCCCACGGAAAGGGCGTAGAAGTTCGAGCAATTGTAATCGAGGATGACTCGATAATTTCCGGTTAGCAGGTAGGCGGTCCGCCCCGGCCCGTCCGGCTCGAGGAATGTCGCCAGGGTATCGTCACCCGCCGGCCAATACCCGCTTTGCGGCGCAAGGCCGAGCGCGCGCCATTCGCGCACCGTTCGCCAGCGGCTGTGCCGGGCGAAGACCTGAGGGCAACGCGGGCTGACCAGGCTGGAGCCCAGTGCGCTGCGGTCGAGGCTGGCAGGCGCGTTCACCGCAAAGCCCCAGGGCTGGCCGGTCCGCCATCCTGCGTCGCGGAAGTAGTTGGCGATCGAGGCGATCGTGTCAGCGCGGCTGTTCCAGATGTCGGCTATGCCGTTGCCATCGGCATCCTGCGCCACGCGCAGATAAACGCTGGGCAGGAATTGCGGATTGCCGAAAGCACCGGCCCAGCTGCCGACCAGCTGCTCGCGCGGCACGCCGCGATCGACCATCTTGAGCACGGCCACGAATTCCTCCGCGAACAGTTCGCGGCGCCGCCCTTCGTAGGCCAGCGTCGCGAGCGAACGCGGCAAGTCGAAATCGCCGGTATAGCTGCCGTAGTTGCTCTCGTGCCCCCAGATCGCGAGCACGATCTGCCCCGGCACGCCGTAACGCTGGCTGACCCGCGACACGAGATCGGCGGACTCCGCATAGATCCGTCGCCCCCGCGCAATGCGGCCGGCATCGACATGCCGCCGGCGATAGGGCTCGAACGCCGGTGTGCCCGACGACGGCCCCGCGCCCGGCTGGCTGCGATCGAGCGCGATGACGCGGGGGTTGAAGGTAAGCCCGGACGTCACCCGCGCAATCGTCTGCTCACGCACCCCCGCCGCCCGTGCGCGCGCGGCAAGCAGCTGCAGATAGCCCTGGAAGCCGGCATCTTCGGCGCTCTGGGCCTGTGCCGAGGGGCCAGCCAGCGTTATGCAGGCCAGCGAGGCCAATGCGATCGTCGCCTTGCGCCACAATGGACGGGGCGATTGGCGCATGGAGGAGGACGAGGTACCAAATGGGAAAGGAAGCATCATTGCAGGCACGTGTGGCACGGCTCGCCCCCCAAGGGAAACCCCTTTGGCCCAGACCGATGCATGCACCCGACAAAATGTGCAAACCCCCTTCCCGACTTGCATCTCTGCCGCTATCGGGCGGGACCGGCCGCGGAAGGGTGGCAGAGTGGTCGATTGCAGCGGTCTTGAAAACCGCCGATGTGCAAGCATCCGTGGGTTCGAATCCCACCCCTTCCGCCAATTCAAAAATTCGCAAACTCTCAAAAACCCCCGTAAATCCGGGGGTTTCGTCGTTTTACGACGTTGGCCGCCTTGCAGATGTTCCCATTTTGTTTCAGGGATCCGCTTCTTCCATGGGGGAACCGTGGGGGTATCGGTTCAAGAAGTTGGGGGTATCCAATGCTCACCGCGAAAGAGTGCGAAATGGCGAAGCCTGGGGACAAGCCGATCAAGCTCTTCGACAGCCTCGGCCTTTATCTGCACATCACTCCCACCGGGCACAAGGGCTGGCGCTGGAAGTACCGGTTTGGCGGGAAGGAGCGCGGCCTGGTCTTTGGGGCTTTCCCTCAGCTGTCGCTGAAACGGGCGCGCGAGATGCGGGACGATGCCCGTCAGCTGCTGCGCCAAGGCATGGATCCGGGAGACGAGCGCCGTCGCGCAGCGCTGCGCCGGGTGACGGGTGTCGATCAGACCAGTACGTTCCAGGCGGTTGCCGAGCGCTGGCACTTGATGCAGTCGCCACAATGGAAGGACCGGCATTCTGCGGACGTCATGACCAGTTTGCAGAACGAAGTGTTTCCGCACCTCGGCGCCATGCCGCTCAACGAGATCAAACCTGCGGACGTTCTCGCTGTGCTCGAAGTGGTGCAGCGACGCGGCGCTGTGGAGACAGCACACCGCGTTCGCCAGCGGATCTCGGCGGTCTTTCGGTATGCCATTGCCGCGGACATCTCAGACAACGACCCAGCGTCGCTAGTTGGGGCAGCGCTGCAGCCCGTGCGGAAGCGGAAACAGCCCGCGTTTCGCGACGTGGTGTCCGCGATCAGTTTCCTGAAAGCGTTCGAAGCCTCACCGGGGCACCCGACGACCAAACTTGCATCGCGCCTTCTGGCCCTAACAGCGGTTCGTCCCGGCATGATCCAATGGGCCGAGCCTTCCGAATTCGAGGACCTAGACGGCGCAAACCCGATCTGGCGCGTACCGGCAGCCAAGATGAAGCTGCGCAAGGAAAATTCCGAGACCGAAGCGTTCGAATTCATCGTGCCTCTGTCGCGCCAAGCCGTGGCTACGGTGCAAGCGGCCAAGCTCTTTGCGTTCAACCGCAAGTACCTCTTCCCATCGGCCCGACACTCGCATCGGCCATTCACGGAAAATGCGCTCAATGTGGCGTATCGCCGGGTGGCAGGCTTCGAGGGGCGTCACGTCCCGCACGGTTGGCGGTCCACCTTCTCGACCGTCATGAACGAGCGGGCGATGGAACAAGATCGCCCGGCCGATCGGTCGATCATCGACCTGATGCTCGCGCACGTACCCAAGGATCGGGTAGAGGCAGCGTACAACCGTGCTTCGTATATGCCGCGTCGCCGCGCCATCGCGCAGGAATGGGCGGATCTTTTGACCGCCGACCTGGCCCCGCCGGAAACCCTATTGGCCGTATCCCGGCGGTAGTTTGTGGCGGAGGCCGCGCATGACGACGGCCTCCATCGGCGATCTCGTTGGCTGGCGCGTCAAGGCCATCCAGGAGGGCAAGCGGTTCGCCAGAACGCCTCGTCGGCACAGCTATGATGAGCATGATCCGCGCGCGCAGATCTTCCGCCCGATATGCGGCGGCCGCACCGCTGATGCACTGCGCTGGCGTGACAAGCTGCTGCAGGTGGCGCGCGAGTACAACACGCATCACAAGAAGGACGGCAAGCGCGAAGGCCCGCTCGGCAGCAATGGCCTGTGGGTGCTCGAGGTGCTGCTCGGCTACGTCGACTTCGCCTCGGGCCGCTGCGATCCGTCGATCGACACGATCTGCGCCAAGGCGCGCCTGGCGCGGGCGACCGTGGTTCGCGCGATCGAGGCGCTCAAGGCGCATGGCTTCATCGACAAGGTACGGCGCACGCGTCGCACCGGCCGCGCCGTTGGCGAAGGCCCACAAAGAGAACAAATAGCGAACGCTTATGCGTTTGCGACCAAACTCGCGGCTACGGTGCAGCAGCGTTTCGCGCAGCTCGTGGGTGGTCGCAAGCGCGCCGAGGCCATTCAGGCGCGGAAGAAGGCCGAGGCCGCCGAGCGCGAGGCGCTGTTGGCAAAGCCTCTCTCGTCGCTCGGCAGTGCCCTGCACCCCAGCGACGCGGCGCTGGCGCGCGTCATCAACACCTTGGGGGCACACTTCGACACCGCGCCACCTATTGCCCCAGATGCGACTTCAGTGACTAGGGAGGCCCCCCTTTCGTGTTCAAGGGGCAAAAGAACAAATGGTGAACAGATATGCGCTTGCGGCCAAGCTTGCGGTGGCCGTGCGGCAGCATTTCGCCCAGCTTCTCGGTGAGCGAAAGAACACCGAGGCCATCCAGGCCTGCGAGAAGGCTGATGCCACGGAGCGCCAGGCGCTGCTGGCGAAGCCTCTGTCTTCGCTTGGCAGTTCCCTGCACGCCGGCGACGCGGCGCTGGTGCGCGTCATCAACACCCTGGGGGCGCACTTCGACACCGCGCCTTCCATTGCCCCAAGTGCGAGTTCAGTGACTAGGGAGTACCCCGCGTCAAATGGTTAAGAGGAAAAGGAATCGCTTCGCGATACGCAGTTTCATGGCGCGGAAAGGCCGAAAGCACCCTTCAGTCACGCACCGAGGCGCAATGTGGCACCGTCGGACGGAGCGGCACGTGCCGCTCCGATGCTCGGCAGGGGCGCCAGGGGCGAAGCCTGCGCTTTTGCACCATCGGTGCCCTGTCCGAGGTGATGCGCGAGCTGCGTCGAGGTGCGTTGGCGCCTTCCGCGCAATGTGATCGGCCGATAGGCCCAAGAACGTAGGCATTCCGCCCTTCCCGTCGATGCGGACGATCGCGAGCCTTTGCGTAGAAACTGCCCAGGAAGCGTGCAGGCGGGGCGTGGGGGCAAGTGCGGCGCGCGGGGTTGGCGCGCGACCCGTCCGCAGGGCGTAGGCTTCGCCCCACCTCCCAGCGGGAGGTCGCCGCGGCCTTCAGGATGCTGCTGGTGCGGCGTTGCCTTGCGATTGTGATCATCGGGTGCAATAGTTAGCCCGGGTGCCCGTCACACGTTGCAGGTGAATGGGCAGGCGATTGCGTTGGTCGGGCCGCCAGCGCTTGTACGCTATCTCGGAACGAACCCACGATGCACCGCGCCCCTGTGCCCTTTGGCCACACCAGTGGCTACCCGGCACCATATTCGATGACCCATATTCCATCCAGCGTGCCAGCACTGGCAGATGCACCCTGGAACGGCCTGGTCAGCTCAATCGTCCTGCATGACGTGCACCTTCATTCCGCGCCATCAAATATCACAATAGGAGCCATAGCTTGGCTGAGTTGAATAGGATCCGGGACGGCTCCAGCAGCCCCGTGTTCGCCGGCTTGAGCCGGCTTGCCATCTATCGCTGGTGGCGCCGTAGCGTCGTGGAACCCGTGGATCACGAGGCCGTCGTCAACCGGATCATCGATGAAAGTGGATGGTCGCCGCGCTTCGCATTCATGACGATGATGTCGGCCGGCATTGCCATGCTCGGACTGTTGTTGTCGTCCCCGGCCGTGGTCATCGGCGCCATGCTGATCTCGCCGCTGATGAACCCCATTCTCGGGTTCGGTTTCAGCCTCGCACTGTTCGATTTTGCCGAGATGCGCCGGTCAATGATGGCCCTCGCCATCGGCTCGTTCGCGGCCGTCACGTTTACGGCCTTCATCGTCACTGTCTCGCCGCTTCAGGCACCGACGGCCGAAATCGTGGCGCGGACTAAGCCCAACCTGTTCGACCTGTGCGTCGCGCTGTTCGCGGCTCTTGCAGGCACCTTCGCTATTATCCGGGGACGCGGGGAGACCATCGTGGGCGTGGCGATCGCGACCGCACTGATGCCACCGCTCGCCGTCGTTGGATATGGGCTCGCCACCTGGAACCTGCCGGTGCTGGGCGGCTCACTCGCATTGTTCGTCACCAACTTCATTACCATCGCGCTCTCGGCCATGATGATGGCCCGCTACTATGGGTTCGGGCATCATCTCTCTAGCCGGCAGAGCTGGGCGCAGACCGGTGTGCTGCTGCTGGTCTTTGCGGTCATGGCCGTGCCGCTTGGCCTTTCGCTTAATCGCATCGCGCGAGAGGCGGTGACGGTGTCACAGACACGCTCCCTGCTCAGCGAGCGCTTCGGCAACGATGCGCGGGTGACGCAGCTCGAAGTAAAGTTCGACCACGAGCCGATCGTGGTGCGCTCGGTCGTCATCACGCCGCGCAACAAGACGCAGAGCTCGGCCGCGCTGCAAAAGGCGCTCGAACAGAAGCTGGGGCGCCCGGTCCGTCTCGACATCGACCAGGTACTGCTCGGCGTGGGCGCGGATGCGCTGGATGCCCAGCGCGAGGAACTGCGGCAGGCGGGAGATCCGTCGAACCAGGAAACCCAGCGCATCAACGCGCTGACGCGGATGATCGCGCTCATCACCGGCATCGCGCCCGACGACGTGACGATCGATCGCGATCATCACCGGGCAACCGCCGCTGCCGCACCGCTGCCCGGGGCCACCGTCGCTACCTATCGCATCCTGGAAGCGCGTGCCGCCGCCAATGCCGATGGCTGGAGCGTCTCGGTCGTGCCGCCGCAAGCGCAGCTTCCCGAAGTCACGTTTGCCGATAATGCCGATGGTCTCGATGACGCGGCCCGCAATGCGGTACTGACGTCCGCATGGGCGGCGCAACGCTGGAACGTGCCGGTCCTTGCCGTGCCTGGCCTGCCAGGGGGCACGCCGCCATCCCGGCCTACCCTTACCCAGCGACGGGCGCTTGCCATCGCGGCTCTGCTGGCAACGCAGCGGATCGGCGCTGCGCCAGCGCCCGGCGCTGGTGCCCGTTTCCGGCTTGCGACCAAGGTGTCGCCATGATCGGCGGAGTTGCTTTGACCCCCTTCGACGCGGCAGCGATCCTCATCGTGCTCGCCGCCGTGCTAGGATACGTGAATTACCGGTTCCTCCAGTTGCCCTCCTCAATCGGGCTGACGGTGATGGGGGCGATCGCCTCGCTGCTGGTGGTGGCGCTGGACCGGCTGCTGCCGGGTGCCGACTTCGCCAGGGATGTCGTGCGTTTCATTGCAGGAATCGACTTTCACACCACACTGATGGACGGCATGCTGTCGTTCCTGCTGTTTGCCGGTGCGCTCCACGTTGACTGGCATGAATTGCGGCGCGGCCGCTGGCCGATCATCGTGCTCAGCACCATCGGCGTCGCCTTGTCGACGGCCCTCATCGGGTTCGGCTTCCTGCTCCTGTCTCGCGCCCTCGGCTTCGCGCTGCCGGCGATCTGGTGTTTCGTCTTCGGAGCACTGATCAGCCCCACCGATCCGGTATCGGTCATGGGGGTGCTCAAGCGCGCGAACGTCTCTCCTGCCCTCGAGGCGACGGTCGCGGGCGAAAGCCTGTTCAACGACGGCGTGGGGGTCGTCATTTTCACAATCCTCCTTGCCTCCGCGCTGTCGGGTGAGGCGTTCTCGATTGCCCATGCGGCAGAACTGTTCGCCCTCGAGGCCGGGGGCGGTATCGCGCTGGGGCTGTTCATTGGCTGGACGGCTTACCGGATGATGCGCTCGATCGACGAATACAAGGTCGAGGTACTGATCAGCCTGGCGGTCGTGATGGGCGGCTATGCCATCGCGCGTCCCCTTCATGTCAGCGGCCCTGTCGCGATGGCGGTGGCCGGGCTGATCATCGGCAACGCCGGCGTCGCCCATGCGATGAGCGAGACGACGCGTGATTACCTGCACAAATTCTGGGACCTGATCGACGACATCCTCAACACGGTGCTGTTCCTCCTGATCGGCCTCGAGGTCGTGACGATCCCGAGCGATCTGCGCCTGGTGATCCTCGGCGTCGCCGCCATTCCGCTGGCGCTGGCGGCTCGGTCGCTGTCGGTCCTTCTGCCGATCAGGGCGATCCGGCCGAACCATCGCTACGGCCTTGTTGCACCGGTGACGCTGATCTGGGGCGGCCTGCGTGGCGGCATATCGATCGCTTTGGCGCTCGGCCTGCCAGACAGCCCGGCCCGCTCCGTGATCCTCGCGGCGACTTACGTGGTCGTCCTGTTCTCCGTTGTCGTGCAGGGAGGGACGATCAAGCGGGTCCTCGAGCGGCTTGCGGCGAGCGACGCAGAGAAATTGGCATGAAGGCGCACCTGCTTCGCCTGTCCAACGACCTGCGCGAAAGCTATTGGTTTGTCCCTACGATCATGGCCGTCTTGGCGCTGCTGCTCGCTCTCGGCACGGTCTATATTGATGGCCACTTCGGTTCTGCCTGGATGGACGGCCTGCCATGGCTCGCTTCCGCAAGGCCTGACGGCGCGCGCAGCCTGCTGTCCTCGATCGGCGGGTCAATGATCGGCGTGGCCGGCACCACGTTTTCGGTGACGATCGCGGCGGTGGTCTATGCCTCGGGCCAGTACGGCCCTCGCCTGCTCAGCAACTTCATGTCGGACCGCGGCAATCAGGTGACGCTGGGTACTTTCATTGCGACTTTCGTCTATTCCCTGGTGGTGCTGCGCACGATCCGCTCGGCCGGGGAAAGCGGCGCGGCCGCGGCCGCCTTCGTGCCGCAACTGGCGTTGCTGGTCGCATTGATTCTCGTGCTGTGCTCGATCGCGGTGCTGATCTACTTCATCCATCACGTGCCGATGAATATTCACATCAATACCGTGATCGAGCGGATCGGCGGCCGCCTGATCGAAGAGATCGACCAGCGCTTTCCGGTATTCATCGGCAAGCCGCTGACCGAAACCGCTGACGACGCGCGCATCCCCTCCGCCTTTCGCGAGGATGCCACTCCAGCCGATTACGAACGACGCACACCGGTTCGTGCCAGGCACAACGGTTATATCCAGTTGATCGACGAGAACACCCTGCTTGATGCGGCGCGCGATCACGATCTCGTCATCCGCCTCCAATACCAGTCGGGGGATTTCACGCACAAGGGCAGCGTCCTGCTCGAAGCCTGGCCCGCCGAGCGGTGCGACGAGGACGCCGCCAGTGCCCTGCAGGGGGCCTTCGCGACCGGTGCCCGGCGCACCGCCTTGCAAGACCTGCGCTTTTTGATCGACGAACTGGTCGAGATCGCAGCCCGTGCCCTTTCGCCCGGGGTCAACGATCCTTTTACCGCCAACAGTTGCCTCGATTGGCTGGGCGCGGCGATGGCGGACCTGTCACGGCGGGATCTGCCTTCGCGGCTGCGGGCCGACGATGACGGCGTGCTTCGCGTGATCGCCCATCCGGTCACCTTTGCCGGATTCATCGACAGGGCCTTCGGGGCGCTGGCACAATATGCCAGCGCCGACATGATCGCTGGCAAGCGGTTCCTGGACGCCCTCGGCGACGTCGCGCTCAGTTGCGATGATCCCGGCCGCATCGCGACGCTCACCCGCCAGGCCGGCAATTTTCATGCACTGGCCGCCAACGCGCTCGACGGGGCATGCCGCGATGCGGTGCTGGCGCGCGCCGACCAACTGCTCAAGGCCCTGGCCGAGCCCGACTACAAACGACGGCTGCGCGATAGCGCTGCCTGGCTTGGAGGTACTGCATGATCGTTTTTGTCGCCCTGATCGTCGCGATCGGCGTCACTGCCGCGCTTACCTTCGGCCGCTTCGCGCGGAGCGACGGATGGAGGGCGACCGTCACGCCGCTGGCATCGATTATCGGATCGGGCTTTCTCATTTGTGGCCCGCTCCTGGCACGCGAGTTCGGCAGCGCCGCTTTGGCAGCGATGGCCGCTCTCTTGGCGATCGCCTACGCAGCCGGCGCAGTCATTCGCTTCAACATACGCCATGCCGAGGCCCATCTCGCGGCCGCAGGGTTCAATGATCCGGTCGCATGGCTGGCCCGGCTCACGCAGGGCGTGCTGTCGCTCGCTTACGCCGTGTCGGTGGCCTACTATCTCAAGCTGCTGGCGGAGTTTTCGCTCAAGCCGTTGGCGGTGGATCCGACATGGCAGCCACTGGCGGCAAATATCATCGTCACTGTCCTCATCGCCCTCATGACCCTGCTGGCGCTCGGCGGCAGTCTGCGCAAGGTCGAGCATCTCGCGCACGGCACCGTGTCGATCAAGATCGGTATCATCGCAGGTCTGCTCGCGGCGCTCACGATCTCCTGGATCATGAACGGTGCAGCCGATCCGCTGCCGCCGGTCAAATTGTCACTTGCCAGTATCCCTATGCTCCTGGGCCTACTCATCACCGTGCAGGGCTTCGAGACTTCTCGCTATATGGGCCACGCCTATCCAGCCGAATTGCGCATCAAAACGATGCGCCACGCGCAGTGGATCTCCTCGGCGATCTACCTTGCGTTTATCGGGCTTCTGACGCCGTTTCTCAGCCGTGCGGCGGCCACCGATGGCGTGGCCGGCATTCTCGATGTGATGGAACTGATCGCGCCGGCATTGGGTATCTTCGTCCTGGCCGGCGCCATCATGAGCCAGTTGAGCGCAGCCGTCGCCGACTCAATCGGATCGGGCGGATTGGTCAACGAGGTTTCTCGACGCAAGGTCAGCGTCCCGCTTGCTTTCGCCCTGGCCGGCGCTCTGGCGATCATGGTCGTTTGGTTGACCGATCCGTTCGAGGTCGTGGCACTGTCATCCCGCGCATTCGCCCTGTTCTACGCGCTCCAATGTGCATTGGCCCTGATCGTGTCGATCAAGGATCGCAAAGGCACCGTCCTGCAGCGCGTAGGGTTTGTGGCCATCGGGGTGATATGTCTGGTTGCGGTGGTGGTAGGCGCGCCCGCGGAAGGGTAATTCGCCAGAGGTCGCTTCTCGACGTTGGTCGATTTGCAATGAAAGTGGCAGGTCAGGCTCCTGGGATGATGGGGCCTGCCTGCCGCCTTGGTCACTTCCAGATAATCACCTCGCCCACAACCTTGCTCTGGGCCATCCCGCCCACCGTATAGCGCACTGGCACAGCCTCGATTGTGAACCCGGCGAAGATCCGCCTCACGTCGGGATGCTCATTGAGTGACAGGATGAACCGCCCCTTCAGCCCGCGCAGCTGCTCGGCCATCGCGGCGAATTGGTCGCGGTCGAACAGGTCGCGGCCATAGTCCCCCTCGCAGCCGTAATAGGGCGGATCGAGATAGAACAGCGTCCCCGGCCGGTCGTAGCGGGTAAGGAAGTCGGACCAGGGCAAGCGCTCGATCACCACGCCGGATAGCCGCTCGTGCGCTGCCTCGATCAGGGGACCGACCTTGGCGACGTCGAACTGAGCGCCGCCGTCGAACCTTACGCCGAAGTTTTGCCCGGTAACCTTCCCCCCGAACGACAGCTTCTGCAGGTACAGGAACCGCGCCGCACGCTCGAGGTCTGTCAGCGTCGCCGGATCCTGCCGGCGCAGGCGCTCGAAGCCGGCGCGGCTCGTGACCTGCCAGCGCAGCATATCCATGAACGCCACATAGTGCCGCTGGATCACGCGGAAAAACGTGGCAACGTCCTCACTCCAATCGTTGATGACCTCGCACTTCGGGCGCTGATCGCGGCGGAAGAACACGCCGCCCATGCCCACAAACGGCTCGGCATAGATCGTGTGCGGGATCGCGTTGATCCGCTCGACCAGGCGCTTGGCCAACATCTTCTTGCCGCCAATGTAGGGCGCCGGCGGGCGCACCGGGCTGACCGGCTCGAGCACGTCCGGTTGGGTCGACATCATCATGCTTGTTCCTTATATGTTCCGCCGCCGAGTCGGCAGGCGGGATGGCCTCGGATGGGCCTGTTCGGGACATGACGATCGCTGGTCGTCGGATCGGGGCGCTGGAACGCCCCTTCCCCCGCCTACCCGGCTCGGGCGGCGGGTATTCGGGTCAGGCGCTTGTGGTCGCCACGGTGGCAACGTCGGGCACCTGGAAGGCAAGGGCAGTCACGCCCAGCCAGTCATTCACCTCGAGCATACGCTGCTGGATCGGCACGATCTCGAGCTGGTAGAAGGTGCGCGCGGCATCGACGACATTGCCGAAGCCGCCGGAGTTCTTGGGCACGATGCCCAGCAGCTGTGGCGGCACGCGGTGCGCGGCGAGCATGTCCTGCGCGGTCATGTCCTTGATGTCGACGAAGTTGTCCTTGGCGCCGACCTCGCCGATCGGGATGATCCGCACGCCTTCGGGTTTTCCGTTGGGGATGTGCATGAAGAAGTTGCGGAAGTTGCCCGGCCCCTTGCTGCGCCGCATGGCGTCGCGCAGCGCGGCGCTGTCGGCCTCGCTGAACGTCGCATCGCTGATGTGCAGGATGTAGCCGGCATGGCTGCCGTTGATGTAGTACTTGCGCCGGAACAGCGTGGCGCTTTCGTTGAGCAGGCCCGACTGCAGCGCCGAGAGGTACTCGGGCATGCCGTAGATCTCCTGCATCGGGTCGGCCTCGAGCAAGTGGTGGACCGAGCCGGTGCGGAACTCGGTCGCATTGCCCAGGTACAGGCCGGGCACATAGAAGAACTGGTTGGCCTTGAGCCCCACCCGCGTGAACGCCGCCGGCGCAGGGCGTAGCGCGGCCGGCCGGCCAGCGATGTTGGGCACCGCCTCAAGGTAGGCATTGCCGAAGATCAGCCAGTCGAGCGCCCATTTGGCGAAGTCGGCCTTGGACAGCCAGCGGCTCGGCACGAAGCTGGAAACCAGCAGGTTGCGCTTGAGCAGGATCGCCGACTGGTGATGCGCGGCCATGCGGTAGCAGCGCCCCAGCCCCGCCGGCGAGATCGGCGGCTCGTACCAGCGGCCGTTGTGCGCCACCTCGAACAGGTCGAACAGCTCGCGTCGGTCCAGCACGCTCTCGGCGTCGCCGAAGGCGAAGCTGATCGCCTGGGGCGCATCGGGCAGCACCTCGCCGCTGACGGGCACAGGCAGGTCCACCGCGGCGACCGGGGTATCAGGCATCGAAGATCTCCAGGGTAGAGGTGCCGCCAATGCCTTCGCTGGCATCGAGCGGTTCGAAGAACAGGGCGTGCATCGTCGCCCAGGCAAGGTCGGCATGGCCGACGCTGCCGGCGCGGCCCGCGACGTAGGTGATGCCGTGCTTGGTGATCTCGGGGCGGATCGCCATGAAGGCGCTCATCACGTCCATCCAGCCCGCATCGAACTCGAGGCGGCCGGCGCTGATCACGTTCTTGGCCTTCAGCACCATCTGGCTCTTGGTCAGCGGCGAGTAGGTGATCGAGGTCACCAGCGGAAACCACTTGCGCACCAGCTGCTCGACCGCCTTGCCCGCACCGGTGACGTCGATCGCGATCTTGCTGACGCGGTAGCGGCCAGCCATCTTGCGGATGGCATTGGCCTGCTGGTCGAACTGCATGCCCTTGAGGCGCTTCTTTTCGAGCAGGCGGAACTTGCCGCCTGGCTTCACCGGCGGGGCAACCGCGACCAGCGCAGCATCGTCACCAGTGCCGTTCTCACTGGCGTTGGGGTCGTAGCCCAGCCAGACCTCGCCGCCGTAGGGCTGCGCGGCGTAAGGCTGGACGTCGCGCCAGACTTCCCAGCTGTCGACCATGCACCGGCGCATGATTTCGAAGGGGAACATCGACTGGCTGTCGTCGAGGAACAGGCACTTGAAGAGGTTCTCGAACTCGTCGACCGAGTACTCGCGCTGCAGCTCGGCGACGTCGACCAGGTCGAAGCCCTTCGCGATCGCATCGAACACGGAGACGATCTGGCGCCATATCCCGTCGGGGCCGAGTGCGCCGTCTTTCAGCGCCTCATGGTCGATCGGGATCCGCACCTTGTCGGCGCGCGCGCGGCGCCGGTTGAAGCGGTCCCCGCTCCACATCGGATAGGCCTCGTGCGCCAGCGTGCTGGGCGTCGAGAACAGCGTGCGGGTGTAGATC